>NZ_JBEPKQ010000004.1:0-629236 GCF_040544795.1 Ralstonia sp. 1138 | reverse complement strand
CACTTGGCTGGCATGAAGGATTCGAAGGTGATCGTCGCGATCAACAAGGATCCGGAAGCGCCGATCTTCCAGGTGGCGGACTACGGCCTCGTGGGCGACCTGAACGCCGTCGTGCCGGAGCTGGTGACCGCACTGGGCTGATTGCACTGTGCGGCGTGCCTTGGTTAAGGCGCGCTGCAATGCCCGACGCAAAGCCGTTTCCGACCTGTTTGGAAACGGCTTTTTTATACGCGAGCGCCATCAGGAGAGCGCGTCACGCATTCGATGCGGCACTGTCCTGATCGCGCTTAACGAGAGTTGGAGAGAGACATGACCTATCAAGCCCCCGTCAAGGACATGCTGTTCGTGATGAACGAACTGGCCGGCCTGGACAACGTCGCCAAGCTGCCCGGCTTTGAAGACGCCACCGCCGACACGGCGCAGGCCGTGCTGGAAGAAAGCGCGCGCTTTACCGGTGAAGTCGTTGCGCCGCTGAATGTGGAAGGCGACCGTAACCCGAGCAGCTGGAAGGACGGCGTCGTCACGGCCACCGCGGGCTTCAAGGAGGCGTTCGCGCAGTTCGGCCAAGGCGGCTGGCAGGGCGTGCAGCATCCGGTGGAATACGGCGGCCAAGGCCTGCCGAAGCTGATTGCCACGGCGTGTATCGAAATGCTGAACGCGGCGAACCTGTCGTTCGCGCTGTGCCCGTTGCTCACGGATGGCGCCATCGAGGCGTTGTTGACGGCCGGCACGGAAGAGCAGAAACAGCTTTTTGTCCCCAAGCTCATCTCCGGCGAATGGACGGGCACGATGAACCTGACCGAGCCCCAGGCCGGCTCCGATCTGGCACTCGTGCGCACGCGCGCCGAGCCCGTGGGCGACGGCACCTTCAAGATCTTCGGCACGAAGATCTTCATCACCTGGGGCGAGCACGACATGGCCGAGAACATCGTCCACCTCGTGCTGGCGCGCACGCCTGGCGCACCGGAGGGCGTGAAAGGGATCTCGCTGTTTGTGGTGCCGAAGTTCATGGTCAATCCGGACGGCTCGCTGGGCGCGCGCAACGATGCGCACTGCGTGTCGATCGAACACAAGCTCGGCATCAAGGCGAGCCCGACGGCCGTGCTGCAGTTTGGCGATAACGGGGGCGCCATCGGCACACTGGTCGGCGAAGAAAATCGCGGCCTGGAATACATGTTCATCATGATGAACGCGGCACGCTATGCGGTGGGCATGCAGGGCATTGGCGTGTCGGAGCGCGCGTACCAAAAGGCCGTGGCCTATGCGCGCGAGCGTGTGCAGAGCCGCCCCGTGGATGGCTCTGCTGCCAAGGCCGTGCCCATCATTCACCACCCGGATGTCAAGCGCATGCTGCTGACGATGCGCGCCATGACCGAAGGCGCGCGTGCGCTGGCCTACGTGGCTGCCGCAGCCTGCGATGCCGGCCATCACGCTGGCGACGACGCTGCACGCAAGCAGAACGCAGCGCTGTACGAATTCCTGGTGCCGATCGTGAAGGGCTGGAGCACCGAGATGTCGATCGACGTGACGAGCCTGGGCGTACAGGTGCACGGCGGTATGGGCTTTATCGAAGAGACGGGCGCGGCGCAGTTCTATCGCGATGCGCGCATCCTACCGATCTACGAAGGCACCACAGCCATCCAGGCCAACGACCTGATCGGCCGCAAGACGGTGCGTGACGGCGGTGCGGTGGCGTTGGGCATCTGCGCGGAAATCGCCAAGGTGGAAGCGGCCCTGGCGGCGAAGGGCGGTGCGCATTGCGACGCGATGCGTGCGCGTCTGGCGGCGGGCCGCGAGGCGCTGGAATCGGTGGTGCGATTTGTGGTTGCGCAGACCAAGGCGCAGCCGAACGCCGTCTTTGCGGGCAGCGTGCCGTATCTGCGACTGTGCGGCATCGTGCTGTCGGGCTGGCAGATGGCCCGTGCGCTACTGGTGGCCACGGACCGCGAAAGTGAGGACCCGAACTTCTACGGCGCGAAGATCGCCACGGCACGCGTGTTTGCAGACGTGTTGCTCACGCAGGCGCCGGGTATCGCACAGTCGATCCTGACGGGCGGCGAGACGATCGGCGCGGTGCCGGAAGTCCAGTTCTGAGCGGCACCAGCAGGACAAAAAAAGGGAGGCTTCGGCCTCCCTTTTTTATTGCATGCAGCGCAGGCGATCAGGCCAGCGCGGGCTTGGTTGCGGGCATCGGCGCGCCGCCCAGGTAGCGATACACCGACAGGTCATCGGAGCGGATGGCAGGCGAGCGCCCCGACACCAGATCCGACAGCAGCTTGCCCGAGCCGCATGCCATGGTCCAACCCAGTGTGCCGTGGCCCGTGTTGAGCCACAGGCCGCGCACGGGCGTCTGACCAACGATGGGCGTGCCGTCCGGCGTCATCGGGCGCAGGCCGGTCCAGAACGACGCGCGCGACACATCACCGGCACCCGGGAACAGATCGTTGACCACGAATTCCAGCGTCTTGCGCTTGCCCGGATCGAGGCGTTTGTCGTAGCCGACGATCTGCGCCATGCCGCCCACGCGGATGCGGTCGTCAAAGCGCGTCACGGCCACTTTGTAGGTCTCGTCCAGGATGGTGGACACGGGGCTCTTGTCCGCATCCGTCATCGGTACGGTGATCGAGAAACCCTTGAGCGGGTAGACCGGGACGTTCACCAGGTTCTTCAGGAACGGCGTGCTGTAGCTGCCCAGCGCCACGACCACAAGGTCGGCGTCCATCGGCTGGCCGTCGACCAGCGCGCCGCGGACGGCATCGTTCTTGAAGATGAGGCTGTTGATCGTGCTGTTGAAACGGAAGCGCACACCGAGCTTTTCCGCCATCGCGGCGAGGCGCGTGGTGAAGAGCTGGCAATCGCCCGTTTCGTCATTGGGAAGGCGCAAGCCACCGGCCAGCTTGTGGCGGGTCGAGGCCAGGCCCGGTTCACTGCGCACGAGGTCTTCGCGCGAAAGCAGTTCGTACGGCACGCCGGCGCGCTCGAGCACGGCGATGTCGTTCGCGGCGCCGTCGAGCTGTTGCTGGGTGCGGAAGATTTGCAGCGTGCCTTGCTGGCGGCCTTCGTAGGCGATGCCGGTATCGGCGCGCAGTTCGCGGATGCAGTCGCGGCTGTATTCGGCCAGGCGGACCATGCGCTCCTTGTTCTGCGCATAGCTGGCGGCGTCGCAGTTGCGCAGCATCTGCCACATCCATTTCAGCTGGAACAGGGTGCCGTCGGGGCGGATCGTCAGCGGTGCGTGCTGCTGGAACATCCACTTGATGGCTTTGAGCGGGACGCCAGGCGCGGCCCACGGCGACGCGTAGCCCGGCGAGATCTGGCCAGCGTTGGCGAAGCTCGTCTCCAGCGCCGGACCCGCTTCGCGGTCGACGACGGTGACTTCATGGCCCGCACGGGCCAGGTAATAGGCGCTCGTCACGCCGATCACGCCGCTGCCAAGAACGAGCACGCGCATGGTGATACTCCCCGGAGATGCATTTACGATAGATGTCGCTATCGTATTCGTACAACTCCAGTAATTGTTTCTGTATATTTATCGGAAACAGAAACTATTTCGATTTTTGGGGTGTTTTAGGCCATGCGAACCCAGCGTAAGCCCCTCCGGGCACTCGACAAGCTCGACCGGCGCATTCTCGACCTGCTGCAAAAGGATGGGCGCCTGTCGATGAAGGAACTCTCCGAGGCGGTCGGCCTGACCATCACGCCGTGCATCGAGCGCGTCAAGCGCCTGGAGCGCGAGGGCTTCATCCTCGGCTACTACGCGCGGCTCAATCCGGCCATGCTGGGCGCGTCGCTGCTGGTGTTTGTGGAGATCAGCCTGGGCAGCAAATCCGGCAACATGTTCGAGCAGTTTCGCCGCGAAGTGCTGCGCATTCCTGAAGTGCTGGAGTGCCACCTCGTCTCCGGCGATTTCGACTACCTCATCAAGGCGCGCATTCGCGAGATGAGCGAATACCGGCGCTTGCTGGGCGACATCTTGCTCCAGCTGCCCGGCGCAGTGCAGTCCAAGAGTTACATCGTGATGGAAGAGATCAAGGAGACGCTCGCCATCGACGTCACGGAAGAGGGCGCGTGACGTAGCGTTGTCACGCAAACGCCTTACGCTGGCCGGCATCTTCATCACCGACACCGGAGCCCGCATGTCCGACCAGCCGATCTTCAAGCCGACCCGCCGTACGCTCATCAAGGGTCTTGTTTCCGCCAGCGGCACCGCGCTGCTCGGCTCGCGTATGGCGGAGGTGCTGGCCCAAGGCGCTGCACCGGCCGTGGTGACGTCCGAGCGCCTGCGTCCGCAAGTGCCGGGCGGCGTGATGAGCGGTGATATCACGGCTGAGAGCGCCATCGTCTGGAGCCGCACCGACCGTCCGGCACGCATGATCGTCGAATACTCGACGAACGCCGCCTTTAAGACCGTCGCACGTCGCGTTGGCCCAGCGGCACTTGAAAGCAACGGCCTGACAGCCCGCGTCGATCTGACCGGCCTGCCTGCCGGCGCAGACCTGTTCTACCGCGTGCGCTTTCAGGACCTGGTGCACGATAAGGTCTTCAGCGAGCCGGTTGCCGGTCGCTTTCGCGCGGCGCCTGTGTCGGCCAATCGCCCGATCTGCTTCGTCTTCTCCGGCGACGAGGCGGGCCAGGGCTGGGGCATCAACGAGCGTTTCGGCGGCTATCGTTTGTACGAAGCGATGCGCCGCGAATCGCCCGACTTTTTCATCCACTCCGGCGATCAGATCTATGCCGACGGCCCGATCCAGGCCGAGGTGAAACTGCCCGACGGCTCGCTGTGGACCAACCTCGTTACCGAGGCCAAGTCGCACGTTGCACAGACGCTCGACGACTATCGCGGCGCCTTTGCCTACAACCAGCTCGACAAGAACAAGCGCGCGTTTTCCGCCGAGGTGCCGTTCCTCGTGCAGTGGGACGACCACGAGGTGCGCAACAACTGGTACCCCGGCCAGCAGATCGGCCCGGAAGAGAAGCGCTATCAGGAGCGCAGCGCGTCGCTGCTGGCGGCCCGCGCGAAGCAGGCGATGTTCGAGTACAACCCGTTTCGCTTCAATCCGATCGACCCAGAGCAGATCTACCGCGCGTTCCAGTACGGCCCGCTGCTCGACGTGTTCATGCTGGATGAGCGCAGCTATCGCGGGCGCAATTCACCGAACCGCCAGACCCGCCTGGATGCCGATTCGGCCTTCCTCGGTCCGGCACAGGCGGCGTGGCTGAAGCAATCGCTCAAGCAGTCGAAGGCGACGTGGAAGGTGATTGCCAGCGACATGCCGATCTCGCTGGTGGTGCCCGATCTGAATCCCGATGTGCCCAAGGGCACCTACGAAGCGTGGGCGAATGCGGATGACGGTGCGCCGTCGGGACGCGAACTGGAACTGGCCGAAATCCTGCGCTTCATCAAGCAGGAGAACATCCAGAACGTGGTGTGGGTGACGGCAGATGTGCACTACGCGCAAGCGACGTACTACCACCCGTCGCGCGCCAAATTCACGGAGTTCAAACCGTTCTGGGAGTTCGTCGGCGGCCCGATCAACGCCGGCACGTTCGGGCCGAACGAAGTGGATCAGACTTTTGGGCCGGACGTGCGCTACGTCAGCATTCCCAAGGACAATCCGCAGAACCAGTCGCCCGCGGCGCTGCAGCAGTACTACGGCCGCGCCAAGATCGACCCGGCCACGCGCACGATGCATGTGTCGCTGCACGACCTCGACGGCAAATCGCTCTGGGAAGTGAAGCTCGACCCCGAGGCGTAGCCAGCGTCACCCACAGCGCGGTAGGAGCGGATGCGATAGGATCAGCAAGCCCCCGCATCCACTCTGTTCCGCTGTGTCCGATATGTCCGACCGCCACGTTCCCCGCAAGGGACGCGGCGCCACTTCCAATCTGCAAGGCCGCTTCGAGCGCGACGAGCGCACGCGCGTCGATGACGGCTGGCAACCGCTTGTCGGGCATCTCGATCCGGATGAGGCGCCGCCACGCATCGAGACCAGCGTCTCCATCGAGCGTGCGCGCTCGATCCTGAGCCACAACCAGTCGCCGGATATTCCGTTCGGGGTGTCGCTCAATCCGTATCGCGGCTGCGAGCATGGTTGCGTGTATTGCTTCGCGCGACCGACGCATGCGTATCTGGAGTTGTCGCCCGGGCTGGACTTCGAGACCAAGCTGTTCGCCAAGACCAATGCCGCCGAGGTGCTGCGCGAAACGCTGGCCAAGTCCAGCTACCGCTGCGAAGCGATTGCGCTGGGCGTAAACACCGATGCGTACCAGCCGATCGAGCGTGAACTGCGCATCACGCGCGATGTGCTCCAAGTGCTGCACGATTGCGATCACCCGGTCGGGCTCATCACCAAGTCGACATTGATCGAGCGCGACATCGATCTGCTCGCCCCGATGGCGGCGAAGAACCTTGTCGTAGCTGCCGTCACCATCACCACGCTCGACGCCGAGTTGGCGCGCAAGCTGGAACCCCGGGCCGCCACGCCATCGCGCCGCCTGCGCACGATCCGCACACTGGCGGAGGCCGGTATTCCGGTGGGTGTCAGCGTCGCTCCCATGATTCCCTTCGTGACCGACGACCACATGGAGCAGATTCTGGAAGCCGCGCGCGAGGCGGGCGCCACGTACGCCAGCTACATCGTGCTGCGCTTGCCGAATGAGCTGAACGCGGTGTTTCAGGACTGGCTGATGGCGCATTTTCCCGACCGCGCGCAACGCGTGATGAACCGCGTCCGCGATCTGCACGGCGGGCAGGACTACAAAGCGGATTTCGCCACGCGCATGCGCGGCACCGGCATCTGGGCCGACTTGTTGCGGCAGCGTTTCTACAAGGCCGCCGACAGGCTCGGCTTCAGCTACCACCGCTACAACGAACGGGTGCTCGACACCTCCCAGTTCAAGCCGCCCGCGCGTGCCATCAAACCGCGAAAACCGGCTGACGAGCGCCAGGGCAGCTTGTTCTGATTACTGCGACAGCTCTTTCGCTGCTTGCACCTGCGTTTCGAAATAGGTCTGGAAGGTGATGGCGAGACCGGCCATGAGCAGGCCCGTGCCGATCATCAGCGTGAGGATGCTGAGCAGTACGACCGGCCAGCCCGAATGGGTGGGCGTGCCGTCGGCATTGAATTGCGCGTCCCATTTCTCGTCGGGGCGCAGGCCGTAGACGAGCGCCGAGAGATAGCCAGCCAGTACCGAAGATCCGCCGATCACCGCACAGACCCAGCCCGGGACGCTCGCGCGCTGCGTCGACCACAGCAGCGCCACGCCCACCACACCGAGCACCGTGGCAAAGACCTGGGACCATGCCCAGAAATCGCGTCCGCCCTTGAGATAGAAACGATGCGCGCCCACGCTTCCGAACAGGAAGGCGAGCAGCACGGTCAGCAGCTTGGATTTTTTTTGAGGGGCGGTCGTAGGCATAGCGGGCGATGAACACACGGCAAGACAGCACAGCGCCGCGCATTCTACGCCCAACGTCAACCGCGGCGCAGCCAAACGGCGGCGCCGGGAGCGCGTCTTAAAGACGCATCAGCAATTTGGGGAATTGGCCGTCAGTTTGGCCGGAGGCGCGCAACGCTGCGTAGCGTTTGCGGCGGGGGAGGCAGGGTCACTAAATCGGAACCGGACGCAGCGACGGCACGCTCATCGAAACCGTCGAATCCTGCTGCAGTCGAGGTGCTTGGTCGCGCACACCGTAGAGCAGGTGAGCCAGCATCAGCATGAATGCCGTGGTCCAGACCAGACCGAGGATAAGCCGCACGTGGCGGTGGAGAGGGAATGACATTGAGGCACCTATTGTCGTTGTGATTGGTGTGATGGCACGGTCGCATTAACTGCGCGTACATGCCATCTAATTCGACTCAGGCGTCCCCGCCAAGTTCCGGGATGTGAAATGTGGCAGCGACGCGCCTCAACCGCGGCGGGAGCCGCGCCAGTTGCCTTGATCGCCGTTTCCTCGTTCCTGACGCATGCGTTCCTGCTGCTGCCAGTCGCCGCGGCCGCCGCCGTCGCGGGGCTGAATCCGGCCGTTGAGGCGGTCGTCGGCCCGGGCGCGCGCTTCCATACGTTCCATCTGCGCGCGGATGCGGGCGGCCTGCTCGCCCCGGCTGTCAGCGAAGAATTGCGCCACCAACGGACGCTCCTGCGGCATGGTCTGTGCCGCTTGCGTCCATGCGGGCATGGTGGATTCTGCGAAGGCGACGGCGGTTTGACGCGCCGATGCGTTGGCAGCCACAGCGCCCGCAGAGGCGACGATCAGAACGCCTGCCGCCAGGGGGCGAAGCAATGCGCGGATCGGCATGGCTATCTCCTGTCGGGCAAGGATTCGAAAGCGCCACGCGCTGCGTGCTTTTGGCAGTTGCAAGAGAGATCGACAGCGCGTGTTCATGCCTGTCAATGTAAGGCTTCACTCAGCGGGCATCCACTGTCCGAACGTTACCCATGTAACGAGATGTTTCGTGCACGCTTTGCCTGGGCGTTAGGCGACGTAGAGGTCATTTCCCGGTGTAGTGGATGCGATACACCGCCCCAGCCAAGTCGTCGGAGACCAGCAGGCTGCCGTCGGGCGCCACGAGCACATCCGCGGGGCGACCCCAGGCTTGTTCGCCTTGCAACCAGCCTTGGGCGAATGATTCCTGCCTCGTCACATTGCCCGCCGCGTCCAATACGACGCGCATGACGCGGTAGCCGACCTTCGCTGATCGGTTCCACGACCCGTGCTCGGCGATGAAGATGTTGTTCCGGTACGCCGACGGAAAGCTGCTGCCTGCATAAAATCGCATACCCAACGCGGCTACGTGGGCCCCAAGTTTTGCGGCGGGCGGCACGTAGTCGCCGCACGGATGCCCGGCGCCGAATTCCGGGTCCGGAACGTCGCCAGCGTGGCAGAACGGGTAGCCGAAGTGCGGATTGGGCTTGGTGATGCGGTTCAGTTCGTCGTCTGGCACGTCGTCACCCATGAGATCGCGGCCGTTGTCCGTGAACCACAATTCGTGCGTGCTCGGATGCCAGTCGAAGCCGACCGTGTTGCGGATGCCGCGCGCCACCAGTTCCAGTCTGCTGCCGTCTGCGTTCATGCGCATGAGGTTGGCGTACCGGTTTTCATCGGGGCGGCAGATGTTGCAGGGTGCGCCTACCGGCACATACAACCTGCCGTCCGGGCCGAACGCGATGAATTTCCACCCGTGATGGGTTTCCGTCGGCAGCTTGTCGGTGATGACAACGGGCTGCGGCGGATTGTCGAGCCGGTGGTCGATGCCGTCGAGCCTGAGCACACGCGAAACGGCCGACACATACAGATTGCCGTCACGCCATGCAACGCCGACGGGCAGTTGCAGGCCGGACGCCACCACGCGGACAGGCGCACCCGGCGTCCGCAACGACATCGCGTAAACTTTGCCAGCCCGGCTGCCGACATAAAGAATGCCGGCCGGGGAGAGGGCCATTTCACGTGCCGCCGGCATCGCGTCGGTGAGCACTTCGACATGGAAGCCGGGCGGTACTTGCACTGACTCGACGGGCAGCCTGGCAAGCGCTGCGGGCACAGCCGCAAGCCAAGCGGCGAGCATAACCGCCAGCCTTGCGTATCGCCCGTGCCACGAGCGCGGCCAGCCACATCGCTTCGTCACGCCTAAGTGTTTGTTTGGTCGGAGAAATTGCGCTATACTTGCGTGTTTCTCTGTACGCATACCCAGTTTTTCAAGGAAAAGATCCATGGTCGTGATCCGTCTGGCCCGCGGTGGCTCCAAGAAGCGCCCGTTCTTCAATATCGTTGCGACCGACTCGCGTAACCGCCGTGATGGCCGTTTCATCGAGCGCGTCGGTTTCTACAACCCGCTCGCCGGTGAAGGCGAAGAAGGTCTGCGCATCGTGCAAGACCGCCTGACCTACTGGGAAGGCGTGGGCGCACAACTGTCGCCGACGGTTGCCCGTCTGGTGAAGCAAAGCGCCAAGAAGGCTGCTGCCTAAGTTTTAGCATGGGTCGATCGACGGTGCCGTCCGAGCACATCCTGCTGTGACGCGCGCTGGATCGACACGGCCCGGTCCTGTGGCTGTTGCAACGCAGGCAATCTCACAAAAGGTTGCCGAGCGGTTGCAAGCCATGCGCCCGGGTACGGGCTCCAATCCGACCCTCCCCGACGATCTCATCGAGGTGGGCTATGTGGGTGGGGCCTACGGTATTCGTGGCTGGATCAAGGTCCAGTTGCACGGCGACGCCGATGCGCTGCTGAATGCCCGCACCTGGTGGCTCAAGCCTGCTTCCGGGCCAGCGGCGTCGGCGGACTGGCGGGTGTTTCCCGTCGGCACGTCGCGTGAGCACAGCGGTACGGTGGTGGCGGGTTCGCCTGCCGCGCCGGATCGGAATGTCGCGGAAGCACTGCGCGGCTATACCGTGTGGGTCAGCCGGGCCGACTTTCCTGAGCCTGAAGATGACGAGTTTTACTGGGTCGATCTGATCGGCGCCACGGTCGTCAACGAGCAGCAGGAAACGCTTGGCACGGTGAGCGGCCTGATCGACAACGGTGCGCATCAAATCCTGCGTATCGTTGGTGAAGGCGAGGTCGAGCGACTGGTGCCGTTTGTCGAGGTTTACGTGAAGTCGGTGGATGTGGCAGGCAAGCGCATCGTCGTCGACTGGGGTCTGGATTACTGAACATGCGGCCGGAGAATTCGGCGATGCAGTTCGACGTCGTCTCGCTGTTTCCGGACATGTTTCGGGCGCTGACGGACTGGGGTATCACCAGCCGCGCAGCCAAACAGCAGGTGTACACGTTACGCACCTGGAACCCGCGCGATTTCACGACGGACAACTACCGCACCGTGGACGATCGCCCTTACGGCGGCGGCCCAGGCATGGTGATGTTGGCCAAGCCGCTGGAAGCTGCACTGGACGCGATTCATGAGGCGCAAGCCCCGGCGGCGTCGCATGTGGTGCTGCTGTCGCCGCAGGGCAAGCCGCTGACGCACAAGCGGGTGATGGAGCTGGCGCAGTTGCCGGCGCTCACGTTGCTGTGCGGGCGCTACGAAGCGATTGATCAACGTCTGGTCGACCGTCGCGTGGATGAGGAAATCAGCCTTGGCGATTTCGTCCTGTCCGGCGGCGAAATTGCGGCGATGGCGATCATCGACGCAGTGGTGCGGCAGTTGCCGGGTGTGCTGGGCGATGCGCAGTCGGCGGTGCAGGACAGTTTCGTCAACGGCTTGCTCGACTGCCCGCATTACACGCGGCCCGAAGAGTACGAAGGTGTGCGTGTGCCCGATGTCTTGCTGGGTGGCCATCACGCCGAAATCGAGAAGTGGCGCCGCCAGCAGGCGCTGTTGAACACGATGCGCAAGCGGCCCGATCTGATCGAGGCGGCGCGCAAGCAGGGTTTGTTGTCCCGCAGCGATGAGGTTTTCCTCGCTGCCGCGGCGATAACGGCAAAGGGGTCAGAGGCTTCCAGTCCGGAAGGCTCGGCCAAGTGAAGTTCCCATCCTCTACCGGGGCCGCGGTCTACCGACTGGGCAAAACGCCGGCATGATGGTCAAGGAGAAAAAGATGAATCTCATCGAGCAAATCGAGCAGGAAGAAATCAAGCGCCTGACGGCCAACAAGACGATCCCTCCGTTCGCCCCTGGCGACACCGTGATCGTCAACGTGAACGTCGTTGAAGGCACCCGCAAGCGTGTGCAGGCGTATGAAGGCGTCGTGATTGCCAAGCGCAATCGTGGCCTGAACTCGTCCTTCATCGTTCGCAAGATCTCTTCGGGCGAAGGCGTGGAGCGTACGTTCCAGCTGTACTCGCCGCTGCTGGCCAGCATCGAAGTGAAGCGTCGCGGTGATGTGCGCCGTGCGAAGCTGTACTACCTGCGCGAACGCTCGGGCAAGTCGGCACGCATCAAGGAGAAGCTGACCTTCAAGCGCAAGGAAGCCGCTGCGGAGTAATCTGCGCGCGTTGCGAAAAGGCACCTTCGGGTGCCTTTTTTCTCTTTTGCGGCAGAAGATTGACCACATGTATGTCTTCCGCCCACAACCTTCATTCCCATCCGATGCGCCGTCCCGTGTTCGATCCTGAGCAGTTGCCGGTGGTGCCGACCGAGGCATCGTTGCCGGCGCTTGAGGGCTCGCGGCTGACGGCGGAGTTCGTGCGCGAGCGGTTGCAGAAGCAGCCCGACTGGCACCCGGAGCAGACGGATGAATCCCGCCTGATCGATGCGTCGCTTAAGCTGCGCGAGGCGGCGGTGCTCGTACCGCTCGTGCAGCGCGAGGCGGGGCTCACGGTGCTGCTGACGCAGCGCAATGCGTCGCTTAGCCAACATGCCGGCCAGGTCAGCTTCCCGGGCGGCGGACGCGAAGAGTTTGACCGCGACATGGTCGACACGGCGCTGCGCGAGACGATGGAAGAGGTTGGCATCAGTGCCGATCACATCGAAGTCATCGGTCGCTTGCCGGACTACATCACCGGAACGGGTTTTCACGTGAGCCCGATTGTCGGATTGCTCGCGCCCGATTTCACCCTGCAGCCGGACCCCAGTGAAGTCGCCGAAGTGTTTGAAGTGCCGCTGGCCTTTTTGATGGATCCGGCCAACCACCAAGTGCGGGAGCTGCGATGGGAAGACCGGGTGCGTCGTTTCTATGCGATGCCTTATCGACGGTCTGGACGATCCGACCACGCACCTGACGCCGGCCATCATTTCATCTGGGGTGCGACGGCCGGCATGCTGCGCAACCTCTATCACCTGCTGGCAGCGTAGCGTCGGCGCGAATATGGGCTTCCTGTGCGCTGTTGCGCGCACGCTGTGTGCTATCGTCTTGCACATCGCATTCACGGCGTAATCCGCGCCTTCGCAACGCCCTTCCAATGACTTTTTTCTCCGTACTCTGCGCGCTGATTCTCGAACAGTTCCGTGCGCTCAGCCGGGACAACCCGATCTACGACGTCGTGCGCGCACTGGCAGCGCGGGCAGAAGAATGGTTCGATACCGGCCATCGTCGCGATGCCGTGCTCGCCTGGTGCGTGGTCACGCTGCCGGCCGTGGTGGTCGTGGCGCTGGTGCACTACCTGCTGTCGTCGATCAGTCTCGGGCTGGCGTTCCTGTGGAACGTGCTGATGGTGTACTTGACGCTCGGCTTCCGCCAGTTCAGCCACTACTTCACCGATATCCACGAGGCGTTGCGCAGCGATGACGTTGTCACCGCGCGCCTGCTGCTCAACGAATGGTCGGGACGCGACACGACAGACATGCCGGTCAATGAGATCGTCCGCCATACGCTCGAATGCGCGATCGTGGCGGCGCATCGTCACGTGTTTGGCGTGTTCTTCTGGTTCCTGGTGCCGATTGGGCCGGCGGGTGTGGTGCTGTACCGCGGCGCTGAATACCTCGCTCGCCACTGGAGCGATACGTCGACGGAACGCAGTCCCGCGCTTGGTCTGTTCGCCCGTCAGGCGTTTTTCGTCATCGACTACATCCCCGCGCGCTTGACTGCGATCGGCTTCTCCATCGTCGGCAACTTTGAGGATGCCGTGTACGCGTGGCGCAACCGTGCGGCCAAGTGGAACGACGAAGTGAACGGCATCCTGCTGGCAGCGGGTGGCGGCGCGCTCGGCGTGCGTCTTGGTACGCCCATTCCGCAACGCGATTCGGCCGATAGCATTGCCGATGAGGACGGCGCTTATCCGATGGAAGTAGGGCAGGAGCCGAACGTGCGCACGCTGCAGTCAGCGGTGGGCTTGGTGTGGCGCGCGGTGGTGCTGTGGATGCTGCTGCTGGCCATGCTGTCGATTGCCGTCTGGCTTGGCTGATGGGGCACGGCAGCTAGCCGCTGAAGAATCGATCAATCACGCCGCGTTCTCGCGGTCTTTGCCGCAGCGCCAGCACTGGGCGAACTGCGGTTCATGACTCTCTCCACAATAGGCGCAACGCCATGCGGGGCCGGTCGGCGGGTGCTGCGCCTGCTCGAGCAGTACGCGGGCCTGCGCTTCCTGCGCGGGGTTCACCAGCCAGACCTGCGCTGCGCAATCCTGCGGCGGGACGTCGCCCGCCACACTGCTCAAGTAGATGTTGCGCAGCTCGGTGCGAATGCCGGCGGCGGACAGGACGTTCTGCCAGTGCGCCGCCATGCCGAGCGATGGACTGCTGATCAGCAACTTCATCCCACCCTCCACGAGCTTATGACGAAGCCGTTACCAAGGCTTCTGCTGTTCCGATTCGTGCAGCAATTGCGCGTAAAGCTGGTGACGGCGTGGATCGATCTTGCCCTCGGCCATCGCGCCGAGAATGCCACAGCCGGGTTCCTGCAGGTGCCGGCAGTTATAAAAGCGGCACTCGGTCAGGCGCGGACGGAACTCCGGGAAGGCGCGTTCCAGCATCCCTTCGCTGAGGTGATGCAGGCCGAATTCCTGGAAGCCCGGCGAATCGATCAGCACGCCGCCCTGGCCCCAATCTGCGGGTAGGTGATAGAGCCGCGTAAACGTGGTGGTGTGCTTGCCGGAGTCGAGCTTTTCGGAGATCTCGCGCGTTTGCGCGTCCACGCCGGGAATCAGCAGATTCAGCAGCGACGACTTGCCCATGCCAGATTGCCCGATCAGGATCGAAGCGCGCCTCGCCACGTGCGGTTCAAGCGCGGCATGCGCGGCTTCCGGCGCGCCGTGCACGGTCAGTTCGACGATGGTATAGCCCAGGTCTCGATAGAGCGCCAGGCGTGAGCGAGCCGTCTCCAGTCGCGCGGTCAGGTCGATCTTGTTGAGCAGGATCAGCGGGGTGATGCCGAGGGATTCTGCGGCGACGAGCGCGCGGCCGAGCAGGTCTTCCGAAAAACTCGGCTCGGTGCCCAGCATGATGATGACCTGATCCAGATTCGCGGCCAGCACCTTCGATTTGAACTGATCGGAGCGGTAGAGCAGGTTGCGGCGCTCGTCCACACGGACCACGACGCCTTGATCGACGGCGGTGGCTTCATAGACCACCCGATCGCCCACGGCGCATTCGCTGCGTTTGCCCCGCGGGAAGCATTGCAGGAAACCGCCCCCTTGGCGTTCGACTAGGTAATGGCGCCCGTGCGCGGCGATGACGAGCCCATGTTCGCCAGTGGCAGCCTGCTTATGGGCGCGGCCCGGTTTGCCGCGCGTCATGCCGCGCGGGCCTGCACGAGGCGCTCCACGCGCTGCGATGCAGTCGGGTGCGAATAGTAGAACGTTGAGTAAACCGGGTCTGGCGTGAGCGTCGATGCGTTGTCCTGGAACAGCTTGACCAGCGCCGAGACAAGTTGATTGGCGTCGGCGTGCTCGGCGGCAAAGGCGTCCGCTTCGTATTCGTCCTTGCGTGACGACAGGCTCGCCAGCGGCGAGATGAAGAACGTGAATACGGGCAGCACCAGGAAAAACAGCATCAGCGCCAGCGCATGGTTGTCGGAGAACAGATTGGGCGCCACGCCCAGACCGAGGTAGAACCACGTGCGCGTCATGAGCCAGCCGAGCAGCGCCAGCGCACCGAGGCTCAGCACGAAAGTCACGGCAATGCGCTTGGTGATGTGATGACGCTTGAAATGCCCAAGTTCATGGGCGAGCACGGCTTCCATCTCGGACGGATTCAGCCGGGCGAGCAGCGTGTCGAAGAAGACGATGCGCTTGGTTGCGCCAAAGCCGCTGAAATAGGCGTTGCCGTGGGCGCTGCGGCGGCTGCCGTCCATCACGAAGAGGCCCTTGCTGGCGAAGCCGCAGCGCTTGAGCAGGCTTTCGATGCGCGAGCGCATCTCTTCGTCCTGCAGCGGGGTGAACTTGTTGTAGAGCGGCGCGATGACGTTGGGGTAGATGGCCTGCACAAACAGCATGAACGCCATCCACACGACCCAGGTGTACAGCCACCAGTGCGCGCCCATCTTGTCCATCAGCCAGAGCACTGCCAGCAACAGCGGCAGACCCAGCACGGTCCCGATGGCCAGGCCCTTGAGGTTGTCGGCCAGCCAGAGCTTGAACGTCATGCGGTTGAAGCCGAAACGCTCCTCGACGACAAACTGCGCATACAGCGAAAACGGCAACTCGACCACGCTGCTGATCGCGATGACCGACGCGATGAGCGCCACGCCATACGCGTAGCCGGGGCCAAACACCCCCAGCCAGGCCTGGTTGATCCAGTTCAGCCCGCCGAGCAGCGTCAGCGCGATCAGGAGGGCTGCCTGAACCGGCACTTCCAGCATCGCCAGGCGCGTGCGGGCGATGGTGTAGTCGGCGGCCTTGCGGTGCATGTCCAGTGTGATCGACTCGGCAAACTGCGCGGGCACGGCATCGCGGTGACGCGCGACGTGACGGACTTGCCGCGCGGCCAGCCACAGGCGCGTGGCGGACATCAGGACAAGGGCGATCAGGAAGACAGCGGTAAAGGCGGGCATATGGGGAAACACCTATCAGATATGCGAAAATTATAGCCTTCAGTCATTTTCTCAAGGCCCTTGAGTGAGCACCCCAGTGAGTACCCCTGTTTCCCCGTCCGCCGCATCCCCCTCGACTCCGAACCGTGTTGCTGCCAAGAGCGACAACAACCTGGTCTGGCTCGACATGGAGATGACCGGCCTGAGCCCTGAGAACGACCGCATCATCGAAGTGGCCGTGGTGGTGACGGATTCGGAGCTGAACATCCTGGCTGAAGGCCCCGTGCTGGTGATCCATCAATCCGACGAGCTGCTCGACGGCATGGACGCGTGGAACAAGGGCACGCATGGCCGTTCGGGCCTGATCGACAAGGTCAAGGCATCGACCACGACCGAAGCGGAAGCGGAAGCGGAACTCCTGGCATTCCTCAAGAAGTGGGTGCCGAAGAGCAAGTCGCCGATGTGCGGCAACTCCATCTGCCAGGACCGCCGCTTCATGGCGCGCTACATGCCCAAGCTGGAGGAGTACTTCCATTACCGCAACCTGGACGTCTCCACGCTGAAGGAACTCTGCAAGCGCTGGCAGCCGGCCATTGCCAAGGGCTTTACGAAACACCAGCGGCACACGGCGTTCGCAGACATCATCGAGTCGATCGAAGAGCTGCGCTATTACCGCGAGCACTTCATCCGCGACGTGCCGCAAACGCCGGACGCTGAGGCGCTGGCGTCTTCCGTCGCCCCGTAATCAGACCTGCAGCGGTTTTGCGCGCACAGCGTGCTTGGGGCGCCAAGCCTTGACCACGCTGTCATGCGTCTCGATGTACGGGCCGCCGATCAGGTCGATGCAGTAAGGCACGGCCGCAAAGATGCCCGGCACCGTGGCGCGGCCCTCCACATCCTTCAAGCCCTCGAGCGTTTCCTTGATGGCGCGCGGCTGACCCGGCAGGTTGATGATCAGCGCAGCACGTGAGGGCGTCTCGCGGATCACCGCCACCTGGCGCGACAAGATCGCCGTCGGAACGAAATGCAGGCTGATCTGGCGCATCTGCTCGCCAAAGCCCGGCATTTCCTTGGTGGCGACGGCCAGCGTGGCCTCAGGCGTCACATCGCGGCGCGTCGGGCCGGTGCCGCCCGTAGTGAGCACCAGATCGCAGCCGGCATGGTCGACGAGGTCGATCAGCGTTTCGGCAATCGTGGCCTGGTCGTCCGGAATCAGGCGTTCCACCCCTTGCCACGGCGAAGACAGCACGGCGCCAAACCAGTCGCGCAGCGCCGGAATCCCTTCATCCTGATACGTGCCGGCCGAGGCGCGGTCCGAAATCGACACAAAACCGACGATCAGCTCGTCGGCGTGGCGGCGTGTGATCGGCGCGGAGGGGGCAGGGGCTGTCATGCTTCGTCGTCTTCGGCTTCGGGTTGATCGGCATCGTCTTCGTCGCGGTCGTTGCCGGACAGGGCCTGCTTGACCATCTGGAACAGTTCGCGCGACGACTTGGGCGGCTTGGCCAGCTGCGCTTCCTTGCGTGCATTGCGCACGAGCGTACGCAGGGCCTGCACGTCGGCATCCGGGTGCGCTGCAATGAACTCGGTGATGGCGTCGTCGCTGGCGATCAGGCGATCGCGCCAACGTTCGATGGCATGCAGGCGTGCAGTCTCGGCCTTGGAGGCGCCGACGAAGGTGGCGAGGACGCGGCGGATGGCCTCGACTTCCTCGTCGGTCAGCGCGCGCATCAGCTTGCCGATGTACTGCATCTGGCGGCGCTTGCCTTCATGCGCAGTGGTGCGTTTGGCCTCGCGCAGGGCGTCGACCAGCTTTTCAGGCAGCGGCACCTTGGCGAGTTTGTCCTTGGGCAGCGCTTCCAGGGCGGCGCCCAGGTCTTGCAAGGCGTTGACCTCGCGCTTGCGCTGCGATTTGCTCTTGGGCGTATCCGGATCGTCCTCGTCACCGATGTCGGTGCGCACGACGGGTTGCAGATACGTGGGGTTATGTCGGGATGCTCGGCTCATGGCGCGCATTGTATCTTGCTATGATGGGCGTTTCCGCCAGTTCTTGCCCGCTTTTGGCAAAATCGCGGCACCCGTTTCTCCCCTCCATTGCCTATGTCTCAAACGCTCGATTCCAAGACCGCCCCAGTGTTTGCCTACCGCCGCGAACAACTCGAAGAGATGGCCACCGATGTGCTGCGCATTGCACGCGAACTCGGCGCCTCCGATGCCGCGACGGAAATCTCCGAAGGCCAGGGCCTGTCGGTCACGGTGCGCAAGGGCGAGGTCGAGACCATCGAGCAGAACCGCGACAAGGTCGTTGGCGTGACGGTCATGCTGGGCAAGAAGCGCGGCAACGCCAGCACGTCGGATTTCTCGCCAGCGGCATTGCGATCCACCGTCGAGGCCGCCTACAACATCGCGCGTTTCACCGCCGACGATGACTGCGCCGGCCTGGCAGAAGAAGAACTGCTGGAGAAGCACCCGCAAGACCTGCAGCTGTATCACCCGTGGATGATCGATGCCGAGGCCGCCGTGGAGATCGCACGCGCCGCGGAAGCCGCTGCCTTTGCCGTGAGCCCGAAAATCCGCAACAGCGATGGCTCGAGCATCTCGGCGCAGCATTCGCACTTCGTGCTGGCCACGTCGCGCGGTTTCATGGGCGGCTACCCATATTCGCGTCACTTCATTTCGGCCGCGCCGATCGCCGGTTCGGGCGCGCATATGCAGCGCGACGACTGGTACTCGTCGAAGCGCTCACCGGACGATCTGGCCGCGCCGGAAGCGATCGGCAAATACGCCGCGGAACGCGCGCTGGCACGTCTGGGCGCGCGCCGCCTGACCACCCGCAAGTGCCCGGTGTTGTTCGAGGCGCCGCTCGCGGCAGGTTTGCTGGGCGCGTTCGTGCAGGCAGTGTCGGGTGGCGCGTTGTACCGCAAGTCGACGTTCCTGCTCGATACGCTCGGCAAGGAAGTCTTCGCACCGCATGTGCAGATCAAGGAAGACCCACATGTCCTCAACGGGATGGGCAGCGCGCCCTTCGACGAGGAAGGCGTACGTACGCAGCGCCGCGATGTGGTGAAGAACGGCGTGGTGGAGGGCTACTTCCTGTCGACGTATTCCGCGCGCAAGCTCGGCATGCAGACCACCGGCAATGCGGGCGGCTCGCACAACCTGACGCTGTTCTCCGACAAGACAACGCCCCAGGATGATTTTGCCGGCATGCTGCGCCGTATGGGTACCGGCCTGCTGGTGACCGAACTGATGGGCCAGGGCGTGAACTACGTGACCGGCGACTATTCGCGCGGCGCGTCGGGCTACTGGGTCGAGAACGGCGTGATCCAGTATCCGGTGGAGGAGATCACGATTGCCGGCAACCTGGGCGAGATGTTCCGCCAGATCGTCGCCATCGGCGCGGATGCGCTGGTGCGCGGTACGAAGGAAACGGGCTCGATCCTCATCGAACAGATGACGATTGCCGGCGAATAAATCGCCCCAGCCGAAATGAAAAACGCGCTCGAAACTGAGCGCGTTTTTTATTGCCTGCTGGCGTTACTGCTCGTCCGATGGCGGACGTTCATAGGTCACGAACGCGTAGTCGAAATCGTTGGGTGCTGCCGCGTGGTGCGTCTCGCGGGAGACTTCGCGCCAGATCTTGGGGTCCGGCGCGGGAAAGTGCGCATCGCCTTCAAAATCGGCGTCGATCTCGGTCACGATCAGGCGATCCGCGCTCGGCAGGGCATCCGCATACAGTTGCGCGCCGCCGATCAGGAAAATCTGCTCGGCGCCCACACACAGGCGCTGCGCGTCTTCCATCGAATACGCGATTTCGCAGCCGGGCAGTTCGAGCTTGGCATTGCGCGTAACGACAATGTTGCGACGGCCCGGCAGCGGACGGCCGATCGAGTCGTACGTCTTGCGGCCCATCACGATGGGCGCGCCCATGGTCGTGCGCTTGAAGTGCGCGAGATCTTCGGGGAGGCGCCAGGGCAGGGTGTTGTTGCGGCCGATCACGCCATTGCGGGCGCGGGCGACGATGAGCGTGAGGATGGTCATACGGTTACACGGCCACCGGCGCTTTGATCGCGGGGTGGCTCTGGTAGCCGACGATCTCGAAGTCTTCGTACTGATAATCGAAGATGCTCTCGGGCTTGCGTTTGATGATCAGCTTCGGCAGCGGCAGCGGTTCGCGCGCGAGTTGCGTCTCCACCTGTTCGAAGTGGTTGTTGTAGAGATGGCAGTCGCCGCCGGTCCAGACGAAATCGCCCACATCGAGGCCGGTCTGCTGTGCAACCATGTGCACGAGCAGCGCGTAGCTCGCAATGTTGAATGGCACGCCGAGGAAGATATCGGCGCTGCGCTGGTAGAGCTGGCACGACAGCTTGCCGTCGGCCACATAGAACTGGAAGAACGCGTGGCAGGGCGGCAGCTTCATGCGCGGGATGTCCGCCACGTTCCAGGCAGAGACGATCAGCCGGCGCGAATCGGGGTTGCGCTTGATCTGCGCGATCAGCTCGGCGATCTGGTCGATGTGTTCGCCGTTGGGCGTCGGCCACGAGCGCCATTGCGAGCCGTAGACGGGGCCCAGTTCGCCGTCGGCATCAGCCCATTCGTCCCAGATCGTTACGCCGTTGTCTTGCAGCCAGCGCACGTTGGTCGAGCCCTGGAGGAACCACAGCAGCTCATAGACGATGGACTTGATGTGCACCTTCTTGGTGGTGACCAGCGGAAAGCCGTCCTGAAGGTTGAAGCGCATCTGGTGGCCGAATACGGAGCGCGTGCCGGTGCCGGTGCGGTCGGCTTTGTCGGTGCCATGTTCGTAGACATGGCGCATCAGGTCGAGATAGGGCTTCATGCGAGCGCGGGCGAAGAGGCGGGGCGTCTGAAATCGTGAGCCGCATTGTAACGTGACCGGCGCGGCGTCGACTGTACCGGCAGTGTCAGGAAACTGGCCCGGTCGAATGAACGGCACAGCTGGGCTGACAAAGCGGGGAATTGTCGATGTTGCCAGACGCGCGGGGAGGGCAAGATGGCCCTATCGCGTCAACTGTCAGCTGGAGAAACCATGTCGCTCACTGCTACCTCTGCGTCGCTGGACTGGGCCGCCGAATTGCGACATCTGCGCGCGGCGGCCGGCGTGGTTCATGCGGTGATTTCGCCGACCCCGCAATATTGCTGGCCGTTGCTCTCGCAAGCCATGGGCGCAGCGGTGTGGGTGAAGCATGAGAACCACACCGAAGTGGGTGCGTTCAAGCTTCGGGGCGGGCTGACCTATCTGCATGCCCTGCGCCAACGCGAGCCTCACGTGCGCGGTGTGATCGCCGCGACGCGTGGCAATCATGGCCAGTCGATTGCATGGGCGGCGCGTCGCAACGGCATTGCGGTGACCATCGTTGTGCCGCATGGCAATAGCGTGGAGAAGAACGCGGCCATGCGCGCGCTCGGCGCAGAGTTGATCGAAGCGGGCGACGACTTCCAGGCCAGCCGCGAGGCGGCCGATCAACTGGCCGCTGAACGCTGTTTGCACTTTGTCCCTTCGTATCACGACGATCTGGTCGTCGGGGTGGCGAGCTATTGGCTCGAGTTTCTGGAGGCCACACCGTTGGATGTGGTCTACGTGCCGATCGGCATGGGTTCCGGGATTTGCGCGGCGGTACGGGCGCGCGATGCGTTGGGGCTGTCGACACGCATTGTCGGCGTCGCGTCGGCACATGCACGATGCTACGAGCAGTCGTTCAAAAGCGGTACGGCGGTGTCGGCGCCAGTGTCGACGCTGCTGGCCGACGGGCTGGCGTGCCGCACGCCGGACGCGAACGCGCTTGAGGTCATCCGTGCCGGTGTCGACGAGATCATTGCGGTGACGGACGACGAAGTGGCGGAGGCGATTCGCCTGTATTTCTCGACCACCCACAACGTGGCCGAGGGCGCTGCCGCCGCAGCCCTGGCGGGGGCATGGCAGCAGCGCGAGCAGGTGGCCGGCCAGCGCGTCGGCCTGCCGCTGACCGGCGGAAACATCGACCGCGCCAAGCTGGCGCGCGTGCTTGCCGGTCAGCCGATCCTGCCTTAGGCAGGCTGTTGGCGGCGACGTTGCACCAGCCAACCGCCGCCCAGCACGATCAGGAACACCACCACATACACGGCCCACTTGAGCGGCGGCTGCGCGGCAAAGAACGCCTTGAGAACCGGTTCGGCCACGATCATGTGCGCCGCCGTATAAGCCAGCACCGCAGCGCCGCCATAGATGATGATCGGGAAGCGCTCGATCAGGCGCAGTACCACGCCGCTGCCCCACACCACGACCGGTACGCTGATCAGCAGGCCCAGCACCACCAGCAGGAAGCTGCCGTGCGACGCACCGGCAATGGCGAGTACGTTGTCGATGCCCATCACCGCATCGGCGATGATGATGGTCTTCATGGCGCCCATCAGCGTGGTGCTGCCCGCGCCGTGTTCATCGCCGCCCTGGCCGTCGTCAGCGAGAAGCTTCCACGCAATCCACACCAGCGCCAGACCGCCGACGAGCATCAGGCCTGGAATCTTCAGCAGCCACACCACTGCCAGCGTCATCAAGGCGCGCACGACGATGGCACCCGCGGCGCCCCACATGATGGCTTTCTTCTGCAGCTCGGGGGGCAGGTTGCGCGCAGCCAGCGCGATGAGGATGGCGTTATCGCCCGCCAGCACAAGGTCGATCACAATGATCGATGCCAGCGCGGCAGCAAACTGCATGGTGAAAATGTCAGACAACCATTCCATGGTGGCTCCAAGTCAAACAACAATAAAAATCGGTTGACCGAACTGCATGGAGTGCTGGGGCGAGACGCTTTGCAGACCATGAAATCCGGTTGCAAAGGTCTTGCTCGACACGCACAGGTTGGGAACCTGCTGGTGCCGGCACGACCGGAAGCGTGCGCTTCGTCATGACGATCGTGCCTGGGGCTGAAGAACCCCCGAGCTACTCCCCTTTGAGGAAGTCCGCATTATATCGCAGCAGGCCGATTGTGCGCTGCAAAAACGCAACATTGGCATGCGTGCGCGTTGTGCGCGGTTTTTTCAGCGGCGTGGGTGATTTTTACGAACGGCGAGATGGTGCGTTGTGGCCGCCTCCGGCGAAAGAACGGTGGCGCTGTCACAAAGCGGCGTCTACGCTGCAATTTCATCCGCGCGCCACGGGCCTGCGGTGATGGCATGGGCGCGATGGCACATTTCTCGCTGTCGAAGGCCTTCATGACCATGCAGCACCGCGCCGTTCCACCCACACCGGGAGACACCATGCAGGCCACCAAGCCGTCCGCCGATGCCTATGCCCGCCGCGCGCTGGCCCGTTTGATCCAGCCGCAGCCCACGGTCGACGCCGTTGGCGCGGGCTTGACCTTCTACCAGCTCTTTACGGAAGACGACGCTGCGCTGCGTGCTGAGGCGGAGGCGGGCCTGCTCGCCTCTGCGGCCAGCATCAGCCCGAAGTTCTTCTACGACGCCCTCGGTTCGCGACTGTTCGAAGCGATTACCGATCTGCCCGAGTACTACCCGACGCGCACCGAAGCCGCCATCTTCAGCCTGCATGCGGCCGAGATCGCGCTGCGTGTGGGGCGCGGTGCCACGTTGATCGACCTGGGCGCCGGCAACTGCGAAAAGGCCGCGCGCCTGTTCCGCACGCTGGCACCGTCGCGGTATGTGGCGATCGATATCTCGGCAGATTTCCTCCGCGATACGCTGCGTGGGCTTGCGCGTCAGCATCCGCAATTGCCGATGGTCGGCATTGGCGCCGATCTGTGTGCGCCGCTGGTGCTGCCCGATGCCGTCGGCGACGGGCGCCGCGTTTGGTTTTACCCCGGTTCGAGCCTCGGCAACTTCACGCCGGAAGAGGCGGGGGCATTTCTGTCGCGCCTGCACGACGCTTCGGCTCCGGGCGACAGCGTGCTGATCGGCATCGACCTCATCAAGGACGCGCAACGGCTCGAAGCCGCTTACGACGATCCGCTCGGCGTGACGGCGGCCTTCAACCTGAACGTGCTGCGCAACCTGAATCGCCTCCTGGGTGCGAATTTCGACGTGCGGGATTGGCGCCATGTCGCGCTGTACCGGGCAGAGGCGCACCGCGTTGAGATGCATCTGGAAGCGCGTCGCGACGTCACGGTGCGGTGGGGCAAGCACGCGCGCGCCTTCGTCGCGGGTGAACGCATGCACACCGAGAACTCCGTCAAATACGACCTGCCGAGCCTGCACGCGATGTTTGCCGACGCCGGCTTCGAAGACCTGCATGCCTGGACTGATGTCAGCGGCGACTTTGCCGTCTGCCACGCGAGCGTGGGCCGCTAGGCCGGGCGGCAGAACACCAGGCGGGCCGGTGCGATAATGGATCGATTCCCGCCCGAGGTGTGCCGCGATGGCTGAATTCTTCATGCTCCCCGATCCGACGTTCATCGGATCGCTTCCCGACTGGACCGACGGCCGGCGCCTGCCGCGCCAGGGCATCGCGCACAGCCTTGTCGACGCGCGCAATCGCACGCTGGCGTTGTTGTCCGCGTTTGGCGACACGCAGCGCGGCTGGCAGATCGAACGCGTGGAGCATCACGCCCCGCCGCTGTGGACGCTGGGCCAGCTCGCCTGGTTTGCCGAATTCTGGTGCCTGCGCGAGCCGCGTCGCAACGGCAGCGACACCATCGAAGACGGCGCCGGAACGGAGTGGGACCTGGCGCGTTGGCAAGCCACGCTGCCGGCCGCGCTCGACGGTGCCGATACGTTCTTCGACATGGACCGCATGCCGCCGGAGGCCTGCTGGGAGCTGACGCTGCCGGGCATCGCCGCGATCAAGCAGTACGCGCATGACGTGCTCGACCGCGTGCTACGCAAGCTCGCCACGCTCGGCACCGACGACGATGCGGCGCTGGAGCCGTTTCGCTGGGCGGTGTTTCACGAAGACCTGCGCGCCGAACATCTGCACGGCCTGCTGCAGGTGTTAGGCCTGCAACCCGCCGGGCAACCGCCGCTGGCCGCCGTGGCCGTGCCGGCTGCGCAGACATTGTCGTTGCCCGGTGGTCGCTTCCAGATGGGCTGGCCCGATGCCGACGGGTTCTTCTTCGACAACGAATGTCCGCCGTACCGTACCTATGTGCCCGCGTTCGAGATCGATGCGCAACCCGTCACGAATGGCCAATTCCTCGAGTTCATCGAAGACCGTGGTTACGACCATCCGCAGTGGTGGTCGCCGGCCGGCATGGAGTGGCTGATGATGCAAGAGCGTTCGGCGCCCCAAGGCTGGCAGCGGGATCCCGCCACGCGCACCTGGCAGGCACTGCGCTATGGTCAGGCGCGCACGATCAACCGAGATGAAGCCGTGCGCCATGTGAGCCTGTATGAAGCGCAGGCATGGTGCCGCTGGGCGGGCCGTCGCTTACCGACGGAAGACGAATGGGAGATGGCGGCGGTGCAGGGGCGCGCCGGTTTCCATTGGGGGCAGGTATGGGAGTGGACGTCGTCGCCGTTCGAGCCGTATCCGGATTTCGTGCCGGGCATGCCGCGCGGCCGGGTGGCAAGCTTGTCGGCGCCGCACTTCCAAACGATGCAGACGGTGCGCGGTGCTGCTGTCCATACGCCGCAGCGCGCGCGTCATCCGCGTTTCCGGGGCTTTTTGCTGCCGGAGCGGGATGACGTCTTTGTTGGCTTCCGAAGCTGTGCGCTTTGACGGAAGCTTGTTGGACAGGATAGGCAAGTCGAATACGCAAACAAAAACCCCACGCTGTTAGACGTGGGGTTTTTTGTTGGCTGTCTGCGGAGGGCATCCAGAGAGGATAGCCCTTCATCGATCAACGATCGAAGTCGCGCGAACGGCCCTTGCTGCCGTAGCTGTCACGGTTGCCGTCGCGATTGCCATAGCTGCGACGCTGCGCGCCGTTGCCGCCGTCGCCGAAGCGGCTGCCGCCGTTGTTGTCGCCGAAGCGACGCGGGGCGCCTTCGCGGTTGCCGTAGCTTTCGCGGTTGCCGTCACGATTGCCATAACCGCCGCCGTTGCCGCCGGTGCTGTTGCCGTAACCACGGTTGCCGTCTTGCGTACGGGCGGGGCGCTGTTGCCAGTCGCCACGGTTTTGCTGGCCTTGGCCGTACGACTGACGCGGAGCGCGGTCGTCGCGGTTCCATTCACGTTGGCCACCTTGGTAGCCGCCGCCGTTACCGTTGCGATCGTCGCGGCGCGGAGCAAAGCCGTCGCGGTCGCCGCCGAAGCTGCGCTGGAAGCGGCCTTCGCTGTTGCCGCCATTGCCACCTTGGCGCGCGCCGTAGCCTTCGCGCTGGCCGCGATAACCGCCGCCATTGCCACCGTTTCCACGGTAGCCGCCACGGTCGCCACCGGCACGCGGGCCGCCGGTACGCGGCTTGGGCGAGCGCTTCGGCTCCAGGCCTTCCACCACGGAGGCGTCGATGCGGCGATCGACGAAGCGCTCGATGCGGCGCCATTGGAACGTGTCGTTGTGGTTCACCAGGTTGATGGCGATACCGCTGCGACCGGCACGGCCCGTACGGCCGATGCGGTGCACGTAGTCTTCAGCTTGCTTGGGCAGGTCGAAGTTGACCACGTGCGTGATGTCCGGCACGTCGATGCCGCGGGCGGCCACGTCGGTGGCCACCAGCACGCGCAACTGGCCGCGGCGCAGTGCCGTCAGCGTGCGGTTACGCGCGCCCTGGTGCATGTCGCCATGCAAGGCACCGGCGGAGAAACCGTGCTCGGTCAGGCGCTCGGCCAGCGAGTCGGCATCACGCTTGGTGGCCGTGAAGACGATGGCTTGCTTGAGCGATGCATCGCGCAGCAAGTGATCCAGCAGCTGCTGCTTGTGCGACATGTCGTCGGTGAAGTGCAGGCGCTCTTCGATGTGGCTCTGGTCGACCTTGGCTGCGGCGATTTCGATACGCTGCGGCTCGCGCATCATGCGCTCGGCCAGTTGCTCGATGCGGCGGTCCATCGTTGCCGAGAACATCAACATCTGACGCGTGGCCGGCGTGGCCCCGACGATGGCTTCGATGTCATCCGAGAAGCCCATGTCGAGCATGCGGTCGGCTTCGTCAAAGACGAGCATGTCGAGTGCCGACAGGTCGATGCGGCCCGAGTCGATGTGGTCGAGCAGGCGGCCCGGCGTAGCGATGATGATGTCCGGCATGCGTGCCAGCATGTCGAGCTGCTTCGGGTAGGGCATGCCGCCCAGGATGCTCGCGCAGACGATGCGGCGCAGATGGCGGCCGTATTGTGCGGTGGCGGTGGTCACTTGCAGGGCCAGTTCACGCGTGGGCGTGAGCACCAGCAGCGACGGCTTGGCCGGCGCCGGGCGGGGGCGGCGACCCTTCATGCGTTGCGGCGGGCCGTCCATGCGCGGACGCTGCGGCTCAGGCTGCTCGCTGATGCGCTGGATGGCCGGCAGGATGAACGCGGCGGTCTTGCCCGAACCGGTCTGGCTCGTGACCAGCAGGTCGCGGCCCGACAGGCAGGCCGGAATGGCTTGGGCCTGCACCGGCGTCGGTGTGGTGTAGTTGACTTCGCCCAGCGCGCGGACGATGCGGTCGTCCAGGCCCAGTGCAGCAAAGGCGCTGGCACGGGTCGCGGCTTCGGCGATCAGGTTTTCGGTATTGGTGTTGATGGTTTCAGCGTGCGCAATGGCGCCGCTGCCGTCTTGAGGCTGCGTCATGTCGAATAGGTAGTAAGGCTGCCGCGCCGCTACATCAACGGATGCAGACGACGGAAATGGGATACGGCGACCGGTTAATCACGGGCGTCGGCGCCAATCGGATAAGGCCGGTTCGACAGACGGGCTGCAGAACGGACAAGGCGGGGGAGTGGGCCGGCCTCAAGCTGAACAGGTCAGCGAGGTGGGGCGGCGGTCCCTTCGGCGTGATGTGAATCCACGCGGGAGATCGGAGACGATGCCAAGCACAATGGCAATCGGCTGCGCATGCATGCAACGGGCGGGGATTCAGACGATGCGCGCCGGTCGGAACCAGCACATCGGCCAACCGCGGACCGAAAAATACGGCAGTAAGCAGCCAAGCCACGGACTATAGCACGAATTTTTGCACTGCGCAAAAATTCCGCTGGCGCGGCGTGTGTCAGCGCCGTCGCTTGCCGGATCGAACGTGCGGCCTATACTCCAGAGACCGGCCACGCTTGGCCGGAAAGGGGCGGATGATGGAATTCCCGATGGCCTTCTCCAACCTATATCTGTTGCTCGCCGTTTGCGTTGCGGGCGTGATTGGACTGGCGTCTGCGCCACTGGTGATTCGAGGCGCGCGAGTAGGGATTCGCGTGCTGCTGACGATCATCGGGGTGTTGATCGGCCTGCTCGTGCTCGAAGCGTTGCCGGTGCTGACCTAGATCGCCCGGGGCCATCCGCAGCCATAGGCCCGCCCGCGTGTGGCGGGCCTCGTCGTTTTGTGCGGCTCAGAAATCAAAAGCCAGGCGTGCTGCCTGGCTTTGTCGTATCTGCTGGTCCCGCCGACAGGAATCGAACCTGTATCTCACGCTTAGGAGGCGCGTGCACTATCCATTGTGCTACGGCGAGTGACCGACCCCCGGGTGACGCGAAGGGCCGCCCGAGCGAGCCGCGATTCTACGCAATTTGCGGGACCAAGACCAGAGAACCACGGGGCCGGGCGTCACACGCGCAGCCAGTACCGGCGCCATATGAAACGATGATGACGCCATGGTTTTTGTAGGTTGCCGCCCACAGTTCAAGCGCTCTTGTGATGAAGCAAACGCTAAAGCGAACGAACGATCGGTCAAAGAATCAGATTTAAGTATTACGAACTTTCCACGATTGTTCACGGAAGTTATGCTTCATCACCCCTTTTCAGAAACCCCTAGGCGACCAACATGCTGACATCCGAAGAACGGGACGATCCGTGGACGGTGGAGCCGTCGCTGGAAAGCCTGCTCCCCAAGCATCGGCCCGGGACGATCGATCGGCCGATCTATTTCCGTCACACCGATACGCCCGACGGCCACGTCATCAAGCAGTTTCCCGACGGCTCCCGCCAGCTCGTGCGCTTTGTCGGCCTGGAAGAGCAGGTCGTCAAACACTTTCTTTGAATTCCCCTCCCCGGCAGGCAAGCACTTCCGGCACATCGCGCACGACATAATGCGTTGTGTTTCGTGACGATGCACTGAAGTGGTGAGCGTCCTATCATTCGCAAGTCTTACGTAAGCGATTGATAAGTTCATGGGAAGTATGCAAGCGTTTTCGCCCGCCACGCCGGCGGCGCGCAACCACCATTCCGAAGAGCGAACCCTCGCGACGCCGCCAGCCATCGACATGGTTGTGCCGTGGCCGGTGTGCGACTGGTTACCCACGGTGAAGGCGGATGAGGCCGCCGCCATGCGGTGCGCGCTGGAGCGCGGTAATGTGCTGCATTTTCCAGCGCTCGTCTTTCCACTTGAGGCGCCTGAGCGGCGCTTTCTGGATGCGCGCTGGTCGGACGGCAAAACGAAGAACATCAATCTGCGGGCAGACGAGGCCAACGTGCGCGGCGCCGTCGGTCCGCTGGCCGATCTGCGCGATCTGACGGCGCTGATCCGGCGTTACGCCGATGCTGCCGAGCGTCTCGTGCTGACGCTGTTTCCCGACTATGCCCCGCACCTAAAGCGGGCCGGCACTTCGTTGCGGCCGGCCGAGATTGCGGGGCGGCCGGTCAGTTGGCGCAAGGACGACACGCGCCTGCACGTCGATGCATTTCCGTCGAACCCACTGCACGGCCAGCGCCTCTTGCGGGTGTTCCACAACGTCGATCCGGATGCCTCGCGCGTCTGGCGCATCGGAGAGCCCTTTGCCGACTTCGCCCAGCGGTTTGTGCCAAAAACGCGCGGCATGCTCCCGGGGCAATCGTGGCTGATGCACAAGCTGCATATCACCAAGCGCCCGCGCTCCGAATACGATCACCGCATGCTGCAGTTGCATGATCTCGCGAAAGCGGATCTGGTCTATCAGCGCCGGGCTCCACAGCAGACGTTCGAATTCGCGCCGGGGGCGACGTGGATCGTCTTCAGCGATCAAGCCCTGCATGCGGCGATGCGCGGCCGGGCGATGATGGAGCAGACTTTTTATCTTGATCCAACGGCCATTGCCGATCGCACCCATGCGCCCGAAGCCGTCCTGTCCCGCATGCTCAACAAGCCCATGCTCGGGCCCCAGCGCTGACTGCACAAACAACAACGCCGCCGTGCATCACGGCGGCGTTGATGCTGCGCGCTGATCCGTTTAATCAGCGACCTTGTCGCTCGGATATTTGAACGAGTCGCGCAGCAAAAAGCTCATCGGGATATCCAGCTTGGCACTGTGCGGCGGAATCGGTTGCTGGAACCACTTCTTGTAGAGCTTCTCAGCGTCATAGTCGAGGATGATGTTCGTCATCGCGCGGTCTACCAGGCGCTTGAACTCGGCGTCGTCCTTGCTCAGCATGATCGCGTAGGGCTCGACCGTCAGCATGTCGCCGACGACGGCGTAGTCGCCCGGGGTCTTGGCGTTGGCGCGAAAGCCGTAGAGCAGCACGTCGTCCATGGCGAAGGCATCGGCCTTGCCGGCCTCGACCATCGCGAAGGCCTCGGCGTGGTCCTTCGCCTCGATGATGTTCATGCCCAGCACGCGCGCGTCGTTCACCTTGCGCAACTCGGTGATGTTGGTGGTGCCCTTGGTCGAAACCACGGTCTTGCCGCGCAGGTCGTCCCATTTGCGGATGCCTGACGAAGTCTTGACGATCATCCGGCTGCCCGCGATGTAGTGCGGGATGGTGAACGCCACCTTCTCCCGGCGCTCGCGCGTGTTGGTGGTCGAGCCGCACTCGAGTTCGGCCTTGCCTTCGGCAATGGTCGGGATGCGCGACGACGACGTCACCATCACGTATTGCACCTTCAGATCGGGCCGCTTGAGTTCGGTGCGCAGCTTATCGACCACGCGCAGGCAAAGATCCATCGCATAGCCGATGGGCTTTTTGTCGGCGTCGTAGAACGAGAAGGGCACGGAGCTTTCGCGATGGGCGATGCGCACGACGCCGGTGTCGCGGATGCGGTCAAGCACCGGCGTGGAGGAGGCCAGGACAGGGCCCGGCGCAAAACTGGACAGCGAAGCGAAGAGTAGCGCTGCAGCTGGCAGCGCACGCCTGAAGAACGGCATGGTTGTATCCCCCGGGAAAGAATCGGCGGCCCACGTTATCGTTATGCCCGGCTCGTGACCGGAGGGCCTGCCGCATGATACGGCGCGGCGCTGCAACCTGCAGGCCCGCGCCTTTCTGGTGTTGTAAGCAGGCTGCACGACTGGATTTCGGCCTCTAAAAGACAGCGGCCGTGAGTGCCTTGCAGTGGTGCGTCGCGCACACCGGGTGGGCGTAGCGCACCGGCCACACTGCTTCATCGGTGCAGTGAACTTGCCCGCGGTGCATGGTTGACGCAGCATGCGTTGCTGCGGTGCGAAGCCGCACTGGGCTTGGCGTTACGCGTTTTTCCCTACCGGGTTTGTCCTGACTGCCCGAGACTGACCAGGGGCGCTATGCTGCGGCCATGTCTTGTTCGCAAGGCATCGAGGAGAGACTCTTCCGGCCCGCCGAAAGCGGGCCGTTTTTCTTTGGCGCTCGCATGTTTCTGCGTGGATCAATTCTGATTCGGCAGCACGTTGCCCGGCTGAGACGCCTGCCGCGGCCAGTTCGAGAACGCGAAAATCCACAGCGCTATCAGGTTCACCACCGGCACCAGCACCAGCAGGGCCCACCACGGTGAGAATCCGGTCCGCAGCAAGATCTGCCGCACCGGAATGCCTGCCACGATCAAGATGATCAACACCCCGAAGAGTCCGCGCATCGTCATTCCCCCTTTCGTAACGGTATGGATGGCGCGGCCGGAAAAGGCGAGTCCGGCGGCACAAGCGTTATAGCACCAGCATCTGCAAGCGCAATCCCGCCGGTGGGCGACGCGCGGGGCGACTACAATACGCGCCTTCCGGCCGTACGCGGCCCGCACCTTTTTCACTCCAGCATGGCCCTGTTTTCCATTACCGATGCGCAACTGGCGTTCGGCCACGTGGCGCTGCTCGACCACACTGATTTCTCGCTGGAGGCCGGCGAGCGCGTTGGCCTGATCGGCCGCAACGGCACCGGCAAGTCGTCGCTGCTCAAGATCGTGGCGGGGACGACGTCGCCGGATGACGGCCTGATCGCCCGCCAGAGCGGCGTGACCTCAGCCTATGTGCCGCAAGAGCCAGAATTCGACCCCGAACAGACCGTGGCCGAAGCCGTGGCGATGGGTGTGCCGCATGCCGCCGGCCTCCTGGCTGAATACGAGGCGCTGATCACGTCGATGGGCGATTCCCACGATGAAGACGCGCTGCACAGGCTGCAGGCGCTGCAATCCCAGTTGGAAGCGGCAGACGCGTGGCAGCTGCGCACGCGCGTCGAAACGACCATCGCCCAGCTGGGCCTGCAGCCCGGCGCGCGCATCGGTTCGCTTTCGGGTGGCCTGACCAAGCGTGTGGCGCTCGCCCAGGCGCTGGTGGGCGCGCCCGACATTCTCCTGCTGGACGAGCCTACCAACCACCTCGACTACGACTCCATCCGCTGGCTCGAAGACTTGCTGTTGGCTTTCCGCGGCAGCGTGTTGTTCATCACGCACGACCGGGCGTTTCTTGACCGTGTGGCCACGCGCATCATCGAACTCGATCGCGGCAAGCTGCGCTCGTACCCCGGCAACTTCACGGCGTATCAGACGCGTAAGGCGCAGGAACTGGAAGCCGAAGCGCTGGAAAATGCCCGCTTCGACAAGCTGCTCGCGCAGGAAGAAGTGTGGATCCGCAAGGGTGTGGAAGCTCGCCGTACTCGCAGCGTCGGCCGTGTGGCGCGGCTGGAGCAGATGCGTGTGGAGCGTCAGGCGCGCCGCGACGTGCAGGGCAACGTGAAGCTGGAGGTTTCGCAGGGCGACCGCTCGGGCAAGATCGTCGCCGAGCTGATCGACGTGACCAAGCGCTATGGCGACAAGACCGTCGTCGACAACTTCACGGCCACCATCATGCGCGGCGACAAGGTGGGCATTCTCGGCGCCAACGGCGTCGGCAAGACCACGCTGCTGAAGTTGATCCTGGGCGAACTGGCGCCCGATTCGGGCACGGTGCGCAACGGCACCAACCTGCAGGTCGCGTACTTCGACCAGATGCGCGCGCAACTGGACCTGAACCGCTCGCTTGCCGACACCATCAGCCCGGGCAGCGACTGGATCGAAGTCAATGGCCAGCGCAAGCACGTGATGAGCTACCTGGGCGATTTCCTCTTCCCGCCCGAGCGCGCGCGTTCGCCGGTGGCCTCGCTCTCGGGCGGCGAGCGCAACCGGCTGCTGCTGGCTCGCCTGTTTGCCCGTCCGGCCAACGTGCTGGTGCTCGACGAGCCGACCAACGATCTGGACATCGACACGCTCGAACTGCTGGAAGAACTGCTGCAGGAATATAGCGGCACCGTTTTCCTGGTTTCGCACGATCGCGCCTTCGTCGACAACGTCGTGACTTCGGTGATTGCGGCTGAGGGCGAGGGCCGCTGGCGTGAATACGTGGGTGGGTTCTCGGACTGGAAGACGCAATCGGCACGCGCGGCGCAGATGGCGCAAGCCGCCAAGCCCGTCGCCGAAGAGAAGAAGCCCGAAGCCGCCAAGCCGCGCGAGCGCGCCACGGTCAAACTGAGCTACAAGGAACAGCGCGAATTGGACGCGCTGCCCGCCACCATCGAAGCGCTGGAGGCGGAACAGAAGCAGGTCGGCGGCGAACTGGAAGACGGCACGATCTACGGCCGCGACCCGGAGCGTGCGCAAAAGCTGGCCGAGCGCCACGAGGCTATCGAATTGGAGCTGCTGGAAGCGCTGGAGCGCTGGGAAGCCCTCGAAGCCAAGCGCGCCGGCACGGTGTGACGCTGCAATAACCACGCAATATGTCAGCGGGATGTCGGGCGAATGTGAGTTTTCGCGCGCATCCCGACGCTGACGATCCCTCCGCATTGTTCAGGACAGCTTCCTTTACAATGCGCGCTGCATTCCCGGTGCTTGGCGACAGACCCAAGCCTGGTCAGTTTTTCCGCCTTCCATGAGCAAAACCTCCCAATACAGCGAATCGTCGATCAAGGTCCTCAAGGGCCTGGAACCGGTCAAGCAACGGCCGGGCATGTACACGCGCACCGACAATCCCCTGCACATCATGCAGGAGGTCATCGACAACTCCGCTGACGAAGCGTTGGGCGGCTACGGCAAGTTGATCGCCGTGACGCTGCACAAGGACGGCAGCATGAGCGTCGAAGACGATGCGCGCGGCATTCCTGTCGGCATCCACCCCGAAGAGGGCGTGCCGGTGGTCGAGATCGTCTACACGCGCCTGCATGCCGGCGGCAAGTTCGACAAGGGCCGCGGCGGCGCATACGCGTTCTCCGGCGGCTTGCACGGCGTGGGCGTGTCGGTCACGAACGCGCTGTCGACGCGGCTGGAAGTGACGGTCTGGCGTGACGGCAATGTGTCGACGCTCGCGTTCTCCGGCGGCGATGTCATCGAGCCCCTGACCACCCGCAAGGCCGAACGCGGCGAGAAGAAGAGCGGCACACGCGTGCGCGCGTGGCCGGACCCCAAGTATTTCGATTCCGAGAACATCCCGCAGGCCGAACTGCAGCGTCTGCTGCGCAGCAAGGCCGTGCTGCTGCCGGGCGTGAAGGTCACCCTCACGCTGGAAAAAACCGGCGAGACGCTCGAGTGGCAATACGACCAGGGCCTGCGCGGCTATCTGATCGAATCGCTTGCGCAGGGCAGCGCTCAGGGGCCAACTCGCGAGCCGGTGATCCCGCTGTTCGAAGGCGAGCACTTTGCCGACCCCGACAAGCCGGGCGAAGAAGGCTTTGCCTTCGGTGAAGGCGCGTCGTGGGTGGTGGCCTGGACGGAAGAGGGCTCGCCGGTGCGCGAGTCGTACGTCAACCTGATCCCCACGCCCGCGGGCGGTACGCACGAATCCGGGTTGCGCGAAGGCCTGTTCCAGGCCGTGAAGAGCTTTGTCGAGATGCACGCGCTGCTGCCCAAGGGCGTCAAGCTGATGCCCGAAGATGTGTTTGCGCGCGCTTCGTTCGTGCTGTCGGCCAAGGTGCTCGACCCGCAATTCCAGGGGCAGATCAAGGAACGCCTGAACAGCCGCGATGCGGTGCGGCTGGTGTCGACCTTCAGCCGCCCGGCGCTGGAGCTGTGGCTGAACCAGCACGTCGATCACGGCAAGAAGCTGGCCGAACTCGTCATCAAGCAGGCGCAGGCGCGCACGCGTGCCGCACAGAAGGTCGAGAAGAAGAAGGGCTCCGGCGTGGCCGTGCTGCCCGGCAAGCTGACCGATTGCGAATCCGACGACGTCACCCGCAACGAACTCTTCCTGGTGGAAGGGGACTCCGCCGGCGGCTCGGCCAAGATGGGCCGCGACAAGGAATTCCAGGCCATCCTGCCGTTGCGCGGCAAGGTGCTGAACACCTGGGAAACCGAGCGCGACCGCCTGTTCGCCAACAACGAAGTGCACGACATTGCAGTCGCCATCGGCGTGGACCCGCACGGTCCGAACGATACGGTCGACCTGTCGGGCCTGCGCTACGGCAAGATCTGCATCCTGTCCGATGCTGACGTGGACGGCGCGCACATCCAGGTGCTGCTGCTCACGTTGTTCTTCAAGCACTTCCCGCAATTGATCGATCGGGGGCACGTGTGCGTGGCCCGTCCGCCGCTGTATCGTGTCGATGCCCCGGCGCGTGGCAAGAAACCCGCGCAGAAGCTCTACGCGCTGGACGACGGCGAGCTGGAAGCCATTGAAGACAAGCTGCGCAAGGACGGCGTGAAGGAAGGCGCTTGGCAGATTTCCCGCTTCAAGGGCCTGGGCGAAATGAGCGCCGAGCAGCTCTGGGAAACCACCATGAACCCCGACACGCGCCGCCTGCTGCCTGTGGCGCTAGGCGAACTGGGCCAAGACCAGACCATCAACATGATGAACATGCTGATGGGCAAGGGCGAAGCCGGTGCACGCCGCACGTGGCTGGAAGCGCGCGGCAACGAAGTCGAAGCCGATATCTGACCGCAAACCGACAACGATGAAGCTTTCCGTACGTTTCGCATTCGCATTGACGGCGCTGGCCCTGGTGGCCAGCCAGCCGGCGCGCGCGGACGTCTACGGCTACATCGATGAAAACGGTCTCGCGCATTTCGCTGCCGAACGGCTGGACGATCGCTACGTGCTGTTCATGAAAGGCGCGGCGGTGGCGAGCAAGGGCGACGACAAGGCCAAGGACGACAGCGCCATCGCCCTGCCGGCCACTGAGCTGCCCGACGCCGACGCCTATCTCAATGCCAGCAAGCGCGATGCACTCGACAATGCCGCCGGCATGCGCCAGCGCCTGGTGCGCGCGGTGCTGCAGCATCCGAACTTGCCGACGGTGGAACCGCTGATCCGCCAGGCCGCGAGCAAGCACGGTATCGACCCCGCGCTGGTGAAGGCCGTGATTGCCGCCGAATCGGGTTTCAACCCGCAGGCCGTGTCGCCCAAGGGCGCGATCGGGCTGATGCAGGTGATTCCGGACACCGGCGCGCGCTACGGCGTGACAGGCGACGCCCGCCGCTCGGCCGCCCAGAAGCTGGCCGACCCGAAGACCAATATCACCACCGGCGTGCGTTACCTGAGCGATCTGCTGCGCATGTTCTCGGGCAACCTGGAACTTGTGCTGGCCGCCTACAACGCGGGCGAGGGCGCGGTGCAGAAGCACGGCAATGACATTCCGCCGTACGCCGAGACCCAGAACTACGTGAAGACGGTGCTGCAGTTCTATCGCTACTACAACCCGGTCGCCGCCATGCCCGGGTTGATGAACGTGAGCGGCAACGGCGTCATCGCCACGCGCAAGCCGGGCCGCACGGGCCGGCCCGCACGCATCGAACTCGTATTGGACCCGGCCACCGGCGTGGCCACGAACGTACCTCAACATTGATCCCGGCGGCGCCGCCACGTTGAAGCGCGCCGCTTTCGCTTGAGCCTCCATGGAACAACAAGACATCCTCTTCGACCCCAGCGAGCCGGCCGAAGCGCTCACGCTTGGCGCCTATGCCGAGCGCGCTTACCTCGACTACGCCATCAGCGTGGTCAAGGGCCGCGCACTGCCCGAGGTGGCCGATGGCCAGAAGCCGGTGCAGCGCCGCATCCTGTTCGCAATGCACGAGATGGGCCTGCGCGCTGATGCCAAGCCCGTCAAATCGGCGCGTGTGGTGGGCGACGTGCTCGGTAAATATCACCCGCACGGCGATCAGTCCGCCTACGACGCGCTCGTGCGCCTGGCGCAGGATTTCTCGTTGCGTTACCCGCTGATCGACGGCCAGGGCAACTTCGGCTCGCGCGACGGCGACGGTGCGGCGGCGATGCGCTACACCGAAGCGCGCCTCACGCCCATCTCGCGCTTGCTGCTCGAAGAGCTGGACCAGGGCACGGTCGATTTCATCCCCAACTACGACGGCTCGATGGAAGAGCCGAAGCTCCTGCCGGCGCGCCTGCCGTTCGTGCTGCTCAACGGCGCATCGGGCATCGCGGTGGGGATGGCGACGGAAATCCCGTCGCACAACCTGCGCGAAGTGGCAAATGCCACCGTGGCGCTCATCCGCGACGACAAGCTCACCAGCACCGACCTGATGCAGTACATGCCGGGCCCGGACTTCCCGGGCGGCGGCCAGATCATCTCGTCCGCAGCCGACATTGCGCAGGTGTACGAGAGCGGTCGCGGCAGCCTGAAGGTGCGTGCGCGCTGGAAGATCGAAGAACTCGCGCGCGGCCAGTGGCAACTGGTAGTGAACGAATTGCCGCCCAACACCTCGTCGCAGAAGGTGCTGGAAGAGATTGAAGAGCTGACGAACCCGAAGGTCCGCACGGGCAAGAAGTCGCTGTCGCCGGATCAGCTCACCATGAAGCAGACCATGCTGGGCCTGCTCGATGCCGTGCGCGACGAGTCCGGCAAGGACGCCCCGGTGCGCCTCGTGTTCGAGCCCAAGAGCAAGAACATCGACCAGCAGGAATTTGCCAACGCGCTGCTGGCGCACACATCGCTGGAATCGGGCGCGGCCATCAACCTGGTGATGATCGGCACGGACGGCCGTCCGCGTCAGAAGGGCCTGGCCGAGATCCTGCGCGAATGGATCGCCTACCGCTTCGCCACGGTCACGCGCCGCACGCGCCATCGTCTGGGCAAGGTCGAAGACCGCATCCACATCCTCGAAGGCCGGCAGTTGGTGCTGCTGCGCATTGAGGACGTGATCCGCATCATCCGCGAGAGCGAGGAGCCCAAGGCCGCGCTGATCCAGGTCTTCAACCTGAGCGATCGTCAGGCCGAAGACATCCTGGAAATCCGCCTGCGCCAGCTGGCTCGCCTGGAAGCCATCAAGATCGAGCAGGAGCTGAAGAACCTGCGCGAAGAGCAGGGCGAGCTGGACGTGCTGCTGAAGTCCGAGACCATGATGCGCCGTCGCATCATCAAGGAGATCGAGACCGACGCGAAGCAATACGGCGACGACCGCCGCACCTTCATCCAGGAAGAGCGCCGCGCCGCTGCCGAAGTGAAGGTCGTCGACGAACCTGTCACGGTGATCGTCTCGCAGAAGGGCTGGGTGCGTACGCGCCAGGGCCATGGCCACGACGCCACGCAATTCGCCTTCAAGGCGGGCGACACGCTGTACGACACGTTTGAATGCCGCACCACCGATGCGCTGCTGATCTTCGGCACGCGCGACGACAAGGGCACGGGTCGCGTCTATTCCGTGGCCGTGGCGAACCTGCCGGGCGGTCGTGGCGACGGCGTGCCGCTGACGACGCTGATCGAACTCGCGCCGGGCACGCACATCGCCCACACGTTCGCGGGCCATGCCGAACAGAGCCTGGTGATCTCCACGCGTGGCGGCAACGGCTTCCTGGCCAAGGTGGGCGACATGGTCGGCCGCCAGAAGGCCGGCAAGGCGTTCCTGACGCTGGACGAGGGCGACCAGCCGAACAAGCCGGCACCGGTGCCGGCGGACGCTTACGGCGTGGCGTGCCTGTCCGAAGGCGGCCGCATGCTGCTGTTCCAGATCAGCGAGTTGAAGACGCTCGCCAGCGGTGGCCGTGGCGTGATCCTGATGGAGCTGGAGAAGAACGAAACGCTGCTTCAGGCGGTGGCCTTTGGTGCAGCGGGCTTTGTGCTCTCGGGCACCGGTCCGCGCGGCGGCAAGGCAGTCGAGCAGACCCTGACGACGCGCGCCCAAGAGCCGTACGCCGGCAAGCGCGCACGCAAGGGCAAGACGCTGGAGCCCAAGCTGCGCGATCCGAAGCTCTCGTTGCCCAAGCCCGCGCCGGACGCCGCTTGAACCCATGAGCGATCCGACCGCCGCGCCTGAAGCCAACATCGCAGCAAACATCCCGTCCTGCAGCAAGCTCTTCACCGAGTTTGCGCGGATGGGCCTGTCGGGCTTCGGTGGCGTGCTGCCGTTTGCGCGCGCCGGCATTGTCGATCGCAACCGCTGGCTCTCCAACACCGAATTTGCCGAGCTGCTGAGCCTGGGCCAAGTGTTGCCCGGTCCGAATGTGGTCAACCTCTCGGTCATGCTCGGCTACCGCTTTCACGGGGTGCGCGGCGCCGCTGCCGCCATGGCCGGCCTGGTGCTGACGCCCGCGGTGCTGCTGTTGCTGATCGTCATGCTGTACGACCACTTCAGCGCGCTGTCGGTGGTGCAGAACCTGCTCAAGGGCATGGCGGCGGTGGCAGCGGGGCTGGTGCTCTCAACGGCGGTCAAGCTGGCGCAGGGCCAGTCGCGCACCTGGCGCGCGCTCGGCATCGGCCTGGCGGTTTTCCTGACGATTGGCGTCCTGCAGTGGCCGTTGCTCCCGGTCATGCTGGTACTGATCCCGCTCGCGCTCGTGCTCGAATGGTGGGCAATGCGATGAGTTATCTCACCACCGTCTTCGACCTGTTCTGGCACTTTCTCGTGCTGTCGTTTCTCGCCATCGGCGGGGCCAGTTCGACGCTGCCCGACATGCACCGTTTCCTGGTCGACACGCGGCATTACATGACAAGCGAGCAGTTGAGCGCCATGTATGCCATCTCGCAGGCGGCGCCGGGCCCCAATGTGCTGTTCGTGGAGTTGTTCGGCTGGCAGGCGGCGGGCCTCGGTGGAGCGATTGCGTCGCTGGTCGGCATCTGCGGGCCATCGTGCGTGATTGCTGCCGTCATCGCGCGCGTCATGGACCGCAAGCCCGACGCACAGTGGATTGCACTGGTCCGCCGTGGCCTGGCACCGCTGACGATCGGCCTGCTGTTCTCCACCGGCTGGGTGCTCGCACGCGCCGCAGACAGCAGCTTCAGCACCATCGCGCTGACCGTGGCGACGGTCGTGGCGTGCTCCTTCACCCGTGTCCACCCGCTCGTGCTGGTTGGGTTAGGGGCATTGGTCGGCGGCATGGGTTGGGTGTAGCGCTCGTGCCGCACGGCCAGCGAAATCCAAGGCGGACGCATGTCCGCCTTTTTTCTTGACCCGCTCGCCAACGAGAGGGCACCACGGCCCTCGGGAATACCCCAATGCCGTTCATGATGTATATACAACAACATATCGATCAAAGCGATGTTGTCTGTATGTGAATTCCGGTCCGCTTAGCGCATGCGTCGAGCCCCGATCTGCGCGGACAGCCTCGCCGACATAAAGAGGAGACAGTTTGGAACACCTTCAACGCAACCTGCGCGCGCGGCATATCCGCTTTCTCGCGCTCGGTTCGGCCATCGGCACGGGCCTTTTCTACGGCTCGGCGTCGGCCATCCAGCTGGCCGGGCCGGCCGTGATCCTCGCGTACATCATCGGCGGCGCAGCCGTCTACATGGTCATGCGCGCGCTCGGCGAGATGGCGGTGCGCCAGCCGGTTTCCGGCTCGTTCGGGCGCTATGCGCGCGACAACCTCGGCCCGCTCGCCGGCTTTCTCACCGGCTGGACGTACATCCTCGAAATGGTGATCGTCTGCCTGGCCGACGTGACCGCCTTCGGCATCTACATGGGCTTCTGGTTTCCCGAGGTCCCGCAATGGATCTGGGTGCTGGGCATCGTCATGCTCATCTGCGGCCTGAACCTCTGCAACGTCAAGGTGTTCGGCGAGATGGAATTCTGGCTCGCGCTGATCAAGATCGTGGCGATCGGCGCCATGATCGTCGGCGGCACGGTCATCCTGTTCCTCGGCGTGAAGATGAACGGCGAGCACGCGTCGGGCCTGAGCAATCTCTGGTCGCACGGCGGTTTCCTGCCGCACGGCGTAGGCGGCCTCGTGGCGTCGTTTGCCGTGGTGATGTTTGCGTATGGCGGCGTCGAGATCATCGGCATCACTGGCGGCGAGGCGCAGAACCCCGACAAGGTCATCCCCAAGGCCATCAACGCCGTGCCGGCGCGCATCCTGTTGTTCTACGTGCTGACCATGTGCGTGCTGATGGCGATCTTCCCGTGGACGGGCATCGACGGCCAGGGCAGCCCGTTCGTGCAGATCTTCTCGGGACTGGGCATCCAGTCTGCGGCGGCAATCCTGAACCTCATCGTCATTTCGGCAGCCATCTCGGCCATCAACAGCAACATCTTCGGCGCGGGCCGGATGATGTACGGCATGGCCGAGCAGGGCCAGGCGCCGCGCATCTTTGCGGCCACGTCGCGCCACGGTGTGCCCTGGGTGACGGTGCTGTTCATGGCCGGCGCGCTGCTGTGCGGCGTGGTGCTGAACTACCTGATTCCCGAGAACGTCTTCGTGATCATCGCGTCGATCGCCACGTTCGCCACCGTGTGGGTCTGGCTGATGATCCTGCTCTCGCAGGTGGCGATGCGCCGTCGCCTGTCGGCCGAAGAAGTGCGTGCGCTTAAGTTCAAGGTGCCGCTGTGGCCCGTCGGGCCGGCACTCGCCATCGCGTTCATGCTGTTCGTGATTGGCGTGCTGGGCACCATGGAAGACACGCGCGTGGCGCTGTACGTTGGCGCAGGCTGGGTGCTGCTCATGTCGGCCGCGTGGTATCTGCGCGTGAAGCCCAACGCAGCAGCCGTTCTGGCGGAAGAGGCCAGCGGGGCGTGAGCCCGGCCCGCCCCCGCAAATAAGAAGACGAGTTTCGGAGACAACCCATGTCGAACCACACTTCTGCGCCGTCGTACGCCGGCCGCGCCGGCGCGCAGGCGACCGTCCACACGCAACCGCTGTCGCGCACGCGCGCCATCGCCGCCATCACCATCGGCAACGGCCTCGAGTTCTATGACTTCGTGGTCTACAGCTTCTTCGCCACGCTGATCGGCCGGCTGTACTTTCCCGTCGGCAACGCGACCGGCCAGTTGCTGATGTCGTTCGCCACGTTTGGCGTAGGTTTCCTGATGCGTCCGCTCGGCGGTCTGCTGATCGGCATGTACGCCGATCGCGCAGGCCGCAAGCCCGCCGTGGCGCTCACGCTGTGGCTGATGGGCCTGTCGTCGCTCGTCTTTGTCGTCACGCCCACCTACGCCCAGATCGGCATCCTCGCGCCCATGCTCGTCGTGCTGGCGCGGTTGGTGCAGGGCTTTGCCATCGGCGGCGAGATGGGTGCTTCGACTGCGCTGCTGCTGGAATACGCCGACGACCGCTCGCGCGGCTTCTATACGAGCTGGCAGCCGTTCAGCCAGGGGCTGGCCGCGCTGTTCGGTGCGCTGGTCGGCCTGCTGCTGAGCAACGTGCTGGCGCCCGCAGCGCTGGAGTCGTGGGGCTGGCGCCTGGCGTTCGTCATCGGCATTCTCGTCATCCCGGTCGGCCTGATCATCCGCCGCCGTCTGGAAGAAACCGCCGCACCGCCCAGCACGCGCGAAGCCGACGCCACGCTGCCGTTGCTGCGCGAACACCGTCGTGCGCTGGTCGCCAGCATCCTGCTGATGATCGGCGTGGCGTCGTCCACGTACATCATCGTCTACTACCTCAGCAACTACGCCGTGAGCGTGCTGCACATGCCGCTGTCGCTGGGCATCTGGGCGGCGTGCATTGCGGCGCTGGTGCAGGTGGTGCTGTCGCCGTTCGCGGGGCGGCTGGCCGACCGCGTCGGGCGCCGCAAGGTCGTGCTGTGGTCGCGCGTTGCACTGCTCGCGATGATCTATCCGGCCTTCGCACTCATCAACGCAGACCCATCGCTCGCCCGGTTGCTGATCGTGGTCGGCTGCCTGTCGGTGCCGATGTCGATGACCTCGCCGGCGTCCATGGTGCTCGTGAGCGAGGTGCTGCCGCAGCGGCTGCGCGCCACGGGGCTGTCGATCGCCTACTGCGTAGCCATTGCCATCTTTGGAGGCTTTGCGCAGTTCTTCTCGACCGAGCTGATCCACCTCACGGGCAACGCCAACGCGCCGGCGTTCTACGTGATCGGCTGCGGCCTCGTCTCCCTGATCGGGCTGGCGATGGTGCCCGAGACGCTCGGCCGCCGCCTGTCGTAGCGCTCAGTCCACCCCAACGAAACCGCCGGTCTGATGCGCCCACAGCCGCGCATACAGGCCGCCGTGTTCCAGCAGTTCCGCGTGCGTGCCGCTCTCGACAATGCGCCCGCCATCGAGCACAACCAGCCGGTCCATGCGCGCGATGGTCGAGAGCCGGTGCGCGATGGCAATCACGGTCTTGCCCTGCATCAGCGTTTCCAGGCTCTCCTGGATGGCCGCTTCCACTTCCGAATCCAGCGCTGACGTGGCTTCGTCCAGGATCAGGATCGGCGCGTCCTTGAGCAGCACGCGCGCAATCGCGATGCGCTGCCGCTGACCGCCCGACAGCTTCACCCCGCGTTCACCCACCAGCGCATCAAAGCCGCGTCGCCCTTGCACATCGGATAGCTGCGGGATGAACTCGTCGGCGCGGGCCCGACGCACCGCTTGCATCAACTCGGCCTCGGTGCTGTCGGGTTTGCCGTAGCGCAGGTTGTCGCGAATGGACCGGTGCAGCAGCGACGTGTCCTGCGTGACCATGCCGATCTGCTCGCGCAGGCTCTCTTGCGTCACGGCCGCAATGTCCTGACCGTCCACCAGAATGCGGCCGCGCTCCACGTCGTACAGGCGCAGCAGCAGATTCACCAGCGTCGATTTGCCCGCACCCGACGGGCCAACCAGGCCGATCCGTTCACCCGGGCGCACCACGAGATCCAGCCCTTCGATCACGCCGCTGCCCTTGCCGTAGTGAAAGCCGACGTGCTCGAAGCGCACTTCGCCGCGCGTCACGTGCAGCGGCTTGGCATCGGGCTGGTCGATCACGGCGCGCGGCAGCGCGATGGTCTGCATGCCGTCCTGCACCTGTCCGACGTTTTCAAAGATGCCGTTGACCACCCACATGATCCAGCCCGACATGTTGTTGATGCGGATCACCAGCCCCGTGGTCAGCGCGATGGTGCCGGCACTCACCCGGCCCTCGCTCCACAGCCACAGCGCGAGCGCCGACGTGCCAACGATCAGCAGGCCGTTCATGGCCGTAATGGTGAAATCCATGCCGCTGATCATGCGGCCGGACAGCCGGGTCTTGTCCGTCTGCTCGGCCATGGCGTCTCGCGCGTAGCTTTCTTCGTGCTGCGTATGCGCGAACAGCTTGAGCGTGGTGATGTTGGTGTAGCCGTCAACGATGCGGCCCATCAGCTTGGAGCGCGACTCCGTGGCGATGACCGATCGCGCCTTCACGCGCGGCACGAAATAGCTCAGGGCCGCAATGTAGCAGCCGATCCACACCAGCAGCGGCACCACGAGCCACCAGTCGGCCCGGGCGAACAGCACCATCGCACTGATCGCGTAGATCACCACATGCCAGAGCGCATCCACGGACTGCACGGCGGAATCGCGCAGTGAAAAACCGGTCTGCATGATGCGCTGGGCAATGCGGCCCGCGAAGTCGTTCTGGAAGAACGTCAGGCTCTGCTTGAGCACGTAGCGGTGGTTTTGCCAGCGGATCAGGTTCGACAGGTTCGGGTTGATGACCTGATGCACGAGCACGTCGTGCAGCCCGAAGATGACCGGCCGCGCGATCAGCGCCACAAAGGCCATCCACAGCAGCTCGTTACGGTGGCGGCCAAAGAACGCGGGGCCGGGTGTCGCCTGGATCATGTCGACGATGCGGCCCAGGAAGTCGAACAGCGCGACTTCAATCAGCGCACCCAGCAGCCCCACGATCAGCAGGAACGCAAAGACGCCGCGCACTTCGCGCAGGAAGTAGGCGTAGAAGCGCCAGACATTGGCCGGAGGCTGTGTGTCGGGCAGGGGACGGAACGGATCGATGAGCTTTTCCAGGCGGCGCAGCAGCATGTCGGGTCAGGGGGAAGAGGAGACCGACGCCCCAGGGCGGGACGTGCGCGGAAGCGCTGCCCATGATACGCGCGTGAAAGTGCCCTTGTTGGCGGGGTGGCTTACGGCGTGCAGGGCTCGACGATCGGGGTTCAGAACGCCGTGCCTGAGGTTTTGAACTCCACCATTGAGGTTCCGAACGCCACACGTGGGGTTGTTGAACTTGGCGATTGGGGTTCAGAACGCGACGTGTGAGGTTTTGAACCCGGCGGTTGGGGTTCAGAACGCGACGCGTGAGGTTGTCGAACCCGGCGATTGGGGTTCGAAACTCGACACGTGGGATTTTGAACTGTGCTGCTGGAGTTCGGAACCCGACGTGCGAGGCTTTTCGCTCGGCCGTCGGAGCTCAGAGCTCGGTGCGTGAGGCTTTTTGCTCGGCGAGTGGAGCTGGGAGCTCGACGCGTGAGGCTTTTTGCTCGGCGAGTGGAGCTCGGAGCTCGGCGCGCGAGGCTTTTTGCTCGGCGAGTGGAGCTCAGAGCTCGACATATGATGCTTTTTGCTCGGCGAGTGGAGCTCGGAGCTCGACGCTTGAGGCTTTTTGCTCCGCCGTTGGAGTTCGGAACCCGACTTGCGAGGCTTTTCGCTCGACGTGTCGGCTTTGCATGAAAAAAGCCGCTCGGTTGAGCGGCTTTCGGGTTCCGTCGGAGCGGGGGCTCAGTGCACCACCATCCGCGTGAACGGCTCCACATAGGCCTGCAGGGTAATCATCAGCCCGACCAGGAAGGCCAGCGCCAGCGAGTGGAAGAACACGTAGCGCAGGATGTCGCCCTCGTGGCCGTACCACTTGGTGGCGGTGGACGCCACGACGATGGACTGCGCGTCGATCATCTTGCCCATCACGCCGCCCGAGCTGTTGGCTGCCGACATGAGGATCGGCGACAGGCCAAGCTGTTCGGCCGTGGTCTTCTGCAGGCCGCCGAACAGCACGTTCGATGCCGTGTCCGAGCCGGTGAGCGCCACGCCCAGCCAGCCGAGCATCGTGCCGAACAGCGGGTACAGCACGCCCGTGTGGGCAAAGGCCAGGCCCAGCGTCGCGTCCAGACCGGAGTAGCGCGTCAGGTAACCGATGCCGAACATCGCGCAGATCGTCAGCAGCGAATAGCGCGTGAGCTTGATGGTGTTCCAGTACTCCTTCGCCATGCGCGGCAGCGAGTAGCCCATCAGCAGCCCGCCGACGAGGGCCGATACCAGGATGCCCGTGCCCGCCATCGAGAGGACGTTGAAGTTGAAGACCGCGCCTTCGGCAATCACCTTGGGTACCACCGGCGGGCCCTTGAGCACCATCTTGTCGAGGCCCGGGATGGCGAACTTGAAGGCCCACAGGCCGTCGGCAAACGCCTTGAACTGCGGTACGCCCCAGATGAAGACGAACACCGTCAGGATCACCCACGGCAGCCATGCCTGCACGCGCGTGATCTTGCCGTTGGTGGCCGTGGTGGCTTCGCGGGCTTCGGCAGCGGCTTCGGGGTCGACGCGGGAGTTGTCTTCGCGGTTGCGCAGGGCGGTCGACGTCCAGATCGTCTTGGGCTTCCACACCTTCAGGAACAGCGTGAGCGTGCCCATCGACACCAGCGCCGCAATCACGTCCACCAGCCACGGGCCGTGGAAGTTCGATACCAGGAACTGCGGAATGGCAAACGACACGCCCGCCACCAGGATCGCCGGCCAGATCTGCAGCATGCCGCGGAAGCCCGCGAACGCCCAGATCAGCCAGAACGGCACCAGCACCGAGAAGAACGGCAGCTGGCGGCCGACCATGGCCGAGAGCTGCAGCAAGTCCAGCCCCGTAACGGAAGCCAGCCCGATGAGCGGTGCGCCCAGCGCGCCGTAGGCCACCGGCGCGGTATTGGCAATCAGCGCCAGGCCCGACGCGGCCAGCGGCGAAAAGCCCAGGCCGATCAGGATGGCGCCCGTGACAGCCACCGGCGTGCCGAAGCCCGCTGCGCCCTCAAAGAAGGCACCAAAGCTGAACGCCACCAGCAGCAGTTGCAGGCGGCGGTCTTCGGTAATGCCGGAAATCGAGCTCTGTAAGACCTTGAACGACCCGTTCAAGGTGGTGAGCCGATGCAGGAAGATGATGTTGAGAACGATCCAGCCGATCGGGAACAGGCCGGAGACGATGCCCAGGCCTGCGGCCTTGCCGGCCATCGCGGTCGGCATGCCGAACACGAACGAGGCGATCCCCACCCCGACAATCAGCGCCAGGCCCGCGGCCAGATGCGCCTGCATATGGAAGAACGCCAGCGAGCACAGCAGCACCGCCACCGGTATCCCGGCTGCGATGGTCGACCACACGGCGCTGCCGAGCGGGTCATAGACTTGATTCCACATCTTGATCTCCTCCTGTTTGGGCGTTTCAGTTCTTCTCGATACCGAACGTCTTCTGTCGCCCCTTTTTTAAGGGGCAACCGCGGATTGTAGGAACAAGCGTGCCCGGGTCCCGGCAATATTCTGTCACTTTCGACCTGAAAAGTATTCATCGGCGCCGGTGCGTGGTATGGCGCGGCGCAAGCAATTGCACCGGGTAAATCCGGGTTGTGGAATCATTGCGCCTGCAGCGCTGCCTACCCACCCCCGACCCACTCCAATTCGCCCTCCATCCATGGCTTTTCTGACGGCCTTCCTGCTTCGCCGCCACGGCTGCCGATTGGCGTCCGCCGTGGTCACCGTGTTTGTGGCATTGGCGACGCTGTCGCCTGCCGTGCATGGCCAGACCGCGGCAGCGCCATCGCAGGCGAACACCGAATCGACGCGGCCGCGTATCGGCCTGGTGCTGTCGGGCGGCGGGGCGCGCGGCTATGCGCATATTGGCGTGCTGAAGATGCTGGAGCGCCTGCGCATTCCCGTGGACGTGATTGCCGCCACGAGCATGGGCGCCGTGGTGGGCGGCCTGTACGCCAGCGGCATGCGTGCGGACGCGCTGGAGCAGAAGCTCTCGCAGGTGGACCTGAGCGACATCGCCTTCGATCGCAACGATCGGGCCAAGCTGCCGCAGTCGCTGCGCGAGGATGACTTCCAGTATCCGATCGGGCTGTCCGCCGGCTATGGCGACGGCAGGCTCAAGCTGCCGGCCGGGCTGGTACAGGGCAACCGCCTGTTGGCGCTGCTCAAGAACTGGACGGCGCAGTGGCCCGACAACATCGAGTTCTCGCGCCTGCCGATTCCGTTCAAGGCCATGGCGACGGATCTGGCCACGGGCGACGGGGTGATTCTCGACCACGGCTCGCTGCCGCTGGCCATGCGCGCCAGCATGGCGGTGCCGGGCCTGTTCGCCCCCATCGAGGTGGGCGGGCGCACGCTGGTGGATGGCGGCCTCGTGAGCAACCTGCCTGTGCAGCTCGCGCGCGACATGGGCGCGGACATCATCATCGCCGTCAATATCGGGTCGGACTTGCAGCGGCCGGAAGACCTGGCCTCGCCGGCAGCGGTGACGCAGCAGATGATCACCATCCTCGTCGGCCAGAACGTGCGGGCGCAAAAGGCGCTGCTGCGCGGCAAGGATGTGCTGATCGAGCCGCAGCTCTCGGAGCTTTCGTTCACCGATTTCGCCAAGGGCCCGCAGGGGGTGCTGCAGGGGGAGCGCGCGGCGCAGGGCGTCGAGGCGAAGCTGGCGGCGTTGTCGCTGTCGCCGCAGGCGTATGCCGCGTACCGCACCGCCCATGAGCCGCAGGGCACGTTGGTGGCGGGCGCGCGCATCGACGCCATCGACGTGACCACCAGCGGCCGTGTGCCGCCCGCGCGGGTGCGTCAGTTGATCAAGGTGCGCGAAGGCGACGCGTATGACGCCGAGGCGCTGAATCGCGAGCTGTCAGCGCTGGCCACCACGGGCGACTTCGAAACCGTCACGCAGCAGCTGGTGGAACAGAACGGCGTGCATACGCTGAAGATCGACGCGCACGAAAAGTCCTGGGGCAACCAGTTCTTCCTGTTCGGGCTGGGTATGTCGACCAACTTCGACGGGCGCGGCGCGTTCAACGTCAACCTCGGCCATCGGTATCCGTGGCTCACGCAGAGCGGGCTGGAGTGGCGCAACGACATCGTGCTCGGCAGCAACCGGGCGAGCATCCATACCGAGCTGCGCCAGCCGCTGTGGCAGGCGCGCGGGTTCTACGTGGCGCCGTATGCCGAGTACTCGCGCCGCCGCTCCGATCTCTACTTTGACGACGAGGCACCCACCAAGGAGGCCAAGCCGTTCAACAGCATCACCATGGAAACCGCGCGTGCCGGCGTCGACCTCGGCATTCCGCTCGGCCGCAAGGGCGAACTGCGGCTGGGCGTGAACTACATGAGCAAGAGCGCGGCGTTCAACTATCTGGCGTTGACGGAGGAAGGGGCGCTCGATCTGCCGACACTGCGCGCCAAGCAGCCGGCCTTTCGCGCCCAGCTGACCCTGGATCAACTGGATGACCCGCTGTTTCCGCGCAGCGGCTATTACTTCTACAGCAGCGTGGAAGCGGGCTTCGGTTCGCTCGACAAGAAGTTCAACACCGCGCAGGCCAAGGGCCTGTGGGCCACGAGCTATGGCCGCCACACCTTCAATGTGGCGCTGGAAGGGGCGGGCCAGTTTGGCGTCAACAGCCCGACGCGGGAGAACGGCGGCAACACGGGCAACGGCGCCAACGAAGGCTTCTTCCTGGGCGGCTTCCAGCACCTGTCGGCCTACGCGCAGGATCAGTTCAACGGTCAGTACATGCTGTACGGCCGCCTGACGTATCTGTACGACCTGCGCGTCGACGATCTGCTCGGCCTGCGCGCGCCGGTGTTCGGCGCCAGCGCGGAGGCCGGCAACGTCTGGCAGCTGCGCAACAACTTCGGCACCGGCCCTTACCTGAAGAGCGGCAGCGTATTCGTCGGCGGCAACAGCCCGATCGGGCCGCTGTACTTCGGTTTTGCGGTGGCGCCGCAGGGCGTGTGGAACGTGTACCTGCAGCTGGGTCGCGTCTTCTGAGCTGACGTTCCGAAACGGCATCAGGCGACTGCGGTCTTGCGCGCTTCGTAAGGTCTTGATCAGACTGGGAAATCAATCGGTCAGGTCGCGGCGGATGTGCGTGCTAGCCTTCCGCTTCGCTTCGTTCAAGACCTCGGGCGCGGTCGCGCCCAGCCCCCTTTCTCATGATGTTCTCCGTGTTGTTCCGTCGTTACCGTTCGTCCCGGTGGTTGTTGTGCGCGTGCGCCCTGGCTGTGTTGCAGGCGTGCGGCAAGCATGCGGATGAGGCCGCCAAGCCCGCTGGTCCGCCGGAGGTCGAGTTTGCCGTTGCACAGCGCTCCGATGCGCCGTTGGTGACCGAATTGCCGGGCCGGCTTGAGCCATATCGCACGGCGGAAGTGCGTGCGCGCGTCGACGGCATCGTCCTCAAGCGCGCCTACGAAGAAGGCCAGGTGGTCAAGGCCGGCCAGGTGCTGTTCCGCATCGACCCCGCGCCGCTCAAGGCGCAGGTGGACGCCGCGCAAGGCGCGCTCGCCCGTGCGCAGGCGCAACTCGCCATCGCCCGCGACAAGGCGGCGCGCTACAAGGGACTGGCCGCCACGCGCGCCGTGAGCGAGCTGGAATACGCCGAAGCGCAAGCCACCGAACGTCAGGCCGCCGCAGACGTGGTCTCCAGCCGTGCCGCGTTGGAAACCGCCCAGCTGCGCTTGGGCTATGCCACCGTCACGGCCCCGATTGCCGGCCGCTCGCGCCGCGCGCAGGTCACCGAAGGTGCGCTGGTCAAGGAAGACGCTGCCACGCCGCTCACCACCGTCGAGCAGATCGATCCGATCTACGTGGATTTTGCGCAGCCCGCTGCCGAAGTGCTGGCCTTGCAGCGCGCGCTCAAGAAGGGCCAGGCCGCCGCATTGAGCGGTCAGGACATCGGCGTGCAGGTCATTCTGAGCGACGGCGTGGCCTACGAGCGCCCGGGCAGGCTGCTGTTCTCCGACTTGGCGGTGGACCGTGCGACGGACAACGTCTCGATGCGCGCCGTGCTGCCCAACCCCGACGGCCTGCTGCTGCCCGGCATGTACGTGCGCGTGAAGCTTTCGCACGCCGTGCAGCAGGGCGCGGTGACGGTGCCGAAGGGCGCGTTGCAGCGCGACCGCCAGGGGGCATCCGTGTTTGTGGTGCAGGCCGACAATACGCTGGCCGTGCGTCCCGTGGCTGCGCAAACGTTGGCCGGTGACCAATGGCTGGTGACGAGCGGCCTGTCCGGCGGAGAGCGCCTCGCCATTCCGGGCATGCAGACGCTGGAAGCAGGCATGGCCGTCAAGCCGGTGCCCGTTGCACCGAGCGCCGACACGAAGCCGAAGAAGGGCTGACCATGGCGCGCTTCTTTATCGACCGCCCGGTCTTTGCCTGGGTGATTGCGCTGGCCATCATCCTGGCCGGGGTTCTTGCGCTGCCCAAGCTGCCCGTGGCGCAGTACCCGAACATTGCACCGCCCAACGTCAGTATCTCGGCCAACTATCCGGGCGCGTCGGCGCGCACCGTGGAGAGTGCCGTCACCGCCATCATCGAGCGCGAGATGAACGGTGCGCCTGGGCTGCTGTACATGTCGTCGTCGTCCGATGCGGCGGGCAATGTGTCGATCAACCTGTCGTTCACGCAGGGCACGAGCCCCGATCTTGCCGCGGTGGAGGTGCAGAACCGGCTGAAGATCGTCGAGGAACGCCTGCCCGAGGTCGTGCGCCGCAATGGCATCCGCATCGAGAAGGCGGCCGAGAACTACATGATGTATCTGTCGCTGACGGCCGAGCGTGGCCGCTTTGACGGCATCGACCTGGGCGACCTTGCTTCGTCGGATCTGATTCCGCAGTTGCGCCGCGTGCCAGGCGTGGGCACCGCGCAGTTGTTCGATGCGGAATACGCCATGCGCATCTGGCCCGATGCCGACAAGTTGACCGCATTGGGCCTGACCGCCGGCGACCTGAGCGACGCCGTGCGCCGCTACAACGCGCGCATCACCGTGGGCGAGATCGGCAGCGGCGCCGTGCCGGGCAGCGCGCCCATCAACGCGAGCGTCACCGGTGACGATGGGCTGACCACGCCGGACGCATTCGGCCAGATCCCGCTGCGTGCGGACGCGCAGGGCCGCATGGTGCTGCTGCGCGATGTGGCGCGCGTGGAGCTGGGCGGCAGCGACTACCTCTACCTCTCGCGCATGAACGGCAAGCCGGCTACGACCATCGGCATCAAGCTTGCCCCTGGCGCCAACGCCGTGGGAGTGGCCAAGCGCGTGCGTGCGGTGCTGGACGAAGCGCAGGCGCATTTCCCGCCCGGTGTGCGCTACGAGGTGGCGTACGACAGCTCACGCTTTGTCGGCATCGCCATCGAGCAGGTGGTCAAGACGCTGCTCGAAGCCGTGGTGCTGGTGTTCCTGGTGATGATGCTGTTCATGCAGAACCTGCGCGCGACGCTCATCCCGACGCTGGTGGTGCCGATCGCGCTGCTGGGCACGTTTGCGGTGATGCTGCCGATGGGTTTTTCCATCAACGTGCTGACGCTGTTCGGCCTGGTGCTGGCCATCGGCATCCTTGTCGACGATGCCATCGTGGTGGTGGAAAACGTCGAACGCGTGATGCACGAAGAGGGGCTTTCGCCGCGCGAGGCAACGGCCAAGGCGATGCGGCAGATCAGCGGGGCCATCGTCGGCATTTCGCTGGTGCTGACGGCGGTGTTCGTGCCGATGGCGTTCTTTGGTGGCGCGGTGGGCAATATCTACCGGCAGTTTTCGCTGTCGCTGGCGGTGTCGATGGTGTTCTCGGCATTCCTGGCATTGACACTGACGCCGGCGCTTTGCGCAACGCTGCTCAAGCCGGTGCAGACCGGCCACGGTGCCGAGCGCAAGGGCTTCTTTGGCGCATTCAACCGGGGCTTCGCGCGGTTGACGGCACGCTACCAAGGCGGTGTTGCCAAGCTGCTGAACCGCACGGGCCGCGCGCTGATTGCGTACGGCGCCGTCATCGGCGTGGTGGTGCTGCTGTTCACGCAACTGCCAACGGCCTTCCTGCCGGAAGAGGACACCGGCGAGTTCATGACCGTCGTCATGCTGCCGACCGGCGCCACGCAGGCGCAGACGCTCGAGGTCGTGCAGCAGGCCGAGCAGCACTTCATGACGCAGGAGCCGGCGGTGGCGTCGACGCTGGCCATCACCGGCTTCAGCCTGTACGGCAACGGGCAGAACGCGGCCATGCTGTTCCTGACGCTCAAGGACTGGAAGCAACGCAAGGGCGCTGACCAGCACGTCGATGCCGTGGTGGAGCGTGCCAACGCGGCGTTCGGCAAGATCAAGGGCGCCATGGTCATGGCGATGAACTCGCCCGCGCTGCCGGAACTGGGCAGCAAGCCCGGCTTCGACCTGCGTCTGCAGGATCGCGGCGGCGCCGGCTACGAGCGCCTCGCGCAGGCACGCGACCGCGTGCTCGCCGAAGCCGCGAAGCATCCGGCGCTGTCGGAAGTCACGTTTGCGGGCCAGGGCGATGCCCCGCAGGTGCTGATCGATGTGGACCGCAAGAAGGCGCTGTCGATGGGCGTGTCGATTGAGGACATCAACCGCACGCTGGCCGTGATGTTCGGCTCCGACTATGCGGGCGATTTCGTCTACCGCAACCAGGTGCGCCGCGTGATCGTGCAGGCAGACGGCAAGCAGCGCGTCTCGGTCGAGCAGCTCGGCCGCATGCATGTGCGCAACGCAGCCGGCGCCATGGTGCCGCTCTCAGCCTTCACCACGACGAAGTGGATCGTCGGGCCGCTGAAGCTGGATCGCTACAACGGTTTTCCGGCCATGACGATCACCGGCTCGCCCGCGCCGGGTCACAGCTCAGGCGAGGCGATGGCGGCGATGGAGTCGATTGCGCGCGGTCTGCCCGAAGGCTTCGGCTACGAGTGGACAGGGCAGTCGTTCGAGGAACGGCTGTCGGGCGCGCAGGCGCCGGCGCTGTTTGCGTTGTCGATCCTCGTCGTGTTTCTGTGCCTCGCAGCGCTGTACGAGAGCTGGTCGATTCCGCTGGCGGTCATGCTGGTGGTGCCGCTCGGCGTGCTGGGCGCGCTGCTGGGTGCAACGCTGCGCTTCCTGCCCAACGACATCTACTTCAAGGTCGGGCTCATTGCCACCATTGGCCTGTCGGCCAAGAACGCGATCCTGATCATCGAAGTGGCCAAGGACATGGTGGCGCAAGGCATGGGCCTGATCGAAGCCACGCTGGAGGCCGCGCGGCTGCGCTTCCGGCCGATCGTGATGACGTCGCTGGCATTTGCCTTTGGCGTCGTGCCGCTGGCGATTGCGACCGGCGCTGCATCGGCCAGCCAGCGCGCCATCGGCACGGGTGTGCTGGGCGGGATCATCGCGGCGACGGTGCTGGCAGTGTTCCTGGTGCCGGTGTTCTTTGTGGTGGTGCGGCGCGTGTTCAAGGGCAGCGAGCGGCAGCGCCGGCTGGACGCAGCGCACGAGCACGAGACTGCAGGGCCGGCCGCCTGATCGGCCTCGTCATCAATCTGCGGCGGCTGGGCCCTTGCGCCTGGCCGCTGCCGGGTCGAAACCGAAAAAGCCGAGGACCTCGGCGGCGACCTGATCGCGGTCGTTGTCTACGCAGATCATGTGGTAGCTGTTTTCCAGCACCACGCTGCGCGCATGCGGCAGCGTGGCCTGCAGTGTTTGGGCCGAGCGCAGGCTGGTGAGTTCGTCTTCGCGGGAATGGATCACCAGCGTCTGGCACTGCGTCTCGGGCGCGCCGGACAGCGCCCAGCGTCGCAGCCGGTCCACCTGCCGAATGCACGCGAGCGGCACCCACGGATAGTGGAAGCTGTCGCCGCGGGCGAGCTTCGCCTTGATGATCCGCCGCAACAGCGGGTTCTTGATGCCGAACGGCTCGTCTTCTTCCACGCGCATGCGCGCCGCCATGCCCGGGATGCGATAGACCACGTAGCGCAGATCCCGATACCACGGCGTCGACCAGCCATCGATATGGATCGGCGTGGCGAGCAGCGCCAGCCTGTCCTGTGGGCGCGCAATGCCATGCCGAACCCGGTGCGCCAGCACCAGCGCGAGCAATGCGCCCATGCACATCCCAGCGATATGCACGGTGTCGTGCTCGGCGGCGAGCTGCTCATACGTTTGCGTGAGCGTTTCAAGCCACGCCTCGGCGGGCATGTGGATCAGGTCTTCGGGGCGCGTGCCGTGGCCAGGCAAGGTTGGCACGTGCGTGACCGCGCCGGCGTTGCGCAGCGCTTTCTGCAGCACGCCCACGTCGTAGGCCGTGCCGCCCAGACCATGGATCAGCAGCACAGCCGTGCTGCCGGACGCCCATGCCGTCACAGTGCGGTCTCGATCGACCAAGTACCAGTGACGAGCGCCATGTTGCCCACGGCGTCCATCAGCGGGCCACCGGTATCCACCACGGTGTGCAGCGTGCCGTCGCGTGCTGTGATGCGCAGCGTCTGGCGGCGCGCGGGCATGGCGGCTCCGTCGTCCAGCGAGGTCTCCCCGAGCCAACGTGCACGCAGCGCGTCGCGATCATCCGGATGCACCAGTTGCAGTACGGTCGAGATCGACGCCATGCTCGCCGCGTCATGCCCGAAGACGAGGACCACGTCGCCGCCCCAGTCGATGCGGCCGCTGGCCGGGTCGATGGTGTAGACGAGCTGCCCCGATGTTGCCAACGCCAGTTCCACGCGGTTCTGCCATTGCGCGCTCTGCTCGTGCAGTTGTTCGCGCGTGGTTTTGAGCGCACTCACCAGCAGCACCAGCAGCGCGGCAATGCCCAGGTACAGCTGCGCTTCCAGCAGCGACTGGCCATAGTGGTGATCGAGCACGGCGAACGGGCCGTCGCCCTCGGCGGTTTGCGTCAGCGCCACGAGGGTGAGCAGCAGCACGGCCATGGAGCCGCCGCGGCCGCCCCACAGCAGGGCCACCACCACGGCAAAGAACAGCGGGACGTAGGTCAGCGCAAAGCCGATGCCGTCGCCAAACTTGGCATCGCTGTTGCCATCGAAGATGACGTACGCCGACAGCGCCAGCGCAATCGCGGCCGCCAGGCCCAGCAGGAAATCCGTGCGGTCTGTGCCGCCCGAGCGGAATGCGCGAAAGCGCGACCACGCCGCCAACACCGGCGTGACGATCAGCACGCCCAGGAAATCCGACGCCGCCCAGATGCGCAGCACGTGGCCGAACGCGCCGCCCTGCGACCACGCAAACCATGCCGCCCCGAACAGGGCCCCGAGCAGCGCGCTGACCGCGCCCGCCACCAGCATCGCGCGCACGAAGTACAAGCCTTCGAGCGGTACGCGCGCGAGCCTCACCAGCGCCACGGCCAGGGCCGCGCTCCCAGCTTCGTCGAGCACGAACAACATGGCGTGCGCGGGGTTGGTGCGTTCAATCGCGGCCAGCGCCAGCTGCGCCACGGCAAACGCAGCGCCCAGCCCCGGCCATTCGCGGTACGGCCGCAGCATGAACGCCGCCATGGTCACGCCTGCCGGCAGCCAGATGTATCCCGTCATGTCGACCGGGCCATTCAGCCGGTGCGACACGATGGCGGCAACCAGGTAAAGCGCGCCCCAGAGAATCGTGGCGACGGTGGTGGAAGGTCGGTTCAATGGCATCCGGGTTTCCCTCGGTGAAAACAAAAAACCGCGCCGGCTTGGGTGCCGTGCGCGGTTGGTGATGCTACCGCAACCGGTTTCGGGCGGGCTTAGACGACAGGCAGCGCCAGGACTTCCCGCGCGGCGCGGCGGTCGCGCAACTCGGCCATCCAGCGCTCGAGGTTGGGGCGCGCCGGGCGGTCCATCGGCAGGCCGAGCCAGCGGTGTGTGGCGCAGCCGCAGACGATGTCGGCCATGGTGAAGCGGCGGCCGGCCACGTAGGGCTGCTTGGCCAGCACGGCTTCGAGGACGGCGGTGCTGCGCTCCGCGGCCTGGCGCGAGCGTTCGATGCGCGCGGCGTCGCGCTGGTCTTCCGGCGTGCGCACGAGCTGCATGAAGGCATCCACCATCGACGGGCTGTACGACGTGGTCTGCCAGTCCATCCACCGGTCGGCATCGGCGCGCTCGTGAAGCTCGAGCGGGTAGAGGTTGCCCGGGCCGTAGCGTGCCGAGAGATAGCGCACGATGGCGTTGGACTCCCACAGCACGAAGCGCGTATCGCCGGCATCGTTCAGGCCGTCTTCGATGACGGGGATCATCCCGTTCGGGTTCATCGCCTTGAATTCCGGCGTGTCGACGCCGCCGAAGGCGCCGCCGACGTCGATGCGCTCATGGTCCAGCGACAGCTCGCGCGCGCACCAGACCACTTTCTGAACGTTGACCGAAGAGAGTCTTCCCCAGATCCGCAGCATCGACGACGGCTCCTTTCTCGAATGGATGAATGGACAGTTAGGTAATTTAGGCGGCCTTGGGCGTGAGCGCAGCGATTTCTGCGCGGATCAGCTCGCCCAGCACGGCAATGCCTTGCTCGATGCGCTCCGGCGCCACCGTCACGAACGCCAGGCGCAGGGTATTGCGGCGCGGCGCATTGGCATAGAAGGGTGCGCCCGGCACGAACGCCACATTGCGCGCGACGGCCTTTTCCAGCAGCGACATCGTGTCGATGCCTTCCGGCACTTCCACCCAGATGAACATGCCGCCTTCCGGGCGGTTCCAGTGCACGCCGGCCGGCATATGGCGCGTGAGCGAGTCGAGCATCGCTTCGCATTGCTTGCCGTAGAGGTTCCGGATGCTGGGGATGTGCGTGTCGAGCAGCCCGGTCTTCAGCACCTCGTACGCCACGCGCTGCGTGAAGCTCGGCGTGTGCAAGTCCGATGCCTGCTTGGCCTGCACGAGTTTGAAGTGGATATGTTCGGGCGCGATGATGTAGCCCAGGCGCATGCCCGGTGCCAGGATCTTCGAGAACGAGCCCATGTAGACCACGCCGTCCGGATTCAGCGAGCGCAGCGAGGGCAGGGCGTCGCCGGTGTAGCTGAGTTCGCCGTACGGATCGTCTTCAACGAGGAGCACGCCGAGTTCCTTCGCGCGGGCCACCAGGGCCTGGCGGCGGTCCAGCGGCAGGCGGCGGCCGGTCGGGTTCTGGAAGTTCGGGATCGTGTAGAAGAAGCGTGCGCCGGCAGCCAGTTCGGGCGTCAACGCGTCGGGCATCAGGCCCTTATCGTCGGTAGCGATGGACGTATAGCTCGGCTCGAACAGCGAGAACGCCTGCAGCGCGCCGAGGTACGTCGGCGTTTCGACCAGCACCTTGCTTTGCGGGTCGATGAAGATCTTGCCGAGCAGGTCCAGGCCCTGCTGCGAGCCCGTGGTGATCAGCACACGCGAGGCGGTTGTGCCATGACGCTGGGCGATCCACTCGCGCAGCACCGACAGGCCTTCGGTCGGGGTGTACTGCAGCGAGGCCTGCGGGTTGTCGGCAAACATGCGGGCGCACGCCGCCTGAATCGCTTCGACCGGGAAGGTGACCGGGGCGGGCAGGCCGCCGGCAAACGAAATGACCTCAGGACGTTCGGTGATCTTGAGGATTTCCCGGATCGCCGAGCTGGTGAGTTTCTGAGCGCGGCTGGAGAAGGTACAGGCGGTGTGGTCCATGGTGTGGTCCTAGTGTTGCGGCGCCCACCTCGTGAGCGGGCGCCGTGGGTGGGCAAGACGGTGAGAATAGCAGGCAACCGGCCCGTCTAACACTGGCCGGCTGCCGGTAACACAGCAGGAAAAAGCGTCGCTCAGGCGACTTCGGCAATCAGTTCGATCTCGACGCACGCGCCGAACGGAATCTGGGCGACGCCGAAGGCGCTGCGGGCGTGCTTGCCGGCGTCGCCGAATACCTCGACGAACAGTTCCGATGCGCCGTTGGTCACCAGGTGCTGCTCGGTGAACTCCTGGGTGGAGTTGACCAGGCTCATCACCTTGACGATGCGCTTGACGCGGCCAAGGTCACCGCCCAGGTGCGTGTTCAACGTGGCGATCAGGTCGATGGCGATGGCGCGTGCAGCCGCCTTGCCTTGCTCGGTGGTCATGTCGGCGCCCAGCTTGCCCACCCACGGCTTGCCGTCTTTCTTGGCGATGTGGCCGGACAGGAAGACCTGGTTGCCGGTTTGCGCGGCCATGACGTAGGCGGCAGCGGGTGCGCCGGCGGCGGGCAGTTCGATGCCGAGTTGCTTGAGCTTGGCCTGAGCGTCGTGCGAGGCGGTCATGAAGACTCCTTGGTAAGTGCGGTCAACAAAAAAGGGAAGACGTTGCTATCGGCGGACCGAGGTGCGCCGGCCGATGCCGACCACGGCAATCACCGCCAGTGCAAACAGCACGGTCGGCGCATCGAGCGATTCGCCTAGCAGCAGCCAGCCGCCGATCAACGTCATGAAAGGTTGCAGCAATTGTATCTGGCCGACCCGCGCAACACCGCCCGCTGCCAGGCCGGAATACCAGAACAGGAAGCCGATGAACATGGAAAAGGCCGATACATAGGCCAGCCCCATCCAGGCCCGGGACGACGCATGGGCCAGTGCCTCGGCCTGATGTGTGGACGGCAGCCATGCCAGCGCGCCTACGAGCGGCAGCAGCACGGGCAGGGAGACGACCAGCGCCCAGGCAATCGTCTGCATGCCGCCCAGATCGCGCGCGAGCCTGCCGCCGGTGGCATAGCCGAGGGCGCCCGTCACCATGGCGGCGAAGAGGAGCCAATCGGCGCGGTGGAGGGCGCCCGCACCCTGCAGCAGTGCAAATGAAACAACGAGCACGCTGCCAATGACCGCGCACAGCCAGAACCCGGCGGACGGCCGCTCGCGCCCGAACCACGCGGCAAAGATGGCGGTCGCAAGCGGCAGCAGGCCCGTGATGATGGCGCCATGGGCGGCCGGCACATCGCGCATCGCCAGCGATGAGAACAGCGGGAAGCCGACCACCACGCCCATCGCCGTCACCGCCAATTGCCACCATTGATTGCCCCGCGGGCGCTTGCCGCCCGAGAACGCGCCCGTGGCTGCCAGCAGCACGAGCGCCAGAACGCTTGCCAGCACCGCGCGCGCCAGCGCTACGAAGGTGGCATCCAGTTCGGCGACGGCCATGCGCGTGAACGGTAGCGTCTGGCTGAAGATGGCCACGCCGATAAAGCCCAGCAGCAGGCCGCGGCGTTCAGCGTGGTCAATGTGTGGTGCGGGCAGGGTGACGGACTTGTTCATGGCGGCCGCTCAATCGGCAAACGCCACGGCGACGCGTCGGTTCTGGCGGCTTTTCTTTTCGATCTTGGTGACGACTACGCGGCCGATTTCACCGGTGGCCCGCACATGGGTGCCGCCGCACGGTTGGCGGTCGATGCCGTCAATGTGGATGATGCGGATGGCCGAGGCGCCCGCCGGCGGCGCCGCGCCGATGGTGCGCACGAGTTCGGGCTGCGCGACCAGTTCTTCCGGCGTGATCAGGTCGATGCGCACCGGCGTGTTGCGGCCGATGAGTTCGTTCAGCTGCGTGGTCAGCGTGTCGCGGTCGAGCGTCGATTCCGGCAGGTCGAAGTCGACGCGGCCGGCGTCCGGGGAGATACCGCAACCCGTGACCGGCACCGGAATCAGCGAACCCAGCAGGTGCAGGCACGTATGCAGCCGCATCAGGCGGTGCCGGCGCTCCCAGTCGATGGTGGCCGTGACCGGCGTGCCGGGCGTGAGCGGGGAGAGGTCTGCGCTGTCGGCAGGCACATGCAGAACGGTCTGGCGATCGGCGCTGTAGACGGTGTCGGCAACCGTAATGGTGTGCCCATCGGCCAGGACCAGCGTGCCGGTGTCGCCTGCCTGGCCGCCGCTGCGGGCGTAGAACACCGTGGCGTCCAGTTCGATGCCCTCCGGGTGCACGGCGACGACGGTGGCGTCGCAGGTGGCACGGTAGGCGTCTTCATCAAAGCGTTTCAACGTTGGCATCGGGGGCGTCTCCGGGTTCGCTGGGGGCGGAATTCTGACCTTGATCCTACCGAACTGCGTCTGTACAGTACCTGTACACTTTGTCGTGGCGCTTTCTGTACAGTTTTCGGCTCGCTTTCGCCTACCTCGTCATGAATTCCACCTCCCACATCATCAGCCTGGATGCCCGCCGCGCGGCCGCCCGCCCGGCGGCGGAGCAGTTGCCCGACCCGATTCCGTCGGCGCAGATGACGCTGGTGGATCAGCTCACCGAATGGGCGCGCATGCGCATCGACGAGCGCGTCTTCCGCGCCGGCATGCGGATGCCGTCGATCCGGCAACTGGCGCAGGAGAAGAGCATTTCGCGCTTCACCGTGGTGGAGGCGTACGAGCGGCTGGTGGCGCAGGGGTATCTGGAATCGCGCCGCGGATCGGGCTTCTACGTCAAGGAGCGCCAGGCGCCATTGCCCGAAGAGCCAGTCGCGCCGCCGCCCACCGCCGCCCGCAAGATCGACGTGACGTGGCTGCTGCGGAACATGTTCCATTCCGCCGAGCCACGCAAGGCGCCGGGCATCGGCTTTCTGCCCAACGGCTGGCTTGACGGCGAACTGATCGCCAACGCGCTACGCACGCTCGGCCGGCAGAACGGCAACCAGTTTCTGGCGTGGGGATCGCCGCAGGGCTTCTTGCCGCTGCGCCAGCAGTTGCAGACGCGGTTGGCGGAGCTGGAGATCGGCGCGCGGCCGGACCAGATCGTCATGACGTCGGGCATCACCTCGTCGCTCGACCTGATCGCGCGCCAGTACGTGCAACCCGGCGATACGGTGCTGGTGGGCGACCCGGCGTGGTTCCTGATGTTCGGTCGCTTTGCCGCGCAAGGGGCGCAGGTGATCGGCGTGCCGTACACCGCCGAGGGGCCCGACCTGGTGGCGCTGGAGGGGCTGGTGCAGGTGCGCCGGCCCAAGCTGCTGATCATCAACTCGATCCTGCATAACCCGACCGGCACGTCGCTGTCGGCGGCCAAGGCGTTTCAGTTGCTGCGGCTGGCCGAGCAGTACGGTTTCCTGATCGTCGAAGACGATATCTACGGCGACCTCGCCCCGCCCGGACACCCCGGCACGCGGCTGGCCAGCCTCGACCAGCTGCGCCGTGTGATCTACCTGAGCAGCTTTTCCAAGACGCTCGCGGCCAACCTGCGCGTGGGGTTCATTGCCTGCCACCCCGAGCTGGCCAAGAACCTCGTCGACGGCAAGCTGCTGACGGGCCTCGTCACGCCCGAGATCAACGAGCGCGTGCTCTACAAGATCCTGACCGAAGGCCATTACCGCAAGCATGTCGAACGCATACGCGCCCGTCTGGACCGCGCCCGCGACGGCGTGCAGCGCAGCCTGGAGCGCATGGGCCTGAAGCTGTTTGCGCAGCAGGGCGCGGGCATGTTTCTCTGGGCCGATACCGGTCAGGACACCAACGCCATTGCCCGCGCCGGGCACGAACAAGGCTATGTGTTTGCGCCGGGGAGCCTGTTTTCCCCGTCGCAGATGCCGTCGACATGGATGCGCTTCAACATTGCCACCAGCGCCGATCCGGAGTTGCTGCGGTTTCTGGCCGAGCAGCTCGATCGCGGGGCTTGAAAAACGGCCGCCACGCCTTATCTAGCCTCACAAATTCATGCGGGCGCACGCGCAAGGTGTAGCCCGCTTCTCTTTCCACTTTCCAGACTTTTTATGCACACCATGAGCGCACCGCACGAGAAGATGGCTTTCCAGGCAGAAGTGAAGCAGCTTCTGCATCTGATGATCCACTCGCTGTACAGCAACAAGGAAATCTTCCTGCGGGAGTTGGTTTCCAATGCGTCGGATGCGGTCGACAAGCTGCGCTTCGAGGGCATCGCCGATCCGTCGCTGCTGGAAGGCGGCGGGGAGCTGGGTATCCGCATCGGCTTTGACGCTGCCGCGCGCACCATCACCATTGCCGACAACGGCATCGGCATGAGCCGCGACGAGGCGATCCGCAACCTCGGCACCATCGCCCGCTCGGGCACGCGCGAGTTCTTCAGCCAGCTGTCGGGCGACCAGCAGAAGGATGCCGCGCTCATCGGGCAGTTTGGCGTGGGCTTCTACTCGGCGTTCATCGTGGCCGACCGCGTAACGGTGGAATCGCGCCGCGCCGGCGTGGCCGCCGAAGAAGGCGTGCGCTGGGAAAGCACGGGCGACGGCGAATTCACCGTCGACACCATCGAACGCGCCGAGCGCGGCACCACCATCACGCTGCACCTGCGCGAGGGCGAGGACGATTTCCTCTCCGCCTGGCGCGTCAAGTCGGTCGTGCAGAAGTATTCGGACCATATCTCCCTGCCGATCCAGATGCGCAAGGAAGCTTGGGACGAAGAGAAAAAAGCGATGGTCGCCCAGGACGAATGGGAAACCATCAACCAGGGCAGCGCCCTGTGGGCACGCCCGCGCGCAGACGTGACCGACGATCAGTACATCGCCTTCTACCAGCACATCGCGCACGAAAACGGCAAGCCGCTGGCCTGGACGCACAATCGCGTGGAAGGCCGCAGCGAATACACGCAGCTGCTGTACATCCCGACCAACGCGCCATTCGACCTGTGGGACCGCGAGCGCCGCAGCGGCCTGAAGCTGTACGTCAAGCGCGTTTTCATCATGGACGACGCCGAGCAACTGCTGCCGGGCTACCTGCGCTTCGTGAAGGGCGTGATCGATTCGACGGACTTGCCGCTGAATGTGTCGCGCGAAATCCTGCAGGAAAGCCGCGACGTGAAGGCCATCCGCGAAGGTTCCACCAAGCGCGTGCTGGGCATGCTGGAGTCGATGGCCGAGTCGGATGACGCCGCCGAGAAGGAAAAGTACGCCACGTTCTGGCAGAACTTCGGCCAGGTGCTCAAGGAAGGCATCGGCGAAGACCACGCGAACAAGGACCGCATTTCCAAGCTGCTGCGCTTTGCTTCCACGCACAACGAAGACAGCGCACAGACCGTCTCGCTGGCGGATTACATCGGCCGCATGAAGGAAGGCCAGGACAAGATCTACTACGTGACCGCCGAAAACTGGACGGCCGCCAAGTCGAGCCCGCATCTGGAAATCTTCCGCAAGAAGGGCGTGGAAGTGCTGCTGCTGACCGACCGCGTGGACGAGTGGATGCTCTCGTTCCTGCACGACTTCGAAGAGAAGGAACTGGTGTCGGTAGCGCGTGGCGATCTGGACCTGGGCGCCTTGGAAGACGAAGCCGAGAAGGCCGAGCACGCCAAGGTGGAAGGCGAGTTCAAGCCGCTGGTCGAGCGCGCCAAGGCGGTGCTGGGCGACAAGGCCAAGGACGTGCGGATCACGCATCGCCTGACCGATTCGCCGTCGTGTCTGGTGGCCGATGAAGGCGATATCAGCGGCACGCTGGCCCGTCTGCTGAAGCAGGCCGGCCAACAGGCGCCCGACAGCAAGCCGGTCCTGGAGCTGAACCCGACGCATCCGCTCGTGCGCAAGCTCGCGCTGCTGGAAACCGTGACCGGCAACGAAGCCGACCGCGCCGCGTTCGAGGATCGCGTTCACGTGCTGTTCGATCAGGCACTGCTGGCTGAAGGCGGCGCTTTGACCGACCCGGCGGCTTACGTCCAACGCGTGAACCGTCTGCTGGCCTGACGACGAGCGTGACGCTCAAGCGATGCTTTCCGCCTGTGGTCGACGCGCGCACGCGCGTGCTGATCCTGGGCAGCCTGCCCGGCGAAGCATCGCTTGCGCAATCGCAGTACTACGCCTACAAGCACAACCAGTTCTGGCGCCTGGCCGGCGAGGTGGTCGGCGAGGACTTGCCGAGCATGGAATACGCCGCGCGCCTGCAGGCGCTGCTCGCGCATCGCATCGGCTTGTGGGACGTGGTGGCTGAAGCCAAGCGCGAAGGCAGTCTCGACAGCAAGATCCGCGACCTTGCCGGGAATGACCTCGCGGGCTTGATCGCTTCATTGCCGGAACTGGCCGTCATTGCCTTCAACGGCGGTACCGCCGCGCGCATCGGCATGAAGGCGCTGGGCAATATTGGCGACCGCCACACCATCCTCAAACTTCCTTCCAGCAGTCCGGCCTATGCAGCCGTGCCGTATGCCCAGAAGCTGGCGGCGTGGCAGGTGCTGCGTGAGTGGCTGTCGTAGCGCGCGACCTGGCCAGCCGTTGTACTGGATAGTCGCGTCAGGTGGCGTGCAGCCGCGCCCTGCGCCGGCCGAATCGCTGGCCTACACTGTGCCCTGCGCGGGAAAGCGCGGCGCCGACGGATCGTTCGCTGCCACAACAACGGATACCAAGGAAATCAGCTCCATGACCACACCTTCGATGTACGAGTTTCTCGTTCCGACCGCCAACCGCATGCTTGGCAACCTGTCGGCGCTGCTCGACAAGGCAGCCGCCCACGCGGAAGCGAAGAAGTTCGACCCGGCCAACCTGATGACCGCGCGCCTGGCGCCGGACATGCATCCGTTCACGCGGCAGGTGCAGATTGCCTGCGATCAGGCCAAGGGCGGTGCGGCGCGGCTGTCGGGCAACGAGGTGCCGTCGTATCCGGATGTGGAGACGACCATTCCGGAGCTGAAAGCGCGCATTGCCAAGACGCTGGAGTTCGTCAACAGCATCGACCCCGCCGCATTTGCCGGCAGTGAAGATCGCCAGATCACGCTCAAGAGCCCGACGCGCGAGCTGCAGTTCACGGGGATCGACTACCTGCGCGGTTTTGTGCTGCCGAACCTGTATTTCCATGTCACCACGGCCTACGCGCTGCTGCGCCATAACGGCGTGGATATCGGCAAGATGGATTTTCTCGGGCGCCCCTGAGAAGCGCCGCAGAACCACGCCGGCCGCGTGATGGCAGGCGCCGGCGTGCATTGCCGAACGCGCGGTCCAACCGCGGCTCCATCCGGATTCCGGGCCGTCAATGCGCAAACGTTAAGGGCCTGACACACCCGCCCCGCAGCGCATCTGTCACAATCGCGCCCGAGGCCGACGCGGGGGGCGTCGGTGCATTTCACTACCGGGCCTTCACATGCCGTTTCTTGGAATCGGGTTTCACGTCATCGTCGCGCTGTTTTTTGCGGTGCACGTCGTGCGCAACAACCAGAACATGTACTGGTTGTTCATCCTGTTTGCGTTTCCGTTGCTGGGCAGCGTGGTGTATTTCTTCGCGATCTATCTTCCGGAGATGCGCCACTCGCGCGGCGCCCGCGTTGCCAGCCGCGCTGTGACACAACTGATCGATCCGAACCGCGCCGTGCGCGAAGCCCGCAACGATTTCGACCGTGCGCCGACCGTGCAGCACCGCCTGCGTCTGGGCGAAGCACTGCTGGAAGCCGGCGATGCGAAGGAAGCGCGCCAGCACTTCGAGCAGGCGGCGACCGGCCCGTTTGCTGCCGACCCGGCCGTGCTGCTCGGCCTGGCGCGCGCGCAGTTCGCCACGGGCGATGCGGCACTCGCCAAGGACACGCTCGACACACTGTTCGAAGCGCATCGCGTGACACGCCAGCAACCCGACCCCACATTGCTGTACGCACGTGCATTGGCCGCGACGAACGCGCCGAATACGCGCGAAGCGTTCGAACAGGCCTTGACCTGCGCGAACGATGCCGCGGCCCGTTGCCTCTTCGGCGAATGGCTGCTCGCCCAGAACAACGATGCCGACAAGCAGCGCGCACAGGCCCTGTTTGAAGAAATCCTGCGCGACGCCAAGCACTGGACGCGCTACGCCAAAGACCACAATCGCGAATGGCTGCAGCGTGCCGCGGCCGCTCAGTCTTCTTCCCGTTGATCCGCTTTATGACGCTGTTGAAACGTAAATCCATCGAGGCCGTCGCCTCGCGCCGTCCGGCCCGTGCCAAGCGCGAAGACCGCCACAGCCACGATGACGAACCGAAACGCATGGCCCCGCGCTTTGCGCCCGTCACGTTCTCTGAACTGGCGGGGGTCCGCTATCTGCACTTCGGTACCGAATGGGTGCAGGGCGCCATGCGGCTGTCCAAGCCCGATGCCATCGAGCTGGAATATGCGCAGCAGATGATGGCGTGGCTGCTGTTTCTCGACCCGGCTGCGCGAGCGGACTTCCACGTCGTGCAACTGGGTCTCGGCGCTGCCGCGCTCACCAAGTTCTGCCACCGTCATCTCGCGCCCGCGCAGGTGACGGCGGTGGAGCTGAACCCGTCCGTGATCGTCGCAGCGCGCAGCATGTTCGGCCTGCCGTTTGACGACGCGCGGTTGAGCGTGCTCGAACAGGACGCCTATGACTGGGTGACGGACGCCGGCCACCACGGCACCGTCGATGCATTGCAGATCGATCTGTACGACGCCACCGCGCGTGGCCCGGTGCTCGATACGCCGGCGTTCTACAAGGCGTGCCGCCAGGTGCTGCGCTCGCCGGGTGTCATGACGATCAACCTGTTTGGCGATCACACCAGCTTTCCGCGCAATATCGAGCGCATCTGCGATGCATTCGACAATCGCGTGCTGGTCTTCCCCGAGGTGCACGACGGTAACGTGATTGCGCTCGCTTTCAATGGTCCGCCGCTGCACGTGAGCTGGGAAGATGTGCAGGCGCGCGCCGCCGCGCTGCAGGCCTCGCTCAAGCTGCCGACCAAGGGTTGGGCTGACGGTTTGCGCAGTGCCAACGCCGGCCAGGAAGACGCGCTGTCTATCTGATCGCTGCCGCGTGCCGCCCATGCAAAACGCCCCGACTTTCGGGGCGTTTGCTTTTGTGCGGGGCGCTCAGGCGGCGTCGCCCATGCCCGGCATCTGGTCGATGAAGCCGGTCACTGTCTGCATGCGGTCGCCTTCGATGCGTACGAAATCGGTGCCCTTGACCAGCGCCTGCCCCTCGGGGCCGAGCGTCCAGCGGAAGCGGATCGTGTCCTGCACGACATCCGCGGCGCCGTCGCGCGCAAAGCGGAAACCGGGGAACTTGGCCTGCACGCCCGCAATGAGCGCTTCGATGCCGTCATGGCCGGCGCCCTGCATCAGCGGATCGACATACGTGGCGCTTTCAGTCCAGGTTTGCGCGACGAGGGCGCGGCGTTGTGCAGCGTCTGTTGCGTTCCACGCGGCGATGTAACGGTCGACCAGCGTATCGGCGAGCGTGTCGTTGGCGGCGAGTTGGGTGGCGGTCATGACGTTTCTCCGTTCGAAGTGGGAAGCTTGCCCAGCGCGGTGATGGGTCATGCGCTGGATGGCTTCATCTTCGGCGGCAGCGTGGATGGTGTCGATTACGCGTCAGGTAATCACCGTGTCCACGCCCGGAGACACGCTCGGAAGCGCGTTACTTCGATAACAGCCGCATCGCGGATTCCAACCCGGCAATCGTCACCGGATACATCCGCGTTTTCATGATCTGGTTGATGACCGAGATGGACTGCCGGTATTCCCACAGGCCCTCCGGCTCGGGGTTGAGCCAGACAAATTTCGGGAACTGTTCGATCAGCCGCTTGAGCCACGTGGCGCCGGCTTCGGCGTTGTTGTATTCCACCGAGCCGCCGGCCTGCAGGATTTCATACGGGCTCATGGTCGCGTCGCCCACGAAGATGAGCTTGTAGTCGGGCGGGTATTTGCGGATGACGTCCCAGGTGGAGAAGCGTTCTGCGTGGCGGCGCCGGTTGTTCTTCCACAGCCATTCGTAGACGCAGTTGTGGAAGTAGTAATACTCGAGGTGCTTGAACTCGGTCTTGGCGGCGGAGAAGAGTTCTTCCACGCGCTTGATGTGGTCGTCCATCGAGCCGCCCACATCCATCAGCATCAGCACCTTGACGTTGTTGTGCCGCTCGGGGCGCATCTTGATGTCGAGCATGCCGGCGTTGGCGGCGGTGGAGTGGATGGTGTCGTCCAGATCCAGTTCGATGTCGGCACCGTCACGCGCGAACTTGCGCAGGCGGCGCAGCGCCACCTTGATGTTGCGCGTGCCGAGTTCGACCGTGTCGTCGTAGTCTTTGTACGCGCGTGCTTCCCACACCTTGACCGCGGTGCGGTTGCCCTTCGATGGCCCGCCGATGCGAATGCCTTCCGGGTTGTAGCCTCCGTGCCCGAACGGTGACGTGCCACCCGTGCCGATCCACTTGTTGCCGCCTTCGTGACGCTCGTGCTGCTCGTTCAGCAGTTCTTTCAGCCGCTCCATCAGTTTGTCGAGGCCGCCCATGGCTTCGATCTTGGCCTTCTCCTCGGGCGAGAGTTCGCGCTCCAGCTTCTTGGTGAGCCAATCCAGCGGAATGTCCGCGCGCCAATCGACCGCGCCTTCCACGCCCTTGAAGTAGGCGCCAAATGCTTGGTCAAACTTGTCGAAGTGCTTTTCGTCCTTCACCAGCGTCATGCGCGCGAGGAAGTAGAACTCGTCGAGCGACGGCGCGATGACCTGCTGCTTGAGTCCTTCGAGCAGCGTCAGGTATTCCTTGACCGAGACCGGCAGCTTGGCGTGCCGCAGCGTGAAGAAGAAATCGATGAGCATGGTGGTCCTCCGGCGCTCAGGCGCGCGGTTGCTCGAGCTTGTATTGCAGATGGCGTTTCACGGTCAGCCACTCCGATTCAATGATCGAAAACACGACCGTGTCGCGGAAGCTGCCGTCCGGCATGCGTTGATGGTTGCGCAGCACGCCGTCCTGCTTGGCGCCCAGGCGGGCGATGGCGGCGCGGCTCTGGTGGTTCATCCAGTGCGTGCGGAATTCCACGGCAATGCAGCGCAGGGTTTCGAACGCATGCGTGAGCAGCAGCAACTTGCATTCCGTGTTGACGGCCGTGCGCTGTACGGATTTGGCGTACCACGTGTGGCCGATTTCGAGCCGGCGGTTGGCTTCGTCGACGTTGAAGAGGCGCGTCGCACCGACCACCTTGCCGGGCTGTCCGTCACGCATCTCGCGCACGACAAACGGCATCGCGCCGAGGCGTTCCCGCATGTCCAGCGCAATGGCCAGCCACTCGCCGGTCTTGTCGGGCGACGGGACGGACGTGTACCAAAGCTTCCACAGCTCGCCATCAGCGGCCGCGGCGCGCACTTCGTCCTCGTGCTCGGGGCCGAGCGGCTCCAGCCAGGCGTGCTGGCCGGACAGCGTGACGGGCTCGATCAGGCGCGGCATGGCGGGGCTCGCTCAGCGATTGGCGCGGTTCATGAACACCAGGCGCTCGAACAGGTGCACATCCTGTTCGTTCTTGAGCAGCGCCCCGTGCAGCGGTGGAATCGCGGCGTTCTTGTCCTGGCTGCGCAGCGATTCCGGCGGAATGTCTTCGGCCAGCAGCAGCTTGAGCCAGTCGATCAGTTCGGACGTCGACGGCTTCTTCTTCAGCCCCGGCAGATTGCGCATCTCGTAGAACGCATCCAGCGCGGCCTTGACCAGCGCGGGTTTGATGCCCGGGTAGTGCACATCGACGATGGCCTGCATCGTCTCGGCATCCGGAAACTTGATGTAGTGGAAGAAGCAGCGGCGCAGGAACGCGTCGGGCAATTCCTTCTCGTTGTTCGACGTGATGATCACCAGCGGGCGATGCTTGGCGCGGATGGTTTCGCGCGTTTCGTACACGTAGAACTCCATGCGATCCAGCTCGCGCAGCAGGTCGTTCGGGAACTCGATGTCGGCCTTGTCGATCTCGTCGATCAGCAGTACGACCGGTTCATCCGCCTCGAAGGCCTGCCACAGCACGCCCTTGACGATGTAGTTGCGGATGTCGTGCACCTTGTCATCGCCGAGCTGCGAGTCGCGCAGGCGCGAGACGGCGTCGTATTCGTACAGGCCCTGCTGGGCCTTGGTGGTCGACTTCACGTGCCACTGCAGCAGCGGCATGCCCAGCGCGGCGGCCACTTCCTCAGCCAGCATGGTCTTGCCCGTGCCCGGCTCGCCCTTGATGAGCAGCGGGCGCTGCAGCGTCATCGACGCATTGACGGCGAGCTTGAGGTCATCGGTGGCGACGTACTGGTCGGAGCCTTCGAAGCGGGTGCGCTGGTCGGATGGGGCAGGCGAGGTGGTGGTGTTCATCGTGCAAGCCTACTGGGCGGTAAAAGATTTGGAAACGGCCAGTATAAGAGCATTTGGGTGTTTGACGCCGGGCGTGAGCGGGGGCGGGTTGAGGGCGCCGCGCCGTGCCATTCCTTGCTGTCAAGTCACGGGAGCCCTAACTGGACTGGCAAAAAAACGGTGCGGTACAATGCGCCGGTTTGACGCACCTCAAATGACCGTCTTCTGGCTTGTTGCCAACGGCGGGTGAATGCGCCCAGCGAGACAGCCGGCTGAGACGAGCCAAGCCGGCAGGGCGAGCAGGATTCTGAAACTCCACGCTTAAGAACGAGATGAAAAAGATCCTCACCATGGTGGCCGCCTTGGGCACTTTAGGCGCACTGGCCGCCGCCAACAGCGCCGCCGCTGCCGACGTTCAGGGCAACGCTGCCGCCGCCGAAAACAAGGTCGCCATGTGCATCGGCTGCCATGCCATCCCCGACTACAAGACGTCGTTCCCCGAGGTGTATCGCGTGCCCTATCTGGGCGGCCAAAACGCCAAGTACATCGAAAGCGCGCTGCATGCGTACCAGAAGGGTGACCGCAAGCACCCGACGATGCGCGCCATCGCCGGCTCGCTGACGGATCAGGACATCGCCAACCTGGCCGCCTACTACGCAGCGCAGACGCCTGCCACCCAAAACAATCCCCAGAAGTGACGAGGAAGAATATGAAGAAGATCTCGCTCGCAATCTCGTTCAATCTGGGCGCGCTGATGCTGGCTGCCGCCGTGTCGGCGCAGGCTGCTGATCTGGAAAAGGGCAAGCAACTGGTGGAGAAGGGCGCCTGTGCGGCTTGCCACGGTGCTGGCCTGAATGCCCCGATCTCGCCGGACTATCCGAAGCTCGCTGGCCAGCACGGCGACTTCATCTATCACGCGCTGCTGGCCTACCAGACCAGCAGCAACCCGCTGGTGGGCCGCAGCAACGCCATCATGGCCGGCCAGGTCAACAGCAACCCTGCAACGATCGGTGCCGACGGCAAGCCGCGTCCGTTCACGCAGGCTGAGCTGAAGGACATTGCCGCGTACATCGAATCCCTGCCGGGCTCGCTGGTGCTCAAGAAGTAATGCGGCATCGCCGGTAAATAAAAACCGCTCTTCGGAGCGGTTTTTTGTTGGCGTCAGAGCGTCAGATTCAGCGGGCCGTGGCGCGTTTGCGCACGCATTCGATGTAGGCATCGCCGTCGGGCGGCAGGCCGGTGCGTTGCGCCGTCCACAGCATCTGGCCCAGGCATTCCATCACCTGGTGCTGGGCTTCGTGCGGGGAGTCGAGCCGCTGCGCCAGCGCCTCATAAGCGGCGCGAATGCCGCGCGGTTGATCCACCGACACCTGCTCGCTGATCGACAGGTGCATCGAGAGGTGGAGAAACGGGTTGCTCTGGCCGCTTTCTGGCGTGTAGTCGCGGGCGAGCGCTTCTTCGCCGGCTTCCAGGGTGTCGTGGTACTCGGGATGCTGCAGCATCCAGTCGAGCGCCATGGCTTCGAGCGGCGTGAGGATTTCTGCCTGGCGGTGCTTGCGCCACGCGCCGCAGAAGAATTGACGGACTTCGTCGCGGGAGGGATTGAACATGATCCCGGCATTGTACCGGCGCGCCTCGATGCCTGCCGGGCAGCTTCGCGAGACGGCAACGCTACAATGGCGGCCGCTCCCGCAGAGGTCGATTCCAACAAAAACGCCGCCCCTCATGAGACAAGCCGCCGATTCCCCCCTCGCAGCACGCGCCGGTGACAAGCTCCTCGGCGTGCTGCTGATCGCCGTGTCCGCCGCATCCTTCGGCGCGATGGCCATCTTCACGCATTACGCCTATGCGAGTGGCGCCAATGTGGTCGGTCTGCTGATCGTGCGCTTTGTGATCGCGGCCGCGGCGCTGATGGTCGTGATGCGTGTCCGCCGCATCGGCATACCGCCGTGGTCGCGCGTGGCGGGGCTGGCGGCCATGGGCGGCATCGGCTATGCGGGGCAGTCGTTCGCGTTTTTCACGGCGTTGAACTACGCACCGGCCAGCCTGGTCGCGTTGCTGCTGTATCTGTATCCGATGTTCGTGACGGTGCTGGCGGCGATTTTCCTGCGCGAGCGGCTGACCACCACGGCGATCATCGCGCTGGTGCTGTGCTCGGTCGGGGCGGGGCTGACGGTGGGCGGTGCGGGCCTGTCGGGCGGCAGCCTCCTGGGCATCGGGCTGGGTGTGGCCTCGGCGGTCATTTACTCGATCTACATCACGGTCGGTGCACGGGTCACGCGCGGGCTCGATCCACTGGCGTGCACGACCGTCATCTGTACCGCTGCGGCCGTCGTGTACACCGGGATGGCGTTGCTCGGTGCGCCGGCGCATCTGCCGGGCACGTTCAGCGGCTGGGCCGCGGCGCTGGCCATTGCCGGCTTGTCGACGGTGGTGGCCATCCTGACGTTCTTTGCTGGCTTGCAGAAGTTGGGGGCCGCGCAGGCGTCGATGCTGTCGACGCTGGAGCCGGTGGTGACGGTGCTGCTGGCGGCATTGCTGCTCGGCGAGTCGATCGCGCCCATGCAGATGACCGGCGGCGCATTGATTCTGGCGGGCGTGCTGTGGCTCACACGTGCAGATGCGAAACCCGCCGGCCACGGTGCAGACGACATGGCCTGAAGCCGAATCCACAGTCCAACCAACAAAAAACCGCCCAGCGTGAACTGGGCGGTTTTGCTTTCTGCCTGAGGCGATTACTTCTTGGGCCCGCTCGGCAGGCGTTGCAGGCTCTGCACCCGCATCAGGGCCGGACGATCGGCCATCACGCCATCGTAGAACGAAGCCAGGTCACCCTTGAGCGCGGTGCGCGACGCATCGTTCAGATAGATCATGTGGCCCGACGGGTAATTCTTGATCGTCAGGTTCTTCGCCTTCAGCGTCGGGTCGAGCGGCATTTGCGCCAGCGTCAGCTCGGTCTGGTGGAACGGCGTGACGGCGTCGAAATAGCCGCTGGCCTGCAGCACCTTCAGGTCGGGGTTCAGGCTCATCGTCGAGGCGAGGTCGCCAGCGGTGTACAGCGTGTTGCCGCCGCCCTTGTTGGCGCCCGTCGGGTCGATGTGGCTGAAGTCCCAGTTGTTGAACACGGCGTCGTTCAGGTCCACGAACGACGAGGTCGACGTGTACTTGAGCTGCGTGTTCAGGTAGCTGTTCCACAGCACCGTGTACGCGCCGCCGATGTTCGAGATCGACGGATCGTTGCTGCCCGAGTTCGGCAGGATGAACGGCGCGATGCCCTGGCCCGTGTAGTTGGCGCGGCCGTCATACTGGCCGATCTGGATACCCGGGTTGAGCGTCAGGAAGAACGTGTACGGCGGGTTGTTGTTCTGCGACGGCACGTTCCCCAGCGCCGCCGGATTGCCGAACGTCTGGATCAGCGAGACCGGATCGGTGCCGATGTACGAGCCCATCGTCTGCGCCGTAGACAGGTTCAGGTTCAGGCGCACGTTGACGAAGCCGCCGTCTGCGGCGCTCGGGGCCTGCGCCAGCGGTGCGAGCGTGTTGTCGGCGTAGTTGCGGGCCTGGACCATGTAGCTGTCGAGGTCGGTCGGCGCGGGGTTGAGCGTCGTCTTCTTCCAGTAGAAGGCATCTGCGGCCAGCGTCGGGAAGGTGCCGACGGCCGAGAGCGCATTCGCGTAGTCGAGGATCGACGATTGCAGCGTGATCCCGTTCAACTCGATGCCATCCTCATGCAGCACCCACGACAGCACCGCACTGCGCGCCGTACCGTACGACTCGCCATACAGGAACTTGGGCGAGTTCCAACGCGAGTTCTTCGTCAGGTAGCGCTGGATGAAGCGGTCGATGGAGCGCGCGTCCTGGTCGGTGCCCCAGAAGTCTTTGTTCTTGGCCGGTGCGATGGCCGCCGAGTATCCGGTGCCCACGGGGTTGATGAACACGAGATCGGAGCGGTCGAGCAGGCTGTCCGGGTTGTCGGGCAGTTTGTACGGCGCGGGCGGGGTGAAGTTCGGGAACGACGACTGCAGTCGCTTCGGCCCAAACGAGCCCAGCAGCAGGAACACCGACGACGAGCCCGGGCCGCCGTTATAGAAGAATGTCACCGGACGCGGTTTTGCCGGATCGGGGTTGTCCTGCGTGTACGCCACGTAGAACATCGTCGCGTTGGATTGGGACGTGACGGGGTCGATGGTCGTCAGGTGGCCGGCTGTGGCCGTGTAGGCGATGCTCTTGCCGCCGATCGTCACCGTGTGGTGCGTGATGGCCGCGCTTTCGCCCGGATCGGCAGCAAGCGCGTCATTGGGCCCGGTGCCGTAGACGTTCGGGTCGACGTAAGGCTGGTCGGGCGGCACGGCGGCCGTCACCGGTTGCGTGGTTGCGTTGCCGGCGTTGGTGGCAACGCCGCTCGGGTTTGCCGCGGCGGACGAGTCGCCACCGCCGCAACCTGCCAGCAGCACCGCGGATAGCGCTGCGGCCGCAAACGATACACCGAGGGTCCGGGACAATCCTGCAAAATCACTGGTCGATAACCTGGATTTTTTCATGGCGATAATGGCCTTTTTCAGGGTGACGAACGCCATCACTTAAAACGTGTGGTTTTAAGTGGGCTCCATATTCGATTTGCGTTTTGTAATTTCTGTGCGACGCGAAACGAATATTCTGATTTCCCGCCTTGTCTGCGGAAATTAATGCAATCGGTTTTTGTTTGGTAAAAGAAGCCCCTGAAATCCGATCGGATTTCAAAAATAGAACGGCTCTGGAGTCAAGCCCGCAGCGCGTTTGCGCAAAGTCTGTAACGGTCCATGCAAAAGCGTCGGGATGAATGCGGCTACGCGCCTGCTTTAACTCGGGCGCGAATCCGATACGTACAACTCTGCGGGTAATGCAATGACGAACGAAAAAGTAGTTCGTAAGGAAACCGTTGTAAAGGGCTGTTTTTTATCGTGTGCGATGCACTGTAAAAATGACCATGTTGATGCAGATGCATCGCGGCGGATGCGATTAAATACAAAGAAGGCATGCCGTTTCTTCTAAAGCCACCGGGCTGCCGATGGAAGGCAGGGCGCCCATCCGGAGCGTGCGGGTGTCCGGCGCGCGCGGATACGGCGCATTACAATGCGCTCCTCAACTTTTTCCGGAGCACCTTGCAATGCCGATGCTTGAACCGTCCGCGCTGGACCAACTGTTCCACGCAGCCCGTACGCATAACGTGTGGCTGGACAAGCCGGTCGATGACGAACTGCTGCACACGTTGTACGACACCGTGAAGTACGGCCCGACCGCCGCCAACAGCACGCCGGCCCGCTTCGTGTTCGTCAAGAGCGCTGCCGCCAAGGAGCGCCTGATTCCGTGCATGTCGGCCGGCAACCAGGAAAAGACCCGCCAGGCGCCCGTGGCCGTGATCGTTGCGTATGACACCCAATTCCACGAGCAACTGCCCAAGCTGTTCCCGCACACCGATGCGCGTTCGTGGTACGCCGGCGACCAGGCCAAGATCAACGCGGCCGCGCTGATGAACGGCTCGCTGCAGGGGGGCTATCTGGTGCTTGCTGCCCGTGCGCTCGGCCTGGACTGCGGCCCGATGGCCGGCTTCGATGCCGACAAGGTGAACGAGACGTTCTTCCCCGATGGCCAGTGGAAGGTCAACTTCATCATGAACATCGGCTACGGTGACGCCGAGAAGCTGCACCCGCGCAACCCGCGTCTGTCGTTCGAAGAGGCGTGCAAGATCATTTAAGCCACGATCCGTCACGCAAGGAAAACGGGGACGCGCATCAGACGGTGCGGTCCCCGTTTTTCATTCCTTCGGCGCCGGCGTCTTCGGCCTGAATTCACACAGTGGCTCGATGGCGCAGTGCCAGCATTCGGGCTTGCGGGCCTTGCACACATAGCGCCCATGCAGGATCAGCCAGTGGTGCGCGTCCTGCCGAAACTCTTCCGGCACCACCTTCAGCAGCTTCAGCTCCACCTCAAGGACGTTCTTGCCGGGGGCCAGCCCCGTGCGATTGGCGACACGGAAAATGTGCGTGTCGACCGCGATTGTCGGCTCCCCAAAGGCCGTGTTCATCACCACGTTGGCCGTCTTGCGGCCCACGCCCGGCAGCTCTTCGAGCGCGGCGCGGTCACGCGGCACTTCACCGCCGTATTGGTCGAGCAGGATGCGGCACGTCTGCAGGATGTGCTTGCACTTGGTGCGATACAGCCCGATGGTCTTGATGTATTCGGTGATGCCTTCCTCGCCGAGCGCCAGCATCTTGGCAGGCGTATTGGCCACCGGAAACAGCTTGCGCGTCGCCTTGTTCACGCCCACGTCCGTTGCCTGTGCGGACAGCAGCACCGCAATCAGCAGCTCGAACGGCGTGGTGTATTCCAGCTCGGTGGTCGGCGTCGGGTTGTTTTCGCGCAGTGTCTCGAAGATGGCGCGGCGCTTGGCGGGATTCATCGTCGGGGCCGGGGTCAGGGTTTGTCTGCGTCGGGTTTGGCGCTGCGTTCGATCTGGCTCGCGATGCGCTTGCGGCGCGCTTCGGCCTCGTCGATCTGCGCTTGCACATCCGCCGACACGTTGGTCACGTTGCGCGGACCTTGCCCGCGCGCGGCCATCTCGGCCTGCTTCTGGCGCGCCCGTTCGATCGCAGCCTGAATGATCGCCTTCTTGCGTGCCTGGGCCGCGAGTTCAGCGTCATCGGCCGGTTGCTCGGCGCTCACCGCTGCGAGTTTGGCCGCGGCCTTGGCGGCGAGGCGCGCTTCGTTCTCGGCTTGTTCGCGCTTCAGGCGTGCGTTGCGGAAGACGTAGCGGTCTCGTGCGACATCGGCCTGTTGCTGGCTCCAGGCATCCCAGCCTGTGCGGTCGCCGGTGACGGGGCGCATGTCGATGCAATCGACAGGGCAGGGCGGCACGCAGAGGTCGCAACCGGTGCACCAGTCTTCGAGCACCGTGTGCATTGCCTTGGGCGCACCCACGATGGCGTCGACCGGGCACGCCTGAATGCACAGCGTGCAGCCGATGCAGCGTTCCGGGTCGATGACGGCGATGGCGCGGGGCTGTTCGATGCCGTTGGACGGGTCCAGCGGCAGCAGATTGCCCGTGCGGCCAAGTGCGTCGGACAGCCGGCGAATACCTTCCGCGCCGCCCGGTGGGCAGCGGTTGGGCAGCGCCTCGCCGCTGGCCATGGCTTCAGCGTAGGGGCGGCAGCCGTTGTAGCCGCACTTGGTGCATTGCGTTTGCGGCAGGAGATTTTCGAGCCGGTCGGCCAAGGTTGCGGCCACAGCGGGGACCAAGGAAACCACGATGGGACTGATCGTTTGAATAGCCTGCCATTATCGCCGATTTGCCGCCCGCGCAAGCGGTGCATGCCCTGACATGCCATGCCGCGGGCATGTCTTAACCCTATGACATAATTCCTGCGTTCTAAACGGACCGAGGTGCCATGCCGTCTCACCCAGCCGCGCCGCTTGTCGACATCGAAGCCGATGCTCATGGCGAATCCGCCGCACCCCGCACGCGTCGCGACCCCGCCGGCACGCGCCGACGCATCCTTGCTGCTGCAATCGAGGAGTTTGCGCGCGGTGGATTTGCCGGCGCGCGCGTCGACGCCATCGCCCGTCGCGCCGAGACCAACGAGCGCATGCTGTATTACTACTACGGCAGCAAGGAAAAGCTCTTCCTCACCGTGCTCGAGCACATGTATTTCCGCTTCAAGGAGGCGGAAGAGCAGGTGCAGATCGAGTCGTCAGACCCGCGTGAAGCGGTCATCCAGCTTGCACGGTTCGTCTGGGATTTCTATTACGAGAACCCCGAGTTCATCCGTCTGCTCAACAGCGAAAACCTGCATGAGGCGCGGCACCTGAAGACGTCACCGCACCTGGTCGAGTTGGTGAACCCGGTCATCGAGGTATTGCGCGGTGTAGTGGAGCGCGGCCAGCGGGCCGGCACCTTTCGCGATGACGTCGATGTGTCGCGTCTGTATCTGACGATCTCGGCGCTGGGCTATTACGTGCTGTCCAACCGTTACACGATCAGCGCCGTGGTGGGTCGCGACATTGCCTCCGCCGACGAGCACGAAGCTTTCGCGCAACTGCATATCAAGATGCTGCTGGCGTATCTCGACCGGCCCAGGGGTTGATGGACCGTGCCCAGGCAGAGTCGTCGCCCAACAAAAAAGCCTCGCAGTTGCGAGGCTTTTTCTTGGGTGGCTCAGGCTCAGGCGACGGCCTTGATGCGCGGTGTGCTTTCTTCGTAGCGGCGGATGAAATCGCGCAACTGCGGATACACCTGCTCGCGCCAGCGGCGGCCGGAGAAGATGCCGTAGTGGCCGCACTTCGGTGCCGTCAGGTGCTGCTTGCGCGCATTCGGAATGCCGGTGCACAAGCCATGTGCGGCTTCGGTCTGGCCGCTGCCGGAGATGTCGTCCAATTCGCCTTCGATGGTGAAGAGCGCGGTGCTCTTGATGTCCTGCGGGCGCACCGGCTTGCCTTCCACCACCCACGTACCGTTGGCCAGGTGGAATTCCTGGAACACGTCGCGGATGGTCTCGAGGTAATACTCGGCGGCCATGTCGAGCACGGCGTTGTACTCGTCGTAGAAACGCACGTGGGCTTCGGCGTCTTCCGTGTCGCCTTCGACCAGGTTCAGGTAGTAATCGTAGTGCGATGACAGGTGGCGGTCCGGGTTCATCGCCACAAAGCCGGCGTGTTGCAGGAAGCCCGGATAGACCTTGCGGCCGTGGCCCGGATAGTTGGCCGGCACCGTGTAGATCACGTTGTTCTCGAACCAGCTGTGCGACTTGTTCGTCGCCAGGGAGTTGACGGCGGTCGGGCTCTTGCGGGCGTCGATGGGGCCGCCCATCATGGTCATCGTGCGCGGCGTCTTCTCGCCGTCCGAGGCCATCAGCGAGATGGCGGCCAGCACCGGCACCGTCGGCTGGCACACCGAAATCACGTGCAGCTTGTCGGCGCCAATGTAGTTGATGAACTCGCGGATGTAGTTGATGTAGTCCGACAGGTGAAACGCACCTTCTTCGACCGGCACCATGCGCGCATCGATCCAGTCGGTCACGTAGACTTTGTGATCCTGCAGCAGCGTGCGCACGGTGTCGCGCAGCAGCGTGGAGTGGTGGCCCGACAGCGGTGCGCACACCAGCACGACCGGCTCATCCTTGAGCAGCTTGATGGTCTCGGCGTCGTCGGCGTAGCGCTTGAAGCGGATCAGGCGGCAGAACGGCTTCTCGATGATGGTCTGCTCGACGATCGGAATGTCGCGGCCGTTGGACTTGACGGAGCGGATGCCGAATTCCGGCTTCTCGTACTCCTTGCCCAGGCGATACAGCAGCTCGTAGCCCGCAGCGTAGCGTTGCGCGCCGGGCATCAGGGACAGCGGACTCAGGGGGTTGGTGAAGGTCTTGGCAGTTGCCTGGGCCCAAGCCGTCATGGGGCTGAGCAGGGCGCGCTGGAATTCGTGAAGCTGGTAAAGCATGGCTGGACCGATCTCTGGTGGCGAAGGCGACGCAAACGATTATGCACCTGGGTGCAGGTTACTGCGATGCAGCATAAACCCTGATAACGGAGTGTTGCGCTGCTTCTATGATGCGCCCGTGTCAGTCTAGTCCGATGCAGCAAAAAAGCGGCCGAAGCCGCTTTTCTTTTTGCAATTGCCCGTGAGGCGTGACGCCTACCGCACCTTACAGGACATCAGCGATGGCATTCACCACGGCGTCGATGTTGTGCGTATTGAGCGCGGCCACGCAAATGCGGCCGGTCGACACGGCGTAGATGCCGTGCTCGGTACGCAGGCGATCCACTTGCGCCGAGGTCAGGCCCGAGTACGAGAACATGCCGCGCTGGGCCTTCACGAACGAGAAGTCGGTCTTCACGCCCTTGGCGGCCAGCTTGTCGACGAGCGCGTTGCGCATCGACTTGATGCGGTCGCGCATTTCGCCCAGCTCCTGCTCCCACATCGCGCGCAGCTCGGGGCTCGTCAGCACGCTGGCGACGATCGTGCCGCCGTGCGTCGGCGGGTTCGAGTAGTTCGTGCGGATCACGCGCTTGACTTGCGACAGCACGCGGGTGGCTTCGTCCTTGCTGGTCGTCACGATCGACAGCGCGCCGACGCGCTCGCCGTACAGCGAGAACGACTTCGAGAACGAGCTGGAGACGAAGAACGGCAGGCCCGATTCGGCAAACAGACGCACGGCCAGGCCGTCTTGCTGGATGCCGTCGGCAAAGCCCTGGTAGGCCATGTCGAGGAACGGGATCAGGTTCTTGGCCTTGATGACTTCCACGACCTGCTTCCACTGCTCGGTGGTCATGTCCACGCCGGTCGGGTTGTGGCAGCAGGCGTGCAGCACGACGATCGTATTCGGCGCGTAGCTGTTCAGCGACTCCATCATGCCGGCGAAGTTCAGGCCGTGCGACGGGGCATCGTAGTAGGCATAGTTGACCACTTCGAAGCCGGCCGACTCGAACAGCGCGCGGTGGTTTTCCCAGCTCGGGTCGGAAATCGCGACCTTGGCGTTCGGGTACAGACGCTTGAGGAAGTCGGCGCCGATCTTCAGCGCGCCGGTGCCGCCCAGGGCCTGCGCGGTGACCACGCGGCCTTCGGCGATCAGGGGCGATTCAGCGCCGAACAATAGCTTCTGCACGGCTTGGTCGTAGGCGGCAATGCCTTCGATCGGCAGGTAGCCGCGCGGGGCGGCGGCGGCCAGGCGGGCCTTTTCGGCTTCCTGCACGGCGCGCAGCACCGGAATTTTCCCTTCGTCGGTGAAGTACACGCCCACGCCCAGATTCACTTTGGTGCTGCGGGTATCGGCGTTGAAAGCTTCATTCAGGCCCAGGATGGGGTCGCGCGGGGCCAGTTCGACGGCAGAGAAAAGCGACATGAGATGTCTCGATCGGTTGGTTCGGAATTCGGTGGGATTTTGCAGGCGGTGCGGCGCAGACTCCGGGGCGGCTCGCCCGGCGCCGGATGTACAACGAGGCGCGCACGAAGATGGATTGTACCGAATACACGCTCTAATCGCCCGAAAAATCCTTGCAGAACAGGTGCCTAAAGCGTTTTCACGGGCGGTACAGATGCGTCCCGCCGCGGTGTCCAAACGATTGCCCGGGCCGCACGCTACACTAGACGATTGGTTGCAATTGCCGCTGCCGTCCTCATTTGCTGAGGACGTGCAAGTCACTTTGTCGACTTCCCGCGCTGCCATCCCACCCGCTGCCATGACCGATCTGAGCCAAGTCCCCAGCCCGCACGATGAGTCGAAGTTCGTGACTTTCGAGGGCTCGCCGTTCCAGTTGTACCAGCCGTATCCGCCGGCCGGCGACCAGCCGGAGGCGATCCGCCAGCTCGTCGAGAACATCGAAGACGGCCTGTCGTACCAGACACTGCTGGGCGTGACGGGCTCGGGCAAGACCTTCACCATGGCCAATGTGATCGCGCAGGTGGGGCGTCCGGCGATTGTGTTTGCGCCGAACAAGACGCTGGCGGCGCAGCTGTATTCGGAGTTCCGCGAGTTCTTCCCGCGCAATGCAGTCGAATACTTCGTCTCGTACTACGACTACTACCAGCCTGAGGCCTATGTGCCACAGCGCGACCTGTTCATCGAGAAGGATTCGTCGATCAACGAGCACATCGAGCAGATGCGGCTCTCCGCGACGAAGAGCCTGCTGGAGCGCCGCGATGTGGTGATCGTGGCCACCGTCTCGGCCATCTACGGTATCGGCAACCCGAGCGAATACCACCAGATGATCCTGACACTGCGCGCGGGCGACAAGGTCAGCCAGCGCGACGTGATCGCACGCCTGATCGCCATGCAGTACACGCGCAACGAGACGGATTTCCAGCGCGGCACCTTCCGCGTGCGCGGCGACACGGTCGACATCTTCCCCGCCGAACATGCGGAGATGGCGGTGCGCCTGGAGCTGTTCGACGACGAAGTCGAATCGCTGCAGTTGTTCGATCCGCTGACGGGCCGTGTGCGGCAAAAGATTCCGCGCTTCACGGTGTACCCGTCGAGCCACTACGTGACGCCGCGCGAGACCGTGCTGCGGGCCATCGAGACCATCAAGGCCGAACTGCGCGAGCGGCTCGATTTCTTCTACAAGGAAAACAAGCTGGTGGAAGCGCAGCGGCTGGAGCAGCGCACGCGCTTCGATCTGGAGATGCTGCAGGAGCTGGGCTTCTGCAAGGGCATCGAAAACTATTCGCGGCACCTGTCCGGCTCTGCGCCGGGCGAGCCGCCGCCGACGCTGGTCGACTACCTGCCGCCGGATGCGCTGATGTTCCTGGATGAGTCGCACGTGCTGATCGGCCAGCTCAACGGCATGTACAACGGTGACCGCGCGCGCAAGGAAACGCTGGCCGAATACGGTTTCCGCTTGCCTTCCGCGCTCGACAACCGGCCGCTGAAGTTCGCCGAATTCGAGACCAAGATGCGGCAGGTGACGTTCGTGTCCGCCACGCCGGGGGATTACGAAAAGAAGACCGCGGGCACGGAAGTCGTCGAGCAGGTCGTGCGTCCCACGGGCCTTGTCGACCCGATCATCGAGGTGCGCCCGGCCACGACGCAGGTCGACGATCTGCTGTCTGAGATCCATGTGCGCGTCGAGGCTGGCGAGCGTGTGCTGGTAACGACGCTCACCAAGCGCATGGCCGAGCAGTTGACCGAGTTTCTGTCGGAGAACGGCATCAAGGTCCGCTACCTGCATTCGGACATCGACACCGTCGAGCGCGTGGAGATCATCCGCGACCTGCGACTGGGCACCTTCGACGTGCTGGTCGGCATCAACCTGCTGCGCGAGGGGCTGGACATTCCCGAGGTATCGCTCGTGGCGATCCTGGATGCGGACAAGGAAGGTTTCCTGCGCGCCGAGCGCTCGCTCATCCAGACCATCGGCCGCGCCGCGCGCAACGTGAACGGTACCGCCATCCTGTATGCGGATCGCATGACCGATTCAATGAAGAAGGCGATTGACGAAACCGAGCGCCGCCGTGCCAAGCAGATCGCCCACAACGAGGCGCACGGCATCACACCGCGCGGCGTGGTCAAACGCATCAAGGACATCATCGACGGCGTGTACAACGTCGACGATGCGCGCGCGGAACTGAAGGCCGCGCAAGAGGCCGCCAAGTACGAAGACATGAGCGAGAAGCAGGCGTCCAAGGAAATCAAGCGCCTGGAAAAACAGATGCTCGACCACGCCAAGAATCTCGAATTCGAAAAGGCGGCGGCGGTGCGCGATCAGCTTGCCAAGCTCAAGTCGCAGCTCTTTGGGGCGAGCGGCGAAGACCACATCGTTCCGGCCGCCTGAACCGCGCGGTCGCCGCTTGAAACCCCGCCACCTCGTTGCAGGTGGCAGGGGTTGCTGTTGACGTCATTTCAGATCAAATTCGGGCCGTGCGCGTCGCCTGACTGGGGAGCCGGCACCTGCTGCAGCGCCTGCTGCACGCGTCTGCCATCAAGGGAGTTCGATGTTCAATTTTTTGCTTAACCCGTGGCGCAAGTGGCGCGCGTCCCGGCACGCCAGCCATCAACTCGATGCCATCCTGGCGCAGTTCGAGCCCACGCGCAGTCTGGCCGAGCGCAACGAATGGCTGATCGAGCTGGCCTATTGGTTGCGTCGTGCGGATCGGCCAGCGGGGGCCGCGTCGGAATCCTGGCGTTATGCCCGCCTGCGTTATCTGCTGCAGGTGCTGGAGAACAATCCGGCGGTGGCTGAACGCGTCGGGCGGACACTGCGCAGCATCGTGCAGGACAACGATCCGGTGTCGCTGCTGTGCGATACGGGGTTGTCGTCCCGCGCAGGCTTCTGGAGCGAGTTGCTTGACCGCTGGCAGGCGCGCCTGCTGCCGCCGGCACCGAACCAGCCCCAGCTGGCGACGCTGTTTGCGCTGATGTTTGTCGGGCCGACCGACGCGCAGTGGGTCGATGGCCTCGACGACGAACTCGTCACGCGCCTCTACGCGCTGTTCCGTGCGGGGATGACCGATGACGAGCACGCGGCGGGCCAGACACGGTTGGAGCGCAGCCTTGGCATCGGCATCCAGATCCTGGTCAGCCAGGTGCGCGCGGCGGGGCTGTCGCGCGGCATTCGCAGCCGCATGGACTATGCGGAGCTGACCGACTCGCCGTTCTACCTGTTGGCTGACGCAGCCAACGCGATCTTCCTTGAGCGGCCCAACGCCGCGCTGGCGAGCCCCGAGCGGTTCCTGCAGGAACTCAACTATTTCCGCGCCGTGCTGGACCGTTGCCGAACGGCGACGGCCAGCGTGTATCAGCATCTGGATGAGAACGGCGTCTCGGTGGAAGTTGTCTTCCAGGTCGAGCGGATGAAGGCTTGGCTGGGCCGAATCGATTTGCTACTTACCGCGTGGGCGGACACGCAGGGCTCACGCCGCTTCGTGCATATGACGGCCGAGCTGGTGTCGGCCAGCCAACACCGCCGCAGCGTTGGCTATCTGATCCGCTCCACGTTTGCCGATCTGGCGCGCAAGGTGGTCGAGCGGTCTGCTGAGAGCGGCGAGCACTACATTACGCGCGACGGCAAGGAATACGGCGCGATGGTGAAGGCGGCGGCCGGCGGCGGCGTCATCACGGCGGCCACCGTGTACATCAAGTTCTTCATCACCGGAGCGCACCTGTCGCGCTTTACCGAAGGGCTGCTCGCGTCGATCAACTATGCCGTCAGCTTTCTCGGCATCCATTTCGCGCATTTCACGCTGGCGACCAAGCAGCCCGCCATGACGGCGCCCGCGCTGGCGCACCGGCTCGACCAGGTGAGCCGTCCGGAAGGGCTCGACCGCTTTGTCGACGATACCGTCGCCATGATCCGTTCGAACGCGGCAGCGATTGCGGGCAACTTGGTGGCAGTGGCGCCGGTGGCTTTTGTGGTGCAGTGGCTGGCCGGGCGGTTCTTCCATGCGGATCTGATTTCGGCGGCGAAGGCGATGGCGACCATCGATTCGTTTTCCATTCTTGGACCGACGCCGCTGTACGCCATCTTCACGGGCGTACTGCTGTGGGCATCAAGCCTGGCGGCAGGTTGGGCCGACAACTGGTTTGCGCTGCACCGCGTGCACGACGTGATTGCCTACCACCGGCGCCTGCGGTTCATGGTCGGCACGCAGGGTGCGCAGCGTATTGCGAGCTTCTGGAAGCGCAATCTATCGGGCATTGTCGCTAACGTCTCGCTGGGCTTCATGCTGGGGTTGGGCCCCGAGATCCTGTCGTTTTTCGGCCCGCACATGGAGGTGCGTCACGTCACGCTGTCGACCGGCGCGGTGGCCACCGCCGTGGGCGTGCTGGGCCCGAGCGTCATGCATACCACGGCGTTCTGGCTGGCCGTGGCCGGCATTGCGCTGATGGGCGTGCTGAACGTCCTGGTCTCGTTTGCGCTGGCTTTCAACATGGCGATGCGCTCGCGCAACCTGCGCGGGGTCGACCGCAAGCGCGTGACGGGCGCCGTGTGGCGCCGCATCCTGCGGGATCCGCTGTGCCTGCTCGTGCCGCGTGCCCCGACTGCGAGCACGCCGCCGAGCGCCAGCACGCCGGTCTAGTGGGCTGCGGGCGCGACAGGTGCGCCCAACTCGCTGCGGAACGGAATGGAGGGCTGCGCGCCAAGCCGCGTGACCGACACGGCCGCCGCAGCCTGCCCAAACGCGATGGCGGCACTGGGCGCTGCGCCCTCTGCCAGAACCGCGGCCAGTGCGCCGACAAACGTATCGCCGGCAGCGGTGGTGTCGATGGCCTGTGCAACGGGCGCGGGCATCAGCAAGCGCGAATCGCCATCCACGTAAGCAACGCCGCGCGCGCCCAGCGTGACGATCACGCGCCGCGCACCCTGCGCGTGGAGATCCGCGGCGGCATCCAGCGCGCCTTCTGGCGAATCCACCGGCCGGGCCGTGAGCAACGCGGCTTCGGTTTCATTCGGGATGAGGTAATCGCAGGCAGCGATCCACGGGGTCGGCAATGGGCCGGTCGCGGGTGCCGGATTCAGGATGACCGTCTTGCCGAGCCGCTGGCCCAGCTTGAGCGCGCATTCCACCGCATCCGGTGGGGACTCCAACTGACAGACGATCACGCGCGCGCGCTCGAATGCGGCACGCTGCGCTTCGATCATGGCGGGCGTCAGCAACTCGTTGGCGCCGGCCACGATGACGATGGTGTTCTGGCCGCTGTTGGCCACGGTCACGCACGCGATGCCGGTGGCCGCCCCGGCGTGCACCGACACCATCGATGTGTCGACGCCTTCGCGGCGCAGGCCGTCGCGCAACGCGGTGCCGTACGCGTCATCCCCCACGCAGCCGAGCATGGCGACGCGGGCCCCCAGGCGGGCGGCTGCCACGGCCTGATTGGCGCCCTTGCCGCCTGGGATGGTTTCCAGCGCAGGGGCTGCAACCGTTTGCCCGGGACGCGGCAAGCGGGGCGTGCGGATCACGAGATCCATGTTCAGGCTGCCGACGATCAGCACGTCGGCAGCGGGGTGCGCGGAAGAGGCGGAAGGGCGCTTGGCCACCATGTCGGGACTACGTTGAAAGCGTGAAAGGAATGCGGAATCAGGCGGCGCGTGCCGGGCGCTCAGGCTCGGCGGTCGACTCGCGCAGAGACAGGCGCGGCGGCAGTACGATGCGGCGCGCACGCGGCTCCTCCACAGGATGCCGCAGGGCGTTGTCGCCGAGATGCTCGAGCAGCGTCTGCGCAGTGGTCTCGCCGAGTTGGCGGATCGATTGGCCGACGGTGGACAGCGCCGGGTAGACGTAGCGGCTCAGTTCGATGTCGTCAAAGCCGATCACCGACAGCGTTTTCGGAACGGGAATGCCCAATTCGGCAGCGGCGCGCAGTGCCCCGATGCCCATCAGGTCGTTGCCGGCAAAGATCGCGGTGGGCATCTCGCCTTCAGTTAGCAGTTGGCGCGCGGCGCGGTAGCCACCGGGGCTGGTGAAATCGCCTTCGGCAATGCGGGCAGAGGCTTCCGGCACGCCGGCTTCGCGCAGCGCGCGGTGGAAACCGGCCAGACGCTCTGCCGTCACACTCAGCGACGACGGCCCGCTGATGCAGGCGATGCGGCGGTGGCCGAGTTCCAGCAGATGCTTGGTCGCAATATAGGCGCCTTCTTCGTGGTCGACCTGCACCTGATCGGCCTGGATGCCTTCGGTGGGGCGGTCGACCATCACGATGGGCAGGGCGGATTCGCCAAGCGCTTCGATCAATGCCGTGTCGGGCCCTGCGCTGCTGACGATGATGCCGTCGACGCGTTTTTCCATCAGCACGCGCAGGTAGTCGCGCTGCTTGCGGGGGTCGTCGTCGGAGTTGCAGAGGATGACGCTGTAGCCGGCAGCGGCGCACACGTCTTCAATGCCCCGCGCCAGCTCCGCAAAGTACGGGTTGGTGGCGGTGGGCACCAGCACGCCGATCGTGCGCGTGGTGCGGTGTTTGAGCGAGCGTGCCACGGCGCTGGGCACATAGCGCGTGGCCCGGATGGCTTCTTCCACGCGCTTGCGCGTTTCGGCATTGACCGGCCTTGTGTTGTTGATGACGTGCGAGACGGTGGTGAACGAAACTCCGGCCAGTGCGGCCACGTCCTTGATGGTTGCCATGACGATCTCCTCTGTCTCTTAATGGTGCTTGCTGCGGTTGCGCTTGCTGCGATAGGTATCCATGACCACGGCCGCGACGATGACCGCGCCCGTGATGATGCGTTTGGTGGGCTCGGAGGCGCCGATCTGCGCAAGGCCCGATTCGAGCACCGAGATGATCAGCACGCCGAACAGCGTGCGCACGACCGAGCCACGCCCGCCCATCAGGCTCGTGCCGCCGATCACCACGGCCGCGATCACCTGCAGCTCCATGCCCACGCCGGCGTTCGGATCGGCGGCTTCCAGGCGTGATACCTGGAACAGTGCAGCCAGGCCGGAGAGCAGCCCCATCAGCGCGAACACCGCAATCTTGTAGGGGCGGGGGTTCACGCCCGCCAGCCGCACGGCTTCTTCATTGGTGCCGATGGCCACCAGGTAGCGGCCGAACACGGTGCGCACCAGTACGATCTGGCCAACTACCGTGATCGCAATCGCAATCAGGAACGACGGCGCAATGCCCAGCGCGATGGGGTTGGCCAGCCAGTCGACCGCGCTGCCGATGTACACCGTGCGCGAATCGGTGAGGCTGTAGGCGAGGCCGCGCGCCATTTCCAGCACGCCCAGTGACACGATGAACGACGGAATGCCCCAGTGGACCGTGACCGCGCCGGTCAGCATGCCGGCCGCCGTGGCCAGCGTCACGCCCGCCAGCGCTGCGGGCAGCAAGCTCCACCCGAACTTGGTCATGGCCACGGACAGCACCGAAGCCGACAGCGCCAGCACCGAGCCCACCGACAAATCAATGCCGCCGATCATCAGGATGAACGTCATGCCCACCGCCATCACCAGCAGGTCGGGGATCTCGTTGGCGATGGTTGTGAACGTGGGCAGCGAGAAGAACGTCGGCGACAGCGTGCCGAACAGCACCAGCATGGCGACCAGCGCAGCGAGCAACCCGCCGATGGTGCCAAGCGACATGCCGAGCGCCGCGCGCGTGCCGGCGGTCCCTGCGGGCGGTGCCGGGGGCAGGGTGGAATCAGAGCGCATCAGCGGTCTCCGAGGGGGATTGGGGTGCAGGTGACTCGGCTTCTTCCGATTCACCGAAGGCGGCGGCGAGCAGGGCGTCCTGGCTCCAGCCACCGCGTTGGAAGATGTGGGTGAGCCGCCCGGCGCGCATGACGCCGATGCGGTCACACAACTGCATGAGTTCGCGCAGATCGCTCGACACCACGACCAGCGCCTTGCCTCGCGCCGCCAGCGCCTCGAGCAGCGTGTAGATGTCGAACTTGGCGCCCACGTCCACACCTCGCGTGGGCTCATCGAACAGCAGCACGGGCGTGTCGCGCTCCAGCCAGCGGGCGATGGCCACCTTCTGCTGATTGCCGCCGGACAGTTCACCCACCGGCTGCTCCGGACCCGCGCACCGGACTCGCAGGGCGCCGATGTGCCGCTGCGCCAGCGCACGCTCTTGCGCGGGTTGCAGCCAGCCGCGCTTCGTGACGCCAGGCATGTTGCCCAGCGCGATGTTGGTGGCGATGGGCAGGCTCAGCATCAGCCCTTCGTCCTTGCGGTCTTCGGTGAGCAGGCTGATGCCGTGGCGTACCGCATCGCCGGGCGAGCGGATGCGCGCAGGTGCCAGCGGCGAGCCCACTTCGACGGTGCCCGCGTCTGCGCGATCCGCACCGAAGATCAACCGCAGCAGTTCCGTGCGCCCCGCGCCGACCAGCCCCGCGATGCCAAAGATTTCCCCCGGCGCGACGTCAAAGCTCACATCGCGCACGGCCGGCGCACGCGTGAGGCCGGTCACCCGCAACGCCGGTGAGCCGTCACCGGGCCACGGCGCGCGCGCGGTGCGTTCTGTTTCGGATGCGGCGGCCATGTCGCGACCGACCATCGCCTGGATCAGCGCATCCTGCGTGACGGTCGCAGCCGGCGCATCGGTCACGAGCTTGCCGTCACGCAGCACGACGATGCGATCCGCAATGCGCGCGAGTTCGTCCAGGCGGTGAGAGATGTAGATGATCGCCACGCCTTCGCGGCGCAGCGCGTCGATGCGCTCGAACAGCGTGGCGCTCTCGTGCGCGCTCAGCATTGCCGTCGGCTCGTCGAGGATCAGCACACGGCATGCGCTCGCCAGCGCGCGGGCAATCTCGATCATCTGCCGGTGGCCGATGCCCAGCGTCTGGACGGGCGTCCACGGGTCGAGGTCGAGGCCGACGCGAGCGAGCGCCTGTTCGGCCCGATGGCGCAATGTGGAGCGGTCCACAAAACCAAGCCGGCGGGGCAGGTCGCCCAGGAACAGGTTCTCGGCCACCGTCAGCGTCGGCACCATGCTCAGTTCCTGCAGCACCATGCGTACGCCCAGCGCTTCGGCTGCGTTGCGTGACTCGGGTGCGTACAGCGCGCCGGCCAGCGTCATCGACCCGGAAGTCGCCGTCTCCAGCCCGCAGAGGATCTTGGAGAGCGTGCTCTTGCCGGCGCCGTTCTCTCCCGTGAGCGCAAGCACCTCGCCCGCGTGCACGTCGAGATCGATATCTCGCAGCACGGGGGCGGCGTAGTGCTTGCTGAGCGCGGAGACGCGCAGCAGCGGCGTGCGCGGTTCGTAAGCGGCAGACATGGCTGGCGGCGGCTGGCCGGTCTGTAGGATCAGGAACGCGTGACGAGGTTGACCGGTGTCTCGACGACACCTGACAGCTTCGCCTGCGGCGTCTTGGAGGCCAATGCCTTCAGGGCGGTCTCGATGCCATAGACGGCTTGCTGATCGGCGTGCTGATCGGCCGTCGCAATCACACGCCCGTCAGCCAGCATGGCCTTGATGGCGTCGATGTTGTCATAGCCGCCAATCAGCACCTTGCCCAGCTTGCCGGCCGCGCGCACCGCCGATACGGCGCCGATCGCCATGTTGTCGTTGCCGCACAGCAGCGCCTTCAGGTTGGGCTCGGAGCGCAGCATGGCGGCCGCCACTTTGTTGCCCTTGTCGATTTCCCACTCGCCCGACTGCACGCCGGCGATCTTCAGCTTGGCGGCTTCGGCCGCATCCTTGAAGCCGGCGGTGCGCTGCTGGGCATTGGTGGTGGTCGGAATGCCCTCGATGATGCCCACGGCATCGCCCGGCTTGAGCGACTTGGCAACAAAGTCGCCCACCAGTCGCGCACCCTTGCGGTTGTCCGGCCCCACGAAAGGCACGTTAAGGCCCTTTTCCTTGAGCGCCGCCGGGTCGAGCCGGTTGTCGATGTTGATGACGAGAATGCCCGCGTCCACGGCCTTCTTGACGACCGGCACCAACGCCTTGGAGTCGGCCGGCGCCAGCACCAGCGCGTCCACACGCGCGACGAGCATCTGCTCGACCAGGCGAATTTGCCCGGCGGTGTCGGTTTCGTCGCGAATGCCGTTGGTCAGCAGCGTGTACTCCGACGCGTGGTCCTTCTGATGCTTGCGCGCGCCGTTCTCCATGGTCAGGAAGAACTCGTTGGCGAGCGATTTCATGACCAGCGCCACTTTGGGCGGCTGGTTGGCCGCGTACGCGAGCGAAAACGGGAACGGCAGAGCAGCAGCGACGGCAGAGCCCGCGCCAAGTTGCAGGGCGCGGCGACGGCGGATATCCATGGTGTCTCCTCCAGGAAGAGGCCTGTCTGGGGCGGGTGGGTGCGGGCGTCGCTGCCGTGTCACGCCGTAAGGCATTCCTAAGGGCAATCGCGCCTCGCTCTTCGCAAACGTTTGCGTATCTGACAGTCTCGGCTACCGCGTAACAGAAGTCAATGAAATTGCGCTTTTCACCGCATAAGGAAAAACCCGCAGTGACGCGGCGTTCGAGACGGATATCCAAGTTGCGTTGCGGGAGTGGCTGGATAGCCCTATCGGACGTGGTTGATTGTTTTAGTCCACAATACGGCCTGCCGCGTAGCCACCCCGTTTTTCGGGCTCTGCAAATCCCCTTGCTGCGACGCGGAATCCCCCGACACCTTAGTTGACCGATTTTGTCGGGTTCCTTTATACTTGAGCAAAACGATCAGGTATTTCCCCGACGCCATGAGATTGACCACCAAAGGCCGCTTCGCGGTCACCGCCATGATTGACTTGGCGCTACGCCAGGAGCAGGGCCCGGTCACGCTGGCTGGCATCAGCCAGCGTCAGAAAATTTCGCTGTCGTATCTGGAGCAGCTGTTCGGCAAACTGCGCCGCCACGAAATCGTGGAAAGCGTGCGTGGTCCCGGCGGCGGCTACAGCCTCGCGCGCCGTGCCGACGACGTGACCGTTGCCGACATCATCATTGCCGTGGATGAGCCGCTCGATGCGACCCAATGCGGCGGCAAGGGCAACTGCGGCGGCGAAGAGCATGTCGGCGGCCATACGGGCCGGTGCATGACGCACGACCTGTGGGCCACCCTCAATCAGAAGATGGTCGAGTATCTCGATTCGGTGTCGCTGCAGAACCTGGTGGATCAGCAACGCGAGCGTCAGCCCGAAGTGATCCAGGACATGCGTGAAGCGCGTCCGGCTCGCCGCGAACGTGCCCCGGCACGCGCGCGCACCGTCGACACGCCGGCCGCCGCCTCGGTCGCCGCCGAACCGGTCAAGCGCGCCCCGCTGGTCAACTCCGTTTTCAGTCTGGCGCAGTCGTAATTGCGCCAGCGTGAGGCTGGCCACGACGCCGGCGCCACACAAGAACATCGCCCCCCACATAAGGCAGACAAGATATGAGCACCCTGCAGCTTCCCATCTACATGGACTATTCCGCGACGACGCCGGTGGATCCGCGCGTGGTCGACAAGATGATCCCGTATCTGCGCGAGAGTTTCGGCAATCCGGCCTCGCGTAGCCACCCGTTTGGTTGGGAAGCCGAAAAGGCGGTCGAGACTGCGCGCGAGCAGGTTGCCGCGCTGGTGAATGCCGACCCGCGTGAAATCGTCTGGACGTCCGGTGCCACCGAGTCCGACAACCTGGCCATCAAGGGCGCTGCCAACTTCTACAGCAGCAAGGGCAAGCACATCATCACCGTCAAGACCGAGCACAAGGCTGTGCTGGACACGACGCGTGAGCTTGAGCGCCAAGGCTTCGAAGTGACGTACCTGGACGTGAAGGACAACGGCCTGATCGACATCGAAGTCTTCAAGCAAGCGATCCGCCCCGACACCATCCTCGCCTCGGTAATGATGGTGAACAACGAGATCGGCGTCATTCAAGACATCGAAACGCTGGGCGAAATCTGCCGCGAGAAGGGCGTGATCTTCCACGTCGACGCTGCGCAGGCCACGGGCAAGGTGGAAATCGACCTGCAGAAACTGAAGGTCGACCTGATGTCGTTCTCGGCGCACAAGACGTATGGGCCGAAGGGCATCGGTGCCCTGTACGTGCGCCGCAAGCCGCGTATCCGCATCGAAGCGCAGATGCACGGTGGTGGCCACGAGCGCGGCATGCGTTCGGGCACGCTGGCCACGCACCAGATCGTCGGCATGGGTGAGGCTTTCCGCATCGCCAAGGAGGAAATGGCGACCGAGAACGAGCGCATCCGCATGCTGCGCGATCGCCTGTACCGCGGCCTGAACACGATGGAAGAGGTGTACGTGAACGGCGACATGGAAGCCCGTGTGCCGCACAACCTGAACATCAGCTTCAACTTTGTCGAAGGCGAGTCGCTGATCATGGCAATCAAGGATGTCGCCGTGTCGTCGGGCTCGGCTTGCACCTCGGCCTCTCTGGAGCCGTCGTACGTGCTGCGCGCCCTGGGCCGCAACGACGAACTGGCACACAGCTCGATCCGCTTCACGGTGGGCCGCTTCACGACCGAAGAAGAAGTCGATTACGTGGTCGAGCTGCTCAAGAGCAAGATCGGCAAGCTGCGCGACCTGTCTCCGCTGTGGGAGATGTACAAGGACGGCGTGGATCTGAACAGCATTCAATGGGCGGCGCACTGAGCGCGGCGTTTGACGAATAACGGGCGCCCCCGCGCCAGCCAACGATTGAAAGAGGTGTGAAATGTCTTACAGCAACCAAGTTCTGGACCATTACGAAAACCCGCGCAACGTCGGTTCGTTCGAGAAGGGCGACGACACGGTCGGTACCGGCATGGTCGGCGCGCCGGCTTGCGGCGACGTGATGAAGCTGCAGATCAAGGTCAACGAGCAGGGCGTGATCGAAGACGCAAAGTTCAAGACCTATGGCTGCGGTTCGGCCATCGCTTCGTCGTCGCTGGTGACGGAATGGGTGAAGGGCAAGACCCTGGACCAAGCGCTGGAGATCCGCAACACGGCCATCGCTGAAGAACTGGCACTGCCGCCGGTGAAGATCCACTGCTCGATCCTGGCTGAAGACGCCATCAAGGCGGCCGTTGCCGACTACAAGGAAAAGCACGGTTCGGCCGAGCAGAAGGCTGCTTGAGCCCGTTTGGATAGAAAGGACGCAGCATGATCACCCTGACCGACAAGGCCGCGCAGCACGTTTCCCGCTACCTGACCCGCCGTGGCAAGGGCGTGGGCCTGCGCGTGGGCGTGAAGACCACGGGCTGTTCGGGCCTCGCCTACAAGCTCGAATATGCAGATGAGATTGCCGCCGAAGACCAGGTCTTCGAATCCAACGGCGTCAAGGTGATCGTCGATCCGAAGAGCCTGCCGTACATCGACGGCACCGAGCTGGACTACGCACGTGAAGGGCTGAACGAAGGTTTCCGCTTCAACAACCCGAACGTGAAGGACGAGTGCGGCTGCGGCGAGTCGTTCCGCGTGTGAGCGGGGCACATTGAAGCAAGCGATTGTCGGTTTCGAGCGGGACGAGGAGGGCCACTGGGTCGCCCGTCTCGCTTGCGGACATGGGCAGCACATGCGTCACGATCCGCCCTGGCAGCTGCGGCCCTGGACGGAAACCGACGCCGGGCGGGCCGGCAAGATCGGCGCGGTGGTGGAGTGCCTGAAGTGCGATCGGGGTGAGCCGGTCGAATAAGGAACACGAAGGAACACGAGGCGGCGCGGCCGCTTTTTTTATTCATGAATTCCGGTTTGTCCGCAAACGCCACGCATTTTTCCCTCTTCGGCCTGCCCGAACACTTCGAGGTCGACGAAGACGCGCTGAACGCTGCCTATCGCACCGTGCAGTCGCAGGCGCATCCCGATCGTTACGCCCACGCCGGCGACGCCGAACGCCGCGTCGCCATGCAATGGGCCACGCGCGCCAACGAGGCGTATCAGACGCTGCGTGATCCGCTCAAACGGGCGACGTATCTGCTGCATTTGCGCGGTATCGATGTGCAGGCCGAGAACAACACGGCCATGCTGCCTGCGTTTCTGATGCAGCAAATGGAATGGCGCGAAACGCTCGGCGACGCCAAGGCCGAGCGCAACGTGGATGCGCTGGACGATTTGCTGAGCATGCTGCGCAAGGAAAAACGTACGCGTTATCAGGCGCTGTCCGGCCTGCTCGGTGGCGATGGCAATACCGCAGCGGCAGCCGATGCCGTGCGCCAACTGATGTTCATCGAGAAGATCGAACGCGACACCGCCGAGGCTATCGACCGGCTGGACGACTAGAACCCAGAATTTGCGACAATGTTGGGTTTGCCCCGGCAGGCAGCCCATCCGCGCAATCGAGACATCCCCATGGCTTTACTGCAGATTTCCGAACCCGGCGAATCGCCCGCACCGCACCAGCGCCGTCTGGCGGTCGGCATCGACCTGGGCACGACCAACTCGCTGGTGGCCTCCGTGCGCAGCAGCGTGCCGGAAGTGTTGCCCGACGATCAGGGGCGCCCGCTGTTGCCCTCCGTGGTGCGCTATCTGCCCACGGGCGGCGCCCACATCGGCTACAAGGCGCAGGCCGAAGCCGTGCGCGACCCGAAAAACACCATCATCTCGGTCAAGCGTTTCATGGGGCGCGGCCTGAAGGATGTCGCCCACATCGAGAACACGCCGTACGACTTTGTCGACGCGCCTGGCATGGTGCAGCTGAAGACCGTGGCCGGCGTGAAAAGCCCGGTGGAAGTGTCGGCGGAGATTCTCGCCACGCTGCGTCAGCGCGCGGAAGATACGCTCGGCGATGAGCTTGTCGGCGCCGTCATCACCGTGCCGGCGTACTTTGACGATGCGCAGCGCCAAGCCACCAAGGACGCCGCCAAGCTGGCCGGCCTGAACGTGCTGCGTCTGCTGAATGAGCCGACCGCGGCTGCCATCGCCTACGGCCTCGACAACGCCGCCGAAGGCATTTACGCCGTCTATGACCTGGGGGGCGGGACGTTCGACATCTCGGTGCTCAAGCTCACCAAGGGCGTGTTCGAGGTGATGTCGACGGGCGGCGACTCCGCGCTCGGCGGTGACGATTTCGACCAGCGCGTCGTGTGCTGGATCGTCGAACAAGCCGGCCTGCAACCGCTCTCGGCCGAAGACACGCGCCTGCTGCTGAACAAGGCGCGCGCCGCCAAGGAGTGGCTCTCGACCGCTGACAGCACCGAGATTGACGCGATGCTCTCCACCGGCGAGACCGTGCACCTCGTGCTGACCGCCGAGACCTTCGCCGAACTGACTGCCAACCTCGTGCAAAAGACGCTGTCGCCGGTGCGCCGCGCGTTGCGCGATGCAGGCGTGACAGTGGAAGACGTGAAGGGCGTCGTGCTGGTGGGCGGCGCCACGCGTATGCCGATCATCCGTCGTGCCGTGGGGCAGCTGTTTGGCCGCACGCCGCTCACGAACCTCGATCCGGACCAGGTGGTCGCCATTGGTGCTGCCATGCAGGCCAACCTGCTGGCCGGCAACCGTGCGCCGGGCGAAGACTGGTTGTTGCTCGACGTGATCCCGCTGTCGCTCGGCGTCGAGACGATGGGCGGCCTGGTCGAGAAGATCATCCCGCGCAACAGCACGATTCCCGTCGCGCGCGCGCAGGAATTCACCACGTTCAAGGACGGCCAGACGGCCATGGCGATCCACGTGCTGCAAGGCGAGCGTGAACTGGCGAGCGATTGCCGTTCGCTGGCGCGCTTCGAGTTGCGCGGCATCCCGCCGATGGTGGCCGGTGCCGCTCGCATCCGGGTGACGTATCAGGTCGATGCCGACGGGTTGTTGTCGGTGTCCGCACGCGAAACGGTGTCGGGCGTGGAAGCGTCGATCACTGTCAAGCCGTCGTACGGTCTGGCCGATGACGATGTCGCGCGCATGCTGCAGGAAGGTTTCCAGTCCGCCGAAGACGACATGCGCCGTCGAGCGCTGGCAGAAGAGCGTGTTGAAGGCGAGCGCCTGTTGGAGGCGCTGTCGCAGGCGCTGGCCGCCGATGGCGATTTGCTGTCGCCCGAGGAGCGTGCCGCCATCGACGCCGAAATCGCCGCGCTGCGCACCACCATGCAGGGCGAAGACCACCGCGCGATCAAGGACGCCGTGGATGCCCTCTCGCATGGCACCGACGAATTCGCCGCACGCCGCATGGACCGCGGCATTCGCAAGGCGCTCGCCGGCAAACGTATCGAGGAGCTCGGCTGATCGCCGATCGCATCTCCGCAAACACACTTATCGAACGAGTTTCTTCATGCCACACATCGTCGTCCTTCCTCACGTCGAATACTGCCCGGACGGGGCCGTGATCGAAGCCAAGCCCGGCACGACCATCTGCGATGCGCTGCTGGGCGCTGACATCGAGATCGAGCATGCATGCGAGAAGTCGTGTGCCTGCACGACCTGCCACGTGATCGTGCGCGAGGGCTTCAATTCGCTGGATGAGGCGACCGAGAAGGAAGAGGACCTGCTCGACAAGGCCTGGGGCCTGGAGCCGAACTCGCGCCTGTCCTGCCAGGCCAAGGTGGCGGAGACGGACCTGACCGTCGAGATTCCGAAGTACACGATCAACCACGCCAAGGAAAACCACTGAGCCGACCGGCCAGCGGAGGAGGGAGCCCATCATGAAATGGAACGATATCCAGCAGATTGCCGAAGCGCTGTACGACAAATACCCTGACGTCGATCCGACGCGCCTGAACTTTGTCGACCTGCACAACAAGGTCGTCACCCTGGAAGGCTTTGACGATGACCACAAGCGTGGCGGCGAGAAATTCCTCGAAGCCATCCAGCAAGCCTGGATCGACGAAGCGGAATAAGCGCGTAGCCTCAAACGCGTGCGCATGAAAAAACCGGCCCGAAGGCCGGTTTTTCTTTTTGGGCGAAGGCGACGCCGGATTAACCGGCCACCAGCGTCCCGTTCTCGACATGGACACGTTCGCCTGCCTGGAAGCCCGGGGCAGCCTTGTACATGAAGCTGCGCGTCGTGCCGTTGTCCATGCGGACGTTCACGCGGTATTGGGTGTCGCGGCGGTAGTAGTTTTCCGCCACATGGCCACCGTAGCCGCCTGCCACCGCGCCGCCGACCGTCGCCAGCGTACGGCCATTGCCGCGGCCAATCTGGTTACCCAGCAGCCCGCCCACCACTGCGCCACCGATCATGCCGAGGCCGGTTTCCTTGCCTTGCGTGGTGATCGGGGTGACCGACGTCACGTGACCGGCATAGGGGCTGGCCGACTGGCGCGGCTGGGTTTGCGCATAGCTCGGGTTGGCCGGCGGCGTGCGCTCCGCGTACGACGGCTCACGGGTGCGCGCCGGAGCGGGCGCGACGTTTTGTGCCGGATACGGAGCAGCCTGGTTCGGTTGCGTCGTCTGGCCCGGTGCAGCCAGCGCCATCGGTGCCGAAGCGCCCGGCATGGCCGCTGCCGACTGGGCTGCCACATTCGGGTCCGTGCTGCCCTGCGTCGCCTTCGAGGTGGGCAGCACGCCGGTAATGGCGGCCACCGCCGTCAGGCTGGCGATGATTACGGCAACAGCGGCCGTCGTCATCAGCGGATGCATGCGTCGCGACGACGACGGGACTTGACCCGGCGACGTGCCACCGTATTGCTGACCTTGGTTCGGTTGGATGTTGTTGTTCATCTTCGTTCTCCTGCGGCCCGTGATTGGTTCATGTTGCGGCCTTTCGATGATCACAGTGTGGTTCATCGCCCAAACGGATGCCGTTTTAATTTGTAAGCATCTGTACCGAGGTTTTTCCTTTGAAAATCAAGTATTTGGCGCGGTTTGATACATATTGTGGAAACGAGGCGATGTTACAAATAGCGGGGTGGGCGCAGGTTTTGCGCATCCGCAGGCAACAAAAAACGCCCCCGAGGGGGCGTCTTTCGAAGGCGATCGACCGAACCGATCAGTCTTCCCGGCGCAGGTGCGGGAAAAGGATCACGTCGCGGATGTTCGGGCTGTCGGTGAGCAGCATCACCAGACGGTCGATGCCGATGCCGCAGCCACCGGTCGGGGGCATGCCGTATTCCAGGGCGCGGATGTAGTCGGCGTCATAGAACATGGCTTCTTCGTCGCCGGCGTCTTTCTGTTCGACCTGCTTGCGGAAGCGTTCGGCCTGGTCTTCCGGGTCATTCAGCTCGGAGAAGCCGTTGGCGATTTCGCGGCCCGTGATGAACAGCTCGAAGCGCTCGGTGATGCCGGGCAGCGTGTCGGAGCCGCGTGCCAGCGGCGACACTTCGACCGGGTAGTCGATGATGAACGTCGGCTCCCACAGTTGCGACTCGGCGGTTTCTTCAAACAGCACAAGCTGCAGGGTACCCACGCCGGCGTTCAGGAATTGCGGCGCGTTGGTGTCGATCTTGAACTTCTTCAGCTCGGCGCGGAGGAAGTCGACATCCGCCAGTTGCGCGTCGGTGTATTGCGGCGCGTACTTCTGGATTGCCTGGCAGATGGTCAGGCGATGGAACGGCTTGGCCAGATCCAGCTCGCGGCCCTGGTAAGTGAGCGTGGCGGTGCCCGAGGCGTCGATGGCAGCCTGGCGGATCAGCTGCTCGGTGAAGTCCATCAGCCAGCGGTAGTCCGTGTAGGCCGCGTAGAACTCCATCATCGTGAACTCGGGGTTGTGTCGCGGCGACACGCCCTCGTTACGGAAGTTGCGGTTGATCTCGTAGACGCGTTCGAAGCCGCCGACGATCAGGCGCTTGAGGTACAGCTCGGGCGCGATGCGCAGGAACATCTGCATGTCCAGCGCGTTGTGATGCGTGATGAACGGCTTGGCTGCCGCGCCGCCTGGAATCGGGTGCAGCATCGGCGTCTCGACTTCCATGAAACCGTTGCCGGCCATGAAGTTGCGCAGCGAAGCCATGGCCTTGGTGCGGGCGCGGAACGTGTCGCGCGTTTCCTTCGAGACGATCAGGTCGACGTAGCGCTGGCGGTACTTCTGTTCCTGGTCGGCCAGGCCGTAGTAGTCGCCCGGCAGCGGGCGCAGGCTCTTCGAGAGCAGGCGCAGCTCGGTCACCGCCACCGACAGTTCGCCGGTCTTCGTCTTCATCAGCGTGCCGCGTGCGGCCACGATATCGCCCAAGTCCCACTTCTTGAAGCTGGCGTAGACGTCTTCGCCCACGGCGTCGCGGCTGATGTAGAACTGGATGCGGTCGGTGCTGTCCTGCACGGTGGCAAAGCTCGCCTTGCCCATCACACGCTTGAGCATCATGCGGCCGGCGATGGCCACCTGCACCGGTTCGGCTTCCAGGGCAGCCTGCTCCAGCTCGCGGTACTTGGCTTGCAGATCACCGGCATGGTGCGTCGGGCGGAAATCGTTCGGGAACGCGACGCCTTGCTGGCGGATCTCTGCGAGCTTCTCACGGCGTTCGGCGATGATCTTGTTGTCGTCCTGCGCCGGCACGGCGGCCGCGGTATTCGATTCGGCCGGGTTGTTCTGTTCGGTCATGATGGTGATGAGAGGAATGTCGGTTCAGGCGATGTTGCGCAGGTCGTCCAGCTCGGTCGCACCAAAGTCGGGGCGGACGAGGTAGGCGGCGATGCGCGCTGCGGCGTCTTGCGGCGAGACCAGCTCGCCATGCGCATGCAGATCGCGGAAGCGCTGCACGCCGGCAAAGTCGGCGCCACGGATGGTGCGTTGCATGTCGGTATCAATCACGCCGGGGGCCAGCGCCACGGCGCGCACGCTGGCGTCGCCATCGGCGTTGATGGCGCGCACGAACATGTCGAGCCCCGCCTTGCCGGTGCAATACGCCGCCCAGCCGGCGATCGGCCGGCGTGCTGCGCCCGACGAGATCGCCAGCACACGGCGCTGCGCATTCCACGTGGCGGTGCCGCGCAGCAGGGCAGCGGTCAGCGCCATCGGGCCGGCCAGGTTCAGCTGCAGGTGCGGCAGCAGCGTATCGGCGCGCAGCGTATCGATGGTGCCGATCGGCTCGACCGCGCCGGCGTTGAGCACCAGCGTCACGTTGGCAAAAGCGGGCAGGGCGGCAAGCGTCTTGGTCATCCAGGCCTCGGCGGCATGCGCGTCGGACAGGTCGACCTGGTGCCAGTCGAGGGTCACGCCGGCGGCTGCCGCCTGCGCGCGCAACTCGGCGTTATCGCCGCGTGCCACGCAGATGAGTCGGTGGCCGGGTTGCATGAGCGCCTGGGCCAGCGCGGCGCCCAAGCCGCGCGAGGCACCGGTCAGAATGAACAGGGACGTGTCAGACATGGCAGTCGCTCAGGTTGGGCGCGGATCAGACGCCCTGTTTCAGGCTGGCCTGAATAAACGGGTCGAGGTCGCCGTCCAGCACCTTCTGCGTGTTGGAGATTTCCACGTTGGTGCGCAGGTCCTTGATGCGGCTTTGGTCCAGCACATACGAGCGGATCTGATGGCCCCAGCCCACGTCCGTCTTGGCGGCCTCCTGCGCGTCGGCAGCAGCCTGGCGCTTGCGCAGCTCGTGCTCGTACAGGCGCGACTTCAGCATCGTCATCGCCTCGGCGCGGTTGCGGTGCTGCGAGCGGTCGTTCTGGCACTGCACGACGATGCCGGTCGGGATGTGCGTGATCCGCACGGCCGAATCCGTCTTGTTGATGTGCTGACCGCCCGCGCCCGAAGCGCGGTACGTATCGACACGCAGATCGGCCGGGTTGACCTCGATCTCGATCGAATCATCGACTTCCGGATACACGAAGATCGACGAGAACGACGTGTGGCGCCCGCCTGCCGAGTCGAACGGCGACTTGCGCACCAGGCGGTGCACGCCTGTTTCGGTGCGCAGGAAGCCAAAGGCGTATTCGCCCTCGACCTTGATCGATGCGCTCTTGATGCCGGCCACGTCGCCTTCGGACTCTTCCAGCACTTCGGTCTTGAAGCCCTTGCGCTCGCAGTACTTCAGGTACTGGCGCAGCAGCATCGACGCCCAGTCGCACGCTTCGGTGCCGCCGGCGCCAGCCTGGATGTCGATAAAGCAGTTGGCTGCATCCATCGGGCCAGAGAACATGCGGCGGAATTCCATGTCTTCGACAATGGCGCGCATGCCCGCGGTGTCAGCCTCGATGGCTTCGATGGTGTCGTCGTCGCCCTCTTCGCGGGCCAGCTCGAACAGCTCGGCGCCGCCGGTGAGGTCTTCGTCGAGCTTGGTCAGCGCCAGCACGACGGTTTCAAGCGACTTCTTCTCGCGACCCAGCTCCTGGGCGCGTTTGGGATCGTTCCAGACCTCGGGGTTTTCGAGTTCTTTGTCGACTTCAACTAGACGTTCAGATTTGACGTCGTAGTCAAAGATACCTCCGAAGGTCGTCGGCGCGCGACTTCAGGTCGGCCAACGTGTTCTGGACGGCATTGAGGCGTTCTGCTTCCATGGTGCAAAAATCCGGTCGGAAACCCGAAATTATAGCGGAATCAAGGGGTTTCCCGTCCGGTTGGAACCCCAAAACGGCCATTTTCGGGGCCGTGGACCGGGATTTGTGTCAGTGCCGCAGGCGTACCGCGTGGCTTCGGTTAGCATGACGGCCAGTTCATATGGCTTTTGGCGCTGTCCGATGATCGTCCGCTCGCTGCTCGATACCGACCTGTACAAATTCACGATGATGCAGGTGGTGCTGCATCACTTTCCTGGCGCGCACGTCGAATACCGCTTCAAGTGCCGCAACGCGGGCGTCGATCTGGTGCCGTTCATTGACGAGATTCGCGCGGAAATCCGTCACCTGTGCACCCTGCGCTTTACCGATGCAGAGCTCGAATACCTGCGCGGCATGCGCTTCATCAAGAGCGATTTCGTCGATTTTCTCGGCCTGTTCCATCTCAACGAGAAGTACATCGACGTGCGCCCGGCTGCAAGCAACGACGGGCAGATCGAGATCGTCATCGCGGGGCCCTGGCTGCACACGATCATGTTTGAAGTGCCGGTCCTGGCCATCGTCAACGAGGTGTTCTTCAGCCGCACGCAGACGCACCCGCAATGGGAGGAGGGCAAGCGCCGCCTGACCGACAAGCTGGCGTCGCTCAAGCGCCCCGGCCTGGAAGAATGCCGCATTGCCGACTACGGCACCCGCCGCCGCTTCTCACACACCTGGCACGAGCATGTGCTGCTGGAGACGCGTGCGCAGCTCGGCGCCCAATACGCGGGCACCAGCAACGTCTACTTCGCCATGAAGCACGGTATGACCCCGCTGGGCACCATGGCGCACGAATACCTGCAGGCCTGTCAGGCACTCGGTCCGCGCCTGCGCGATTCCCAGACCTTTGCGCTGGAAACCTGGGCCAAGGAATATCGCGGCGACCTCGGCATCGCGCTGTCGGATACCTACGGCTTTGATGCCTTCCTGCGCGATTTCGACATGTTCTTCTGCAAGCTCTTCGACGGCGTTCGGCACGATTCCGGCGATCCGTTCGAGTGGGGCGAGCGCATGCTTAAACATTACGAGGACATGCGCGCGGAGCCGAAGTCCAAGGCGCTGATCTTCTCCGACAGTCTCGATATGCCCAAGGTCATCGGCCTGTATGAGCGCTTCCACGGTCGCTGCAAGCTGGCGTTTGGCGTGGGGACCAATCTGACAAACGACCTGGGCTACACGCCGCTGCAGATCGTCATCAAGATGGTCCGCTGCAACGGCCAGCCGGTGGCCAAACTGTCGGATGCGCCTGAGAAGACCATGTGCGACGATCCGGCCTACCTCACGTATCTGAAGCAAGTGTTTGGTGTGCAATAAGGCTCACGCCCGCGCCGAATAAGTTTCAACGGCGTAGGCGGATCATGCTGAAAGTGGCTCGTATAATCGACCGATCTTTCGGAGCCGCCATGGAATCACAACCGGACACCCCCGTCGATCCGCTCGACACCAGCCGCGCACGCGATGCCATCTTTGCGCGCATCCGCAATGCGCAGCATCGTCCCGCGAAACCGACGCAGGGTGAGCGCGACGCCGTGGCGGACTACCTCGCGCGCCATCCCGCCGGCCCACGCCCGCCAATGCCGGAGGATCTCGCCGCGCATTTCGCCGAGCAGGCACTGAAGATGGCCTCGACGCTGGATACGGTGGACGCGCTATCCGACGTGCCGGGCGCTGTGGCTCGCTATCTGGCCGGCCTTAGTCTCAAGCCTCAGGCGGTGGCCTGGACCACCTTGCAATCGCTGGACTGGGCGGCTGCGGGCATCGACATCGAATTCCGTCCGCCCGTGCGTGAGGCGCAAGCCGATCTGGAACACGGCGATCTCGTTGGCATTACGGGTTGCTTCTGCGCGATTGCCGAGACGGGCTCGCTGATGCTGCTGTCGGGGCCGGAGAACGTCGCCTCCACGGCGCTGCTGCCCGAGACGCATATCGCCGTGGTGCCGCAGTCGCGCATCGTCGCGAATCTGGAAGACGCCTATACGCTGATGCGTGCGGAGCGGGGCGAGCTGCCGCGCGCCACCAACGTCATCAGCGGCCCATCGCGCACGGGCGATATTGAGCAGACCATCGTGCTCGGCGCACACGGCCCGTATCGCGTGCACGTGATTGTGGTGACGGCTGCCTGAGACAGCTTTCGGGGCTCCTTGCTGCATCAAACCTCTGTGGATGTTTAGGGGCCGACAGACCTCTGGCGTTTACACTGGCGTCTTTGTTTGTGTGGCGCGGCCGCATTTGCGGTGTGCGCCCGCGATTAGGAGAACGCCTACGTGAAACGCCTCTGGCCCCTTGTCTTCCTGTTTGTCTGTGGCCTGGCGCGCGCCGCTGATGTGAACGGCGCGGAATTGTCCCTGCTCTGGGGTGTGCCATTCGCGGGCATCCTGCTCTCGATTGCGATCGCACCGCTCCTCGCGCCAAAGCTGTGGCACGACCATTACGGCAAGATCGCAGCGGCCTGGGCGTTGGCGCTTCTGGTGCCGTTTGGGATCGCGTTTAGCACGGAGGCGGCCATCGCTTCCGTCAATCACGCGGCCCTTGCCGAGTACATTCCCTTCATCGCGCTGATCGCCGCGCTGTACGTTGTTGCGGGCGGTATCTGCATTCGCGGCAATCTGCATGGCACGCCAAAGCTGAATACGGGGTTGATCGCGCTTGGCACGGCGCTGGCGAGCATCATGGGGACGACCGGCGCCGCGATGCTGTTGATCCGGCCTCTGCTGCGCGCCAATGAGGCACGCCGGCATCGCGCGCACGTGGTCGTGTTCTTCATCTTCCTGGTGGCCAATGCCGGTGGGGCGCTTACGCCGCTGGGCGATCCGCCGCTGTTCCTCGGCTTCCTGCAAGGTGTCGATTTCTTCTGGACCACGCAGCATCTGTGGCGCCAGACGCTGACGATGTGGGTGTTGCTTCTGGCGATCTTCTTCGTCATCGACAGCTATTTCCATCACACGGGCAAGGAAGAACTTCCCAACATCACTGACGCCACACCGGACGACGCGGGCCCGCTGCGCTTCGAGGGCAACGTCAACTTTGTACTGCTGGCAGGCATTCTGAGCCTTGTGCTGATGAGTGGGCTGTGGAAGCCCGGCATCGTCTTCTACGTGATGGGCACGGAGGTGCTGCTGCAGAACGTGGTGCGCGACGTCGGGCTGGTCGCCATCGCGCTGCTTTCGCTGTGGCTCACCCCGGCAAGCGCACGCGCCGGCAACGAATTCAACTGGGAGCCCATCCTGGAGGTCGCCAAGCTGTTTGCCGGCATCTTCATTACCATCGGGCCGGTCATTGCCATGCTCAAGGCCGGCGTGGACGGCCCGTTCGCAGGCATCGTCCATCTCGTCAACGACAGCGCAGGCCAGCCGAACAACGCCATGTACTTCTGGGCGACGGGGCTGCTGTCGTCGTTCCTCGACAATGCGCCGACGTATCTGGTGTTCTTCAACACCGCCGGCGGCGACGCCTCCATGCTGATGAGCGAGGGCGCGTCCACGCTGGCCGCGATTTCCGCCGCGGCCGTGTTCATGGGCGCCAACACCTACATCGGCAACGCGCCCAACCTGATGGTCAAGGCCATCGCCGAAAGCCGCGGTCTGCAGATGCCGAGCTTCTTTGGCTACATGCTGTGGTCCGTGTGCATTCTCTTGCCGATTTTCGTTCTGATGACCCTCGTCTTCTTCCGCTAACCGAACGTGTACTGAACGTATGAAACCCGGAATCCTTGTCACCCGCGCGATGTTTCCCGAAGTGCTCGAGCGCTTGCGCGAGACCTTCGACGTGATCGACAACCAGGCGGACATCGAGTATCCGCCCGAAGCGCTGGCCGAGCGGCTGCAAGGCCGCGTGGGCCTGCTGTCCAACGCCGCCGACACCATCAACGCCGAGTTGATCAGCCGCGTGCCGACGCTGCGTGCGGTGTGCAATATGGCCGTCGGCTACAACAATTTCGATCTTGCCGCGATGACGCGCGCGGGCATCCTGGCCACCAACACGCCGGACATCCTGACCGAGACCACCGCCGATTTCGGCTGGGCCCTCCTGATGGCCGCCGCACGCCGCGTGTCCGAGTCAGAGCGCTGGCTGCGTTCGGGACAATGGAAGCGGTGGACGTACGACATGTTCCTCGGCGCGGAGGTGTATGGCAGCACGCTGGGCATTCTTGGTATGGGCCGCATTGGCCAGGCGCTGGCACGGCGCGCGAGCGGCTTCTCGATGCGCGTGATCTATCACAACCGCAGCCGGCTTTCGCCCGAACTCGAGCAGGAAACGCGCGCCACCTATGTCAGCAAGGACGAGTTGCTGAAGCAGGCGGACCACCTCGTGCTGGTGCTGCCGTATTCCAAGGAAAGCCACCACGCCATCGGTGCGGCCGAGTTGGCACAGATGAAGCCGACCGCCACGCTGGTCAATCTCGCGCGCGGCGGCATCGTGGATGACGCCGCATTGGCGCAGGCGCTGGCGGACAAGCGCATCTTTGCGGCCGGCCTGGACGTCTACGAAGGTGAGCCTAAGGTGCATCCGGCGTTGCTGGACGCCGAGCACGTCGCGCTCACGCCGCACATTGCCAGTGCCACCTTGGGCACGCGCCTCGGCATGGCCAACCTGGCGGCCGACAACCTCATCGCGGCGCTGGGCTTCGGCCCGCGCGCGGGGCAGCCGCCCAACTTGTTGAACCCGGATGCGCTGGCGCAGCGCGCATCCTCCTGACCGAACGCTGATATGGACTGGTTGGCTTTATTGACGTTGCTGGGCGTGGCTGTGGTGGCTGCGCTGTGCGTGCTGATCTGGCGCGGCGTGTCTCGCCCGGCGCAGAGCGATGTATCGCCGATGCTGGCGGCGCTGCAAGACGGGCTCATGCGGGAACTCACGCGCGGCAACGAACGCATCGAACGCGAACTGCGCGGCGAAATTGCCGAGACGGCGCGTATCGGCCGCAGCGACGTCACGCAACAACTGGGGCAATTCCAGCAGGTGCTGGCCACGCAGCTGACCAGCGTCGCCACGCTGCAGAACAACCAGATCGACACGTTCGCCCAGCAGCTCACCAAGCTGACCGAGACGAACACACAGCAGCTCGAGGCCGTGCGTCAGAACCTGCAGCAGCAAGCCCAGCAGGCACGCGAAGAGCAGGGCAACGCGCTGCGCCGCTTCGGCGAGACGATGCAGCAGCAGCTCGCCCAACTGGGCGAGGGCAACGAGCGCCGTCTGGCCGAGGTACGCGCGACGCTGGAGCAAAAGCTCAAGGACATCGAGGCGAACAACGCGACCAAGCTCGACGAGATGCGCCGCACGGTCGACGAAAAGCTGCACGCCACGCTGGAGCAGCGCCTGGGCGAATCGTTCAAGCTGGTGTCGGATCGGCTTGAACAGGTGCATCGCGGTCTGGGCGAAATGCAGGCGCTGGCCCAGGGCGTGGGCGACCTGAAGAAGGTGCTGACCAACGTGAAGACGCGCGGCACCTGGGGCGAAGTCCAGCTTGAGATGCTGCTGGAGCAGATGCTGACGCCCGAGCAGTACGACAAGAACGTCGAGACCGTGCACGGTACGGGTGCGCGCGTGGAATTTGCCATCCGCCTGCCCGGCAAGACCGATGCCGATCACGATGCCACCGTCTGGCTGCCGATCGATGCCAAGTTCCCGAAAGAGCAGTACGAGCGCCTGCTCGACGCGCAGGAACGTGCCGATGCCGAAGCCGCTGCCAGCGCGAGCCGCGAGCTGGAAGTCGCGGTGCGCAAGGAGGCGCAGACCATCCACGAGAAGTACATTGCGCCGCCGGCCACGACCGACTTCGCCATCTTGTTTCTGCCGACGGAAGGCCTTTACGCTGAAGTGCTGCGCCGTCCGGGCCTGACGGACGAACTGCAGCGCAAGTTCCGCGTGACGGTGGCGGGCCCGACCACGCTGACCGCGATCCTCAACAGCCTGCAGATGGGCTTCCGCACGCTGGCGCTGGAAAAGCGCTCCAGCGAAGTCTGGCAAGTGCTCGGTGCCGTGAAGAGCGAGTTCGGAAAGTTTGGCGACGTGCTGGCCGCGACGAAGAAAACGCTGGAGCGCGCCGTCAGCAACATCGAGCAGGCCGAGGTGCGTACGCGACAGATGAATCGCAAGCTCAAGGCCGTGGAGGCGTTGCCGAGCGATTCTGCGCAGAGCGTGCTTGGGCTGGAGACCGCCGTGCCGCCGGACGAGGAAATCGAGGCCGATTAAGGCCGGTCTGACCGGGCCATCAGCAAAAGAAAAGGGGCGGATATTCCGCCCCTTCTTCGTGGACCTCGGAAGCGATCAGGCTTCTTCCGGCACGTCGCGCAGCAGGATCTCGATGCCGCCAAAGCGCTCGGCGACCCAGTTGTAGGCATGGCAGGCGAGCCACAGCGCGCCAAAACCGACCAAAGCATTGAGAATCAGGCCGCTGAGCACGACGATCGTCGGCAGTTCACCGTAGCGGACAAAGCCGACGAAGAAGAACAGCCCCACGACCGGCAGCGAGAAACAGAGATACACCAGTACCAGCGCGCGGGCGGTATGGGCCGGGTGAAGATACGCAATCTCCTTGGTCATCATGGCAGTGCTCAGGCTCAAATCCGAAACAATCAAACTGGCGCAGAGTGTAGCGAATCGACCGGTGCGCCGATACCCGCAGCCCGGAGGTGACGCAAAAAACCGACAGCATGCGGTGTTGCTGTCGGCACAAAAGCCGCTGTCGCCACGCCGCCTAGACGAGACCGTCGAATAGCAGGACCTGCACGCTGTCGCCGGCGTTGACCTGGCCCTGTTCGTGGGCGAGCACGACGAAGCAATTGGCTTCGCTCATGGAACGCAGCACGCCGGAGCCCTGCTGGCCGGTCAGGCGGACTTCGAGCTGGCCGCGATCGTTCAGGGCGGCGATTGCACGCTGATATTCCGTGCGCCCGGGTCGTTTGCGGATGGGGGCGGCGCTCACGGCCGGCACCAGCGGGGCGCCGGCGTCGGTGGCGCCCATCATGCGTAGCAGCGCGCCGCGCACGAAGTGATAGAACGTCACCATCACCGCCACCGGGTTGCCGGGCAAGCCAAAGAGGAACGCGCTGCGGCCATTTGACGCGATGCGTCCGAACGCCATCGGGCGGCCCGGGCGCATGGCGATCTTCCAGAATGTCACGTCGCCGAGCTTGGCCATCATCTGTTTGGTGAAGTCCGCTTCGCCGACGGAGACCCCGCCCGAAGTGATGATCGCATCGGCGTTTTCGGCGGCGATGCGGAAGGCGGTTTCGAGCGCCGCCGGGTCGTCGCGCACGACGCCCATGTCGAGCAATTCCACGCCCAGGCGCGAAAGCATGCCGTGCAGCGTGTAGCGGTTGGAGTCGTACACGCAGCCGGCGTCGAGCGGTTCGCCAATGGAGCGCAGCTCGTCGCCGGTCGAGAAGAATGCCACGCGCAGCTTGCGGCGCACCGACACCTCGGCAATGCCGAGCGAGGCCAGCAGACCGATATCGGCCGGGCGCAGTGTTCGGCCGGCGGACAGCGCGGCGCTGCCACGCGCGAGATCTTCGCCACGCAGACGGCGGTTGTCGCCGGCGCGCACTGCATCGCGGGCAAAGCGGACGGTGTCGGCATCGCCTTGCGTGAACTCCTGCGGGATGACCGTATCGCAGCCCGCCGGCATGACGGCGCCGGTCATGACGCGCACGGCTTCGCCAGTGCTGGGCGCGCCGTCAAAGGCGACACCCGCGTATGCCGTGCCGATCACGCGCAATGAGACTTCGCCTGCGTCGCCGGCCAGTTCCGCGCTGGCAAAGGCGAAGCCGTCCATCGCCGAGTTGTCGTGCGAAGGCACGTCGATGGACGACAGCACGTCTTCAGCCAGCACGCGATCGAGCGCGCTGCGAATGGGCACGCGGGCAACGCCGGTCACGGGCTGCACGAAGTCGCGCATGATGGCTTGCGCTTGCGCGACGGGCAGCGCATTCGGATCGTAATCGGACAGACACGAAACGACGGAGGCGAGGGTGGTCATGACGTCGATGAGGGATCGGTGGCGTTGGCGCTCTAGCGGCGCTCGGCCAGCTGGCGCAGTTCTTCCAGCGTGTTGATGTTGGCGAAGGCGGCGCTGTCGTCGAACACGACGTCGACCGTCGGATGGCGCGCCGTCCATGTTTCGATCTTGCGGCCCCCGCCTTGCAGATAGACGATCAGGTCGTCGGCCAGCAGCGCATCGATCAGACAGAAGACCGGCTGCACCTGCCGGCGCGGTACCCCTTGCGCATCCGGCTCCATCGTCACCGGCATGGCGATGCGCGCATTGGCTTCTTCCATTGCCTGCGAGAGCTTGGCGGCCAAGTCGGTCGGCACGAAAGGCGAATCGCACGGCGCGGTCAGCAGGTAACGCGTCTGGCATTGCTCCAGCCCGGCCAGGATGCCCGCCAAGGGGCCGGCAAAGTCCGGCACCGAATCCGCCACCACCGGCACGCCAAACGATTCGTACGCCGCGAGGTTGCGATTGGCGTTGATCAGCAGGTGGCCGACCTGCGGCGACAGGCGCATCAGCGTGTGCATCGCCATCGGCGCGCCGCGAAACGTCTGCAGGCCCTTGTCGACGCCGCCCATGCGGCTGCCCCGGCCGCCGGCCAGGATCAGGCCGGTGATGTCGGATGTCGGAATCATGTCGTTGAACGCTGGCGGATTCACCCGCCGATGTAGGACATTTCGATGCGCCGGCCGGCCGGTTGGGCCTTGCCGCTCGCACGCAATTCGGAATAGCGGTCGGCGCGGCCCTGCCAGACAGAGCGGATCGCGTTGGAGAGTTCCAGATCGGTCGCGCCGCCGCGCAATAGCGCGCGCAGGTCGAAGCCTTCGGTGGCGAACAGGCAGAGATACAGCTTGCCTTCGGTCGACAATCGCGCGCGGGTGCAATCGTGGCAGAACGCCTGGGTCACGCTGGAGATCACGCCCACCTCGCCGGCGCCGTCGACATAGCGCCAGCGCTCGGCCGTTTCGCCGCTGTAATTTGCCGACGCCGGCTCGAGCGCAAACTCGGACGAAAGACGCTTGATCACTTCGGCCGACGGCACGACGGAACGCATGTCCCAATGGTTGGTCGTGCCCACATCCATGTATTCGATAAAGCGCACGATGATGCCGCTGCCGCGGAAGTGGCGCGCCATCGGCACGATCTGGTCTTCGTTGTCGCCTTTCTTGACGACCATGTTGACCTTCAGCGGCGCCAAGCCCACGTTCTGCGCGACTTCGATACCGTGCAGCACCTCGCTCACAGCGAAGTCGACGTCGTTCATGCGGCGGAAGGTCGCATCGTCGATGCCATCGAGGCTCACCGTCACGCGGCTCAGGCCCGCGTCTTTGAGCGATTGCGCCTTGCGGGCGAGCAGGGCGCCGTTGGTCGTGAGCGTGAGGTCCAGCGGCTTGCCTTCGGCGGTGGTGAGGCGCGCGAGCATTTCGACCAGACGCTCGATGTCTTTGCGCAGCAGCGGTTCGCCGCCGGTCAGGCGAATCTTCTCGACGCCGTGCTCGATGAACAGCCGCGCCATCCGCTCGATCTCTTCGAACGACAGCAACTCGGAATGCCGCAGGAAGCGGTAATCCTTGTCGAATACGTCCTTGGGCATGCAGTACACGCAGCGGAAGTTGCAGCGGTCCGTCACGGAGATACGCAGATCGTGCAGCCGACGGCCGCGCGTATCCGTCAGCCTCCCCTCTGCGGGGACGAGCACATGGGGCACGGTGGGCACCGTGGCGCGATGGTGCTGGCCATCACGCAGATCGTAGAGGGGGATGACGGTTTCAGTCATGGTGTGGTGCGGCGCGTCAATCCACAGGAGAGGTCGATCGCGCTCGATACAAGGACGAGTGTAGCGCAGCCCCTGTTTGATGCGGGGAGCACAGTTCAGCCCCTGCGTGTCCCGCACAGGAAAAAGGGCGGCCGAAGCCGCCCCTCAGGCAAGGCATCGCGGCGGGTGTGGGTTACCCGCCGCCGATGTGATGCTTATTGCTGGTCTGCGCCACCCGCCGGGCGGTTGGTTTCGACCAGGATCATCGGGCCGTGCTGGATCGGCGGCAGCGGCTTGCGCTCGCGGGGCACGCGCGGGGCTGCGACAGTGCGCGCAGCTTCTTCCTGCGATGCACGCAGCTTCTGGCTGTCGGTGTGGACCCACGTCATGCCGGCGTTATCCAGCACGCTCTGCAGCGTCTCAATCGGCAGCGGCGAAGCCTGGGCAATCGTGCTGACCGGGGCCGGCACTTCGGCAAAGGCCGTCACGATGGCTTCTTGAGGCGCCGCCACTGCCACTGCCGCTTCCGGCGCGGGCGCTGCTGCGGTAGCCGTGGCCAGCGCGGGCTCCGTCGGCTGCACTTGCGGCAGGGCCGACACAGGCGCCACGGCTTCTGCGGCATGCACCGGCTCGTGTACCACCGGAGCCGGGTTCTCAACCGGGGCAAGCGACGTCGTCTGCACAGGTTCCGTCACGGTTGCCGGCAGCACCGGCTCGGCATGCATTTCGGCGACGGCTTCGTCTGCGGTTTCGGCGCCTTCGTTCTCGCCTTCACCTTCGGCGCGGACGCCTTCCGCACCCTCGCGGTCACGGCGATAACGGTTACGGCCACGACGACCACGGCGACGGCGCTCTTCACCTTCTCCGTTGCCTTCCGCGCCCGGCGTCACGCCTTCGCCCGCGATGCCTTCTGCCGGAGCCGCAGTGTCGAGCAACGGTTGCGGCATTTGCGACGCAGCGGCCTGATCCATCAGGGCTTCGGCGGCCACAGCGGCGGCTTCCTTGGCCTGTTGATCGCGTTCGCCACGGTTTTCGCGCGGCTCACGGCTTTCACGTGGCTCGCGCGGCTCACGCGGCTCGCGACCCTCGCGGGCTTCACGGCCCTCACGCGGTTGGCGCTCGCGACGTTCCTGATTGCGCTCGCGGCGACCTTGGCCCTGATTCTGGCCTTCGGCGCGCACATCCTGACCTTGCTGCGGCTGACGGGCTTCAGCCGTCTCGCGAACAGCGCCCTCGACCTGCGCCGGCTGGCGGTTGCGATCACGGTTGCCGCGCTGACCGTCACGTTGACCTTCGCGCTGGCCCTGTTGCTGACCTTCGCGAGCTTCGTTGCGGTCACGGCCCTGGCGGTTGCCATCACGGCCGTTCTGGCCTTGACCTTGACCTTGGCGCTCGCCACGTTCGCCGCGCTGGCCACGGCCACCACGGTCCTGGCGGTTGCCACGCCCTTGGCGGTTGCCTTCTTCAGCACGTTGCTTCGGCGTTTCTACGGGCGCAGCCACCACCGGCTCGGCCGGTTTGGCGCCAAACAGCGATTTCAGCCACGAAACAAAACCACCCTGGGCAGGCACCGGAGCCGGCGCCTGCGGTGCGGGAGCGGCTTCGGCACGCGCCGGGCGCTCAGCGCGCGGCACCGACACGGGCGCCGGTTGGTCCGGCGTGATGCCCTTGACGGCGGCTTCCTGGCGCGGCTTGGCCGCTTCCTTGCGCGTGCTGTAAGCGGTATCGGCTTCCAGTTCCTTGGCGGCCTCTTCGGCCATCTTGTAGCTGGCCTTGTCGTCGTCCAGACGCGGATCGTCGTGGCGCAGACGCTCCAGCTTGTAGTGCGGAGTCTCCAGATGCTTGTTCGGGATCAGCAGCACATTCACCTTGAAGCGCGTCTCGATCAGGTTGATGTCCGGACGCTTCTCGTTGAGCAGGAAGGCAGCGACTTCCACCGGCACCTGGCAGTGAATCGCGGCGGTGTTTTCCTTCATCGCCTCTTCCTGGATGATGCGCAACACCTGCAGGGCGGACGATTCGGTATCGCGGATGTGGCCCGTGCCGTTACAGCGCGGGCAAGTGACGTGCGAGCCTTCCGACAGCGACGGGCGCAGGCGCTGGCGCGACAGTTCCATCAGGCCGAAGCGGCTGATCTTGCCCATCTGAACGCGGGCGCGGTCGTGGCGCAGCGCGTCTTTCAGGCGGGTTTCGACGTCCTTCTGTGCCTTGCTCGACTCCATGTCGATGAAGTCGATCACGATCAGGCCGCCCAGGTCGCGCAGGCGGAGCTGGCGGGCGATTTCATCGGCGGCTTCGAGGTTGGTACGGGCAGCGGTTTCCTCGATATCTGCGCCCTTGGTGGCGCGCGCCGAGTTCACGTCAATGGCGACGAGCGCCTCGGTGTGGTCGATCACGATGGCGCCGCCCGACGGCAACATCACCATGCGCGAGTACGCCGATTCAATCTGGTGTTCGATCTGGAAACGCGAGAACAGGGGAACGTCGTCGCGGTACTTCTTCACCCGATTCATGTTGTCGGGCATCACCACGCTCATGAAAGCGCGGGCCTGATCGTAGATATCGTCCGTATCGATCAGGATTTCGCCGATATCCGGCTGGAAGTAATCGCGAATCGCCCGGATCACCAGGCTGGATTCGAGATAGATCAGCAGCGGGGCCTTGTTGTCGACGGCAGCGCCGTCAACGGCCTTCCACAGCTGCATCAGGTAGTTCAAGTCCCACTGCAGCTCTTCAGCCGAGCGGCCGATGCCGGCGGTGCGGGCGATGATGCTCATGCCGTCCGGCACTTCCAGTTGCGCCATGGTTTCGCGCAATTCCTGACGGTCTTCGCCCTCGATGCGGCGCGACACGCCGCCGCCGCGCGGGTTGTTCGGCATCAGGACCAGGTAACGGCCAGCCAGCGAGATGAAGGTGGTCAGGGCCGCGCCCTTGTTGCCGCGCTCTTCCTTCTCGACCTGGACGATCAGCTCCTGGCCTTCGCGCAGTGCATCCTGGATGCGCGCATTGCGCACGTCCACACCGTCCTTGAAATAGGCGCGGGCGACTTCCTTGAACGGGAGAAAACCGTGCCGCTCTTCACCGTAATTGACGAAGCACGCTTCCAGCGACGGTTCGATGCGGGTGATGACACCCTTATAGATATTGCCTTTGCGCTGTTCGCGCCCGGCGGTTTCGATGTCGATGTCGATCAGTTTCTGACCATCGACAATGGCGACGCGCAATTCTTCTTGCTGCGTCGCATTGAACAACATGCGTTTCATTGCAACCTCACTCCAATGCCGTGCAAGCACGGCGCTTCATGGAGCACGCAAAGGCGGAGCGGGTGGTCAACGAATTGCCGAAGTGTCGGCCAACAAAAAGGCGCGACGGGGCACGAGCGAAAGAAATGAGGGCATTCCACGCGTCATCATGGATGGCAGGGCGGAGTCCGCGGACGCGGTTGGCGTCCAGTTGCGCGTCCTGTCACTCGTGCCGCGGGCCCGTTGCATCTGCAGGCGGGCCGGCGGCGGCGAGTCGCGTGAAGCGACCACAAAGAGCGAATTGACGGACGGCCTGTCCGGACGAAACCCGCGGCGGGGCGAATCGGGCGGCGTGCTGCTTTTTAGAGTTTTGCCGCCGGACCGCCATGGCAACGCGGTAACCGGATATTCAGCCGGCCGGCACCAGTCTGGTGCGGCAAGGGCTTCTTTCACCAAGCGGGCGCCGTATGGATGAACCATGTGGCGCCCGCCTTTGAATTCTGTTCTACCAGCTGCTCGTTCTACGCTGGCCGACGTTGCCGACGTGATCTTTGGTTCACGTCTTGCGCGATGGGACAGCGGTGCGTGCTGCTTTCGTGCCGATGCATCCGGCCACGTGATTAGCTTTGTAACACAAGTGGGCGATTGATCGGCACGTTCCGGACCGAAACGGTGGCTGTGTACAATACCTGTTGTTTCGTTCCGACCGGCTGTTGCTGGCGCCTAAACGACTGTCCAGCGAGAAAATTATATTGAAAATGAATGAGTTACGCCATCCATTTGATGGCCGCATTCAACAGGCCGGACGTGGCACACTCGGCGATGCGCTCGACGGCAAGTCAGTCGCCTATGTTGAAATCGGTGAAGACGCCGAAGGGCAGCGCATCGACAATTTCCTGATGCGCGTGGCCAAGGGCGTGCCCAAAAGCCATATTTATCGCATCCTGCGTTCCGGCGAGGTGCGGGTCAACAAGGGCCGCATCGACGCGGAATACCGCCTGAAACTCGGTGATCTGGTGCGCATTCCCCCGCTGCGGATTGCCCAGCAGGCCGACGCGCCGCGCGCGGTGCCGGCGGCAGAATTCACGATCCTTCACGAAGATACGCACCTTTTGGTGATCGATAAGCCCGCCGGGGTGGCCGTGCACGGCGGCTCGGGGGTAGCGTTCGGGGTGATTGAACAACTGCGCCAGTCGCGCCCGGAGGCCAAGTTCCTTGAACTGGTGCACCGCCTCGATCGCGAAACGTCGGGCGTGCTGCTGCTTGCCAAAAGGCGCTCTGCGCTGGTGGCGTTACACGAGCAGATTCGCGAAGGCCAGTTGGACAAGCGGTACTTTGCGGCGGTAAAGGGCGTCTGGCCCCACAAGCGTCAACATATCAAGTCACCGCTGCACAAATACACCACACCGGAAGGCGAGCGCCGCGTGCGCGTCCAGGCCGATGGGCAAGCGTCGCACACGATCTTCAACAAGGTCGGCGTGTTTGGCCCCTACACGTTGCTGGAGGCCGAACTGAAGACGGGGCGCACGCACCAGATTCGGGTGCATCTGGCTCACGCCGGTTTTCCGATCCTGGGCGACGACAAATATGGCGATTTCGCCCTGAACAAGGCGCTGTCGCGCGCGAATGCTTCGCCACGGCTGGCGCGGATGTTCCTGCATGCGCATCGTCTGCAGCTGACGCATCCGCAAAGCGGCGAAATCGTCACGTTCACTGCGCCGTTGCCCGCAGAGTGCGCCGACTTCCTTAACGCTTTCCAGGGTCCCGATTCCGATGCCGCAGCAGCGCTTTGATCTGATCGTCTTCGATTGGGATGGCACGTTGATGGATTCGACGTCGGCCATCACCCGATCGATCCAGCTTGCGTGCCGGGATCTCAATCTGCCAGTGCCTGACGACGCACGTGCCAGCCACGTGATCGGGCTGGGTTTGCGGGACGCGCTCGAATATGCCGTCCCGACGCTCGATCCGGCCGACTACGGCAAGCTGGCTGACCGGTATCGCTTCCATTACCTGAGCCGCGACGCGCATCTCGTGCTGTTTCCGGGGGTACGTGAAATGCTGGAAGCGCTGCGCCGCCAGAATTATCTGCTGGCCGTGGCGACGGGCAAGTCCCGCGTAGGCCTGCAACGTGCGATGGAAGCCACGAATCTGACGGGCGTGTTCGATAACACCCGCTGCGCCGATGAGACCTTCTCCAAGCCGCACCCCGCGATGCTGCTCGAACTGACGCGCGACCTCGGCATGGAAGTCGAGCGCACGTTGATGATCGGCGACACGACGCACGATCTGCAGATGGCAGCCAATGCGGGTGCCGCTGGCGTGGCCGTCACGTACGGTGCGCACCCGGCCGATGTGTTGGACTCGCTTGCGCCGCTGTATTCCGCCAAGTCCGTCCCCGATTTGCACGATTGGCTGACGAAGCATGCCTGACATGGTCGAACCCGTTCGTGTATGTGAAAGCTCGGCATTGGAAGACGGCGGCTTGGGTGTCCGGTTTCAGGTGGAGGTGCGAGGGCGGCTCGTCAGTGCGTTCGTCGTCCGCTACGCGGGCGAGGTCCATGGTTATCTGAACCAGTGCGCGCATGTGCCGATGGAAATGGACTGGCAGGAAGGCCAGTTTTTTGAAAGCTCGGGCCTGTATTTGATGTGCGCTACGCATGGCGCCATTTACGAGCCGGATACTGGCCGGTGCGTCGGCGGGCCGTGCCGAGGTTCGCATTTATCCAAGCTGGAGATTGCCGAGCGAGACGGGGCAGTCTGGTGGCAACCGGATGCGTTATTCCGCGCACCGGCTCCCGCACCAGCGCCAACACCGTCTGCCTAGTCGCGCAGTTCTTCATCTCGATCGTTTTTTCTTGTCTATGACCGACTCGATTCCGCCGAAAGGCCCCGAAGACGTGCCCAACGAGGGTGCAGGCAAACCAGAAGCGCTGGAGGTCACTCAGCACGCGGATCATCCGCTCGAAGCTGAATTGCGCAACCCGGCAGCAGGCAAGCCCGGGTCAGCCTCTGCATCAGCAGCCTCTGCGCAGCCTGGAGGCTGGGAGCGTGAGGTACTCGAAAAAGTCTTGTTGGCCACCATCCGCGAGCAACGGGCAGCGCGCCGCTGGCGCATCTTTTTCCGCTTCGTGACGCTCGGCCTGATCGGGATCCTCATTTATGCGTTCGCCAGCCTCGAAGGCGAAACCGTCAGCACGGGCCGTCACACGGCCGTTGTCACGCTCGACGGCGAAATTGCGGCCAACACAAATGCCAGCGCGGAAAACATCAATGCGTCGTTGCAAGCCGCGTTTGCGGACGACAACACGGTCGGCGTGATCCTGAAGATCAATTCGCCGGGCGGCTCGCCGGTGCAGGCGGGCATGATCAATGATGAAATCCGCCGTCTGCGTGCCAAGTACAAGAAGATTCCGTTGTACGTGGTGGTGGAGGAGATGTGCGCGTCGGGCGGCTACTACGTGGCCGCGGCTGCAGACAAAATTTATGTCGACAAGGCCAGCATCGTGGGGTCGATCGGCGTGCTGATGGACGGCTTCGGCTTTACCGGTCTGATGGACAAGGTGGGTGTGGAGCGCCGCCTGCTCACGGCCGGTTCGAACAAGGGGATGCTTGATCCGTTTTCGCCGGTGTCGCCGCAGCAGAAGCAATACGCGCAGGAGATGCTGGACCAGGTGCACCAGCAGTTCATCGACGTGGTGAAGCAGGGGCGCGGCAACCGTCTGAAGGATGATCCGACGCTATTCACCGGCCTGTTCTGGACGGGCACCAAGGCTGTCGATCTTGGGCTGGCTGACGCGATCGGCAGTGCAGACTTTGTCGCGCGCAGCGTCATCAAGGCACCGGACGTGGTCGACTACACCGTCAAGGAAAATTTCGCCTCGCGCGTGGCACGCAAGCTCGGTACGGCAATGGGCGCCGGCGCGGTAAAGGCGCTGGCCGCGACGGGCCAGCTTAAGCTCTTGATGAAGGAATAAGCGCGCTATCGCGCCAGCAGCGAGAAAATCGCCGGCCGCTTGTGCAGGTTCATGCGGTCGGCGCGCCAGTCGCTCACGGGCAGCGTAACAACCTGCTCGCTGGGCAGCGTCAGATCCACTGCAATCGACAGCAGCGTACTCGGCGAGCAACCGGCCTGGATGGCCTCGAGCAACGCACCATTGCGGTAGGGCGTTTCAATGAACACCTGCGTTTGGGCGGCTGAGCGCGAAAGCTGTTCCAGTGCGCGCAGCTTGGTCTTGCGCTCGGCCGCATCGACCGGCAGATAGCCGTTGAACGCAAAGCTCTGGCCGTTCAGGCCGGACGCCATCACCGCCAGCAGAATCGAACTCGGTCCCACCAGCGGCTTTACGCGCACCCCGCGTCGGTGCGCGAGACGCACGAGATTCGCGCCCGGATCGGCCACCGCCGGCACGCCGGCTTCCGACATCAGCCCCGCGTCCTGCCCTGCAACCACCGGCGCCAGCAGCGCTTCCAGCTCCGATTCCGGCGTTTTGACGTTCAGTTCGCGAATGGTGATTTCCTGCAGCGGGCGTGTCAGTGGCGTCGTCTCGGCCAGTTTTTTGAGCAGCGCGCGCGCCGTCTTGGCGTGTTCGGCGACGAAATAGTCGAGTTGCGCGGTGATCTGCTGCACGCCGGCCGGAATCACGTCAGGCAGCGGGTCGGCCGCATCGCGCGAGCCCAGCGTATTCGGAATGAGGTAAAGCGTACCGGCCATGGTTCAGGCGAAGAGCGGGTAATGAACGTTGCGCAGCATGCCGGTCAGGGCGATCAGCGGCAGACCCACAAGCGCGGTCGGGTCCGACGATTCCACGCGTTCGAGGAGGGCAATGCCGAGGCCCTCCGATTTGGCGCTCCCTGCAACGTCGTACGGGTGTTCCAGGTGCAGATAAGCGTCCAATTCCTCATCGGAAAGGTCGCGGAAGGTGGCCAGGGTGCGGATGTCTTCGCTCTGGTGTTGCCCCGTCCGCCCGTCGTACAAGCACAACGCAGAGTGAAATGTGACGGTGCGTCCACGCATCCAGTGCAGTTGCGCCAGTGCACGGGCGTGGTCGCCCGGTTTGCCGACCTGCTTGCCATCAAGCGTCGCGACCTGGTCGGAGCCGATGACGAGGGCGCCGGGATAGTCTGCGGCCACCTTCTCCGCCTTCTGCCGCGCCAGGCGCAACGCGGTCTGGTCGGGTGACTCGTCTGGGGCGGGCGTCTCGTCAATGTTGGGTACCACGATCTCAAACGGCAGGCGCAGGCGTTCGAGCAATTCCCGCCGATATGGCGAGCTGGAGGCCAGAATGAGCGGCGGACGCGATGCAGAAGTCATAAGTGCTTGAAGATGCAGTGGATTTTGAGCAAAACCTTTTGACGCCAGAGGTTTTTGCCCGCTATAATCCCGCGTTTCGCGGTTTGGCCGCGCAGTGTCGCAAACCGGGCGCCCCGGCGCAAGGTGTGATGGCTGCAGGCGGTCGCTCCGGTTCGCGCACCAACGGCAACGCGTTCAATAGGTTCGATTCGTGGATTTTCGTACATTCGATCTTTTCGCGTTCATTCGCGCGGGTGAGCCGGCAAGCGGTGCAGTCCTTCTGACCGACATGCCGCGCCTCCTGGCCGAGCGGGCCGCCGATGCGCCAGCTGACGCCGATACGCAGTTCCATTGGCGATTGCAGGGCTTGGTGCGCGAGGAGGCCTCCGCCGGTCAGTTGCCGCGTCAGCGTCTCTTCGTGGATCTGGAAGTGGACGGTGCGGTCTGGCTGCAATGCCAGCGATGCCTGAAGGCGTACGAGCAGCCGCTGCCGGTGCGCACGCGCCTGGAAGTCATGCGTTCGGAAGTCGAGGCAGATGCCGCCCCGCTGGATGACGACGAGGCTGACGTCATCGTCGGCTCGCGCCACTTTGATCTGATCACGCAGATCGAAGATGAGCTGTTGCTGGCGCTGCCGGTGTCGCCGCGTCATGCCGCCTGCCCGGATGAGGTGTTGCCGGAAGAGGCTGAAGCTGAAAAAAAGCCGTCGCCGTTCGCGGTGCTGGCCAACCTGAAGACCAAACATTAGGCGTGCGCGAGTATTGCGCGCGCTGATGGCAGTACGTTTCACACGCCTACCGGAATGGCTACGCTCCGGCTCCGTGTGATGTGATAAAATCGATCAAATTGCTTAGGAGTCAGTCATGGCTGTTCAACAAAACAAGAAGTCGCCGTCCAAGCGCGGCATGCATCGTTCGCACGATTTCCTGACCGCGGCCCCGATCGCTGTCGAGCCGACCACCGGCGAAGTGCACCTGCGTCACCACGTGAGCCCGAACGGCTACTATCGTGGCCGCAAGGTTGTGAAGACCAAGAACGACTGATGCGATTTGCCAGTTTTCTGGCAAGCGTGTTGGGTTGGTCTGAACGCACAGGTTCATGATGCAAGCGAAAAAGCGGCAAGCCAATTTGCCGCTTTTTTGTTGAGCGAAATTCGGCAATGCGTGTACGGGTTTGTGTACCATACGCGCGCCAACGGCCGGAGCCGCACGTGAAACCGCAACTCAGACTCGCATGACCATCAAGCTTGCCATCGACTGCATGGGTGGCGATCACGGCGTTGGCGTGACAATCCCTGCAGCGATCCATTTTCTCGCCGCACACGAAGACGTCGAAATGCTGCTCGTCGGGCAGCCCGATGCCATCGCGGCGCAGCTCAAGCGACTTCACGCCACCGCGAACCCGCGCGTCCACGTCGTCCACGCCTCCGAGGTGGTGTCGATGGACGATCCGGTCGAGGTCGCGCTGCGCAAGAAGAAAGATTCTTCAATGCGCGTGGCCATCAATCAACTCAAGGAAGGCGCTGCTCAGGCGTGCGTTTCCGCCGGCAACACCGGCGCGTTGATGGCCGTGTCGCGTTACGTTCTCAAGACGCTGGACGGCATTGATCGCCCGGCGATTGCCACCGCCATCCCGAACGAGAAAGGTGCCGGCACGACCGTGCTGGATCTCGGGGCCAACGCCGACTGCGAGCCCGAGCATCTGCTGCAATTTGCGCAGATGGCCTCGGCGATGGTGTCGGTGGTCGAGCAGAAGCCGCGTCCGACGGTCGGCCTCCTCAACATCGGCGAAGAAGTCATCAAGGGCAACGAGGTCGTCAAGCAGGCCGGTGAGCTGCTGCGCGCCTCCGATCTCAATTTCTTCGGCAACGTTGAAGGCAACGACATCTTCAAGGGCACGACGGACATCGTTGTCTGCGATGGTTTTGTCGGTAACGTGGCGCTCAAGAGCACCGAAGGCCTGGCTAAGATGATCGGCGAGATGCTACGCCAGGAATTCAGCCGGTCGTGGTTCACCAAGCTGCTCGCCGTTGTGGCGCTGCCGGTGTTGACGCGTTTCAAACGGCGTGTCGATCATCGGCGCTACAATGGCGCCGCGCTGCTCGGTCTGCGTGGTCTGGTCATCAAGAGCCACGGCTCGGCCGATGCCTACGCGTTCGAATGGGCCATCAAGCGTGCCTACGACGCCGCGGCCAACGGCGTGATCGCCCGCATTGCGCAGGCGTTCGAATCGCACCATGACGCAGCGGGCGCTGCGCCGGTCTCCACTTCCGCTCCGGCCGCCGACGCTGCTTGAACGCGTCGCCTCCGAGTCAGATTTCACCCCACCGCACATGACACGTTTCGCAAGGATCATCGGTACGGGCAGCTACCTGCCGCCCAAGCGGGTCACCAATGACGAACTGGCGGCCCAGCTGGCCGAAAAGGGTATCGAGACGAGCGACGATTGGATCGTCTCGCGCAGCGGCATCCGAGCGCGTCATTTCGCTGAGCCCGACGTTACGTGCAGCGACCTCGCCGTGAAGGCCGCGGAGCGCGCGATCGAAGCTGCCGGTATCGATCGCTCCGAACTCGACCTGATTCTGGTGGCAACGTCCACGCCGGATTTCGTGTTCCCGAGCACTGCGTGCCTGGTGCAGCAAAAGCTCGGCATCACCAACGGCTGCGCTGCGTTCGACGTACAGGCCGTGTGTTCCGGCTTTGTCTACGCGCTCGCGACTGCCGACAAGTTCATCCGCTCGGGCGCCTACCGCAACGTGCTGGTGATTGGCTCGGAAGTCTTCTCACGCATCATCGATTTCAACGATCGCACCACATGCGTGCTGTTTGGCGACGGTGCGGGTGCTGTGGTGCTGCAAGCCTCTGACGAGCCGGGCATCCTGTCGACCGCGCTGCATGCTGACGGCAGCCACGCCAACATCCTGTGCGTGCCGGGCAACGTGGCGGCAGGCGCAATCCAAGGTAGCGCCTTCCTGTACATGGATGGTCAGGCCGTCTTCAAGCTGGCTGTGACGGTGCTCGACAAGGTCGCCCGTGAAGCCCTGGCAGCAGCGGAACTCGATGCCTCACAAGTCGACTGGTTGATCCCGCACCAGGCGAACATCCGCATCATGCAGGGCACGACCAAGAAGCTGGGCCTCTCGAACGAGCGCCTGATCGTGACCGTCGATGAGCATGGCAACACGTCTGCGGCCTCGATTCCGCTGGCGCTCGACGTTGCTGTGCGCGATGGCCGCATCCAGCGCGGCCAGCACGTGATGCTCGAAGGCGTGGGCGGCGGCTTCACTTGGGGCGCTGCGCTGCTGCGCTTCTGATCGACGAATTTCCAGAACGAACAATACGAGCCATGACATTCGCTTTCGTCTTCCCCGGCCAGGGTTCGCAATCGGTCGGCATGCTCAACGCGTTTGCCGATCATCCGGCTGTGGCGGCAACGCTGGCCGAGGCATCCGACGCGCTGGGCCAGGACATCGGCAAGCTGATTGCCGAAGGCCCGGCTGAAGAGCTGAACCTGACCACCAACACGCAACCCGTCATGCTGACGGCCGCTGTTGCGGTCTATCGCGCATGGCAAGCTGCTGGCGGCCCGACACCGACCGTCGTGGCGGGTCATAGCCTGGGTGAGTATTCGGCGCTGGTCGCCGCGGGCGCCATCGCGTTCAAAGACGCTGTGCCGCTGGTGCGTTTCCGCGCCAAGGCGATGCAGGAAGCCGTGCCGGTGGGCGAGGGCGGTATGGCTGCGATCCTGGGCCTGTCGGACGACGACGTGCGGGCCGCATGCGCCGAAGCTTCCGTTGCGGGCGTGGTCGAAGCGGTCAACTTCAACGCGCCGGCCCAGGTGGTGATCGCGGGTGCCAAGGCGGCTGTCGAGAAGGCTTGCGAAATCGCCAAGGCCAAGGGTGCCAAGCGTGCGCTGCCGCTGCCGGTCTCGGCACCGTTTCACTCGTCGCTGCTCAAGCCGGCATCGGACCGTCTGCGCGAGTATCTCGCCAACGTGACGGTCACTGCGCCTGTGATCCCCGTCATCAATAACGTGGACGTTGCTGTCGTAAGCGACCCGGCGGCCATCAAGGACGCCCTGGTGCGCCAGGCAGCATCGCCGGTGCGCTGGGTCGAGACCGTACAGAAGATGAAGGGTGACGGCATCACGCGCGTGGTCGAATGCGGCCCGGGCAAGGTGCTGGCTGGCCTGGTCAAGCGTATCGATGGTGAGATCGTCGGTGACGCGATCTTCGATCCGGCGTCGCTGGAAGCCGTGCTGGGCCAACTCAAATAATCAACGGAATTCGTATGACCCAAGCATTGAACAATCAGGTTGCGCTCGTCACCGGTGCCTCGCGCGGCATCGGTCGTGCCATCGCGCTGGAACTGGCGCGCCAGGGTGCGACGGTGGTCGGTACGGCCACGTCGGAAACCGGCGCGCAAGCCATCACGGCTTACTTTGCCGAAGCTGGCGTCAAGGGCACTGGCGTGGTGCTCAACGTGAATGACGTCGCGCGCTGCGAGGCCGTCATCGACGAAACCATCAAGACGCACGGCGGCCTGAACATCCTCGTCAACAATGCCGGCATCACGCAGGACAACCTGGCGATGCGCATGAAGGACGACGAGTGGGTGTCCGTCATCGATACGAACCTCTCCGCCGTGTTCCGCCTGTCGCGCGCCGTGCTGCGCCCGATGATGAAGGCACGCGGTGGCCGTATTATCAACATCACTTCGGTGGTGGGCTCGGCCGGCAACCCGGGTCAAGCCAACTACGCCGCGGCCAAGGCGGGCGTAGAGGGCATGGCCCGCGCGCTGGCACGTGAGATCGGTAGTCGCAACATCACGGTCAACTGTGTCGCGCCGGGCTTTATCGACACCGACATGACGAAGGTCCTGTCCGAAGAGCAGCATACCGCGCTGAAGGCGCAGATTCCGCTGGGCCGCCTGGGCGCTCCGGAAGACGTCGCCAGCGCAGTTGCCTTCCTGGCGTCACCGGCGGCGGGCTACATTACCGGCTCGACGCTGCACGTCAACGGCGGCATGTACATGGGATAAGGAAGCCGTCCCGGCGGCGGGTGTGCGGAGCTTTGCGCATAAGCAAATCCTGCGCGATCGCCGATTTAACTGGCTTTTAGCTTCATGTTTGGCGCATTTTTTGCATGGTTTCCGGCGCGGTTTTTCGTCGCGCAAACCTGCTAGAATGCGCGCACTTTTTGTCGAATACTTCCCTGGAGGGTTAAATGGACAACATCGACGCACGCGTTAAGAAGATCGTTGCTGAGCAACTCGGCGTTGCCGAAGCAGACATCAAGAACGAATCGTCGTTCGTGAACGATCTGGGCGCGGATTCGCTCGATACGGTTGAGCTGGTGATGGCTCTGGAAGACGAGTTCGGTATGGAAATCCCGGACGAAGAGGCCGAGAAGATCACCACGGTGCAGCAAGCCATCGATTACGCGACCGCCCACGTCAAGGCGTAAGCGTCAATCGATCTCTTGACATCGCGGGCCACAGAAAGGGCGGTTGTCCGGTTTGACCGGGTGGCGCGTTTTCTGTGGCCTTTGTCGCTGATACAGAGTTGCAGGAAAGCATAGTGAGCCGTCGTCGCGTAGTCGTAACCGGCCTGGGGCTGGTCTCTCCGGTGGGGAACTCGGTCGCCGAGGGGTGGGCCAATCTGGTCGCCGGCAAGTCCGGGATCGCCACCATCACCAAATTCGATCCGTCGAACCTGGCCGTGCATTTCGCCGGCGAGGTGAAGGGTTTCAACGCCGAGGAATACATTCCGGCGAAGGAAGCCCGCAACATGGATACTTTCATCCATTACGGCATTGCTGCCGGCGTGCAGGCGCTCAAGGACAGCGGGCTGGAAGTGACCGAAGCCAATGCGGAGCGCATCGGCGTGCTGGTCGGTTCCGGTATCGGCGGTCTGCCGATGATCGAAGATACGCATCAGACTTACGTCGATCGCGGTCCACGCCGTATTTCGCCGTTCTTCGTGCCGGGTTCGATCATCAACATGATTTCCGGCCATCTGAGCATCATGTTTGGCCTGAAGGGTCCGAATCTGGCAGCCGTCACGGCTTGCACGACCGGTCTGCACAGCATTGGCCTGGCTGCGCGCCTCATCCAGGCGGGCGATGCCGACGCAATGGTGGCCGGCGGTGCCGAGTCGACCGTTTCGCCGCTGGGCATCGGCGGCTTTGCTGCCGCCCGTGCGCTGTCCACACGCAACGATGATCCGGCTACGGCCTCCCGTCCCTGGGATAAGGACCGCGACGGCTTCGTCCTGGGCGAAGGTGCGGGTGTGATGGTGCTGGAAGAATACGAGTCGGCGAAGGCTCGCGGCGCCACGATTTACGCTGAAGTCGCCGGCTTCGGCATGAGCGGCGACGCCTTCCACATGACCGCACCGAACATGGATGGCCCCCGCCGCTGCATGCTGAACGCGCTGCGCGATGCCGGCATGAATGCAGATCAGGTTCATTACCTGAATGCGCACGGCACCTCCACGCCCCTGGGCGACAAGAACGAGTCCGAAGCCATCAAGGCGGCTTTCGGCGATCACGCAGGCAAGATCGTCGTGAACTCCACGAAATCCATGACGGGCCACTTGCTTGGCGGCGCGGGCGGGTTGGAGTCGGTGTTCACGGTGCTGGCACTGCACAACCAGGTGTCGCCCCCGACCATCAACATCTTCAATCAGGACCCCGAGTGCGATCTCGATTACTGCGCCAACACCGCGCGTGACATGAAGATCGACGTGGCCGTGAAGAACAACTTCGGCTTCGGCGGGACCAACGGCACGCTGGTTTTCAAGCGCCCGTAAGGTGAGGCGGCACGTAGCAGACGCGCGTGCCGCTTCGTTTTTGTCTTGGTTGTTCAGCAGATCGTTTTCCCCGAGCCGTATCGGCGGCTGTGCGCGATTGGTCGAATCAGCATGGCCAGTCTTGTTTGTGCGGTGGCCTTATGGGTGATCAGCGCGTGGGGCATTGCGTTGCCGCTGATCACCTGGGCCGTCATCAGCGGCTTGGCGGTAGCGGCCTGTATTCCACTGCTGGTGAATCGCTCGCCGCATGCAATGGAACTCATGTGGCGCGCTCGTCTCAAAGGAGACGGAGAACCCGGTCAAGCTGTGTGGCAGGTCCGACTGATTGCGCCAGAAGCGCTCCAAAATGTGCCTCTGCTATGGTCATGGCCACTCGGCGAGCGCGTCTTGGTCCTTGGGGTTGCGCGTCACGGGTGGTGTCCACAGATCTTTGTGCTGATGCCACCGTGGTTTTCCGCCGGGACGTTACGTCGTATGCGGAGTTTGTTGCGCCTGGGGCCGCCGCAGGTGGCTTCCCGGGTGTCCGGTGTGTCGTAGGTAAAATACAACGTTTCCAAGTCACAAAAATTCAAGGCGATACACTGCAGGTGAAGAATCCGTGAGTGAACGCGAAGCCGACCAGATCCTTGTCGAGCGCGTCCAGCAAGGCGATAAACGAGCGTTTGAGCTGCTGGTGGTCAAGTACCACCGCAAGATCATCCGCCTCGTCTCGCGTTTGATCCGTGACCCGGCCGAAGTCGAGGATGTGGCACAGGATGCCTTTATCAAGGCCTACCGTGCATTACCCCAGTTTCGGGGAGAGTCCGCGTTCTATACGTGGCTGTATCGCATTGCCGTGAATACGGCCAAGAATTACCTGGCGACCCAGGGTCGGCGCCCCGAATCGTCCAGCGACATCGACACCGAAGAGGCTGAAACTTTTGCCGACGGTGAGCTACTAAGGGATATCAATACGCCAGACTCCATGCTGCATACCAAGCAGGTGGCCGAAACGGTCAACCGTGCCATGGAAGCGCTCCCCGAAGAACTGCGTACCGCAATCACACTCCGGGAGATCGAGGGTCTGAGCTATGAGGAAATCGCTGAAGCGATGGAATGCCCGATCGGCACGGTCCGGTCCCGCATTTTCCGGGCGCGCGAGGCGATTGCCGAGAAATTGCGCCCCCTGCTGGGAACAGTGGAGGGCAAACGGTGGTAGCCAGCCGATATGACAAGCCGGCGGCCGCATGCGGCTGCAAACGGTGAAACCTCGGGAAGTCTTCTCTCGGATCGTTGATTGGACGTTGGAGTTTTTGGGGTCGGGAAATGGGTCAGGCTCAATTGCAAACGGCAGAAGCGGAGTTCGCACAACGTATCTCTGCCTTGATGGACGGTGAAGTTGCCGCGCACGAAGTGGCGACTGCAGTCGACCTCGCCAAGGATGGCGAGGGCGCGGCGCATTGGCGCGAATATCAACTGATCGGCGACGTGCTTCGGTCGGAAGATTTGCTTAACACACGTTCCTCCGAAGATTTTCTCAGCCGGTTCTCGGTCAAGCTCGAGGCCGAGCCTCATCTGCTGGTGCCGGCTGTGGCGCAGCGTGCGAAAACTCAAGAGAGGCATCGTTTCCTGGTCAGCCCGGCTTGGGTCCGCCGCATCATGCCCACGACTGCTGTGGCGGCGGCGGTGGCGGCCGTTAGCTGGGTCGTCGTGCCGCAACTGCGCGGTCCTGCCGATGGCACAGACGGCTCTCCTGCGATGGTCGCCAAGGCGACGCAAGGTGCCGGTGCGCAGGCGCTGACCGTGGCGGCAACTGACAGCACGCCGATGATTCGCGACGCCCGCCTGGACGAATACCTGAGCGCCCATCGTCAGTCGGCGACCAACGGTATGGTGGTTCCGTATCTGCGTGCAGTGGCCAACGGGGTGGCAAACACCCAGGACTCCAATCAGGAATAATGCGGGCATCCATGTCGAAGGTGTGGCACCCCGTTGCCGGGGCAGGCGCCCGCAAGTTGCAGGCCGTTCGTCGGTCGGTTTTTCTTCTTCTGTGTGTTTCGGCGCTGGCGACAGCTGCTCAGCCCCAGCCCGATCCCATGCCGCGCAAGGAGGCCGCCTCGTGGCTGGCCAAAATCCATCGCGCAGCGCTCAAGCAGAACTATGTCGGCACGCTCACATACCAGCGTGGCACCGGCATGCACTCCACCCGCATCCAGCACTACGCTGATCTCTTCAACAACGAGTACGAGCGCGTCGAAGCGCTCGACGGCAAGCAGCGCGAAATGCTGCGTCAGAACGACGTCGTCCGGAATCTGATTTACGACGTCAAACTCGTTGTGACGGAAAAGCAGGAGCACAAGGACAGCTTCCCAGCGCTGCTCGCTACGACCAATGGCGATGTGCTCGATCAATACGACATGCGTCATCTGCCCTCGGAGCGCGTCGCGGGCATGGATTGCGAAGTCTTCCAGCTCGACCCGAAAGACGGCTACCGCTATGCGTACCGTATCTGGGCGGAACGCAACAGTGGCTTACTGATGCGCGCCCAGACCATCGGTGAAGACGGCAAGGTGCTTGAGCAGGTCGCCTTCTCGCAGGTCGAGCTGGGTGTGCCGTCGGAAAAGCAGAAGATCGTCGCTGCGTTCAAGAACCTGAACGGCTGGAATCAGTACGAGATCGTGACGCAGCCGACCAATCTGGCTGAGCAAGGCTGGACAATTGGCAACCCCGTCAAGGGCTTCCAGAAAATCCGTGAGGTGCGCCGTCCGCTGGGCGACATCGCGCCGGCCGGCAAGAACAGTTCTGGTTTCGAAGTCCAGCAGGTCGTGTTCAGCGACGGGCTGGCGGGGCTGTCGCTCTTCATCGAACCCGTGTCGGAAAAACGCACGCGTCGTGAGGGCTTCATCTCGCAAGGCGCCACGCACGTGATGGTGCGGCGCGTTGCCGATTTCTGGCTGACGGTCGTAGGCGAAGTCCCGTTTGCTACCATCAAGCAGTTTGGCGCTGCAGTCGACTATAAGCCGGTGTCCGCCAACGCGACCAATAAGCCGGCCAGCGCGCCGCAGTAGCCACAGAGCCGGCACCCGCCTGGGGTGCGCGGCGTGGTTGCACTCAGTACCATTTCTCTATCTGTTCTTGTTCCGGGGAGCTTTCATGCGTACCGCTCGATCCGTTCATGCCTTGCGTCTGCTGTGCGTTGCCGCCGCTGTGGCGGTGGGAAGCGCCCTGGTGCCGGCCCACGCGCAGAACGCCACGGGTAGCGTGGCCACGGGCACGTACGGCTTGCCCGATTTTGCCGACCTGGTCGAAAAGGTCAGCCCCGCCGTCGTCAACATCCGCACCACCGAAAAGGTTCGTATGCAGCAGGGTGGTCCGAGTGATGACGACATGGCCGAGTTTTTCCGCCGCTTCTTCGGTGTGCCGATGCCTGGCATGCCCGGGCAAGGCCAGAAGCGCCGCAATGCGCCGCCGCAACAGGAAGAAGAGCAGAGCCGCGGTGTCGGTTCCGGCTTCATCATCTCGGGTGACGGCTACATCCTGACCAACGCGCATGTGGTGGAAGGCGCGGAAACCATCTACGTCACGCTGATCGACAAGCGCGAGTACAAAGCTAAGCTGATCGGTCTCGACAAGCGCACCGATGTGGCGCTCGTCAAGGTGGAGGCGACGGCGTTGCCCAGCCTGAAGCTGGGCGACTCCGATAAGGTGCGCGTGGGCGAGTGGGTGCTGGCGATCGGGTCTCCGTTTGGTCTCGACAATACGGTGACAGCGGGCATTGTGTCGGCCAAGGGGCGCGATACGGGCGACTACCTGCCGTTCATCCAGTCCGACGTGGCGGTCAACCCAGGCAACTCGGGCGGCCCGCTGATCAACCTGCGCGGCGAGGTGATCGGCATCAACAACCAGATCTACAGCCAGAGCGGCGGCTACATGGGCATCTCGTTCTCGATCCCGATCGACGAGGCGATGCGTGTGGCTGAGCAGTTGAAGGCAACGGGCCGCGTGACGCGGGGCCGCATCGGCGTGGCAATTGACAACGTGCCGAAGGACGCAGCGGAGTCGCTGGGTCTGGGCCGCGCGCGGGGCGCCTATGTGGGCAATGTCGAATCGGGCGGCCCGGCGGACAAGGCCGGCATCGAGGCTGGTGACATCGTCTTGAAGTACAACGGCCGCGATATCGAGAAGGCGGGAGATCTGCAGCGCCAGGTCGGCGAGACCAAGCCGGGCACGCGCGCGACCGTGCAGGTCTGGCGCAAGGGCGCAACGCGCGATCTGACCGTGACGGTCGCCGAGTTGCAGGCCGATACGAAGGTGGCGCAGCGCTCCAAGGGCGCGCAGCCTGATAACAGCCAGCAGGGCCCGGGCAAGCCGAATGCCCTCGGGCTGGTGGTGGCGGACTTGTCCGACGGCGCACGTCGCGAGTTCAAGACCAAGAGTGGCGTTGAAGTGCAGGTGTCAGAAGGGCCGGCGGCGCGTGTCGGCATTCGCCCGGGCGATCTGATCCTGCGTGTGGGCGATACGGACGTCACCAACGCCAAGCAGTTCAACGAGGTGGTCGCCAAGCTCGACAAGAATCGCATGGTTGCCGTGTTTGTACGCCGCGGTGACGCCACGCAGGTCGTGACGCTGCGCCCGAGCGCGGCGCGCTCGGGTAGCGGCCAGTGATCGAACTTACGCTCTACGGCCGCACGTACTGCCATTTGTGCGAGGACATGAAAAACGCGCTGGAACTTCTCCGGCGCGGTTTTTCTTTTGTGCTGCACGAAGTGGACGTCGACAGCGACCCTGCGCTGGAGGCCCGGTTTGATGAATTGGTGCCCGTGCTGATGAGCGGCGCGCCGGAAACCCTGCCCGAAGACGCGCGTGAGCTGTGCCACTACTTTCTGGATGTACAAGCTGTGCAGGCGTGGCTCGCAGCACAAAGCGCGCACAACTGAGGCCACGCCGCTGCCGCAAAAAGAGGCGCGGGAAGCCCACTGAAATCCGGTAAAATCGCCTGTTAGCGCCGATTTTTGCAGTGCACGATTCTTGTGCCGCGACCTCGGCTTGGAACCCAATACCTCCCGCCGGCGCAGCCAACGCGCGCCGGCCTTGCCGGAACCGCTCGCGCTCCCGGCAGACGCGCCCGGGATGGGCGCTTTTCGACGCATTCGATGGACAATATCCGTAATTTCTCGATCATCGCCCACATCGACCACGGCAAATCGACGCTGGCCGACCGCATCATCCAGTTGTGTGGCGGGCTCTCCGACCGCGAGATGGAGGCCCAGGTGCTGGACTCGATGGACATCGAGAAGGAGCGCGGCATCACCATCAAGGCGCAGACTGCCGCGCTGTCTTATAAGGCTCAAGACGGCAAGGTCTACAACCTCAACCTGATCGATACCCCGGGACACGTCGACTTCAGCTACGAGGTCAGCCGCTCGCTGTCCGCGTGCGAGGGCGCGCTTCTGGTGGTCGATGCTTCGCAAGGTGTGGAAGCGCAGACCGTCGCCAACTGCTACACCGCCATCGAGCTGGGCGTGGAAGTGGTGCCGGTGCTCAACAAAATCGACTTGCCTGCAGCCGATCCGGAAAACGCGATCCAGGAAATCGAAGACGTCATCGGCATCGACGCCACCGATGCGACGCGTTGCTCTGCCAAGACTGGCGTGGGCGTGGCGGACGTGCTTGAAGCGCTGATCGCCAAAGTGCCGGCGCCGAAGGGCGACCCGGCTGCGCCGCTGCAAGCGCTGATCATCGACTCGTGGTTCGACAACTACGTCGGCGTGGTGATGCTCGTGCGCGTGGTGAACGGCACGCTGCGCGCCAAGGACAAAGTCCTGCTGATGGCAACCGGTGCGCAGCATTTGGTGGAGCAGGTGGGCGTGTTTTCGCCGAAGTCGGTGCCGCGTGAATCGTTGTCGGCGGGGCAGGTGGGCTTCGTCATCGCCGGCATCAAGGAACTCAAGGCGGCCAAGGTGGGTGACACCATCACGCACGTAGCGCCGCGCAAGGCCGAAGCGCCGCTGCCGGGCTTCAAGGAAGTCAAGCCGCAGGTGTTTGCCGGCCTGTATCCGGTGGAAGCCAATCAATACGAAGCGCTGCGTGAATCGCTCGAAAAGCTCAAGCTCAACGACGCGTCGTTGCAGTACGAGCCGGAAGTGTCGCAGGCGCTCGGCTTCGGCTTCCGCTGCGGCTTCCTGGGCCTGCTGCACATGGAAATCGTGCAGGAGCGCCTGGAGCGCGAATTCGACATGGATCTGATCACCACCGCGCCGACGGTGGTCTATCAGGTGCAGTTGCGCGATGGCACGATGGTGCAGGTGGAAAACCCGGCCAAGATGCCGGCCGACCCGAGCAAGATCGAGGCGATTCTCGAGCCGATCGTCACCGTCAATCTGTACATGCCGCAGGATTACGTGGGCGCCGTCATCACGCTGTGCGAGCAGAAGCGTGGCTCGCAGATCAACATGAGCTACCACGGCCGCCAGGTCCAGCTGACCTACGAAATCCCGATGGGCGAGATCGTGCTGGACTTCTTCGATCGGCTGAAATCCGTCTCGCGCGGTTATGCGTCGATGGATTACGAGTTCAAGGAATACCGCGTGTCGGACGTGGTCAAGGTCGACATCCTGATCAACGGCGACAAGGTCGATGCGCTGTCCATCATCGTCCACCGTTCGAACAGCACGTACCGTGGCCGTGAAGTGGCCGCCAAGATGCGCGAGATCATTCCGCGCCAGATGTACGACGTGGCGATCCAGGCGGCCATTGGCGCGAACGTGATCGCGCGTGAGAACGTCAAGGCGCTGCGCAAGAACGTGCTGGCCAAGTGCTACGGCGGCGATATCTCGCGCAAGAAGAAGCTCCTCGAGAAGCAGAAAGAGGGCAAGAAGCGCATGAAGCAGGTTGGCACCGTTGAAATTCCGCAAGAGGCTTTCCTGGCCATCCTGCGCGTCGAAGAAAAATAATCCAGACATCGCTCGGACGATCTCTCCTCCATGAACTTCGCCCTGATTCTGTTTGTTCTCGTCGTGCTCACCGGTATCGCATGGGTGGCCGACAAGCTCGTATTCCAGCGTCAACGTCAGGCGGCCGCGGCCGCGGCACTCGCTGAATTTGATGCGCGCGCGCAGGTGCAGGCGCAGTACGGCGGCGGTGGCGACATCGGTGCAGCGCGTTTGCAACTGGCCGAAGACAAGCTGCGCCAGCCCTGGTGGCTGGAATACACCGCCAGCTTCTTCCCGGTGATTGCCGCGGTGTTCCTGCTGCGCTCGTTCGTGATCGAGCCGTTCAAGATTCCGTCGGGCTCGATGATTCCGACGCTGCAGATCGGCGATTTCATCCTCGTCAACAAGTACACCTATGGCATTCGTTTGCCGATCGTGAACAAGAAGATCATGGAGCTGAACCAGCCGAAGCGTGGCGACGTGATGGTCTTCCGCTATCCGAAAGACGAGTCGATGGATTACATCAAGCGCGTGATCGGCGTGCCCGGTGACGTGGTGAAGTACGACAACAAGCGTCTGACAGTGAACGGCCAGCCGGCGACCTACGCGCCGCAGTCCGACTACCTTGATGGCGAGCGTCTGACCTACTCGAAGCAGTACCAGGAGACGCTGGGCAACGTGACGCACAACATCCTGAACGACGCGGACCGCCCGGCCTATGTCTCCGGCCCGGATGATTTTCCGTTCCGCGAGAACTGCACATACAATCAGACCGGCTTCACTTGCAAGGTACCTGCAGGTCACTATTTCATGATGGGCGATAATCGCGACAACAGCGCGGATTCCCGTTACTGGGGCTTCGTGCCGGACAAGAACATCGTCGGGAAGGCCTTCTTCATCTGGATGAATCTGAGTGACCTGAAACGGATCGGTGCTTTTCACTGATCCGATAAGTGACGCAGAGATATCTTAGTAAAACTCGGCAATTGCAAAACGGGGGAAATGCAATGCGGATTCGTCAGACCGGTCTCAAACGCCCGTCGCGCGGGATTACGATGTTTGGCATCCTGATCGGCATCATCGTGCTGATCACGTTTGTGCTGCCCGCCATTCGGTCTGTGCCGAGCCTGATGGAATACCAAGCTATCACGCGTGCTGTGAAGCAGGCGCGCGAACGTGCCAGCACGCGCGAAGAGATTGCCAATGCCTTCGACAAGCAGGCCGCGATTGATGACATCACGTCGATCAAGGGCGAAGATCTGGAAGTGCTGGACGGCGGTGGCTCCATTCAGGCGGTGCGTTTCTCTTACAAGCGTGAAGTGCCGCTGTACGGCCCCATCGGTCTGGTGATCACCTATTCGGGGACCCAGCGTTGACATGAGTCTGGATGCACTACAGCAACGTCTTGGCTACCGCTTCAGCAAACCGGAGTTGCTGCAGCAGGCGCTCACGCATCGCAGCCACAGTGCGATGCACAACGAGCGCCTGGAATTTCTTGGCGATTCGATCCTGAACTGCGCTGTCGCGGACATGCTCTACGGCATGTTCGGCAAGCTGGATGAAGGCGATCTCTCGCGCGTGCGGGCCAATCTGGTCAAGCAACAGGCGCTGTACGAGATCGCGCAGATGTTGCAGTTGCCCGATGCCCTGCGTTTGGGCGAAGGTGAGTTGAAGAGCGGCGGTTTCCGCCGTCCGTCTATCCTGGCCGATGCGCTGGAAGCGATTTTCGGGGCAGTGTTCCTCGACGGCGGCTTCGATGCCGCCCGCACGCTGATCCGCAAGCTCTATATCCCGATCCTTGAGCAGGTCGACCCGCGCACGCTCGGCAAGGACGCCAAGACGCTGTTGCAGGAGTACCTCCAAGGTCACAAGATTGCGTTGCCGCTGTATACGGTGGTGGCTACCCACGGCGCGGCGCATAATCAGCAATTCGAGGTCGAGTGCTCGATCCCCAAGCTGGAGATTCGCGTCTCCGGCAACGGGGCATCGCGGCGCGCGGCCGAACAATCGGCGGCCAAGCTGGCCTTGGAAGAAGCGCATCGCCTGGTGCCGCAGCTCGTCAAGCGCAGCCGCGCCGAGCGCACCGGCAAGACGCGCAAGCAGGCCACGCCGCCCGATCCGCAGTTGTCTCTCAGGTTGAAGGAATAATCAGTAAATGAGCGACACCCCATTGCAGCCTCCGCAGCCAGAATCTGGCGTGCCGGAGGGGTTCCGCTGCGGCATGGTCGCCATTGTCGGGCGGCCGAACGTCGGCAAATCTACGCTGATGAACGCCCTCGTGGGCCAGAAAGTCAGCATCACATCGCGCAAGGCGCAGACCACGCGCCACCGCATCACGGGCATTCAGACGACGGATGACGCCCAGTTCGTCTTCGTCGATACGCCAGGCTTTCAGACACGTCACGCCACCGCGCTGAACCGTTCGCTGAACCGCGCGGTCACGTCCACGCTTACGTCGGTGGATGCGGTGTTGTTCGTGGTCGAAGCCGGTCGCTACGGCCCGGACGACGAAAAGGTGCTTTCGCTGCTGCCGCGCGAGACGCCCGTGATCCTGATCGTCAACAAGGTCGATCGGCTTGATGCGTACACGCGCGCCGAGATGGTCGCCGTGTTCTTGCAGGACATGGCGCAGGTGTTTCCGTTTGCCGAAATCGTGCCGATGTCGGCCAAGAACCGCGACGACATCGATCGACTGCTCGGCATCGTGCGCCCGTATCTGCCGGAAGGTGAGCCGATGTACGACCCGGAAGCGCTGACCGATCGCAGCGAGCGCTTCCTGGCTGCCGAAATCGTTCGCGAGAAGGTGTTCCGCTGGACGGGCGACGAGTTGCCGTATTCCAGCACCGTCATCGTCGACAAATTCGAAACCGAAGGCCGCCTGCGCCGCGTGTTCGTGACCATTCTGGTCGATCGCGACGCGCACAAGGCGATGATCATCGGTGCGAAGGGCGCGAAGCTCAAGCAGATCTCCACCGAAGCCCGTATGGACATGGAAAAACTGTTCGACGGCAAGGTGTATCTGGAGGTCTGGATCAAGGTCAAGAGCGGTTGGGCCGACAACGAAGCCGGCCTGCGCGCCTACGGCTACGAATAACCACCTAGCCGCGCCACTTCTACACACGCTCGATGGCGGGACGATCCGATCCGATTCCGGACGAGGCCGCGGAATGGCTGGCCGAGGAAGGCGTTGCCGGCGCCGCGCCGCGCAAGAGTTTTCCTGCCGGGCGTTCCGAAACGCGTGTTGCTGCGCAGCCGGCGTTCGTGCTGCACAGTTATCCGTATCGGGAAACCAGCCTCATCATCGACGTCTTCACGCCGGACTACGGGCGCATGGCGCTGGTCGCCAAGGGGGCCAAGCGGCCGCATTCGGCGCTGCGTGCGGTGTTGCAGACGTTCCAGCCGCTTTCGTTGTCCTGGAGCGGGCGCGGTGATGTGCGCACGCTCACGCGCGCAGAGTGGGTCGGCGGCATGCTGCCGCTGGGCGGAGAAGGGCTGCTGTCCGGGTTCTACCTGAACGAACTGCTCGTCAAGTTTGTCGCTCGCGAAGACGGCCACCCGGTCCTGTTCGCGCATTACGTCGAAACCCTCAATAAGCTGGCCCATGGCGAGCCCGCGGCCTTCACGCTGCGGGCGTTCGAGCGTGTTCTGCTGCGTGAGACGGGCTTTGCCGCGCAGCTCGACCGCTGCATCGACGGCGAACCCGTGCAGGCCGATGCCGAATACGTCTATCACCCCGAGCGCGGCATCCGGCGCACGCTGCCCAGCGATCCGTCGTCCTGGCCTGTATTGCGCGGCCAGACGCTGATCGACATGGAACACGACGACTACGCCTCACGCCCCACGACCGCGCAGCAAAGCCGCAGCCTGATGCGTTTCCTGCTGCATTATCATTTGCATGGCACGCCGCTTTCGACGCGCCAGATCCTGATCGACTTGCAGAAATTATGATCTTTCATGCCTCGCCGGGAATCATCGACCTGGGTATCAACATCGACCACGTCGCCACACTGCGCAACGCGCGCGGCACCACGTACCCGGACCCGATCGCCGCGGCGCTGTTGGCTGAAGAAGCCGGCGCCGATCTCATCACGCTGCACCTGCGCGAAGATCGCCGCCACATCAAGGATGCCGATGTGCGCGCGTTGCGGCCGCAATTGCGCACACGCATGAACCTCGAGTGCGCGGTCACGCAGGAGATGCTCGACATCGCATGCGACGTCGGCCCGCAGGATGTCTGCCTCGTGCCCGAGCGCCGTCAGGAAGTGACCACCGAAGGCGGGCTGGACGTTGTCGGCGGTTTTGCCAAGGTGCAAGCCGCTTGCAAGCAACTGGCCGATGCGGGGATCCGCGTGTCGCTGTTCATCGATCCGGATGCGGCGCAGATCGAGGCCGCCGCCGCGGCCGGCGCGCCCGTCATCGAACTGCACACGGGCCGCTATGCCGAAGCGACCGACGACGCCGAGTTGCGGGCAGAACTTGTCCGCATCGAGACCGCGGTGGAAGAGGGCATCCGCTGGGGCGTGCGTGTGAACGCCGGCCACGGTCTCCACTACACGAACGTGCAGCCGATTGCCGCCATCGCCGGCATCCATGAACTCAACATCGGGCACGCCGTCGTTGCGCATGCGGTGTTTGCCGGTTGGCAGAACGCCGTGCGCGAGATGAAGGCGATCATGGTTGCAGCGCGGTTGTCATCCACGACGCCGGCCGCCGCACACCCGGGCGTGCCTGTATGAGCGAACGGGCTGCAGCCGCCTCGGTGTCCGGTGCCATTTATGGCATCGGCACCGACATCATCCAGATTGAGCGCGTTGAAGGCGTGATGCAGCGGACCAATGGCCGCTTCGCCGAAAAGGTGCTCGGCCCCGAGGAGCTGCGTATCTACCATGCCCGCAAGGCGCGTTCAGAGCGACGTGGCCTCGCGTTTCTTGCCACGCGCTTTGCCGCAAAGGAAGCCGTGTCCAAGGCCATCGGCCTGGGCATGCGCTGGCCCATGACGTGGCGTGCGGTACAGACGCTCAACTTGCCCTCCGGCCAACCGGTGGTGCGCTACAGCGGCGAACTGGCCGACTGGATTGCGCAGCACGGCCTTCATATCCAGATCAGCGTGACGGACGAGCGCGACTACGCAGTCGCCTTCGCAGTCGCCGAGTTGCAAACGAAATCCTCCGCATGACTCAAACCAAAAAACAGAAGCACCCCGGCCCGATCGTTCTGGATGTGGCCGGCCTGAAACTCGGCCCCGACGACGTTCGCCGCATTGCCCATCCGTTGACGGGTGGCGTGATCCTGTTTGCGCGGAACTTTGAATCGCGCGCGCAGTTGACGGCGCTCACGCAAGCCATTCGCGCGATTCGCAACGACGTGCTGATTTGCATCGACCACGAAGGCGGTCGCGTGCAGCGTGCCAAGACCGACGGCTTCACGCACCTGCCCGCCATGGGCGCGCTGGGCAAGCTGTGGGACACCGATGTGCTGGCCGCGACGCGCGCCGCCACCGCTTGCGGCTACGTGCTGGCCGCCGAACTCCGCGCCTGCGATATCGACCTCAGCTTCACGCCCGTGCTCGATCTCGACTACGGCAGCAGCAGCGTGATCGGCGATCGCGCGTTCCATCGCGACCCGCGCGTGGTCACGATGCTCGCCAACCACCTGACGCTGGGCCTGCGCCTGGCCGGCATGTCCAATTGCGGCAAGCATTTCCCCGGTCACGGCTACGTCCAAGCCGATTCGCACATTGCTGTGCCGGTGGACGAGCGCCCGCTGGAGGCGATCCTTGCCGACGACGCGCAGCCCTACGGCTGGATGGGTATCGGCCTGCAATCCGTCATGCCGGCACACGTGATTTACTCGGCCGTCGACCCGAACCCGGCGGGCTTCTCTCGCTTCTGGCTGCAGGACATGCTGCGCGCGCATTTCAACTTCGACGGCGTGATCTTCAGCGATGACCTGAGCATGGAAGGCGCGAGCGTTGCCGGCACGGTGGTCGACGGCGCGCGCGCGGCGCTCACGGCCGGCTGCGACATGGTGCTGATCTGCAACGCGCCGGAGAAGGCCGATCAACTGCTCGGCGAGCTGGACGTGCCCATGGGCAAGGCATCGCAGCGGCGCGTGCGCCGGTTGTTTGGCGGCCGGGCCGTGAAGGACTGGGCGAAGCTGCAGCAGCAATCGGCCTACAGGCAGGCGCTGCGCACGTTGCGCGAGGCGAAGCTCATCGCTTAGCCCCAGAAACGCACAAAGCGTGGTGGTAAAAGAAAAGGCTCCCGAGGGAGCCTTTCTTCTTGCTGCGGCGCCAGCTTACTTGGCGCGGCTGCGGTACTCGTCGGTACGCGTATCGATTTCGATCTTCTCGCCGATGTTGCAGAACAGCGGCACCATGATCACGAATTCTTCGTTGTCGTTGATGCGAGCTGCCTTCAGCACCTTACCCGACGACGTGTCGCCCTTGACTGCCGGCTCGGTGTAGACGATTTCGCGGACAACCGTGGTCGGCAGTTCCACCGAGATGGCGTTCTCGTTGTAGAACGTCACTTCGACCTTCATGCCGTCTTGCAGGTAGTTCAGCGCGCTGCCCATGGCGGCGGGCTCAACGTTGTACTGTTCGTACGTGACCGGATCCATGAACACGTACATCGAGCCGTCGAAGTAGGAGTACTCGGCTTCCTTCTTCTCCAGGATGACCTGGTCCATCTTGTCGTCGGCGTTGAACACCGACTCGCCGCCTGCGCCCGTCAGCAGGTTCTTGTACTTCATCTTGACGACGGCGCCCGAACGGCCCGAACGGCTGTACTCGGTCTTGAGCACGACCATTGCGTCGTTGCCGATCATGAACACGTTGCCAGCGCGGAGTTCTTGCGCGATTTTCAAAGCCATTTCACAGTTCCTGAGAGTAAGAGGGTTCGATGCGCGCCAAGCAACGAAGCACCGCGCGATACCCTCCGGGCCGCGCGAACCAGGTCAGAGCCGGGGGTCGCATACAGATCAGCCCGCTATTTTACCTGTTTTTCGCAAAATGCCACCAAATTCGCGGCGAGATCGCCCAGTTGCATCAAGCTTTGCTCCCAGGTGACGGCCCGTACGCGCAGGCGAGGCGCAACGGCTGCAAAGTCCGTCCAATTGAGTGATGCCGGCGCACCATTCCAGGCGTGCCAGAACGAGATCAGCGCTTTGGCATCGGCCTCTGTCAGGGCTGGCGTATAGCGCGCCAGAAATGCGTCGAGCTTGACGAGGTGTACGTCGTCGCTTTGGGGGTAGATGTGCCAGACAAACGGCTTCAGCGCCCACTGGGCGCGCACGAAGGAGTCTTCCCCGCGTACGAAATTGATGTCGCATGCCCACAGCAGTGGGTCATAGTGCTCCTGTGGCACGAACGGCACGACTGCCACCGTGAGGTTGCCACGCGTCCAGCGCGCGCCCGTCTTGGCAGAGCCGGCATCGCCCATTAGCTCGGCGATCTGCTGGGCGGCCAAACCTTCGGGCACCAGGCAGATCACCGGTTGGGGCGAGGCTTCCCATTGAGAGACCAGCGTCGCCAGGGCCGGGTTGGCATAAGCGAACAGGCTTACGCGCAGGGCGTCGGGGTTGTGGCGCACGAGGTCGTCGACGCCGAGGCGGTGCCACAACGCCTGGTGTGCGGCGGGGCTCGCCTGGAACGTTTTGCGTTGCGCGCCCAGATGCGATTCCCGCAGGACGCCGCCGGTGTTGCGTGCAAAGCCGGGGAAGAAGAAGTGTTTGACGAGCGGCAGCCGCAGATGTGGTGATTGCATCGCGTGATGCTCGGCCACCCAGTTCTCCGCGCTCAGGTATTCCAGATTGAGCCAAACCGGCGCCACGCCTTCCGATGCCCGCTCCGCCATGAGCGTCAGCACGGGCTCCGGAACGGCGCATGCGAACGCGCCAATCACCACGTCGTGCAAACCTGGGTGCGCATCGGCGGCGAGGAGATTGGCGACCTGCGCATCGTCAGTCCATTGGCGGATATCGACGCCCGAGACTCGCTGCGCGTCGGCTTGAGCGTCGACTGCGGGGCAGATCTTCTCGAACGAGCGGAGATCGTCGACCCACAAGCGGACGGTATGGCCGTGCTCTTGTACAAGCTGGCGGGCCAGACGCCAGCAGACGCCGATGTCGCCGTAATTGTCGACGACGCGGCAGAAGAGATCCCAGGATGTGATGGTGCGCATGCAGGAAGGCGAGTCGGGCAGCGAAGAAGGGCGGGCCGACATTGTAGTCGGCAGCTTGTTCTACACTGACGGCCTCTGATCCAGCGAACGCCATGTCGTCCGACCCCACGCAACCCCAGCCCCCCGAGACGCCCGAGAGCGTCGAGCCGAGCGCGCCCGGCAACGTGCCCGAATTCGACGCGAAAGCGCAGATCGCGCGCCTGCCGAATCTGCCGGGCGTGTATCGCTACTTTGATGCGCAGGGCAACGTGCTCTACGTGGGCAAGGCACGCGACCTCAAGAAGCGCGTGTCGAGCTATTTCAACAAAACGCTGCTTTCGCCGCGCATCGCGATGATGGTGGCGAAGATCGCGCGCATCGACACCACCGTCGTGCGCAGCGAGGCCGAAGCGCTGCTGCTCGAGAACAACCTCATCAAGGCGCTGGCGCCGCGCTACAACATCCTGTTTCGCGACGACAAGTCGTATCCGTATCTGAAGCTCACGCATCACGCCTATCCGCGCATGGCGTATTACCGGGGCGCGACCGATCGCAAGCACCAGTACTTCGGCCCGTTTCCGAGCGCGCATGCGGTGCGTGAAAGCATGCAGATCCTGCAGAAGGTGTTCCAGCTTCGCACGTGCGAAGACACCGTCTTCAACAACCGCACGCGGCCGTGCCTCCTCCATCAGATCCATCGCTGCAGCGGCCCATGCGTCCAGGCGATCAGCCCGGAGGATTACGCGCGCGACGTCGCCAACGCGGCGGGTTTCCTGCAGGGCCGCCAGGACGAGGTCATGCAGACGCTGCAGGACAAGATGCAGCGCTATTCCGAATCGCTGGCATTCGAGCAGGCCGCCGTCGTGCGCGACCAGATCGGCGCGTTGTCGACGGTGCTCAAGCAGCAGTCGGTTGAAGAGGTCGGCCACGCCAGCGACATCGACATCCTGGCCGTTGCCATCAAGGGCGGCCACGCCTGCGTGAACCTCGCGATGGTGCGCGGCGGCCGGCATCTGGGCGACAAGGCTTACTTCCCCACGCACGTGGAAGAGGGCGCCGCCATCGTCGGCGTGGATGTCGAGGCCGGCGGCGACGCTGCGGCAGAAACATCACGCGATGCCGAGCGCATGGCCAGTGACATCCTGGAAGCGTTCGTTGCGCAGCACTATCTCGATCAGTTCGTGCCGCCGGTGCTGGTGGTCAGCCATCAGATTCATGCAACCGAGTTGATCGATGCGCTGGCCGAGCAGGCGGGGCGTCGCATTTCGGTTGTGCGCCAGCCTCAGGGCGGGCGTCGCGCCTGGCTTGAAATGGCGGAGAAGGGCGCCGAGCTGTCGCTGATGCGCCGGCTTTCCGAGCAAGGCAGTCAACAGGCTCGTACGCGCGCACTGGCCGAGACCATCGGCATCGATCTCGAAGACCTTGCCGCGCTGCGCGTCGAATGTTTCGACATCAGCCACACCGCCGGCGAGGCCACGCAAGCCTCCTGCGTGGTCTTTCACAGCCACGCCATGCAAAACAGCGAATACCGTCGCTACAACATCCAGGACATCACACCCGGTGACGACTACGCGGCCATGCGGCAGGTCCTCACGCGGCGCTACCAGAAGATCGTCGAGCAGGCTGGCGAAGACACGCCGAACATGCCGAGCATCGTGCTGATCGACGGCGGCAAGGGGCAGGTGGAAGTCGCCCGCCAGGTGTTTGAAGAGCTGGGGCTCGATATTGGATTGCTCGTCGGCGTGGCCAAGGGCGAGGGGCGCAAGGTCGGCCTCGAAACGCTGATCTTTGCCGATGGCCGTCCGTCACTGGAGCTGGGCCAGGGCAGCGCCGCGCTGATGCTCGTCGCGCAGATTCGCGATGAGGCGCACCGCTTTGCCATCACCGGCATGCGTGCCAAGCGAGCCAAGGCGCGCAACACGTCGCGGCTGGAAGAAATCGAAGGCATCGGCGCCAAGCGTCGGCAGCGTTTGCTGGCGCGCTTCGGTGGCCTGCGTGGCGTGATGGCCGCGAGCGTCGACGAACTCGCCACGGTCGAAGGCATCTCGCAGACCCTGGCCGAAGAAATCTACCGTCAGTTGCATTGATCGGCGACAATGCCCCATCTTGCCGCGTAGGTTGAAGCTTGCGCGGCGGTTGTCCTCTCGATTTGCCATGCCTTTCAACTTCCCGATCCTCCTGACCTGGCTGCGTGTGGCCATGATCCCGCTGGTGGTGGGCGTGTTCTACGTGCCGGACACCTGGATGGCGCTGCCCACCAAGAACCTGACGGCCGCGGTGTTTTTCATCGTTGCAAGCCTCACGGATTGGTTCGACGGCTTTCTTGCCCGCCGCTGGAACCAGACCTCCGCCTTCGGCGCTTTTCTCGATCCGGTCGCGGACAAACTGATGGTGGCCGCTGCGCTGCTGGTGCTGCTGTCGTTGGGGCGCGTGTCCGACGTCATCGCGCTCGTCATCATCGGCCGCGAGATCACCATCTCTGCCCTGCGTGAATGGATGGCGCAGATTGGCGCGTCGAAGAGCGTGGCCGTGAACTTCCTCGGCAAGCTGAAGACGACCTTCCAGATGATCGCCATTCCGCTGCTGCTGTTCGAAGGCCGCCTGTTGGACATGATTGACGCGCAGGTGTGGGGCACGTGGCTCATTTACGTGGCGGCGGTGCTCACGCTGTGGTCGATGGCGTACTACATGAAGCTCGCGTGGCCGCAGATCCGCGAGCGCGCAAAATGAGCCTGTAAAAACTCTTGCGCAAAAGTGTTGACGAGGACGATTCTTCTTTGCCATAATCTCGTTCTCGCGTTGCAGTGATGTGACGCAAACGGTCTGGCAGCACAAAGGTTGTACGGCAGTGCTGGTAGCCAAAAATGCGGGAATAGCTCAGTTGGTAGAGCGCAACCTTGCCAAGGTTGAGGTCGCGAGTTCGAGCCTCGTTTCCCGCTCCAATTTTAAATATGTGGCTGTGTTGATGTGATGGCGCAGCGGCATAACCGGTTACGCGGGAATAGCTCAGTTGGTAGAGCGCAACCTTGCCAAGGTTGAGGTCGCGAGTTCGAGCCTCGTTTCCCGCTCCAATCCCGAAGGGAAGCCTTGCTTCCCTTTTTCTTTATCGGCACGGCAAACACGCGGTTCTTCATGAATTGCTACAATGCGGTGCTGAGCCCCTGGCGGGGTAGCAAAGTGGTTATGCAGCGGCCTGCAAAGCCGTGTACGCCGGTTCGATTCCGGCCTCCGCCTCCAGAATAAAAAAAAGCCCCGACTGGTTCGGGGCTTTTTGTTTTTCCACGTATGCGGCTGCCGTATCGCTACGGCGTTGGTGCGATACCGGCGCACAGCAAGCGAGAGTGGTAGATATCTGTGCAAAAAAAAGAGCAGCCCGGCAAGGCTGCTCTTTTTGGTGCGGTGTGGCTTACTCCTTCGGCTGGATCACCGCCCATGCATTTGTCCCCGGCGGCACGGTGATGGTGTCAGCGTACGTACCCGTCACGGAACCCCGCGGCGACACGAACGCGGCATACGGCGCCAGCGTAGCGGGCGATGTCGGCAGGCTCTGAACCGCATGGAAGGGTTTGAGATTGACGGCCGGTACCTGGAAGCCAACTTCTGCACGCGCTGGGAAGCTGTAGCGAGAAGCTCCACCGCTAGAAGGCATCAGCGACGCCATCGTCACAGCGAAGCGCTCTGCTTCCGCGCTGAAACTCGAATCTGCGCGTGCCGCCTTGATCGCATTGTCCAGCACGGTTTTGGAGTCTGGGCTGTCCATACGCGTAAGCAGATCTTTGTAGAAGCCCAGGCCGAGCTGGCGATCCAGGAATCCGCCAAAAGCCCCATTCACTGCATAGCTGTCGCAGGGGGCGTCGCCACCGCTGGTAAACGTCGTCAACGGACATGTGTAGCCAGTCGTCGCTACGAAGTCCGGAATGCGAATGTCCCGCACGTTGTTGAAAGTGGCGTCCACGTTAAAGCTGGCCCAATCCTCCATCATCATTGCCGACTGCTCTTCCAGCCAGGTGTCGAATGCAAATTCCGATCCCTTCAGGACGGCGCGGCGGTAGAAGTTCTGCATATGCATGCCTTCGTGCGCCAGGGTCATGAGCGACGCCTGCAAGCCAAAGCTTCCGCCCAAATACATGGTCTCCGTATCGAGGTAGAGCGACACGGATTCGTTGCTCTTCGGGGCGCTGCTCTGCAGGAAACTGTTCAGCCCATGGAAGTAGCCGACCATGCCGAACGGTTTGGCGTTTTGGTCGAAGTTGAGCAGAACGAGGTCGATCGGCTGGTTTGGGGCCAACAGGTTGTTGTAAGGTTGATCGCCCCACAGCGGTCCGCCCACGGCTGTCAGCATGTCGTAGACGCCCCCGGCGCGCGCATACGTGTCCAGCATCTGATCGACGATGGCGTGGGTGATTCGGTCCGGCGCAAGCTCACTGTGCTCCACCCACAGGTTGATCATCTTTCCGTCTGCGGCGGCCTGCTGCTTGACCAGCGTGGCGGTGCGGGCCACACCGTTCATATCGTTCCACTGACGTTGATCGTTGACTGCATAGACGGTCGATGCTTGCGTCCGGACGCCGGCAATACCCATTTGCGATTCGCTCGCACGTGGGCCGAGGAGCTTGGCAAAGCCAGAGCGGTTGAATTCTTGGATGCGCGCCCGGATCTCGCCGTCCGTCGCTTCGGGCGGTTGCACGCTCCGCACAGCCGCGCGATTGAAGGCGGATGCCTTGACGAACATGGAGAATGGCGCAGGCGTGTCGGTCGGGTTGGTGTAGACGACGCGGACATCCTCGCCCGAGAGACCGCCTGCCATGGTGATGTTGACTTGTGCTGCCTTGGCCGTGGCGCCCGTATTTCCTACAGACCAGATGCCTACGCCCGAACCCGAGTACGTTGCATCGTCTGCTGCGGCACAGTCGGTGCAGGCCCTTTGGAAGTCGTTCTGTGGTTTGGCCGGCGTTGTGGTGCCGGTGGCGCCCTCAGGCATGGTTGAATTCGCCGGGCTGTCATCGCCGCCACCACAAGCTGCCAAACAGGCGGCCATGATGATGGCTAATCCCAGGGCAACCGCTGGTTGCCGATTCTTGAAATGCATAATCCGCCCCTAAAAATGGTGCCACGGTTGGCACCTTGAATAAAAAATGAGGATGCTGGCCTTGAATGCCTATTGTTGATAAGGCGAGGGCGGATTTTATCGAGCCTCTAGGGAATGGGGTCTCGATATTTTTGGAAATAATTGCAAATAATGTATTTAAATCTATTTAACCGTTGTGATTGTAATTATTTATTTAAATTAACAAAAATTGTTGTGATCCGGGGTGTGCGGTTCGTTAGCGCGGTGGGCCTTCGGCTTCCGTGCCCGCTCAATCATGTCAGTCGCAACTTTCTTGGAGTAGGGACGCTGCCGCGTCCGGGGGGCGATCACCTCAACGCTTCACTGGCTTGATGCTGCGAACGTGGAGTGTGTGCTTTGCCAGCGCTGAGAACGTTGTGTCGCTGCCAGGTGTGCCCGACACAATCACGCGTTGGTTGACCAATGGGAGGAGCGCATTTTCGTCCGGCACATCAAGTTTCCACAGCGCACCGTCCTCTGTTCGCACGGCGAGGTGGTTAAAGGGAACATTCCCAACTTGGCTGAGTGTGCCGTGCAGCGTGATGTCTGAAGTCGGCGAGGGAAAGCTGCATGCGGCCAATAGCGAAGAGGTCAAAAAGAGCAAGAGCAAACGAGGAAATCGCATGGCGATAATGGCTTATTGAACGTGGTGAGATATATCTCGGGCTGATGTAAGCCCATTAACGCGTGTGGCGGTTTTTGGTGGAAGGAATATGACATCTAGCGGTCTCGGGCCAGTCTGGATATTCGGAGGCCCGCTAACGCATCGTTCCAGCCGGCTGGCCCAGGTGGAGTAAGCTTGAGCCGTTTTGCCCGTAGGAGGGGCGTCCCGGGACACTTCGCTCGATCACCGCACAACAGCGTGTATCTACTACCCCGGTGCCGGGCACACCCTGTTCTGTCTCAATAAAAAGTGATAGAACGGCACAAACCGCCGCTGCGGCGCGGGGCTTTTCACAATTGTTTGCAATGTCGCGGGGGTAGCCTTCTAGGATGGCCTGGGCTCAAGTCGGTGTGGAAGCTGTGCCGGCGGCTCTGAATATGAGCCTGGGCGCGGGTCAGGACCGTACCGGACGCGGCTGAAGGTGCAACGACGATGTTCCGGCTGGGACCCGATCACAATGAGAACGGGCCGAACCGGCATTCCATGAAGCGACGGCCGGCGGTAACAATGGGGCCGGACCCGTCACGGGGAAAGGGCAGTCCAGATGGCGATACGAATTGCCTCGGTAGAAGACAACCAGGCGCAATCGGATTTGATCCGCGAAATCCTGGTTTCGTCGGGATACGAATGCGAGAGTTTCAGTAACGGGGATGCCTTCGTCAAGGCGCTGCGGGATCGAACGTTCGACCTGCTGCTGCTTGACTGGCAGTTGCCCGATATCAGCGGCATCCAGCTCGTGAGCTGGGTGCGGCAGACGGTCGGCCCGGCGCTGCCGGTGCTGTTTCTAACCAACCGTTCGCTCGAAGACGATGTAGTGCGGGGCTTGGCCGCGGGCGCCGACGATTACGTCGTCAAGCCGGTGCGCCGTGCCGAGCTGGTGGCGCGCGTCGGTGCGCTGCTGCGTCGTGCCGCGCCGCGCACCAGTGAATCGCTCGAACGCATTCGCGTCGGTCCGTATGCGGTGGACCCGGTTGGGCGCGTGCTGACACTGAACGGCTCGCAGGTCGAGCTGTCCCCGCGCGAGTTCGATCTGGGGCTGTACCTGTTCCGCAATGTCGGCAAGCTGGTGCCGCGCGAGCTGATCGAGCAGGCAGTGTGGGGCCGCAGCATCGGCCCGGATTCGCGAACGCTGGCCACGCATATCTCCAAGCTGCGGCTCAAACTCGATCTCAATCAGAAGAATGGCGTGCGGCTGGTCTCGGTGTATTCGCATGGCTATCGGCTGGAAACCACGCAGGAAGATGGCGAAGCAAGCTGAAGCAATTTGGGGTGGTTTGATTGGGCGCGCCGCGTTTGTCGGCGCGTTCGTTCTTTTTGGCGGCGTTTGGCAGCTGGCGATGGCCCAGCCTTCCGGCGCGGACGGTTCCGATTTCGTCTATCGGGTGCAGCCGGGCGACACGTTGATCAGCCTCGCTGAACGTTACATGGACAGCGTCGAAGGCTGGCGCCTCCTGCAGCAGCGCAACCATGTCGCCGATCCGTATCGGCTTCAGCCCGGCTCGCTCCTCCGGATTCCGTTCGATCGCATTCCGGTCGTGCCAGCGGCGGCGCAGGTCGTGTTCGCACGCGATGCAACCGCCGGTGGCAAGCCCCTGCAGACGGGTACGAAGCTTGCCGAAGACGCACAGATCGACACCGGCGACAAAGGGGCCGTGACGCTGGCCTTTGACGACGGCACACGCGTGACGGTGCCACCGGGCAGCCACGTTGCGCTGTCGCGTGTGCGGGCGTTTGCGCGTGCCGGGCTGATCGATGTGCGCGTGCACGTGAAGAAGGGCGAAGCGGAATCCAACGTCTCGCCCAAGAAGAGCGGCGTGGGCCGCTACGAGATTTCCACGCCGGCGCTGGTGACGGGCGTGCGCGGTACGCGTTTCCGCGTGCAGGCCAGCGAAGCGGGTTCGACGAGTTCCGTGCTGGAAGGTGAGGTCGCCACAAGCGCCGGTCGTCAGAAGCAAGCGGTCAAGGCCGGCTTTGGCGTGGTGGCATCGGCGGGACACCTCAAGCGGGCCGCGCTGCCGGCGGCGCCCAGGCTCGACGCCATTCCGCAACTTGTGCAGACGCCGTGCCTGCGCGCGACGTGGCAGCCGGTCAAGGGCGCGGTCGGGTATCGCGCCGCCGTGGCGCGGGATGCAGCGCTGACCGAACTCAGCGCCTATCAATCCAGCAAGACGCCGGCGGCAACGCTGTGCGGCGATGAGGACGGCGACTACATACTCGTCGTGCAGAGCGTCGACGCCCTTGGCCTGACGAGTGAATCGGCCACGCGGCCGTTCACGGTGCGGCTCCATCCGGAAGCGCCGTACACGATCCAGCCGGCCAGCGACCGGACCTACCGCAGCGGCGACGTGGCATTCGCGTGGGCGATGGTGTCCGACGCGAGCAGCTACGACCTGGAAGTGAGCGATGCCGAGACTTTCGCCTCGCCGGTCATTCAGCAGCATGGCAAGGACGTGCGCCTGGTCAGGCCGCTGACGGCCGGCACATGGTGGTGGCGTGTGCGCTCGGTCGCCGCGGACGGCAAAACCGGCCCGTGGAGCGATGCCCTGCGTTTCCGCGTGCTCGACATCCCGCTCGATGCCGTGCCGACTGCCGCCGTGGACGCCGGCGATGACGGCAAGCTGCATGCCCATTGGTCTGCGCTGTCGCCCGAGCTTGCCGCATCTGGCGCGCGTACGCGTGTGCAACTGGCGGGCGAGCCGAGCTTTGCCAAGCCCATCGTCGACATCGTCAGCGAAGGGAACGATGTGACCATTCCGCGGCCGCCTGCCGGCGTGTATTACCTCCGCACCGGCGTAGACCTGGGCGATGCCGCATCGGTGGTCTACGCCAAGCCGCAGCGCATTGACGTCGGCACCTTCGTGGGCGACTCCGTACGCAGCCCGGTGCAGAGCGGCGACGGCAATCTCCTTCTCAATGACTGAATCCGCACCTCCCCAATCGGCCGCGCGCAGCCTCGGTGTGCGTGCGCTGGTGGAGTGGGGTGTGCTGGTGGCACTGGCTGCGCTGCTGACATTGGGCGCTGTGCGCTGGAGCGTGGTCTCACGGCTTGACGCGGCGCTGTACGACGCGGTCGTCACGCTGCACGGGCATGCGCCGCGCGACGACATCGTCATCGTTTCCATTGATGACCAGAGTCTCGACGCGGTGGGACGCTGGCCGTGGCCGCGTAGTCGTCTTGCGGATCTGATCGCGCGCGTGGGGCAGGCACGGCCGCGTGCCATCGGCGTCGATATTCTGCTGATCGAACCCGATCTCGCGCATCCCGAAGGCGATCGCGCATTGATCGACGCCCTCAGGCAAGCGGGGCATGTCATTCTGCCCGCGCTGCCCGAGCGCACGGAGCAGGGGCGCGTGTATCACTATCCGTTTCTGGGCATCGACGCCGCCGTCGCGCATATCAATGCGGCGCCCGATGCAGACAGCGTGGTGCGCGGCATGTATCTGGCGGAGGGCCCGAGCGCGCATCTGCTGGACCATCTGGCCGTGCAGCTTGCGCGGCAGGCGCTGCGCTCGCCAGCCTCCGTGCCGGCGCTGCCCGATGTGGAAACCGATGTGGGCGGCTGGACGCGGCGTGGGCATATCCGCCTGAATTTTGCCGGGCAGGCCGGTACGTATCGGCACGTGCCCGCGCTGAACGTGCTCGACGGCCACGTGGCGCCCGATGCGCTGGCCGGCAAGCTCGTGCTGATCGGGGCCACGGCCTCCGGGGTGTCCGATATCTTTGCGACACCGCCGTCGCGCACGATGAGCGGCGTGGAAGTGCTGGCCAATGCCACGCAGACCATACTCGACAGCAGCGCCATCCAGCCGGTGTCGCCCGGTGTGTTTTGGGCGATGACGCTGCTTCCTTTGCTGATGACCGCGGTTGCCGTGCGTTGGCTGACGCCGCGTATGGCGCTTGCCGTAGCGCTGGCGGGGGCGGCCGTCTTGTTGCTGAGCGCGATCGGGGCGCTGGTGTTCGGCAATCGGTGGTTGCCGCCCTTTGCCGCGTTGGTTGGGCCGCTGGTGTTGTATCCGCTGTGGAGCTGGCGCCAGCAGGAAGCCGCGCTGCGTTTTCTGCGCGACGAGATGCAGCGCCTGGCGCGCGAGCCCGGGCTGCTGGCGGAGACCGCACCGCTGGCGCGCCCCGGCCGCACATTGGGCGCGCACATGGATGCCGTGGCGTCTCTGACGGACAAGCTGCGCGGGCTGCGTCGCTTTCTGGCCGATGCGCTGGAGAGCCTGCCCGATGCCACCGTGGTGTGCACGCACGACGGCACGATCCGCCTCGCCAACGGCCGCAGCGCCGACTTGGCCGGCCAGGCGCAGACGCCCGGCCAGAACCGCGCGGCCGCGTTGCGCGACCTCCCGACGCTGCTGGCGCGAGCGTTTCCAGACCCCTCCGCAGGCGAGCACTACTGGGCGCGCTGGCTCGCCGGTCCCACGGGGCTCGAACCTGTCGAGCTGCAGACGCACGACGGCCGCTCGATGTTGATGCACGCCGCCGCATTGCGGGACGAAGCGGGGCGCCCCGTCGACATCATCGTCAGTTTTGCCGACATCACCCCCGTGCGCCAGGCCGAGCGCCATCGCGAAGAGGCGTTGCGGTTCATCTCGCACGACATGCGTTCGCCGCAGAGCGCCATCCTCGCCCTGATCGAGCTGCAGCGCGATGCGTCGCGCGCGTTGGATCGAGAGGTGCTGCTGTCTCGCATCGAGCAGCTGTCGTCGCGCACGCTGGAGCTGGCCGATGCCTTCATCGACCTGGCGCGCGCCGAATCGCAAACGCTCAAGCTGGTGGACGTGGATCTGGTGGGCCTCGTTCTCGATGCCGCCGATGAGGTCTGGCCGCTGGCGAATCGTCACCAGGTGGAAGTGCGCGTGGCGGCCGACATCGAAGCGGCCGTGCGGGGCGAACCGCGCTTGCTGGTGCGCGCGCTCGTGAATCTGCTCAACAACGCCATCAAGTTCAGCGCGGCTGGTTCTGTGGTCACGGTGACGGTTGAGCAGGACGAAGCCACGTTCTCGGTGGCCGTGGCGGACCAGGGGGCCGGCATTGCTCTGGCCGATCAGTCGCGGCTGTTCCAGCCGTTCCATCGCTTGCATGAGGGGGCGGCCAACGCACCCTCCGGCAGCGGGTTGGGTCTCGTATTCGTGAAGACGGTGGTCGACCGGCATGGTGGCCGCATTGCTGTGCAAAGCGCACCCGGCCTGGGGTCGACCTTCACGCTGTGGCTGCCGCGCGTCGCGCATCGTCACGACGCCTGAGGGCACGACGGTCTCGTGTGGCCTTTGCCACATTCCCTTTTCAATCATTTGCATTTCGGCACGGCGGCGGCCCTACAGTTCATTGGCCGACCCGCACAGCATGCACCGGTGACACACCGGTCGAGAGACGACGGCACCTTGGAAAAAACCGAGCACAGACACGCCCGAGGCGCCACGTATGTTGAGCCAGATTGCAACCGATGTTTTGAGCGAATGCGATTACGAGTGCATTCGCGCGCAACTGCATCACGCCCTGCGCGGTAACGGGAACCCGCCGCAGTTCAAAAGCTTCTGGCTGGCTGGTCGGCATGTATCCATGTGGCGCGGCGGCAGTGGCGACGACAGCAATGCACAGCATCATCGTCACGCCGCCGCTTGACCGCGCCGCACGCAGTCCACTACGACACCGAGCCATGAAAATCGGCCTGATCGACACGCACCTCGCCCGCCAGCAGGCGATCCACACGGCGCTGCGGCCCACGCGCTTTGAATGTGTGCCGCTGTTTCTCTCTCGCCAGGTTTTTGAAGCCATCGACCTGCACGGCATCAACCTGCTGATGGTCGGCGCGCATGCGCACGACATGCCCGGCCTGTCGCTGGTGCGCACGGTTCGCGAACGCGTGGGGCCCGGCATGGCCATCGTCTATCTCGCCGACGGGCAAGCCGATACCGAAACCGCAGACGCGCTCAACCACGGCGCTGACCTTTGCTTCCAGGGTGATATCCGTCCACCTGAATTGCTGGCGCGCCTCGATGCGTTGATTCGCCGCTTTGCCGTGAGCCGCGCCGTGCGGGCGTCGGAGATTCGTCTGGGGCCATACACGCTCGATCGGCAGAACCGCTCCATCCGGCTGCGTGATGCTTCGGTGTCGGTGCATGCGCGTGAGTTTGAGCTGGCGCTGTTGCTGTTCGCGAATGCGGGACGGATTCTCTCGCGCGCCGACATCGAACTGGCCCTTTGGGGCCGGGAGCTGAGCCCGTATTCGCGCACGCTCGATACGCATGTCTCGCGCCTGCGCAAGAAGTTGCTGCTGGGCGCCGAGAACGGCCTGCGCCTGCGCGCCATCTACGGGCAGGGCTTCTGCCTGGAGCGCGTGATCGACGCCGAAGCAACGCACTGACCGCCTCGACCCGCGGAGCCACTGCCATGCAATTGCTCTGTATCACCATCCTCATCGGCTTTCTGGCCGGGCTTGTGGCGCGGTGGGTGACGCCACGCTGCGGCGCAAGCGGCTTCGTCCTCACCATCATGGTCGGCATTGCCGGCGCACTGGCAGCGGCTTTTCTGGGTCAGTTGATGCGTTGGTATGAGCCTGGGCAATTGGCTGGGTTTGTCAGCGCGATGGTGGGCGCCATCATCCTGCTGGTCGGCTATCACGTGCTGGCACGCGAACGCTGAGTCGGTCGTTTCACAGTAAGGCCCCGCAAGTCGGGGCTTTTTTTGTTGGTGAAGCAGGGAGGAGACTCGAACGCCCGCCACCAAAAGAAACGCCCTGACACTCGGGACAGCAGCATCAGGGCCAAGAAGGCCGCGGCTCTCTCTTCCGCGGCCGGAGCGCACCCACGAGGGGTCGGTGCAAGCTCAGGTTACGTGGCTGAGAGCGGGCGAATGCAAATCTTTATCAACAGCGCGGAGATCGGCGGATATGCGATGGTTGCTGCGCTACTAGTAAGACGTCGTACAACCGAAGGTCGTTGCCCGGCTCAGCTACCTGCCACGGACGTTTGAGTGCCAGCCGCTTCATGCGCACGGCGCAGACGTTCGCGGCTGTTTGACAGGTGCATGCGCATTGCGGCGCGAGCGGCTTCGGGATCTTTCCGCGCAATGGCTTCGAAGACGCTGTGGTGCTCCCGGTTGACCGTGGCGCGCAGTTCGGGCGCGTTCAGGTAGCCGACCTGCGCCAACCCCATCCGCGTGCGGGGAATGAGCGTCTTGCCGAGTTGGGCGAGGGCGCCCACGAAATGCTCGTTGCCGGTGGCGCGGGCAATGCTCAGATGAAATTGGAGGTCGGACGTGGCGCTGTCGTTGCCCTCCGCCTGGTCCTGCTCGATGGCTTCGAGCGCCAGACGCAGCGCCTCGATCTCGGCTGCGGAGATGCGCTGTGCGGCCAGGCCGGCGCATTCAGTCTCAATGGCGACGCGCAATTCGAGCATGCTCAAGATGTCGTGCATCGTCGACGCATCGCCCAGCGGGATGCTGTTGTCGACCCGCGGCGGCAGGACAAAGCTGCCGATGCCGTGACGCGTCTCGATCAGCCCCTTGGCTTGTAAGCGCGAAATCGCCTCACGTACCACCGTGCGGCTCACCCCCAGCGCTTCCATCAACGCGGATTCCGTGGGCAGCTTGTCGCCAATCCGTAGGGATTCGCTGGCAATGCGCCCCTTGACGTGGTCCACCACCACGTCCGCCAAGCTTTGGGTGCGGCGCACGAGCGTTGCGGGCGAACTGACGGTGGGCATGCGGTCTCCGGGAGGGCGGGTTTACCAGGGGTGGTTCGGCAGGAATGGGTCCATTATAGTCGCGTCCATGTTGTACGACGACTGATGACATACGTGATGACAATCAATCACCCTGCTACCGAATCTGCAGTTCGCACGCCGCGCGTGACCCGCCTTCAGGTCATTCCCGTGGCGGGCCGCGACAGCATGTTGCTGAATCTCAGCGGCGCGCACGGCCCGTTCTTCACCCGCAATATCGTCCTCCTGGAAGACTCGGAAGGTCATATCGGCGTGGGCGAAGTGCCGGGCGGTGAGTCCATCCGCAAGACCATCGAGGATGCGACGCCGCTGGTTGTCGGACAACCGATCGGTGCGTACAACAATGTGCTGAACAGCGTGCGACGCCAATTTGCCGATCGCGACGCTGCCGGCCGCGGGTTGCAGACCTTCGACCTGCGCACCACCGTGCATGCGGTGACGGCGCTGGAAAGCGCGCTGCTCGACTTGCTCGGCCAGCACCTCGGCGTGCCTGTGGCGGCGCTGCTGGGGCAGGGGCAACAGCGCGACAAGGTGCCGGTGCTCGGCTACCTGTTCTTCGTGGGCGACCGCAAGCGCACCGACCTGGACTACGCCGACGGCAGCGATGCCACGGACGACTGGACCCGAGTGCGCCACGAAGAAGCGCTCACGCCGGAGGCCGTCGTGCGCCTCGCCAAGGCGGCCCATGCGCGCTATGGCTTCAAGGATTTCAAGCTCAAGGGCGGCGTGCTGAGCGGCGATGACGAGATGGTCGTCACCACTGCATTGGCCGAGGCCTTTCCCGAGGCGCGCGTCACGCTGGACCCGAACGGCGCGTGGTCGCTGGCGGAGGCCATTCGCCTGTGCCGCGACAAGCACGACGTGCTGGCCTACGCCGAAGACCCGTGCGGCGCCGAGGGCGGTTACTCGGGCCGCGAAGTGATGGCCGAATTCCGCCGCGCCACTGGCCTGCCGACGGCGACCAACATGATCGCCACGGACTGGCGCCAGATGGGTCACGCGATTCAGCTGCACTCGGTCGACATTCCGCTGGCCGATCCGCATTTCTGGACGATGCAGGGCTCGGTGCGCGTGGCGCAGATGTGCGACGACTGGGGCCTGACCTGGGGTTCGCACTCCAACAATCACTTCGACATTTCGCTGGCGATGTTCACGCACGTGGCCGCGGCCGCGCCGGGCAACATCACCGCCATCGATACGCACTGGATCTGGCAAGACGGACAGCGCCTGACGCGCGAGCCGTTCCAGATCGTCGGCGGCGAGATTGCCGTTCCGACCGCCCCGGGCCTGGGCGTCACGGTCGACATGGAGCAACTGGAGAAGGCCCACGCGCTGTACAAGCAGCACGGCTTGGGCGCGCGCGACGACGCGATCGCCATGCGCCAACTCATTCCCAACTGGCAGTTCGACAACAAGCGCCCCTGCATGGTGCGTTGACTGTTGACCGCTACGGCGGAACCCGAGGCGGCGCACGTCGTGGCACGCCGCCTCGTAGATCGGTAACCAATAAAAAAATATCGGAGACAACACCGTGAAGACCATCAAGGGCTTGCGCTGGTGGATCATCGTGCTGGTGTGCCTGGGCACGATCGTCAACTATCTGGCGCGTAACTCGCTGGGCGTGCTGGCGCCCACACTCAAGAGCGAGCTGGGGATGAGCACCCAGCAGTACTCCTACGTGGTGGCGGCCTTCCAGGTCGGCTACACGATCATGCAGCCGGTCTGCGGCTTTATCGTGGATCTGGTCGGTTTGCGTATCGGTTTTGCGCTGTTTGGTGTGTTGTGGTCGTTTGCCGGCGTGCTGCACGCGGGTGCTACCGGCTGGCTGTCGCTGGCAGGTTTTCGCGCCTTGATGGGGCTGACGGAAGCCGCTGCCATTCCGTCGGGCATGAAGGCCGTCGCCGAATGGTTCCCAGACAAGGAAAAATCCGTCGCCGTCGGCTGGTTCAATTCGGGCACCTCGCTGGGTGCGATGTTGGCGCCGCCACTGGTGGTCTTCCTGCATCTGCGTTACGGCTGGCAGTCGGCGTTTGTTGTGACCGGCGCCATCGGCTTCCTGTGGGCCGCGCTGTGGTTCGCGTTCTACCGTTCGCCGAAAGACCACGCCGCGCTGTCCGACGCCGAGCGCGAAAAGATCATCGGCGGACAGCTCCGCCCGGTGAGCGCCGAGCGCGGCAAGCGCCCGGTCAAGGATGTCGTGACGTCCCGCCGTTTCTGGGCGATTGCGCTGGCGCGCTTCTTCGCCGAGCCGGCCTGGCAGACGTTCAGCTTCTGGATTCCGCTGTACTTCGTGAACGAACGCCATCTCGATCTGAAAGCGATCGCCATGTTCGCGTGGCTGCCGTTCCTGGCGGCGGACCTGGGCGGCCTGGTGGGTGGTTACCTGTCGCCGTTCCTGATCAAGCGTTTCCGCATTCCGCTGGTGTGGTCGCGTGTGTGCGGCGTTGTGCTCGGTGCGTTCATGATGATCGGTCCGGCGTGCGTCGGGCTCGTGGCGTCTCCCTACACGGCGATTGCGTTGTTCTGCGTGGGCGGCTTTGCGCACCAGATGATCTCCGGCTTGGTCAACACGCTGTCGGCGGACGTCTTCGATCCGGAAGAGGTCGGCACCGCCAGCGGCTTTGCCGGCATGGCGGCGTGGATCGGCGGCCTGGGCTTCTCGCTGTTGGTGGGCGCGCTGGCTGACAAGGTCGGTTATGGTCCGCTGTTCGGCCTGCTCGGCGCGTTCGATCTGATTGGCGCGGCGTTGCTGATTGTGCTGATTCGCGGTCAGTCGCATGAAGAACGTGCCGCGCGTCAGATGCGTCTCTCTGCTTCAAACTGAGTTGAAACCGATGTCCATGTTGAATCCCCCCCGATTCGAAGTCCAGGCGCATGAAGGCAACCGGCTGCGGCTGGCCAGCAGCGCCGGCGCTGCGATTGAACTCTTCGTGCTGGAAGAAGACATCATCCGCGTGCTCGTGCTGCCGCAGGGCGACCTGCGCGGCCCGGCCACGTGGTCGATCGCCCCCGGCGGTGACGACACGCCGCTCGAAGGGCGTGACCGCCGCGACCTGAGCGGCTTCGCGCTGCCCGCATTTGCGCTGCACAGCGATGCCGACACGCTGCGCGTGGAAACCAGCAAGATTCGCCTGAGCGTCGCCCTGGCGGGCGGCTTCTGCACATGGCAGATCCGCGGGGCTGGCGGGTGGCAGACCGTGCTGAACGATCGCCCCACGCAGGCCTACAACTTCGGCTATTGGGACGAGCAGGTCTACCACTACGTGCGGCGCGAACCCGGCGAGATGTACTTCGGCCTGGGCGAGCGCGCCGGCGACATGAACCGTGCGCACCAGCGTTATGAGATGCGCAACATCGACGCGATGGGCTACAGCGCCCGCACGACCGATCCGCTGTACAAGCACATCCCGTTCTACGTGACGTGGCAGCCGGAAAACCGCACCGGCTTCGGGCTGTTCTACGACACGCTGTCCGATTGCAGCTTCGACATGGGCCGCGAGCTGGACAACTATCACGGCCTCTATCGCTACTTTGTCGCGCCGCATGGCGATCTCGACTACTACTTCATCGCCTCGCCCGACACGCCGCTCGACGCCACGCGCCGCTTTACGTGGATGACTGGCCGCCCCGCGTGGATGCCGAAATGGGGCCTCGGTTATTCCGGCTCGACGATGACGTACACCGACGCGCCCAACGCGCAGGAACAGATGGCCGAGTTCATCAAGGGATGTCGTGAGCACGACATCCTCTGCGACTCGTTTCATCTGTCGTCGGGCTATACGTCGATCGGGCCGAAGCGCTACGTCTTCAACTGGAACACCGACAAATTCCCGGATGCGCGCGGCTTCGTCCAGAGCTATCTGGACGCGGGCATTCGCCTGTGCCCGAACATCAAGCCGTGCCTGCTGCGCGATCACCCGAAGTTTGAGGAAGCGAGAGAAGCCGGCTTGCTGATTTGCGACGCAAACGGCGAGCCGGCGTGGGTGCAATTCTGGGATGAAGTTGGCGCGTATCTCGACTTCACCAACCCGAAAACGCTCGACTGGTGGAAGGCCAACGTCAAGAGCGCGCTGCTCGAATACGGCATGGCGTCCACCTGGAACGACAACAACGAATTCGAAGTCTGGACGCCGGACGCTTTCGCTCACGGGTTCGGCAAGAAGGCGCCCATCCGCGAAGCCAAGGTGCTGCACACCATGCTGATGATGCGCGCCTCGCGCGAAGCGCAGCTCGAATTTGCGCTGCAGCGCCGGCCGTTCCTGGTGTCGCGCTCAGGCGGTGTCGGCATGCAGCGCTACGTGCAGACCTGGTCCGGCGACAACTACACGTCGTGGGAAACGCTGCGCTACAACCTGAAGATGGGTTTGGGGCTGGCGCTCTCGGGCGTCTCGAACATCGGCCACGACATCGGCGGGTTTGCGGGCCCGGCGCCGTCGCCCGAGCTGCTGGTGCGCTGGGTGGCGTTTGGCGTGTTCCTGCCGCGCTTCTCCATCCACTCGTGGAACGACGACAAGACCGTCAACGAGCCATGGATGTATCCGCAGGTCACCGCGCAAATCGCCTCGCTGATCAAGCTGCGCTATCGGCTGATTCCGTATCTGTACGAACTGCTGTGGCAATCCACGCAGGCCTACGAGCCTGTGCTGCGCCCGACGTTTGCCGAGTTCCCGAACGACCGCCGCTGCTACGCCGAGTGCGACGACATGATGATCGGCGCGTCGCTGCTGGTGGCGCCGACGGTGGACGAGGGGCAGACCGAGCGCATCGTCTATCTGCCGGCTGGCGCGCGCTGGGTTTCGTACTGGAGCGGCGAGGCGTTCGAGGGCGGACAGACCGTCACGCTGCCTTCGCCGTGGGACCAACCCGTCATGCTGATTCGCGAAGGCGGCGTGATCGCGCTGAACGTGGCGGAACAGCATTTCGACCAGCGCGCCGATCGACGAGGCTTCCTTTTCGTGCCCATGCAGGGCGTTGGCGAGGCCGTTGGCGGCAGTGTTGAAGACGACGGCGAAACCGAAGCGTGGCGCGACGGCGAGCAGGGCCGTTGGAGCGTGCGCGCGGTGTCAGACGCGCAATCCATCACGCTACACGTATCGCGCGAGGGCAAGATGCCGACGCCGGCCGACGCGGTGGAGATTCACTTGCCCGCCGGTGACGTGCGGCAGGTGCAGACGCCGCATGCCCGCGTGCTGGAAACCGTTGTTGTGGGTGGCTGGCGCCGCCTGACGTTGCAATTGCTGGCCTAGTGCCGCATTCTCGCTGCGCATCACGATCGGGTCCGCAGAGGCACGGTGATGCGCAGTGTTCCCTTGGTGCAGGAGATTTCCGAGCTAACAACGATGAAAACCACACGACCCAAACGTTCCCTTTCGATCCGCCCGGTCTACGCATCGGCAGCGCTGCTCTGCGCGGGCGTGTCGATGCATGCCGCAGCGCAAACGTCGGTCACGCTGTATGGCGTGGTCGACAACGCCTTTGCCTATTCGAGCAACCAGGGCGGGCATTCCAACGCCTACATCAACTCGGGCGCCTTGCTGGCCAGCAAGTTCGGCCTGTACGGCACGGAAGATCTGGGCGGCGGCAACACGGCGCTGTTCCGGTTGGAGAGCGGCTTCAACGCCGACACGGGTCAACAAGCCCAAGCCGGGGTCATCTTCAACCGTCAGGCCTATGTCGGCCTGAGCAACACGAACTATGGCCAGGTCACGCTGGGCCGTGCGTACACGCCGTACTTCCAGTACGTCGCCTCGCTGGGCCCGACGAACGTGCTGACGGGTGCCACCGGTGCACACCCCGGCGATGTGGACGCGCTGGACACCACGCTGCGCTTCAACAATTCCATCACCTACAGCACGCCGGTGTGGGGCGGTCTGCAAGCGGGCGTGCAATACGGCTTTGGCGAGCAGGCCGGCAGCGTTTCGAGCGGCAGCAGCGTGAGCACCGCACTGCGCTATGACTACCAGGCGTTCTCGTGGGGCGTCGGCTATACGCGCCTGAAGAACGTGTCGAGCGGCACGACGGCCGGCAACTTCAGCAACGTCGGGACGTTCGCCAACAATTCGCCGGTCAACGCCGGCTATGCCACGGCAGACTCCGCGCAGCTCATTGCCACGGCCGCGCGCTATACGTTCGGCAAGCTGATGGTCGGCTTGAACTACTCGAACGTGCAGTACAAGCCGGGCGCGCTGTCGCTGTTCACGCAATCGGCCACGTTCAACACCGTGGGCGCCATTGCCACCTACGATCTGACGCCGGCATTGCGGCTCGCCTTCGGCTACAGCTACACGGCCGAGAAGGCGCGCAACGGCATCAGCTCGCCGGCCAAGTACAACCAGTTCTCGATGGAGCAGCTGTATTCGCTGTCCAAGCGCACCGCGTTCTACGCCATCCAGGCGTATCAGCGCGCCAATGGCCAGACGCTGCGCGCTTCCGGGACGAGCACCTCCATCGTCGATGCGGTGGCGTCGGTGGGCGATTCGCAGAACGGTACGCCGTCGAATGGACGCAGCCAGTTTGTGGGCATGGTCGGCATTCGGCATTCGTTCTGATGCATAGCCAGACTTGGCTTGCGCCCGGCCCAGTGCATACGCTGCAGGCCGGCGCGTTGACGATGGTCGTCGCGCCGGCAGCCGGTGGCCGCATTGCCTCGCTGGCGTCGGCCGGCGAGGGCGGCCAGCGTGTCGACTGGTTGGCGCCGATGTCCGCCGAGTCCCTGCGCGACGGCTTCGAGGGGCTGGCATGGCCCAAGGCCGGATGCTATCCGCTGCTGCCGTTCTCCAACCGCATCCGCGATGGGCGATTTGAATGGGGCGGCCGCGCGATCCGTCTCGCGCCGCATCCCGGCCAGGCCCACGCCATGCACGGACTGGCGCATGCGCGTGCCTGGACGGTGGAGCGGGTGACAGCGTCGTCGACCGAACTCGGCTTGCGCTATGTGCCCGAGGCAGACAACTGGCCCTGGCCATTCACCGCGACGCAAACGCTGGTGCTGACTGAATCCGGGCTGGATGCCGTCATGACGCTGCGCAACGATGGCGACAGCAGCATGCCGGCCGGCGGCGGCTTCCATCCATATTTCGTGCGCACGGCCGATACGCGCGTGCAGTTCGATGCTGCGATGATGTGGCCAACCGATGCGGGCGAGGTTGCCGTCCGCCGCGAGCCGATCACGCCGCGGGAAGATTTCCGCCAGGCGCGCGCGTTGCCCGATGCGGCGCTCAGCGTCTACTACAGCGAATGGCAGCAACGTGCCGTCGTGTCCCGCGCGGACGGCGTGCTCACCCTGAGCGCCGATGACCCGCTCGACCACTTCATCCTCCACGCGCCGCACAGGCAGCCGTATTTCTGCCTGGAGCCGATTTCGCACGTGGCCGATGCGATCAATCTGGCGGCGCAGGGGTGGAAGGGCACCGGCCTGTGCGCTTTGGCACCTGGCGAGACGTTGCGCATGCGCATGCAACTGCGCATCGAAACAACGGCCTGAAAATGCCGCGCCGCGTTACCGGCGTGCGTCCACCCACGCGGCTTCCTTGCCGAACCAGTCCGTCAGGAAGTCGATAAACGCGCTGACCTTCGCCGACAGGTTGGCGCGTTCCGGATACACCGCAAAGATGTCCGCCACGGGCAGTGCCCAGTCCCCCAAGACCGGCACGAGCCGGCCGGCGCGCACGTGTTCGTGGATGTCCCATTCCGATCGCATCAGGATGCCGTAGCCGGCCAGCGCCCACAGCACGCCGGTTTCGCCGTCGTTCGTGCTGAGCACGCCGCGCACCTTGATGGTTTCCTGTCGAGCGCCGCGCGTGAGGTACCACGTGCCGTAAGCCGCGTCGCTTTCGCGCAGCACGATGCACTGATGCGACTGCAGATCGCGCGGCACCTGTGGCATGCCGGCACGCTCCAGGTAATCGGGCGAGGCGCACAGCATGCGTTTGTTGTTCACGATCTTGCGCGCGACCATGCGTGAATCCGGCACCGTGCCGAACCAGATGCCGATGTCGAACGCCTTGTCGGCCAGATTGACGGAGCGGTCGGTCAGTTCAAGCTGCACCTCCACCTCCGGATACCGCCGCGCGAATTCCACAATGGCCGGCGCCACGTGCCGCCGCCCAAAGCCGAAGGTGGCGTTGATGCGCAGCAGACCCTTGGGCGTGCCCCGGCTGCTGGAGACCATCTGCTCCAGCTCCTGCAGCTCTTCGAGCAGGCGTGCGCCGGTCGCCAGATAGATTTCACCTTCGTGGGTGACGCTCAGCCGCCGCGTGGTGCGGTTCAGCAGCCGCACGCCAAGCCGCTTCTCCAGCTGCGCCAGGCGCGCGGTGATGGCCGGCGGCGTCACGCCAAGCTCGCGCGCCAGCGCGGCCAGCGAACCCTGCTTGACGAGCTGGGTGAAAAACTCCAGATCCGATACGCGATCCATTATTCAAATGAAATGAAGAATAGATAAATTTCCGCACCAATTATAAAACCGTTCTGCATGTCTACACTTCGTCTCGCCAGTGGTGGGGGCCGCCTTCAGTCAGGCGGGCCGGCCACGCGAATGGGAGGAAGCATGGCGAAGACGCTGTATCAGAAGCTGGTCGAATCGCACACCGTTGCGCAGCTCGATGCGCAGAACGTGCTGCTTTACGCAGACCTGCACATCATGAACGAGTACACCAGCCCGCAGGCCTTCGCCGGCTTGGCGGAAGCGGGCCGCACGGTGGCCGTGCTGGGCCAGCACATGGCCGTGGTCGATCACATCATCCCCACGCACCCGGTGCGCGTGCGGGTCATCCGGGACCCAGCGTCGGCACTGCAGGCGTCCAACCTGGCAAAGAACTGCCGCGAACACGGCATCGTCCTGTTCGACACCAACGATGCGTTGCAGGGCATCGAGCATGTGATTGCGCCCGAGTTGGGCATGATCCGCCCGGGCATGGTGGTGCTTTGCGGAGACAGCCACACAACGACCTACGGCGCGTTCGGTGCGCTCGGCTTTGGCATCGGCACGTCGGAGGTCGAGCACGTGCTGGCCACACAGACGCTGGTCTACCGGCTGGCGCAGGACATGCGCATCCGTGTAGAAGGCGAACTGCCCATCGGCACCACGGCAAAAGACCTGATCCTGCACATCATCAGCCGCATCGGCGCACAGGGCGCGCGCGGCTACGTGGTCGAGTTCACGGGCAGTGCCATTGCCGCGCTTTCGATGGAGGCGCGCATGACCCTCTGCAACATGGCCGTCGAGGCCGGTGCACGCGGCGCACTGATTGCGCCCGACGCCAAGGCCACGCGCTACGTGCTCGAACATGCGCGCGACGTGGCGCATACCCATGTAAGCGCCGCGCTGGCGGATTGGCGGCAGTTGTCCAGCGATGCGGACGCGCATTTTGACGTCGAGCACGCCTTTGACGCGCGCGACGTTGCCCCATACGTGACATGGGGCACCAGCCCCGATCAGGCGATTCCCATCACAGGAAAGATTCCGCAGCCCGAGGCCGCCGAGGACGCGTCGGCCCGGGCATTGCGCTATACGGGCCTGCAGGCCGGCGCCGCCATCGAGGGCGTGCCCGTGCAGCGCGTGTTCATCGGCTCGTGCACGAACGCGCGCATCGAAGACCTGCGCGCCGTGGCCGGCATCGTCAAGGGCCGCAAGGTGGCGCAGGGCGTGCGCGCCATGGTCGTGCCGGGTTCTGGCGCCGTGCGTGTGCAGGCCGAGCAAGAGGGGATTGCCGACATCCTGATCGCCAGCGGCTTTGAATGGCGCCAGCCGGGCTGCTCGATGTGCCTTGCCATGAACGACGACGTTCTCGCTCCAGGCGAGCGCTGCGCCTCGACCACGAATCGCAACTTTGAAGGGCGTCAGGGGCGGGGCGGCATCACGCATCTGATGAGCCCGGCCATGGCGGCGGCCGCTGCCATCACCGGTCGCATCACCGACGTCCGTCAACTGCAATCGCAACCGGCGCAAGCGGAGGCTGCCCATGTCTGACACCAAACGCATCGAAGGCACGGCCGCACCGCTGCCCACGCCCAACCTCGACACCGATCAGATCATGCCCAAGCAGTTCCTGCGCGGCATCGACAAATCGGGGCTCGACAAGGGCCTGCTCTACGACCTGCGCTACGACGCCGATCACCAGTTGCGCAGCGATTGCGTCCTCAACCAGCCGGCGTATCAGGGCACGTCCATCCTCGTCGGCGGCAGCAACTTCGGGTGTGGTTCCAGTCGTGAGCACGCGGTGTGGGGGCTGCAGCAATTCGGCATCCGCGCCGTCATCGCGCCCAGCTTTGGCGAAATCTTCTACAGCAATGCTATGAACAACCGCCTGCTGCTCGTGATGCTTGACGAGGCGACGGTGGAACGCATCCTGGCCGACGTGTCGGACCCGGCCACGAGCCGCATCGCCATCGACGTGGAATCGATGACCGTGCGCACCCATAGCGTGGAGGCGTCGTTCACGCTGTCCGAACGCCACCGCCACATGTTCCTGCACGGGCTCGACATGATCGGCGCGACGCTCGCACGCTGGAGGGACATCGACGCTTTCCAGCAGGCGCATTGGAAGACGCGCCCGTGGCTGCGCGACGTCGCGGCTACCACCCGCGCACGTCTGGCGGCAATGGCGCCGGTCAGCAGCCTCTGAATTTTCCCAAGACGTTTTCGCAACCTCACACAGCGACGCCGGCGCTTGTCCACCTCGCATGAAGACGAGGCGCGCCGCGCGGCTGATCAGGAGACCATCATGGAAGCATCCATTCGGGCGCAGGAAGACACACGCGTTGGCCTTGGGCGCATGCTTATCCACTACAGGATCGGGCCGCTGCCTCTTCCCGTGTACGCCGCGATTGCCGCCATCACGCTGCTCGCAGCGTTCAACAAGAAGTTGCCCAACGACATGATCGGCGGTTTGGTCGTGCTGATGCTGCTCGGTTTCCTGCTGGGCGAAATCGGTGCCCGGCTGCCGGTGTTCAAGCACATTGGCGGGGCAGCCATTCTTTGTCTGTTCGTGCCGTCGGCGTTGGTCGGCTACAAGGTGATCGACCCCGAGATGCTGAAGGCGCTCACGACCACGATGAAGACGGCCAACCTGCAATATCTGTATATCGCGTGCCTCGTGGCGGGCAGCATCCTGGGGATGAGCCATCGCGTGCTGGTGCAGGGCTTCATGCGGATGTTCATTCCGCTCTTGATCGGGACGCTGGCGGCCATCGTGGCGGGCGTGACGGTCGGGCTGTTCTTCGGCTACGACCCCAAGCACACGTTCTTCTTCATCGTCATCCCGATCGTCGGGGGCGGCATTGGCGAGGGCATCCTGCCGCTGTCGATCGGGTATTCCGAAATCCTTGGGCGGCCGCAGGCAGAGCTGATAGCGATGCTTGTGCCGGCGGCGCTGCTGGGCAACGTTGTCGCCATCCTGTCGAGCGGCGTGCTCAAGTCGCTGGGTGAGAAGCGGCCGCACCTGACCGGCCATGGCGATCTCGTCAAATCCGGCAACGACACCGATCTGCTGGCCAACGATCGCACCGACGCGCCGCTCAATCTGGGCCTGATGGGCGCTGGCCTGTTGATCAGCTGTGCGTTCTTCATCTTCGGCGCGCTGCTGTCGCGCTTCACCGGCATTCCGGGCCCGATTCTCATGATCGTCAGTGCCGCGCTGCTGAAGGTGTCGAAGGTGCTCCCGCAGAACATGGAGCTGGGCGCTTACCAGATGTACAAGTTCGTCTCCACCAATCTGACGTTCGCGATCCTCGTCGGTCTTGGCGCGTTGTTCGTCTCGTGGAAAGAGCTGATGGCTGCCTTCACGCCAGGCTATTTCGCGATCTGCGCGGTGACGGTGCTGGCGCTGGTGGCGTCAGGTTTCTTCGTCGGCAAGTGGCTGGGGATGTATCCGGTGGAGTCGGGCATCGTGACGGCGTGCCACAGCGGGTTGGGCGGCACGGGCGATGTGGCGATTCTGTCGGCGTCGAATCGCATGGGGCTAATGCCGTTCGCGCAGATCTCGACGCGCATTGGCGGGGCTGCGATGGTCGTGGCCGCGACGATTCTGCTCAAGTTGCTGCACTGAGCAAAAAAAGGCGAGGGTAAGTCTGAAGAATGAGCGGCCGGCGCGCAGCGTGTCGGCCGTTTTGTTGTCTGCGCACCGCGGCGCAAGCGCATCGCAAATTGCGCAAATGAAAAAGGCCCGACAGTTGCCTGTCGGGCCTTCCATATTCTGGTGGGGCGTGAGTGACTCGAACACTCGACCTACGGATTAAGAGTCCGCTGCTCTACCAACTGAGCTAACGCCCCGCGAAGAAATGAGACTATATCAACCTTTTTTGGATCGCGCTAGTCCTTTGCGCGAATTTTTTTCGAGTCGGCGCTGTGACTGCGTAGCACGTTGATGAATTGCGTGAGCCCGTGCGTCGGATGCTTGTCCCGATGGCGCACGATCAGCAGCGGTCGGGCGATGCGCGGCAGGCCGCTGTTCACCTCGACCAGGCGGCCGTCACGCAACGCGTCGGCCACCACGTGGCGCGACAGGCAGCTAATGCCGTAGCCGGCAGCCACCGTGCGCTGGATGGCTTCAGAGTGCCCGAGTTCGAGCGCCACGTGCAGCGGCCCGACCACCGAAGCGATGCGGCTATCGACCAGTTCGCGCGTGCCGGAGCCGGGTTCGCGCATCAGCCAGGCCGCTTCGCGCAGCGCTGCGTGTGAGACAGGCTCCGTCCCTTGAGCGAGCGGGTGCCCCGGCGCGGCCACGATCACCATCTCATCGTCGATCCACGTTTCGATCTCTAATGCCTCGCCGCGGCACGTGCCTTCGATCAGGCCGATGTCGACCTCGAAACGCTGCACGGCATCGACCACGTCCTGCGTATTGCCGATCAGCACGTCGAGCTGGCTATTGGGTGCGATCTCATGCCGGAAGCCAGCGAGCAGGGCCGGCAGCACATAGTTGCCGATCGTGCTGCTGGCGGCCACCTTCAGGCGCACGTTGGGCTGGGCGGTCGCGTGTTCCAGCGCATCGGCGTGGTCGAGCAGCGCCTGTGCTTGCGGCAGAAGTTGCCGGCCCAGCGCATTCAGGTGCAGGCGCCGCGCATGCCGGTCAAACAGTGGATGCCCGAGCGTGGATTCCAGCTCGGCCAGCGCCGCGCTGACAGCGGATTGCGACAGGCCAAGGACTTCGCCGGCAGCGGTGGTCGTCTCACTCTGCGCGATGGCGGCAAAGACGGCCCATTGCCGCAATGTGACGCGAGGCGCTTTGTTATCCATAAAAGTGGTTGGAATTACGAAAATTACCTGTTTTACATGTTATCACGGTCCGCATATCGTTATGCGCATATCGAATAAGCAAGGCGGATGTGATGACGATTGCGCAGAAACAGCTGGCACCCTCGAGCATGGCGGCGGGGTTCGATGGGCGGACGCTTGCCAGCGTGACGATGTTGTTCGCCTGTGCAGGCGTGGCTGTAGCCCTTGGGGCCATGCCGTGGGCGGCGCATCTGGGGCTGAGCGCGTTGACGCTTGCCATCCTGCTCGGCATGGCCGTGGGCCATGTGCCGGGGCATCAACGTTGGCTGACCCCGGCGGCGATCCAGTTTGCGCGCCATACGCTGCTGCGGGCCGGCGTGATTCTCTACGGCGCCCGGCTGACGCTTGCGCAGATCCAGGATCTGGGTACGTCGGGCGTGGCGATTCCCTTGGTGGTATTGGCCGCGACGATGCTCGCCGGTACGTGGATCGGCACGCGCTGGTTTCGCCTCACGCGTTCGCAAGCCGTACTGGTGGCGGCGGGTAGTGCGGTGTGCGGGGCTGCGGCCGTGCTGGCCGTTGCGCCAGCGGTGAAGGCGTCGCCGCGTGAGACGGCCGTAGCGATCGCCAGCGTCGTCCTGTTCGGCACCGTCGGCATCTTTCTGTATCCGTGGCTGTACGCGCTGGTCGCGCATGCCGGCGGGACGGTCTCGCCGGAGCACTTCGGCGTCTACATCGGTTCGACGATGCACGAGGTCGCGCAGGTGATTGCCGCTGCGCGTCCGTTGGGCGACGACGCCACCAACGCGGCCGTGGTCAGCAAGATGGTGCGCGTGCTGGCGCTGGCTCCGCTGCTGGTGGTGCTGGCGTGCACGACGCCCGCTGAAGGGCCGGCTTCCGCTTCGGCGCCTTCCGAGAGTGCGCTTCGCAAGGCCGCCGGCCATGCCTGGAAGGCGATGCCCTGGTTTGCGGTGGGCTTGCTGATCGTGACGCTGCTGAATTCCGCTGGTGCGATCCCCGCTGCATGGCACGCCCCCATCGACGCCATCGACACCGCCATGCTGGCCTGCGCGATGTTTGCCATCGGCACGCAAACGCATGTACCGATGCTGCTGAAGTCCGGTGTGCGTCCGCTGCTGTGCGCTGCGGTGTTGTGGATCGGTCTGGTGGGCGGCGGCGCGCTCATCAATGTGGGCGTGCGTTGGCTGGTAGGTTGATCAGGCCTCCGAAGCGGTGAGCGGGGGGCGGCAAGTTCGCCTCCATGGCGTGCAAGTCGCATCCGATTGCCGACTTGTGCGCTGCGGCTTTTCATTCGTGCGCGGCCGCCTAGTATGAAGTCCTGTGTCTTCGGCAAAGGGGCGACCATGCAAGCGCATCCCGTAGTCTCAAGAGATGAATGGCTCATCCAACGCCGGGCGCTGCTGGCCCGCGAGAAAGAGGCCATCCATTTGCGCGACGCCATCAATGCCGAGCGTCAGGCGCTGCCGTGGGTCCAGGTCGATACGGAATACGTGTTCGCGTCGCCGGAAGGCAGGAAGACGCTCGGCGAGCTGTTCGACGGCCGCAGCCAGCTGATGGTCTATCACTTCATGCTCGGTCCCGATTGGGATGCGGGCTGCCCTGGGTGCTCTTTCCTGTCCGATCATATTGGCGGAATGCTCACGCATCTGAACCACCATGACGTGACATTCGTCGCAGTCTCCCGCGCGCCGATGGACAAGATCGCGGCGTACAAGAAACGCATGGGCTGGCAATTCCCGTGGGTGTCGTCGTTCGGCTCGACGTTCAATCACGACTATCGCGTGAGTTTCTCGCAGGACGAACTCGCAAGCGGCTCGGTCGACTACAACTACACGGCCACGCCACGCGAAGAGGCTCACGACGAACTGCCTGGGATGAGCGCGTTCTACAAGGATGAGGCCGGCAATGTTTTCCACACGTACTCGACGTATGCGCGTGGCTTGGAAGACATGGTCGGCACGCTGCTGCTGCTTGATCGCGCGCCGCTCGGCCGCAACGAGACCGGCCCGATGTCATGGGTGCGCCGTCATGACGAATATGAAGACGCACCGAAGGCGCACGGCTGCTGCGCGACGTAAGGCACTCGAGCGAAAGAGGGGAAGAAGCGAAGAGAGGGTTTGGTGCCCGGAGCCGGGATCGAACCGGCACGCGCCGATTAGGGCGCAGCGGATTTTAAGTCCGCGGTGTCTACCAATTTCACCATCCGGGCATGAGGATCGATGCAGACAATACACGCACCGATGCCACAAATGAAAACGCCCCGCACGAAGCGAGGCGTTTTGTTATTTTGGCTCCCCGACCTGGGCTCGAACCAGGGACCTACGGATTAACAGTCCGGCGCTCTACCGACTGAGCTATCGGGGAATCGCTGTAGCAGCGAAGAAATGAATTCTAGCTAGTTTCCGATCTGCCCGTCAACACCTTTTTTGCGATGCTCGACAAAAATTGTGTCGGGCAAGTTCGCTCAACGCGTTCAGCCGCGGTCGAGGTACTGCTCCTTGTCCTTCACGTCCTTCCAGTCGTCGGCGTCGGGCAAGGGTTGCTTGGTCTTGGTGATGGACGGCCAGCCGGCTTGCGCCAGCTCTGCATTGATAGCGATCCATTTCTGCTGATCGGCAGGCACGTCTTCTTCGGCGTAGATGGCGTTGACCGGGCACTCGGCCACGCAGACGGCGCAGTCGATGCATTCATCCGGATCAATGGTCAGGAAGTTCGGGCCTTCGCGGAAGCAGTCGACGGGGCAGACGTCCACGCAGTCGGTGTACTTGCAGCGGACACAGCTTTCGGTAACGACGTGAGTCATTTCGCTTGGAAGTTGATGCTAGGAATTCGTGGGGCGCGCGGCCACGGATGCTTGTGCGTTTCCATGCCGGCAATCCCGCATTGTAACGCACCGGCCGTGCCCGACCGCCGCGTCATCCGCGTGCCGTCAGACAGTTTTGGCATGTGTTTATGCGCAGGCGCAAGGTTTGGCCAATCCTCTATTGCGCATGCTCGATCACCATCTGCACGCGTGTGATGCCGTTGAAGGTGTTGTTGTCGAGCCGGTAGGCCACATAGGCGGAGGCGCCCAGCGGCTCCGCGTGGTTGAACCAGATCGCATCGAAATGCTGCTTGCCCCGGCCCAGCTTGAGCTTGAGGTGCTTTTCCTTCAGCACCGCCTGCGACAGCACATCGAACTCGCCGCAGAAGCTCGGCGCCGGAAAACCCTGACCCCAGACCTGGGTTTCGAGCAGCTCGACGAACTGCGGCGTGAAGCATTCCGGGTCGGCTTCGCCATCGGTTTCGAGCACGCGCGAGAGCAGGGCCTCGGTCAGCCATTCGCGGCCGACGGCCTCGAAGGTGGCGACGAATGTCTCGAAGCCGTCTTCGCGCAGCGTGAGTCCCGCCGCCATGGCATGGCCGCCAAACTTGACGATCAGCCCCGGGCTGCGCTTGTGAACGGCGTCCAGCGCATCGCGCAGGTGGAAGCCAGGAATCGAGCGGCCCGAGCCTTTGATGACGCCATCGTCGCCGGGCGCGAAGGTGAAGACCGGGCGGTGGAACTTGTCCTTGATGCGCGACGCGACGATGCCAATCACGCCCTGATGCCACGTCTCGTTGTAGACCGCGATGGTGTGGCTGCCCGCGCCGTCGATGGCGTTCATGCTGTCGAGGATGGCGAGCGCTTCCTGCTGCATGCCGGCTTCGATCTCCCGGCGCTCGCGGTTCATGCCGTCGAGTTCTGCGGCGATGGACATGGCGCGGTCGTAGTCGTCGGTGAGCAGGCATTCGATGCCGAGCGACATGTCGGCCAGGCGCCCAGCGGCGTTCAGGCGCGGGCCAAGGCCGAAGCCCAGATCGAACGTCGACGCGCGACGCGCCTCGCGGCCAGCCACGCGGAATAACGCGGCGATGCCCGGGCACATCCGCCCGGCGCGCATGCGCTTGAGGCCCTGCGCGACCAGCAGGCGGTTGTTGGCGTCGAGCTTGACCACGTCAGCCACGGTGCCGAGCGCCACCAGGTCGAGCAGCGCATCGAGGCGCGGCTGATCCTGCGGCGTGAACACACCGCGCTTGCGCAATTCCGCCCGCAGGGCCAGCAGGACGTAGAACATCACGCCGACACCCGCCAGATTCTTGCTCGGGAAGTTGCAGCCCGGCTGGTTCGGGTTGACGATCACGCGCGCGTCCGGCAACTGCGCGCCGGGCATGTGGTGGTCCGTCACGACCACGTCGATACCCAGCGCGTTGGCGGCCGCCACGCCCGCCACGTCGGCGATGCCGTTGTCGACGGTGACCAGCACGTCCGGCTTCTCGCGCGCGGCGAGTGCCACGATTTCGGGCGACAGGCCGTAGCCGTATTCGAAGCGGTTCGGGACGATGTAGCTGACCTGCGCGCCCAGCATGCGCAAGCCGCGCACGCCCACGGCGCAGGCGGTGGCGCCGTCGCAGTCGTAGTCGGCAATGATGAGCAGGCGCTTCTTGGCCGCGATGGCGTCGGCCAGGTAGCGCGCCGCGTCGTCAATGCCCTTGAGTTGCGTGGGCGGCAGGAGGTCGGTCAGCTCGGTCGACAGTTCGTCGGGCCGCGCGACGCCGCGGGCGGCGAGTATGCGCGCGAGGACGGGATGGATGCCGTGGCCGGCCAACGTGGTGGCGGCGTCAGGGGAATGCGAACGGACAGCGATGCGGGTCATGCGGAATCGGGCTCAGGCGGGCTCAGGCAGGCTCAAGCGGCCATGGAAAGCGGGGACAGCGCGTCGCGCAAGGTGCGAGGGCGACTCAGTGGATGGCTCAAGCGTCGCAGCCACCCGAGCGGGCCATTGGCCAGTTCGCGGCGGGTGACGCGGTAGTGGGCGTAATGCGAGTCACCGGTCAGCACGAGCGAGACGGCGTCGATGCGGCCGTCGGCCAACGCCTCGGCGGCGGGGGAAAACCAGTCGCGATCGTAGGCGCGCAGGGTTTCGATCCAGTCGTACCAGTCGGCGGAAAGATAGGGCTTGCCGGCGTCGCCCAGCAGCGCGGCGGCGCTTGTGTCGTCGAACGGCACCGCGGCCAAGGTTTCGGCGCACAGCTCGGTGGCGTTGCCGGCGTGGCACAGGCCTGCGAAGAACGGATCCGCGCCGATCATGCGTTCGGCAATGGGGCGGGCGTCAACCAGCGCGCCCTGGCCGAATAGCCAGACCGAGTTGACCGGCAGCAGGCCGCGCGCCTCGCGTGCCTGATTGACGGGATGGTCGTACCACGTCATCTGGATCTCGTTCTGGAACTTGCGCCAGGCGCGCTCCTGCTCGCCCTTGTGCATCCAGATGTCGATGTTGTGGCCGGTGGCCCGCTGCGGCGCGGCGGCAATGAGGTCGCCAAAGGGCGAATCGGCGACGTACCAGCGGGCGGCGTGCGGGGCTTCGAGCGTGATGCCCATCTCGTCGACCAGGGGGGCGATGGCGGCGCGCAGGGCGTCGGCGTCGCCGGCCTCCAGGCGGAGCTGCGCTGGGTCGAGCATCACCAGATGGTCCCGGGCGGCGTGAATGTGGACCGGCTGCAGGCAGGCCCAGGTGCGCGTGTTGGCGGTGCCACCGTCTGCGAGGCGCATGTACGGCGCCGATGGCAGCGGAGAAATGGGCAGCCCGGCGTGCTTGGCCAGCCAGCGCTCGTGCGGCAGCGTGGGCAGGTAGGCGTCGTCGTGGCGCTCGCGCTCGGCCTCGCGCGCACGTGCGAGCAACCTTTCCAGGCCCGGCAAGGTCAATTGACGGTAAGCGTCGTCGGCCACCTCGGCAGCGGGCGCGCAAAACGGGACAATCAGGGTGAGTTCAGGAATCATGGCTCCGAGATTGTAAACTTCCGGCTCGTTGGCCAGTGAGCCGGACAAATCACACCCACGGGGAACCCCCTTTGAAACTTCCATACGAATGGCAGATCGGCTGGCGGTACACGCGCGCAAGCAAGCGCGCCAGCCGCAACAGCTTCATCTCTTTCATTTCGCTCATCTCCATGCTCGGTATTGCGCTGGGGGTGGCGGCGTTGATCATCGTGCTTTCGGTCATGAACGGCTTCCAGAAGGAAGTGCGGGACCGCATGCTGTCGGTGCTGGCGCATATCGAGGTGATGGCCCCGAACAGCCTGCCGGACTGGCAGCGTACCGCCAATGAGGCGATGCAGAACAAGGAAGTCATCGGCGCGGCGCCCTACGTGGGCGCGCAGGCCATGATCACGCGCGACGAGGCGGTGCGCGGCGTGCTGCTGCGCGGTGTGTCGCCCGCCGATGAGCCGAAGGTGTCGGACATTGCCAAGGATTTCAAATCGGGCACGATCGACGACCTGAAACCCGGCGAATTCGGCATCGCCCTGGGGAGCCAGCTGGCCAACGGCCTGGGCGTGCACCAGGGGGACAAGGTCACGCTGGTGGCGCCGCAGGGCACCATCACCCCGGCAGGCGTGTTGCCGCGGCTGAAGCAGTTCACGGTGACGGGCATCTTCGAATCGGGCCACTACGAGTTCGACAGCTCGCTGGCGCTGGTCAACATGGAAGACGCCGAACGCCTGTTCCGCCTCGATGGCCCGACCGGCGTGCGCCTGAAGCTGGTCGACATGGACCGCGCCCCGCAGGTTGCCGAAGCCCTGTCGCGCACGCTGTCCGGCGAGCTGTATATCCGCGATTGGTCGCGTCAGAACCGCAACTGGTTTGCCGCCGTGAAGACCGAGAAGAAGATGATGTTCATCATCCTCACGTTGATCATCGCCGTGGCGGCGTTCAACCTGGTGTCGACGCTGGTGATGACGGTGACGGACAAGCAGGCCGACATCGCCATCCTGCGCACCATGGGCGCACAGCCGGCGTCGATCATGAAGATCTTCATCGTGCAGGGCGTGGCGATCGGGTTTATCGGCACGTTGCTGGGTGTTGGCTTCGGTACGCTCATCGCTTACAACATCGACGTGATCGTGCCGTTCATCGAACGTCTCTTCCACGTGCAATTCCTGCCGCGTGACATCTATTTCATCAGCGAACTGCCCTCGGACCCCCGCGTGAACGACATTGCGACCATTGGCGTCATTTCCTTCATCCTTGCGTCGGTGGCGACGCTGTATCCGAGCTGGCACGCCTCGCGCGTGAATCCGGCGGAGGCACTGCGCTATGAGTGAGGCCGTCATGACTTCCATGGAAGCGCCGGCCGCGGCGCCGCAGGGTGTGGTGGTGCAAGCCGAAGGGCTGTCCAAGTCGTTCCGCCAGGGCGGCCTGAACGTCGATGTGCTCAAGGGTGTGGACATCCGCATCGGCGTAGGCGAGAAGGTCGCCATCGTCGGCGCGTCGGGCTCGGGCAAAAGCACGCTGCTGCATGTGCTGGGCGGGCTGGATGAACCGACGTCGGGTCGCGTTTCGCTGCTCGGCAAGCCGTTCACGGCCATGAAGGAGCGCGAGCGCAATACGCTGCGCAACCAGGCGCTCGGCTTCGTCTATCAGTTCCACCATCTGCTGCCCGAATTCACTGCGCTGGACAACGTTGCGATGCCGCTACGCATCCGCGGCGTGGAAGAAGCGCAAGCGCGTCACACCGCACAGGCGATGCTCGAACGCGTGGGCCTGGGCCCGCGCACGGCGCACCGTCCGGGCGAGCTGTCCGGCGGCGAGCGGCAGCGCGTGGCGATTGCGCGTGCCTTGGTCGGGTCCCCGGCTTGCGTGCTGGCTGACGAGCCCACCGGCAACCTTGACGATCACACCGCCGGTGAGGTGTTTGACCTGATGCTGGAACTCACGCGCACGCTTGGCACGAGCTTTGTCATCGTCACGCACGATATCGAGCTGGCCGGCCGTTGTGACCGCATCTTCCGCCTGCGTGAAGGCCATCTGCACCAGGAGCGCTGATGGCCGCGCGATGCTGTGCTTCAGCGCACCCGATTGCCGTAGCGGATGGACTGCAATCGGCCTTCGACAAAGCGCAGCGTCGTCATAAATTGGCCCGGGCCGGGGTTGTACGTCCATTCTTCGACGTTGCCGCAGGAACTGTCGTTGCGCGACGCGCTGCAGAACGTGTCGCGCATGACGGGTTCCCCGCAGTTCTGCAGGACGTCGGCCTTGTTGTCGCCGGCTTTGACGATATAGCCGGTGCCGCAGCGCAGGGTTTCCGCGTGGGCGGACAGCGTCGCCAGCGCGAGGGCAAGCGCCGCACAGGTCAAGGTGGCTGTTTTCATCGGGTTATGCGCGCACGGGCGCCAATATCAGAAATCGCGGATTCTAGGATCAGCACCTTTCGGGTACGTTGCGTGCTTTTTCCAATGCAGAACTGACCATGTGGATCGACACCCATTGCCACCTCGACGCCAGCGACTTTGATGCCGACCGTGATGCGGTCGTCGCGCAGGCGCATGCAGCGGGCGTCAACCACATCGTCGTGCCGGCGGTGGCACGCTGGAATTTCGACACGGTGCGGGCGCTGGCACATCGGCATGCCGGTTGCAGTTATGCGCTGGGTATCCATCCGATCTACGCCGCGCAGGCCAGTGACGACGACCTGCTCGAACTGCGCCGTCAGGTTGCTGCGTCAATGGACGACCCGCGTTTCGTGGCCGTTGGCGAGATCGGTCTCGATTTCTTCATTCCCAATTACGACGTTGACCGGCAGAGCGCCGTGTTCCGCGCGCAATTGCGTATCGCACGCGAATTCGACCTGCCTGTGCTGATGCACGTGCGCAAGTCGCAGGATCAGGTGTGCAGCGCCGCTGCCAAGGCGGGCGTCCGCGGCATTGCGCACGCGTTCAACGGCAGCCCGGAACAGGCGCGTCGCTTTGTCGATTCCGGCTTCAAGCTCGGGTTTGGCGGCGTCTTTACCTTTTCGCGGGCCAATCGCGTGCGTCGGTTGGCGCAGGACATGCCGATCGAATCGATCGTGCTCGAAACCGATGCCCCCGACCTGGCCCCCGCCTGGCTTGCCGACGACCAGTTCGGCGAGCAGAGCGCCGTGCGCAATGCGCCAACGGAAATCGCCCGCATTGCCGACGCGATGGCGCAACTGCGCGGCATCTCCATTGAAGCGCTGGCGGACCAGGCGCGCCGTAACAGCATCGACGCCATTCCCCGCCTGGCAGCGCTCCTGCAAGCCTGACGCCCGCACATGCGTCTTGCGTTGATCGGCTTTGTCGCCGGCTGCGTGGCATTGCAGATGCAGGCGACGCTGCCGCCGGTATGGCTGCCGCTTGGCGTGCTGGTGCTCTGTCTGTCGCTGGCTGCTGTCACGCGGCGTCGGCCGATGTTGTTTCCTGTGTTGTTCGTCGCCAGCACCATCGCCGCGGGCTTTGGCTGGAGCGACTGGCGCGCGCAGCAACGCTTAGCCGTCGCGCTCACTCCTGCGTGGGAAGGCAAGGACATCATCGCGACCGGCGTGGTGGCCGAGCTGCCGCAGACCGGTGATGACGCCACGCGCTTTCTCTTCCACATCGAATCCAGCAATGCGGGCGATGCCGTGCCGCCCCGCGTGCGCCTGTCCTGGTATGGCGCGCGAACGTGGCGCAACGCGGGCGAGGAAGATGCAACGCCAGGCCGACGTGCCGGCATTCCCGATCTGCAGCCCGGCCAACGCTGGCAACTGACGCTGCGCCTGAAGCGCCCGCACAGCTTGGTCAACCCCGGCGGCTTCGACGGCGAGTACGCGATGCTCGCCGAGAACATCCGCGCCGTCGGCTATGTGCGCACAGGCAAGCGCGCACAGAACATCGCGCTGGATGAGGCAGGCACCGATTTCGCCATTGGCGTGGAGCGCTGGCGGGCCAGCGTGCGGCGCCACATCCTCGATGCCTTGCCCGATGCGCGCTACGCGGCGGTCATCGTCGCGCTCGTGGTGGGCGACCAGAGAGGCATCGCCCGCGACGACTGGGACCTGTTTCGTCGCACCGGCATCAGTCACCTGGTCAGCATTTCGGGGTTGCACATCACGATGATCGCCGGGCTGTTTGCAGCGTTGTGGATGGCGCTGTGGCGTCGCTCGTTCGGGCTGACGCGCTGGCTCCGCGTGCCATTGCCGCTACGCATGCCGGCCCCGCGCGCAGGCGCCATCGCGGCGATGCTGGCCGCGTTCGTCTACTGCCTGCTCGCGGGGATGGGCGTGCCGGCGCAGCGCACGCTGCTGATGTTGTCCACCGTCGCCATCGCCCGGCTGACCGATCGCAATGTGCCCGCCAGCCTCTCGCTGTGCTGGGCGGCGGCCGTGGTGGCGGTGGTGGACCCGTGGGCGGTCATGTCGGCGGGGTTCTGGTTGTCCTTCGGCGCGGTGGCGATCATCTTCGTCGCCGCGCAGATGGCGCTCGATGGTCATCGCAACGACAACGCAGACGGCTGGGTCGAACGCACGCGCCGCACGCTGGCTGGCGGCACGCGGATTCAGTTCGCGGTCACATTCGGGCTGTTGCCCTTGACGTTGCTGCTGTTCCAGCAGACCTCGGTCGTTTCCGCAGCGGCGAATGGGCTGGCGATTCCCGCGGTCAGTTTTGTGACGACGCCGTTGGCGCTGATCGGCGCGGCGCTTCCGGACCCGCTGGCGCAGCCGGTTCTGATGTTGGCCGAAGCGAGCTTCCGGTGGCTGGTCGTCTGGCTTGAATGGCTGGCGGCGCCGCGTTGGTCTGTGTGGGTTGCGCCGGTTGCGCCCATGTGGGCAGTGTTGCTATCGATGGTTGCGGTGGCGCTATTGCTGGTGCCGGGTGGTCTGCGCGCATGGGCGTGGCGCGCGCAGGGTGCCTTGCTCCTCTTGCCGTTGGTGCTGGCGCGCGTGCCATTGCCATCGCCCGGCGAATTCCGGCTCGTCGCCTTCGACATCGGCCAGGGTGCGGCGGCCTTGGTCGAAACGGCCAACCACCGCCTGCTGTTCGACACCGGCCCCCGCTACGGCGACCATGCGGATGCCGCCGGCCGCGTCATCGCTCCCTACCTGCGAGCACACGGCGTGGAAGTGCTCGACACGCTTGTCGTCAGCCACGAAGACAGCGACCACGCCGGTGGCACCGAAACGGTGATCGGCGCGGTGCCGGTGCGCACCATGTTGGCGTCTTTGCCGCCCGGGCATGCCCTGCGAGGCACGGCCGATGCCAAAGACATCGGTTTTGCCGAGTGTTTGGCTGGGCAAGCATGGACGTGGGACGGCGTTGTCTTTGAGGTGCTGCACCCGCTGCGCCTGCCGGCTGAAAGCGAGCGCGTGTCGAGCAACGCCCGCAGTTGTGTGCTGCGGATCGCCAATGGCCGCCACGCTGCCTTGCTGACCGGCGATATCGAAGCCGCCCAGGAAAGCGCGCTCATCGCTGCGGAAACGCCTGAGCGACTGATGGCAGACATCTTGCTTGTGCCTCATCACGGCAGCAAGACAAGCTCCAGCGGCGCGTTCTTGGACGCGGTTTCTCCGCAGGTGGCGGTTTTCCAGGTCGGCTACCGCAATCGGTACGGACATCCGCATCCGCAGGTTTGGCAGCGCTACGTAGCGCGCGACATCGACGGGTTGCGCACGGACAAGACCGGTGCCGTCGTCATTCAGACCGACGGCGATGTGCTGGACATCCAGACCGCCCGCGCCATGCGGCCGCGGTACTGGTCTTCCGCACAGGAAGTGGAACCCCTGGCAACGGCCACCGGCGCCTTCGACGCCCAGCCGTAAAAACTGGTGGCACAACGGGTTGGCCCCATTGTGGGGGGCAAAACCGCTGTGCTATAAAAACCACGTGCCGCGTACATCGCGCGGCGCCGTCAGGGGAGAAAAGCATGGCAGTCCGGTTCTACGATGAAATGCTCAACTGGCATGACGGGGACCGCAGCCCCCATGCCGCCGAACCGGCCCCGGCAGCGCTCGTCCAGCAGGGCGAGGTTCGCAGCCACTACGGACGTTTCGCCGAATGGCTAGGCGCGCAATCCGCCACGACGCTGCAGAACAAGCGCGCCGAGGCCGACCTGATCTTCCGCCGCGTCGGCATCACCTTTGCCGTGTACGGCGACAAGGACGAGTCGAACAGCGGCACCGAGCGCACGATCCCGTTCGACATCATTCCGCGCATCTTTCCCGCAAGCGAGTGGGCCACGCTCGAGCGCGGTCTGCGACAACGCGTTGATGCGCTGAACCGCTTCCTCCACGACATCTACCACGAGCAGAACATCCTGCGCGCGGGCGTCATCCCGCCCGACCAGATCTACAACAACGCCCAATATCGGCCGGACATGCTTGGCGTCAACGTGCCGCGCGACATCTACGCGCACGTGGCGGGCATCGACATCGTGCGCGCCGGCGAGGGCGAGTTCTACGTGCTGGAAGACAACCTGCGCGTGCCTTCCGGTGTGTCGTACATGCTGGAAAACCGCAAGATGATGATGCGGCTGTTTCCGGAGTTGTTCGCACGCAATCGTGTGGCGCCGGTCGCTCATTACCCCGACATGCTGCTCGACATGCTGCGCAGCGTCTCGCCGCAGAACATTGCGGACCCGACGGTGGTGGTGCTCACGCCCGGCATGTACAACTCCGCGTATTTCGAACATGCCTTCCTGGCGCAGCAGATGGGCGTCGAGCTGGTGGAGGGGCACGACCTGTTCGTGCAGGACGACCATCTCTACATGCGCACGACGCAGGGCCCGCAGCGCATCGATGTCATCTACCGCCGTGTGGACGACGACTTCCTCGATCCGCTCGTCTTCCGGCCCGATTCCTCGCTGGGCGCAGCCGGCCTGCTGTCGGTCTATCGCGCTGGCAACGTCACCATTTGCAATGCCATCGGCACCGGCGTGGCAGACGACAAGTCGATCTATCCGTATGTGCCGGACATGATCCGCTTCTACCTGGGCGAGGAGCCGATTCTGAACAACGTGCCGACGTACATGTGCCGCCGGCCGGATGACCTGCAATACGTCCTGGACCACATGGGCGAGCTGGTGGTCAAGGAAACGCACGGCGCGGGCGGCTACGGCATGCTGGTCGGCCCAGCTGCCACGCAAGAGGAGATCGCCGCTTTCCGCGAGGTGGTGAAGGCCCGCCCCGATCAGTACATCGCGCAGCCTACATTGGCGCTGTCGACTTGCCCGACGTATGTGGAAGCCGGTATCGCACCGCGCCACATCGATCTTCGGCCGTTCGTGCTGTCCGGCAAGGACGTGCGCATGGTGCCCGGCGGCCTCACGCGGGTGGCGTTGCGGGCCGGCTCGCTGGTGGTCAACTCATCGCAGGGCGGCGGAACGAAGGACACGTGGGTGCTGGAGCGCTGAACGTTCGCGCAGCGACGCAACCTGGCCATCGATCAATCGATCAGTCGATCCACCGCATATCGAATACGTAGAAGGGAACGCCATGCTCAGCCGCACCGCAGACCACCTTTTCTGGATGGCGCGCTACACCGAACGCGCCGAGAACACCGCCCGCATGCTCGACGTGAACTACCAGACCTCGCTGATGCCGCAATCGGCCGAAGTGGCGGAGCAGGGCTGGTGGGCAATGCTCGATATTTCCGAACTCACCCGGGTTTTTGCCGATCGCTACGGCCTGCTTTCGCGCGACGACGTGATCGATTTCATGGTGCGCGACATGACCAATCCGTCGTCGATCATGAGCTGCCTGCGCGGCGCGCGCGAGAACGCCCGAGCCGTGCGCGGTTCCCTCACCACGGAGGTGTGGGAAACCATCAACACCACGTGGCTGGATGTCCAGCGCCTGATTGCCGAAGGCATGCTGCGCGACGATCCATCGCAATTCTTTGAATGGGTGAAGTTTCGCTCGCACCTGTCGCGCGGTGTGCAGGTCGGCACCATGCTGACGGATGACGCGTTCCAATTCATGCGGCTGGGGACTTTCCTGGAGCGTGCGGACAACACGGCCCGGCTGCTCGACGTGAAGTTCCAGTCCACGCCGACGCGCGATGAATCGGCCGCCGAGCAGGGCGACTTCTATCACTGGGCCGCCACGCTGCGCTCCGTGTCGGGCTTCGAGGTGTATCGCAAGATCTATCGCAACGTCATTACGCCGACGCGCGTGGCGGAGCTGCTGATCCTGCGCAGCGATATGCCGCGCTCCCTGCTGGCCAGCATGGACGAGGTGGTGAGCATTCTTTCCACCGTGCGCAACAGTCAATCGGCGGAGACGGAGCGGCGCGCTGGTAAACTGCACGCCGACCTGCGGTACGCCCGCATCGAAGATATCTTCTCGGTCGGCCTGCATGCCTGGCTGACCAACTTCCTGGAGCGGATCGGCGACCTGGGCAACGGCATCAGCCAGGATTTCCTGGTGCCGCTCGAAGTCGCATGACCCTGCAGGGCATTGTGCATACATCGGGGCGCCGCTTTCGGGCGGCGCCCGTGTCATCGTGAAATACCAAATTCGACATACGACGGTCTACCGTTATGCCGAGCCGCTACGCCATAGCGTGCATGAGCTGCGGCTGACGCCGCGCAGCGGCGAGCTGCAGCAGGTGGATAGCTGGCAGATCCACGCGCCCGGCAACCTCACGCGCGCCACCGACGGTTTCGGCAACGTCGTCCATCACTTCACCCTCGGCACGCGTACGGAAGACGTCACCATCGAGGCGCGCGGTGTTGTCGAGGCGTTTCCTGCGGGCGCTCCCGGCAGCCAACGCTTTGTCGATGCGCCGGGCCAAGGCCGCTATCGCGTTTCGCCGCTGTATTTTCTAGCCACCACGCCGCTGACTTCCGCGCCGCCGGAGATGGTCAACTTTGCGCGCGAGCACGCGCTGGTGCCGGGCGATGCCGAATCGGCAATGCGGCTGGCGCAGGCCATCGCCAAGCGCGTGCGCTACAAGCCGAACACCACGCATGTCGGCACGGCCGCTGCGGAGGCATTTGGTCTGGGTGCCGGCGTATGCCAGGACCAGGCACAGGTGATGGTCGCCTGCTGCCGCGCGCTGGGCGTGCCGGCGCGCTACGTCAGCGGCTATTTCCATGCCGTCGGGGAAGAAGACCTGGCCAGCCACGCCTGGGCCGACGTGTGCCTCGACGCCGAATCGCACACCTGGTGCAGCATCGACGTCACTCACCAGTGCTTTACCGATACGCGCCACATCCGCTTGGCGGTGGGGCGCGATTATCAATCCGCTGCGCCGGTGCGCGGCGTGCGGCAGGGCGGAGGCGCCGAGACGCTCGACGTCCGTATTTCCATCGAGCCGCTGCCCGTCGAGGCTGTCGGCGTGAATTGAGCACCGCTTCCAAGCGCGCGGATGGGTTCCGACCGGCGCGCTAGAATGCCCCTCACACACCGTTTCCGTTTGTCGCTTCGCCCATGACCTATTGCGTCGCCATGCGCCTGGACGCAGGCCTTGTGTTCCTGTCCGATTCCCGCACGAATGCGGGCGTGGACGCCATTTCCACATTCCGCAAGATGACCGTCTTCGAGCGCGAAGGCGATCGCGTCATGGTGCTGCTGACGGCTGGGAATCTGGCGATCAGCCAGGCCGTGCGCCAAGTGTTGACCGAAGCACGCGGCAAGCCGCGGTCGCTGTGGACGGCGCGGGACATGTTCGAGGCCGCCACGATCGTCGGCGAAGCCGTACGCGATGTCTATGACCGCGACGCCGCGGCGCTGGCCAAGGCCAAGATCGACTTCAATGTCAGCATCATCTTTGGCGGGCAGATCGGCGCAGAGCGGCCGCGCCTGTTCAACGTCTACGCGGCGGGCAACTTCATTGAGGCCACGCCCGAGAACTGCTACTTCCAGATCGGCGAGGCCAAGTACGGCAAGCCGATCATTGACCGCGTGGTCAGCCCGGGGCTGCCGCTGGACGAAGCCGCGAAGTGCGCGCTCATCTCGATGGATTCGACGCTGAAGTCGAATATTTCGGTGGGGTTGCCGCTGGATCTGCTGGTCTACGAAACCGACTCCCTGCGGGTGACGCGCTTTGTGGCCATCGACGAAGAGAATCCGTATTTCGCGATGATTCGCGGCACGTGGGGCAAGCGCCTGCGCCAGGTGTTCGCTGAAATCGAGGATCCGGATTGGGAAACCGGCACTTCGCCGTCGCACCCGTTGCGCCGGGAGGGGCATCCCTCCGCGGAGGTTGGGCCCGTGCGCATTGCGCCGCCCGCAGCCGAGGCGCCCGCCACGCCGGACCGCGCGCCCGGCCCCGCGTTGGAGCAGGTGTCGACGATCCAGCGCGTGGCCGGCGGATCCCAGAAGTCACGCTGAACGGCACGGGATCTGCAATGCGCGACGTGATGCTCTTTTCGCATGCCAACGGCTTTCCGGTCGGCACGTATCGCAAGATGCTTGGTGTGCTCGGTGATGAATTCGACATCCGCGCGGTGGAGCGCTTTGGGCACGATCCGCGTTTTCCGGTCACGCGCTCCTGGCCCGGCCTGGTGAAAGAGCTGCTGGCAGAAATCGACGCGCAGGCCGAGCCGGTCTGGCTGGTCGGCCATTCTTTGGGCGGCTTCCTGAGCCTGATGGCGGCGCTGCGCCGGCCCGAGCGCGTGCGCGGCGTCGTGATGCTCGATTCGCCGATCATCGCAGGATGGCGCGCCAAGCTGCTGCGCGTGGCGCAATGGCTGGACATCGACGAGAGTCAGTCGCCCGCCGCAGCGACGAAGAACCGGCGCCATCTGTGGCCCGACCTCGACGCCGTCTGGAGCCACTTCAAGGCCAAACGCAAGTTCGATCGTTGGGACGAAGACGTGCTGCGCGACTATGTCGAACATGGCACCGAGCCGACCGGCCGTGATCGGGAGCGCACACTGCGCTTCTCGCGCGAAATCGAATACCAGATTTACCGCACCTTGCCGACCAACATGGGGCGAAAGGTCGCGGGCGGCACGGCATTCCCGGTCAGCTTTGTGGCCGGCACCCGTTCGCGCGAGATTCGTCAGGTCGGACTGGGTGCGACGCGGCGCATCGTCGGCAGCAGGCTGCGCTGGATCGAGGGCAGCCATCTCTATCCGATGGAGAAACCGCTGGAAACGGCCGAGTTGATCCGCGAATTGATCGGCGAAATGCGCGCCAACGCAGGCGCCATGCGGCACGCCGCGTAGGCGAGACTGCTCTCGGGCAAATTCCACCGTTCTGTCACGGAGCGGAGGGGGGACCTTTGCTATAATCCGGCTTTCCCCGGCAAGCTAGGTCATGACCAAGTTCGTATTCGTTACCGGTGGCGTAGTGTCCTCACTCGGCAAGGGCATCGCCGCCGCCTCGCTCGCGGCCATTCTTGAGTCGCGCGGCCTCAAAGTCACCCTCCTCAAACTCGATCCTTACATCAACGTCGACCCGGGCACCATGAGCCCGTTCCAGCACGGCGAAGTGTTTGTGACCGAGGACGGCGCAGAAACCGACCTCGATCTTGGCCACTACGAGCGTTTTGTCTCGGCCAAGATGCGCAAGGCGAACAACTTCACCACAGGCCAGATTTACGAATCCGTGATCCGCAAGGAGCGTCGCGGCGAGTATCTCGGCAAGACGGTGCAAGTCATTCCGCATATCACCAACGAAATCCAGGCGTTCATCGAGCGCGGTGCCGCGGCATCGCACGACGGCAAGGCCGATGTGGCGATCGTGGAAATCGGCGGTACGGTGGGCGATATCGAATCGCTGCCGTTCCTGGAGGCCGCCCGCCAGATGAGCCTGCGCCTGGGCCGCAACCAGGTGGCGTTTGCGCACCTGACGCTGGTGCCGTTCATTGCCAGCGCCGGCGAGCTGAAGACCAAGCCGACCCAGCACTCGGTGCAGAAGCTGCGCGAAATTGGCGTGCAGCCGACCGCGCTGCTCTGCCGCGCCGACCGTCCGATTCCCGACGATGAACGCGCGAAGATTTCGCTCTTCGCCAACATGCCGCAGGACGCGGTCATCTCGGTGTGGGATGTCGACACCATTTACAAGATCCCGCAGATGCTCAACGAGCAGGGGCTGGATCGCATCATCTGCGAAGAGCTGCGTATCGAAGCGCCGCCGGCGGATCTGTCCGTATGGGCGCGCATGGTGCACACGCTGGAAAATCCGCAGCACGAGATCACCATCGGCATGGTCGGCAAGTATGTTGACCTGACCGAGTCGTACAAGTCGTTGATCGAGGCACTGCGCCACGCCGGCCTGCACACCTCCACGCGCGTCAATATCGAGTACATCGATTCTGAAGAACTCGAATCGGGCCACACGCAGGTGCTGGACACGCTCGACGCTGTGCTGGTGCCGGGCGGCTTCGGCAAGCGCGGTACGGAAGGCAAGATCCGCGCAATTCAATACGCCCGCGAAAAGGGCGTGCCGTACCTGGGCATCTGCCTGGGTATGCAATTGGCCGTGATTGAATTTGCGCGCCATCTGGCTGGCATGAAGGACGCCAACAGCACCGAATTCAACGACGAGACCGAACACCCGGTGGTCGCGCTCATCACCGAGTGGCTGGATCGCGATGGCCGCGTCGAAAAGCGCTCGGCCGACTCCGACATGGGTGGCACCATGCGCCTGGGCTCGCAGCGCGTGCCGGTTCAGCCAGGCACCAAGGCGGCGGCGATCTACGGTGCGGAAGTCAACGAGCGCCATCGCCATCGCTACGAGGTGAACAACCACTACGTGCCGCAGTTGGAAAAGGCCGGGATGATCATCTCGGCGCGTACGCCGTCGGAAAACCTGCCGGAAATGATGGAACTGCCGGCGTCGATGCACCCGTGGTTCGTCGGCGTGCAGTTCCACCCGGAATTCACCTCGACCCCGCGTGACGGCCACCCGCTGTTCAAGGCCTACGTGGAAGCCGCGCTGGCGCATCACAACCAGACCGCGCAACGCGCTGTCGCCTAACGCGCTGGCGCACGGGAAATACGATGAAACTCTGCGATTTCGAAGTCGGCCTCGACAAACCGTTCTTCCTGATTGCCGGCACCTGCGTGATCGAATCCGAGCAGATGGCGATCGACACCGCCGGCACGCTTAAGGAAATCACCGGCGCGCTGGGCATTCCGTTCATCTACAAGTCGTCGTTCGATAAGGCGAACCGCTCGTCGGACGCTTCGTTCCGCGGCTTGGGCATGGAAGAGGGCCTGCGCATCCTGTCGGAAGTGCGGCGCCAGGTGGGTGTGCCGGTGCTGACCGACATCCATGAGATCGATGAGATCAAGCCGGTAGCAGAGGTCGTGGACGTCCTGCAGACGCCGGCGTTCCTGTGCCGCCAGACCGATTTCATCCGCGCCTGCGCGCAGAGCGGCAAGCCCGTCAACATCAAGAAGGGCCAGTTCCTCGCGCCGCACGACATGAAGAATGTCATCGACAAGGCGCGTCACGCGGCTCGCGATGCCGGCCTGCCGGAAGACAACTTCATGGCCTGCGAGCGTGGCGCTTCGTTCGGCTACAACAATCTCGTGTCGGACATGCGCTCGCTGGCGATCATGCGCGAGACGGGCGCACCGGTTGTGTTCGACGCCACACATTCGGTGCAATTGCCGGGCGGCCAGGGCACCAGCTCCGGCGGTCAGCGCGAGTTCGTGCCGGTGCTGGCCCGGGCAGCTATCGCGACGGGCGTTGCGGGTGTCTTCATGGAAACGCACCCCGATCCCGCATGCGCGAAATCAGATGGCCCGAATGCCGTGCCGCTGCGCCGCATGAAAGACTTGCTGTCAGTACTGAAAGAACTGGACGCGCTCACCAAGCGCAGCGGTTTCCTGGAAAATCAGTTCGACTGATTCTTCCGACCATCGGCGGCTCCACCAGCCGCCGCTGTCGTTTTCGGTTCCGCTCAGTTCAGCTTTCGTTTTGGCTTCCGGAGAGAGACACATGGCCGCTGGCTACATCCTCGCGTACGTGGACGTGACAGACCCCGTGCAATACGAGCAATACAAGACGCTGTCGACCAAGGCCATGCAAGCGCATGGCGCCGAGCCGCTGGTGCGCGGCGGCAAGACCGAGCAACTGGAAGGCGAGTGGAACCCCACCCGCATCGTCGTGCTCAAGTTTCCGAGCTACGACGCCGCCAAGGCGTTCTACGACAGCGAGGAATATCTCGCTGCCCGCAATGCGCGCGCCAAAGCTGCCCACATGAACATGATCGTGGTCGAAGGCGTTTAAGCGCCGGTCGACCTCGTAGCATTACCTGCTTTAAGACACCAAGAGGGATTTTCATGAGTGCCATCGTAGATATCATCGGTCGCGAAGTGCTGGACTCGCGCGGCAACCCCACCGTCGAATGCGACGTGCTGCTGGAATCGGGCGTGATGGGCCGTGCAGCGGTGCCGTCGGGCGCATCCACCGGCTCGCGCGAAGCCATCGAACTGCGTGACGGTGACAAGTCGCGCTACCTGGGCAAGGGCGTGCTCAAGGCCGTCGAGCACATCAACACCGAAATCTCCGAGGCCATCATGGGCCTGGACGCGTCGGAACAGGCGTTCCTGGACCGCACCCTGATCGACCTGGACGGCACCGAGAACAAGAGCCGCCTGGGCGCAAACGCCATGCTGGCCGTGTCGATGGCCGTCGCCAAGGCCGCTGCTGAAGAAGCCGGCTTGCCGCTGTATCGTTACTTCGGCGGTTCGGGCGCGATGCAGATGCCGGTGCCGATGATGAACATCGTCAACGGTGGCGCGCACGCCAACAACAGCCTGGACATCCAGGAATTCATGGTGATGCCGGTCGGCCAGTCGAGCTTCCGTGAAGCCCTGCGCTGCGGCGCCGAGATCTTCCACGCGCTGAAGAAGATCCTGGCTGACAAGGGCATGAGCACGGCCGTGGGCGACGAAGGCGGCTTCGCACCGAACTTCGCCAGCAACGAGGAGTGCCTGAACACCATCCTGTCGGCCATCGAGCAGGCTGGCTACAAGGCTGGCGAAGACGTGCTGCTGGCGCTGGACTGCGCCGCGTCCGAGTTCTACAAGGATGGCAAATACCACCTGGAAGGCGAGGGCCTGCAGCTGTCGTCGGAAGACTTCGCCAACTATCTGGCGAACCTGGCTGACAAGTTCCCGATCGTGTCGATCGAAGACGGCATGCACGAGAGCGACTGGGCCGGTTGGAAGGCCCTGACCGAAAAGCTCGGCAAGAAGGTGCAGCTGGTGGGCGACGATCTGTTCGTCACCAACACCAAGATCCTGAAGGAAGGTATCGAGAAGGGCATCGCCAACTCGATCCTCATCAAGATCAACCAGATCGGCACGCTGACCGAGACGTTTGCCGCCATCGAGATGGCCAAGCGCGCTGGCTACACCGCCGTGATCTCGCACCGCTCGGGCGAAACCGAAGACAGCACGATTGCCGACATCGCTGTTGGCACGAACGCTGGCCAGATCAAGACGGGCTCGCTGTCGCGCTCGGACCGCATGGCCAAGTACAACCAGCTGCTGCGCATCGAAGAAGACCTCGGTGATATCGCCAGCTATCCGGGCAAGTCGGCGTTCTATAACCTGCGATAATCCCTCGCAGTTTTGCTCCGCATGACTGTGCGACCGCCGCTCTGGCGGTCGCATGGTATTTGGAGCCCGAGTACCGCCAACGCTTGTCCCTATGCGCCTGATTACGCTGTTCCTGCTGCTGTTGCTGCTTGCCATCCAGTACCCGCTTTGGCTGGGCAAGGGTGGTTGGCTGCGCGTGTGGGACATGCAGAAGCAGGTGACGGCCCAGAATCAGCGCAATGCTGAACTGAAGCTGCGCAACACCAAGCTTGAAGGCGAAGTGAAGGATCTGAAGGAAGGCACGGGCGCCATTGAAGAGCGCGCGCGCTACGAGCTTGGGATGGTCAAGGACGACGAAGGCTTCGTGCAGTTTGTCGCGCCGGCCCCGAGAACCAGCGAAACCCCGCCGCCACCGCCTCCTCCGGCGGGCCAGCAGGCGCATCACTGACGCTGCCATGCGAACGCGCCCCGCAGACGCGCTCGTGTTGAAGGTAACTCCCCGGATTTACCAGTAGTACGGATAGCCCCAGACGGGTGCACCGTAGCTGACGCCCCAGCCCCCACGGTGGCGCCATCCGCTGCCGTAATACACCGAATAGCCTCCGTAGTATGGATACGGCGCGTAGTACGGCGTGGCCGCATAGGCGCGCGCTTGGGCGTCACGCTGGATGGCCTGATCGGATTCGCGCAGCGCCTTGGCATTCAGCGCGTCGAGCTTCTTGCGCTCTTCTGGCGACAGCGGTGCCGGTGCCGCAGCCTGCGTATCGTCCGGCAACCGGGCGGTGTAGGGTGTGCCGCCCGGGCCACGCGGTACCGCAACGCAGGCGGAGGCCAGCAGCGCCGCCCCCAGCGGCAAGGCCAGCGCGGCAGCGCGTGAAAGAATCAACGATCGTAGGGACGAAGTCGTGGGCTCGGACATGGTGCGTTCCGCAGCAGGCGGCAGATGAGGTAACTGGCGACTTAGAGCGTGGGCGGCCCCGATAAGTGCCACGCGCCACGCGTACTTCATACTATGTCGCCGTGTTCAGTGGCGCTGGTCGGATGCTTCCTGAATACCCTGCGCCACCGTCTCCTGGGCGAAGAGTTGCGCACAATCCACGGCATCGAAGCTGTAGTGCTGGCCGCAAAATTCGCAGTCGATTTCCACCTTGCCGCGTTCTTCCAGAATGCTGTCGACTTCAGGTTGGCCAAGCGTACGAAGCATGGAGCCCACGCGCAGCCGAGAGCACGAGCAGCGGAAACGCGGGCTCTGCGGCTCGAACATGCGGATGCCGGCCGATTCCATTTCTTCCCAGTACAAGCGCTTGATGAGCGTGTCGATCGGCTGCTCGAGCAGTTCGTCGCGACGCAGCGTCTTACCGAGCTGGCAGACGCGTTCCCACGTGTCGAGGTCTTGCTCCTGCACGTCCTTGTGCAGCGGCTGGCCGGTTTCGCCGACTTGCGCGGGCGCGTGGCCAGTGCGGCCTTCCATCGCACCGCCATACGAAGGCAAGCGCTGCAGCAGCATGCCCGACGCGACCTTGTTGTCAGCCGCCAGCCACAGGCGCGTGTCCAGCTGCTCGGAGCTTTGCATGTAGTGCTCAAGCACTTCGGTGATGCTTGCGAGCGGTCCGTTCTCGTCCGACAGCGGCACGATGCCCTGATACGGCTGTTGGCCCGGCAGCTTGTCCTGCGGATCCAGCGTGATGGCGAAGCGCCCGTTGCCATGCACGTTGACCATGGCGGCCAGCGTGGCGTCGTCGGCGATCTCAGCGCCTTCGGCAATCTTGGCGGTGGCGCGCATCGACAGGTCGGAGTTGCATTCGACGACCAGCATGTGCACCGGGCCGTCGCCGTGCAACTGCATGACGAGCGCGCCGTTGAACTTGAGGTTGGCCGACAGCAGCGCGGCGGCGGCCATCATCTCGCCCAGCAGCGTACTGACCGGGGCAGGGTAGCGTCGGCGGGCCAGCACCTCCTGCCACGTCCCTTCCAGGCGCACCAGTTCACCGCGCACCGGCGCGGCGTCGAATACAAATTTCTTCAGCTCGTCAGTCATCCATCGATCCGTTTCAGTTGCTGCTTGTACATCGCCTGGCGCACCGCATACGTTTCGGTGTTCAGGTGCATCTTGGCGATGTCGTCTTCCGTCAGTTTGCGCACGGCCTTCGCAGGCGCGCCCAGAATGAGTGTGCCGTCTTCAAAGACCTTGCCTTCGGTGACGATCGCGCCCGCGCCCACCAGGCAGTTCTTGCCGATCACCGCGCGATTGAGCACCACCGCCTGGATGCCGATCAGCGAGCCTTCGCCGATCGTGCAGCCATGCAGCATGGCTTGGTGGCCGATCGTTACGCGGTCGCCGATGTTCAGCGGGCAGCCCGGATCGGTGTGCAGCACCGAGCCTTCCTGCACGTTGCTGGCCTCGCCCACGGTAATCGGCTCGTTGTCGCCGCGGATGACGGCGCCGGGCCACACGCTTGCGCGCGCTTTCAACTCCACGCGCCCGATGACGGTCGCTTCGGGGGCCACATAGGCGTTGGCGTCAATGGTCGGTGCAACATCGCCGAGTTGGTAGAGGGCCATGCGATCGGTCTCCAGAATCTGCGTAGATGGGGAAAATAGGCGCGTCTTCAAGCCTGCCGGGCAAGGCAGGCCGATGCGTCGAATTAAAATGGCGGAAAGTCTAAATTGTACGCTGATGACCGCTTCACAACCTCGCCACCCAACGCCCGCTGACACGCTCCGTCATGCAGCCCTTGCCGCGCTGTGTCTCACCGATCCGGCCAGCAAGGTGGACGCCACGCTGCGTCTGGGCGAGCGTGCCAAGAGCGTCGACGCTGCGGGCTGGGGCATTGACGAAGCCATTGCGGCACCGGAAGGCGGTGTGCCGGGGCGGCCCGACGCTCCGGTGCTCGTGCCGCCTGCCGAGGTTCCGCGCCGCCGTGCGATCGATACGCCACGCGGTCGCGGCGCGCTGCTGCACGCGCTCGCGCACATCGAATTCAACGCCATCAATCTTGCGCTCGACGCCGTGTGGCGTTTTGCTGGCATGCCGGTGGCTTTTTACGAAGACTGGACGCGCGTTGCGGCAGAAGAGGCGACGCACTTTTCGCTGCTTTCCGCCCATCTGGCCACGCTCGATTGCCGCTACGGAGATCACCCCGCCCACGACGGCCTCTGGCAAATGACGGAGAAAACCGCCGCCGATCCGCTCGCGCGCATGGCGCTGGTGCCGCGCACGCTGGAGGCGCGCGGGCTCGATGCTTCACCGCCGATCCGGGCCAAGCTCGCGCAGGCTGGCGACATGGCGGCTGCGGGCATCCTCGACATCATCCTGCGGGACGAGATAGGACACGTCGCGGTCGGCAATCGGTGGTACCGCTGGCTCTGCGAGCGCGCGGGGCTGGACCCCGTGCCGACGTATCGCAAGCTGGCCGAGCAATACGGCGCGCCGCGTCTGCGCGGGCCGTTCAACCTTGAAGCTCGGCGTCAGGCCGGTTTCGACGACGACGAGATTGCCGCGCTGGAAGCCTCGTTCTAAGCGCTACGGGCTTGTCCATCCGCCGCTATAATCGCCGGAAAAAGAACGATCGTTCGATTTCTATTCGGTGACGGAAACCATGGACTCCACCATACAGCCTGCCGCACGTCGGGCCTCCCGCTCGACCTATCTGCCCGTGCGCGGCCTGCGCTACCACATCCGCGAATGGGGCGAGCCGGGGGCGCCCACCCTCTTCCTGTTTCATGGGTGGATGGATGTATCGGCATCGTTCCAGTTTCTGGTCGATGCGCTGCGCGAGCGCTGGCATATCGTGGCACCGGATTGGCGCGGCTATGGCCAGTCTGCCCGGCCCACCGATGCCCCCGGCGTCGAGAGCTACTGGTTTGCCGACTACGTGGCCGACCTTGAAGCCATCATCGATCACTATCAGCCCGAAGGGCAGGTGACGCTGGTCGGGCACAGCCTTGGCGCCAACGTGGTGTGCCTGTACGCGGGCATCCGGCCCGAGCGCGTTCGGCGCGTGGTGGATCTGGAGGGCTTCGGCATGTCGGCGTCGAAGGCGTCGCAGGCGCCGCGCCGCTATGCGCGGTGGCTCGATGAACTGAAGGACAAGCCGCGCCTGAACACCTACGCCACCGTCGAAGACGTCGCCGCGCGCCTCCAGAAGACGAATCCGCGTCTGCCGGCCGACAAGGCTGCATTCCTGGCGCAGCACTGGTCGAGCCGGAATGCCGAAGGCCGCTGGGAAATCCTTGGCGACCCGGCGCACAAGATCATCAATCCGCAGCTGTATCGGTTGGATGAGGTGATGGAAATCTGGCGCCGGGTTACCGCGCCCGTGCTGCACGTCGAGGCCGTCGATTCGCCCACGCTAAAAGCCATTGCAGGCGACGTGCCGCTGGCCGAATTCAAGACGCGCTTTGCGGCGTTCCCTGATTTCCGTGAGGTGCTGATTGCGGATGCGGGCCACATGCTGCATCACGATCAGCCGGAGCAGGTTGCCGCGCTGATTGAAGAGTTCTGCATGCAGCGTTGAGCGGAAGCTCAATCGAGAAACCGCTGTGCCGTGCCGGGCGGCGGCAGGATGCAGGTGTCTGACCGCCCAAACCATCGATAGCGGTTGCGTGCGACGCGGCGGTAAACGGCGTCGCGCAGGGGTGCCGGGATCAGCCAACCGATCCATGCCAACCGCCACGGCCAGCCGAGCACATGCAGGATGCGCAGGACGGCAGCGCTTTCCCGCCACGCCTGGCCGTCGCGCACGAACAGGACGGTATCGACGCCATCCGGATTCACGCCGGCCTGCGCGAGCAACCGTCGCCCGGTCTCGCCTTGCATGGAGGCGAAGCGCAGCATGCCTTGTCGATCATGTCGCAGCAGAAACTGGATGGAGCCGCTGCACAGCAGGCAGTGCGCATCGTAGACGACGATCATGCGCGTTCCACCGTCGCCAGATCGAGATAACCTCGATACGCCGCTACCACGCCGAGCAACGGCACGCTGGCGCGGACATTGAAGTGGAAGCGGTCACCGTCGCCTGACTCCTCGGCCAACACGGCGGGCCGCAGCCAGGCAGGGCACGGGATGCCGAGAAAGCGCAAGCCTTGCAGGCGCATCTGCAACACGCCTTGATGCGCCTCCAGCGCAAAGAACAGACGCACCACGCCGAGCCGCTCTGTGAGATGCCCCCGGCGCAGCGACAAGGTCGAGCGCATCGTGTGGCGGGGGAATTGGCGTGTCCAGGTTTCTTCCGTGGCCGCGGTCTGGAGCGTGATTCGGATCGGGCCACGCGTCGGTGTCCGCGGCGTGCGAATGCACCATGCAAGTACGCGTGCGAGGCGCGATGCCGGCGGTTCCGTTTCGACCTCGCCGTGCAGGGTCACCGCGCCGGTCATTCGGTGGAATGTCTGCACGGCCGGCGCCAGCTCCGCATATCGCGCGCCGAGCACAGTTTCGTAGAGCGACGGTGCGCGCATGCGAGAACTTATTCCGCCGTGACATGCAGCTTCGTCTGCAGCCCCGCATCGTTGCTCGAATGCGTATGCACGAGCGTCTTGTCGGGGTTCGCGTAGCGATAAGCACGCCGCAGCGCCATCGCCACTTCATGAAAGCCAGACAGGATCAGCTTCTGTTTGTTCGGATACAGCGCGATATCGCCGGCGGCAAACACGCCGGGGCGCGAGGTCTCGTACGCGGTTGTTTCCACGGTGATGCGGCCCGCGCGCATTTCCACGCCCCAGTTGGCAATGGGGCCCGGCTCGGAGACCAGCCCATACAGCGCGATCAGTTCATCGCAGGGCAGCACGGTTTCGCCGTCGCGCCCGCGGATGGCTGCGCCGGTGAGTGTGCCGTCGGGCGTGCTGTCCAGGCGCGAAAGCATGCCGAGCACAAAGTCCATTTCGCCGGCGGCGACGGCGGCGCGCATTTCAGCAACGCTCGCGTCGGCCGCGCGGAAGCCCTCTCTCCGATGGACCAGCGTCACGCGTGCGGCCACCTTGCGCAACGCGAGTGCCCAGTCGAGCGCGGAATCCCCGCCGCCGGCAATGACCACGCGCTTGCCCGCAAAGCGCGCAGTGTCGCGCACGGCGTAATGGAGGTGGCGACCTTCCAGCGCGGCCGCTTCAGGCAAGGCCACGCGTTGTGGCGTGAACGCGCCGTTGCCTGCGGTGATGAGGACGGCGGCGCAGTCAAACACGTCGCCGGCGCTTGTCGTGACGCGAAAGCGCTGGCCGTGTTCGGTTTCCAGCGTTTCGACGGTCTCAGCGCGGCGGTTGCACAGAATGGGGTAATTGAACGGCGCGCACTGGGCCATCAGCCGATCGACGAGTTCCTGTGCGGTGCACGACACCAGCGCCGGGATGTCGTAGATGGGCTTTTCCGGGTACAGCTCGGTGCATTGACCACCTGGGCGGTCCAATGCATCTACCAGCACACACGACATGCCGAGCACGCCCGCCTGGAACGCCGCAAACAGGCCGACCGGCCCGGCGCCCACGACAAGCACGTCGATGCGTTGCTCCACGGACTGGGGGGAATCGGCATTCAGAGTGGCGGCGGAGGTCATGGCAAAGCGCAGGGAACGAAACAATGCGGGCACTATAGCCTGCAGCAACCGGCGCGCCGCAAACACCGCCACGGGCAGTCGGGTCTTCCGGATGCCCATCGAGGGCGGGGCAGGGTCGCCTCTTGCGCGCCGCAGCAGTAAAATGGCGGAATGCCAAACATCTCTGCCGCCTCCGCCCGAAATGCCGATCTGCACTGCCATTCGACCGTGTCGGACGGCATGCTTGCGCCGCACGAAGTGGCCGCGCGTGCTGCCGCCCACGGCGTGACGCTCTGGGCGTTGACCGACCACGACGAAGTGGGCGGACAGGCGGCCGCACGCGAAGCCGCGACGGCGCTGGGCATGGAATACCTCGCGGGCGTCGAGATTTCGGTGACGTGGGCCGGGCGCACGCTGCACATCGTTGGCCTCGGCATCGATCCTGAAAATGTCGATCTGGTGCAGGGGCTGGAACGCACGCGCTCCGGCCGCTGCGCCCGCGCGGAAGACATCAGCGCAGCACTTGCCAAACTCGGTATCGAAGGCGCCTACGAAGGTGCGTTGCGCTACGCCGGTAATCCGGACATGGTCTCCCGCACGCACTTCGCGCGCTTCCTGGTCGAGCACGGCCACTGCCGGGATATCCACGAGGTGTTCGACCGCTATCTGGGCGACGGCAAGCCGGGCTACGTGCCGCATCGCTGGTCGCGCCTGGCCGATGCGATCCACTGGATCAAGGGCGCCGGGGGCGTCGCGGTGATGGCGCATCCGGGGCGGTACACGCTATCGCTGGTCGAGCACGGCGCGCTGTTCGATGAATTCAAGGCGCTGGGCGGGGAGGGCGTCGAGGTCATCACCGGCAGCCATACGCCTGACCAATACGCGTTGTATGCCGACGTCGCGCGCCGCTACGGCCTGTTGGCGTCGCGCGGTTCAGATTTCCACGGCCCGGGTGAGGGCCGCGTCGAACTTGGCACGCTGCCGCCGCTGCCCGACAACCTGACACCGGTCTGGAGCCGGTGGCTGTCCTGAGCGCGCGGCTGCCATGTCCCAGTTCTTCCAGATTCATCCGACCACGCCGCAAGGGCGCTTGATCCGCCAGGCGGCGGAGATCATCCGCGCCGGCGGGCTGGTCGCGCTGCCTACCGATTCCTGCTACGCGCTCGCCTGCCATCTGGACGACAAATCCGCTGTCGAGCGCCTGCGTCGCGTGCGCGGCATCGACGAAAAGCATCACCTCACGCTGATGTGCCGTGACCTTTCCGAGCTGGCCACATTCGCGCGCGTCGACAACAAGCAGTACCGCGTGCTGAAGGCGGCCACGCCGGGGCCGTTCGTCTTCTTGCTGGAGGCAACCAAGGAGGTACCGCGCCGGCTCTCGCATCCGTCGCGCAAGACGATCGGCCTGCGCGTACCCGAACACGCGATTCCCCTGGCGCTGATGGCCGAACTGGGTGAGCCGCTGCTTTCCGCTACGCTGCAGCTGCCCGGCGACGACGAGCCGCTCAACGAGGCCGAGACCATTCGCGATCGGCTCGAAAAGCAGCTCGAACTCGTCATCGACGGCGGCCCGGCCCCGGCCGAACCTACCACCGTCATCGACCTGACGAGCGGCGAGCCCGAACTCGTGCGCCAAGGCCGGGGCGATCCTGCCCGCGTGGGGTTGTAGGCGACGCCTTGGCGCGTGCTTCGGTGGCGCCGTGGTGCGGCGCGCGCTTGCTACAATAGCCCGCCTATGGACCCCACACTGATCCAGAACATCGCGGTTTACGCGATCCCCGTCCTGTTTGCCATCACGCTGCACGAGGCGGCGCATGGCTATGTCGCGAAGCATTTCGGCGACGATACGGCCTATGTCATGGGCCGCATCAGCATCAATCCGCTGCGGCACATCGATCCCATCGGCACGATTGCGATGCCGCTGTTGCTGTATTTCGCCACCAAGGGCGCGTTCGTGTTCGGTTATGCCAGGCCGGTGCCGGTGCGCTTTGGCCATCTGCGTGATCCGCGCTGGCATGGCATGTGGGTGGCGCTCGCCGGCCCCGCCACCAACTTTGTCCAGGCGATTTTCTGGGGCGTGCTGGCGGTTGTGTTCGCGATGGGCGGCGTGAACGAGCCGTTCCTGATCGGCATGGCGCGCGCCGGCATCCTCGTCAATATGGTGATGGCGGCGTTCAACATGTTCCCGCTGCCGCCGCTCGATGGCGGACGCGTGCTGGCTGCACTGCTGCCGCCCAGGATGGCGCTGGGGCTGTCACGCATAGAACCGTTCGGCTTCTTCATCGTGATGGCGTTGATCATTTCCAACGTCATTACCAATGTCTGGATGCGCCCGATCATGGCGCTGCTGTTTCAACTGCTGCAGTGGATTCTGAGTCCGCTGCAGATGCTGTTTTCCTGAGTCTTCAACTCCATTTCCCACATGTTTCCTGACCGCGTTCTCTCTGGCATGCGTCCGACCGGTGCGCTGCACCTGGGGCATTACCACGGCGTCCTGAAAAACTGGGTCCGGCTGCAAGCCGAATACCCGTGCTTCTTCTTCGTCGCCGACTGGCATGCGCTGACCACGCACTACGAGTCGCCCGAGGTGATCGAGGAGTCTGTGTGGGAGATGCTGATCGACTGGCTGGCTGCAGGCGTGGATCCGACCCAGTCCACGCTGTTCATCCAAAGCCGCGTGCCCGAGCACGCCGAACTGTTCCTGCTGCTCTCGATGGGCACGCCGCTGGGCTGGCTCGAGCGCGTGCCGACATACAAGGATCAGATCGAGAAGCTCAAGGAAAAGGATCTCTCCACCTACGGCTTCCTCGGCTACCCGCTGCTGCAGGCCGCTGACATCCTCATCTACCGCGCTGGCTTTGTCCCCGTGGGCGAAGACCAGGTGCCGCACGTCGAGATGACCCGCGAAGTGGCCCGCCGCTTCAACTACCTGTACGGCCGCGAACCCGGCTTCGAAGAGAAGGCGCTGGAAGCTGCCAAGAAGCTCGGTGGCAAGCGCGCCAAGCTGTATCTGGAACTGCGCACGGCCTACCAGGAACGTGGTGAAGACGAAGCCCTGGAGCAGGCGCGCGCACTGCTGGCCGAGTCGCAGAGCCTCTCGATGGGCGACCGCGAACGCCTGTTCGGCTACTTGGAAGGTGCTCGCAAGATCATCCTGCCCGAGCCGCAGGTGCTGCTGACCGAGGCATCGCGCATGCCCGGTCTTGATGGCCAGAAGATGTCCAAGTCGTACGGCAACACGATCCGCATGCGCGAGGACAAGGAAACCGTCGAGAAAAAGGTCCGCACCATGCCGACCGACCCGGCCCGCGTGCGCCGTACCGATCCGGGCGATCCGGACAAGTGCCCGGTCTGGCAGCTGCACCAGGTCTACTCAGATGCCGACACGAAGGAATGGGTGCAGAAGGGCTGCCGCAGCGCAGGCATTGGCTGCCTGGAATGCAAGCAGCCGGTGATCGAGGGCATCCTGCGTGAACAGCAGCCGATGCTCGAGCGCGCTCAGAAATACATGGACGATCCGTCCCTGCTGCGCGCCATCATCGCCGACGGCTGCGACAACGCCCGGAAGGTCACGCAAGAGACCATGCGGGAGGTGCGCGAGGCGATGGGTCTGACGTACAGCTGATAGGTCATTGATGTCTGCTGCCGCCTCGGAACCGCATACGCTCGCTGCGCCCTCGCCGTGGGTGCTGCACTGGGCGGCTGAACTGCCGGCGGGCGCCTCCGTGCTGGACGTGGCGTGCGGCAGTGGCCGCCACGCGCGCTGGCTCGCGGCGCGCGGCCTGCGCGTGACGGGCATCGACCGTGACGCGGCAGCGCTTTCTGGCCTTGCGGGCGTCGCCCAAACCCTCGTCGCCGACATCGAAGGGAACCCGTGGCCGTTGCCCGCGGCGGCTACTTTCGACGCTGTCGTCGTCACGAACTACCTGCACCGACCGCTTTGGCCGCGCTTGCTGGCGGCCGTCGCGCCGGGTGGCCGGCTGATCTACGAAACCTTTGCTGCGGGAAACGAAACCGTCGGGAAGCCGTCGAACCCGGCATTCCTGCTGGCGCCGGGTGAATTGCTTGACGCGGTGCGAGGCCAGTTGCGGGTGATCGGCTACGAAGACGGTTTTCTCGTATCGCCCCGGGAGGCTTACGTGCAGCGGGTTTGCGCGGTTCGCGAGCCTGCTGGAGTGATTGCGCCGCGCTACGCACTTTGAAGTTGCTGAGGACGGCGGCTTACCCGTCTCTTGGCGGGTCTTAGATGTGGCGAATCCGTTCTGACGATCCGGTACAATCCGACTGTTTACGTTCACGCTTTTGTCTGCTTTCGAAACCATGATCCAGATTTCCGGCAGTCTCGTCGCCATCGTCACGCCCATGCACGAGGACGGCAGCCTTGATTTCCCGTCCCTGCGCAAGCTCATTGACTGGCACATCGCCGAAGGCACCGACGGCATCGTGATCGTCGGCACCAGCGGTGAATCGCCGACCGTGTCGGTGGAAGAGCACCGTGAGCTGATCCGCGTGGCGGTCGAGCAGGCCAACAAGCGCATCCCCATCATTGCCGGCACCGGCGGCAACTCCACCACCGAAGCGGTGGAGCTGACGGCCTACGCCAAGCAGGTGGGCGCGGATGCCTCGCTGCAGGTCGTGCCGTACTACAACAAGCCGACGCAGGAAGGCATGTATCTGCACTTCCGCAAGGTGGCCGAGTCGGTGGATCTGCCGGTCATTCTGTATAACGTGCCGGGCCGCACCGTGGCCGATATGACGGTCGAAACGATGCTGCGTCTGGCTGAGGTGCCGGGCATCATCGGCGTGAAGGAAGCGACCGGCAACATCGACCGCGCCGCGCAACTCATCAAGGGTGCGCCGGCTTCGTTCAAGATTTACAGCGGGGATGATCCGACCGCCATTGCGTTGATGCTGCTGGGTGGACACGGCAATATTTCCGTAACGGCCAACGTTGCGCCGCGCGCCATGCACGAACTGTGTGCGGCGGCCATGCGCGGCGACGTGGAAACGGCTCGCCGCATCCATATGCAACTGCTGTCGGTGCACAAGAACCTGTTCGTCGAGTCGAACCCGATTCCCGTCAAGTGGGCTCTCCAGGCCATGGGCAAGATGGAAGGCGGCATCCGCCTGCCGTTGACGCCGCTGGCACCCCAGTATCACGAGGTTGTGCGCGCATCCCTGAAGGATGCCGGGCTGCTCTCCTGATTGTTTCAAGGCGCTTCTCAGGCCCTTAAGCCATCGTTCTCATCTGAAGGATCGCAAGTCAATGAAACTGCACCAAACCCGTCGCGGGGCTGTGGCGACGTCCGCTCAACTGTTGCTGGCCGCGCTGTCGGTTGCCCTGATTTCCGGTTGCGATACCGTCAATGAGGTGATGCAGCCGGACCGCATCGATTACAAATCGCAGGCCAAGAAGGGCCCGACGCTTGAGGTCCCGCCCGACCTGACCGGCATCCAGGCGGATCGCCGCTATGCCGCGCCGGACACGGGCACGACCACGCTGTCGGCCTACACGTCGACGGCGCCGAAGGTCACGACGCCGGGCTCGGGCACTGATAACGTGCTGCCCGCCGTGTCCGACATGCGCATCGAGCGTGATGGCAACCAGCGCTGGTTGGTCGTGAAGACCACGCCGGATGCCCTGTGGCCGCAATTGCGCACCTTCTGGCAAGAGCTGGGCTTCCTGCTGGTGATCGACTCGCCCGAGACCGGCATCATGGAAACCGACTGGGCAGAGAACCGCGCGAAGATTCCGCAGGACATCATCCGCCGCACCGTCGGCAAGGTGTTCGATGGCCTGTACTCGACCTCGGAGCGCGACAAGTTCCGCACCCGCATCGAGAAGGGACCGAATGGTTCGGTCGAGGTCTATATCTCGCACCGCGGCGCGCAGGAGCAACTGGTGGGTTCGTCCAAGGACCAGACCGTGTGGACGCCGCGTCCGGCCGATCCGGAACTCGAGGCCGAATTCCTCTCGCGCCTGATGCAGCGTCTGGGCGCCAGCAAGGAAGCCGCGCAGCAGAAGCTCGCACAAACGCAGGCTGTGCACCCTGTGCAAGACGGCGCGAAGGCTGAGCCTGCTCCGCGCACGGGCCCGTCGCTGCTGACGCAATCGAATGGTCAACCGGCTCTGCAAGTGCCGGAACCCTTCGACCGCGCCTGGCGCACCGTGGGTCTGGCGCTGGATCGCGTCAACTTCACCGTGGATGATCGCGACCGTTCGCAAGGCGTGTACTTCGTCCGTTACGCTGATACGCGTGCCGAAGCGAATGCACCGGGCTTCTTCTCGCGCCTGTTCTCCGGCACGAAGATCGAAGACCTCAAGCGTGCCAAGCGTTACCGCGTGGTGGTGAAGGATGCCGGCACGTCGTCGACGGTGCTGGTGCAGAACGACGACGGCTCCGCGCAGACCGGTGACATCGGCAAGCGCATCCTGTCGCTGCTCGACGAGCAACTGCGGTAATCGACGTCATGCAGTACGGCTGCCTGGGTGGGCGATGACACTGAGATTCGCCAGCCTTGGCAGCGGCAGTGAAGGGAATGCGTTGCTCGTCGAATCGGCGAGCGGTGCGACATGCACGCGCATTCTGCTGGATTGCGGATTCGGTATCCGCGAGACTGTGCGGCGGCTCGAACGCCTGGGCTGCACGCCGGAATCTCTCAACGCTATCCTTGTCACGCACGAGCATAGCGATCACGTTGGCAGCGCCTACGCGGTTGCCGCCAAATTCAATATCCCGGTCTGGACCAGCCACGGCACCTATCGCGCGACCGAAAACCTGCGCGGCGCCGACCGTGCAGCCGTGCGTTTCTGCCGCGCCGACGATGTGTTCTCCGTCGGCGATCTGCAAATCTTGCCTTACACCGTGCCGCACGACGCGCGCGAGCCGCTGCAGTTCGTCTTCAACGACGGGGCACGGCGCCTGGGGGTGCTGACCGACGCTGGCATGTCGACGGAATATCTCTGCGCGCATCTGGCAGGGATGCACGCCCTTGTGCTCGAATGCAATCACGACCGCGACATGCTGGCCAATTCAGCGTATCCGTGGTCGTTGAAGCGTCGCATCGGCGGGGATTTTGGCCACTTGGCCAATGACATTGCCGCCGCGATCCTCACGCGCGTGCGCCACGATGCGTTGCATACGGTGGTGGCTGCACATCTGTCCAAGCAGAACAACACGCCGTTGTTGGCTGCCGAAGCGATTGCCGCGCCGCTGGGCGCTTGCGTTGAAGACGTGCCGATCGCCGATCAGGAAGAGGGCCTGCTTTGGCGCACCGTTTGAGGGCCTGAGGCCTGTCTGGAGCGGCTTGTAAGATTCAGAAACAACTTTGAATGGCGGATGGGCGCGTCATTGCCGCCCCGATCTGAGACTTAGATCGCGCCCATGAAAAAAGCCGACCCGAGGGTCGGCTTTTTGTCTCGCGAGAAACGCGATTATTGCTTAGCAGCCGGAGCCGAAGCGTCAGCAGCCGGAGCCGAAGCAGCCGGAGCCGAGGCAGCAGCGTCCGAAGCAGCCGGGGCAGCCGGAGCGGCAGCAGCGTCCGAAGCAGCCGGAGCCGGAGCAGCAGCGGCCGGAGCCGAAGCTTCCGGAGCAGCGGCCGGAGCAGCAGCTTCTTCTTTCTTACCGCAAGCAGCCAGAGCAACAGCAGCCATCAGCGAGGCGATCAGGAGAGACTTTTTCATTTTTTCGATCCTTAAACTGAATATGGAAAGCGAACAACAGAAAGGGCGATGAATAATTACCGGTAATTATCGCTCAGGTACTACACCTTCTTCTATGCTGGCAGCCAAGCCGCACGAGGGCTGCTCGGCCTGCAAGCTAGCGTCGGATTATAGCGACCTTTACCTACCCTGTGTAGTTGAGTCGGGCCTGACGCACGTACGATTCAAACGCTTTTGTAACGATCTGTTTCAACGCGGAATCATCGCTGCGCAGGGCCAGCCAACCTCAGCCAGCCTTCTTCGTACCATGCGTGGAGCGTGTCCATCAGATCCGGCAGGCCGGCCGCCGCATCCACCGACGCGGCGCTCGCACGACGTGCGTCGGCCAACGCGGAAAGCCACGCAAGCAGCGTTCCCGAAGGCTCGAACGTGTCGCCGTTGATCCAGAAGCGTTGCGCGTCATACAGCGCCTGCGTTCGCGCATCGAGGACGATGCCTTCCTTGCGCGCCCGGGCCGTGAAGCGTGCAAGCGGCAAGCGGGGCTGCGTGACGAAGTCGACGTGATCCTTCGGCTCGGACAGGTACGCGCCGAGGAATTCCCCAACGAGATCAGGCGTCCAGCGCAATGCGTTGAGCTTCTGCGCAAGCGCCTTGACCATGGCGGCGGGCAGTTCACCGGGGTGTTCGGTCGGCTTTTGGTCGGGGTCCGCGTAGCGGCCTTCAAAGTTGGGATCGTCTTCCAGTGTTTGCGACAGGAAGCCCAGAAAGTGGCCCGCCAGTTCGCGGTACGACGGCGAGCGGAAACCGATCGAGTACGTCATGCAATCGCCCTCGGCCACGCCGTCGTGCGCGTAGTGCGGCGGCAGATAGAGCATGTCGCCGGGTTCGAGCACGAATTCCTCTTCGGGCTGGAAATTGGCGAGGATTTTCAGCGGCAGATCCGGGATGAGTGTGAGGTCGTCCTGTGCGGAGATGCGCCAGCGGCGTTTGCCGTGCGCTTGCAGCAGGAACACATCGTACGAATCGAAGTGCGGGCCGACGCCGCCGCCGTCGGTTGCGAAGCTGATCATCACGTCATCAAGCCGCGCGTCGGGAATGAACCGGAAACGTTGCATCAGCGCTTCGACCGCCGGCTCGACGAGGTTCGCGCCTTGCACCAGCACCGACCAGTTGCGGGTCTTGCGCGACGGTAGCGGGCGTTCGTCGAAGGGGCCGTGATTGAACGACCAGCGCCCGCGCGATTGCGCGATCAGGCGGGACTCGACATCGGGGCGCGCAGCCAGGGCAAGTACGCGTTCGGGCGAGAGCGGAAAGTGCAGCGCACGCATCTCGTCGGGGGAAAGTGCCTGACGGATCAGCAGAGGCTTTTTTTGCCAGTGCGTGCGCATGAAATCGCGCGGTGACAGACCGCCGAGAAGTTGCGCCGGATGCCCCGCTGGAAGAGCAGGTTGGACGCCGCCATCGGCAGCGTATAATGGGACTTCGTTCATGGAGTGCGCAATTGAAAATCGCGAAGAATACGGTGGTGTCGGTGGCTTACAAACTGTCCGACGCGCAGGGCAACGTCATCGAGGAATCCGATGAGCCGATGGTGTATTTGCACGGCGGCTATGATGGCACGTTCCCCAAGATCGAGGAAGCGCTGGACGGCCACGAGCAAGGCTACGAGACCAAACTGCAGCTCGAGCCGGACGACGCTTTCGGTGACTACGATCAAGAGCTGATCAAGATCGAGCCGCGCGATCGCTTCCCCGAGCCGCTCGAAGTCGGTATGCAGTTCGAGGGCGTGCCCGAAGATGGCGATGAAGAAGATGCCATCGTCTACACCGTCACGGATGTGGCGGAAGACAAGGTTGTGCTGGATGGCAACCACCCGTTGGCCGGCATGGCGCTGCGCTTCGAGCTGAAGGTGACCGAAGTGCGTGAAGCCACGGCCGAAGAAATCGAGCACGGCCACGTGCATGGTGAAACCGGCCTCGAAGTGGTGGACGAGGACGAAGACGACGACAAGCCGCACACGCTGCACTGATCGGCGGTTCATCGAGTTACGAAAACGGGAGCTTCGGCTCCCGTTTTTTATTGCGCGGGCGCCGGTGCAATCTCCGGGGCCGGCGCGGGCGTGTTGTCGAGGCGGCGGCTGCGGATATGGAAGAGCGGCGTGCGGCCCGGCGTGACAGACACCTCCAGCCAGCGATCGAGCACCGGCGACCCATAGGTGCGCGCGCGCATGACGTGCGGATCCGGCCGGCTGTCTTCGTCCTTGAGCGGGCGGTCGAGCATGAACGTCTGGCTGGCACCGTGGATGAGAAGGACGGCACCGTCGTAGTCGCGCGTGAGCGTGCGCAACTGGCGCTTGAGCGCCAGATAGCCGTCATGCGAACGGCGACGCAACAAACCGTCGAGCAGTGTCGGTGCGCGGCGCCGCTCCCAACCATCTTCGAAAAGCGGATCGGCTTGCATCATGACGACCACACCGGCCATCTTGCGCTGGCGCGCGACGGCAAAGGCGCGGGCGAGCCATTGACGATTGGCTTCGAGGCGGTCTTCGTATTCGCCGTTGCGCCCACCCGCGGTTTTGTAGTTGTTGTTGTCGCCGGGCACGTTGAGGGTGACGAACAACACGTCGCTCATCGTCCAGCGCGTGTTTTCGCGGTAGCTGCGGAACTTGGCCTGATCCGACTGGCGCATGACCGTCATGGTGCGCTGGCCGAGCGTGTTGTCGTCGGGGTAGAACAGCTCGCGCAGGCGCAACAGGCGCTCAACCGGGTCGAAGCTGCCCGCCGCGGGGCGCTGGCAGTCGCTCCAGTCGTGGTCGCCCGGGATGTAGATGACGGGTGCAATCAGGCTGTCGAGCAGATCGTGGCGGGCTTCGAGCAGCGTGTCGGAGCACGACTCCTCGCGGCCCTTGAGGTTGCCCAGGTGAACAACGAAGGCCGGATGTTCGGCGTCGATGGCATCCAGCAGTGTGCGTACAGGCGCGACATCTTCGGGGCGTTCGGGGACGTTGCCGATGACCGTGAAGGTGAAGGCGGACGGCGCGTCATTTGCAAGCTTCGCGCTCTTGGACGCCGCGGGCGCAGCCACCGGCAGCAGCATCGCCAACGCCAAGGCGATGCATGGAAGCCTGCGGGAAATTGCGCCGCGCCGTGTCATCGGAATCAGGCGGACGGGCTCGCCAGCGCCTTGAGCCGGTACAGCGCATCGAGCGCTTCACGCGGCGTCATGTCATCGGGATCGATGTCGGCGAGTGCCTCCGTCAGGGCACTGTCGGGGGCGTTGGCCTCGTCGTCTTCGTCGTCGATGGGCGTCTCGGCGGCGAGGGTGAAGAGGTCCAGCTGAGGCGTGGCGCCGGTGTCGGCGGAATGCTGCTCCAGCCACGCGAGCCGCTTGCGCGCGGCGCGAATCACCGGCTGCGGCACGCCCGCCAGCTGCGCGACCTGCAAGCCGTAACTCTGGCTGGCCGGGCCCTCTTGCACGGCATGCAGGAAGACGATGCCGTCACCATGTTCGACGGCGGAGAGGTGCACGTTGGCGGCCTGGGCAAACTCCTGCGGCAGTTGCGTCAGCTCGAAATAGTGCGTGGCGAACAGCGTGTGGCTGCGGTTGTGCGACAGCAAGTGACGCGCGATCGCCCAGGCGAGCGCAAGGCCGTCGAACGTGCTCGTGCCGCGGCCGATCTCGTCCATCAGCACGAGGCTGTTGGGCGTTGCGCGATGCAGGATGGCGGCGGCTTCCGTCATCTCGACCATGAAGGTTGAACGACCGCCCGCCAGATCGTCGGCGGCGCCGATGCGCGTGAAGATGCGGTCGATCGGGCCGATGACGGCCGCTTCCGCCGGCACAAATGCGCCCACGTAGGCGAGCAGCACGACCAGCGCGGTTTGTCGCATGAAGGTCGATTTACCGCCCATGTTCGGGCCGGTGATCAACAACAGCTTGCGCGCTTCCTGCAGCATGCAGTCGTTGGCGACGAACTGTTCGACTTGCTGTTCGACCACGGGATGGCGTGCGCGCGTCAGTTCAATGCCCGGGGCATCGGTCAGCGTGGGGCGCGACCACGACAGCGCATGTGCGCGCTCGGCGAGCGTTGCCAGCACATCGGCCTGCGCCAGCGCGGCGGCAATGCGCTTGAACTCGGCCAGATGCGGCAGCAGTTTCTGCAGCAACTCTTCGTAGAGGACTTTCTCGCGCGACAGGGCACGGTCCTGCGCGGACAACGCTTTGTCTTCGAACGCCTTCAGCTCGGGCGTGATGTAGCGCTCGGCGTTCTTCAGCGTCTGGCGGCGCCGGTAATCGTCCGGCACCTTGGCGGCCTGGCCGTTGGTGACTTCAATGTAGAAGCCGTGCACGCGGTTGTATTCGACGCGCAGATTGGCGATGCCGGTGCGCTCGCGTTCGCGGGCCTCCAGATCGACGAGGAACTGGCCACAGTTTTCCGAGATGTCGCGCAGCTCGTCGAGGTCGGAATCGTAGCCGCGGGCGATGACGCCGCCGTCGCGCACCATGGCCGCCGGCTCGGCCATCACGGCGCGCTGCAGCAGGGCGTGGGCGTCTTCGGGCAAACTGAGCGCGGCGTACAGCTCGGTCAGCAGCGGAGCCGCGTCACTCTGCGGCAGTTCTTCGCGAATCTCGGGCAGCCGCGCCAGCGTGTCACGCAAGGACGATAGATCGCGCGGCCGCGCCGACAGCAGCGCCAGCCGCCCAGTAATGCGCTCCACGTCCGACAGCGTGCGCAGCGTCGCACGCAACGTTTGCCAATCGCTGCCGAGCAGCACTTCAATCGCCTGCTGACGCGCTTGAGGCACGGCGCGATCCCGCAGCGGATGATGCAGCCAGTGGCGCAGCAGGCGGCTGCCCATGCTGGTCGCGCAGGTGTCGAGCAGCGAGAACAGCGTCGGCGATTCCTGCCCGCGCAGCGTCTCGGTCAGCTCCAGGTTGCGGCGCGTGGCGGTGTCCAAGCCGATGAATTCGCTTTCGTGCTCGACGGTCAGGCCGATCACGTGGCGCAGCGATTGCCCTTGCGTGGCCGCTGCGTAATTCAGCAGCGCGCCGGCAGCCGCCAGTGCGGCCGTCAACGTTTCCGCGCCGAAGGCGACGAGGCTCGCTACGCCGAGTTGTTCACGCAGGCGGCGCGTGCCGGCTTCAACGTCGAAATGCCAATCGGGCAGGCGCGTGCGGGCGACATCCACCTGGAGGGTATTGAGCGTCGCATCGTCGGCCAGCACTTCGGCGGGGCGGATGCGTTCGAGTTCGCGGTCGAGCTGGTCGGGGCTGCATTCCATTACGCGCAATTCGCCGCCGACGAGGTTGAGCCATGCCAGGCCCATCAGCGGCGCCGTGCCGCGCTTGCCGGGCAGGTGCGCGATGGCCAGCAGATGGTTGTTGACCTTGTCGGAGAGCAGCGCGGCGTCCGTCAACGTGCCCGGTGTCACGACGCGCACGACCTTGCGCTCGACCGGTCCCTTGGTCGTGGCGGGGTCTCCGATCTGCTCGCAGATGGCGACGGATTCGCCCAGCTTGACCAGCTTGGCGAGGTATTGCTCCGCGGCGTGGAACGGGATGCCCGCCATGCGGATGGGATGTCCGTTGGAACTGCCGCGTGCGGTGAGCGTGATGTCGAGCAGCCGGGAGGCTTTTTCGGCGTCTTCAAAGAAGAGCTCGTAAAAGTCGCCCATGCGGTAGAAGACAAGCGTGTCCGGATGCCCAGCCTTCAAGCGAAGGTACTGTTGCATCATTGGAGTGTGCTTGTCGAAAGGGCCGTATTTCGGGTCGATCTCCAGAACCGGAGCGGAGTGTTCAGCCATGAGTGCTCAAAGCGCAGCGCGCCGCCCGATGTGATCCGATCAGGCCGCGCGCGGAAGGTGTTGAATCGCGCAATTGTTGCACACCCGCGATGCAGCTTCACCGTCGATCGTCGGTAAGCCGGGCTTCGAGAAAGTCGAGAAAGCACGCGATCCGCGAAGCCAGCTGCGTGTTGCGGTAGTACACCGCGTGAATCGGCTGCAGCACCTCGACCGTGGCATCCGGCAGCACCTGCACGAGATCGCCCGTGCGTCGGTCTTCAGCGCTCATGAAGTCAGCCAGGCAGACGATGCCGACGCCCTGCAGCGCAAGCTGCCGCAGGGTTTCGCCACTGGACGCTTTGAGCGTGGGTTCGATGCGCAACCGGTCGCCGTGTGGGCCGCGCAGGGGCCATTGGTTCAGCGATTCCGGCTGCCCGAAACCGAGCAGGACGTGCTTCTGCAAGTCGTCGACGTTGCGTGGCCGGCCGTGCGCTTTCAGATAGGCGGGGCTTGCCAGCACGCGCAGCCGCCGCGTGCCGAGCAGCCGCGCCCGCAGGGTGGAGTCACGCAGAGGGCCGATGCGGATCGCCACGTCGGTGTCTTCTTCCAGCAGATCGATAATCAGGTCGTCGGTGTTCAGCTCCAGCTCGATCTGCGGATACTGCGCGCGGAAATCTGGCACCAGCGGTGCCACCACATGCAGCATGAACGGCATGGCAGCGTTGATGCGCAGCCGGCCGGCGGGCTGTTGGCGGCGCAGGGCCATCTGCTCCTCGGCTTCGTCGACAGCGGCGAGGATGCTGCGCGCCTGGGCCAGAAACGTCGCGCCCTCGTCGGTGAGCGACAGCCGCCGCGTGGTGCGCGAGAGCAGGGTGGTGTCCAGCTTCTCTTCCAGGCGGCGCAGTGCGCGGCTCACGCCAGACACCGTCTGGCCGAGCTGCTCAGCCGCCGCCGTGACGGAGCCCGTGTCGACCACCGTGCGGAAGGCGAGCAGTTCTTCGAGCGTGGTTTTCATGTTCGATTATCAATTTCAGATCAAAAGAATTCTGCCGAATATGGCGCCATTTGCAAAGATCGCTTGCGGCGCGGCTCGTGGTGGATCTGCGCAAACGGAGCGCGGCCGGCCATTGCTCGGGGTCGTCCCCTCAAGGTTGGCGGCCGGCCTGCCGATAGACCATTCGGACCCCTAAAACCATAGTGGGAACGCGTTTGCGCAAATGGCGCCTCGCGGTTCCGCATCCGGAGACTCTGGAATGAGCAAGCTCAGCTTTCGCCAAAAGCTTTGGCTGCCGTTGGTCATCAGCCTTGTCGCGCTGACGTTGATCTCGGTATTCAACGCGTATCAGGCGCGCGAGATCCGCGTGGAGGAGCGCAAGAACAACCTCGTCAGCGTGACGACCATGGCGATGAACCTGGTCAAGCAGTACGACGACCTGACCAAGAACGGCACGTTAAGCAAAGACGCCGCGCAGAAGCAGGCGCTCGACCGTTTCAAGGCGCTGCGCTACGACAAGGACGGCTACTTCACCATCACCAGCTCCAACAACGTGGTGGTGATGCACCCGATCAAGCCGGAGTTCATCGGCAAGGACCAATCCGGCTTCAAGGACGCGCAAGGCAATGCGGTCTACGTCGGCTTGACCACCGCTGCCAAAGATCCGAAGGGCGGATTTACGAGCTACGTCTGGCCGAAAGTCGGCGGCACGGATCCGGTGCCCAAGACGGCGTTTGCAATGCGCTATGAGCCGTGGGATTGGGTCTTCTCGACCGGCGTCTACATGGACGACATCAACGCCGCGTTCATGACTTCGCTTTACCAGACCGGCGGCCTGCTGGTGCTCGTGGGTGGCTTGCTGGTGCTGCTCGGCGGCGTGGCGAACCGCGGCCTGCAGCGCACGCTTGGCGGTGATCCCGCCTACGCGGCCGATGTGGCCAACCGCATCGCTGGCGGCGACCTGACGGTGGAGATTGCCACCCGCGCCGACGACAACCACAGCCTGCTCTACGCCATGAGCCGCATGCGCGGCGCGCTGGTGGACACCATCGGCCGCATCAAGGGCGCATCGGAAACCATCGGAACGGCCACGCGCGAGATCGCCAGCGGCAACCTTGACCTGTCGTCGCGCACCGAACAGCAGGCCAGCTCGCTCGAAGAAACGGCTTCGGCCATGGAGCAGCTGATGTCGACCGTGCAGCAGAACGCCGACAACGCCCAGCAGGCCAACCAACTGGCTGCGTCTGCCTCGGATGTGGCCGTGCGCGGCGGCGATGTGGTGACGCGCGTGGTGGAAACCATGGGCTCGATCAACGCGTCGTCCCGCAAGATCGTCGACATCATTGGCGTGATTGACGGCATTGCGTTCCAGACGAACATCCTTGCGCTGAATGCAGCGGTGGAAGCCGCGCGTGCGGGCGAACAGGGTCGCGGTTTTGCCGTGGTGGCCGGTGAGGTGCGCAGCCTTGCGCAACGCAGCGCTGCTGCCGCCAAGGAGATCAAGGCGTTGATCGATGATTCCGTCGTCAACGTGGATGCAGGCAGCGCGCTGGTGGAAGAAGCCGGCACGACCATGCGCGAGATCGTCGCGAGCGTGAAGCGCGTGACCGACATCGTTGGTGAGATTTCGTCGGCGAGCCAGGAACAACGCTCGGGCATTGAAGAAGTGAGCCACGCCGTTACGCAGCTTGACGACGCCACGCAGCAGAACGCTGCATTGGTGGAGCAGGCGGCCGCCGCTGCGCAATCGCTGGAAGAGCAGGCCGTGAGCCTGACGCAGGTGGTGGCGCAGTTCCGCCTTGATGCGCATGCGCTGCGTGCGCCGGCCATGGTGGCGCGGGTTGAACCGCCTGTTGCGCCGGTCAAGCCCGTGGCACTCGCAACGCCGACGGCACCGGCAGGAGCCAAGGACGAAGCGCTGCGGCGCGGGGCCGCCAAGCCGAGCACCGAAGCCGCCAAGCCCAAGCTGACGTCGCGCAAGCCGCCTGTGTTGCGAAAGGCTGCTGCCAAGCCGGTGGAGCGCACCGAAAAGAGCCCGGCTGCACCGGCAGCGATTCCCGCGAGCCTTGCCAAGGCGAAGCCTCTGGTCGCCGCGGGAGACGACGCCGACTGGGAAACGTTCTGACCCACGACTGACCTGCACTCGTTGCCCCCGCACACCGCAAGCGCGTGCTTGCCTGCGGGGATCCCGGAGACAAGATGGACCGCGTTTTGAAGAACACCAGCGTGCGCGCTGGACTGCTGGCGATTCTGATCACCTTTGCACTGATGATTGTGGTCGGGGCGGCGGTGGGTGTGCTGGCGCTGCGTACTACCAACGCCGCGACTGAGCGTGTGCATGAGATTTCCGACCGCAGCATGCTGCTGAACGACGCGTACAAGGACATGCAGCGCGCACGCACCGGCATGTCACGCCTGTACAGCGTCCTGCGTGAAAGCATGGACGATGCTGCCAAGACGGCGGCGCTTGCCAGTTCGGAGAAAGGCCTGAAGAAGGCCATCGAGCAGGTGGAAGCCTTCAAGAATGCGCCACGCATTGAAGGGGTCGACGAGTCGCTGCGCCAGGCGATCGTCCAGGCCGCACAGACGCACATCGAAGCCGTGCAGCGCGCCTTGACGGCGTTGCGCGCCGGCGATGCCGCCGCATATGCGCAGCTCAACTACAAGGACGTGACCGATACCGGCGCCGCGTGGTCGGTGCAGATCGAGAATTTCCAGCAGCTCGTCAAGAAGTTGGCCAAGGACGAGGCCGACGACGGCCGTGCGCGTTACGAAACGATCCTGAAGTTCGTGGCACTCGGCATCGCCATGGCGCTCGCGTTGATCGTGGCGGTGTTTTACGGTCTCAAGGCCTTCGTGATCACCCCGCTTAACGAAGCCGTCGCCGTGCTCAGCCGCGTGGCCGAGGGCGATCTGGCCGTGCACGTCAGAACGGGTGGCCGCAATGAACTCGGCCGCCTGTTGGCTGCAGTGGGCCGCATGCGCGAGAGCCTGGTGAACACCGTGCGCCAGGTGCGCAACAGCTCGGATTCGGTCAACACCGGCGCGCACGAAATCGCCAGCGGCAACCTCGATCTGTCCACGCGTACCGAGCAGCAGTCGGCTTCGCTGGAGAAGACGGCCGCGAGCATGGAGCAGATGACCTCCACCGTCACCAACAATTCCGAGAATGCCCGCCAGGCCAGCGCGCTGGCGTCGAATGCGGCAGAGCTGGCTTCGCGCGGCGGCGAGGTGGTGCGCGGCGTGGTAGCCACCATGGACGACATCAGCGCGGGCTCGCGCAAGATGGCCGACATCATCGGCGTGATTGACGGCATTGCCTTCCAGACCAACATCCTCGCCCTGAATGCGGCAGTGGAAGCGGCCCGCGCCGGCGAGCAGGGCCGCGGTTTTGCCGTGGTGGCCGGCGAGGTGCGCGCGCTGGCGCAGCGCAGCGCTGCTGCCGCCAAGGAAATCAAGACGCTGATCGACGATTCGGTGTCGCGCGTTCAAGCGGGGCACTCGCAGGTGGCGCAAGCCGGCGAGACCATCTCCGAGACGGTGGAAGCCGTGCGCCGCGTGGCCAATATCGTTGAAGACATTGCTTCCGCTTCGGCCGAGCAGACGCAGGGCATCCTGCAGATCGGCCAGGCTGTGACGGAAATGGAGCAGGTGACGCAGCAGAACGCTGCTCTGGTCGAACAGGCGGCGGCTGCCGCGCAATCGCTGGAAGAACAGGCGCAGAACCTCACGCAGGTGGTGTCGCAGTTCCGGCTGGATGGTGCAGAGACCGCCGCGGTCGCCGCGCAGAAGCCGGCGAAGGCTGCTGCCAAGCCGGTCAGCGCAGCCAAGCCCGCACGTGTCGCGCTGCGCAAGCGTGAAGCGAAGACGGCAACTCAGGCGTCGGCGCCCGTCGCTGCTGCCGCTCCCGCACGCAAGCAACCGCTGGCTGTGGCCGGCGGTGGTTCCGACGCCGATTGGGAAACGTTCTGATCGGTTGAGAACTCAAGCTTCGAGCGCTGGGCCATCGATACGTTTGGCCCAGCTTTCCACCTCGCCACGCGCAAGGCGACCTTCCACCAGCTTGCGCCACGACGGCGTGAGCGGCAGCCTCAGCATGTCAGCCAGCGCTGCACGGTCGAGCATGTTGCGGTAAAGCACATCCAGCACGCGCGACAGCGGCCATTGTGGCCACGGGCGCTCGAGCCATTGGAGCGTATCGCCGGCGCGCAGCGTGCCGCCTTCCAAAACGCGGTAATACCAGCCCGTGCGGCCCGTGTGTTGCACGCGGCGCGCCATGTCGCGCGTGTTGAAACGGTCGTTGAGCTTCCAGCACGGCTGGCGCAGTTGCGACACTTCCAGCATCACACTGCCCGCGCGCAGACGATCGCCCACGCAGATGTCCGCTTCGGTGATGCCGGTAGTGCTCACGTTCTCGCCAAACGCGCCGGGCTGTGCAAGCACGGGCTGCGCGCCGATATCCGCTGGCCAGGCCGCGTAGTGGTCGAACGGATAGTGATGAATCGCCTTGTCAGGGCCGCCGTGCACACGCAAGTCGCCTTGCTCGTCGCCCACGATGCCGTTGATGCCGACTTCCACTGTGTCGCGTACGGGGCGCTTGTCGATGGCGCTGCGTGAACCTGGGCGCGTGTAGTCGACCGCGCGTCCGGCGAGGAGGGTCTCGATGCGGATGGGGCCGGGCAGCGTCATGCGGCCTCCACGCGGTCGAGCCAGGCAGCGAAGACCTCGCGCGCACGTTGCGACAGGTGTTGCGCCACCGCGGGCGCCTGTGCTCGCAACCCGCGCGGGTCGATACCCGCTGCGCCGAGTTCCGCAGCATGCCCGATCAGCCAGGCTTCCAGCTCCTCCAGATTTGCCTCCAGGTGGAATTGCAGCGCGAGCGCGTGGTTGCCGATGGCGAAAGCCTGCTCGGCACAGATTTCCGTGAACGCCAGCCGTCGCGCGCCGGGCGGCAAATCGTATCGGTCGCCATGCCAGTGCAGCACCGGCGTGCCGTCGGCCAGCGGCGCGAGCGGCGAGTCTGCGCCGTCGGCTGTGAGCGTCACGGGCGCAAAGCCGATCTCCTTCATGCCCATCGGCTTGACTGCCGCACCCAGCGCCCGTGCGATCAGCTGGGCGCCGAGGCAGATGCCCAGCAGCGGCTTGCGGGCGGTCAGCCGCTGCGCAATAGCGGCGGCTTCATCGCGTACGAACGGATACGTCGCATCGTCATACGCGCCGATGGGCCCGCCTAGCACGATCAACAGATCGGCATCCACCATGTCGTCGGTCGGCACCGGCTGCACGCCCACGTCAACGGTGCGCACCGTGTAGCCGCGCGTTTCCAGCAGTGGCTGCAGGATGCCAAGGTGCTCGAATGGAACGTGGCGCAGGGCGAGGGCGGTCTTCATGGCGGCGATGGCGTTGAGGGCGGAGGCTCATTGTGAATGAGGGACGCGGCACGCAAAACCCGTGCGGTTTGCGGGGGATTGTTGCGGGAGGCGCTCGCTGAGCGCCGGCGCGCACCACCGCTGGCGAACGTGCTGCCGAACACGTCAGCTAAACGTTGCTTATATCGGTTGTTAGCAATGTGCATTGCACTCCCCACGAAAAAGCCGGTTCGAGGGGATGTCAGTTTCGCGTCATCTCATTAAGATCGCTTCCCACAGAGTGCCGCCTCGGTACCGATAAAAAGATTCTGGAGGGAGTTGTGCAGAAGCCAATGCTGCATTGGGCTGTGGCGTGCATTGCCGCGGCTTGCCTGGGCGCATGCGCGCCGATGGTGTCCACCGCTCCGGCCACGCTGGCCATCGACAACGCGACAGGCTCGTCGCGCATGCAATTGAAATCGTCAACCGAGATACGCCTGGAGACCGGCTATACGCGCACGCTTGCGGCCGGCTCCAGCTGGCAGCGCGTGGGAACGCTGTCGCAAGGCGCTGTCTATCGCCCGGTCGGCACGATCTTCACGATTGAAGGCCGTCAGGTCCACGAGGCCTATCTCGTGATCGCCGGTCAACGCCTGGTCGGGTTTTACCTGCCCGGCGAGCAGGCGTACTCCCCGCTTTCCACCGCTGTATCCATCACAACAGGAGAATCACAATGAAGGGAGTTTTGCGCGCATTGGCTTCGGCCATCGGTGTCACGGTTCTGATGGCGGGTTGCGCGTCGGGCGTGAAGTATTCCGAAATGGCCTCGTCGATTCCGACGGTCAAGCAAGATCAGGGGCGCGTGTACTTCTTCCGCTCGTCGTCGCTGATTGGCGCGGCACTGCAGCCGGACATCAAGCTGAACAGCGAAGTGGTTGGCCAATCCAAACCGGGCGGCTTCTTCTACGTTGACCGTCCGGCCGGCAAGTATGTCGTGTCAACGGCCACCGAGACCGAGAAGACGCTGAGCTTCGCGCTGGACGCCGGCGAGACAAAGTACGTGCGCACGTCGCCGTCCCTGGGTCTGATTGTCGGCCGCGTGGTGCCCGAGCTTGAAACGCCGGAAAAGGCGCAGGCCGAACTGCCCTCATTGAGCTTCGCGCCCAACGAGCCGCCGGTTGCCAAGAAGTAAGCTCCGAGACGTGAAAAAGCCCGCATAAAGCGGGCTTTCTTTGTTGGCGGCTACTGGCACAGCGCCGCAATCAAGCTTCAGCCTTCGATCGCGAGAACGGCGAGGTGATCTTGATCATCTGCACGAAAGCCTTCGGGTTGCCGGCCAGGATTTCACCTTGGTCCAGATAGCCCGATTCGCCGGTGTAATTGCCCACCAGGCCGCCCGATTCCGTCACGAGCAGCGAGCCAGCGGCCATGTCCCACTTGCTCAGGCCTTGCTCGAAGAAGCCGTCGAGGCGGCCGCAGGCGACGTAGGCGAGGTCCAGCGCGGCGGCGCCGGGGCGACGCAGGCCGGCACAGTTTTCCGTCATGGTCGCAAACAGGCGGGTGTAGTCGTACAGACCCTCGAGGTCGCGGTAGGGGAAGCCGGTGCCGATCAGGCAGTCAGCCAGCTTGTCGCGGCGCGTGACGCGGATGCGGCGGTTGTTCAGGAACGCGCCGGCGCCCTTGGAGGCGGTGAAGAGTTCGTCGCGCGTTGGGTCGTACACCACGGCCTGCGTGACGACGCCACGCTGCATCAGCGCGATCGACACACCATATTGCGGAAAGCCGTGGATGAAGTTGGTCGTGCCGTCGAGCGGGTCGATCACCCAGACGTTTTCGCTGGCGGTTTCGCCGTCGGCCCAGGATTGCCCGGACTCTTCCGCTAGAATCGCGTGATCGGGGTAGGCAGTCTTGATGACTTCGATGATCGCCGCTTCAGCTGCGCGGTCGACTTCGGTGACGAAATCGTTGTGTTGTTTGCGCTCGGTGCGCAGGCTATCGACGTCGAAGGACGCGCGGTTGATGACGGTGCCGGCCTTGCGAGCAGCCCGGACGGCGATATTGAGCATCGGATGCATGTGGGATCTCCGCGCCTGGCGCCGATTTTTCGGAAGCGGCCGCAGGCGAAACAACACAACGAATTGTAGAAGAACGAGCGGCGGGCCAATCTCGCGATCCTGCCCGCCGTCAAAAGAGTGGCCGTATTGTATATGAACCCCGCCTCCGGCGCCCCGCGAATTGCGCCAATGAGCACCCCGAACACCACCCCCGCCGACCCGGAAACGCTGCGCCAGCGCGCCGCCCGGTGCCGTTTCGTGCTGGTCGAGACCAGCCACCCCGGCAATGTCGGCTCCACGGCACGTGCGCTCAAGACGATGGGCTTTAGCGAGCCCGGCAGCTTCGTGCTCGTCCGCCCGCGCGAGGCCGACGCCCAACGCCACGCCGATGCCGTTGCCATGGCAAGCGGCGCCGATGACGTGCTGGCCGCGGCCCGCGTGGTTGACGACATTGGCGAAGCGCTGGCCGGCGCCTCGCTCACCATTGCGCTGACGGCCCGCCCGCGCGAATTCGGTCCGCGCCGCATCGGCCCGCGTGCTGCGGCAGAAGAAGTGGCCGCATTGCTGGCCGCACCGGACGCCACCATCGCCTTCGTCTTCGGCAACGAGCGATTCGGCTTGCCCAACGAGGTGGTGGAGCGCTGCCACGTCGTCACCCATATTCCGGCCAACCCGGCGTATGCCTCGCTGAACCTGTCGCAGGCGGTGCAGTTGATTGCGTACGAGGTGCGGATGGCGCTGCTGGCCGGCACCGGCACGGGCGACACGCGCATGGAAGGCGTCGGCTTTGTCGGCGAGCCAGCCACGGCCGAGCAGATCGACGGCATGTTCGAACATCTGGAGCAGGGCTTGGTCGAGATCGGCTTTCTCGACCCGGCCCAGCCGAAAAAGCTGATGCCGCGCCTGCGGCGTCTGTTCGCCCGCACGCAGCTGGAGACCGAAGAGGTCAACATCCTGCGCGGGATCGCCAAGCGCATGCTCGGCCGCCGTGCCGAAGCTACCACGCCGCCCACCGGCGCCGCCGACGACTGTCGCTGATTGCCCAGAAAGCTGCCTCCTGGCGGATCCAGCAGGGCGGCATTTCCTGCATGTCTGGTTAAAACCCTTGCCGCGGCGCGGTAAGGCAATGCCTTACACTGCCCTCAGCGCATCGCGCATATAGATATAACAATCCACACACCTCAAGATGTTCACACGCATTCGCGAAGATATCGGCGCCATCATGGAGCGAGACCCGGCCGCACGCAGCCGCTGGGAAGTGCTGACCTGCTACCCAGGTCTGCACGCCATCATCGTCCATCGGGTCGCGCATGCGTGTTGGCACGGCGGCTTCCGGTGGCTGGGGCGATGGTTCTCGCACCTCGGGCGCTTTCTCACCGGCATCGAGATTCATCCCGGCGCGACGGTCGGCCGGCGTGTGTTCATCGACCACGGCATGGGTGTCGTGATTGGCGAGACGGCCGAGATCGGTGACGACTGCACGATCTACCAAGGTGTGACGCTCGGTGGCACGTCGCTCTACAAAGGCGCCAAGCGGCATCCGACGCTCGGCAAGGGCGTGGTAGTCAGTGCGGGTGCCAAGGTGCTCGGCGGCTTTGTCATCGGAGACGGCGCGCGCGTTGGCTCCAACGCGGTCGTCCTCAAACCGGTGCCGCCGGGGGCAACAGCGGTTGGCATTCCGGCGCGCATCATCGAACGCGATGTGGCGACCGAAGCCCAGTCTGCGCTCAAGCAGGAGTTTTCCGCGTATGGCATTACGCCGGATGCGGACGATCCGGTATCGCTGGCGCTCAAGCGGTTGATCGACCACAGCGAGCTTCAGCAGGAGCGCATCGAGTCGATTCTTTCTGCGTTGGATCGCCTCGGCGCGCACCTGGAGAACTCGCCGAACGATCCCTTCGACGCAAGCCAACTGAAGCGGATGCTCAAGTAAGCGGCGGGCGCGCGCCGGCAGGTCAGGCCGTCACGGGCTCGACCGTGAGCGCGCCGTCCTGCAGTTTGAGGAAGCTGCCGCGCGGCTGCGCCTGATCGAAATCCCAGTCGGAAAGAACCCAGCGGTCACCGCTCAGCTCGTGATGCAGTTGCGGGCGGTGCGTGTGGCCGTGAATCAGCGTGGACGTGCCCGATGCCTTGAGCAGCGCATCCACCGCTTCGGGTGCAACGTCGCCCATCATCGCTGCAGCACGGGGCTCACCGGCGACATTGGCGGACATGGCGCGGCCGGCCTCGCTGTCGGCGCGCATCTTCTGCGCGATCTTCAGCCGCCAGCGCAGCGGCATCGCCAGGAATATCGACTGCACCCAGCGTTTGCGCGTCCAGTGGCGGAAGCGCATGTACGCCGTGTCGCGCGTGCAGAGGGCGTCGCCGTGCGCAAGCACGATGCGCCGGCCATCGTCCGCTTCGAGGAGGGAGGGGTCGGGCAGCAGCGTGGCCTGCGCAGCCTTCAGAAAACGCTTGCCGAGCAGGAAGTCCCGATTGCCGTGCATGAACAGCACGCGCGTGCCGGCCGCAGCGAGTTCGGCAAGCAGGTGGGCGATGTGCTGATGGAACGGATCAGCCAGTTCTTCATCGCCGACCCAGTACTCGAAGAAGTCACCCAGGATGACGAGCGTGCGTGCCTCGCGGGCGCGCGTGCGCAGGAAGCGCTCGAACGCGGCGGCCGTGGCCGGCATGCTGGCCGTGAGGTGCAGATCCGAAATAAAAAACACCGGCCCGGAAACCCGGACCGGTGTCTTCAGCGCGGAGGCCTGTGCGGCGTGCGCTGCGTCGATCATTCGATCACTTCAGCGCTTTCGATGATGACGTCTTCCATCGGCACGTCCTGGTGGAAGCCACGGTTGCCCGTGCGCACCGAGCGGATCTTGTCGACCACGTCCATGCCTTCGGTCACCTTGCCGAACACGGCGTAGCCCCAGCCTTGCGGCGTCGGCGACGTGTGGTTCAGGAAGTCGTTGTCGACCGTGTTGATGAAGAACTGGGCCGTGGCCGAGTGCGGATCGTTGGTACGTGCCATGGCAATGGCGCCGCGTTCGTTCTTCAGGCCGTTGTTGGCTTCGTTGTCGATCGGAGCCTTCGTGGGCTTCTGGTTCATCTTCTCGCCCGGCTCGAAGCCGCCGCCCTGGATCATGAAGCCCTTGATGACGCGGTGGAACACCGTGCCGTTGTAGTGGCCATCCTTCACATAGGAGACGAAGTTGGCAACCGACTTCGGTGCCTTCTCGGCGTCCAGGGCCAGGGTGATGTCGCCGTGGTTGGTGTGCAGCTTGACTTGGGTCATGGTGGATTCCTTGGGTAGGGCAAAAAGCGTTACTTGGAGACGACGGTGGCCGATTCAATCAAGATCGGCTTCACGGGCACGTTCTGGTGCGGGAACTTGGTGGTGGTTTCCACCGCCTTGATCTTGTCGATGGTGTCGGTGCCCTCGACGACCTTGCCGAAGACGGTATAGCCGTAACCGTCCTGACCAGGGTAGTTCAGCATGTTGTTGTCGACCACGTTCACATAGAACTGCGCGGTGGCCGAGTTCGGGTCCATGGTGCGCGCCATGGCGATCGTGTACTTGTCGTTCTTCAGGCCGTTCTTCGATTCGATTTCGACCGGCGGGCGGGTGTCCTTCTGCTTCATGTCGGGCGTGAAGCCGCCGCCTTGGATCATGAAGCCGTCCATCACCCGGTGAAAGATCGTGCCCTTGTAGAAACCGTCCTTCACATACTGAAGGAAGTTGGCGACCGTCTTCGGTGCCTTGTCCGGATACACCTCAACGGTGAAGTTGCCCATCGACGTCTTGAACTGCACGCGCGGCGCAGACGCGGTGGCTGCCGTGGCGGCGGTGGCCGTTACGGCGAGTGCACACACGAGTCCGGCAAAGAGAGAGCGAATACGGAGCATGGTCAGCGAGAGAGAACTTGGGGTGGGAAAAGCAGGATCGGCCGCGTCTTCTTATTGACGCTTGGCCGGCTTGGCGCTCACGCCGCTGGCTGCGGGCAGCGTGGTCATGGCGGGTTTCGACGCAGGGCGTACGCCCGGCAGATCGGGCAAGGCATCCAGGCGTGCACGCGCGGTAGCGTTCTTCGGGTTCAGCTTGATGGCGCTTTGGTACGACTGCGCGGCCAGGCGAACGTAGACATCGCCCAGATTGGATTGCGCCAGCGCATTTTCCGGCGCCACGCGGTTCGCCATGATCAGGCTGTCACGTGCACGAAGGAGTTCGCCCCGCTCGGCATACAGCGCGGCCAGGTTGATGTACGGCTCTGGCAGTTCCGGGAAGTCCTGCGTCATCTGGCTGAAGGCGACGATCGCGTCGTCTGCGCGGCCCAGGCCGGCAAGTGCGACACCGCGTTGGAAGCGTGCCTGCGCGTTGCGCGGCTGAGAGGCGACATCCTTGTCCAGCTCGGTCAGCGCCTCGGCGTATTGCTTCTTGGCCAACGCGTCGTCGATGCGCTTCTGGCGTGCCACCTCGGGCGCTTGCTGAGTGCTGGGCATCAAATCGGCCGGCAAGGCAAAGCCGGCGGTCTGGGCAAAGGCCGGTGCTGCCGAGATGGCAAGCAGGCTAGCCAGGGTTGCAGCGGTCTGACGCAGCGGTCTGTTCATGAGAATCGGTTCCGTTATACTCCGCCGCATTCTAACAAACCGTCTTTGTGCGCAGCAGCGGCCGTGCGCGCCAGGAAAGGTTCTTGACGGGGAGCATGCCAGGCACACTGGCAGGCGGTCCCGTCAGCGCAGTTCCGGTAAGATATGCCGCTAGTTTTGCAGGCGCCTCGCCGGCGCCGATTGCCTCCAATTTAGTCCGCCCGCAACGTTGTACCTCGCATGCGCGGCGCGCTGAGTCTCCCGACACCGCTTCATGGAATCACTCAAGATCTACAACACGCTCGCGCGTGAGAAACAGACGTTCGTCCCCATCGAGCCCGGCCGCGTGCGCATGTACGTGTGCGGGATGACGGTGTACGACTACTGTCACGTGGGGCATGCGCGGGTCATGGTGGTGTTCGATATGGTGCAGCGCTGGCTGCGCGCGTCAGGTTACGAGGTGACCTACGTGCGCAACATCACCGACATCGACGACAAGATCATCAAGCGTGCAGTCGAGAACGGCGAGACGATGAGTGCGCTGACGGGCCGCTTCATCGCTGCCATGCATGAAGACGCCGATGCACTTGGCGTGCAGCGCCCCGACCATGAGCCCCGCGCCACCGAATACGTGCCGCAGATGCTGAACATGATCGGCAGGTTGCAGACGAACGGCCTCGCCTATCAGGCCACCGACGGCGACGTGAACTACGCGGTCCGCAAGTTCCCCGGTTACGGCAAGCTGTCCGGCAAGTCGCTCGAAGACCTGCGTGCGGGCGAGCGCGTGGCCGCCAACGATGCCAAGCAGGATCCGCTCGACTTCGTGCTGTGGAAGTCCGCCAAGGTGGACGAGCCCGCCGAGTCGCGTTGGGCGTCGCCGTGGGGCGAGGGCCGCCCGGGCTGGCATATCGAGTGCTCGGCGATGAGCTGCGAGCTGCTGGGCGAGCATTTCGACCTGCACGGCGGTGGCGCCGATCTGCAGTTCCCGCATCACGAGAACGAAATTGCGCAGTCCGAGGGCGCGACCGGCAAGACGTTTGTCAACACCTGGATGCACAACGGCTTCGTCCGTGTGAATGACGAGAAGATGTCGAAATCGCTCGGCAACTTCTTCACCATCCGCGATGTGCTGAAGGTGTACGACGCAGAGGTCGTGCGTTTCTTCATCCTGCGCTCGCACTATCGCAGTGACCTGAATTACAGCGACGCCCATCTCGACGATGCGCGCCATGCGCTCACGCGTTTGTACACGGCGCTCAAGGATGTGCCGGCCGCGGCGGGTGCCAAGCCCGATTGGAACGAGTCACACGGCAAGCGCTTCCTGGAGGCGATGAACGACGACTTCAATACGCCGGTCGCAGTGGCCGTGCTGTTTGAACTGGCGAGCGAAGTGAACAAGACGCGCTCGGCGGAGTTGGCCAGCCAGCTGGCGGCGCTGGCCGGCGTAATGGGTCTGCTGGGCCGCGATCCGCACGTCTTCCTGCAGGGCGGTGTGTCGGCCGACGGTGTGGACGCGGCAGAGGTGGAAGCGCGTATCGAAGAGCGTCGCGCCGCCAAGGCCGCTCGCGATTTCGCCCGCGCTGATGCAATCCGTGCCGATCTGCTGGCCGCGGGCATCGTCCTGGAAGACAAGCCGGGTGGCGTGACCGAATGGAGACGCGCATGAACGCGGTGGCCAAGAAAGCCAGCGTAACGCGCAGCGCCGCCGCCAAGAAAACACCCGCGGTAAAGGTGCCGGCTGCGAAGAAAGCGGCCGCCAAGAAAGTCGACGGCGTAGCAAGCAAGACGTTCGCCGCCAAGAGCGCGGTTAAGGTGGCCAAGGCTCCCGCCAAGCGCGCGCCTGCGAGCAAGGTGCCGCTGCCAGAAACGCTCGCCGCCAGCGAGACGTTGCCGGTGCCGGCAGAAGTGGTGCTGTCGGGCCCACCGGAGTATTGGCAAGAAGCTTGCGCAGACTTGATGAAGCGCGACCGCATCCTGCGCAAGATCATCCCGACCTACGGGCCGGCGCACTTGGCTTCGCGTGGCGACCCGTTCGTCACCCTGGCGCGCTCGATTGTCGGTCAGCAGATTTCGGTCAAGGCGGCGCAATCGGTGTGGGAGCGTGTGGTGGCCGTGTGCCCCAAGCTGGTGCCCGCCCAATTCCTGCGTGCCGGTCAAGAGAAGCTGGCGGGCTGCGGTCTCTCGAAGCGAAAGGCCGAGTACATCCTTGATCTCGCCGATCACTTTCGCAACGGCACCGTACACGTCGCGAAGTGGGCCGAGATGGAAGACGAGGATGTGATTGCCGAACTGACGCAGATTCGCGGCATCGGCCGGTGGACCGCGGAGATGTTCTTGATGTTCAACCTGATGCGCCCGAATGTGCTGCCGCTGGACGACATCGGGCTCATCAACGCGATTTCACAAAATTATTTCAGTGGCGAACCCGTCACTCGCAGCGAAGCGCGCGAAGTGGCCGCCAACTGGGAACCGTGGCGCACCGTGGCCACGTGGTATATGTGGCGCAGCCTAGACACGGCAACCACCTATTGATCTGTTCATTTCGATGAAACGGAGCGCGTCGCCGGGCGGTCAAAATCCGGTAGAATGCGCGCCTTCAAGAGCCTTTCAGAAGATCCATGAAAACAACCTTCCTGGAGTTCGAGCAGCCGATCGCAGAACTTGAGGCGAAGATCGAAGAACTTCGCTTCGTACAAGACGATTCCGCTGTCGACATTTCTGAAGAAATTTCCCGCCTGGCTTCCAAGAGCCAACAGCTCACCAAAGACCTGTACGCCAACCTGACGCCATGGCAGGTCGCGCAGATCGCCCGGCACCCGCAGCGTCCGTACACGCTCGATTACGTTCGCGAGATCTTCACCGACTTCCACGAACTGCACGGCGACCGCACCTTTGCCGACGACCTGTCGATCGTGGGCGGTCTGGCGCGCTTCAACGGCCAGGCTTGCATGGTGATCGGTCACCAGAAGGGCCGCGATACGAAGGAGCGCGCGCTGCGCAACTTCGGCATGTCCAAGCCCGAGGGCTACCGCAAGGCCAAGCGCCTGATGGAGCTGGCGGACAAGTTCGGCCTGCCGATCTTCACGTTTGTCGATACGCCGGGCGCATTCCCGGGCATCGATGCGGAAGAGCGCGGCCAATCCGAAGCCATCGGCCACAACCTGTTTGTGATGGCCGGCCTGAAGGTGCCCCTGATCGCCACCATCATCGGTGAAGGCGGTTCGGGTGGCGCACTGGCCATCGCCATGGGTGACTCCGTGATCATGCTGCAGTTCGCCACCTACGCGGTGATCTCGCCGGAAGGTTGCGCGTCGATCCTGTGGAAGACCGCAGAAAAGGCGCCCGAAGCCGCCGAGGCACTGGGCCTGACGGCGCATCGTCTGAAGGCGCTCGGCCTGATCGACAAGATCGTCAACGAGCCGCTGGGTGGCGCACACCGTGATCCGAAGGGCATGGCGACGATGCTCAAGCGCGCGCTGGCCGAATCGCTGCGTCAGTTCCAGGGCATGAAGACGTCGGAACTCCAGGCGCGCCGTCACGAGCGCCTGATGGCTTATGGCAAGTTCAAGGAAACCGACGGTCGCTGATTCGTCGGCTGATCTCGTCAACAAGGTCGCACAACGCGTTGCCGCGTGTGCGGCCTTCGTTGTTTCTGGGGACGCTGAGCCGCCGACTGTGGCGATTGCCCTGTCAGGCGGGCGGGATTCCGCGGCGCTCCTGCACGCGTGTGCCGCGTGGCGCGACGCGGGCGCCCGCGTGCAGCTCGTGGCGCTCCATATTCACCATGGCCTGCATGCCGACGCCGATGTCTGGGAATGCGCGTGCAAGCGCATGGCCGAAGCGGCCGGCGTGGCGTTTCATGCGCGCCGCGTCCATGTAGCGGTCGATGCGGGGCGGGGCGTTGAAGAGGCGGCGCGCGAAGCCCGTTACGCAGCGCTCGAAGCGCTCTGCACGGAGACGGGCGCCTCCATTCTGCTGACGGCACATCATCAGGATGACCAGGCGGAAACGGTGCTGCTGCAATTGATGCGCGGTGCAGGTCTCGATGGCCTGGCCGCCATGCCGATGGCGCGGGCGGGTGCGGTCACGCTGCTGCGTCCATGGGTCGATGCACCGCGCAGCGAGATCGAGCTGTACGCACATGCTCACGCGCTCAGCTGGGTCGAAGATCCGTCCAACAGCGATGCACGCTACGCCCGCAATGCATTGCGTCCACTGCTCGCGGGCATGGCGGATCATTTCCCTGCGTATCGCGAGGCGCTCTCGCGCAGCGCGGCACATCTGGCGGATGCGGCTGCGTTGGTCGACGAGATTGCGCAGGCGGACTTGACCCAAATCGCGTCGGCGAATGAACTGAACGTGGCGGCGCTGAACGCGCTGTCCGTGCCGCGCCAGCGTGCGGTGCTGCGTGCGTGGTTGGCCGAGGCGGGCATGCGTGCGCTGCCAAGTCGACGTCTCGAAGATTTGCGTACGCAGCTCATCGACGCGCGAGATGACGGCGCGCTGCGCATTGAATTACCGTCGGGGCAGGTCAGGCGCTATCGCGGCATTGCATGGTTCGACGCCGGCGCCAATGATGCCCCCGAGCCGCGCACTGTCGCCATCGGAGCGGCGCTGTTCGAGCCCGCGCATCTGGCCGAGCAGCGCGTGACGTTGGGCGCGTGGGGCGGGACGCTCTTGTTTGCGCCCGTAGCAAGCGACGGTGTTGCCGCCCAAACCTTGCAAGCGCCGCTGTCGCTGGTTCCTCGCCGTGGCGGGGAGCGCATCGTGCTGCGCACCGGCGCGCCGTCCCGCGCGCTCAAACAGGCCTATCAGGAGGCCGGCATTCCGGCTTGGGAGCGCGAGCGCTTGCCGCTGCTTTATGCAGGCGAAATGCTGGTGTTCGCAGCCGGGCTTGGAATGAACCGAGCGGCCGTGCATAGCGGCGCGGGTTGGCAGATCACGTGGCTGGCTGGCGGCCAAGGTGCGCTCTGACACACTTCGTCACCGGTGATTTGCTTGCCGATCGATGCAAATTGCTGTATTTTCAAAAGCTTTTGCACCGCTCCGCCTCCTCCTGATCTTTCCAAGATGGCTCTCATCGTTCACAAATACGGTGGCACCTCGATGGGTTCGGTTGAACGCATCAAGAATGTCGCCAAGCGCGTTGCCAAGTGGCACCGTGCAGGTCACCAGATCGTGGTCGTTCCGTCGGCCATGTCCGGTGAAACCAACCGCCTGCTGGGTATGGCCAAAGAGATTTCGGCCCAACCCGACCCGCGTGAACTCGACATGATTGCCTCGACCGGCGAGCAGGTGAGCGTGGGCCTGCTGGCCATCGCGCTGCATGCCGAAGGCATCGACGCCCGCAGCTACACCGGCTGGCAAGTACCGGTGAAGACCGATTCGGCGTACACCAAAGCGCGCATCCAGTCGATCGACGACGAGCGCGTGCGCGCGGATCTCGACGCGGGCCGCGTGGTCGTCATCACGGGCTTCCAGGGCATCGACAGCGAAGGCCATATCACCACGCTCGGCCGTGGTGGTTCCGATACCTCGGCTGTGGCGGTGGCCGCTGCGCTCGAAGCCGAGGAATGCCTGATCTACACCGACGTCGACGGTGTCTACACCACCGATCCGCGCGTGGTGGACGACGCTCGCCGGCTGGATAAGATCACCTTCGAAGAGATGCTGGAAATGGCCAGCCTTGGCTCGAAGGTGCTGCAGATTCGCTCGGTGGAGTTTGCCGGCAAGTACCGCGTGAAGACGCGCGTGCTGTCGTCGCTGACCGACCCGCTGATGCCGCTCGATGTTGAGATGAACTCGGGCACGCTGATTACTTTTGAGGAAGATTCGAACATGGAAGCCGCCGCCATTTCCGGCATCGCCTTTGCCCGCGACGAAGCCAAGATCACCGTGATCGGTGTGCCGGACAAGCCCGGCATCGCTTATCAGATCCTGGGTCCGGTCGCCGACGCCAACATCGACGTCGACATGATCATCCAGAACCAGTCGGTGGAAGGCAAGACGGACTTCACCTTCACCGTGCCGCGCGGCGAATACCAGCGCGCCCTGGCGATCCTGAACGACAGCGTGAAGGCGCACATCGGCGCAGCCAGCGTGTCGGGCGACCCGAAGGTGTCGAAGGTGTCGGTGGTGGGTGTGGGTATGCGCTCGCACGTGGGCATCGCCAGCAAGATGTTCCGCACGTTGTCGGAAGAGGGCATCAACATCCAGATGATCTCCACCTCGGAAATCAAGATCTCGGTGCTGATCGATGAGAAGTACATGGAGCTGGCCGTGCGCGCGCTCCACAAGGCGTTCGAGCTGGATCAGGCGTAATCGTCTGAACCGGCACCGGATGGCCGGGGTGGCGACCCCGCAGGCCACAGATTCTCACCGCGTGTCATGCAGTTGTCGTTGACCGGGTGGGGTGAAGTGGCTAGAATACGCGCTTCGTTGCACGGGCTCCTTCGTGTGACGCAAGTTTGGGAGACGTGGCCGAGAGGTCGAAGGCACTCCCCTGCTAAGGGAGCATCCGGGCCAAAACCTGGATCGAGGGTTCGAATCCCTCCGTCTCCGCCAGTTTGGCGCTTCTCGCGGGAAGCGCACATAACAGGCGGATGCGAGTCGAGCTGACGTGACGGCTCGCATTGCACTGCACGTCAAAAAAGCCCGCATGGTTTGCGCCATGCGGGCTTTTTCTTTGTCTGCTGCTCTGTAGGCCGCGCAGCCTGACATGCGCGCCCCATCCGAAGATGACGCGCGCATCCATGCATCAGCCTTGACCGACGCTCTCCGGCACGCCTGCGGTCACGTTGAAGCCGCAATCGACGTAGGTGATCTCGCCGGTCACGCCGCTGGCCAGGTCTGACAGCAGGAACGCGGCCACGTTGCCGACTTCCTCGATCGTGACGTTACGGCGCAGCGGGGCCACGTCTTCCATGTACTTCAGCAGCTTGCCGAAATCCTTGATGCCGGACGCGGCGAGCGTTTTGATCGGGCCGGCGGAGATGCCGTTGGCGCGAATGCCCTTCGGCCCGAGCGCGCCGGCCAAGTAGCGCACGCCGGCTTCCAGCGACGCCTTGGCCAGGCCCATCGTGTTGTAGTTCGGGACGATGCGCTCAGCACCCAGGTACGTCAGGGCGAGCAGCGAAGCATTCGACGACAGCATCGGCAGCGCAGCTTTTGCCAGCGCGGGGAAGCTATACGCCGAGATGTCGTGCGCGATGCGGAACGATTCGCGCGACAGGCCATCGATGAAGTTGCCGGCGATCGCTTCGCGCGGTGCAAAACCGATGGAATGCACCAGACCGTCGAAGTGGCCCCAGTGCTGGCCGAGGTCTTCGAACACCTTGGCAATCTGTTCATCGCTGCCGACGTCGCAGTCGAACACCAGCTTGCTGTCGAACTCGGTGGCGAATTCCGTGATGCGGTCCTTGAAGCGTTCGCCGACGTAGGTGAAGGCCAGTTCCGCGCCTTCGCGCTTGCAGGCATTGGCGATGCCGTAGGCGATCGAGCGGTTGGACAGAAGGCCGGTAATCAGAATGCGCTTGCCAGCGAGGAATCCCATGGTTTCTCCGTACAAATGTGGGGCAACGTCGCGCCCGTATGTTGCTGTGGTCACTCGTCACTGCGGCTGCGCAGCGTCGGCATCCGGGGCACGAGGCAATTAGGTGGGCGCGATCATACCGGAAAGCGCGGGGCGCCTGCCCATTTGCGCAGTGCCGCACAATCCCCGCCAGCCTTGTCAATGCGGGACGATCCCGGGCCGGAATTGGTGGGATTGCCGCGTGAGGGCGTTAGAATCGTCGAAAACAGTTTTTCAGACAGCGATCAATCGGATCAACGCATGCAAGGACTTTGGGGGCAAGGGGCGCAATGAGCGTGCGCGTTGTGGCACACAAGCGATTCATGGCGCTGTTCAGCCTGCTGGCGGCGATCTGCGCGACACCCACCCGGGCGGCACACGGCTACGCCGAATATGGCGACCTCAAGTATCCGGCCGGTTTCTCCAACTTCGGCTATCTGAACCCGAAGGCGCCCATCGGCGGCATGCTGCTGCTCGGCAATCCGGACCGGCGCACGAGTTTCGACAAGTTCAATCCGTTCACGATCAAAGGGACGTCGGCGCCGGGCCTGAATCAGTTGGTGTTCGAAAGTCTGCTCATTACGAGTTGGGACGAAACCGCCAGCGGCTATGGCCTGCTTGCGGACGACGTGGCAGTCGCACCTGACGAACTTTCGGTCACGTTTCACATCAACCCGCGTGCGCGATTCTCCAATGGCGATCGCGTGCGCGCGTCGGACGTCAAGTACTCCTACGACATGCTGATGGGCAAGGGCGCGAGTCCCGCCTATCGCAGCATGACCGCGGATGTGGCCAAGGTGACTGTGGTGGACGCCAGCACCATCCGTTACGACTTCAAGCGCAAGAACAAGGAGCTGCCGCTTATCGTCGGCGGCCTGCCGGTGTTCTCGCCCAAGTGGGGCAAGGCCAGCGGCAAGCCCGACGACCCGGATGGCGGCAAGGATGTCGCATTCGACAAGCTGACCTTCCAGGATCCGGTGGCCAGCGGGCCGTATGTGGTCGAGCGCTTCGATCCGTCGCGCGGCATCACCTTTCGGCGCAATCCCGAGTATTGGGGGCGTGACCTGAACGTGCGCCGTGGCTCGTTCAATTTCGAGCGCATCCAGTACAAGCTCTACAAGGACGAAACCGCCCGCCTGGAGGCGTTCAAAGCTGGCGAGTACGACGCCATGGTGGAGTACCGCGCCAAGAACTGGGCCAAGAGCTATGTCGGCGTGAAGTTCCGCAGCGGCGAGTTGATCAAGAGCGAATTCCCGCATCGGAATGGCGCGGGCATGCAGGGCTTTGTGATGAACCTGCGGCGGCCGCTGTTTCAGGATCTTCGCGTGCGCAAGGCGCTGGCGTTGGCGCTCGATTTCGAATGGCTCAATCGACAGCTTTTCTATGGCGCATATCGCCGGCTGGACAGCTACTTCGCCAATAGCGAGCTGGCCGCGTCGGATTCGCTCACGGGCACGCCCAGCAAGGGTGAGCTGACGCTGCTGGAGCCGCTACGCAGCAAGCTCGACCCGGACGTGTTTGGCGTGCTGTCCGCCCCGCCTTCGACGGATCCCCCCAGCTCACTGCGTGACAACCTGCGGCAGGCGCGTCGCCTGCTGGCCCAGGCCGGTTGGACTTACACGGACGGCGCGCTGCGCAACAGCAAGGGCGAGCCGTTCGTCTTCGAGATGCTCGACGACGGCGGCGCCATGAGCCGTGTCATGGCGGCGTATGCGCGCAACCTCGAGAAGCTCGGCATCCAGGTCAACCAGCGTATGACCGATTTCGCGCTCTACCAGAAGCGGTTGGAAGAGTTCGATTTCGACATGATCTCGCTGCGCTTTCCGGATTCGCAAAGCCCCGGCAACGAGCTGAAGGACCGCTTCGGGTCAGCGGCGGCTGACGAGGCCGGCTCGGACAATGTGATCGGCCTGAAATCGCCTGCCGTGGACGCGCTGATCGACGATGTGCTGCGCGCCGACAATCGCGACGAGCTGATCACGGCATCGCGCGCGCTCGACCGTGTGCTGATGCAAGGCTGCTATGTGATTCCGCACTGGTATTCGGCCTCGCACCGCGTGGCTTACAACAAGAACCTGATGTACCCGGATCGTTTGCCGTATTACTACTCGGCCGAGGCCTGGGTGCTGACGGCCTGGTGGCGGATGCCGGAATCCGCCCAATCGGCTGCCAAATGACCGCATCGGTGACACCATGTTCGCGTACCTGATCAAACGGTTGCTGCTCCTGATCCCGACGCTGATCGGTGTGATCACGCTCACGTTTGTCGTGATCCAGTTCGTCCCCGGCGGGCCGGTCGAGCAGATGATGATGGAGATGAAGGGGCGGGGCGGTGGCGGCGAGGCCAGCGGTGGCGGCGCGTTCGACTATCGCGGGCGTCGGGGCGTCGACGCCGAGAAGATCAAGGAAATCCGCGCCTTGTATGGTTTCGACAAAAGCCCCGTCGAACGCTACTTCCTGATGCTTGGCCGTTTTGCGCGCTTCGATCTGGGTGAGAGCTACTTCCAGCACCGCAGCGTGTGGGATCTCATCAAGTCGAAACTGCCGGTATCGATTTCGATCGGCCTGTGGACGTTCTTTCTCACGTATCTCATAGCGGTGCCGCTCGGCATTGCGAAGGCCGTGCGCGCAGGCAGCCGGTTCGATCTGGTGACCAGCATCATCGTGCTGGTCGGCTATGCCATCCCGGGGTTTGTCCTTGGCGTGCTGCTGCTGGTGCTCTTTGGCGGCGGTACCTTCTTCCAGTGGTTCCCGATCCGTGGCATCACGTCCGACAACTGGGATCAGCTCAGCCTGCTCGGCAAGATCACCGATTACCTTTGGCACATCACGCTGCCCGTCATGGCGTCGGTGGTCGGCAGCTTTGCCGTCATCACCATGCTGACGAAGAACGCGTTCCTGGAGGAAATCCGCAAGCAGTACGTGCTGACCGCGCGTAGCAAGGGCCTGTCGGAGCGGCGCGTGCTGTGGAAGCACATCTTCCGCAACGCACTGCTGCCGCTGGTGACGGGCTTCCCGTCGGCGTTCATTGGTGCATTCTTCACAGGTTCGCTGCTGATCGAGCAACTGTTCTCGCTCGACGGCATGGGGCTGCTCTCGTATGAGGCCGTGATGCGACGCGATTATCCGGTCGTGCTCGGCACGCTGTACTTGTTCACGCTGATTGGCCTGGCGGCGCGTTTGATTTCCGACGTGTGCTACGTGCTGGTCGATCCGCGCATCCACTTTGGCTCGGTTGGGCGATAGGCGGGCCGGCAACCATGACCCAGTATTCGCGCGCTTCCACGCATGCATCCAACACGGCAGCGCCGCATCCGGTGCGCCATTCGCCGTCGCCGCTCAAGCGCGCGTGGCGTCGCTTCAAGCAGCATCGGCTGGGCTATTGGAGTCTGCTGATCTTCGTCGTGCTGTTCGTGCTCAGCCTGGGCGCGGAGTGCATCTCCAATGACCGGCCGCTGGTCGTCAGGTATCACGGCAACTGGTATTTCCCGATCGTGAAGACCTACCCCGAAACGACCTTCGGCGGGGATTTTCCGACACCGACGGATTACCTCGATCCGTTCATCCGAGACAAGTTCAAGGAGCCCGGCAGCTTTGCGATTTACCCGCCCAACCCGTATTCGTACGAGACGCTGAACTACTTTTCGAAAGAGCCCAATCCGGCACCGCCTTCAGCGGAAAACTGGCTCGGCACGGATGATCGCGGCCGCGATGTGTTTGCGCGGCTGCTGTATGGCTTCCGTGTGTCGGTACTGTTCGGCTTGGCGCTGACCGTGCTCGGCGTGCTGGTCGGCACGCTCACGGGCGCGCTGATGGGCTTCTTCGGCGGGCGCTTCGACATGGTGTCGCAGCGGCTGATTGAAATCTGGAGTTCGATGCCCGAGCTGTATCTGCTGATCATCTTCGCGTCGATCTTCACGCCCAGCCTCGGGCTGCTGATCATCCTGTTGTCGCTGTTCGGCTGGATGAGCCTGTCGGATTACGTGCGTGCGGAGTTCTTTCGCAACCGCTCGCTCGACTACGTAAAGGCTGCCCGGGCGATGGGCCTGTCGAGCTGGCAGATCATGTGGCGCCACATCATGCCCAACAGCCTGACGCCCGTGATTACCTTCCTGCCGTTCCGCATGAGCGCGGCCATTCTCGCGCTCACGAGCCTGGATTTCCTTGGCCTCGGCGTACCGCCATCGACGCCGAGCCTGGGTGAGCTGCTTGCGCAAGGCAAGGCCAACCTGGATGCGTGGTGGATCTCGCTGTCGACCTTCGTGGTGCTCGTGCTGACCCTCGTGCTTTTGACGTTCATGGGCGACGCGCTGCGCGATGCCTTCGACACGCGCCTGTCATTCGCGCAGCTGCGCACGCGCCAGAAACCGGCGGGGGTGAAATGACCCGCGTTGATCTGCGTGCCTCCGCCCCGAAGTACGACGGTCCGCTGCTGCGCCTGGATGACCTGTGCGTCAATTTCGAATCCGAGCACGGCGAGGTGACGGAAGCCGTCAAGCATGTCTCGCTCGACTTGCACGCCGGCGAGCGCTTCGCGTTGGTGGGGGAATCGGGCTCCGGCAAGTCCGTGACAGCGCTATCGATCATGCGACTGCTGGCCGATGCGCACTACAGCGGCCGCATCCTGCTCGAAGGCCGCGACCTGCTGGCCGCCAGCGAGCGCGAAATGCGCGGCCTGCGCGGCGCCGACGTCGCCATGGTGTTTCAGGAGCCGATGACGGCGCTCAACCCGCTGTACACGATCGGCAACCAGATCGTCGAAACGCTGGAATTGCACGAAGGCCTGGACAAGCGCGCCGCCAAGGCACGAGCGATTGCGCTGCTGGAACGCACCGGCATCGCCGAGGCGCCGCGCCGGTTTGACGCTTTCCCGCATCAGCTTTCAGGCGGTCAGCGACAGCGCGCCATGATCGCCATGGCGCTGGCATGTTCGCCCAAGCTCCTGTTGGCCGACGAGCCGACCACCGCGCTCGACGTGACGGTGCGCATGCAGATCCTGCAATTGCTGCGCGAGCTGCAGGCCGAATTCGGCATGGCCATCATGCTGATCACGCACGACCTGAACATGGTCCGTGCCTTTGCCGAGCGCGTCGGCGTGATGGAGCGCGGCGTCTTGGTCGAAACGGGCAACACGGCCGACGTGTTTGCCGCGCCACAGCATCCTTATACCGTGCGCCTGCTCGAGAGCCGTCCGCAGCGCGATGTGCTGCCGCTGGTGCCACTGGCGCCCGTGCTGCTCGAAGCCGACAAGCTGACCGTCACCTACGAACGCCATCGCCCCGGTTTTGCCGGCTGGTTCCGGACTGACCCCTTCACCGCGGTCGATGCCGTGTCGTTGCAACTGCGCGAAGGCGAGACGCTCGGCATCGTCGGCGAATCCGGTTCCGGCAAGACGACGCTCGCGCAGACGCTGCTGGGCCTGCAAACGGCAAAGAGCGGCGACCTGCGTTTCCTGGGCAACTCGCTGCTGCGCATTTCGCGCGACGAGCGCCGGGCGGTGCGCGCGCGCATGCAGGTGGTCTTTCAGGATCCGTACGGCTCGCTGTCGCCGCGCATGACGATTGAGGAGATCGTCGGCGAAGGGCTGGCGCTGCACCAACCGCACGTTAACGCCACCGAGCGCCGTCACCGCGTGATCGAGGCGCTGCGCGAAGTGGGCCTCGACCGCACGGCGCTAGGCCGCTATCCGCATGAATTCTCGGGTGGGCAGCGCCAGCGCATCGCCATTGCGCGTGTGCTGATCCTCAAGCCGCAGTTGCTGGTGCTCGATGAGCCGACTTCGGCACTTGACGTGTCGATCCAGCAGCAGGTGCTTTCGCTGCTGTCAGCCCTTCAGAAAAAGTACAACCTGTCGTATCTATTCATCAGCCACGACCTTGCGGTCATTCGTGCGATGTCACATCGCGTGGTGGTGATGAAGGACGGGAAAGTGGTGGAAGAGGGCGACACCGAAGCGGTGTTGGCGTCGCCTTCACACCCGTACACCTGCAAGCTGATGGCAGCGGCTTCGCTCATCCCCTCCCGGGATAACCCGTAAAATCCACCGTTTTCGCCCCAGGGCAGTGCAGTTTGGACGCGCTGTTTTTGTAAGAATGCGCATCTAAAGTCATGTCTAAGTACATGATTTGCATGTGGATTCCGAAGAATTTGTAACGACCTTTGACAAGTCAAAGTGTCACTTTTATCATCCTGCGAGATTGTTTTAACAAGATTCGGACTGTTCTCATTTGCGGTGGCGTATGTCGACCGCATCATTACAAGTTTCCGAGGGAGAGCCAATGCAGCATTTCGTACTTCATTCCATGGCGCGCCTGGCGGTAGGGGTTGTGATCGGCTGCGGCGTGATCGTGTCGAATGCAGTGCATGCTGATACGGTCTTCAAGGACACGGAAGTCCGCGCCGACGTCAAGCCCGAAGCCAAGCCGGGCCTCATTTCCAACGTGATGAGCAAGACCGGCGACGTGGTCATGAACGCCCTGGGCATGATCGGGCTGCGCTACCGTTTCGGCGGCAACACGCCGGAATCGGGCCTCGACTGCAGCGGCTTCGTCCGCTACGTTTTCAACGACACGTTCGGTTTCCTGCTGCCGCGTCGCGCCGTGGAAATGAGCCGCGTCGGCACCAGCGTGGACACGGCTGAACTGCGTCCGGGCGACTTGGTGTTCTTCAACACCATGCGCCACACGTTCTCGCACGTCGGTATCTACATCGGCGACAACAAGTTTGTGCACGCACCGTCCACCGGCAGCAAGATCCGCGTGGACGACATGACCGCCTCGTACTGGGTGACGCGCTACAACGGTGCCCGCCGCATCGAAGGCAACTCCGGTGCCGCAATCAAGGACGGCGCCGACAACTTTGTCGAGCAACTCAAGCGCGTCGACCCGAACGCCGCCGGCAAGCCGCTGGCCATGTACGGCGGTTGATTCGCTGGGATTCGCTGTCACGCAATAGAAAAAAGACCGCTGCGGCGGTCTTTTTTGTTGCCTGCTGACGGCGGCGTCAGTGCGGTGGCAGCGGGGCGCCCACGACGGTCTGCGTCAGATGCAGCTTCTCACGCAGCAGCGGCATGGCGGCCTGGGCAGCCTGCTCGCCTGCGAGGATTGCCTCGTTGCGGGCGGTAAAGTCGCTGCCCTTCACAAACGGCAGCGAAGGCGTGATCACCACATCGGCCTGGGCCAGCTCCGTCTTGCTGATGCTCTGGCCCATGATGGCCGTCGTCTGCAGCAGCATGCTGGCCTGTCCAGACACCGCCTGGTTGGCGGGGTCTGCCGAGATGTTCACTGCAATCACGAACGTCGCGCCCATCTGCCTGACGTAGGTAACGGGCACGGGCGCCACCAAGCCGCCGTCCACATATTGGCGACCGCTGATCGTTACCGGCTGGAACACGCCCGGGATGCTGCAGGACGCACGCACCGCCTGACCGGTATTGCCGCGCCGGAAGAGGATCGGCTTGCCGCTCGCCAAGTCCGTCGCGACGATGCCGAGCGGAATGCGCATCTGCTCGATGCTCTTTTGCTTGACCAGCCGGTTGATGTATTTCTCCAGTGCCTCGCCCTTGAGCCAGCCGCCAAAGCGCGTGCCGAAGGGCAGGGCCCAGTCGGCGATCATGGCCTCGTCCATCTTGAGTGCCATGCGATTCATCTCCAGCCCCGACATGCCCGATGCGTAGATCGCCGCCACCACGCTACCCGCGCTCGTGCCGGTGATGAAGTCGATCTGAATGCCCTGGGCTTCCAGCATCTTGATCACGCCGATGTGCGCAAAACCGCGCGCGGCGCCGCCGCCCAGTGCCAATCCGATCCGCAGGGGCTGCGTGGCTGGCTGGGCCGTGGGCGGAAGCACGGCCGTGGCGGGGGTCACGGGCGTTTCGGTTTTGCCGGACGAAAAGCCCGTCACGGTGCAGGCGGAGAGCATCGAGGCGCCGGCGGCGCCCAGGAAGAGGCGGCGTTGCATGAGGAGGTTGGGGCGGTTGGGTATGTCGCGCAGTGGTGTTCGGTCGTACCCGAGCGCGCTGCGGCCGGCCGCCATTGTGCCAAAGTTCGGCGACGGATCGGCCAGACAGGCGCAGCTCGGTTGCTATAATTTCGGTTTTGATAGAGGCCGCTCAGGATCCGCGCTCAGGATTCGCTCACGCGGCCTTATTCGTTCAGCCATTCCTATGACACAGCGCGTCCGCACTCGTTTCGCCCCCAGCCCCACCGGCTTCATCCACCTTGGCAACATCCGCTCGGCACTTTATCCGTGGGCCTTCGCACGCAAGATGAAGGGCGATTTCATCCTGCGCATCGAAGACACCGACGTGGAGCGCTCCAGCCAGGAAGCCGTCGACGTGATCCTGGAGGCGATGGCGTGGCTGGACATGGATATCGACGAAGGTCCGTTCTACCAGATGCAGCGCATGGACCGTTACCGCGCCGTGGTCGCGCAGATGGTGCAGCAGGAACTGGCTTACCCGTGCTACATGAGCACCGAAGAACTTGACGCCCTGCGCGAAGCGCAACGCGAGCGCGGCGAGAAGCCCCGCTACGACGGCACCTGGCGCCCTATGCCTGGCAAGGTGTTGCCGACGCCGCCGGCCGGCGTGCAGCCTGTGATCCGTTTCAAGAACCCCATTGGCGGGAGCGTCGTATGGGACGACGCCGTGAAGGGCCGCATCGAAATCTCCAACGACGAACTCGACGACCTAGTGATCGCGCGCCCCGATGGCACGCCCACGTACAACTTCTGCGTGGTCGTCGACGACATGGATATGCAGATCACCCACGTGATCCGCGGCGATGACCACGTCAACAACACCCCTCGCCAGATCAACATCCTGCGCGCGCTCGGCGGTACGCCGCCGGTCTACGCGCACTTGCCGACCGTGCTCAACGAGCAGGGCGAGAAGATGAGCAAGCGCCACGGCGCCATGGCCGTCACGGGCTACCGTGATGCGGGCTATCTGCCCGAGGCGATCGTCAACTACCTTGCCCGCCTGGGCTGGGCCCACGGTGATGCCGAGATCTTCTCGCGCGAACAGTTCATCGAATGGTTCGACCTCGAGCACCTGGGCAAGTCGCCGGCGCAATACAACCCCGAAAAGCTCGCCTGGCTGAACAACCACTACATCAAGCAGGCCGATAACGCGCGCCTGGCCGATCTGGTGAAGCCGTTCATTGAAGAGCTGGGTGGCAAGGTCGATGGCGGCCCCGTGCTGGCCGACGTGATTGCGCTGGTGAAGGATCGCGCCAACACGCTCCGTGAAGTCGCCCAGACGGCGCTGCTGTTCTATCGCACGGATATCACCGTCGAGCCGGAACTGGCCGCGCAGCATCTTACCGACGACGTACGCCCTGGCATTGCCGCGCTGGCAGAGAAGCTCGGCGCGCTGCCTGAGTGGAAACGCGAGGCCATTGGCGCTGCCTTCAAGGAAGTGTTGGCTGCACAGGGCTGGAAGATGCCGAAGCTGGCAATGCCGGTGCGCTTGCTGGTGGCGGGCCAACTGCAAACGCCGTCGATTGATGCCGTGCTGGAACTGTTCGGTCGCGACGTTGTTCTGCGTCGCTTGGCTGCGTGATGAATGCGGCTCAAAAATTTTTGCGAAAGGGTATTGCCAAGCGCTAAACACTTCCCCTATACTCTTGTTTTCGCTGCAACACGAAGCGAAATGCAGTAAGAAGCAAGCAGTAAAAGGCAGTACCTTGGGGCTATAGCTCAGCTGGGAGAGCGCTTGCATGGCATGCAAGAGGTCAGCGGTTCGATCCCGCTTAGCTCCACCAAAATGCCGGAAGATTCGATTCAAAAATAAATTTTGAAAAGAGGCTTCCAAAACGCAAAAAAGTTCGTTATAGTAGCGGACTTCGCAGCGTAAGACAGAAAGCGTTGCAAAACAGTTTCTGTCCCCTTCGTCTAGAGGCCTAGGACATCACCCTTTCACGGTGAGTACAGGGGTTCGAATCCCCTAGGGGACGCCAAAACAAGAGCTTAACCAGAAGCTCATTAGCGAAATCAGTCTCTAGCTGATTTTGCAACCGACACGGAGCGGTAGTTCAGTCGGTTAGAATACCGGCCTGTCACGCCGGGGGTCGCGGGTTCGAGTCCCGTCCGCTCCGCCAAATCAAAACCCGCTGCTTGCAGCGGGTTTTTTCTTTTGCGCTTTCTATTCAATTCCAGTCGATCCGGATTGATGTCGTTTTAAAGCGGCCGCGAATGGCTTGCTTTAATCGGCGGTGCGGCTGACGCGATTGAAATAGCTGAGCAGCAACGCGCCGGCCACCATCAAACTGAGCGCATTGGCCGCCCAGAACCCGGCTGCGCCACGCAGTGCCGTCGCAACGTCCCCCAGCAGTCCAAATCCGAGCACATAGCCGCCGCCCAGGCCTACGCCCCACAGTGAGAGTGCGTAGATCACGGTCGGGATGAGCGCGATCTTGTATGCGCGCAGGATAAACGCCGTCATAACCTGCACCGCATCGAACATCTGGTAGAAGGCAATGAAAGGCAGCAGCGGCACTGCAACCGCCAGAACAGCGTCATCGGTCGTATACAGCCCCACCAGCTCCCGCCGCAGGAACAACACCGCCGCGGCAACGACAACCGCACACATCACCGCCAACCTGATGCCGTTCAACGAGATGCGCCGGGCCGCCACGCGATCGCGCGCGCCGATCGATTGCGCAGCCAGTGTCGATGTCGCGATCGACAGGGACAGCGGCACCATGTAGGCCACCGCGCCAAGGTTGGCGGCAATCTGATGTCCTGCCAGGACTACCGTGCCAAGGCGTGCGATGAAGATCGCCATCAACGTGAACGACGTGATCTCGATCAGGTAGGTGAAGCCCATCGGCACACCCAGGCGTACCAGCGCCCACAGCCGCGCCCGATGGGGCGGCGAGTACTGCGTGAAAATCGCAAACGGCTTGTACGCTGGATTACGCATCAGGATGGCAGCCGCAGCGACAAACCAGAGCCAACTGATGATCATCGAGGCGAGTGCGCATCCCGGGCCGCCCATCGCCGGGATGCCCATGCCGCCATACAGGAACAGCGCATTCAGCGGAAATTTGAGGACGAGGCCGGCAAGCTGCAGCACCGTCACCATCACAGGCCGCGACAACGCGTTGTTCAGCGCGGAGTAGATCCGGAAGCCGAGCGCTGCAGGCAACGCGAGCGCTTCATACCGCAGGTAGGCGGTGGCTTTCTCGGTGAGTTCCGGCGTGGCGTCCGCCAGTTGGAGAAGTGGGGCAGGGAACCACAGGATCAGCATGCCGATCGCCGCGAGCACCAGTCCGAGCCAAACAGCCTGGCGCACTTCCTCGCCGATCTCGCTGTGCCTTTGCGCGCCGTACAGTTGTCCGGCGATGGGCGAGAGCGCTTGCAGCACGCCCATCAAGCTGATGTAGACCGTCACGTAGATCGACCCGCCGAGCCCGATGGCAGCAAGATCCGCCGCCGAGGCGCGGCCCGCCATCGCCGTATCCAATACGCCGAAGGCAATCACAGCCAACTGGCCGATCAGTACCGGCCAAGCCAGTGCGGTAATGCGGCGGACGTCGGCGACAAACATGTGCGTGCTACCGGATGCGTTACGGGCGCAGCTTGCGTCGGCGTGTGGTGGCCGGTGTGGGCGGCGGATGTGTGGCGGCAGCAGCCTCGGTCAGGCGGTACATGCGGAAGTGCTCGTCGCGGTCGGCGGGGCGGCGGCCTTCCCAGATCAGGCGCCACTCGTAGTTCGACACGCTTGTCGGCGCGCCGTAGTCATACGGGTCATGACGGAGCAGGATGTCGCAGTTGTCCTCGGCGCTGCCAAAACGGATATGGCCGAAGTATGCGAACGACGCGAGCTGCGCATCGCCCATGCGGATCGGCTGCACACACGTGTAGGTGCGCGGCAGCGCCAGGGCGGCGGACTGCGCGACATCGCGGTACGTCTTGGCGTAGTTGATGGTGGGCAACCACAGCGTCATCATCAGCACCCACATGAGCGTGGTGCCGGCGGCCGAGATCACCACCGCGCGCCAGATGGCCTTGGGCGCGCGCGATGTGCGCCAGACGACGATCAGCACCCACGCCGCAGTCACGAGCAGCGCGCAGACCAGTGCAGTCCAACTGAACTCGGGGCGATAGCCCGGCACGATGCGGTACACGTTGCGCGCAAGCTGAGGCGGAAAGCCGGTCATCTTGGCGATCCACAGCAGCCAGAGGGTGCCGCCTAGAATGGTGAAGGCCAGCAGCGCAAACCAGTCGATTGCGCTGATCGCCCCACGCTTGAGCGTGGGTAGCGCGAACGTCGCCATCACGGCCATCGGCGGAATCAGCAAGAGGAAACCGTCGTCGCCCGGATGAGGCTGCATGAGCAGCAACACAAATTGCGGCAGGAAGACAGCCAGCGGCAGCGTGATATGCGGAGCGGTACGCATGCCGCCCCAGCTCTTCCACGCCCATGCGGCCAACGGCCAGACCGGCCAGGCAAACAGCGGCAGGTTGCGTGCGACAAAGCCAAGCGAATGGGCGGTCGGGCCCGCGTATTGGTGGCGATCGAAGCGCGCCCATTCGCGGATATAGGTCACGGCGTCAGTCGGATTATTCGCCAGCAAGTACGCCATTGCCGGCCACGAGCAGCCGAGTACGAGCGACACGGGCAGCGCCACTGTCAGCAGCGGACGCAGTGGCACCACGCGCGTAGCATGTGCGGCGATCAATACGGCCACCGTGATTGCCAATGGCAGGATCGGGCCGCCAGCCAGCGACAGGCAACCGATGCCGATGCCGTAGATGAGGCTGCCGTGCACCGGTTTGTCGAGCGCTCGGATCAAGCCATACACCGCGACCGCCACGAAGCACAGCGCCCCAACGAGCGGCGTCGTCTCGTGGCCGCGCTGCGCAAGGCCCACACAGGCCAGGAAGATCAGCAGCGCACCATCCGCCAGCGTACGGCCGTAGTCACGCGTGTTGGGCTGGCCGCCGAAGACGAATTCAAAGGGTTGGACTTCTGCGCGGCGACCCAGCAGATACGCGCCATACCAAATGCACGCGCTGGTGACGAAGAAGAAGAGCGCGGTGGCCAGGCGCGACGCATCTGCCGGCCCTAGCCATTGTCCGAAGAGGCGAATGAAGGCACCACCGATCCAGAACACCAGCGGCCCCGATTGCACGATCGGGCGGCCGACGATGTTGGGCATCAGCCAGTCCTGCGCATTGCCCGTGGCCAGCGTCCACATTGCGCCGAAGCCCGCGGCGTCTTCGTTTTTCCACGGGTCGCGCGAGAACAGCCCCGACAGGCCGTAGATGACGCAGATGGCGAGCAGCAGCCAGCGCGGCAACTCGCGGGTGGCGGCGGCAGTCAGGCGGATGCGCGAGACGCGGGTGGTGTTCATCGAGTGTCAGACCGGGCGAGCCCGGCCGGGGTTGCACAGCGACGTGCGGATCGTAAAGAGGGGCCGAATCAATGGCCTACCATGTGCCGAGAAACAAAAAAGGCAGCCGGAGCTGCCTTTTTCTGACCACTGAGACGGTCTGCACTGAGCGGGTCATGCGCTGAGCCGTCTCCGGCGCCGGTATTACTTGGCAGCCTTGCCGATCTTGCTGCCGAACTTGTTGCGGAACTTTTCGACGCGGCCGGCCGTGTCCAGAACCTTTTGCTGGCCCGTGTAGAACGGGTGCGATTCGGACGAGACTTCGATCTTGGCCAGCGGATATTCCTTGCCGTCCAGCGTGATCACTTCCTTGGTCTGGATGGTCGAGCGGGTGATGAACTTGAAGTCGCTGGACATGTCCTGGAACACGACTTCGCGGTAATTCGGGTGAATGCCTTCTTTCATGATGGGCCCTGGGGTAGAGGTAGCCAATTCGCGGCGCGCTTCAGGTGCTCAAAGGGTAGGAGCCACCGTGCGACCAGCCCTCGAATCACTTGCCGGGTGGAGAAACGAGAATTATGCCAGAGAAACAAAGGCTTGAGCAACGCGCTTGCCGCAAAATCCGTCGTGCCGGCGTATCGAAAAGTGACTAATCAAGCCTATTTCGATCACGGCGCGGCCAAGCGCTCGATCGTCAGCACGCCGTGGCCGTCCAGATCCATCGTTTTGGTGTCGCCGATGCGCAACGAGGTGTCGAGGTTGCGTGTCCAGGTATCGACCCGGGCAGGGGCCTCCGCGTCGGGGGAGGGCTGGAACCGATGGAGCGTTACGCCGATGGAGAGTGTTTGAAACTCGCCCGACACGACCATCGGCCGCAGGGTGACGTCGACGCCGGTCTTGGCCCAGCGGTGACGTATGAATTGGCACGTGGTGGTGTCGCAGCCCTGCGGGATCGTGTCGTCGGGCAGGCCGGCGGCGAAGCGCGTCTCCCATTCTTTGCGCGGCATGGAACCGCCCACGTCGTACGTATGCGTACGTTCGAGCAAGGCAACGTGCTGCCCCGTGGTGGACGTGTCCGTCGCAAGCGTGACGCGTTTGGTTTCGGATTGCCCATCGAATTGCGCGGTGATGCTGAGGACCACGGGCACGGTGGGTTGTGCCAACACCGTACCGGCAGCGAGGCAGCAACCGAGCAGCGTTGCACGAAGCGCTTGGCGAATCGTCATGGCAGGAAGCCCTCCTGGCGTTGTTCAGATTCCAGCACGCGCCGTGCCGGATCCTGCAGGTAGAAGGTCTGCAGGAGCGCGTACAACGACGGCAGCGTCTCTAGCATGGCCACCGGTTCGACGAAGAACACCTCCGACGCCACCGCAAAGAACTCAGCCGGATGCTCTGCGCCAGAAGGGTCGAGCAACGACAGGATCGGATCGTCGCTCCACCGGCGCTCCGGAATCTGCTCGCAACGATGGGCAAAGGCGTCGTACTCGGCGTAGAGGTCATCGGCCCATTGCTCGCGGTCGACGCTGCCATGCAGGCGCGATGAAAACGCCGGGATGCCGTCCGACTCGCCGTTGAGCATGTCCAGCTTGTGCGCGAACTCATGCATGACCACGTTGTACGGCTGCGCGCCGGGCTCGGCCAGTGCACCTCCGAGTTCGATGTCCTGCCACGACAGGATGACCGGGCCGTGCTCCCATGCTTCGCCGGCGGCTTCTTCACGCACGTTGTGGACCACGCCGTCTTCGTCCATGACTTCCTTGCGGATGATGAACTCGCCGGGGTAGATCACCACGCCGTGCCATCCGCCGTACCACGAGATGCCAAGCTCCAGGATCGGCACACTGGCCTGCACGGCAATGCTGATCACGATGTCGTCGGTGAGCGGCAAATCGTGCGCGGTGGTGAATTCCTTTTCGGCGATGAAGAGCGTGGCTGTTTCACGCAGGCGCGCGAGGTCCGTGTCGGACCAGTCGAGCAGAAAGGGCAGGCCATCGAGCGCGCGTGACCACAGCGCGTCGGAGATGGCGTAACGCGCCAGGCGCCGCGTACGTGCGCGGCCTGAGAACCAGCGGAAAACAGACGAAAGCATGCGGCCAGTATATCGGCCGTCGCGTGCGACTCTGCGACGTGCGCTCTCGCTTTGGATGGAGTCAGGCGACCGAGAGCAGGCGCGCGCCGCGCTGATTGGCGACGTACACCGCTTCGGTGCGGCTGCGGACCTTCAGGCGTCGATACAGCGTGCTGATATGCGCCTTTGCTGTTGCTTCGGAGATATTCAGCATGCGGCTGATGGTCTTGACCGGATGCCCGCGCGAGAGCAGCACCAGAATCTCGTACTGCCGCGGCGTAATCCCGAGCAGCTTCGGATCGGTCTGCGGATCGCCTGCCAGCGCCGGGTTAGGCGCGCCATCCAGGCGCGACTCCGGTAGCAGGGCGCTGGCCGGAATGTATTGACCGCCCACCAGCACGAGTTCAAGAGAGGCCGCGATGACTTCGCCGGGCGAATGCTTGAGCGTGTAGCCGGACAAGCCCATCTGCATGAGCGTGCGGATGATGTCGGGCGATTCGGATTCGGCCAGCACGACCACGTGGCGCGCGTGCGGCCTGTGCATGATCTCGCCGATGGCTGACAGCTCATCGAGATGTGGCAGCGGCAGGCCGATGACAAGAAGGCCCGCGTCGGCATTGGTTTCGATGGCGTCGAACATCCCTTCGTCTGGCTCGACGACAGTGACGCCAGTGACGCCCTTGAGCGTCCGTAGCAGGTGCGCAATGCCTGTACGCACCAACGGATGGGCTTCGATCAAAACAGTGTTCATCGTTGTTCTCGACCTGTTACCGATCTTGCGAACATCCTTGTCGCCCAGGCGAGATACAGGCCGGAGCAGACCCCCGTTCCGAATCATTTTAGTGGCGGAAGTCAAAAATGACAGCCGCCACGGCCATGCCTCGGGACCTTCGTTGCCGAGTCCTGGCTACTGTAGCCCAGCGTTTGCCAGGGTGCGCAATTCGACCACCTGAGAGCCTGTACCCGTCAGCAGCGGCATTTTTATCGCGCCAGCTGTTTCAATCGCGACACAAAAATCGCGTGCAATGCCGGGTTGCTTGGTTCTCTGCGTGGAAAATATCCCGTTAAAACAAGGCGTTAGCCGTCATGGCATGGATGTCGCTCTATACCCTTCGGGGAGGAGCGAGCCATGCCGACATTCGCGCAGCGCTGTGCTCGACGTTTGCCGTTTGGGTGGACGGTCGAGAAGACGGGAGTGGTCGCGAATCGCACGGCCATGGTCGTCATGAGGCCGGCGTCCGGAGTAGACGGCGATTTCATCGTGCGGCGTGCAATCACGCTGCTGATCGCCCTTCGAAGTGTTCTCGCCGATACGTTGCCGGCGCGACTCGCCTTCGGTGTCATTCCCACCCGCGCATTCGATCCATCCACTGATTCTGTCGTGTCCGCGCTCACGGACGGCGAACTGAGTACGTCGCATGCGTGGCTTAACAATCCAACGGCGACGGGGCTTGCGCAATCCCCCCGGAAGTGGGGTGTGTATCGATATATGCCCGCTGCCAGGCCGGATTCCAGACGCCGCGACCGTCTTTGGCCAGTCTCGTTACGCGTTGCGCGACGCCGCACGCACCAAAATGTGGCGCTTTCGCAACGTGCTGCGAACGCCCTGTCGCCGCAGCTGTTCAACGGTTTCGTGCTCCGTCCCCCGGCGGGCACTCTTTTCTCTGCCGCTATCCTCGAGTGGGGTCACGATGCAAACCAATCTCACGGCGTTCGCCGCGCTGGCGCCGCCGCTTTATTCCGCGTCCGCAGTTCAATCCGGTGCATTGAACCAGGTCATGGATGGATCGGATGAGGGAAGGAGGGCGTCCTGATCGAGCGTTCCTGCCGCATCCAAGTACGCGAGAGGGCGCAGCCTCAAGCCGCGCCCTCCTGAGAGGAATCGCTCCGATGCGACGATGCCTAAGCCGGATGCAGCGGATGCTCCGCCCGAATGCCGTGCTTCTGCATCAACCGATACAGTGTGACCCGCGACACCGCCAGTTCGCGTGCCGTCATGCCCATATGAAAGCCGTTGCGGGCGATGGCCGTGCGGATGGCATCCGACTCCGCACCTTCGCGTGCTTCTTCCAGCGTCTGGCCCGACACGGATGCGTAGCCTTCGAGGTGCAGATCGGCGGCGGAGATCTTGCGGTTGTCGGTCATCACCAGTGCGCGGCGCACGCGGTTGATGAGTTCGCGTACGTTGCCCGGCCACGGGTAATGCATCATCGCGTGCAACGCGCAGGGCGTGAAGCCGCGGATGCGGTGCGAGGCTTCGCTCGCGTGCTGCGCCAGAATGTGTTCGGCCAGCAGCACGATGTCGCTGCCGCGCTCGCGAAGCGGCGGCACGGACAAGGTCAGCACGCACAGTCGATGAAACAGATCGGTGCGAAAGCCGCCGTGGTGCTGGGCCGCTTCCAGATCCACGTGCGTTGCCGAAATGATGCGGATGTCCAGCGGAATCGCCTGGTGCCCGCCAAGCCGCGTAATCGTGCCTTGCTGCAGGAAGCGCAGCAGGCTGACTTGGCTCTCGAGCGGCAGGTCGCCGATTTCATCGAGGAACAACGTGCCGCCGTTGGCGTGCTCGACCCAACCGATATGACGCTGGTGCGCGCCGGTAAAGGCGCCTTTTTCGTAGCCGAACAATTCTGACTGGATCAGATGCGGCGGAATCGCCCCGCAATTGATGGCAATGAACGGGCCGCCTGCGCGCGAGGACGCCTCATGAATGGCCTGCGCCGTCAGCTCCTTGCCGGTGCCCGACTCGCCCGCGATGAACGCCGGTGCGCTGTTTTGGGCGACCTTGCGAATGGCGCGAAACAGGCCGTGCATGGCGGGGCACTCGCCCAGCATGCGCGCATGATTGGCCTTCGGCGCTGGCGTGACTTCCTGCGCGAGCGACGCCATGCCCCAGGCGTGACGCAGCGAATACGCAGCCTCGTCGGTGCGCAGCGGCATCTGCACGTAGTCCACGCAGTAATCGCGCACGAGCTGGCGTACGCGTTCGTGATTCAGCATGGCCGGCGGCAGCGCGGCCACCCAGCCCACATGCGGCACCTGCATGCAGCGCTCGAGCAAATCCAGCTCCGCAGCCGAGAACGCGCTGCCGAAATCGACCAACCCCGCCTTGGGAACGCCGTCACGAATGGCACAGCCCAGCTCACGCATTGACGTCACGCGTCGCACGTGCCAGTCCGCACCCAGAATCGTCTCGTCGATCTCCCCCATCCCCGCACGTGACGCCACTACGACGGTTCGGCACGCAGCAGCACATTCCAGCGACTCTTCGCGCATGGTTTCCCCCGTTCGATTTTTGGTGTGGTTCCTTCTTTGCCGAGGCGGCTCAGCCAGGGCAGGCTTGCAGTATGGTTGCCGGGTTTCTGTTTTGCGATGACGTTTAAGGACGATGGTGGCAAACGCTTGCGCCCGGCACCTGTAATGCAAATGAACTAGCGAATTTCACAACTTTGACGAGAAAATCCGCTGGGAAAACAGGCGATTGACGGGGCAATAAAAAAGCGCACCACAACGGGTGCGCTTTTCGCTATGCAGGCAGGAGACTTAGCCGCCGCGTCGCATCATGTCGAAGAACTCGGCGTTGTTCTTCGTCGTCTTGAGTTTGTCGAGCAGGAATTCCATCGCCTCGACTTCATCCATGTCGTGAATGAACTTACGCAGAATCCACACCTTCTGCAGGATGTCCGGCTTGATCAGCAGTTCTTCGCGGCGCGTGCCCGACTTGTTCAGGTTGATGGCCGGGTAGACGCGCTTCTCGGCCAGGCGGCGTTCCAGGTGCACTTCCATGTTGCCGGTGCCCTTGAATTCTTCGTAGATCACGTCGTCCATGCGGCTGCCGGTTTCGATCAGCGCCGTACCGATGATGGTGAGCGAGCCGCCTTCTTCCAGGTTACGTGCGGCACCGAAGAAACGCTTCGGGCGCTGCAGCGCGTTGGCGTCGACACCGCCGGTCAGCACCTTGCCCGAGGTCGGCACCACGGTGTTGTAGGCGCGGGCCAGACGCGTGATCGAGTCCAGCACGATCACCACGTCTTTCTTCAGCTCGACCAAGCGCTTGGCTTTTTCGATGACCATTTCCGCCACTTGCACGTGACGCACGGCAGGCTCATCGAACGTCGATGCCACCACTTCGCCGCGCACGGTGCGCTGCATTTCGGTCACTTCTTCCGGACGCTCGTCGATCAGCAGCACGAACAGCTCGGCTTCCGGATGGTTCGTCGCGATGGCGTGCGCAATGTGCTGCAGCATCACGGTCTTGCCCGACTTCGGGCTTGCCACCAGCAGTGCGCGTTGGCCGCGGCCGATCGGGGCAATCATGTCGATGATGCGGCCGGTGATGTTCTCTTCGGCCTTGATGTCGCGTTCGAGCGTGAGCGGCTTGTTCGGGTGCAGCGGCGTCAGGTTCTCGAACATGATGCGGTTCTTGACCGCCTCAGGAGGCTGCGCGTTGACCTTGTCGACCTTCACCAGCGCGAAGTAGCGTTCGCCGTCCTTGGGCGTGCGGACTTCGCCTTCGATCGTGTCACCGGTGTGCAGATTGAATCGGCGAATCTGCGACGGGCTGATGTAGATATCGTCGGTGCTGGCCAGATACGAAGTCTCGGGCGAGCGCAGAAAACCGAAGCCGTCGGGCAGCACTTCAAGCGTGCCATCACCGAAAATCGTTTCGCCCTGTTTCGCCTTCTTTTTCAGGATGGCAAACATCAATTCCTGTTTGCGCATGCGCTGCGCGTTATCGATCTCCAGCTGCCCCGCCATTTCCAGCAATTGGGACACGTGCAAGGATTTCAGTTCTGTCAGATGCATAGACGAAAGATGAGGGAAGGGCCCGAACGGGCGGCGAAACGAGAAACGGGGGAGGGGGGAAAGGTCGAGCGAACGCTCGGGGAAACAGATTGGCTGCCATCTTAGCACAACGCTGGCGAGCTTCCAGGCGGAAGTGCGCCAGCGTGTGTGGGGGGCAACGCGAAGGGTTGCCCGCAGCCGAAAACGGCTTACAGGTGGCTGTCCAGGAATGCGGTCAGTTGCGACTTGGATAGCGCGCCGACCTTCTGGGCGGCCACAGCGCCATTCTTGAACAGAATCAGCGTCGGGATGCCGCGAATGCCGAACTTGGCCGGCACGCCCTGGTTCTCATCGACGTTGATCTTGGCGATCTGCACTTTCTCGCCGTAGTCCTTGGAAACTTCGTCCAGGATCGGGGCGATCATCTTGCAGGGACCGCACCATTCGGCCCAGAAATCGACCAGCACGGGTTTGTCGGACTTGAGCACGTCTGCCTCGAAGGACGCGTCGCTCACATACTTGATCTGTTCGCTCATGGCGGGAACCTCTGTTATTTCGTAAAAGCTGGCGACGTGCGCCGAACCCATACATTACACGATTACACGAACCGGCGTGTATTGGGACCACTGTCGGCGCGGGTGCTGCTGATATAGTACCGAGGCCCCCATTTTCAACCGATTTGACCGTTGATTGTGGCTATCGCGCCGATAGCTGCAGGTCTTCGCTTCCCGGTATATCGCCCTATTCCACGCATGCAGACGCTTGCCTTCGCGCCTGGCCCAGCATTTCTTTCCCGTGCCGCCGACGCTGCATGGCGCTTTCTGGATGCGCATGCGCAAAACTCTGGCAGCGCCACGATCGTCGTGCCGACCGCCGCGCAGATACCGGGCGTGCGCAGTGCCCTGCATGCCAGCGCGCAGGCGGCCGGCACGCTGCGTTTGCTGCCGCGCATTCTGACCTTGGGGCATTGGTTGCTCGATTTGCCGCCGGAAGCAGGTTTGCCCGCCGCGCGCACGCCGCTGTCGCGATTGCTTGCGGTGCAGCAGGCCCTCAAGACACAGGCTTGGCTGCGTGAAGCGCTCGGTGCGCAGGACGATGCCGCCCTCTGGGGCGTCGCGCAGGTGCTCGTGACGGTGTCGGATGAGCTGTCGCAACGCTGGCTGACGCTGGACGCTGCGCACAGCGGCGCAGATGGACGGCCCGATGAGCTGGAGTCGGCGTTGGCCGAGGCGTTGGAGCGCACCTACGCGCAATTGTCCGAACGCTTTCTCGGTACCGAATCGCGCATTGTGCTGACGTTCTGGCGCTTGCTGTCAGGCGCGACGGACCCGATTCCCATGCGCTTGCGGGCCATGCGGCGTCTGCTTGACGAACTGGACGGCCCTGTCGTCTGGATGAGTCCGACGGACGCCGAGGCGGTCGATCTGGATTTCCTGCAGCGCGCCGCGGAGCGCGTGCCGGTGCTGAGCATCGGCTACGACTGGAATGCGCCCGAGACCGGTACATCTGCGGCGCCTTCCACGCATGCGGATTTTCGCGACCTGCTGCTGCACGCGTGGCCCGAATGCGCGACGGCCGCACAGGCTGCGGACGATGGTGCCGATGCGCAGATGCCGGCGCCAATCCTGCGCATTGCCGGCGCCGCGCGCTTTGAGGACGAAGCGGCCTTCGCTGCGCATACGCTGGTCGATTGGCTGAACGCCGGACGCCGCTCGTTGGCGTTGGTGGCGCAGGATCGCATCGTGGCGCGGCGTGTTCGCGCGTTGCTGGCGCGCGTGAACGTGCCGGTGCGGGATGAGACCGGCTGGAAGCTTTCGACGACGCGCGCCGCCGCAGCGCTCATGCGCTGGGTCGACGTGGTGCAGGGCGACGGCGATACCGCGGCGCTGCTGGATCTCGTCAAAAGCCCATTCTGTTTGCGTGACGCCGATGCCGGCACTGCCACGCCTGCATGGGTCGCAGAACTGGAGCGCCGGGTGCGCCGGCACAACGTTTCGGGCGGTTGGGGGCGGTTGCGCCGACTGGTGGCAGACCGCTCCGCCAATGAAGCCGATGGCGAAGTAAAGGTCAGCCGCCTGGCCGATCGCCTCGGTGTGTTGGCTGACGAAGCGGCGTTATGGCGCCGGGCAGGCAGCGCGACGCTTGACGCGTGGGTAACGCTGCTGGCCGGTACGCTCGATCGCCTGCATATGCGCACCGGCTTGCAGAACGACGATGCCGGCCGCCAGTTGCTGGATTGGATTGATCGTCTGCGCACATCGATACACGGCAGCACCGATGCGGGCGCGCGGTTCTCGCTCACCGAGTGGCGTGCGTTGCTGTCGATGCTGCTCGAATCCGCGGTCTTCAGCGAGCCTTCACCGCCGGCGGATCGGCGCGTTGTCATCCTGCCGCTGAATGGCGCGCGCATGCGGCGCTTTGATGGCGTGGTGGTGGTCGGCTGCGACGATGCGCAGCTGCCGTCCGCACAGCCGGAGTGGCTGTTTTTCTCCAACGACGTGCGCCGTGAATTGGGTTTGCCCGACCGCGCCCAGCGCTTTGCGCAGCAGGCGCGGGACTTGGCGGAAGTGCTGCTCAATCAGCCCGAGGTGGTGTTGTCCTGGCAACGCCACGGCGGACGCGGCGAGCCGCATCGCCTTTCCGGCTGGCTCGAACGCCTGCAACGCCGGTTGGCGGTGAGCGGCGTGCATATCGATACGTCCGTCACGTTGCCGAGCCTGCAGACCACCAGCCAGCCGACCGACATGCCGGCACCCTCCGCGCCAATGCTAGTGCCGTCCACGCTGAGTGCGGCTGCTTACAACAGCCTGCGCCGCTGTCCTTACCAATTTTTCGTCGGCCGCATGCTGCGCCTGGGCGAGTTGGAAGAGGTGTCCGACGAGCTGGAGAAACGCGACATCGGCGAGATTTTGCACGCGATCCTGCATCGCTTTCACCGGCAGTTGCTGGAAGCGCCGATGCACGATCCGGCGGATCGTCAGGCATTGCTGCAGGCCATCAGCGACGAGCAGTTCGGCCCGCTCCTGGCCGATGACGGCAACGCGCTGCGCTTCTATCGGCGCTGGCTTGGCGTGATGCCGTCGTACCTGGCATGGCAGGCCGCGCGCGAGGCCGACGGCTGGCGCTTTGAGGCGGGCGAGGTCGATGTCGATACGTCCATCACGTTGCCGGACGAGCGCCCGCTGCGCCTGCGCGGTCGCATCGATCGCATTGACGTGCACGACGAACACGGCGTGGCGGTGCTCGATTACAAGACGCAATCGCAAATGGTGCTCGTGCGTCGCGCCAAGACGCCGTTTGAGGATTGCCAGCTGCCGTTCTACGGCGTGCTCGATGCGCGTGCGGACTCCGGCGGCTGGGTTTCGCTGGACGGCGAGGCGCGCGGGGACAAGCGCGATGTTGCATTGCCCGACTTCACGCAAGTCGTCGAGTGGTTGATCGAACAGATGCAAAAGGACATGACGGCCCTCGCCGCCGGTGCGCCGCTGCCGGCATTCGGTGATGAATCGGCGTGCCGCTATTGCGCGGCGCGTGGTTTGTGCCGCAAGGGGTATTGGACCGACGGCGCGCCCCGCGAACCGGAGGATGAGGCATGAGCGATCACGCTTACGAACGCGACGGCGCGGCCGTCTCGCCCGAGGCTTTTTCGCGCGCGGCGTGCGATCCGCAGCGCTCGGTGGTCGTGGAAGCGTGCGCGGGCAGCGGCAAGACCTGGCTGCTGGTCACGCGCATGTTGCGCTTGCTGCTGGCAGGCGCTGCGCCGGCGGACATTCTCGCCATCACGTTTACGCGCAAGGCGGCCGAAGAAATGCGGCAGCGTTTGCTCGACATCCTCGCGCAGCTGGCCAGCGCCGACGATGAAGGCGTCGTGCGAGAACTCATCGCGCGCACGGTGGATGAGCGCGATGCACCGGCGCTGATCGAGACCGCGCGCGGGCTGTATGCGCGCGTGCTGGAATCGCCGTCGCGTATGGCGATCGATACGTTTCACGGCTGGTTTGGTTCGCTGCTGCGCGGGGCGCCGTTGTCGTCTGGCGTGCAGCAGGGCGCGTCGTTGCGTGAAGACGCCGGGCGGCTGCGGCGTGAAGCGTGGGCGCCGTTCTGGCGCGGCTTGCTCGCCGAGGATCACGCTGAATTGCGCGCCGCGTATGAAACGCTTGCCGATCTAGTCGGCGATTTCCAGGCCAGTCGCCTGCTCGACGCCATGTTCCATCAGCGCAGCGATTGGTGGGCGTACAAGACGCAGGCAGGCGGTCGTCCGCTGGATGCGTTGGATGAGCTGCTCGGCGACGATGCGACGGTCGACCCGCTGATCGAAGCGCTGCAGGATGCAGCGTTGCTCGCCGACATGCTGCGCGTGTCCGGCTGGCTCGGGCAGGGCGGTGCGGCCGAGGGCAAGCGTGCGGTGGCCATTGAATCTGCGGTCACCGCGGCGCGCGGAATGGACCTGTCGGATGAGGCAGCCCGCGCGCAGGCCTTTGACGTGCTGTTTGCCGCTTTCCACACGCAGGCCGGCAAGGCGCGCGCGTGCAAGCCGACCAAGGCGCTCATCAAAGCCGTCGGCGACGAGCACGCGCAAACGCTGGTGACCTTGCACACCACGCTCTGCGAGGCGCTGACCACCATCCAAGCCCGCCGCCAGGAAGCCCGCGTGCGCGCCGTCAACGCTGCATTGTTTGCGCTGGGCGACGCGCTCATCGATCGCTATCAGGCGTACAAGCGCCAGGCGCGGGCGATGGACTTCACCGATCTCGAATGGGAAGCGGCGCGCCTGATGCAGCAAGACGATACCGCCGCCTACCTCCAGGTGCGGCTCGACGCGCGCTACAAGCATCTGCTGCTCGACGAGTTTCAGGATACGAACCCGATGCAGTGGCGCATCCTGCAAGGCTGGCTGGCCGGCTATGCGGGCACCGGCACGCAGCCTAGCGTGTTTCTGGTGGGCGATCCGAAGCAATCGATCTACCGTTTCCGCCGCGCGGATGCGCGATTGTTCGATGCTGCGCGGGAAATGCTGGTCGCTGAATTCAACGCGACCGTGCTGCGCACCAACCGCACGCGTCGCAATGCGCCGGCCGTGCTGGAGTGGGTCAACGCCGTGTTCCTGCAGGCGCGGGCGCGCGGCGACTATCCCATCTACGCTGAGCAAAGCACCGCCGTGGATGCGCCTGTGGGCCAAGCGCTGCTGTTGCCGCTGGTGCCCGTGCCTGAAGTCGAGCAGGCCGACGAAGCTGCACCCCGCGATACGCTGACCGAACCGCGCGAAGAGGCCGGCGATTCGCAGCGATATGCGGAAGGCCGCCAGGTGGCTGCGTGCCTGCATGCGTTGCACGCGAATGAGCGCATTCGCGAAGGCGGTGTCGAGCGTCCTGTGCGCTGGAGCGATTTCCAGCTGCTCGTCCGCCGCAAGCGCTATCTCGCCGATTACGAACGCGCGCTGCGCGACGCGGGTGTGCCTTATCTGAGTCCGCGCCGCGGCGGTCTGCTCGCAACGCTCGAAGCGCTCGATTTGTGCGCGCTGCTCGATTTCCTGATGACCCCGCAGGCCGATTTGTCGCTCGCGCATGTGCTGCGCAGCCCGGTCTTTGCCGCCTCGAACAACGACCTCATCGCGCTGGCGCAGTTTGGCGAAGGTGCCGTCGCATTGACATGGTGGGAGCGGCTGACCGCGTTGGCGGGTCACGCTGACGCATCGGCGACTTTCCGTTACGCGCATCGCATGCTGTCGCGTTGGCTGGCGGTGGCGCCCACGCTGCCGGTGCACGATCTGCTGGATCACATCGTCTACACCGGCGAACTCAAGCGCCGCTACGCTGAGCGCGCACCCGCCGCCAATCGCGACCAAGTACTCGCCAACCTGGATGCATTTTTGAAGCTCGCGCTCGATCTGGACGGCGGCCGGTATCCGAGCCTGCCGAAATTCATGGCGGAGCTGCGCGCCATCCGCCAAGGCGACGAGGACGAAAGCCCCGACGAAGGCATGCAGGGCGACACGGACGCGCCGGATGCCATTGACGCCGAAGTCGCCAGCGAAGGGCTCGACGCTGTACAGATATTGACCGTACATGCGTCGAAGGGGCTCGAAGCGCCGTTCGTCGTTTTGCTCGACAGCCATCACAGCGACGCGCGCGTCGACACCGCCGGGATCTTGATCGACTGGCCGCCCGGCGCGCCGGCACCCGCGCATTTCTCGGCGTTTGGCAAGACATCCGAGCGTGGCTTGGCGCGCGAGTCTCTCTTCAAGCAGGAAAACGAGCTTGCGGAACGCGAGAACTGGAACCTGCTCTACGTGGCGATGACGCGCGCGCGGCAAGCGCTGATCGTTTCCGGCGTCGCCAACAAGCGTGATGCCACGGCGGCCCAATCTGTCGACGAGGGCGATGCGCCCGAAGTGGACGGCACGGCCAGCTGGTACACGTTGCTCGCTACGGCAGGCGTCGCATCACCCGCGCCGATGCTTGATGGCGCAACCGATTCGGCCGTCAACGCGGCCGCGGCGGAGGCCGTTTCCTACCACGACTTCCGCGCGCCGCTGACGGTGACGGTGCGTGTCGGTGCGGCTGGCGCATCCGCCGAGGGGCCCGCCGATATCGTGTTCGACCAAGGCGCCGTGGCGCAGGGCGAACTGCTGCATGCGGTGCTCGAGCGCCTGACGCGCCGGGGCTTGCCCGAACAGGCGCCCGACGCCGAGACGATCGCGCGCTGGTTCGGCGCGACCGGCGTCACGCAAGCCGATGCCACACGTGCCGCCGATGCCGTGCGCCGGATGCTTTCCGCCCAAGCGCTGGCGCATGTCTTCGACCCCGCGCACTTCGACGCCGCGCATAACGAGATCGAATTGTTCGGCCCCGACGGTGCGCTGTTGCGCATCGATCGCCTGATCGAACGTGGCAGCGACATCCTCGTGGTCGACTACAAGCTGCGCCTGCTGCCCGTCGAACGCGCCGCCTATGCGGACCAGCTGCGCGGCTATGTGGCCGCCGTCGCGCCGATGTATCCGGGGCGCAGCGTGCGTGCGGGCGTGGCGACTGCGCAAGGGGAGTGGATCGGCCTGGATGCGCTGCCCAAGCCGGTACAGGCGTCACACGACGACAGCCAAGGCGCGTTGTTCTGACGCGGGCAGGACAGACGAAAAGGCGAAGGGTGATGCGGAAGGGAAAAGAGAAGGGGGACGAGCCTGACCCTCGGCACTGGCGGAAAACGGCTGTGGCTGCTTCGTTCCCGACCTGACCAGGTTGACCGCGCCACCATGCGAGGAGGCCCGTCCGACCGCCATTGTAACCGACTCGCACGTCCCCACTTGAATATCCTTGCAATTCGCTCGGCGCGCATGGCGGTTGACCCCTCCAAAACCGCGTCGGAAATCCACCTCGCTTTGCTACAATCCGCCGCATGAGTTATCAAGTGCTCGCCCGCAAGTGGCGCCCTCGCGATTTCACCACGCTGGTCGGTCAGGAACACGTGGTGAAAGCGCTCACGCATGCGCTCGAACAGCAGCGCCTGCACCACGCATACCTGTTCACGGGTACGCGCGGTGTCGGCAAGACGACGCTGTCGCGCATCCTTGCCAAATCGCTCAATTGCGTCGGCGCGGACGGGCAGGGCGGCATCACTGCGCAGCCTTGCGGCGTGTGCCGCGCCTGTACCGAGATCGATGCCGGGCGCTTTGTCGATTACATCGAGATGGATGCCGCCTCCAACCGCGGCGTCGACGAGATGGCGCAGCTGCTGGACCGTGCGGTCTACGCGCCCACAAGCGGCCGCTTCAAGGTCTACATGATCGACGAAGTGCACATGCTGACCAACCACGCCTTCAACGCGATGTTGAAGACGCTGGAAGAGCCGCCTGAGCACGTCAAGTTCATCCTTGCCACCACCGATCCGCAGAAGATTCCGGTGACGGTGCTCTCGCGCTGCCTGCAGTTCAACCTCAAGCAGATGCCGCCGGGACACATCGTGTCTCACCTCGATCGCATCCTCGGGGAAGAGGGCATCGCCCACGAGCCGAACGCGCTGCGTCTGCTAGCGGCGGCCGCACAAGGTTCGATGCGCGACGCGCTTTCGCTCACCGATCAGGCCATCGCGTACAGCGCCGGCGAGGTCAGCGAAGCCGCCGTGCGCGGCATGCTCGGCGCAATTGATCAAAGCTACCTCGTGCGGCTGCTCGACGCGCTGGCGGATGAGAACGGCGCCGCGCTTGTCGAGATTGCGGACGAGATGGCCGGGCGCAGCCTGAGTTTTTCGGGCGCGCTGCAGGATCTTGCATCGCTGTTGCAGAAGATTGCACTGGCGCAGGTCGTGCCTGCCGCTGTGCAAGACGACTGGCCCGAGGCCGACGACGTGCGCCGGCTTGCCGAGCGGTTCGATGCGCAGTCGGTGCAACTGTTCTACCAGTTTGCCAATCTGGGCCGCAACGAATTGGCGCTGGCGCCGGATGAGTACGCCGGCTTCACGATGACGCTGCTGCGCATGCTGGCGTTCCAGCCCGGGCAGTCGGGTGGGGACGCGGTGCCGCCTTCGGGTGGCGGCGGCGGGAAGCGCGCGATGCCCTTGGCGGCAACACCGGCCACGTCGACGCGTCCTGCCGTCACAGCGACTGCGCCGGTCACCGCACCGGCTACCCAGGCCGCGCCAGTGGCGACGCGTGCGGAGCCGATGGTTGAGGCGCCGCGTGCGACTTATCAGGCGACCCCGCCGGCGCCCGCGCCGGTACCCGTTGCAGCCGCTGTGCAGGCGCCGGCTGCGGCACCCGCGCGTCGCTCGCCGGCCATGGAGGCATTGGCCGCTGCGCGCCAAGCGTCGAGTCGTGGTCGGGGCGGAGCTTCTGCACCTGCCGCCACGCCGGTAGCGGCGCCGGCACCGGTCGCGCGTCCTGCTCCCGTGGCAGGCCCGCGCCCGAATCCTGCTGTGCCGGCATCAGCCTCATCGCCGCAGCGGCGTGAACCGCCGGTTGCGGCTGCTGCACCTTCCGACGACGGCCCGCCGCCTTGGGATGAAATGCCGGGCGAATTGGCTTCGCCGTCGCTTGAAGAGATGGATGCGGCGTTTGCCGGCTGGGATTCCGCTTCGAGCGTGCGCCCTGGAGCGCCTGAGCCGGCAGAACGTCCGGCACAGATCGAGGCGCCGGTAGCCGCGTCGGCACCGACCAAGGCAGTCGCCCCAGAGCCGGTAGCCCCAGCTACGCCGCCTGACCTGAGCGCCAGCGGCCTCACCACCTTCGATGGCAATTGGCCGGCGTTGGCCGCTAGCCTGCCGATACGCGGTCTGGCCCAGCAACTGGCTTACCAGAGTGAGCTGGCAGCCGTGGAAGGCGTCACGATGCGCCTGCGTGTGCCGTTGCCTCCGCTGACCGATGCCAACGTCGTCGAGCGCCTGGAAGCCGCATTGACGGAACACTTCGGCACGCCCGTTCGCGTGGCGTGCGATATCGGACCGGCACGCGCCACCGCCGCAGCCGTCGACGCCGAGCAGCGTGCCGAGCGCCAACGCAATGCCGAAGACGCCATCGCCGCCAACCCGTTCGTGCAGGCGCTGGTGCGGGACTTTGCCGCGCAGGTTGTGCCCGGTTCAATCCAACCGCACGCGCACTGAACCGACTTCCAAGACTGAACATTGAACATCGGCGCGCCCATGAGAGCGGCGCGCCTTGCATGACCCATTTCAAGGAGCAACGACCATGATGAAAGGCCAGATCGCCGGGCTGATGAAGCAGGCCCAGCAGATGCAGGAAAACATGAAGAAGGCGCAGGAGCAGCTTGCCCTGATCGAGGTGGAAGGCGTGTCCGGCGCGGGCCTCGTGAAGGTCGTGATGACCTGCAAGAACGACGTGAAGCGCGTGTCGATCGATCCGAGCCTGCTGGCCGAAGGCGAAGACAAGGATCTGCTGGAAGACCTGATCGCCGCCGCGTTCAACGACGCCGTGCGCAAGGCCGAGACCACTACGCAAGAGAAGATGGGCTCGCTCACTTCCGGTCTGGGTGGCATGGCGAGCATGCTCCCGCCCGGCTTCAAGCTGCCGTTCTAAACAAAGCCCGCCAGGATCGCGCCATGGTGCTGCATCCGCGCTGCTGCACGTCAGGCCCGGCCAGGAGGCCGCCTTCGAGGCGGCCTTCGGCGAGGCGCGTCACATCATCGGTGCGATGCGGGGGTTCGTTTCGCTGTCGTTGTCGCGCTGCATGGAGCGGGCGAGCGACTATCTGCTGCTCGTGCAGTGGCAGACGCTGGAAGACCACACCATCGGCTTCCGGCAGTCGCCCGAGTACCAGCGCGGGCGTGCGCTGCTGCACCACTTCTACGATCCAATGCCGGAAGTGCTGCACCACAAGACTGTTCTGGAGCACGCGTGATGCGTAACGCTCCAGGCACGCCGTCGGCGCTGCAGATGCTGGTCGAGGCCTTGCGCGTGCTGCCGGGGGTCGGCCCCAAGTCCGCCCAGCGCATGGCTTATCACCTGATGCAGCATGACCGCGAGGGCGCGGCGCAGCTGGCCCAGGCGCTGTCTGACGCGACGGAATCCATCCAGCATTGCAGCCGCTGCAATACCTTTACCGAGCAGGAAGTTTGCGAGACCTGCCTGGACACGCGCCGCGATGCATCGGTCTTGTGCGTGGTGGAAACGCCCGCTGATCAGATGATGATCGAGCAGACGCTGACCTATCGCGGCCAATACTTCGTGCTGATGGGGCGGCTCTCGCCGCTGGACAACATCGGTCCGAAAGAGATCCACCTCGAACGCTTGCTGGCCCGTGCGACCGATCCTGCGCTGGGCGGGCCGTGCACTGAGGTCATTCTCGCCACCAACTTCACCAGCGAAGGGGAGGCGACGGCGCACTACATCGGCGAGATGTTGAAGGCCCGCGGCATCAAGGCAACGCGTCTGGCGCGTGGCGTGCCGGTGGGCGGTGAGCTGGAATACGTGGACGCGGGCACCATCGCCCGCGCGGTGCTGGATCGGCGTCAGCTCTGAGCCGGCGCCGCTGAACGTCAGAACTCGGTATGCAGGCGCGTACCGAAAAATACGGCGGGGCCGCGATCCGCGTTGTAGCCGGGGTTGCGAATCCATTGCACATCGGCGCTGACCCACAGGTGCTTGGTCGCCTGGAAGCTATAGAACGCCTCGACGATCTGCTCGGGCGCGTAGTTCAGCTTGCCGTCTCCCAGGAATACGCCCACGCCGCCTTGCTGCAGGTAGCGGCGGTGATCCGGCGACAGCATGTTGATGGCCGCGGCCAGGCCTACCGTGTCTTCCGAACGTCCCCATTTGCTGCCCTTGACGATCGTGCCGAACGACACCGAACGGTCGATTTCCGTGAAGGCGTAGGTTTCCGTCTTGCCGTCCGCCCACGACGCACGAGCGAAGACGCCAATGTCGTCGTTGATCTGCTGTTCGCCGCCGATGCCGACACCGACCTTGGTGTTGTCGCGTCGCGTGAGGCTAACATCTGGCGCGCTGTCTGTCGATTGACCCAGGGCGAGGGCATCGTTGTAGCGCGCCATATTGGTTCGGTTGCGGAACAGCATGACGCGCAGCTTGCCTGGCTGGCCGGCAAGCGTGTGGCTGCGCTCGACTTCAAAGACATCGCCGTAGTGGCGGCCGATGCGTGTGTCCAGCGGCAAGCCGTTGGACTCTTCGGGCTGGATGAAGCGGCCGATGCGGTACGCCCAGTCGCCGTCGTAATACTCCAGGGCCGCGCCCCAGGTGTAGCCGCGGGCATCGGCGGCGTAGTCGAACGCGCCGTGCGTGAGGAATGACCAGTTCAGGAATTGCGTGCGCGGGTCATGTGCGTACGTGACGCTGTCGAACACGTCCAGCACCGAAAAATTACCTGCCGTAACGACCAGGCGACGCTTGTCGACCGGGCCGGCAAACTGGTTCATCTCGGCTTCCTGGTCTTCGGTGCCGCCGCCCAGGCCAACGGTCTGGCGGAAGAAGGCGCGTGCGCGGTAGAGCGTCGGATCCGGGCCGGCCGTCTTTGCCAGCTCACCGTTGGTGAATCCGGCCAGACCATGCAGGCCCGAGAACGGCTGACCGAGCGCCATTTCGGGGTTGATATGGACTTCGGCGCCTTGCCAGAGGCGCATGCCCAGATCAAGCGTCGTCGTGACCGAATAGCTCGTCGTCGACTTGCCCGACAGGCTGTTCGGCCCGCTGTACGGCGAGTGGAACGACAGGTCGTGCTGCCAGACGTACGTCGCCTGGCCGTGGACGGCAAAGCGGTCTGGATCGTTGATCGCCCACTTGCTGCTGTCATCTGGTGTGCTTTCAGCTGCCAAGGCGTGGCCGGCGCTCAGGGAGAGCGCGCACAGGGCAGTCAGGCGGGCAAGACGGAACGGAAGCAACATGGCAGCAAGCAGGGAGAACGCCGTTAGAATCCCTTCTCGGATCGGGGAACGGCCAAAAGCCCGCCATGTTAACCGTGGGCGGATGACGGCCGGATGAAACGCGCAGGAAACATGCCCTGATATTGCATCGATGTTGTGTATTTCCCACCTTCAGCTCTCCGCGATGAATCTCGCCCGCTTCGATCTCGTCACCCTTGGCCTGTTTGTGGCGGTGGCCCGGCTGGGCAGCATCTCGGCTGGGGCCCGCCAATCGCACTTGGCCGTGGCCGCGGCGAGCAAGCGGATTTCCGATCTCGAAGCGGCCGTAGGCGCGCCGTTGCTGTATCGCCATGCCGCGGGCGTGGAGCTGACTGAAGCCGGCCAGGCGTGCTTCCGCCACGCCGTGGGCATCCTGCAGGACGTCGAGCGCATGGCGGGTGCGTTGTCGGACTTTGCCGCCGGAACGCGGGGGCTGGTGCGCGTGTGGGCCAACACCTCGTCGATTACGCAATTCCTGGCCGACGACCTGGCCGCGTTCATGCTGGCCAATCCGGCCATCCGCATCGCGCTGGAGGAGCAGGACAGCGGCGATATCGTCGCCGCGCTGCGCGAGAACCGGGCGGATCTCGGCATCTTCGCGGCCGGTACGCCGTGCGACGGGCTGCAATCGTTCGACTACCGCGAAGACGATCTCGCCTTGGTCACGCCGCGCGGACATCCATTGGCCGGGCGCAAGCAGGTCCATTTCGCCGACGCCGTGGATTTCGACTTCGTCAGCCTGCCGCCAGGCACGTCGCTGGCCGCGCAGCTGGTCGACGAAAGCCTTCGCCTGGGCAAGCCGCTGCGCCTGCGCATCCAGGTACGCAGCTTCGAAGCCGTCTGCCGGATGGTGGCCTCTGGTCTGGGCGTGGGCGTGTTGCCGCGCATCGCCGCACAAGGGCATGTATCGAGCCTGCCGGGCGCGGGTCTGGCGCTCGTGCCGCTCCAAGACGAATGGGCACATCGCCGCCTGCTGGTGGGCGTGCGCGACCCCGATGCGCTGACCAGTTCCGCGCGCCTGCTGATGACGCATCTGCTCGGCAACCCCACCGCACTCTGAATTCAACGCTTTCCATACGACCATGCCGACACAGGTTTTGCAGGACATCCGTGTGCTCGAACTCGGGCAGCTGATCGCCGGGCCGTTTGCTGCCAAGACGCTCGCCGACTTTGGCGCCCAGGTCATCAAGATCGAGCCGCCGGGGCAAGGCGATCCGCTGCGCAAATGGCGGATGCTGCATGAGGGCACGTCAGTCTGGTGGGAGGCGCAATCGCGCAACAAGCAATCGGTCTGCGTCGACTTGCGTGTCCCGGAAGGGCAGGAGGTTGTTCGCAAGCTGGCTGCTGAAGCCGATGTGCTGATCGAAAACTTCCGCCCGGGGACGATGGAAAAGTGGGGGCTGTCGTACGAAGCGCTTTCCGCCATCAACCCGAAACTGATCATGCTGCGTGTGTCGGGCTACGGCCAGACGGGCCCTAAACGGGATGAGCCGGGCTTTGCGGCCATTGCCGAAGCCATGGCCGGCCTGCGCTATTTGACCGGTGAGCCGGGGCGCCCGCCTGCCCGGGCGGGGCTGTCGCTCGGCGACACCATCGCCGGTTTGCATGGCGCGTTGGGCGTGCTGCTGGCGCTGTACGAACGCGACGCGCGCGGCGGCAAGGGGCAGGTGATCGACGTGGCGCTGTATGAATCCGTGTTCAACCTGACGGAGAGCCTGCTGCCGGAGTATTCGGTGTTTGGCGCGATCCGCCAGCCGGCGGGCGGGGCGCTGCCGGGCATCGCACCGTCGAACGCCTATCGCTGCGCCGGTGGCGAATACGTTCTGATTGCCGCCAACGGCGACAACATCTTCCGCCGCCTGATGCAACACATGGGCCGGCAAGACCTGGCTGACGATCCCGGCCTGGCCCGCAACGACGGCCGCGCCGCGCGTGCCGAGGAAATCGACGCAGCCATCAACGCGTGGACGAGCACCTTGCCCATCGCAGATGTTCTGACCGCGCTGCATGCGGCCGAAGTGCCCAGCGGCCCGATCTACACCATCGCCGACATTGCCGCCGACCCGCACTACCGCGCACGCGGCGTGATCGAAACCGTGCGCGCGCAGTCGGGCATCGAGGTCGAGATGCCGGGCGTGGTGCCGAAGCTTTCCGCCACGCCGGGCGCCGTGCAGGCGAGCGCGCCGCGCCTGGGCCAGCACACGCGGGACGTCCTGCGCGGCCACGGCCTCACCGATGCGCAGATCGACGCGCTCGTTTCGCAGGGCATCGTTGCCGAAGCCAAAAGCTAAGCAGCTAGGACGATCCCGCATGTTGTGTTGCAAATCGTTGCGGTAATATCGCCGCCAAGGCAGTGAACGCCACAGAACAGGAGACAGGCATGGGGACACGAGTCATTGGGCGCTGGGCAAAGTGGATGGGCGCAGCACTGTGCGCGACAAGCCTGCTGGCTGCCAGCCCCGCCGTTCTGGCACAGGGCAAACCTGAAAAAAGCAAGGTCACCATCGCGGTGGGCGGCAAGGCGCTGTTCTACTACCTGCCGCTGACGATTGCCGAGCGTCTGGGTTACTTCAAGGACGAAGGCCTGGACGTTGAAATCGTCGACTTTGCCGGCGGTGCAAAAGCGCTGCAGGCTGTGGTCGGCGGTAGCGCGGACGTCGTGAGCGGTGCCTACGAGCACACGCTGGTGCTGCAGGCCAAGGGCCAGATGTATCAGGAGTTCGTGCTGCAAGGGCGCGCACCGCAGATCGTGTTGGCGGTCAACAATAAGACGATGCCCAACTTCAAGTCGATTGCCGATTTGAAGGGCAAGAAGATCGGCGTGACGGCGCCGGGTTCGTCGACCAACATCATGGTCAACTACGTGCTGGCGCGCGCCGGCATCAAGCCGAACGAAGTGTCGATCATCGGCGTGGGCCCGAGCAGCGGGGCGATTGCGGCCGTACGCGCAGGCCAGATCGACGCCCTGGCCAACCTGGACCCCGTGATGTCGATGCTCACGCAGAAGAATGAAGTCCGCGTGGTTTCGGATACCCGCACGCTGGCCGATACCAAGGCGGTGTTTGGCGGCAACATGCCGGCCGGCTGCCTGTACGCGTCCACCGCGTTCATCCAGAAGAATCCGAACACGACGCAGGCGATGACCAACGCCATGGTGCGCGCGCTCAAGTGGCTGCAGAAGGCAGGCCCCTCGGACATCGTCAAGACGGTGCCCGAAGCCTATCTGCTCGGCGACCGTGCGCTGTATTTGGCGGCATGGGAGAAGGTGCGTGAGGCGATCTCGCCGGACGGCACGATGCCCGCCGACGGCCCGACCACGGCGCTGCGTACGCTCTCGGAGTTTGATGCGGAAGTGAAGGGCAAGCAGATCAAGCTCGACCAGACCTTCACCAATACCTTCGTGCAGAAGGCCAACGCCAAATACAAGTAAGTTCCACAGGCTTTCAGCAACGCGCCCGGTTTTGCCCGGGCGCATTGCTTTTGGACCGCAGACCATGCCCCATCCCGCGCTTTCGTTCGATCAGATCACCTGCACGTTCATCTCGCCCGATACGCCGGGCCAGCGTTACACCGCCGTGCAAAACACCTCGCTGGAGGTGCAGGCCGGCGAGTTCGTCTCGGTGGTCGGCCCCACCGGCTGCGGCAAATCCACGTTGCTGAATCTGGCGGCGGGCCTGTTGCAGCCGTCTTCCGGGCAGGTGCGCGTGTTTGGCGAACCGCTGGTCGGCATCAACCGTCGTGCCGGCTACATGTTCCAGGCAGAGGCGCTGATGCCGTGGCGCAGCGCGCTCGACAACGTGATGGCCGGGCTGGAGTTTCGCGGCATGCCCGACAAGGAGGCGCGTGACCTCGCCATGTCGTGGCTCGCCCGCGTCGGGCTGGCCGGGTTTGAAGACCGCTATCCGCATCAACTCTCCGGCGGCATGCGCAAGCGCGTGAGCCTCGCGCAAACGCTGGTGCTCGACCCCGACATCATCCTCATGGACGAGCCGTTTTCCGCGCTCGATATCCAGACGCGCCAGCTGATGGAAAACGAGGTGCTCGACCTCTGGGCCGCCAAGCGCAAGGCGGTGCTGTTCATCACGCACGATTTGGACGAGGCGATTGCCATGAGCGACCGCGTGGTCGTGCTGGCGGCCGGCCCCGGCACGCACCCGATCGGCGAATTCACCATCGATCTGCCGCGCCCGCGCGATGTGGCCGAGATTCGTGACCAGGCCGGCTTTGTCGACCTGCACTCGCGCATCTGGGACGTCCTGCGCGAGGAAGTCCTCAAGGGCTATGCGCAGCACCGCCGCGTGGCTTGACCTGAATCTGATCGATTGCATCCATGGCTAACCGTCCGCTTTCCCCCATCGCGCTGCGCACCTGGCAGCTTGGCCTGCTCGTCGTCACGTTGGGCGTGTGGCACTTCGCCACGCGCTCGCAGGAAGTTGCGTTCTTCTTCGGAGAACCGCTCATCGTTGCCCAGCGCATCTGGGCGTGGTTCGTTTCTGAAGGCGATATCTATCAACACCTTGGCGTGACGTTGGCCGAGACAGTGCTGGCCTTTGCCATCGGCACCGCCACTGGCCTGGGCGCCGGCTTGTGGCTGGCGCTGAGCCCCGCGGCTTCGGCGGTGCTGGATCCGTACATCAAGGCGGCCAATTCGATGCCGCGCGTGATCCTGGCGCCGATCTTCGGCGTGTGGTTCGGGCTGGGGATCTGGTCAAAGGTCGCGCTGGCGGTGACGCTGGTGTTCTTCATCGTCTTCTTCAACGTCTACCAGGGCGTGAAGGAAGTCAGCCCGGTCGTGCTGGCCAATGCGCGCATGCTAGGCGCATCGCAGCGGCAACTGCTGCGTTTCGTCTATCTGCCGAGCGCGACGAGCTGGGTGTTCTCGTCGCTGCATACGTCGGTGGGCCTGGCGTTCGTCGGGGCAGTGGTGGGGGAGTATCTCGGCTCCGCCCGCGGTGTGGGCTACCTGATCCTGCAGGCAGAGGGCACGTTCGACATCAATACCGTGTTTGCGGGCATCGTCGTGCTGACGGTCTTCGCGCTGGTCCTGGATTGGCTCGTCGGCTTGATGGAAAAACGCCTGATGCGCTGGCAGCCGAAAAGCGGCGAGACGGAAAAGCTCTGAGCGCGCGCGGACGACGCAAACGTCACATCGACCCTGTCGTGAGCAGGGTCATGCAACTAGACGGTCGGTCTACTACAATGCCACCCATCATGAGCAAGCACCCCGAACCCGTCACCGCTGAAGGCGCCGAAGCCCGGCACGACACCCGCGACCGCATCCTGGACGCCGGTGCCGAGCTGATCCTCGGGCGCGGTTTTTCGGCCGTCGGATTGGCGGAAATCCTGGGCCGTGCGCAGGTGCCGAAGGGTTCGTTCTATTACTACTTCGGGTCCAAGGAAGACTTTGGCGTTGCCATGCTGGAGCGCTATTTCCAGGACTACGACGCGGGCGTTGTCAGCCTCTTCAACGACACGCGCATCACCGCCCGTGAACGGCTGCTGCGCTATTTCATGGCCTGGATCGATCTGCACGAGCGCAGCGCATGCGAAGTCACGTGCCTCGCGGTCAAGCTGTCGGGAGAGGTGTCGGATTTGTCGGAGCCGATGCGCAAGGTGTTGTCGGCAGGGATGACGCGCATGGTCGAGCGCATCGCCACCGCAATCGAGGCCGGTGTCGCCGACGGTTCGTTGGCGCCCGCGCAGGACGCGCACGAACTGGCCGAAGGCCTGTACGCCATGTGGATGGGCGGTGCACTGCTGGCCAAGGCGCACCGCACGGTCGACGCGTTCAAGAGCTGTGTCGCGCAAACCGAAATGCTGCTCGCCAAGCCAAAACACTGATTCCAATCTGAAACCCATTGCCGGCGAGGCACGTTCCTCGCTTTTTCTTTGATTCCGGTTCTAGATGACCGGTCGAATAGTGCCTTTCAGGAGCTGATATGACTCAACAACTGCTGTCCCCGGTTCAGACCGGCCGTACGACCCTCGCCAATCGTGTCGTCATGGCGCCGCTTACGCGCTCGCGCGCTGGCCAGCCGGGTGACGTGCCGACCGAACTGAACGTGACCTACTACGCCCAGCGTGCCACTGCTGGCCTCATCGTCACTGAAGCGACGCAAATTTCCCGCCAGGGCCAGGGCTACGCCTGGACGCCGGGCATGTACACCGACGCACAGGAAGCCGGTTGGAAGGCAGTGGTGGATGCCGTGCACGCCAAGGGCGGCCGCATCTCGCAACAACTGTGGCACGTGGGCCGTATTTCGAACACGTTGCTGCAGGAAAACGGCCAGGCTCCCGTCGCGCCGTCCGCCATCGTCGCCAAGGGCGCGCAGAGCTTTGTCGTCCAGCCGGACGGCACGCCCGCCAATGTGCCGACCAGCGAGCCGCGTGCCCTGGCCACGGAAGAAATCCCCGGTGTGATTGCGCAATACCGCCAGGCCGTGCTGCGTGCACGTCGCGCCGGTTTCGATTTCGTTGAAATCCACGCCGCCAACGGTTACCTGCTGCACCAATTCCTGTCGACCAACAGCAACCAGCGCACCGACCAGTACGGCGGCTCCCTGGAAAACCGCGCCCGACTGATTCTCGAGGTCGTCGACACCGCCATCGCCGAGATTGGCGCAGACCGCGTCGGCATCCGCCTCTCGCCGCACTTCGTCGCGCACGACATTGCCGATGAACAAGCTGAAGAAAGCGCCCTGTACCTTGCGCGCGAGCTGACCAAGCGCGGCATCGCCTACCTGCACATCGCGGAGCCGGATTGGGCCGGCGGCCCCGAGCTGAGCAACGATTTCCGTCGCCAACTGCGCGACGCCTTCAAGGGCACGCTCATCGTGTGCGGTCAATACACGGCGGAAGAGGGCGAACAGATGATCGCCTCCGGTCTGGCGGATGCCGTTGCGTTCGGTCGCCCGTTCATCGCCAATCCCGATCTGGTGGCGCGCTTCCGTGCCGGCGCATCGCTCAACAAGCCGGATCGCGCAACGTTCTACGGCGGCCAGGAAAAGGGCTACACCGACTATCCGACGCTGGAAGAAGCGGCCTGATAGACCGTTGCATCAAAGAAGAAAGCCGCGCAGGCGATCAACCTGCGCGGCTTTTTTCGTTCAGCGCTGACGTTTTTAAGGCTGGATCACGACCTTGCCCGTCACCTTGCGCGCCGCCATGTCCAGCAGCGCCTGCGTCGTCTGCTCCAGCGGATAGCGCGCAGAGATATGCGGCCGGATCTTGCCTTCCTGCATCCAGCCGAGCATCTGCATCATGTTCGCCAGATTCGCCTTCGGCTCGCGGCGCGCGAATTCGCCCCAGAACACGCCCACCAGCGACGCGCCTTTCAGCAACGCCAAATTCAGCGGCATCTTGGGGATCTCTCCGTTGGCAAATCCGACCACGAGGTAGCGGCCCCGCCAGGCGATCGAGCGGAACGCCGGTTCCGCGTAGATGCCGCCGACCGGGTCGTAGATCACGTCCGGGCCTTTGCCGTCGGTCAGTTCCTTGATGCGCTCGCGCAGGTCTTCGGTCGAATAGTTGATGAGGGCGTCGGCGCCGTGGTCCTTGCAGACCGCCAGCTTCTCGTCGCTCGATGCCGCAGCGATGACGCGCGCACCGATCGCCTTGCCGATCTCGATAGCGGCCAGTCCGACACCGCCTGCGGCGCCGAGCACGAGCATCGTTTCGCCGGCCTTCAGTTGCCCGCGATCGACCACCGCGTGGTGCGACGTGCCATAGGTGAGCGTGAACGCGGCAGCGGTGTCGAACGCCATGCCCGGCGGCATTGGCATCACTACCTTGGCCGAGGCCTTGACCTGTGAAGCAAACGCGCCCTGGCCAAGAAACGCGATCACGTGGTCGCCGGCCTTCAGATGCGACACGCCTTCGCCGACCGCATTGACCACACCCGCGACTTCCGAGCCGGGCGTAAACGGCAGCTCCGGCTTGAACTGGTACTTGTTCTGGATGATGAGCACGTCAGGAAAATTCACCCCCGCGGCCTTTACGTCGATCACGACTTCGCCGGCGCCGGGCGAGAGGTCCGGCAGCGTTTCGATCACCAGCGATTCGGGCGGGCCCCAGGTCTTGCAGACGACGGCTTTCATCATGTGTCTCCTCAACAGTCTTGCGTTGGATTGTTCGCCATCTCGCATGCATTGCACGCGATCTCGTCCGGCAGTGTAACCGAATAAAAGCACGGTCGTTCGATTTGGCCGGGCGCGATGAATCCCGCGGCTTGTCGATGCATTTTTTGTAAGCGTGCAGACGTATGCGCGAGCACGATTCGCGAACGTTGCTCGGTTACAATCCGCGCCATGCATATTCTCATTGCCAACGACGACGGATACCTCGCCCCCGGGCTCGCGGCGCTGTATCGTGCGCTGAGCCCGCTGGGCCGCGTGACGGTGGTCGCGCCGGAGCAGAACCACAGCGGCGCCTCCAACTCGCTTACGCTGCAGCGTCCGCTTTCGGTGTTCGAGGCGACGGAAGGTGCCCAGAAGGGTTTTCGTTTCGTCAACGGCACACCGACGGACTGCGTGCACATTGCGCTGACCGGCATGATCGAAGAGAAGCCCGACTTGGTCGTCTCCGGTATCAACCAGGGCCAGAACATGGGCGAAGACGTGCTGTATTCCGGCACCGTCGCCGCCGCCATCGAAGGCCATCTGTTCGGTATTCCGTCGATTGCGTTTTCGCAAGTTGACAAGGGCTGGACGCACCTCGACGCCGCCGAGCGCGTGGCCCGCGAGGTGGTCGAGCGCTATCTGTCCGATCCGCTCGATGGGCCGGTCCTGCTGAACGTCAATATCCCGAATCTGCCGTACGCCGAGCTGGCGGGTTGGCGTGCGACGCGTCTGGGCAAGCGGCACCAGTCCCAGCCGGTGATCCGTCAGGCCAATCCGCGCGGCGAGCCGATCTTCTGGGTTGGTGCCGCCGGCGATGCTAAAGACGCCAGCGAGGGCACCGATTTCCACGCCGTTGCGCACGGCTTCGTCTCGCTGACGCCGCTGCAGCTTGATCTGACCGATACGGCCCAACTGCGCACCGTGCGCCGCTGGCAGACGCCATGATCGGCATGGTGGCTCATGTCTGAACGTCCGCGCGACCGGCGTTTTCCGTTGACGCTCGATGCAGTCGTCGAGCGCAAGCCCGTGGAGCGCCAGCGTGAAACGCGCATCTCGTCCGGGGTGAGCGCGGTGTCACGCCCTACGCCGGCGCGTGCGGCATCGGTCGAGCGCGCGTCGCCGGCTTCCGCCCCGGCACCTGCGCCGCAGCGCGTGGCGGGTGTCGACGCTGCGGTCGGCGCCGTTGCTGCGAGCGCGGTGCAGGCCCGCACAGCCGCAGCACATGCGGCGGCTGGCGGTATGGCGTCGGACCGTGCGCGTCAGGCATTGGTCGGTCGGGTGCAAGCCGGCGGCGTGAGCGACAAGCGCGTGCTGGCAGCCATCAGCACCGTGCCACGCCATTTGTTCGTCGATGCCGGCCTGGCTTCGCAAGCCTACGAAGATTCCGCGTTGCCCATCGGCCATCAGCAAACGATCTCGAAGCCGTCGGTGGTCGGACGGATGATTGAGTTGTTATTGAGTGGGCGGCCCAGTCGCACCGGCCTGCCGCTCGCGCGCGTGCTGGAAATCGGTACCGGCTGCGGCTACCAGGCCGCCGTTCTGGCGCAGCTCGCCGACGAGGTGTATTCGATCGAGCGCGTTCGGCCGCTGCATGAAAAAGCCAAAGCGAACTTGCGGCCACTCCGCGTGCCAAACATCCGTCTGCACTATGGCGACGGCATGCTCGGGCTGCCGAAGGCCGCGCCGTTTGACGCCATCATCCTGGCGGCGGCGGGGCTGGAGGTGCCGCAGGCGCTGCTCGACCAGCTCACCGTTGGCGGCCGGCTGATCGCCCCTGTGGCCACCGACCGCAGCAGCGGCCCGGCGCAGCAGCTCGTTCTCATCGAGCGCCGCAGCCGCTTCCAGTTTCACAGTACCGCGCTTGAAGGCGTTTTCTTTGTCCCGTTAAAATCAGGAACTGTTTAGCATGTTCATTTCCCGGAGCTCCATGAACCGTCCAAGCCCCGCACGCGCAGGCCGGCTCGCCGTGGCGATGGTGTCGGCCGCACTATTGGCGGCTTGCGCATCCTCCGGCAATCAGGCCCCCGTTCTCGACCGCACCTCGCGCGCCGGCAGCACCGGGGCCACGTCGCAAGAGCCGCCGCCCCCCGGCTACTATCGAGTCAAGCGTGGCGATACCTTGTACAGCATCGCCCTGCGCAACGGCCAGGCCCCGCGAGATTTGGTGGCGTGGAACAACATCGCCAATCCGAACCAGATCGAAGTCGATCAGCTGTTACGCGTTGTTCCGCCGAACGCCGATGTCAGCAGCACCGCGGCCGTCGTCACACCGGTTCGCCCGCCTAACACGACTACGCAGCCGGTCGATTCGACGCCCGCCACGCCGCCGTCCGCAGCGTCGTCCGGCGCTCCTGCCGGGGCAAGCGACAGCGCAATCTCGCTGGCCTGGCCGGCACGCGGCTCGCTCATCAACCGTTTCGATGACAAGAGCAACAAGGGCATCGACATTGGTGGCAAACGTGGTGATGCCGTGGTCGCTGCCGACGACGGAAAAGTGATCCACGTTGGACCCTTGCGTGGGTACGGGAATCTTGTCATCATCAAACACAACGACACGTTCCTGACCGCCTACGGCAACAACGACAAGGTTCTGGTCACCGAGCAATCCACGGTCAAGAAAGGGCAGAAGATCGCCGAAATGGGCAGTACTGATGCGGATCGCGTGAAGCTTCATTTTGAAGTGCGCCGCAACGGTAAGCCGGTCGATCCGATGCGCTACTTGCCGCCTCAATAGAGGAATGCATGCCGCGCCAGAAAGCTGCCACGCCCATCACCCCCGCCGATGACAACATCGACGCTGCTGTAGAGGGCCAGCGCACCCCAAATGGGCGCGCGGGGCGGCGTGCGCGCGGCGCGGCACAGCCTCCTACTGAAGAGATCGAAGTCGTCGACGCGCTGGTCGACGATCTACCTGCCTCCGATTCTGCTGATCTCAACGACACGTCGGACAGTGCTGACGAGCCGGATGAAGAAGAGGACGAGGGTGAAGAGGCAGAGGAGGCCGCACCCGAGGAAGATTTCCGCAAGGTGCTGCAGGCCGAACTGGCCGCCGACACGGTTCAGCACTATCTCAATCGCATCAGCATCAAGCCGCTTCTGACGCCAGCGGAAGAACTGCATTTCTCGACGCTGGCCAAGGCGGGCGAATTTGCCGCGCGCCAGGTCATGATCGAGCGCAACCTCCGCTTGGTCGTGAGCATCGCAAAAGGCTATCTGAACCGCGGTGTGCCGCTGCTTGACCTGATCGAGGAAGGCAACCTGGGTCTGATGCACGCGATCGAAAAGTTCGATCCGGAGCGCGGGTTCCGCTTCTCGACGTATGCAACGTGGTGGATCCGCCAGAGCATCGAGCGCGCGATCATGAATCAGGCGCGTACGGTTCGCCTGCCGGTGCACGTGATTCGCGAACTCAACCAGGTGCTGCGTGCCAAGCGTCATCTGGAAAAGAGCGGCGTGGACGGCCGAGACGCGAGCCTTGAAGACATCGCTCACTTGCTCGGCAAGACCACGGAGGAAGTGCAGGACGTGCTCTCGCTCAACGAGCACACGACTTCGCTGGATACACCGTTCGATCTGGATCCGGGCACGAGCCTGCTCGATTTTCTCTCGGATGAGCATGGCGCCTCGCCGGACCAGGAGGTGGCACATCGCGAGCTTTCGCTGCTGATGAAGTCGTGGCTTGCTCGCTTGTCCGACAAGCACCGCTATGTGGTGGAGCGCCGCTTCGGCCTCAACTACATCGAGCCTGCGACGCTGGAAGAGCTGGCCGCCGAGATGGGCCTGACGCGCGAACGTGTTCGTCAGATTCAGCAGGAAGCGCTGGTCAAGCTCAAGCGCCATTTCGCTTCGCAGGGCGTGCGTAAGGATGCGGTGCTGTAAGGCGCCGCAGCCTCTCTTCTTTCTCCTCCAGTTTCATTCAGTCGTTCCGCAGCTCCAGCAGCATTGGTTGGTGATCCGATGCTTGTGTGGTGCTGCTGACTTCCGTCCGCAGCACGCGCGGTTTCAATGGATCGCTGATCAGCATGAAATCGCACGCGTAGGCCGGTTCGATCCAGCCATGGCGGTCATGCACGCCGAAAGTCGGCGGTTGCGGCGTTGTGCCGTGGGCAATCTCCCAGGCGTCATGCAAAGCGGGTTCCCGGCTGAACGGCACGGTCGCTAGACGTTTAGGCGTGGAGTCCGGCTTGCAGTTGAAATCGCCGCAGACAATGGTTGACGTCGTCTGTGCGAGCGGGCGGAAGGGGCCGACCTCGGACTCTGTGCCAAGTACCGATGCTTGATTTGCACGCGCACACCCTTCCGAGTGGATGGCGCGCAATGCGTCGATTTGCGCCAGCCGTTGAAGCTCCGAGTAGTACTCCAGATGCGTTGTGATGATGCGCAACAAGCCGAACGGCGTCTGCACGATCGCCTCGATGGCCATGCGCGGCATATACGGTGTGGCATCCGCCGGACAAGGTAAAGCGTGGCGCCGGATGTGATGGACCGGCAGCCGTGTGGCAATCGCGTTGCCGAAGCGCTGCACATGCGTGCCGTTGTGGCGCTCCAGCGCGAAGCCGCCGATCACGGTGTATTCAGGGCCAAGCGCGTCGGCGAGTTCGGTCCATTGATCGATGCCCGGTTGGCCGGGCAGATCGCTAAAGCCGGACGTGACTTCCTGGAGGCACAGCACATCGAACTCGGCCATCTCACGGGCTTGCGTCAGTTGGCGCGTCAGGCTGACGTGCCCGTCGGCGCCACGGCCCCACTGGATATTCCACGTCAGGATGACGGTGCCCATGCTGGTCCTCCGGTGTCTTACAATGCCGCCCTTGTCCTCAATTTGCCCAGGCTCGCTCGTGTCTCAAGCTGCACCTAACGTCACGCCTTCCTCTCCTGATTCAGCAATCGCCGCTCCGGACGCGCCGCCCGCTAAGCCCCGTGGGCGTCGTAAGCCCGAGATGCCCGTGGCTGGCCCCCTGGAAATCGTTTCGCTCGACGGTGAAGCACGCGGTATCGGTCGTCTGACCAACGAGGATGGCACGCCGGGCAAGGTGGTCTTCGTGGAAGGCGCATTGCCTGGTGAGCGCGTGATGTATCGCAGTCACCGCGTGAAGCCGTCATACGAGCAGGCGAGTGTGGTGAACATTCTGCGCCAGTCCGCTTCGCGCGTGACGCCGCAGTGCAAGTTCTTTGGGGTGTGCGGTGGCTGCTCGATGCAGCATCTGGATTCGCGTGCACAGGTCGCGATCAAGCAGCGCGTGCTGGAAGACGACCTGTGGCATCTGGCCAAGCTGCGTCCGGACGTCGTGTTCCGACCGATTGCCGGCCCCGACTGGGGCTACCGCTATCGCGCCCGCTTGACCGTGCGCCATGTTGCGGCCAAAGGTGGTGTGCTGGTGGGCTTCCACGAGCGCAAGAGCAGCTACGTGGCCGACATGACGTCGTGCGAGGTGCTGCCGCCGCACGTATCCGCGCTGCTGGTGCCGTTGCGCGAGTTGGTGGGGCGCCTGTCGATCGTGCAACGTATGCCGCAGATCGAACTGGCGGTCGGGCAGGACGTGACCGCGCTGGTTTTGCGCAATCTGGAGCCCATCACCGCCGAAGATGAGGCCGAGCTGCGCACTTTTGCCGATCAGCACAACGTGCAGTTTTGGTTGCAACCCAAGGGGCCGGACACCGTCTATCCGTTCCATCCCCTCGACCGCACGCTGACGTACACGCTGCCGGAGTTCGGCATCACGATGCCGTTCAAGCCGACGGATTTCACGCAGGTCAATCACCAGATCAACCGGGTGCTGATGTCTCGCGCCCTGAAGCTGCTCGACGCCCAGCCCAGCGATCGGCTCCTTGACCTGTTCTGCGGTATCGGCAACTTCACGCTGCCAATGGCCACACGGGCGCGCGAAGTCATGGGCATCGAAGGCAGCGAGGCGCTGACAACCCGGGCGCTCGCCAACGCTCAGCACAACGGTTTGGATGCGAAAACGACATTCGCGTGCCGCAATCTCTTTGAAGTGTCGGCCGATGATATTGCCGCACTGGGCAAGTTCGATCGCTGGCTGATCGATCCGCCGCGTGAAGGGGCGTTGGCCGTGTCCAAGGCCCTCGCCGAGTTGTCTCAGCGAGGCGGCGAGGCGGCTGATCTGCTGCCGAAGCGCATCGTCTATGTGTCATGCAATCCGGCGACGCTGGCGCGCGATGCGGGTTTGCTCGTGCATGAAGCGGGTTATCGATTGGCCGGCGCGGGCGTGGTCAACATGTTCCCGCACACGTCGCATGTGGAGTCGATGGCGGTATTCGAGCGCGACTGACCGTTCGTCGGGCGTTTCGCAGACAAAGAAAAACCGGCGCCTGATGCGCCGGTTTTCTTTTCGCGCCATCGCCGGCGCTTGTGAGGCTGAATTTCGTTAGTTGCGATTTCCGCCAAAGATTCCGAGGATCGCCAGCAGGTTCGTGAAGATGTTGTAGACGTCCAGGTAGATGGCCAGGGTAGCCGTCACGTAGTTGGTCTCGCCGCCGTTCACGATGCGCTGCACGTCGAACAGGATGTACGCCGAGAAGATCGCGATGGCCAGCACCGAGATGGTCAGCATCATCGCGGGCAGCTGCAGCCAGATGTTAGCTACCGAGCCAACGATCAGCACCAGCACGCCCATGAACAGCCACTTGCCCAGGCCCGAGAAATCGCGCTTGCTGACCGTGGCCACCGTCGCCATCACGCCGAAGATGACCGCGGTGCCGCCGAACGCCGTCATGATGAGTGACGCACCATTCGAGAAGCCCAGAATCATGCCGATCAGCCGCGACAGCATGAGCCCCATGAAGAACGTGAAGCCGAGTAGCAATGCCACGCCGACGCCGCTGTTCTTGAAGCGCTCAATGGCGTAGAAGAAGCCAAAAGCCACTGCCATGAAGATGACGAAACCCATCAGGGGGTTGCGCCCCATCAGGTTGAAGCCGGTGGCGACTCCGATCCAGGCACCGAGGATGGTGGGGATCATGGAAAGCGCGAGCAGCCAATAGGTATTGCGCAGCACGCGGTTGCGGACGGCCAACGCGCCGGCGGTGCCGGAAGCGCCAAAACCGTACGTGTTGAGTTGGTTGTCCATGCGAACTCCTTGGGTGAATGACATTGCAGACAATGCGACGACACAGCGAATGTGGCATCCGAAGCGGGCTTTTGCAAGCCACATCGTCCTTACTTGGAGAGTCAGGATGCCACGCGGTTCCGGCTCCTGGTTGGTGCTTGCGGCGGAAAATACCCTTCGTGAGTGACTTTTTGTGCTCCCCATAAGGGGATGCTAAGGCGCGTTCGTAAAGCCGGCGAGGCCTGCAAAGACAAGTGACGATATCGTCTCCTTGCGCGACCGGCGTACGCGGCATCCGGTTGCACCGCTTGACATCCATCCGGTTCCCGCCCGTGCTAGAATCTAACGTTTATCTTTCACGTAACACCTTCATTTTTTGGAGTTTTTGATGGCGCTCGAACGCACTTTGTCGATTATCAAACCGGATGCCGTGGCCAAGAATGTCATCGGCCAGATCTACGCCCGCTTCGAAGGCGCCGGCCTGAAGATCGTCGCAGCCAAGATGATCCACCTGTCGCGCGCAGAAGCCGAGCAGTTCTACGCCGTGCACAAGGAGCGCCCGTTCTTCAAGGATCTGGTGGACTTCATGATCTCGGGCCCGGTGATGGTCCAGGCGCTGGAAGGCGAAAACGCAATCGCCAAGAACCGTGATCTGATGGGTGCAACCGACCCGAAGAAGGCAGAGAAGGGCACGATCCGCGCCGACTTCGCTGACAGCATCGACGCCAACGCCGTGCACGGCTCGGACGCTGCTGAAACGGCCGCCGTGGAAGTCGCATTCTTCTTCCCGGGCCTGAACATTTACAGCCGCTAAGCGTCAACACTAGACTGGGATTGTGGTTTCGGGTTGCAAGTCATGAGCGATGTGGTGAATCTCCTCGATTTCGACGCACAGGGCCTTCTCGCGTATTGCGAGAGCCTGGGTGAGAAGTCGTTTCGCGCCAAGCAGTTGCAGCGCTGGATTCACCAGTCGGGGGCGTCCGATTTTGGCGAGATGACCGATCTCGCCAAGTCGCTGCGCGAAAAGCTTGCGACCCGCGCAAACATCCAGGCACCGGCGGTCATTACCGATCACCTTTCGTCGGACGGTACGCGCAAGTGGCTGGTCGACGTAGGGCAGGGCAATGCCGTCGAGACGGTCTACATCCCCGAAGAGACGCGCGGCACGTTGTGTGTGTCGTCTCAGGCGGGATGTGCCGTCAACTGCCGGTTCTGCTCGACCGGCAAGCAGGGTTTCTCGCGCAACCTCAGTACTGGCGAGATCATCGGCCAACTGTGGATGGCGGAATTCGCCATGCGCAAGCAGCTCGGTCGCGGGCCGAAGGACGACCGCGTCATCACCAACGTGGTGATGATGGGCATGGGCGAGCCGCTCCTGAATTACGACGCCGTGGTGCCTGCTCTGTCGCTGATGCTGGACGACAACGCGTATGGCCTTTCGCGCCGGCGCGTAACGGTATCCACCTCAGGCGTGGTGCCGATGATGGACCGCCTCGCGCGCGATGTGCCCGTGGCACTCGCTGTGTCGCTGCACGCGTCCAACGATGCGCTGCGCGACGTGCTCGTACCGCTCAACAAGAAGTATCCGCTGGCCGAATTGATGGCTGCCTGCCGCCGCTATCTGGAGTTCGCGCCGCGCGATTTCATCACCTTTGAATACTGCATGCTGGATGGTGTCAACGATACCGTCGAGCATGCCCGTGAACTGCTGCGCGTCGTGGCCGACGTGCCGTGCAAGTTCAACCTGATCCCGTTCAACCCGTTCCCGGAATCGGGATTGAAGCGCTCGAACAATGAGCAGATCCGCCGCTTCTCGCAAGTGCTGTTGGATGCTGGCATTGTCACCACCATCCGCAAGACGCGAGGCGACGACATCGATGCGGCTTGCGGGCAGCTCGCCGGCGAGGTCAAGGACCGCACACGTCTGGCCGAGCGCGGCAAGTTTGGCAAGATCGTCGAGATCCCCGTGGTCGGGGCCGACTCCACTCACCGCATGGGTACCGCATGAAGCGTTGGTCGACTGCTGTCAGTCTGGTCTTCACGCTGGCAGCCGCCGGGTGCGCATTGTCGCCGCCGGTCCAGACACAGACACGAGAAGTCACGACCGCCCCCGATCAAAAGGCTGACGCCGGTCGTCGGGCTGCAATCCGATTACAACTCGCGACGCAATACTTGGAAGCCGGTCAGAATGCGACAGCGCTTGAGGAAATCAAGAACGCCATCGCAATCGATCCGAATGTGCCGAACGCGTATCACATCCGCGCGCTGGCTTACATGAACCTCGGCCAGCGCGAGCAGGCTGATGAGAGCTTCCGCAGCGCTCTGGCTGCGACGCCACAAGATGGCGACCTGCTGAACAACTACGGCTGGTTCCTGTGCTCGCAAGGCGGCAAGCCCGATCAAGGCATGGCGATGCTGCGCCAGGCCATCGAGGCGCCGGCCGCCGGCAGCCCCGCCAAGCCATGGACAAATCTGGGTGTCTGCCAGATGCGTCAGGGCGATCTGGATGGCGCGGAGAAGAGCCTCACCCGCGCCACTTACATCGATGCAAACAATCCGCTGACCAACTTGACGTTGGCGCAGCTGTACTACAAACGACGCGAATATTCACGTGCCATGCCGTTTATCGAACGTGTGAATGGCCGCGGCAATCCGACGGCTGAAAGCCTGTGGCTGGGCGCTCGTATCGCCCGCCGTCTGGGCGACACTTCGCAGCAGAACGCATGGAGCGCGCAATTGCAGCGTCGCTTCCCCAATGCGCCCGAAGAGGCGGCATTCGAACGAGGAGCCTGGGATGACTGACCGCGACGTGGCAAGCGCAGCCGACTTCTCTCACGGCGCGGCGCCTGCCTCGAATCCGCCCGCCGCTGTTTCGCCGGACCGCGACGATGCGCTGCGCGAGATCGCCGAACGCCTGCGTGCCGGCCGAGAACGGCAGCGGCTGACGGTCGACGATCTGGCGGGGCGCCTGAAGGTCGCACCAGGCAAGTTGTCGGCGGTGGAGTCGGCAGATGTCAGTGCATTGCCTGACATGACCTTTACCAAAGGGCTCATCCGCGCCTACGCACGTGCTTTGCAGGTGGATGTCGATGACCAGCTTGCGCGTTTGAATGCCCGTGCGCCGGTCACCAACATCGGCTTGCGCCCAGAAGGCGGGCTCGGTGAATCGTTTTCCGACAAACCGAGCTTTGCGAAGCGTCGCAGTGGCGGTGGCCGCTGGCTGATTGGCGTGCTCGTTGCGGTGGTTGTGGCAGGCGGTGCGTTGGCTGGTATGGACCGTCTGAAGCAGTGGTTTGCCTCGCAAACGGCAGCCACGCAAAACACCGAGTCCACGACGAAGGAAGCGCCGGCGGCCGAGCAAACTGCGCCCGCGCAAGCGGCTCCGGCGGCTGAGCAGGCTCCGGCTGAAACACCGGCCGCTTCGATGCCGACACCGTTGACCCCGGTTGCCCCGGCGGCCCCGGCCTCGGGCGTGGTAACCGCGCCGCTGGCTCCACCGGCAACGCTGCCGCGTTCAGACAACGGTGCTGCTGTTCCGGCGGCCGCTGTAGCTGCTGCAGGTGCTAAGGCTGCTGTGGTCAACGTCGAGGCTCCAGTTGCCGTTCAGCCGGCGGAAACTGCCAAACCGGCTGAATCGGCGGGTGGCAGCGGTGCGGTCTCGGTGCGCTTCTCCGGTTCCTCTTGGTATGAAATCAAGGACAAGACCGGCAAGACGCTCGCCAGCGGCATCTCCAAGGAAGGCGACGCACGCGATCTGACCGGCACGCCGCCGTTCAAGGTCGTTTTCGGCAATGCAGAAGCGGTTGAATCGCTGGCTGTGGGCGGTGCGTCCGTCGATCTTCAGAAGTACGCCCGCAATCGCGTGGCACGGGCCACGTTGCCCTGAACCGTTTTGTAAATGGCGCGGTGCCTTTGGCGGCGCGCCTTGTCTGATCATGGAAATCTCCACGCCTCTCGATTGCGCTCCAGCCTTGGTGGGCCCGCTGCCGCGCCGGAACTCGCGCGCCGCGCAAATCCGCTGGGGCGACCGTGTCGTGCACGTTGGCGGCGACGCGCCAGTCTGTGTGCAGTCGATGACGAATACCGACACGTCGGACGCCATCGGCACCGCAATCCAGGTGAAAGAATTGGCGCGGGCGGGCTCGGAGTTGGTGCGTATCACAGTGGACACGCCCGCCGCGGCCGCCGCGGTGCCCGCCATCCGCGAGCAGCTCGACCGAATGGGCGTGGATGTGCCGCTGGTCGGCGATTTTCATTACAACGGCCACAAGCTGCTGCAGGACTATCCGGAGTGCGCGCAGGCGCTGTCCAAGTACCGCATCAATCCGGGCAACGTCGGGCAGGGTGCCAAGCGGGACACGCAGTTCGCGCAGATGATCGAGATCGCTTGCCGCTACGAGAAGCCGGTGCGTATCGGCGTGAACTGGGGCAGCCTCGATCAGGATCTGCTTGCGCGGATCATGGATGAGAACGCGCAACGCGCAACGCCGTGGGACGCCCGCGCGGTGATGGTCGAGGCGCTGATCACCTCGGCGATCCAGTCGGCGCAAAAGGCGGAAGAACTTGGCTTGCCGGGCAGCCAGATCATCCTGTCGTGCAAAGTCTCGGCGGTGCAGGACCTGATTGCTGTGTATCGCGAACTGGCGCGTCGCTGTAACTATGCGCTGCACCTCGGCCTGACCGAGGCCGGCATGGGCAGCAAAGGCATCGTGGCTTCCACGGCGGCGTTGTCGGTGCTTCTGCAAGAAGGCATCGGCGACACGATCCGCATTTCTCTCACGCCCGAGCCCGGCGCGCCGCGCGAGAAGGAAGTCATCGTCGCGCAGGAGATTCTGCAGACCATGGGTCTGCGCAATTTCACGCCGATGGTCATTGCGTGCCCTGGTTGCGGACGCACCACGAGCACGGTGTTTCAGGAACTGGCCGCGCGCATCCAGTCGTACTTGCGCGAGCAGATGCCGAAGTGGAAGACGCAGTACCCCGGCGTTGAAGAGTTGAATGTGGCCGTGATGGGCTGCATCGTCAACGGGCCCGGGGAGAGCAAGCACGCCAACATTGGCATCTCGCTCCCGGGCACGGGCGAATCGCCCGCGGCGCCGGTATTCGTTGACGGCGTGAAGGTGAAAACGCTGCGCGGCGAACGCATTACAGAAGAATTCCAGACGATCGTCGACGAATACGTGCGGACGCATTACGGCGCACAGGCCTCGGCGACAGTCTAAAAACGGCATCAGGCTTCGGGACTCGAAGTCGAAGCAGGAAACGACCGGCCGGCCCCGCATGGAGCCAAATGCGAGAGGCCGGTTTTTAACGTGACATCATGAGCGATACACAAAAACAACGCGTGCAGAAGATCGCCGGCGTCAAAGGCATGAACGACTTGTTGCCCAGCGACGCCCCGCTGTGGGAGCACTTTGACAACGCCGTGCGCAGCATGCTGCGCGCCTATGGCTACCAGCAGATCCGCACGCCGATCGTTGAGCAGACGCAATTGTTTGTGCGTGGCATCGGCGAGGTGACGGACATCGTCGAGAAGGAGATGTACACCTTCACCGATGCATTAAACGGCGAACAACTGACCATGCGCCCCGAAGGCACCGCTGCTGCCGTGCGCGCCGTGATCGAGCACAACCTGCTGTACGACGGCCCGAAGCGCCTGTGGTACACCGGCCCGATGTTCCGCCACGAGCGTCCGCAGCGTGGTCGCTATCGCCAGTTCCATCAGGTGGGCGTGGAAGCGCTCGGCTTTGCTGGCCCCGACATCGACGCAGAAGTCATCCTGATGTGCCAGCGACTGTGGGATGACCTCGGCCTTGTCGGCCTGAAGCTCGAGTTGAACTCGCTCGGTCAGGCGGAAGAGCGCGCTGCGCACCGTGCCGATCTCATCAAATATCTGGAAGGTTTCCAGGACATTCTGGATGAGGACGGCAAGCGCCGCCTCTACACCAACCCGCTGCGTGTGCTCGACACCAAGAACCCGGCGCTGCAGGACATGGCCGCCGGCGCGCCGAAGCTCATCGACTACCTGGGCGACGAATCGCGCGCGCACTTTGAGGGCGTGCAGAAACTGCTCAAGGCGAACAACATTCCGTTCACCATCAACCCGCGTCTGGTGCGCGGCCTGGATTACTACAACCTCACCGTCTTTGAGTGGACGACCGACAAGCTGGGCGCGCAAGGCACCGTGGCCGGCGGTGGCCGCTACGACCCGCTGATCGAGCAGATCGGCGGCAAGCCCGCCCCCGCATGCGGCTGGGCGATGGGCGTCGAGCGCATCATCGAACTGCTGCGCGAAGAAAAGCTTGAGCCCGAAGCGCAGGGCTGCGACGTCTACATCGTCCATCAGGGCGATGAGGCGCAGGTGCAGGCGCTGATCGCCGCAGAGCGACTGCGCGACGCCGGTCTCGACGTCATCCTTCACGCATCGCCGGAAGGGCGCAACGGTAGCTTCAAGTCGCAGTTCAAGCGCGCTGACGCAAGTGGCGCATCCTATGCGGTTATCATTGGCGACGATGAAGTCACCCAAGGTGTTGCGCAGATCAAGCCCCTGCGCGGTGATCCGACCGCGGATGCCCAGCAGACCGTGCCGTCGGACCAACTGGTCGACCGCCTGATCGATGCCATGGTGGCCAACAACGACTAACCGCGGCAGTGCCGCTCGCCGGCGAACGACCGCGATTCACCTCCAATATTCAAGCTCTGCAAAGCATGGCCTACGATCTCGAAGAACAGGAACAGATAGAGAGTCTCAAGCACTGGTGGCGTGACAACGGCAACGTGATCACCTGGATTGCCATCGTCGTGCTGCTGGCCGTGGCCGGTTGGTTCGGCTGGAAGAACTGGCAGCGCAAGCAGGCCGGCGAAGCGTCGGTGCTGTACGAGCAGGTGCAGAAGGCCGTTGATGGCAAGGACGCTGAAAAGATCAAGCGTGCCGCCACCGACATGGAAGACAAGTTCGGCGGGACGGCCTATGCGCAGATGACCGCGCTGGCCACGGCCAAGGCCCTGTACGAAGCCAACGATGTGGCGGGCGCCAAGGCGCAGCTGCAATGGGCGGTCGATCATGCGCGCGACGATGAATACAAGGCGCTGGCCAAGCTGCGCCTGGCTGGGCTTCTGCTCGACGAGAAAGCCTACGATCAGGGCATCGCGCTAGTCTCCGGCGACGTTGCTCCGGCCTTTGCTGGCTTGTACGCCGATCGTCGCGGCGATCTGCTGGCCGCGCAGAACAAGAACGAAGACGCCCGCGCGGCTTACAAGCTGGCGTTGGAGAAGTTCGGTCCGGCTGATGCTTCGGCTCGCCAGATCGTGCAGTTCAAGCTGGATGTCCTGGGCGGTGCCTGATTGGCGTAACCCGAGCAATTCAACGCATAACAAAAGGATCCCGATTTCATGATTCACGCACTTGAGCAGGGTGGTGTCGCGCGCGGTGTTGCCCAGGCGGCACGCGTTGCAGTGCTGGCACTGGCAGCGACGGCTGTCCTTGGCGGTTGCTCGCTGTTCAGCAGCAAGAACAAGCATGAGCCGGCCAAGCTGAAGGAGGTTCAGCAAGTGCTGGCCGTGCGGCAGGTGTGGAGCGTGAGCGTCGGGAAGAGCGGTCGCTACGTGATGCAGCCGGCAGTGGCAGGCAACAACGTTTACGTGTCGGCCGCCGGCGGTACTGTGACCGCCCTGGATGGCGCTACCGGCCGCACCATCTGGCAAGGCAAGGCGGATGTGGATCTGACGTCCGGCCCGGGCAGCGATGGCACGCTGACGGCGGTGGCGGGTGAGAAGGGCGCAGTCGTCGCCTTCGACGAAAAGGGTGCGCAGAAGTGGAAGGTCGCCGTCAACGGTGAAGTCCTGACAGCGCCGCTGGTGGGCCAGGGGCTGGTGATCGTTCGCACGACGGACGGCCGCGTCCTGGGTCTGGACCCCGCCAACGGCGAACGCAAGTGGATCTATCAGCGTTCTCCGTCGGCGCTGAATCTCCGCAGCAGCCTGCCGATGGTTTTTGCCGGCGATAACGTCATCCTCGGTTTTGCGGGTGGCAAGCTCGGTGCACTTTCGGCCAGCAACGGCGCGCTGCGGTGGGAAGCCGCCGTGTCGTATCCGCGCGGCGTGTCGGAGATCGAGCGTCTGAACGATGTGACCGGAGCCCCGTCGATCAGCGGTTCGCAAGTCTGCGCAGCCAGTTTCCAGGGGCGCGTGGCGTGTTTCGATACGAGCACCGGCGCACCGCGCTGGGGACGAGATTTCTCGTCGCCGAGCGGTGTGACGCAAGACGATGACGGGCTGTTCGCTGCTGACGAGAAGTCGGTCGTCTATGGCTTTAACGCACAGAATGGTGCCGATCTCTGGAAGAACGATGCCCTCCTGTGGCGCGATCTCGGCACGCCGCTGGCCTTCGGCCGCGCGGTCATCGTCGGCGATTCCGAAGGCTGGCTGCATTTCCTGTCGCGTGACGACGGCAAGTTCGTGGCCCGTGTGAAGACCGACAGCAGTGCCATCGGCGCAGCCCCGGTAGTGGTCGGCCAGACGCTGGTGGTTCAGACCCGCGGTGGTGGCGTCTACGGCTATCTGCCAAAGTAACATTGGCCGCCTTGGCCCGAGGGGGCGGGGGCGGCACACGCATCACCTCAGGGTGGCAGCGCCGCCTTGAACTTGCGCCCGCGTACTCCGCGGGCGTCTTGCATCTGTGTCATCAGGCATTCAGCCGTGCAGATGCCAACCGCAGTTGCAATAATCAGAATTTGCCGTGGCGCCATTCGCGTGCGGCACACAAGCATGAAACCAGTCATTGCCCTTGTAGGGCGGCCGAATGTCGGCAAATCGACCCTCTTCAACCGCCTGACGCGCTCGCGTGACGCATTGGTTGCGGATATTCCGGGCCTGACGCGCGATCGCCACTACGGTGAAGGCCGCGTGGGCGATCGTCCATTCATCGCCATCGATACCGGCGGCTTCGAACCCGTCGCCAAGGAAGGCATCGTTGCGGAGATGGCCAAGCAGACACGTCAGGCCGTGGTCGAAGCCGATGTCGTCATCTTCATCGTCGACGGCCGGCTGGGGCTGGCGCCACAGGATCGCGTGATCGCTGACTACTTGCGCAAAACCGGACGTCGCATCCTCCTGGCCGTCAACAAGGCCGAAGGCATGCGCTATACCGCCGTCGCCAGCGATTTCTATGAGCTTGGTCTGGGCGACCCGGCCGCCATCTCGGCTGCGCACGGCGATGGCGTCAACGACCTTGTGGCCGAGGCGCTGGATCTGGCCTTTGACGAGCGCCCTGAGCTTGCCGAGGCAGCCGATGCGCATGACCACGGTACCCGCATTGCCATCGTCGGCCGTCCGAACGTAGGCAAGTCGACGCTCGTGAATGCGCTGATCGGCGAAGAGCGTGTGATCGCCTTCGATATGCCGGGCACCACACGCGATGCCATCTACGTGGATTTCGAGCGCAACGGCAAGCCGTACACACTCATCGACACGGCCGGCCTGCGCAAGCGGGGCAAGGTGTTCGAGGCGATCGAGAAGTTCTCGGTCGTGAAGACCTTGCAGTCGATTGCCGACGCCAACGTGGTTGTGCTGATTCTCGACGCGCAGCAGGACATTTCCGACCAGGACGCACATATCGCCGGCTTCATCGTCGAATCCGGCCGAGCGCTGGTGATCGGCGTGAACAAGTGGGACGGCCTCACCGGACATGCTCGCGATCGCATCAAGCACGATATGGAGCGCAAGCTCCAGTTCCTGTCCTTCGCCAACGTGCATTACATCTCCGCCAAGGAGCGCACTGGCATTGGCGCGCTGATGAAGTCCGTGGACGCTGCCTATGCTGCCGCCATGGTCAAGCTGCCGACGCCCAAGCTCACGCGCGTGCTGATGGAGGCGGTCGAGTACCAGCAGCCGCGACGCGCAGGCGTCTCGCGTCCGAAGCTGCGCTACGCGCACCAGGGCGGTTCCAACCCGCCGATCGTGGTGATTCACGGCAACGCGCTGTCGAATATTCCCGAGACCTATCGCCGCTACTTGGAGGGGCGCTTCCGCGAAGCCTTCCAACTGAAAGGCACACCACTGCGAATCGAATTTCGTACGAACAAAAATCCGTACGCCCAATCCAACGAGTGAGCGCCGCGCGGGCGGTGCTCGACGGCGGGAGCGTGTGATGCGGGGCATTCGAACGGAGGATGACCAAAAAGGCCGAGCCATTTCATATGGCGGGGTCTTCGGTTTTCCGTTTGCTTTCCCTGATTTCTAAGGCTAAATTCTCGAGACATGGCGCTTGGTGTCTACAAATCCAGGCGCCATTGGCGTCATTTGGACGCGTCTGGCCGACTCTTTTGACGAACTTTTTTTGCGTCGCCTGCTTGAACCCGGGCTTCCTAGCCCCATAACCCACCACTAAACCTATAAATCTGGAGTGTGCCATGAGCAACAAAGGGCAATTGCTACAAGACCCGTTTCTGAATGCGCTGCGTAAGGAGCATGTGCCGGTGTCGATCTACCTCGTCAACGGTATCAAGCTGCAAGGCAACATCGAGTCGTTCGACCAATACGTCGTGCTCCTGCGTAATACCGTGACGCAGATGGTGTACAAGCATGCAATCTCCACCGTGGTGCCGGCTCGTGCCGTGAATTTCCGCGTGGACGAAGCGCCTGACGCCTGATTCTGCCTCGCTCCCGCCGCCCTCCGCGCGGCGGGACGCACCCACCCCCGTTTCTCCCTTCCTTATTTCCCCGTTTGGCATCCCATCCCACCTCCAGCTCGGAGCCGACGCGCGCCATTTTGGTCGCCGTCGATTTCGGCAAACACGATTTTCAGGAAAGTCTGAGCGAACTGGCCCTGCTGGCCTCGACGGCCGGTTCTGAGCCGGTGCGCGCCGTCACGGGCAAGCGCTCCAGGCCCGACGCCGCGCTGTTCATCGGCGCCGGCAAGGCGGAAGAGGTGAAGATCGCTGCCGACGAGGAAGACGCAGAGATCGTCATCTTCAACCACGCGCTGAGCCCGGCTCAGCAGCGCAACCTCGAGCGCTTTTTCGGTCGCCACGTGGTGGACCGCACCGGCCTTATCCTCGACATCTTCAGCCAGCGCGCGCAAAGCCACGTGGGCAAGGTGCAGGTCGAACTGGCGCGCGTGCGTTACCAGGCAGCCCGGTTGGTCCGGGCGTGGAGTCACTTGGAGCGTCAGAAGGGCGGCGTCGGCCTCCGCGGCGGCCCCGGTGAACGTCAGCTCGAGCTGGATCGCCGGATGCTCGATGAGCGCGCCAAGCGTCTGTCGTCTGAGTTGGACAAACTGCAGCGTCAGCATGACACGCAGCGCCGTTCGCGCAGTCGCAACGACGCTTTTTCTGTCTCGTTGGTCGGTTATACCAACGCCGGCAAATCGACACTCTTCAATGCGCTGACCAAGGCGCGCGCGTACGCTGCCAACCAGCTGTTTGCCACGCTGGACACCACCTCCCGCCGGCTGTACCTCGAAGGGCTGGGCAATGTGGTGCTGTCGGATACGGTGGGTTTCATCCGCGATTTGCCGACGCAGCTGGTGGCCGCCTTCCGCGCCACGTTGGAAGAAACCGTGCACGCCGACGTGCTGCTGCACGTGGTGGACGCCGCCAGCACCGTCAAGCACGAGCAGATGGAGCAGGTCGATCGCGTGCTGGATGAAATCAACGCGAGCGGCATCCCCCAGATTCTGGTGATGAACAAGATCGACGCGGCGGAGGAGCTGCGCGTCGCTGGCCCGCGTATCGAGCGCGACGAGACTGGCGCCGTGCGGCGCGTGTTCGTTTCCGCCATCGAAGGGACCGGGCTCGATCTGTTGCGCGAAGCGCTGGTCGAGACCGCGACCCGCCTGCGTGAGCACCCCGCGTCGCATGGCGGCGATTTCGATCCGCGCTTCGACACTCGCCGCGATTTGCTGCCGGAGCACCGTGACGAACTGTCGCAAAGCTTGCCGAGCAGCGGTTCTTCCGCCAAAGGTGACGAAGAGGGCTGATAGAATGCCCCGTTACTTCTTCGCAGTCAGACAATCAGGACAAGCCCGACCGCTCATGCCCGAGATTTCGACCCAGTCTTCTTCCATGGCCTCGCCGCGTTCGGCGCGAGGTTTGTGGCACCGCTTGCGCGTGCTGCTTTCGCTGAACGATCCCCGGTGGGGTCGCGGCGATGACAACAATGCCGAGCGCGAAGACAAAGATGAGCCGAAGCGCCAAAGCAAGCCGCCCCAGGATGGTCCTCCGGACCTCGACGAGTTGTGGCGCGACTTCAATCGCCGTCTGAACAACCTGTTCGGCCGCAAGGACAGCGGTAACGGTAACGACGGTCCCACGCCGCTGCGTCCCGGTAGCAGCCGAGGTGGCTCGGGGCTGGGCGTCGGCGTGCTGCTGGCGGTGCTGGTTGGCCTGTGGCTGGCCAGCGGTTTCTTTATCGTGCAGGAAGGCCAGACAGGCGTGATCCTGCAGTTCGGTCGCTTCAAGTATCTGGCAACGCCGGGTATCAACTGGCGTCTGCCGTATCCGATCGAGTCGCACGAAATCGTGAACCTGTCGGGCGTGCGCACGCTTGAAATTGGTCGCACGACCCAGATCAAGGACACGAACCTGAAAGACTCCTCGATGCTCACGCAGGACGAGAACATCGTCGACGTGCGCTTCTCGGTTCAGTACAACATTGCCAACCCGGTCGATTACCTGTTCTACAACCGTACGGACCGCGGCGGCGATGAAGAATTGGTGACACAGGCGGCCGAGACGTCGGTGCGCGAGATCGTCGGCCGCAACAAGATGGATGCGGTGCTGTACGAAGGTCGCGATGCGGTTGGCCGCAATCTCGCGGAATCGATTCAACGCATCCTGTCGGCTTACAAGACCGGCATCCGCATTCTCAGCGTCAACGTGCAGAGCGTGCAGCCGCCGGAGCAGGTGCAGGCCGCGTTCGATGACGTGACCAAGGCCGGCCAGGATCGCGAGCGTGCCATCTCCGAAGGTCAGGCTTACGCCAACGACGTGGTGCCGCGTGCCAAGGGTACGGCCGCCCGACTGGGCGAAGAGGCGCAAGGCTACAAGGCACGTGTCATCGCACGGGCGGAGGGTGATGCGGCCCGCTTTGCCTCGGTGCAACGCGAATATGCGAAGGCGCCACAGGTTACGCGCGATCGCATTTATCTGGAAACCATGCAGGACATTTACGCCAACTCGACCAAGGTCCTGGTTGACCAGAGCAATGGCAGCCTGTTGTATTTGCCGCTGGACAAGCTGATCGCGCAAACGCAGGGTGACACCTCCCGTCCGGCAGCGGCGCCTGGCGCCTCAGCGCAGGACAGCGGTTCTGCGCAGGGCGTACCGACCCCCTCCAATCCGTCACCGGCCAATGACGCAGACTCGCGCTCGCGCGAAGCACTGCGCAACCGTGACCGTGATTCGCGCTAACAGGAGGGCACTATGAATCGTCTGATTTCTGCCTTCGTGGCGCTGGTCATTGCCCTGGCGGTGTTTTCGTCGGTGGTGTTCGTGGTGGATCAACGGCAGTACGCCGTGGTGTTCGCCTTTGGTGAGATCAAGCAGGTCATCAAGGAGCCCGGGCTGCATTTCAAGCTTCCGCCGCCGCTGCAGAACGTTGTGTTCATGGATAAGCGCCTGCAGACCATTGATGTCGCCGGCGCCGATCGTTTCATCACGGCGGAGAAGAAGAACCTGCTGGTCGACTGGTTCGTGAAGTGGCGCGTGTCCGATCCGCGTCTGTTCTACGTGAGTTTCAAGGGCGATAACCGCCTCGCGCAAGACAGCATGACGCAGAAGATCAACTCTATCGCCCGCGATGAGTTTGCACGCCGCACGGTGTCCGATGTGGTCTCGACTGATCGTGAAGCCGTGATGCAGAGCATCCTCAAAGGCGTGCAGGAGTATGGCAAGTCCGTCGGCGTGGACATCATCGACGTGCGCCTGAAGCGTGTCGATCTGCTGGCCAGCGTGACGGAATCCGTCTATCGCCGCATGGAGGCCGAGCGTAAGCGTGTGGCCAACGAGCTGCGTTCGACGGGTGCCGCCGAGGGTGAAAAGATCCGCGCCGATGCCGATCGTCAGCGCGAAGTCGTCCTCGCCGATGCCTACCGCGATGCGCAGAAGATCAAGGGCGAGGGCGACGCCCGTGCTGCTGACATTTATGCCGATGCGTTTGGCCGCGATCCGCAGTTCGCCGCCTTCTGGCGCTCCATGGAAGCGTATCGCGCGTCGTTCCGTGATCGGAAGGACGTGATGGTGCTGCAGCCGAACAACGATTTCTTCAAATACATGCGCAGCCCGAACGGCGGCAACTCGGCGGCGGCACCGGCTGCCCAGACGGGGCGCCATCGCTAGTACAATGCGTCGCTGATCATTTGAGGCGGACAGACCCCGGCTTGCCGGGGTTTTGTTCGTTCGCCAACCGCATCCCATGGAAGAGTCACTCCCCAACGTTTTGCTCGCAGCGTGCGCGCTGGTGCTCGTATTCGAGGGCATTCTGCCGTTCGTGGCGCCGCAGGCCTGGCGACGCGCGTTCGAGACGCTGACCGATCTGCCCGACGAAAAGCTTCGCGTGATCGGCCTGGTGTCGATGGCGATTGGGCTGATCCTCCTGCGGTTGCTGCATCGCTAGCGCACTTCCTGCGTTTTTACCGAATTTCTGCTGTACCAGACTCCCGAGCGAGACCGTCATGCCGACCACTTGGCTGCTGCCTGAATCCATTGCTGATGTGCTGCCTTCCGAGGCGCGCAAGATCGAAGAGTTGCGCCGCTGCATGCTCGACCTGTTCCGCACCTATGGCTACGAACTCGTCATGCCGCCGATGCTGGAATACATCGAGTCGCTGCTCTCCGGCACTGGGCATGACCTCGATTTGAAGACGTTCAAGCTGGTCGACCAACTTTCCGGCCGCACCATCGGCCTGCGCGCCGACATCACGCCGCAAGTGGCCCGCATCGACGCCCACTTGCTGAACCGCGCCGGCGTCACGCGCCTGTGCTACGCCGGTTCGGTATTGCACACGCGTCCGAGTGGATTTCACGTCACCCGTGAGCCGCTTCAGATCGGTGCTGAAATCTACGGTCACGCCGGGCTGGAAGCCGATCTGGAAATCCAGGAGCTGATGCTCGCCGCGCTGTCGGCCGCGGGTCTGGCCGATGTGCGTCTGGATCTCTGTCACGTCGGCGTGGTGGCCGCGTTGCTGGAGCAATCACCGATTGCCGCACGCATTCAGGACGATCTTTTCACGGCGCTGGCCGCCAAGGACGTGCCGGCCTTGCGTGCCATCACGGCTGATCTTCCGGCGGCGCAGCGCGACGCCATCAATCTGCTGCCGGCGCTGTACGGCGGTGTCGACGTGCTTGAGCTTGCGCGCAAGCAGTTGCCGGCGTTGCCTGCCATCGGCCGCGCGCTGGACGACTTGGCTACGCTGGCCGAGCGTGCAGGCGGAGCGACCGTCAACATCGATCTGGCCGATCTGCGCGGCTACCACTACCACAGCGGTGTGATGTTCGCTGCCTATGTGGCCGGTGTGCCGAATGCCGTGGCGCGCGGTGGCCGGTATGACAAGGTCGGCGAGGCGTTCGGCCGCGCCCGTCCGGCGACAGGCTTTTCACTGGACCTGCGCGAAGTGGCGGGTATCTCGCCGGTGGAGGCGCGCGCCGCCGCCATCCACGCGCCATGGTCGGGTGATGCCAAGCTGCGCGAGGCGATTGCCGCGTTGCGCGCTGCGGGCGAAATCGTGATCCAGTCGCTGCCGGGCCACCCGGAAGATCTGGAGGAATTTGCCTACGACCGGCAGCTCGTCGAAGAGGGCGGTCGCTGGATCGTCAAGCCCCGCAACGCTTCGATCTGAGGCTGTTGCATAACGTTGTGTAAATACCCCGTAATTTCAGGGAAGCCCTTGGCAACAAGGGTAGAATACGTTTTTAACCCATCTGCAAATTCAACATGTCCGCACCAGCAGTGAGCCAAGGACGCAATGTCGTCGTCATCGGCACCCAATGGGGTGACGAAGGTAAAGGGAAAATCGTCGATTGGCTGACCGATCATGCGCAAGGCGTGGTTCGTTTCCAGGGCGGACATAACGCAGGCCATACCCTCATCATCGGCGGCAAGAAGACGATCCTGCGTCTGATCCCGTCGGGCATCATGCGCGACGGCGTCGCGTGCTACATCGGCAACGGTGTTGTGCTGTCGCCCGAGGCATTGTTCAAGGAAATCGACGAGCTGGAATCGGCCGGCGTGCAGGTGCAGAACCGACTGCGCATTTCGGAGGCGACCAACCTGATCCTGCCGTACCACGTCGCCATCGACAAGGCGCGCGAAGCCAAGCGCGGCGCCGCCAAGATCGGCACCACCGGCCGCGGTATCGGCCCAGCGTACGAAGACAAGGTGGCCCGTCGCGCGCTGCGCGTGCAGGACCTCTTCGACCCGGCTTACTTTGCCGAGCGTCTGCGCGAAAACCTGGATTTCCACAATTTCGTTCTGACGCAGTACCTGAATCACCCGGCGCTGGATTTCCAGCAGACGCTCGACGAGATGCTGTCGTATGCAGACCGCCTCGCCCCGATGGTGACGGACGTATCGGCCGAGCTGTTTGCCGCCAACGCTGCCGGCAAGAACCTGATGTTCGAAGGCGCGCAAGGCACGCTGCTCGATATCGACCACGGCACGTATCCGTTCGTCACGTCGAGCAACTGCGTCGCGGGTAATGCCGCCGCGGGTGCAGGCGTCGGCCCGGGCCAACTGCATTACATCCTCGGTATTACCAAGGCGTATTGCACGCGCGTGGGCTCTGGCCCGTTCCCGAGCGAGCTGTACGACGCGGATAACCCGGCGCGCCAGGATCCGATCGGCGTGCGTCTGGCCAATGTCGGCAAGGAATTCGGTTCGGTCACGGGCCGCCCGCGCCGCACGGGTTGGCTGGATGCCGCTGCGCTGCGTCGCGCGATCCAGATCAACGGTGTCTCGGGCCTGTGCATGACCAAGCTGGATGTGCTGGATGGCCTGGAAACGCTCAAGCTGTGCGTGGGCTACACGCTCGACGGCAAGGAAATCGACATCCTCCCGCGCGGCTCCGATGCTGTGGCGCGTTGCCAGCCGATCTACGAAGAATTCCCGGGCTGGAATACCTCCACCTTCGGCCTGAAGGAGTGGGATGCGCTGCCCGAAACGGCTCAGGCTTACCTGAAGCGTGTCGAAGAAGTGGCCGGTATTCCGATCGCCATGATCTCGACCGGCCCCGACCGCGACGAAACCATCCTGCTGCGTCATCCCTACAAGGACTGACGCGTTGCTCCCAGATTCGCCCGGTGATTCGCCGGGCGAATTTGCATGGAGCGCTGTTTTTCATAGAACACGATAGCGGCAACTCACGCCGCATTCACGATACGAAGAGGTACACCATGAACCAGCCTATCAACGACGACTCGCACCTGTGGGTGTCTTGGGATGACTACCATGGCCTGATCGAGCGTCTGGCGCTCATCGTGCACGAGTCGGGCTGGAAGTTCGACAAGATCCTGTGCCTGGCGCGTGGCGGCTTGCGTGTTGGCGATCAGCTTTCGCGCATCTACGACCTGCCGTTGGCCATCCTGGCAACCAGCAGCTATCGCGAAGCCGCCGGCACGCAGCAGGGCGATCTCGACATCGCGCAATACATCACGATGACGCGTGGCGAGCTGTCGGGCCGCGTCTTGCTGGTGGACGATCTGGTGGATTCGGGCGTCACGCTTGAGCGTGTCGGGCGTCACCTGAAGGAGCGCTATCCGGCCGTGACCGACGTGCGCACCGCTGTGCTGTGGCACAAGGCATGCTCGAAGATCAAACCGGATTACGCCGTGCAGTTTCTTGCGACCAATCCGTGGATCCATCAGCCGTTCGAGGAGTACGACACGCTGCGTCCTCACAACCTGGCGGCGTGGATCAAGCGCGGCAAGTCGCGTTCGGCCGGTAACGGCGAAGCATCGGCGGCTTGAGCGTTGGTCGATTGCGTCGAGTGTGAATGGAGTGGCGTGTGCGGCTTGCGTCGTGCGTGCCACTTCGGTAACCTGACGTCACGGGCCGCAACATTGGCCCGAAACCCGCGTACGGATTGGCTTTGCAGGACATGCCAATACGAGCAGCGCGGTTGATCGAAGCGTGGTGCATCGATGTCGATGTGCCAGGCTTTGAACCCACCCAGCGTCTAGGGCAGGTGAGGCCGGTGATCCTGGCTCGGCCCTGGCGTGATAGCCAAGACACAATGCACGTCGTCCTTCGCGGAATGTCGCGTCAGCTACTGAATAACGATAATCCGGTCGCGGAAAAGAAAAACGGCGCAACTTGCGTTGCGCCGTTCCTAAACTCTGGTGCCCAGGAGAGGACTCGAACCTCCACGGAGTTACCCGCTAGTACCTGAAACTAGTGCGTCTACCAATTCCGCCACCTGGGCAGGTGTGCGTGTACCGAAGCTGTAATTATTACGGGATCCAGCGATCCTGTCAACACTCTAGAAGAAAAAATTGAATCAACCGACTTATCCGATCCCGAGCCGCGAGGAAATCCTCGGTGTGCTGCGCACGTCGGGGTCTCCGCTGTCTGCCACCGACATTGCCAAGGCGCTGTCGGTCACGCGCAAGGAGCATGACGGCTTTATCAAGCGTCTGACCGCCATGGAGCGGGATGGTCAGATCGAACTCAACCGCAAGGGGCGCTACGAACTGGCGCACCAGCCCAATTTCATCGAAGGCCGCGTCATTGGCCATCGCGATGGCTTCGGCTTTTTCGTCCGCGATGACGGCGAGCCCGACATCTTCCTGCCAGAACGAGAGATGCAGAAGGCCATGCACGGCGACCGCGCCCTGGTGCGCGCCGTCGGCTACGATCGCCGCGGGCGTTCGGAAGGGCAGATCGTCGAGATCCTGCAGCGCGCCAACAAGCGCGTTATCGGCCGGTTGCTCTCGGAAAGCGGCACGCTGGTCGTGGCGCCCGAAGACAAGCGTCTGGGCCGCGACATCCTGATCGCGCCGAAGGGGCAGGGCAAGGCCAAGGTCGGCCAGGTGGTGAGCGTGGAGATCCTGGAATATCCGGATCGCTACGTTCAACCGATTGGCCGCGTGGTCGAAGTGCTGGGTGAGATCGACGACCCGGGCATGGAGATCGAAATCGCGGTGCGCAAGTACGGCGTGCCGCACGAGTTTTCGGAGCCGACACAACGTGAGGCGGAGGCGCTGCCGGACGTGGTGCGCGACGCCGATCTGGCCGGCCGCATCGATTTGCGCGACGTGCCGCTGGTCACCATCGATGGTGAAGATGCACGCGACTTTGACGACGCCGTCTACGCAGAGCCGGTGAAGATCGGCCGCACCAAGGGCTGGCGCCTGATCGTGGCGATTGCCGACGTGTCGCATTACGTGCGGCCTGGGCATCCGCTGGATGCAGACGCCATTGATCGCGCGACTTCGGTCTACTTCCCGCGCCGCGTGATTCCGATGCTGCCGGAGAAGCTTTCCAACGGTTTGTGCTCTCTGAACCCCGAAGTGGACCGCCTGTGCATGGTCTGCGATGCCGTGATTACGGCCAAGGGTGAGATCAAGGCTTATCAGTTCTATCCGGCGGTGATGCACTCGAAGGCGCGCCTGACCTACAACGAGGTCTGGGCGATCCTGTCGAACGTGAAGGGGCCGGAAGCGGCCAAGCGAGCGCCGCTGGTGCCGCATCTGCAGGATCTGTACGAGCTGTATCAGACGCTGCTGAAGGCGCGCCGTGAGCGTGGCGCGATCGACTTCGACACCACCGAGACGTACATTGTCTGCAACGCACAGGGCAAGATCGAGCAGATCCTGCCGCGCACCCGCAACGACGCACACCGGCTGATCGAGGAGTGCATGCTGACGGCCAACGTCTGTGCGGCCGAGATGCTCGAGAAATACAAGCACCCGGCGCTGTACCGCGTTCACGCAGGCCCGACCGAAGAAAAGCTGCAGGCGCTGCGCGCGTTCCTGAAAACCAGCGGCTTGACGCTGGGCGGCGGTGACAAGCCGCAGGCGTCCGATTACGCCGAACTGATGGAAAAGGTGGCCGCGCGCCCCGACGCGCCGATGCTGCAGACCATGCTGCTGCGCTCCATGCAGCAGGCGGTCTACAGCCCGGACAATATCGGCCACTTTGGCCTGGCGTATCCGGCGTATGCGCACTTCACGAGCCCGATCCGCCGCTACCCCGACTTGCTGGTGCATCGCTCCATCAAGGCGATCCTGAATCGCACGCGTTATGTGCCGGCGTTGGCGCCGGGCGTGCAGTTGAACAGTGCGCTATCGCCCAAGGCGCGTCGTCTGCAGGCCGAAGCTGAGAAGGGCGTGCCGGCTGCGGTCGTCAACAAGGCCAAGGTCGAAGCGATCTGGCATGAGCTTGGGGTGCATTGCTCCGCCAATGAGCGCCGCGCCGACGAAGCCTCGCGCGACGTCGAGGCCTGGCTCAAGTGCTATTTCATGCGCGACAAGCTCGGCAACGAGTTCTCGGGCACCGTCAGCGCCGTCACCTCGTTCGGCATCTTCGTGCAGCTCGACGAACTGTATGTGGAAGGTCTGGTGCACGTGACCGAGCTGGGCAGCGATTACTTCCAGTACGACGAAGCCCGCAACGAGCTGCGCGGGGAGCGCACGGGCATCCGTTATCGGTTGACCGACCGCGTGCGTGTGCAGTTGCTGCGCGTCGATCTGGATGCCCGGAAGATGGATTTCCGCCTGATCCAGGAGCCGTCGACCAAGGCGCTGCGTCCGGCCAAGGTGACCGGCGCACCGGAAGCCGCGGCCGCGCGGCAAGCTGCAGTGGCGACGCCGGCACCGCCAGTCGGCCGCAAGAAACCGCGCCAGCTGGCAGCATTGCTAGGCGGTACGGCGAAGCCGGAGGAGTCGTTCGACGAGACGTTGGATCGCGTCATCGAAGAGCAGCCGGTCTTCGAGCCGGGCGGCCGGGCACTGCCCCCGGGCCATCCCCACGCCAAACCTGCGCGTAAGAAGCAGGCGGCGCGTGGCACGAAGCCCAAGGGTGGCGCCAAGACTGCAGCGCCACGCAAGGTGGCAGGCAAGGCCCCGCGCAAGACCAAGGGGCGTTAAAGCGGTTAAGCGGTTAAAGCGGCCGAGGAGCGAGGGCAGACGGGTACAATCGCGCCATGTCTAAATCCAAGCTCCTCATCGGCTTTCATGCCGTGACCGCCCGACTGCGCCACGGCGCCAAGTCGATCGACGAAATCTACTTCGAGGCCAACCGCCGCGACCGCCGCATGCAGGATTTCCTGAAAGCGGCGGAAGCAGCGGGCGTGCGCCTCATTCCTGCTGACGCCGACCGCCTGCGCGGCATTGCCGGCACCGACCGCCACCAGGGCGTGGTTGCCAAGGCAGAGTCGCTGTCGCTGGCGCTCAATCTTGATGAACTGCTCGACGGCATCGAAGGCACGCCGCTGTTGCTGGTGCTCGACGGTGTGACCGATCCGCATAACCTTGGTGCTTGCCTGCGCGTGGCGGATGCTGCCGGCGCGCATGCCGTGATCGCGCCCAAGGATCGCAGCGTTGGGATCAACACGACGGTCGCGAAGGTCGCGAGCGGTGCGGCCGAAACCGTTCCGTACATCACCGTGACCAACCTGGCGCGCACGCTGCGCGAGTTGCAGGAGCGCGGCGTCTGGGTGATCGGCACGGCCGACGAGGCCGAACAAAATCTCTACCAAGCGGACTTCAAGGGCCCCATCGCCATCGTGATGGGCGCCGAAGGCGAGGGCATGCGCCGCCTCACGCGTGAGACGTGCGACGCGCTGGTCAGCATTCCGATGGCGGGCAGCGTGGAAAGCCTGAATGTGTCGGTGGCGAGCGGCGTGTGCCTGTTCGAAGCGGTACGCCAACGCGCCGCGGCACCTGCCAAGAAGTAATGAGCATCGAACCCACAGCCGTATCCGATGCGGCTGCATTGGCCCAGGCCCACGCCTGGGTCGAGGCCGCCCACCGCATCATGGTGCTGACCGGTGCGGGCGTCTCGGCTGAATCCGGTGTGCCGACGTTCCGTGATGCGCTGACCGGCCTGTGGTCGCGATTCAACCCGGAAGACATGGCCACCGAGGCCGCGTACCGCAAGCACCCGCGCATGGTGTGGGACTGGTATCAGGAGCGCCGCGAGCGCGTGCTGCAGGCGCAGCCGAACCCCGCTCATCTTGCGATTGCCGCGCTCGCCAAGCGCAAGACGGTGACGCTCGTCACGCAAAACGTCGATGGTTTGCATCAGCGCGCCGGCAGCGAAGGGGTGATCGAGCTGCACGGCAACCTGTTTGCGGACAAGTGGCTGGGTGGCTGCGGCAAATGCGATATCGCCACCGCCGAGCCGGGACGCCCACCGCGTTGTGCGACGTGTGGCGCGATGCTGCGCCCGGGCGTGGTGTGGTTTGGCGAACAACTGCCGCTCGTGGCGAACTACCGCGCTGAAGAGGCGGCCAATACGTGCGACCTTTGTCTGGTGGTCGGCACATCGGGCATGGTGTATCCGGCCGCCGGGTTGCCGGGGTTGGCGAAGGACCACGGTGCCAAGGTGATCGTCGTGAATCCGGAACCGAGCGCCCTGGATGCAACGGCCGACTTGGTGATCCACCAGCCGGCGGGCGTGTGCCTGCCCGCCATGCTGGGATAAGGCCCGGCTTTCTTCTTATGCCGCTGCGCGCAGCGGCTCAATCAACGCTTCCAACTTGATCGCGTCCGCCGCAAACAGGCGGATGCCTTCAGCAAGTTTTTCGGTGGCCATTGCGTCTGCATTCATGTGCCAGCGGAACGATTTCTCGTCGGCGGGCAGGCGCACGATATTGGCCGCGTTGGCGTTGTCCGGAGACAGCTTGCGCTCGACCGGCGCATCGGATTGCTGCAGCTGGGCGAGCAGATCGGGGCTGATGGTCAGGAGGTCGCAGCCAGCCAGTTCGACGATCTGCGAGACATTGCGGAAGCTCGCGCCCATGACCTCAGTGGGATAGTCGAACTTCTTGTAGTAGTTGTAGATGCGCAGGACGGACTGCACGCCGGGGTCGTTCGCGCCGCCTTGGGCGACCGGATCCCAGTTGGCGCCGGCATCCTTTTTGTACCAGTCGTAGATGCGGCCGACGAACGGCGAGATGAGTTGCACGCCCGCTTCCGCGCACGCCACGGCCTGGGCCAGCGAGAACAGCAGCGTCATGTTGCAGCGGATGCCTTCGGCGCGGAGTTGATCCGCCGCGCGGATGCCTTCCCACGTCGACGCAATCTTGATCAGCACGCGCTCGCGCGCCACGCCTCGCGCTTCGTACAGCGCAATCAAATGCTTGGCCTTGGCGACCGTCGCTTCGGTATCGAACGACAGGCGCGCATCGACTTCGGTCGACACGCGGCCCGGGATGATCGACAGGATCTCGCAGCCGAATGCCACGAGGACGGCATCGATGATGTCCTCGACGCTGTCGCTGCGGGCATCACGCACGGCTTGCTCCAGCAGCGGGCGGTATTCGGCTTTCTGCACGGCCTTGAGGATCAGCGACGGGTTGGTCGTCGCATCGTGCGGTGCGTAGGCACGCATGGCCTGGAAGTCGCCCGTATCGGCGACGACGGTGGTGAACTGCTTGAGTTGATCGAGCTGAGTCATGAAGCAAGTCCGTAGTGCGTTCCAGCGTTGCGCTGGAGGTGAAAGGATGAATCGATTGTACTCCGCAGGTTTGGCTCAGCGAGCCGGCCAGGGGCGATCGTATTGATCCGGTACACTACCGGGTTTTCCGATCCGACCGAGTTTTTGCGATGACGCAGGATGAACTGAAGGCGCTGGTGGCACAGGCCGCCGCAGACTACGTATTGGCCAACGTGCCCGAGGGCGCCGTGCTGGGTGTCGGCACCGGCTCGACGGCCAACCTGTTCATCGACGCGATGGCGCCGCACAAGGCACGCTTTGCCGGCGCGGTGTCCAGCTCCGAAGCTTCGACGCGCCGCCTGCAGGGCCACGGCTTTACGGTGCTCGATCTGAACGAGGTCGACGCCATCCCCGTCTACGTGGATGGTGCCGACGAGATCGACGCCTCGGGCGCCATGATCAAGGGCGGCGGCGGTGCGCTCACGCGCGAGAAGATCGTCGCCTCGGTCGCCAGCGTGTTTGTCTGCATCGCCGACGGCAGCAAGCTCGTCGAGACGATGGGCGCCTTCCCGTTGCCGGTGGAAGTGGTGCCCATGGCACGTGCAGCCGTGGCGCGCCAACTGGCTGCGCTGGGCGGTCAGCCGCGCCTGCGCATGACCAAGGAAGGCCAGATCTACAAGACCGATAACGGCAACGTGATTCTCGACGTGACGGGCCTGCGCATTGCCGATCCGAAGGGGTTGGAATCGGTGGTCAACGATATTCCGGGCGTGGTGACGGTCGGCCTGTTTGCCAAGCGCGGCGCCAATGTGCTGCTGCTCGGGACGGAAGCGGGGGTGCAGCGTCGCGATTTCTGATCGCCGTGCGTGCCTCATCGAAAAGCTGCTCATGCAAATGGGCAGCTTTTTTTTTTGCCCGTTGCGGCGCGTTGAATTGGCGTTGCCCAAACAAACAAGAAGCCGTTCAGTTTGCGCTGAACGGCTTTGGGGTAACGGCAGATCAGGCCGAAGGCGGCGGCACGTAGCCGGCGGCCTCGTCTGCACCATCGCCAAAGAAGTACTTCTCGGTCTGCTTGAGCAGGTACTGGCGTGCGCGCGAATCGGCCATGTTGAGGCGGTTTTCGTTGATCAGCATGGTCTGGTGCTTGAGCCAGCCGGCCCACGCTTCTTTCGAGACGCTTTGCCAGAGTTTCTTGCCCAGTTCGCCGGGCAGGGGCGGGAAGTCGAGACCTTCGGCTTCCTTGTTGAGCTTGACGCAGTGGACCATGCGGGCCATGGGGATTCCTCTTGTGTGGCGGGAGCGCCGCTCAAGCGCGACGCAGGTGCCGCTATTGTAAAGGCCGCGCGCTGCGGGGCTCGGATTCCACGACGCGCGCCAAGGGTTTAGAGCTTCTTCATCAGCACCATCGAGCGCCGCTGCCAGTTGTACAGCTTGCGGCGGTCTTCCGGGAGGTCGTCCACGCTGGCGCGCACGAAGCCGCGCTTGAGGAACCAATGCTCCGTTCGCGTGGTGAGCACGAACAGGCGTTTGAGGCCGAGCGCACGGGCGCGCACTTCGGTGTGCTTGAGCAGGCGTTCGCCGTCGCCGGTGCCCTGGCTGTCGGGCGAGACGATCAGGCACGCCATTTCGGCCATGCCGTCTTTCGGGTACGGATACAGCGCCACGCAGCCAAAGATGATGCCGTCGTGCTCGATGACCGAGAAGTTGGCGATGTCGCGCTCCAGCAGCCGGCGTTCGCGCGGCACCAGCGTGCCGTCCGCCTCGAGCGGCTCGATGAGCGAGACGATGCCGCCTACGTCGTCCAGCGTGGCATCGCGCAGGTATTCCAGGTCGGTGTGCGACACCATGGTGCCCACGCCGTCGTGCAGGAACAGTTCCAGCAGGATGCTGCCGTCCAGCGCGAACGGGATGACGTGTGCCCGGCGCACGCCGCCGCGCATCGCCTTGACGATGTGTTGCAGGTAATAGGCGGTGTCGTGCGACAGGCTGCCGTCGCGCAGGCGCTCGATGGCCGTTTCCATCGACAGATCCTGCTGCAGCTTGCCCACGCGGTCCATGATGCCGGGCAGCTCCGTGATGAAGATGAGCTTGTCGGCTTTCAGCGCCGTGGCGGTGTTGGCAGCCACGTCTTCCATCGACAGGTTGAACGCCTGGCCCGTGGGCGAGAAGCCCAGCGGCGAGAGCAGCACGATCTTGCGGTTGGACAGCGAGTGCTGGATCGACTCCGCATCGATCTTGCGTACCAGCCCCGTGTGCTGGAAGTCCACGCCGTTGACGATGCCCACCGGCCGCGCCGTCACGAAGTTGCCCGACACGACGGACATGCGTGCGCCGGCCATCGGCGTGTTCGGCAGGCCCTGGCTGAAGGCGGCTTCGATATCGAGGCGCAGTTCGCCCGACGCTTCCTTGGCGGATTCCAGCGCGGCGCCGTCCGTCACGCGCACGCCATCCACGAACTGGGTTTGCACGTTGCGAAGGGCGAGCTGTTCTTCCACCTGCGGACGCGAACCATGCACCAGCACGATGCGCATACCCATGGCGTGCAACAGGGCGACGTCGTTGACCAGCGCACCCAGCATGTCGGCCTTGACCAATTCGCCGCCAAAGCCGATCACGAAGGTCTTGTCGCGGAAAGCGTGAATGTAAGGCGCCACCTCGCGCAGCCAGTGCACGAACTGTTGCTGTTCCGGGGTGGGAGGAATCGGGGCGACGTCGACGGGGGCGGGCGTGTGCGCCGCCAGCGAAACGCCGGAGGCGGGGGCGGAGGAACGAGCGGTCACGGGCGGAGGAGGAAAAGCGGCACGGGGCGCGGGCCGGCATAGGAAAGATGCGCGGATTATAATCCCGCCCGATGTCAGATTCCCACGCCCAGCCGCCCCGGCCACGCCCGGCGGCGCCCTCCCAGAAATCGCCCAAAGACACGCCGCCGCCCGAGCGCAAGCCCGGCGGCAACGGTCGTCCGCAGCGCCGCCCGAAGCCCACGCCGGAAGAACTCGCCGCGGCGCTGGAGGCGCGCCGCGCACGTGCGAACCGCGTTCCGCCGATCACGTTTCCCGAAGCGCTGCCCGTGTCGGCCCGGCGCGACGAAATCGCCGAGGCCATCGCCGCCAACCAGGTGGTGATCGTCTCGGGCGAAACCGGCTCGGGCAAGACCACGCAGTTACCGAAGATCTGCCTGTCGATCGGGCGGGGCATTGGCGCGGGCGGTACCGGGCTGATCGGCCATACGCAGCCGCGCCGGATTGCCGCGACGTCTACCGCCAAGCGCATCGCCCAGGAAATCGGTACGCCGGTGGGCGAGCACGTGGGCTTCCAGGTGCGCTTCAACGACACGCTGTCTGCGGGTGCGTCGGTCAAGCTGATGACCGACGGCATCTTGCTGGCCGAGACGCAGAACGATCCGCTGCTGCGCGCCTACGACACGATCATCATCGACGAGGCGCACGAACGCAGCCTCAACATCGACTTCCTGATCGGCTATCTCAAGCAGCTTCTGCCGCGCCGGCCTGACCTGAAGGTCATCATCACCTCCGCGACCATCGACGCGCAACGGTTTGCCGAGCACTTTGCTGGCCCGAAGGGGCCGGCGCCGGTCATCGAAGTCAGCGGCCGGTTGTATCCGGTCGAGGTGCGCTACCGCCCGATCCAGCGCGACGAGAAGGACAAGGAACGCGATCTTTACGAGGCGCTCGTCGATGCGGTGGACGAACTGGCCCGCGAAGGCCCGGGCGACGTGCTGATCTTCCTGCCCGGCGAGCGCGAGATTCGCGAGGCGGCCGAGGCGCTGCGTAAGCACCATCCGGCGCATACCGAGATCCTGCCGCTGTTTGCGCGTTTGTCCGTGCAGGAGCAGGAACGTGTGTTCCGGCCGTCCAACGCGCGGCGCATCGTGCTGGCGACCAACGTGGCCGAAACCTCGTTGACGGTCCCGGGCATTCGCTACGTGGTCGATACGGGGCTGGCGCGCGTGAAGCGTTATTCGTATCGCAACAAGGTCGAGCAACTGCAGATCGAGCCGGTATCGCAGGCTGCGGCCAACCAGCGCGCCGGTCGTTGCGGCCGGGTCGCCGACGGCGTCTGCATTCGCCTGTATGACGAGGCGGATTTCATTGCGCGGCCGCGTTTTACCGATCCGGAAATCCTGCGTTCGTCGCTGGCGGCGGTCATCCTGCGCATGAAGGCGCTGCGGCTGACGGATGTCGAGCAATTTCCCTTCATCGAGCCGCCGCTGGGCCGTGCCATTGCCGACGGCTATCAGCTCTTGCAGGAACTCGGCGCCGTCGACGATGAAAATGCGTTGACTCCGCTGGGCAAGCAGGTCGCCCGCCTGCCGCTGGACCCGCGCGTGGCCCGGATGATCCTGGCTGGCCGCGACCATCAATGCCTGCGCGAGATGCTGATCATCGCGAGTGCCTTGTCGGTGCAAGACCCACGCGAGCGCCCGCAGGAACTGCAACAGCAGGCCGATCAGGCGCACCGGCAGTTCGCCGACGAAAAATCGGAATTCCTCGGCTGGGTGAAGCTGTGGAAGTGGTTTGAAGAGGCCATCGCGCACAAGAAGTCGAACAAACAATTGCAGGATCAGTGCCGCTCGCACTTCCTGTCGCATGTGCGGTTGCGTGAATGGCGCGACGTGCATTCGCAGTTGCATACCACGGTGGCAGAGCAGGGCTGGAAGCTCAACGAATCCGACCCGACGTACGAGCAGCTGCACTTGGCGTTGCTGACGGGCCTGCTCGGCAACATCGGTGTGCGCATCGAGGAGGCCGACGGTAAGGGCCGCGAGTACCTCGGTGCGCGCGGCATCAAGTTCTTCCTGTGGCCGGGTTCGGTCATCGCGCGCAAGGCGGGCAAGTGGGTCGTGGCAGGCGAGTTGGTCGATACCAGCCGCCTGTTCGGCCGTACGCTGGCGCGCATCGAGCCGGAATGGGTGGAGAAGGTCGGCGCGCACCTGTTGAAGGTGTCGTGGAGCGATCCGCATTGGGAAAAGAAGGCCGGCCAGGTGATGGCGTTCGAGCGCGGCACGCTGTACGGTCTGCCGATCTATCAACAGCGCCGCGTGCACTTCGGGCCAATGCAGCCGAAGGAGGCGCGCGAGATGTTCATCCGCCGCGCGCTCGTCGATGGCGAGTTCGAAACGCGCCTGCCGTTCTTCACGCACAACCAGCGCCTGGTGCGCGAGATCGAAAACCTCGAACACAAGTCACGCCGGCAAGACGTGCTGGTGGACGACGAGCTGATCTACGCGTTCTACGACAGCCAGATTCCGGCGGACATCTACAACACCGTGTCGTTCGAGCGCTGGTATGCCGAAGCCGCCAGCGCGGGTGGCAAGAGCGGCCAGAAGCTGCTGTACCTGAATCGTGATGATTTGATGCGGCACGAGGCGGCCGGCATCACGACCGACCTGTTCCCGAAGGTGCTGCCGATTGCCGGCATCGACATGGGCCTGACGTACCACTTCGAGCCCGGCAGCCCGCGCGACGGCGTGACGCTGACCGTGCCGCTGTATGCGCTCAACCAGGTGCCCGCGCAACGTACCGAATGGCTGGTGCCGGGCATGCTCAAGGAGAAGGTGCATCTGCTGCTGAAGAGCCTGCCGCAGAAGCTGCGCCGCCATTGCGTGCCGCTGCCCGACTACGCTGCCGGATTTGTCTCGCGGGTGCGGTTGGGCGATGGCGACCTGCTCGACCGCTTGATTGCCGACGTGCGCGAGCAGACCGGCATCGCGCTCAAGCGCGCCGACTTCAAACTCGAAACGCTGCCCGCGCATCACTTCATGAATTTCAAGGTGATCGACGAGCACGGTCGCCAGCTCGACATGGGGCGCAATCTTGCCCAGCTACGGGCGGAACTCGGCGGCCGCGCGCAGCAGACGTTCCAGTCGATCGCTGCGCAGGATGCCGCCGTGGCCGGCGTTCAGAACGACGGCGCCAAGCCCGGCAAGGCAGGCAAGAGCGGCAAGTCGGAAGCGCCGGCTAACGCCGCGCTGTACTCGGGCCTGACGACGTGGAACTTCGGCGAGTTGCCGGAGCTGCTGGAAGTCCGCAAGGGCAACCAGACGCTGTTCGGCTATCCGGCGCTCGTCGATGCCGGCGACCACTGCGATGTGGAGGTCTTCGACGACCCGGCGGAAGCTGCGCGCATCCATCGGCTGGGCTTGCGACGGCTGTTTGCGATCCAGCTGCGCGAGCCGTTGAAATACCTGGAAAAGAACATCCCAGGCTTGTCGCAGATGGCGATCCAGTTCATGAACCTCGGTACGCAGGATGAGTTGCGCGACCAGATTCTGGATGCCACGCTGGAGCGTGCCTGCCTGCAAGACCCGCTGCCGACCGATGACGCCAGCTTCGGTGCCCGCAAGGATGAAAGCCGCGCACGCCTGACGTTGCTGGCGCAGGAGATTGCGCGGCTGGTCGGCGCCATCCTGGCCGAATACGCGCAACTGCCGCGCAAGCTGCAGATCGCCAAGCCGTTTGCCGCGGCCACCGCCGATATCGACGCACAGCTCAAGACGTTGATGCACAAGCGCTTCATCGAGGCGACGCCGTATGCGCAGTTGACGCACTTCCCGCGTTACCTGAAGGGCATCGCGCTGCGCATCGACAAGCTCAAGGCGGACCCCGCCCGCGACACGCAGCGCATGCAGGAAATGGCGCCCCTCATCCAGCAATACCAACGCGCGGAAAAAGCGCTGCGCGTGCAAGGGCAGGGCGGCAGCGACCCACGCATGGAGGAATTCCGCTGGATGCTCGAGGAGTTGCGCATCGCGCTGTTTGCACAGGAACTGCGCACGCCGGTGCCGATGTCGGTCAAGCGGCTGCAGAAGGTGTGGGAATCGATGCAGCGATAGCTCGCCGATGCGTTGTCGGGCGCTGAGAAAGTTCCCGCTTTCTTTTTTTGATTTGTGTCAGCGATGGCCTAAACGGCAGCGTTAGAATGGCTGGCTAAGTTGCTGAATCTTCTCGTTATGTCTGCCTCGCGCGCCTCGTTTGCCCCCCGTTGGTTCTCCACGCTGGTCCTGTCGGCCGCTGCGCTTCTGGCAGCGCATACGGCGCGTGCCGAAGTCGTCACCGTGCTCAATTCGGGCGACGCAAGCGTCTCTTTGATCGACAAGGACACCCGCAAGGTGCTCGAGACGTTCCCGATCGGCAAGGAGCCGCATCACCTGATCGCCACGCCCGACGAAAAGTCGTTGATCGTCGCGAACGCCGTCGGCAACGACCTGGTGTTCCTCGACCCTGTCACGGGCAAGATTCAGCAGCGCGTGCCGCGCATCGACGATCCTTACCAGATCGGCTTCTCGCCTGACCAGAAGTGGTTTCTGACCACGGGCAACCGGCTCGACCGCATTGACGTTTACCGTTGGGACGGCCATGCGCTGACCATCGCCAAACAGATTCCGGCGGCCAAGACGCCCAGCCACATTGCCTTTACCGCCGACAGCAAGATCGCGTTCGTCACCGTGCAGGATTCCAACGAGGTGATGGCCATCGATCTGCCCACGCAGAACGTGATGTGGCGCATGACGATTGGCTCCGCGCCGGCCGGCGTGTGGGTGACGACTGACCAGAAATACCTGCTGGTCGGCATGACCGGCGCCGATTACGTCGAAGTGATCGACTGGCACACCCGCACCAGCGTGAAGCGCATCCCCACCGGCAAGGGTGCGCACAACTTCCGTGCGCTGGGCGACAAGCGCCACCTGTTCCTGTCGAACCGCGTGTCGGGCACGATCAGCATCATCGATCAGCAAACGCTGACCAAGGTGGGCGACATCACCGGCCTGCCGCCCGGCCCCGACGATATGGAATTGACCGCTGACGGCAAGCAACTGTGGGTGACCTGCCGCTGGGCGAAGCGTGTGGCGATTGTCGACGTGGCAAGCCGCAAGGTGGTGGAAGAAATCAAGGTTGGGCGCTCGCCGCACGGTATTTACTTCCGCACGCGCGCTCCGCTGATTTGAGCGTCACGAAACGACGATGAAATCCCGCCTGTCGATGTTGCGCGCTGCAGCTGCCATGGCTGTGCTGGCGCTGTGCGCATTGGCCACGGCTGCGCCCGGTGGGGTGAATGCCGGTGCGTGCAAGGGCACCGTCTATCTGACATTCGACACCGGCAGCATGAGCCAGGCGCAGTTGATTGCCGATACGCTGCGTCGCCATCGCATCCGCGCCACGTTCTTCCTGGCCAACGAAAAGACCATCCACGGCGACAGCACGCTGGATGAAGGCTGGGCGCCGTATTGGAAATCGCTCGCCGCAGACGGCCACGCCTTCGGCACACACACCTTCGATCACGTCTACTACAAGGGCGAGGCGGGTGCAGGCAAGGTCCGCTTCCGCCCGCAGTTTGGCGAACAGGGCGGACGCAATGTCGTGTGGGGCGAGCCTGAATTCTGTGCGGAGCTGAAACGCAGCGCCGAGCGCTTCAAGACCATGACCGGTCAGCCGATGGACGCGCTGTGGCGTGCGCCGGGAGGTCATCTTTCGGCCACGACCGAAGCTTGGGCCAAGCAATGTGGGTTCGCCCACGTGGCCTGGGCGCCTGCCGGTTTCCTGGGCGATGAGTTGCCGTCGGAGCGTTATCCCAACGAAGCGCTCTTGCAGAAGGCGCTGTCCGGCCTGCGCGACGGCGACATCACCATGGCGCATCTGGGCATCTGGTCGCGCAAGGATCCGTGGGCGCCAGCCGACCTGGAGCCGCTGATCGCCGGTCTGGAGCGCAAGGGCTTCTGCTTCGCTACGCTGCGCGATCATCCGCAGTACCAGGCCTGGTTTGCTGCCCACCCGGCACACACAGCGGCACGCTGACATGTTCGACTGGATCGCCGACACCTTCACGCAGGCGCAGGATGTGCTCTTCCAGCACGTCGTGATGCCGATCACCTATGCCGTCGGCCTGGGCGGTTACGTCGAAGATGCCTACCCCGGCACCGAGTGGCTGCTGATGGGGTTGGTGCAGATTGCGGTGTTGCTGCTGATCTTCCGCCCGCTGGAGCGCTGGCGTCCGGTGGAGCCGCTGCAAGACCGCAAGGCCGTGCGCGCCGACATCTTCTACACACTCTTTCACCGCCTGGGTTTCTTCCCGCTGCTGATGTTTTTCACGCTGCAGCCGCTGATCGACGACCTCGACGGCAAGCTGCGTTTCTGGGGCTGGGCGCATTTGAACGTCGAAGACTGGTGGCCCGGCGTCACGTCCGTCGCTGTCGTCAGCTTTCTGATCTACCTGGTGTTGTTCGACCTGCTCGACTACTGGTATCACCGCCTGTCGCACAAGTTCCACTGGTGGTGGAACCTGCATTCGCTGCATCACAGTCAGCAGCAGATGACGCTGTGGTCCGATGACCGCAACCACATCCTCGACGATGTGCTGCGTGGTGCGGTGTTTGCCATCGCGGCGCTCGTCATCGGGGTCGAACCTTCGCAGTACGTGCTGTTGGTTGCCATTTCGCAATTGCTGCAGAGTCTTCAGCACGCCAACGTGCGGTTGCATTTCGGGTGGCTCGGCGACCGGCTGCTGATCTCGCCACGCTTCCATCGCTTGCATCACGCGATTGGGCTGGGGCATGAAGTGCCGGGTAAGCCTGGCGTGCTGGGCGGCTGCAACTTTGGCGTGCTGTTCCCGTGGTGGGACATGCTGTTCGGCACCGCCATCTTCTCGCCCGAGTACCACGCCACCGGTATCCGCGATCAGCTTCCCGCGCCGCATGGGCGCTCGCGCGACTACGGGCGCGGTGTGCTGCGTCAGCAGTGGCTCGGCGTCAAGCGCCTGTTCGGTCGCGCCTGAGACCGTCGCGGGCGGCGCCTGCGGTATTTCCGCACGCTGTGCTAGGCTGTCCGCTCCCCGATTTTCCGACTTCTGCATGAACGACCTGATTCGCTCATTTGGCCGCGCGCTGCTCTCGCAACTGCATCCGCGCATGCTGTTCCTGACCGTCATGCCGTTCGTCGTGGCTGTGGTTGTCTGGGGCGGGGTGCTGTATTTCGGCTGGGATGCCATGAACGGCATGGCCCGCAACGCCGTGGAAGGCTGGGCCTTCATGGGCTGGATCAAGAGCGGCCTCAACGCCATCGGCATGGCAGGGTTGTGGTCGGCCATCGCGCCACTGCTGGTGATCACCTTGCTCGTGCCGGTGATTGTCGTGTCGATTCTCGTGCTGGTGAGCGTGGCGTCGGTGCCGGTGGTCATGCGTTTTCTTGATCGCAGTTATCCGCAGCTTGAGCGTCGCAAGGGCGGCTCGGTGCTGGGCAGCCTGACGCATGCGCTGCTATGCACGCTGGTGGTCATTCTCGTGGCCATCGTTACGCTGCCGTTGTGGCTGATCCCGCCGTTCTTTGCGCTGATCCCGCCGCTGCTGTGGGGTTGGCTTACATACCGCTTGATGACGTACGACGCGCTCGCTGATCACGCCACCGCGGACGAGCGCCGCGCGATCATGCAGCGCTATCGGCTGCCGCTCCTCGGCATCGGCGTGGCCGTCGGCATGCTGGGCTCGGCGCCGACGCTGCTGTGGGTCTCGTCGGTGGTGACGATTGTGCTGTTCCCGATCATCGCCATCGCCGTCATCTGGCTGTATGTGCTGATCTTTATTTTCTCGGCGCTGTGGTTCGGCCATTTCTGCTTGCGTGCGCTGACGCGTCTGCGAGCCGAAGCGCCGCCTGCGCGCATGGTCGAGGCCAGCGTCATCGAGGTCACGACCATCGAACTGCCTCGCGAATAATCAGAAACCATCGGAACTGACATGGCTTTCGGCATGATCATCATCGGCGACGAGATTCTCTCCGGCCGCCGCGAAGACAAACATCTGCGCAAGCTGATCGAAGTGCTCGGCGAGCGCGGCCTGGCGTTGGAGTGGGCCGAGTACGTCGGCGACCAGCCAGCGCGCATCACGAGCGTACTCAAGCGGACGTTCGCCAGCGATGACGTGGTGTTCTGCACCGGCGGCATTGGCGCCACGCCCGATGACCACACGCGCCAATGCGCCGCGGCTGCGCTGGGCGTGCCGTTGGAGCTGCATCCGGAAGCGCGCGAGCAGATCACGCTGCGCATCATCGAGTCGGCCAACGGCGACCCGGTCAAGGCGGATGTCTCAACGCCCGAAAACCAGCACCGCTTCAAGATGGGCGAGTTTCCGCAGGGCGCGCGCATCATCCCGAACAGCTATAACCGCATCCCCGGTTTCTCGGTCGCGCATCACCATTTCATGCCGGGCTTCCCGGTGATGGCGTGGCCGATGATGGAGTGGGTGCTCGACACCTATTACGCCGATCAATTCCACCGCGCGCCGCGCGAGGAGCGCTCGTTCCTGGTGTTCGGCCTGCCGGAGTCGCGGCTCACGCCGCTGATGGAGCGCATCGAAGCAGAGTTCGATGGCGTGAAGGTCTTCAGCCTGCCCAGCGTGGGCGACGCGGCGCGCGGGGAGCGCTATGCCCGCTCGCACATCGACCTGGGCGTAAAGGGTTCACCGGAGGCCGTGGCGCGCGCCTATGTGATGCTGCGCGAGGGCGCGTTGGCGCTGGGCGGAGAAATCTTCGAGGCGGGCGCACCCGCCGGTTCCTGAGGCTGTTTTCGTCAGGCGCCGTGCCAGGGCAGGCCCCGGAAGCACCAGCCTTCCACGGTCTTGCGATGGCCTTCGGTGTCTTTAGCGCCCTCAAAACCTTCCAGCACATCCATCGCGACCGCGTAGCCGGCCTGCGCGGCTGCCGCCGCAGCGTGCTTGGAGCGCGCCGCGCTGCGGCACAGGAACAGCACGGGAGCATCCTTCGGTACGACGGCTTCCAGCGCGCTGAGGAAGTTGGCATTGCGCACGCCGCCCGGATACTGATTCCACTCCACATGCACGAACTGGCCTGGCGAAACGTCGGGCGTGCCCACCCAGTCCAGTTCTGCGCGCGTGCGCACATCCACGAGGCGCGCTTGCGGGTCCGCGGCGAGCAGGGCGGCGGCTTCTTGTGGCGACAGCGCGCCGAAGTACGGCAGCTGATCAGCCTCGCGGCGAGCAGCGGCGGCTTCCAGCAGGGACTCGCGGGTGAGCGTGGTGGCGGTCATGGCGATGTGGGGAAATGGGAAACAAACATTTTAGCGCCGCCGTCACAGGGCACGGGCGAAAATCCCTGGTTTGGTGCGGTTGCACCATTAATGCACGTATTCAGTGCTCAACGGGTTTTTCTGCACTTATTCGGTGCGTTGACTATTCTGCTAGGACAGCTTCAGCCCTTCTCGGGGCCAGTCGTGACGACGCCAGTCCGGCGGTCTGGGAGGGCCGCGCACCGTGTCAGACATGGGTTGGCGCAGCCCTGCACTGTTTGCGGGAGTGCATGCCCCTTGCCGATCAGGAATTGGCATGGTTTCTGCTAAGATTCCCGCGGTCTTTTTCGGGGGCGTCCGTTTGTGTCGGACGGTCTTGCTGGAAAGAAGATGTTTCGGAGTGAGGGCGGTCGCAGCGATCCGTCACACAACCGGCTCACAATGATTTGCGTTAATGCGCTACCAGGAGAATGGCATGTCCCAAAGCATTGCAGACGTGATGAAGCTCGTGAAGGAAAACGACGTCAAGTTCGTCGATTTCCGCTTCACCGATACCAAGGGTAAGGAGCAACACGTCTCGGTCCCCGTTTCGCACTTCGACGAAGACAAGTTCGAAAGCGGCCACGCATTCGACGGTTCGTCGATCGCCGGCTGGAAAGGCATCGAAGCGTCGGACATGCTGCTGGTGCCGGATGCAAACACCGCACACATCGACCCGTTCTACGAAGAGCCGACCCTGGTGCTGACCTGCGATGTGGTCGAGCCGTCGGACGGCAAGGGCTACGACCGCGACCCGCGCTCGATCGCCAAGCGCGCTGAGGCCTACCTGAAGAGCACCGGCCTGGGCGACACCGCCTACTTCGGTCCGGAACCCGAATTCTTCATCTTCGACGGCGTGACCTGGAACATCGACATGCAGGGCTGCTTCGTGAAGATCCATTCCGAAGAAGCTCCGTGGTCGTCGGGCAAGGACTTCGAACACGGCAACTCGGGCCACCGTCCGGGCAAGAAGGGCGGCTACTTCCCGGTCGCCCCGATCGATACGTTCCAAGACATGCGCTCGGAAATGTGCCTGATCCTGGAATCGCTGGGCATTCCGGTTGAAGTGCACCACCACGAAGTGGCAGGCCAAGGCCAGAACGAAATCGGCACGAAGTTCAGCACGCTGGTGCAACGCGCCGACTGGACGCAACTGCAGAAGTACGTGATCCAGAACGTTGCGCACACCTACGGCAAGACCGCCACGTTCATGCCGAAGCCGGTCGTGGGCGACAACGGTTCGGGCATGCACGTTCACCAGTCGGTGTGGAAGGACGGCCAGAACCTGTTCGCAGGCAATGGCTACGCTGGTCTGTCGGAATTCGCGCTGTACTACATCGGCGGCATCATCAAGCACGCCCGCGCGCTGAACGCCCTGACCAACCCGGGTACGAACTCGTACAAGCGCCTGGTGCCGGGCTTCGAAGCTCCGGTCAAGCTGGCTTACTCGGCACGTAACCGTTCGGCTTCGATCCGTATTCCGTACGTTGCGAACCCGAAGGGCCGTCGTATCGAAACCCGCTTCCCGGATCCGCTGATGAACCCGTACCTGGGCTTCTCGGCACTGCTGATGGCCGGTCTGGATGGCGTGCAGAACAAGATCCACCCGGGCGAAGCTGCCGACAAGAACCTGTACGACCTGCCGCCGGAAGAAGACGCAAAGATCCCGACCGTGTGCTCGAGCCTGGATCAGGCCCTCGAGTACCTGGACAAGGACCGCGAATTCCTGACCCGTGGTGGCGTGTTCTCCAACGCCATGCTCGACGCCTACATCGAGCTGAAGATGGAAGAAGTCACGCGCTTCCGCATGACGACGCACCCGCTCGAGTTCGAGATGTACTACTCGCTGTAATCTGCGAGCGCCCCGAGCGATGTGTCGGGGCGAAGAGACGGTTGTGAGAGGAGGGGCGGCGCAGGTCGCCCTTCCTTTTTATGAAGCGGGGTTTTGTGGCTAGAATGATCGTCCGCCGGACTCCGGCGCCCGATCGACGTATCCGCCAGGTTCCATTCATGTTCCGTCCTTCCCCACGCATCGCATCCGGACTGCTTGCCGCCGCTGCGGCGGTGTTTGCCACGCTGTCCGCGCAGGTGCCCGCGTATGCTGATGACGTCTATCTGTGCACCGGCCCGAACGGCGTGCCGGAGTACCGCAACAGCGGCAACGTGAAAGGCTGCAAGAAGCTGACACTGCCCGATGTGGTGACCGTGCCTGGCACGCGCAGCCCGCGCAGCGCCGGGGCGGCACCGGCACCGGCGCAAAACAATGCAGGTGGTGGCTTCCCTCGCGTGGACAACGCCACGCAGAAGGCGCGTGACGGCGAACGCCGCCAGGTGCTGGAGGCCGAGCTGGCAGACGAGGAGCGCAAGCTCCAGGCGTTGAAGACCGAATACAACAACGGTCAGCCCGAGCGCCAGGGCAACGAACGTAACTATCAGAAGTATCTGGACCGCACCGCGCAGTTGAAGGGCGACATCGAACGCAGTCAAGCCAATGTCGATTCCATCCGCCGGGAGCTGGGCAATCTCAAGGAGTAGGTAAACGATGCGTCGACTGATCCGCAAAGCGGCACGCCGCGATGAACAGGAACAGACGACGCCATCTGCGCCGTCAACCTCCGCCTCTACGCGCGAGGCGTTCGGAAGCGAGCCCATCGACGGGCCGCCGCCCATTCCGTTTTCACATGGTGCACCGCCGTCGTTTCCTGGGCTCGATGCGGTGCCCAATCCCATCCTCTTCGTCCGCCACCCGGCGCTGACGATCTTCTACGCCAACCCCGCCGCTGAAGCCGCCCTGGCCGTGTCTCGCCGCCAGCTGGTGGAGATGTCGCTGTTCGAGCTGTTTGCCGATCCGTCTGAACTGGGCGAGATGATCGCCACCGTGGCGGTTCGCCAGTTCGATGCCAAGCGGCGTGATGTCTCGCTCGAGCGCGTGGGCCACGAACCGCTGCACGCGCATGCCGTTGTGGGCGCACTCGACTTTGCGCCGGCATCGGTGCTGCTTGAGCTGCTGCCCAACGAGCAGAAGATCCGCAGCGAGCGCGAGGAGCGCTTGCTGGACCTGACCTCCGCCAACAAAGAGCTGATCCGCAATCTGGCGCACGAGATCAAGAATCCGTTGGGCGGCATCCGGGGCGCCGCGCAGTTGCTGGAGTTCGAGCTGCCGGAGCGTTCGCTGCGCGAGTACACACAAGTCATCATCAAGGAATCCGACCGCCTGCAGACGCTGGTCGACCGCCTGCTGGAACCACACCGGCATCCGCACATCGTTGGCGATGTGAACATCCATGAGGTGCTGGAGCGCGTGCGCTCGGTGGTGCTGGCGGAGTTCCCCCAGGGCCTGCATATCGTGCGCGACTACGACGCGAGCCTGCCGGAGTTTCGCGGTGACAAGGAGCAGCTCATCCAGGCGGTGCTCAACATCGTCCACAACGCGGCGCATGCGCTGGGTGCCCGGATTGCGCAGGGAGACGGCGAAATCATTCTGCGCACGCGCGTGGCGCGCAAAGTTACGATTGCAAAACGTCTTTACAAGCTGGCATTGGACTTGCATGTAGTGGACAACGGTCCTGGTATCCCGGACGACATCCGCGAGCGAATCTTCTTCCCGCTGGTGTCAGGAAGGGAGGGGGGAAGTGGGCTGGGCCTGACACTCGCGCAGACGTTCGTGCAGCAGCACGATGGTCTGATCGAATGCGAGAGTAGGCCAGGCCAGACGGATTTCCGCATTCTCGTGCCGCTGCACTGAAGCGTCGCTTCAACGACGCGGCGCGAGAAGGCCCAGGCGAGACGAAGTCAAGCAGACGAACCAACACATGAAGCCAATCTGGATAGTCGACGACGATCAATCCATCCGCTGGGTCCTCGAGAAGGCACTGGCACGTGAGAGCCTGCTTTCGCGCAGCTTTACCAACGTGCGCGACGCGCTCAACGCGCTCGATGAAGAAACACCGCAAGTCCTGATTTCCGACGTCCGCATGCCGGGCGGCTCGGGGCTGGATCTGCTGCAGGCCATCAAGGCTAAGCACCCCGGCCTGCCGGTCATCATCATGACCGCGTATTCGGACCTGGACAGCGCCGTGGCGGCGTTCCAGGGCGGCGCGTTCGAATATCTCGCCAAGCCGTTCGACGTGGATCGTGCGGTTGAACTGATCCGCCGCGCGCTGGAAGAGAGCCTGCGCGAGGAGGAAATCGACGATCGCCTGAGCGATGCGCCCGAGATTCTCGGTCAGGCGCCGGCCATGCAGGACGTGTTCCGCGCGATCGGGCGGCTGTCGCAGTCGAACGTGACCGTGCTGATCACCGGTGAATCCGGCACGGGTAAGGAGCTGGTGGCCCGGGCGCTGCATAAGCACAGCCCGCGCGCGAGCGGCCCCTTCATCGCGCTGAACACGGCGGCGATTCCGAAAGACCTGCTCGAATCCGAACTGTTCGGCCACGAGCGCGGCGCGTTCACGGGCGCGCAGACCATGCGCCGCGGGCGCTTCGAACAAGCCGAGGGCGGCACGCTGTTCCTTGATGAAATCGGGGACATGCCGTTCGATCTGCAGACGCGGTTGCTGCGCGTGCTCTCGGATGGGCATTTCTATCGCGTGGGTGGTCACAACCCGCTCAAGGCCAACGTGCGCGTCATTGCGGCTACGCACCAGAATCTTGAAACACGGGTCAAGGACGGCCTGTTCCGCGAGGACTTGTTCCACCGCCTGAACGTGATCCGTCTGCGCTTGCCCGCGCTGCGCGAGCGCCCGGAAGACATCACGCTGCTGGCGCGCCATTTCCTGCAGAAGAGCGCCAAGGAACTGGGCGTGGAGCCCAAGCGCATGTCGGACGATGCGCTCGCACATATCGCCACGCTGCCGTTCCCCGGCAACGTGCGGCAACTCGAAAACCTCTGCAACTGGCTGACCGTGATGGCGCCGGCGCAGACCATCGAAGCCAAGGACTTGCCCGCCGACCTGGTGCGCGGCAATGCGCAGATGCTGCCGACCATGGGCGACACCGCAGCGCGCCCAGCCTTTGTCGGCGAGCCTTCGCTGGGTGGCGAACCTTATGGTGTTGCGCCGTCGGTCGACACGCTGCTCTCCACGACTTCCGTGGGCGCGTCGATTGCGGCTGGGTGGGAGCGGGCGCTTGCCGGCGAGGCCAAGGCCATGCTGGAAGCGGGGCAGCCTGACGTCATGGACGCGCTGACGCGTCGCTTTGAGAAGGCGATCCTCGAGGCTGCGCTTGGTGTCACGCGCGGTCGCCGTGTTGAGGCCGCAACGCGGCTGGGCATTGGGCGCAACACCATCACGCGCAAATTGCAGGAGCTGGGCTTCGACTGACGCACCGTCAGCAAGGCCGGTCCACCGAATATCGTCGAGCTTGGCGATTGGGATTGGGCGGATTTCCGATACGGGAGTCCGCCCCTTTTTTTGTGCGCCGCGGACGCTTGTCGCGCTTAATGCAGCTTGTGCTTGAACTGGGACAACTCTTCGTGGGCGCGCATCACGGCAGATTCCACGGACTGGTCTACCTTGCCGGAGGCGTTCTGGCAGGCCATCTTCGCGCGGTCGGAATACGCCTCGAGCTTGTCGATGGCTTCGACGAAGGTCTGCTGGTCTTCAGCGCCTTCGAGGCGCGAGTGGCACTGGCGCGCCTGGTCATCCAACTGCTGGATCGATTGCTTCAGCGAATCGGGCACATCCTTGTGCGAGGCGCAGGTCCGGGCCAGTTCCGCGATGGTGCTTTCCGCATGTTCAAAACGCTGGCGCAGTTTCTCTGTTTGCATAGAGGGCTCCTGTCGGTTGCGTGAAAAGGCGTTGGCGCCGCATGCACCGTTATGAGGCGGTCACATGGCGCAAGGCGGTGCAACGCCCAATTTCGGCGCAAGCGACGTGCCGCGTGCGGCAAGCGGCGCAGGAGCGGGGCTTCTATCGTGCTGTGAGGCTGCCGTGTCAGTTGCGCGGGGCGGGCAGCGCCAGGGAGCGTGCCTCAAGGATGCGCTCGGCGACTTCGGCAAAGCCGCCGCCGCCTTCGGCCTCGGTGAGGTACGCCGGTGGCATGGGCAGCGTATCGATCACGTCCAGTACATTGGCCACGCCCACCGAAAGTGGGAAGAACTCGAACATTGCCGCATCGTTGGCGGAGTCGCCTACGAACACCCAACGGTCGCGCTCGGCATGCAGGTCCAGGCCGAATGCGCGGCGTGCGAGCGACACGCTGGCGCTCAGCTTGTCGTGCTTGCCGAACCAGCCGTTGACGTGGATCGAGCTGACGGTGGCATGCATCCCGTGCGTACGCATGATGTCGACGATGTGCTGTACGGCGTGCTGCGGCAGCGGCGGGACTTGCTCGGCATGATCGACAGCCAGATCGGCAGCGTGCCACGCCTGGTCCGTCGCCAGGGCTGAGCCCGGCACTGCGCGCCGGATCTCCGCACCCACTTCACGAATGCGCTCCAGATTGCGTGCGCGTGTTTGGGCGTCGTCGACAAAATCGGTCGCCAGATGCCCGCGCGAATCGACGCGCATGGCAAACGCGCCGTTTTCGCCGATCACGGCATCGACAGGCCACAGCCGCGCAATGACTTCGCACCAGGCAATCGACCGTCCCGTGACCGGCACGACCTTGATGCCGGCGCGATGCAGGCGCTCCAACGCGGAGTAGGTCTGCGCAGGAAGCTTCCCCCGCGTGGTGAGGGTTCCATCGACGTCGGTGAAGACGCCGGTGATATTGCGCAGTGCATCATCCGGGAGCTGATGCAGGGGCAGCGGAACACGTCGTTCGGCGATGACCGGCGTGGTTTCAGGCGAGTCCGGAGCGGCAGGAGTGGCGGGTGGGGCGAGCATGCTGCGGGTGCAATAGAGAGTGTCTTCAATCCATTTTAACGGCCGTTGCAAGCCAAACCTTGGAGGGATTTCCCGATTTCTTTGTGACTGAAAGCCAAGTAACATCCCGCTGTCATAAAAATGACCGACCGTGCATTTACAGTCGGCGCGCCGTGGGCGGAGCGAGGGAGCCCGCCGGGTCGAAACAAGGAGAAATGATGTCGATCAAGAAGATTGCGGGGGCCGCAGCAGTACTGGCCGCGTGTACGTTTGCGCAGGGCGCGTACGCAGTGACGGAAATCCAGTGGTGGCATTCGATGGAAGGCGCCTTGAACGACAAGGTGAACGAGATCGCCACCAAGTTCAACGCCAGCCAGTCCGACTACAAGATCGTGCCGGTCTACAAGGGCCAGTACGATGAATCGCTGGCTGCGGGCATCGCAGCCTTCCGCGCCGGCAATGCACCGGCCATTCTGCAGGTGTTCGAGGTCGGTACCGCGACGATGATGAACGCCAAGGGCGCCATCGTGCCGGTCGCCAAAATCATGAAAGACGCCGGCGAGAAGTTTGACCCGAAGGCCTACGTGCCGGCCGTGGCGGGTTATTACACGTCGAACAAGGGCGAGATGCTGTCGTTCCCGTTCAACAGCTCGACGACGATCATGTATTACAACAAGGACGCCTTCAAGAAGGCCGGCCTTGACCCGAACAAGCCGCCCGCAACGTGGCAGGAAGTGGCTGTCGACGCGGCCAAGCTGAAGGCAGCCGGCGTGGCTTGCGGCTACACGACCGACTGGCAGTCGTGGGTGCATCTGGAGAGCTTCTCGGCGTGGCACAACGTGTCGTTCGCCACCGAGAACAACGGTTTTGGCGGTGCCAAGGCTCGCCTGAACTTCAATGGTCCGGTGCAGATCAAGCACATCGAGAACCTGCTCGACATGCAGAAGAAGGGCTACTTCACCTACGCCGGCCGCAAGGACGAGCCGAAGGCGAAGTTCATCGCCGGCGAGTGCGCCATGCACACGGGTTCGTCGGCAGCGCTGGCGAACATCCGCAAGAACGCCAAGTTCAACTTCAGCCCCGCGCCGCTGCCGTACGAAGCCGGCGTGGCGGGTGCCCCGCAGAACACGATCATCGGCGGCGCTTCGCTGTGGGTGATGGGCGGTCACAAGGCCGAGGAGTACAAGGGCGTAGCGAAGTTCTTTACGTTCCTGTCGCGTCCGGAAGTGCAGGCCGACTGGCACCAGTCGACGGGTTATCTGCCCGTGACGCTGGAAGCGTATGAGCTGACGAAGAAGTCCGGTTTCTATGAGAAGAACCCGGGCGCCGACGTGGCCGTTAAGCAGATGATCGTCAAGACCACCGACAAGTCGCGCGGCATCCGTCTGGGCAACTTCCCGCAGATCCGCCAGGTGATCGACGAAGAGCTGGAATCCGTCTGGGCCGGCAAGAAGGCGCCGAAGGAAGCGCTGGACACGGCTGTGTCACGCGGCAACGAGCTGCTCGTCCGCTTCGAAAAGACCGTCAAGGAATAAGCGCCGATTCAGCGCTCGTCTAAACCGCCGGCCTCGTGCGCTTGCACCGGCCGGCGGTGCGTTTTTGGAATGTCGCATGGAAAAACGCGTCGTTTTCCGATCGCGCTGGCTGCCGTATGTGCTGGTGGCCCCGCAGATCGTCATCACTCTGGTGTTCTTCTTCTGGCCGGCGGGGCAGGCGCTGTATCAGTCGCTGCTGCGCCAGGATGCTTTCGGCATCAACCTCGAATTCGTGGGGCTGGAGAACTTTCACGACCTCTTTGCCGATCCGACCTATCTCGGCTCGTTCAAGACCACCGCGGTATTTGCCATCGGGGTCGCGCTGGTTGGCCTCGGCACTTCGCTGGCGCTGGCGTACTTTGCCGATCGCGCGCTGCGTGGCGCCACGTTCTACAAGACCCTGCTGATCTGGCCGTACGCCATTGCGCCGGCCGTGGCAGGCGTGCTGTGGAGCTTTCTCTTCAACCCCTCGCTGGGCATCGTCTCGTTCGTGATCCGCAAGTTGGGCGTGGACTGGAACTTCGTGCTCAACGGCGGGCAGGCGCTGACGCTGGTGGTGATCATCGCGGCGTGGAAGCAGATCAGCTACAACTTCCTCTTCTTCCTGGCGGGGCTGCAGAGCATTCCGAAGTCGCTGATCGAAGCGGCGGCCATTGACGGCGCCGGGCCGTGGAAGCGCTTCTGGTCGATCGTGTTCCCGCTGCTGTCGCCCACCACGTTTTTCCTGATGGTGGTGAACGTCGTGTACGCGTTCTTCGATACCTTTGCCATCATCGATTCGGTCACGCAAGGCGGCCCGTTCAAAGCGACGGAGACGCTCGTGTTCAAGGTCTACCAAGACGGCGTGCGCGGTCTCGATATCGGTGGATCGGCGGCGCAGTCGGTGATCCTCATGGGCCTGGTGATCGTGCTGACGATCGTCCAGTTCCGCTATGTCGAACGCAAAGTCCAATACTGAAAGGGGGGCACCGCACCATGATTGAACGCCGTCCGTTCCTGGACTTCCTCACCCACGTCGTGCTGATTCTCGGTGTGATCGTCGTGGCGTTTCCGGTGTACGTCGTGTTCGTCGCGTCGTCGTTGACGGCCGAAGACGTCCTGCAGGCGCCCATGACGCTGATCCCCGGTCCGCACCTCATCGAAAACTACCGCACGGTGCTCACGTCGGGCATGGGCAACTCGGCCACGCCGGTCGGCACGATGCTCATGAACAGCCTGATCATGGCGCTGGGCATCTCGCTCGGGAAGATCGCGATCTCCATCATCTCGGCCTTCGCGATCGTCTATTTCAAGTTCCCGCTGCGCAAGACGTTCTTCTGGCTCATCTTCGTCACGCTGATGCTGCCGGTCGAAGTGCGCATCCTGCCCACGTACAAGGTGGTGTCGGATCTTGGCATGCTGAACAGCTACGCGGGCCTGACGATTCCGATCATCGCGTCGGCCACGGCAACGTTCCTGTTCCGGCAGTTCTTCCTGACGATTCCCGATGAACTGGCGGAAGCTGCGCGCATCGATGGCGCGGGGCCGCTCAAGTTCTTCTGGGATGTGGTGCTGCCGCTTTCGCGTACCAGCATCGCGGCACTGTTCGTGATCCAGTTCATCTACGGCTGGAACCAGTACCTCTGGCCGCTGTTGATCACGACGGAAAAGAACATGACCCCCATCGTGCTGGGCGTGACGCAAATGATCTCGCGCTCCGGCGATTCCGCCACCGACTGGAACCTGCTGATGGCCACCGTGATGCTGGCCATGCTGCCGCCCGCGGCAATCGTGATCGGCATGCAGCGGTGGTTCGTGAAGGGCCTCGTCGAAACCGAAAAGTAAAAGAAGCAAGATGGCAAAACTTTCGCTACGCAACGTCCAGAAGCACTACGCCAACCTCCAGGTCGTGCACGGCATCGACATGGAAATCGGCGACGGGGAGTTCATCGTCATCGTCGGCCCGTCGGGCTGCGGCAAGTCCACACTGCTGCGCATGGTGGCGGGCCTCGAACCCATTACCGGCGGCGAGGTTTGGATTGGCGACCGCGTCGTCAACGAACTCGAGCCGGCCGAGCGCGATATCGCGATGGTGTTCCAGAACTACGCGCTGTATCCGCACATGAGCGTGTTCGACAACATGGCCTACGGCCTGAAGATCCGCGGCTTGCCCAAGGCCGATATTCAAGCGCGTGTGGAGCAGGCCGCGGGCATTCTCGAACTCGGCAAGCTGCTGGATCGCAAGCCGCGCCAGCTGTCGGGCGGTCAACGCCAGCGTGTGGCCATGGGCCGCGCGATCGTGCGTGAGCCGGCCGTGTTCCTGTTCGACGAACCGCTCTCCAACCTTGACGCCAAGCTGCGCGTGCAGATGCGCCTGGAGCTGAAGGATCTGCATCGCCGTTTGCGCACGACCAGCCTGTACGTCACGCACGATCAGGTCGAAGCGATGACGCTGGCCGATCGCATGATGGTGCTCAACGGCGGCCGGGTCGAGCAGATCGGCACACCGCTTGAGGTGTACTCGCGTCCGGCGAGCACGTTCGTGGCCGGTTTTATCGGCTCGCCGCCGATGAACCTCGTGCCTGTGTCGCGCAACGCCGGTGGCGACACGCAGATCCGGGTGGATGGCGCGAAGCAGGGGGATGCAGCTGCCACGCTCGGCCACTTGCCGATGGGGCTGCACCTGCCTGAGCGCGCGCTGATGGGTTTGCGCCCCGAACACATCGAACCATGCTCCGCTGACCAAGCCATCGCCTTGATCGACGTACGCGTGGTCGAAGCGCTCGGCGCGGACGCATTTGCGTATGGCACGCTGGCCGGTCATCCGGTCGTGGTTCGTCTTGAGCCGCACGCCAGCGTCAAGGCTGGTGACAAGCTGCCGATCACCGCCTCGGCCGAGCACCTGCACTGGTTCGATCCGCAATCCACGCGCCGCATCGAGGCCCTGGCATGACGGGCGCGCGCGCCTTGCCGGCCTGGCCGTATCCGCGTGCCATCGCGCACCGTGGCGCGGGCAAGCTGGCGCCCGAGAACACGCTCGCGGCGTTCCGCCATGGCGCGTCGTTCGGCTACCGCATGTTCGAGTTCGACGTGAAGCTCGCCGGCGACGGCGCATCGGTCCTGCTGCACGACGCCACGCTGGATCGCACCACGAACGGCGCCGGCCGCCTCGATGCGCTCACGCTCGGTCAGATCGCGCTACTCGATGCGGGCAGCTGGCACAGCCCGGCCTACGCCGGCGAGCCCGTGCCCACGCTGGCGGCCATCGCCCGCTACCTGCGCGCCAACGGTTTCCTGGCCAATATCGAGATCAAGCCGGTGCCGGGCGCGGAGTGGCGCACCGGCGCAGCGGTCGCGCTGGATGCCCGCACGCTGTGGGCCGGCGCCGACGTGCCGCCGCTGCTGTCGTCATTTTCCGAAGATGCGCTGGCTGCGGCGCGCGAGGCTGTGCCGGAATTGCCACGCGCGCTGTTGCTCGACAAGTTGCCGGCCGATTGGCTCGATCGCCTGCGCGCATTGGATTGTGTTGCGCTCGACGCCAACCATCGCGAACTGACACCCGAAATCATTGACGAGGCACACGCCGCTGGCTTTCGCGTCTGCTGCTATACCGTCAACGACGTGGATCGCGCGCACCTGCTCTGGAATGCGGGGCTGGACGGCCTGATCACCGATTGGGTGGACCGTATTTCGCCCGCCTGAATGTGATGGAAGCATGGCTTTGACGTGGCATAACAAGGGTCGTTTGTCACGTCAAAGAATCAGAATATTGCTTATAAACATGCTATGCTTCCCCTCCGTGAAGACTTAGGTCCTTCCCGCACAACTTGTCTGTAAAAGCTGTCTCGGTACCTCCTTTCTGCCATGCGCGATCCGGTCCGACCAGGTGATTTCAGGCGATTTAGTTTGCGATCCGCTAACCGGTCAAGCCGTGTCGCGGAAGGTTGATGAACCCGCTGAACTCCGGCAGACCCGGAGAAAAGTGAGCGCCCCATGACAGAGCTGTATAAGCAGTACCTGGACACTTCGTACCTGTCCGGCGGTAACGCCGCCTACGTTGAAGATCAGTACGAAGCGTATCTTCAAGATCCCACGTCCGTTAGCGAGGCACTGCGCGCGTACTTCGATGCGCTGCAGAACGTCCCCGCCGTCGACGGTTCCAACGCCCGGGATATCCCCCACGCCCCCATCGTCACCTCGTTCGCCGAGCGCGCCAAGCATGGCCCGATCCGCACGATCGTCGCGTCTGCCGATTCTGATATGGGTCGCAAGCGCGTGGCGGCGACGCAGCTGGTGGCTGCCTACCGCAATGTGGGCCTGCGTTGGGCCGATCTTGACCCGCTCAAGCGTCAGGAGCGCCCGCCGGTTCCGGATCTGGACCCGGCTTTCTACGGTTTCACCGAAGCCGATCAGGACATCGTTTTCAACGCCAGCAATACGTATTTCGGCAAGGAATCGATGAGCCTGCGCGAGCTGCTCAACAACCTGCGCGAAACGTACTGCGGTTCGATCGGCGCGGAATTCATGTACATCAGCGACCAGGCGCAGAAGCGCTGGTGGCAAGAGCGTCTGGAAACCATTCGCTCCAAGCCGACGTTCTCGGCTGAAAAGAAGAAGCACATCCTCGAACGCCTGACGGCCGCTGAAGGCCTTGAGCGTTTCCTGCATACGAAGTACGTCGGTCAGAAGCGTTTCTCGCTGGAAGGCGGCGAAAGCTTCATCGCGGCGATGGATGAACTGATCCAGCACGCCGGCGCCAAGGGCGTGCAGGAAATCGTGATCGGCATGGCCCACCGTGGCCGTCTGAACGTGCTGGTCAACACGCTGGGCAAGATGCCGGCGGACCTGTTTGCCGAATTCGAAGGCAAGCACGTGGACGACCTGCCGGCCGGTGACGTGAAGTACCACAAGGGCTTCTCGAGCGACGTGACGACCCCGGGCGGCCCCGTCCACCTGTCGCTGGCGTTCAACCCGTCGCACCTGGAAATCGTCAACCCGGTCGTGGAAGGCTCGGTCAAGGCACGTCAGGAGCGTCGCGGCGACAAGCACGGCGCGCAGGTGCTGGCTGTGCAAGTGCACGGCGATGCGGCCTTCGCAGGCCAGGGCGTCGTGATGGAAACGCTGAACCTCGCGCAAACGCGTGGTTACGGCACGGGCGGCACGATCCACATCGTCATCAATAACCAGATCGGTTTCACGACGTCGGACCCGCGCGACTCGCGCTCGACGCTGTACTGTACCGACGTGGTCAAGATGATCGAAGCGCCGGTCCTGCACGTGAACGGCGACGATCCGGAAGCCGTCGTGCTGGCCATGCAACTGGCCGTGGACTTCCGTACCGAGTTCCAGAAGGACATCGCGGTCGACATCATCTGCTTCCGTAAGCTCGGCCACAACGAGCAGGACACGCCGGCGATGACGCAGCCGCTGATGTACAAGAAGATCGGCACGCACCCCGGCACGCGCAAGCTCTACGCCGACAAGCTGGTTACGCAAAACACGCTGAAGGCCGAAGAGCCGGACGCCCTGGTGCAGGAATTCCGCGCCGCCATGGATGCGGGCAAGCACACGGTCGACCCGGTGCTGTCGAACTTCAAGAACAAGTTCGCGGTGGATTGGCTGCCGTTCCTGAACCGCAAGTGGACGGATTCGGCCGACACGGCCGTGCCGATGGCCGAACTGAAGCGTTTGGCCGAGCGCATCACCGCCATCCCCGATCACTTCAAGCTGCACCCGCTGGTTGAGAACGTCGTCAACAACCGCGCCAAGATGGGCAAGGGCGAGCTGCCGCTGGACTGGGGCATGGGCGAGCACCTGGCCTTCGCATCGCTGGTGGCATCGGGTTACCCGGTGCGTATTACCGGCCAGGACGCAGGCCGCGGTACGTTCACGCACCGCCACGCCGTGCTGCACGATCAGAACCGTGAGCGTTGGGATGCCGGTAGCTACGTCCCGCTGCAGAACGTGTCGGAGAGCCAAGCGCCCTTTACGGTGATCGACTCGGTGCTGTCGGAAGAAGCCGTGATGGGCTTCGAGTACGGCTATTCGTCGGCTGAGCCGAACACCCTGGTGATCTGGGAAGCCCAGTTCGGTGACTTCGCCAACGGTGCGCAGGTCGTGATCGACCAGTTCATCTCGTCGGGCGAGGTGAAGTGGGGCCGCGCTTCGGGTCTGACGCTGATGCTGCCGCACGGCTACGAAGGGCAAGGTCCGGAGCACAGCTCGGCCCGCCTGGAGCGCTACCTGCAGCTCTGCGCAGACCACAACATGCAAGTGGTGCAGCCGACCACGCCGGCGCAGATCTTCCACCTGCTGCGTCGCCAGATGATCCGGATGTTCCGCAAGCCGCTGATCATCCTGACGCCGAAGTCGCTGCTGCGCAGCAAGGACGCTGTGTCGCCGCTGTCGGATCTGGCCAAGGGCCATTTCGAGACCGTGATCGCCGATACGGCCGAAGATCTGAACGCCGCGAAGGTCAAGCGCGTCGTGGCCTGCTCGGGCAAGGTGTACTACGACCTGGTCAACGCCCGCAAGGAACGTGGCCTGACCGACACGGCCATCATCCGTGTGGAACAGCTCTATCCGTTCCCGCACAAGGCGTTCGCAGCCGAGCTGAAGAAGTATCCTAACCTCGCTGAAGTGGTGTGGTGCCAGGACGAGCCGCAGAACCAGGGTGCCTGGTTCTTCGTGCAGCACTACATCCTGGAGAACATGACCGAGGGTCAGAAGCTGGGCTACGCAGGCCGCCCGGCATCGGCATCGCCGGCCGTGGGCTACTACGCGAAGCACAACGAGCAGCAGAAGGCGCTGATCGATGCCGCGTTTGGCAAGCTCAAGGGCTTCGTGCTGAACAAGTAAGCGACCTCTGCACCAGGGCGGCAGCTTCGGCTGTCGCCTTGACGCATCTTCGCTCCCGAATTCCACCGTATATCGAATTAGCGCGGCTCCCGCACAAGAGGAGCACGTGCACATGAATCCAAGGAACCACCGAAATGGCTATCGTTGAAGTCAAGGTCCCGCAGTTTTCCGAGTCCGTTGAAGAAGGCACGCTGATCTCCTGGAAGAAGAAGCCGGGTGAGGCCGTGGCCCAGGATGAAATCCTGATCGAAGTCGAGACCGACAAGGTCGTGCTGGAAGTGCCGGCCCCGTCGGCTGGCGTGCTGGCTGAAGTGCTGGTGGCGGACGGCGCAACCGTGACGTCGGAACAGCTGCTGGCCAAGATCGACACCGAAGGCAAAGCAGGCGCCGCTGCTCCGGCAGCTGCTGCGCCGGCTCCCGCAGCTGCTGCTCCGGCGCCGGCACCGGCTGCTGCCGCTCCGGCCGCCGCTGCAGCAGGTGGCGTGGCGATGCCGTCGGCCGCCAAGCTGATGGCTGAGAACAACCTGTCGGCTGGCCAAGTGGCCGGCACGGGCCGCGATGGCCGCATCACCAAGGGCGACGTGCTGGGTGCCGTGGCTGGTGGCGCCAAGCCGGCTGCTGCTGCCGCTCCGCAAGCCGCACGTCCGGCGCTGCAGCAAGTGGCTGCGCCGGTGGACTTCGCCGCCCTGGGCGACCGTCCGGAAGAGCGCGTGCCGATGAGCCGCCTGCGTGCCCGTATCGCCGAGCGCTTGGTGCAGTCGCAATCGACCAACGCCATCCTCACCACCTTCAACGAAGTCAACATGAAGCCGGTGATGGACTTGCGCGCCAAGTTCAAGGATCAGTTCGAGAAGACCCACGGCGTGAAGCTGGGCTTCATGTCGTTCTTCGTGAAGGCGGCTGTCCACGCGCTGAAGAAGTACCCGGTCATCAACGCATCGGTTGACGGCAACGACATCGTCTACCACGGCTACTTCGACATCGGTATCGCTGTCGGCTCGCCGCGTGGCCTGGTAGTGCCCATCCTGCGCAATGCCGACCAGATGAGCCTGGCCGATATCGAGAAGAAGATTGCCGAATTCGGCCAGAAGGCCAAGGACGGCAAGCTGACGCTGGACGACCTGACCGGCGGTACGTTCTCGATCTCGAACGGCGGCACGTTCGGCTCGATGCTGTCGACCCCGATCATCAACCCGCCGCAGTCGGCCATCCTGGGCGTGCACGCCACCAAGGATCGCGCCGTGGTGGAAAACGGCCAAGTCGTGGTTCGCCCGATGAACTACCTGGCCATGTCCTACGACCACCGCATCATCGACGGCCGCGAAGCCGTGCTCGGCCTGGTGGCCATGAAGGAAGCGCTGGAAGACCCGGCCCGCCTGCTGCTGGACCTTTAATCGACCGCGTTGATGACACGAGACGCCGCCCACGCTGCGCGGCGGCGTCCGAATCGAGGATTTCTCCATGAGCAAAGAATTTGACGTGCTGGTAATCGGCGCCGGCCCCGGCGGCTACATCGCCGCCATCCGCGCTGGCCAGCTGGGCCTGAACGTGGCCTGCTGCGAAGACAACCCCTATGACGATCCAAAGGGCGAGCCCCGCCTGGGTGGCACCTGCCTGAACGTCGGTTGCATTCCGTCGAAGGCGCTGCTGGCCTCGTCGGAAGAGTTCGAGAACGTGAACCACCACCTGGCCGACCACGGCATCACGGTGGATGGCGTCAAGGTCGACGTGGCCAAGATGCTCAAGCGCAAGGACGACATCGTCGGCAAGATGACGAAGGGCATCGAGTTCCTGTTCCGCAAGAACAAGGTGACGCTGCTCAAGGGCCACGGCAAGTTCGTCGGCAAGACCGACGCCGGCTATCAGGTCGAGATCGCGGGCAAGGCCGGCACGGAAGTCGTGACTGCCAAGCACGTGATCATCGCCACGGGCTCGAAGGCTCGCCATCTGCCGGGCGTGAAGGTCGACAACGTGACCATTGCCGACAACGAAGGCGCACTGAAGTTTGCCGAAGTGCCGAAGAAGCTGGGCGTGATCGGCGCTGGCGTGATCGGCCTGGAGCTGGGCTCGGTGTGGCGCCGTCTGGGTGCAGAAGTGACGATCCTCGAAGCGCTGCCGAGCTTCCTCGGTGCGGCTGACGAATCGGTGGCCAAGGAAGCCAACAAGCTGCTGACCAAGCAGGGCCTGAAGATCAACGTCGGCGTGAAGGTCGGCGAGATCGAATCGTCTGCCAAGGGCGTGAAGGTCAACTACACCGACGCTGCCGGCGCTGCGCAAGTGCTGGAGTGCGACAAGCTGATCGTGTCGATCGGCCGCGTGCCGAACACCGACAACCTGGGCCTGGAAGCGATCGGCCTGGCGGCGGATCAGCGTGGCTTTATCGAAGTGGACGAGCACTGCGCGACCAAGCTGCCGAACCTGTGGGCGATCGGCGACGTGGTACGCGGCCCGATGCTGGCGCACAAGGCAGAAGACGAAGGCGTGGCCGTGGCCGAGCGCATCGTCGGCCAGAAGCCGCACATCGACTACAACTGCATTCCGTGGGTCATTTACACCTATCCGGAAATCGCATGGGTGGGCAAGACGGAGCAGCAACTCAAGGCTGAAGGTCGGGAGATCAAGGCTGGGCAGTTCCCGTTCCTGGCCAACGGCCGTGCGCTCGGCATGGGTGCATCCGACGGTTTCGTGAAGGTCATCGCCGATGCGAAGACCGATGAAATCCTGGGCGTGCACATCGTCGCAGCCAACGCCTCGGACCTGGTTGCCGAAGCCGTGGTGGCGATGGAGTTCAAGGCTGCAGCCGAAGACATCGGCCGTATCTGCCACCCGCACCCGTCGATGTCGGAAGTGATGCGCGAAGCTGCGCTGGCCGTCGACAAGCGTCAGCTCAATATGTAAATCGCAAGCCGCAAGGCAAGCACGATGCCCGGTGAATCCACAAGATTGCCGGGCATTGGTCCATTTGGGCCCGCAAACGGTGCCCCAAGCACATCAAGCAGATGAACGTCCAGGAAACCTACCTACAGGAACTGAAGGCGCGTGGCTATCAGCCCGACGAAGCGCAGCAACGCGCCGTCGACCGCCTGCAGCGGTGTTACGACGAATGGGTCGCGTACAAGGCCCGGCGGTCGAATGCGCTGCGCAAGATGCTCGTGCGTCCCGATTTGCCGCGTGGCGTCTACATGTGGGGCGGGGTGGGGCGCGGCAAGTCGTTCCTGATGGATGCGTTCTATAGCTGCGTGCCATTGGTGCGCAAGACGCGTCTGCACTTTCACGAGTTCATGCGGGAAGTGCATCGGCAGCTGGAAGAGTTGCGCGGGCGTGCCGATCCGCTGGACGAACTGGCCCGCCGCATCGCCAAGCGCTACCGCCTGATCTGCTTTGACGAATTCCACGTCAGCGATGTTGCCGACGCAATGATCCTGCACCGCTTGCTCGATCAGCTGTTTGCGAACGGCGTGCAGTTTGTGATGACGTCCAACTATCGACCCGACTTGCTGTATCCGGACGGCTTGCACCGCGAGCGCGTGCTGCCGGCCATTGCGCTGCTGCAGGAGAAGCTCGACGTCCTCAACGTCGACGCGGGCGTCGATTACCGCAAGCGCGCGATGGAGCAGGTGCAGGCCTACTACACGCCGCTGGGCGCGAAGGCCAACTCGGCGTTGCGCGATGCATTTACGGCGGTGGCCGGCGTGCCGGACGAGTCGCCGGTGCTGCGCATCGAGCATCGTGAGATCCGGGCAGCCCGTAAGGCCGGCGGTGTGGTGTGGTTTGACTTTGCCACGCTGTGCGGGGGGCCGCGGTCACAGAACGATTACCTGGAAATCGCCTCGCGCTTTCACACCGTCATCCTGGCCGACGTGCCCAAGATGACGCCGCGCATGGCGTCCGAAGCGCGCCGCTTCACGTGGCTGATCGACGTGTTCTACGACCACAAGGTCAAGCTGCTGATGTCGGCGGAGGTGCCGGCAGACGAGCTGTACACCGAAGGCCAGATGGCCAACGAATTCCAGCGCACTGTGTCGCGCATCGTCGAGATGCAGTCGCGCGAATACCTCGAGGCACCTCGCCGCGAGGTGGATACGTCGCTGACCTAACCTCGCCTTGTCCCGCACCCCTGGGGCTTAGGGTGATGTCGGCGGCGGGTTGCGGTGCGACGGCGGTGCCTGCGAGGGCCGCAGGCTTGCGCCAAAGAAATCCTGCGGCAGGCGCTCGGTTTTGCGATTGACGTTGCGGAACGCGCCTTCCACCAGCATGGGCGCGACGTTGCTCACATCGGTTTGCGACGCCATGGTCACGTCTTCGGTAAAGCCGCGTTCGCACAGTTCGCGGCCCGACACGGAATCGAGCAACCACGCTTTCATCATGCCGGTCTGCGACGCCTCCCGATAGATAGCACGGGCGGCGAGTGCTTCGGGGGACAGGGCTTGCGGCAGGAACCCTGCCACGGTTTCCGACAGGTGATGCACGATCGCACCGGCTGCGAGCCAATCTTCCAGGGCCGGGCGCAGGCTGCCGTCGGCCCAGCGTTCTCCTGAGGCCACCACGGCCACGCGCCGGCCCAGCCGCGAAGCCGCTTCTGCGACGGCGCGCGCGTTGCGCAGGCAACCCGCAAAGGTGGGTGTCGATCCGGTGGCGAGTGCCAGCGTCGCGCCATTCGGCGACGGCAGGACCAGGCTGCTGCCCATCGGCAATTCCCGCAGCGACGCCGGCGAGAGCGTATAGCCTGCCTGGCCGCGGTTGCAGCCCGCCAGCATGGCGCCGGCGCGGCGTGCGAAGGTCTCGGCGCTGGCGTCGCGCCATGGGTACGGATAGATGCGTGCCCCGCGCGCCACGGCCACATCCACACAGGTGCAGAAAGAGAGCACGTCCACCACGATGACGGCGTCGCAATGCGGCGCCAGCGCGGACGCCCCGTGCTCGCCCCATTCGCAGTGGATGTTGTACAGGCTGAATTCGGTTGCCATGTCGCGCCCTCCTGTTTGGCTGGTGCAGCTCTTCACTATAGGCGGCCTGTGTTTTTATGGGAAAGGCAGGCTGCTGCGAGTGCGCTGAGGGTCGCATGTCGCGTGTGTTCTTATTGCCGGTCGCTTGACGCGCATCAAGGGCGGGCAGGGGGATGCTGGCTAGCATCGTCCTCATAATGACGACGACATTCGCCCCCATCCACCCGGCCGCGCATCCAACTGCACCGGTTGCCGGCTCAGGCTCGCCTATTGGTCCGAGCGGGGCTGGCGCGTCGCACGCCACCTGCTATCACTGCGCATCGCCGCTCGATGGCGCCTCTGCGGTCTACGCAGATGTCGGCGGCACATCTCGAGAATTTTGCTGTGCCGGCTGCCAGGCAGTCGCGCAAACGCTGCACGCCTCCGGCATGGGCCACGTCTATGACGGCCCAATTGCCTTTGCCAAACCCATCGAAGGTGACCGCCGCGCCGAAGCCGAAGCGGTTTGGGCGACGTACGACTTGCCCGTCATGCGCGAGCGCTTCGTGCGCAAGCGTGCTGACGGCGCAGAAGAACTCTCGCTTGCCATCAGCGGCATGCGTTGCGCTGCGTGCGTCTGGTTGATCGAGCGCGCGCTTTCGCAAGTGCCCGGCATCCGCGAGAGCACCGTCAATTACGCCACGGAGCGCGCGCGCATCGTCGCAGATGCGGGGGCGATGCGGTTGTCCGCGGTATTTGCCGCCATCGCCGACGTCGGATATGAAGCCTGGCCCGACCAGCCATCCGCCCGCCGCACTGCCGAGGCGCGGGAACGGCGCAGCCTGCTGATCCGCTTGGGATTGGCCATGCTGGGGATGATGCAAGTGATGATGTACGCATGGCCGGTGTACCTGCACGGCGGCGACATCCCCGTGAGCCAGACGCGCCTGATGCAGTGGGCGAGCCTGTTGCTGACGGTGCCGGTGGTGCTGATCTCTGCACGGCCCATTTTTATCAACGCGTGGCGGCAGGTACGGCATGCGCACGTCGGCATGGACGTGCCCGTGGCGCTGGGCATTGGCGCAGCGTTCGTTGCCAGCGTAGTCGCCACCGTGCGCGGTCATGGTGAAACGTATTTCGATTCAGTGACGATGTTCGTCGCTTTCCTGCTCGCGGCGCGTTATCTGGAGCTGCGTGCGCGGCAAAGCGCAGCGTCGGGCGCCGAAGCGTTGGTGCGTCAGTTGCCGGCCACCTGCCGGCGCATCGATGCCGAAAGCGGTGCGCTGGAAACCATCCCCGTCGCGACCTTGCAGCCAGGCGATTGCGTGCAGGTGCGCGCCGGTGAAGTCCTGCCTGCAGACGGCATCATCGAACACGGCACCACCGAGGTCGACGAATCGCTTCTCTCCGGCGAAAGCGTGCCGCGTCCGCGCGACGTGGGCGCGACCGTGCTCGCCGGCAGTTACAACGTTGTCAGCGCCATTCGCGTGCGTGTGAACCGCGTGGGCACCCAGACGCGCCTTGCCGCCATCGTCGATCTGCTTGAACGCGCCTTGACGGACAAACCGCGCATGGCGGAACTCGCCGATCGTGTGGCCGGGCGATTCGTGGCTGTGCTGCTTGGCTGGGCCTTGCTGACTGCGATTGCGTGGTGGTGGATCGACCCGACACGCATGTTTGCCGTCACCGTGGCGGTGCTGGTGGTGAGTTGTCCATGCGCGCTGTCGCTGGCCACGCCGTCTGCGCTGGCTGCTGCCAGTGGCGCGCTGGCCCGGCGCGGTGTGCTGGTCACGCGCGGTCACGCCATCGAGAGCCTGGCGGCCGCTACGGACGTGCTGCTCGACAAGACCGGCACGCTCACGGAGGGGCGCCTGCGCCTGCTCAGCATCGAGACCTTCTCCGACCTCGACGCAGAGGACTGCCTCGCATTGGCTTGCGCGATGGAGCAATCCGAGAACCATCCGATCGCCCAGTCGTTGCGGGCCGCCGCATCAGATGCAATGCCGTTGCCCACCTTGGGGTCGGTGACCAACGTACCGGGGCAGGGCGTGTATGCCATGACCCGTCACCAATTGATGCGGTTGGGCACGCAGTCGTTTGCGGCGAGGCAATACGCAAATCACACGATCACTTCCACCCGCTACAGCACGGAAACGCCCATGGAGGAGGTGCCGCCCGCGGCTGCATGTACCTCGGTCTGGCTCGGGCGCAATGGTGAGCCGCTTGCGCGCTTCACGCTGGCCGATACGCCGCGTGCCGATGCGCCTGCCTGCCTGAGTGCGCTTCGTGCACAGGGCTTGTGCTTGCATCTCGTTTCCGGTGATGCGCCTGAGACTGTGCACTGGTGGGCCAACCGACTCGGCATCGACCACGCCGTCGGCGGCGCAAGCCCCGAAGACAAACGCGCCTACGTGCGCAAGCTGCAGGCAAACGGCGCCCGCGTGCTGGCAGTGGGTGACGGCATCAACGACGCGCCGCTGCTTGCGCAGGCGCAGGTCTCCATCGCCATCGGATCCGGTGCGCCACTGGCCCAGGCAGGCGCGGACGCGATTCTCACGGAGCCCCGGCTGCTCGCCATCAGCGAAGCCGTGTCGATTGGTCACCGCGCATTGCGGGTGGTGCGCCAGAACCTCGGCTGGGCCTTCGCTTACAACGCGATCAGCATTCCGCTGGCCACCCTCGGGTGGCTGTCTCCGTTGGCGGCGGGCATCGGTATGTCGGTGTCATCGCTGCTGGTGGCGCTCAACGCATGGCGCCTTTCGCGCGCGACTTAGAAGGAGAGGCCATGGAAACGCTGTTTCTGCTGATTCCACTGTCGCTGATGCTCGTGGTGGCGATCGTGGGTGCGCTTTGGTGGGCGGTCGGCTCCGGGCAGTACGACGATCTCAAGGCACCCGCCGAATCGATTCTGTTGGACCCCGATACCCCCACACGCGACGCAGTGTCGCACAACGGAACTGCTTAACCACATTGGCCGGGTTGCCTTGATGCACGTCAAGGCCCTCCAGCGGCCTGGTTCTTAACATGACCACATCACACCAACTATCTTGGGGAGCAAGCATGCAATCGTCCAGCGCGTTGCAGCCCACCCAGACCTTCAACTACCGCGTTGTCCGCCAGTTCTCGATCATGACGATCGTCTGGGGCATCGTCGGTATGGCGGTCGGTGCGCTGATCGCGGCCCAGTTGATCTGGCCGCAATTGAATTTCGGAGTGCCGTGGTTGACCTACGGCCGGCTGCGTCCTCTGCACACGAATGCCGTCATCTTTGCCTTTGGCGGCAGCGCGCTGTTTGCGACGTCTTACTACATCGTTCAGCGCACGTGCCAGGTGCGGTTGCTTTCCGACACGTTGGCCGCCTTCACGTTCTGGGGCTGGCAGGCGGTGATCGTGGCCGCGGCCATTACGCTGCCGCTGGGCATCACAAGCTCCAAGGAGTACGCCGAACTCGAATGGCCGATCGACATTCTCATCACCGTGGTGTGGGTGGTTTATGCGATCGTGTTTTTCGGCACCATCATCAAGCGCAAGACCCGGCACATCTACGTGGCCAACTGGTTCTTCGGCGCTTACATCATCACCATCGCGCTGCTGCATATCGTCAACAACGCCGAGCTGCCGGTGTCGCTGTGGAAGTCGTATTCGGCTTATGCCGGCGTGCAGGACGCGATGGTGCAGTGGTGGTACGGCCACAACGCGGTGGGCTTCTTCCTGACCACCAGCTTCCTGGGCATGATGTATTACTTCGTGCCCAAGCAAGCAGAGCGTCCGATCTATTCGTACCGCCTGTCGATCGTGCACTTCTGGGCGCTGAATTTCACCTACATGTGGGCGGGCCCGCACCACCTGCAATACACCGCGTTGCCGGACTGGGCTCAGTCGCTTGGCATGGTGTTTTCGCTGATCCTGCTGGCGCCGTCGTGGGGCGGCATGATCAACGGGATCATGACCCTCTCGGGTGCCTGGCACAAGCTGCGCACGGATCCGATCCTGAAGTTCCTCGTGGTGGCGCTGTCGTTCTACGGCATGGCGACGTTCGAGGGCTCGATGATGTCCATCAAGACCGTCAACGCGCTGTCGCACTACACCGATTGGACGATCGGCCACGTGCACTCCGGCGCCCTGGGCTGGGTCGCGATGATCACCATCGGCTCGATGTACTACATGATTCCGCGCCTGTTCGGCCAGCAGAAGATGTACAGCACGCGCCTGATCGAGGTGCACTTCTGGGTGGCGACCATTGGCGTGGTGCTCTACATCGCCGCCATGTGGGTGGCCGGCGTGATGCAAGGCCTGATGTGGCGTGCCACCGAGGCCGACGGCACGCTCACCTACAGCTTTGTCGAGGCCGTTAAGGCAACGTACCCGTTCTACCTGATTCGGTTGCTGGGCGGCCTGTGCTTCCTGGGCGGCATGCTGCTGATGGCGTTCAACGTGTTCAAGACCATCCAGGGCAGCAAGGCAATCGATGCGCCGATTCCTCAACCCGCCCAGACCCCGATGGTCGCGGCACAGTGAGGAGGGGAACATGAGCAATCAATCCAACAAGTTTTTCTCGCACGAGACGCTCGAAAAGAACATCGGCTTCCTGATCGTGCTGACCCTGGTGGTGGTCAGCATTGCCGGTCTGGTGCAGATCGTGCCGCTGTTCTTCCAGCATTCGACCACTGAGCCGGTCAAGGGCATCGCACCGTATTCACCGCTGCGGCTGGCGGGGCGCGACATCTACATTCGCGAAGGCTGCGTTGGCTGCCACTCGCAGCAGGTGCGTACGTTGCGCGCCGAAACCGAGCGCTACGGCCACTATTCGCTGGCGGGTGAATCGGTCTTCGACCATCCGTTCCTGTGGGGTTCCAAGCGCACGGGTCCGGACCTGGCGCGCGTGGGCCAACGCTACTCGGATGACTGGCATCGCATTCACCTGCGTGATCCGCGTGAGGTGGTGCCCGAGTCGAACATGCCGTCGTATGCGTGGCTGTCGAAGACGCCGCTGGACAACAGCGACATCGAAAAGAAGATGCACGTCCTGCGCCAGCTTGGTGTGCCGTACACGGATGCGCAGATTGCCGGAGCGCGCGAGCAACTGGTCGGCAAGACGGAAGAAGACGCCGTGGTCGCCTATCTGCAAGGGCTGGGCCTTGAACTGCGCAACGTCCGGGATGTGGCTGCCGCGCCGGCTGCTGCACCCGCCACCGTTGCTGCCAAGGAGTAAGCCATGGCCATGCTGAGTGCAATTGCGACTGCCGTCTTCCTCGTGCTGTTCGTCGGCATCACGTGGTGGGCATTCTCCGCGCATCGTCGCGCCGCCAATGCGGAATCGGCCATGCTGCCGTTCCTGCTGCCCGATGAGGCCGAGGTCGCCGGTGCGCGCGCAGACGCGTCGCGCCCGCATCAATAAGGACACAGAATCATGAGCGACTTCATTTCGGAGTTCTGGGGGTATTACATCGCAGCGATCGCCCTGGTCGGCATCGTGTGGTGCATCTGGCTGCTGTTCTCCCAGCGGCGTATTCAAGTGGCACCCGGACAGAGCGCCGGTGAAGATACCGGCCACGTTTGGGATGGCGATCTGCGCGAACTGAACAATCCGCTGCCGCGCTGGTGGATGTGGATGTTCTTGCTGTCGTGCATCTTTGCGCTGGGATACCTGATCCTGTACCCGGGCTTGGGCGCATATGGCGGTGTGCTGGGTTTCTCCACACGCGGCGAGCTGGCCTCGCAGCGTGCGGCCGCCGATGCGCAGGTCCGCCCGCTCTACGAGCGCTATGCCGGCATGGACATCAAGCAGATCGCCGCCGACCCGCAGGCCCATGAGATTGGCCAGCGCCTGTTTCTGAACAACTGTGCGCAGTGCCATGGCTCCGATGCCGGCGGCTCGAAGGGCTTTCCGAATCTGACCGACGGCGATTGGCTGTACGGCGGCGAGCCCGACACCATCCTGACCACGATCACCAAGGGCCGTCACGGCGTCATGCCGTCGCTGGCGGCGGTGGTGGACGGCAACCAGGCGGTCAACGTGGCGAACTACGTGCGCTCGCTGTCGGGCCTGTCGTATGACCCGATCAAGGCAGCGCGGGGCGAGCCAACGTTCAAGTCGGTCTGCGCGGCTTGCCACATGGCAACCGGCAAGGGCAATCAGGCGCTCGGCGCTCCCAATCTGACCGACCGCGTCTGGCTGTACGGCAGTTCGGAAGCGACCATCGTCGAGACCATCCTCAAGGGCCGCGACAACACGATGCCGGCACACGAAAACCTGCTCTCGCCGGAGAAGATCCGCATGCTGGCGGCCTATGTCTGGGGCCTCTCCAATAGCAACACGAGCCACGCGCAATGAGCGACAAAGAACCAGCCTGGCGCCCCATGACGCCCGCCGTTGCGGCGGCGGGCGCCGAGGACGCGCCGACCGAGCAAATGCTTTATGAGGTCCGGCGCAAGATCTATCCGCGCGCCGTGACCGGGGCGTTTGCGCGTTGGCGCGTCTGGCTGGTGCTGGCCACGCAGGCCATCTTCTATGGCTTGCCGTGGCTGCAGTGGAATGGTCGCCAAGCCGTGCTGTTTGACCTGGGCGCACGCAAGTTCTACCTGTTTGGCCTCGTGTTATGGCCGCAGGACGTGATTTACCTGACGGTGCTGCTGGTGCTGTCGGCGTTGGGGCTGTTCCTGTTCACTGCGGTGGCAGGGCGGCTCTTTTGCGGTTATGCCTGCCCGCAGACGGTCTACACCGAGATCTTCATGTGGATCGAGCGGCATGTCGAAGGTGACCGCTTTGCCCGCATCCGCCTCGACGGTGAGCGTTGGAGCCTGCGCAAGTTTCGCCTGAAAGCCGCAAAGCATTCTGCGTGGATTCTTATCGCGCTATGGACGGGCTTCACCTTTGTTGGCTTCTTCACGCCGATCCGCGATCTCGGCATGGAGACGTGGACGCTTTCTCTCGGCCCGTGGCAAACGTTCTGGATGCTGTTCTACGCTTTCGCCACATGGGGCAACGCCGGCTTCATGCGCGAGCAGGTGTGTCGCTACATGTGCCCGTACGCGCGTTTCCAGAGCGTGATGGTCGACCCCGATACCTACGTCGTCACGTACGACACGCAGCGGGGCGAACCGCGTGGCAGCCGCTCCCGCAACGCCGACTTCGAAGCGCAGGGCCTGGGCTCGTGCGTCGACTGCAGCATCTGCGTGCAGGTGTGCCCAACCGGCATCGATATCCGCCAGGGGTTGCAGTACGAATGCATTGGCTGCGGCGCATGCATCGACGCCTGCGATCAGGTCATGGACAAGATGCGCTACCCGCGCGGCCTCATCCGCTATACATCGGAGCGGGCCATGCACGATCGGCTCAGCCCGAAAGAGGCGCGCCGGCATCTGTTGCGCCCGCGCGTGCTGATCTACAGCGCGATCATGCTCGCGCTCATCATTGGCTTCATCGTGGCCCTGATGATGCGTCAGCCGCTCAAGGTGGATGTGATCCGCGATCGTGGTGCACTTGCGCGCGAAGTGGATGGCGGCAAGATCGAGAACGTTTACCGCCTGCAGTTGATGAACGCCTCCGAGCAGCCCATGCGCGTGACCATCACCGCAGAAGGCATGCCGGAACTGGACGTGGAAGGCGGTCGAGGCGAATCGACCACGCTGGAATTGCCGCCTGCCGCCAATCGTCTGGTGCCGGTGCGCGTGCGTCGACCCGCTGACGACGCAACGCCTGGTTCGCACAAGATCCATTTCGTCATTCAGGCAGATCACGGCAATGGCAGCCTCGTGCTGCGCGAGCCCTCAAGCTTCATCGTGCCGCGCTAGCGTGGCACGAGCGGCATCTCCAACAGGAGGCAACGATGCACGCAACGCAAACTTCAGCACCCGCACGCCCCTGGTGGCGTGAGCCCTGGCCGTGGCTCCTGATGGCCGGACCGTTCGTTGCCATCATCGGCTGTGGCGTGACGATCTGGCTGGCGGCTTCGCATCTGGATGCCGTCATTCACGATAACGTTGTGCGGCGCGGTTTGGTCGTCGAAAAGCCGGCTGCCGCGCCCGCGCATGCCATGCCCGCGGAGGCCCGATGAAGCGTCGACTGCTGATGTGGATTCTGTGGCCGGCTTTTCTGTCGGCCGCGCTGGCTGAGCTTGTGGTCTTCGCAGTGGTGGACCCTGCCGACCTGCGCTTCTTCGGCGAGCAGATCACGGTGTCGGCCCAGGCGGTCTACACCGTGTCGTTCTTTGTGTTCTGGTTGCTGTGCGGATTGTCGAGCGCGCTGACGCTCTATGTATCGCCGGGTATCGGCAAACTGGAAGCGCACGAACACCCGCTCGTGTGAGCGGGTGCCATGGACGGTAACTTAGGCGGCCTGACCGCTCATCACCTGGCGCAGGCCGGCCAGGTCGATCAGCTTGACGTGGCGTTGGCGGATCTGAATGAGGCCCGCTTCAGCAAAGCGCGAAAACAGGCGGCTGACGGTTTCCAGTTTGAGACCCAGATAGCTGCCCAGTTCTTCGCGGCTCATGCGCAGTACGAATTCGGTCGACGAATATCCGCGCTGCGCCGAACGCTTGGAAAGATTGAGCAGGAAAGCCGCGAGACGTTCTTCTGCGCGCATGGACCCCAGTGTGAGCAGCATCAGGTGATCCTGCGAGATTTCCTTGCTCATGATGCGCAGGAACTGATGCTGCAGCGAAGGCAGTCGGCGCGAAAGCTGCTGCAGCTCGTCGTAACGCACCACGCAGACTTCGGTGTCTTCCAGCGCAGTCGCGTCCGACACATGGCGCATATCGCCAATGCCATCGAGCCCGACGATTTCACCTGGCAGGTGGAATCCCGTGATCTGGTGACGGCCGTCTTCAAGCGTCAGATGGGTTTTGAGCGTGCCGAAACGAATGCCGTACACGGCTTCAAGCGGCTCGCCCAAAGCATAGAGCGATTGCCCTTTCTTAATGCGGATGCGCTCACCGACCAAATCGTCCATCTTGCGCACGTCGTCGGAGTTCATTCCCACCGGCAGGCAGATTTGTCCGAGTACGCAGGTGGAGCAGCGCGAGGCTTGGTCAGTAAGTGCGATTCGAGTGAGCACGGGCGGGGCGACTGGATTTCGAGAAAGTGAAATGAGTAATTCTTGTGGTGCAACTCAACTTATTATAACGGCGACCTTCTTGCCGTCGGACATTTCCGATGCGGCAAAACGCGTCAATTACGCTGAGTTCGCCACAGCAAAACGAAAACCTTAGCCCATATCAAAAGAGCGTCAAAAAGATGAGTGCCGCGGCGCTTCTGAGTGTTTTTCTGATTGCACTGCTCGGCGGTGTGCATTGTCTGGCGATGTGCAGCGGTATCGCACTGGCGGCGGAACGCGGGACCGTGTCGGTGCGAATTGTGTCGCGTCGCCGGTTGTGGTTCGAGCAGGTCGTCATGCATGCGGGGCGGCTGACCACGTATGCGTTGCTCGGCGCCATCATGGGAGCGATGGGCGCGACCATCTGGCGCCAGCAATGGCTACCGATCCAGCGCGGCTTGTTTGCCTTTGCCAGCGCTTTGTTACTTGCCTACGGGGTTCTGCTGCTCGTGCGTTCCGCCTCCGATACGTGGCGCAGCGTGTGGATTGAGCGGCTGCTTGGTCGCGTCGCCGGCGCGCTGTCCCGGGTGGCGGGCACGCTGGGCGGCAGGCTGCAACGTCGGCCGCCGTTGCTGCGCCGGTATATCACCGGATTGGCCTGGGGCCTGGTGCCGTGCGGGATGGTCTACGGCGCATTGGCCGTGGCGTTGTTGGCAGGCAACGGCCCGTCCGGGGCTGTCGTCATGCTCGCCTTTGGTGCCGGTACGCTGCCCAATCTATTGATGATGTCCGGTCTGGCCGGCTGGCTGCGCGGCCTGTCGCGGCAGCGGTGGGCGCGCGGAGCTGCGGGCGTCGCTATCGCCGTGTTCGGGATCTGGGGGCTGGCGCACGCGATCTGGCTGCCGGAGATGCTCAACGCACACGGCTTCTGTCTGGTGCTGTAGGCGTTTAAAGCACGCGAAAATCGCCATCCTGCCTGGGACGGGCGGCTAGGACATCTTCCCGGTTGCGGCGCCGCGGGAAATTGCCCTACAATCGACAACAATTCGATTCGCCACCCGCGCACATTAACAATCCCAAGCGCGGCGCCAAGCGATGCCATCCAGCGGTAAAGTCACCCTGGACAGTCGATTCGGGCGGGCTGCCATTCTTCGTTGACAGTCGTCCGGCGCAGTATCCGTCCCCATGGCGGCGGAAGAAATTGCCCTTGTGGTGCCTGACCGGCACCGGATCAACTCGCTCCTCCGGCCCTACTTTGCGGGCATAGTCACTGCGTTTCGGTGCAGGGCCCAATTGAATAATTGGCCTTCGCGCGCCAGGCCCGGGTGGGCAACAGCATTCAGAAATGCCGCGTGCTTCGCGGTGGGACGACAAACCTCAAGCGTGACGGCGACTTGCCGCGCGCGAGCAATGACGAGCCGCTCAACCCGATGAATACCCAAGAGGCGAAGATCGTCCTCGAGACCGCGCTGATCTGCGCGCAGGACCCGTTGCGAGTCAATGACTTGCGCAAGCTGTTCGACGAAGATGTTTCCGCAGACACCATCCGTGTGCTGCTCGAAGAGCTGCGCCAGGACTGGCTCAATCGCGGTGTCGAACTGGTTGCGCTGGCCTCCGGCTGGCGTTTGCAGAGCCGCCCCGAGATGCGTGTGTATCTCGATCGCCTGCATCCGGAAAAGCCGCCCAAGTACTCGCGTGCCGTCATGGAAACGCTGGCGATCATCGCCTATCGCCAGCCGGTGACGCGCGGCGATATCGAAGACATTCGCGGCGTGACGGTCAACACGCAGGTCATCAAGCAGATTGAAGACCGCGGCTGGATCGAGGTCATCGGTCATCGTGACGTGCCGGGCCGTCCTGCGCTGTATGCGACGACCAAGCAGTTTCTCGACGACCTCGGCCTGCGCTCGCTGGACGAGCTGCCGCCGCTGGAAGATGCCCGCGCGCAGGCGCAGGCAAGCCTGCTCGAGCAGGGCGCCATCGAATTCGAGGGCGGCGCAATTGCAGTGGAAGAGTTGACGGCGATGGTCAACGACGCGCCGGAAGGTGCCGAAAGCACAGACGTTTCGGTGGCGGAAACCTCAGAATTGCCGGTGGCCGAGGCGCCTGTCGAGGTGGTTGCTGAAGCGCCGGCGCAGTCTGAGGTGGTCGCGGGCCAGGAATCGTCTCTGGAGGCCGAATCGCAGGCGGTGAGGGCGACCGAAGTCGCGTCCGAAGACGAACACAAAACACCGGCCGAGCCACCCGTGGCTCCTGCCAATGAACATTCGTAACACCATGTCCGCCGCGCAGTCGGCGCATGGTTTGAACCCCTAGATTTGAAAGACGTTGTGAGCACTCAGCCAGATTCCATGGATACACGTATGCCGGCCGACGCCGACGCTCAGCCGCCGCGACAAGACGGCGGTGACGGGACTGAGGCCGCGCCTCGTCGCAAGGGATTGCGCCGCGGCTTGCGCAACCTCGTGGCTTCCCGCCGCCAGCAGCAGGATGGTCGCCCCGAAGGCGAAGTGGCTGAGGCGGGTGCCGCAGACGCCGGCCAAGCTGCGCAACCGCGCAAGAGCCGCGCCCCCCGGGCACGCAAGCCTAAAGAGGTAGCCGGCGCCGGCGAGCCGGCGGCCGTTGCCGCAGAAGGCGCCGCTCCTACGGAACAGGCGCCCCCCGAAGGGGGCGAGCGACGTGGCCCGCGCGGCCGTTTCGGCAAGAACCGCCGTCGCCAGGGCGAAGGCCAGCCGGCAGAACGTGCCGAGCGCGCCGAGCGCACGGAAGGCGCAGCTGGCAAGAACGCCGGCGGTCGTGGCAAGCAGCAGAACCGCAACGGCAAACCGCAAGGCAAGGCGGGCGGCCAGAACCAGAATCGCGGCGGCAAGGGGCCGAAGGGCGGCAAGGGCTCCGAAGACGTCTTCCAATACGTGATTTCCGGTGCGTATGACTCGGAGGCCGACACCGGCGGCGCATCGCAGCCTCCAAAGACGCGCGAACTGACTTCGGACGACGACGCGCCCAAGCTGCACAAGATCCTGGCTGATGCTGGGCTGGGTTCGCGCCGCGACATGGAAGATCTGATCCTGCAGGGTCGCGTCTCCGTGAATGGTCTGCCGGCCCACATCGGCCAACGCATTCTCGCGACCGACCAGGTGCGCGTGAATGGCAAGCTCATCCAGCGCAAGCTGCCGAACAAACCGCCGCGCGTGCTGCTGTATCACAAGCCGGCCGGTGAAATCGTCAGCCAGTCCGATCCGGAAGGCCGTCCGACCGTGTTCGATGCATTGCCGCGCATGAAGACTGGCAAGTGGGTCGCCGTGGGTCGCCTCGACTTCAACACCGAAGGCCTGCTGATCTTCACGACCTCCGGCGACATCGCCAACCGTTTCATGCACCCGCGCTATGGCGTTGAACGTGAATATGCGGTGCGTACGCTCGGCGAATTGACTGAGACCGACCGCCAGAAGCTGCTGCACGGGATCCCGCTCCAGGACGGCGAAGCGAACTTCCTGCGCTGCGTCGACGGCGGCGGCGAGGGTGTCAACCACTGGTACCACGTGGCTCTGACCGAAGGCCGGAATCGTGAAGTCCGACGCATGTTCGAGGCGGTCAATTTGACCGTGTCACGCCTGATCCGTACGCGCTATGGCAGCTTCGTGCTGCCGCGCGGCCTCAAGCGCGGCCGCTGGCAGGAGGTGTCGGCAGAGGATGTGCGTACGCTGATGGGCACGCTGGGCATGAAGGTGCCGACGGCGAGTTCTAGCGGTGGACAAGATCGCCCGGGCAACCGTCGCCGTGGGCCCGCGCCGGTGCTGATGGGGCCGATGTCGTCCGGTTTTGCCGGGGAAGCGAACTTCCAGTCACGCGGTATGGGCATCGAGAACGGGAATCGCGCGCAACCCGCGCAGCGCCGTCCGTCCAGCCCGCGCCAGCCCGATCCGATGCAAACCTCCATGGGTTACATCAATGTGGGCGGCCCGACCACGCTGACGGCACGCACCCGCATGGGCGAGCGTCCGAATGGCCGTGGAGGCGCTGCCGGCGGTGGGATGCGAGACGGCAATCGCACGCCGGGTAACAAACGCCCTGGAAAGGGCGGCGGTGGCATGCCGAATGGCAATAAGGCGCCGCGCGGCGGTGGCAAGCGAGGCGGTAAGCGCTAAGAAATGCGGGCGTTGTGTGCGGCATCCGTCGCAGCGCCCCCTTTTGTGGCGGCTTCTGGACAATTTTTGCGTTTTGCCTCGAGACGTATTACAATGTGAGTCTAATCAAAAGTCATCCTGTAGAAGATGGGCGAATGATATGGGCGTTGCGCCCATTTTTTTTTTGCTTCGGCAGGTTGGCCATACCGGGAAATTCTTCAGGAAAAACGTGCATCTGACTGATCTGATTGAGAAAACCCTCGCCGCCATGGGTTACGAGCTGGTGGAAGTGGAGCGCGCGCCCGCCGGGCTGCTACGCGTGTATATCGATCAGGCAGAGAACGGCATCGTCATTGAAGATTGCGAAAAAGTGAGCCATCAGCTCACGCGTGTGTTCGAAGTTGAAAACGTCAACTACGAACGGCTGGAAGTGTCGTCGCCGGGGCTGGACCGCCCACTGCGCACGCTGGCCGACTTCACCCGCTTCGCCGGCCTTGACGCCAAGGTGACGCTGCGCTTGCCAGTGGGCGGGCAAAAGAATTTCACGGGAATCATTCAGGCTCCGACGGGCGAGCCAGGCCAGGAACGCATCGGCCTTGAGTTTGAGGGCCAGGAAGGCCCCGCGCTGCTGGAATTCACGCTGTCGGAACTCGACCGCGCCCGGCTGGTGCCCGTGCTGGACTTCAAAGGAAATCGAAACAAAGGGAACAAGCAATGAGCCGCGAAGTTCTGTTGCTCGTCGATGCGCTTGCGCGCGAAAAAAACGTCGACAAGGATGTGGTGTTCGGGGCGCTGGAAGCCGCATTGGCTTCGGCAACCAAGAAGCGCTTTGAAGAAGACGTGGATGTGCGCGTGGCGATCGACCGTGAGTCGGGCGAACACGAAACCTTCCGTCGCTGGCTCGTCGTTCCCGACGATGCAGGCCTGCAGGAGCCGGACAAGCAGATTCTGCTGTTCGAAGCCAAGGAGCAGAACCCTGACCTCGACGTCGACGATTTCGTCGAAGAGCAGATCGAATCGGTCGAGTTCGGCCGTATCGGCGCGCAGGCCGCCAAGCAGGTGATCCTGCAGCGTATCCGCGATGCCGAGCGCGAGCAGATCCTGAACGACTATCTGGATCGTGGCGAAAAGGTCATGACCGGCACGATCAAGCGCGCCGACAAGAAGGGGCTGATCGTTGAAACCGGCCGCGTCGAGGCGCTGCTGGCCCGCGACCAGATGATCCCGAAGGAAAACCTGCGCACGGGCGACCGCGTCCGCGCATATATCTTGAATGTCGACCGCACAGCACGCGGCCCGCAGATCGAGCTGTCCCGCACCTGCCCCGAGTTCCTGATCAAGCTCTTCGAAAACGAAGTGCCGGAAATGGAACAGGGCCTCCTGGAGATCAAGGCCGCCGCGCGCGATCCCGGCGTGCGTGCGAAAATCGCGGTCGTTGCACACGACAAGCGCATTGATCCGATCGGTACCTGCGTCGGTGTGCGCGGCACGCGTGTGACCGCCGTGCGTAACGAAGTCGGCGGCGAAGCGGTGGACATCGTGCTGTGGTCGGAAGACCCGGCGCAGTTCGTGATCGGCGCGCTGGCTCCGGCGCAAGTGCAGTCCATCGTCGTGGACGAGGAAAAGCACAGCATGGACGTGGTGGTCGACGAGGAGAACCTCGCCGTGGCCATCGGCCGTAGCGGCCAGAACGTTCGCCTGGCGTCGGAATTGACCGGCTGGCAGATCAACATCATGACGCCGGCTGAATCTGCGCAGAAGCAGGCTGAAGAAAGCTCCGTCGTTCGTCAGTTGTTCATGGCGAAGCTGGACGTGGACGAAGAGGTTGCCGACATCCTGATCGAAGAGGGCTTCAGCTCGCTCGAGGAAGTGGCCTATGTGCCGCTGCAGGAAATGCTGGAAATCGAAGCGTTCGACGAAGACACCGTCAACGAGCTGCGCAACCGCGCTCGCGACGTGCTGTTGACGATGGAGCTGGCGAAGGAAGAAAAGGTCGAGAAGGTGTCGCAAGACCTGCGCGACCTCGAGGGGCTGACCCCGGAGCTGATCGGCAAGCTGGCCGAGGGGAACATCCAGACGCGTGACGACTTGGCCGAGCTGGCCGTGGACGAATTGGTCGAGATGACCGGCGTCGACGAAGAACAAGCCAAGGCGCTGATCATGAAGGCGCGTGAACACTGGTTTTCGTGAGTCGCATAAACGTTGATCGTTTATCGCAATCCTCACTGAAACCAAGCATCGAAAGGGTTTGAATGGCAAGCACAACAGTTGCCCAACTCGCTGGCGAATTGAACCGTAGCGCATCGGCGCTGCTGGAACAATTGCAGGCCGCGGGCGTGCAAAAGGCGACGCCGGAAGACGTCATCACCGAATCGGACAAGACCCGTCTGCTCGACTATCTCAAGCGAGCACACGGCAGCGCCGAGGATGGCGCGCGCAAGAAGATCACGATCACCAAGCGCGAAACCAGCGAAATCCGCCAGGCGGACGCCACCGGCAAGACGCGCACCGTGCAAGTGGAAGTCAAGAAGAAGCGCGTGCTGGTCAAGCGTGATGAGCCGAACGCCGCACAGGCTGAATCGGAAGCCGCAGAGGCCGCACCAGTGGTCGATGCCGAGGAAATCGCGCGTCGCGAGGAAGAACAACGCCGCCAGGCCGAATTGCTGGCCCGTCAGGAAGCCGAGCTGAAGGCGCGCCAGGAAGCGATGGAGCGCGAGGAAGCCGAGCGCCGCGCCCGCCAGGAAGCCGCCGAAGCCGAGCAGAAGCGTCAGGCTGAACTCGCCGCCAAGAAGGCGGAAGAGGAAGCCGTTGCCGCGCGTGCAGCCGCTGAAGCGTCGGACGAAGCCCCGCGCCGCAAGGCCGAGGAGGACGCTGCACGTCTGGCAAGCGAGCGTGAGGCCGCACAGAAGGCCGCTGACGAAGCGCGCGTTGCTGCGGACAAGATCAAGGCCGAGGAAGACGCTGCACGTAAGCGCCGCGAAGCTGCCGAAGCCGAAGCCCGCGCCATCCGCGAAATGATGAGCGCCCCGGCCCGCGTGTTGAAGACGCCTGCCGAGCGTAAGGCTGAAGAGGTCAAGAAGGCCGAGCAATCGGGCACGCTGCACAAGCCGGTCAAGCCGGCTGGCGAAGCACGCCCGGCTGCGGCTGCCAAGAAGCCGGCTGCCCCGGCACCTGCTGCGGCTGCGCCTAGCTCGCCGTCGGGTGACAAGAAGGGCGGTCGTGGCAAGTCCGGTTGGCAAGACGACAACCGTACCGGCAAGCGCGGCGGCCTGAAGACGCGCGGCGACACCGGCGGTGGTGCCGATGGCTGGCGCTCTGGCTCCAAGGGCGGGCGTAACCGTCATGGCGACGACAACCGCAATGCATTCCAGGCACCGACCGAGCCGGTCGTGCGTGAAGTGCACGTGCCGGAAACCATCTCCGTAGCCGATCTGGCGCACAAAATGTCGGTCAAGGCCGCCGAAGTCATCAAGCAGATGATGAAGCTCGGCCAGATGGTCACGATCAACCAGGTGCTGGACCAAGAGACCGCGATGATCGTGGTCGAAGAAATGGGCCACCAGGCGGTCGCGGCCAAGCTGGACGATCCGGAAGCGCTGCTGATTGGCGGCGTGGAAGAGCCGACCAATGCCGAGGCTGAAACCCGTCCGCCGGTCGTGACCGTGATGGGTCACGTCGACCACGGCAAGACCTCGCTGCTGGATTACATCCGTCGTGCGAAGGTCGCGGCGGGCGAAGCCGGTGGCATCACGCAGCACATCGGCGCGTATCACGTCGAAACCGATCGCGGCGTCATTACGTTCCTGGACACCCCGGGTCACGAGGCCTTCACGGCCATGCGTGCACGCGGTGCCAAGGCAACCGACATCGTGATCCTGGTGGTGGCGGCCGACGACGGCGTCATGCCGCAGACGAAGGAAGCCATCGCGCACGCGAAGGCGGCCGAGGTGCCCATCGTGGTGGCGATCACCAAGGTCGACAAGCCAGAAGCCAACCCCGACCGCGTCAAGCAGGAACTGGTGGCTGAGAGCGTGATTCCGGAAGAGTACGGCGGCGATGTGCCGTTCGTGCCGGTGTCCGCCAAGACTGGCGAAGGCATCGACAGCCTGCTGGAAAACGTGCTGCTGCAAGCCGAAGTGCTGGAACTGAAGGCGCCGGTCAACGCGCCGGCCAAGGGTCTGGTGGTGGAAGCGCAGCTGGACAAGGGCAAGGGCCCGATCGCTACGGTGCTGGTGCAGAGCGGTACGCTCAAGCGCGGCGACGTGGTGCTCGCGGGCACGGCCTACGGCCGCGTGCGTGCCATGCTCGACGAAAACGGCAAGCCGGCGAAGGAAGCCGGTCCGTCGATCCCGGTGGAAATCCAGGGTCTGTCGGAAGTGCCGGGCGCCGGCGAAGAAGTGCTGGTGCTGCCGGACGAGCGCAAGGCACGCGAAATCGCGCTGTTCCGCCAAGGCAAGTTCCGCGATGTGAAGCTGGCGCGCCAGCAGGCTGCGAAGCTGGAAAACATGCTGGAGCAGATGAGCGAAGGCGACGTGAAGTCGCTGCCGCTGATCATCAAGGCAGACGTGCAGGGTTCGCAGGAAGCACTGGTGCACTCGCTGCAGAAGCTGTCGACCGACGAAGTGCGTGTGCAGGTCGTGCACGCCGCCGTGGGTGGTATCACCGAGTCGGACGTCAACCTGGCAACCGCGTCGAAGGCCGTCATCATCGGCTTCAACACGCGGGCCGATGCGGGCGCACGCAAGCTGGCCGAGCATCAGGGCATCGACATTCGCTACTACAACATCATCTATGACGCTGTGGATGAGGTGAAGGCGGCAATGTCCGGCATGCTGTCGCCGGAAAAGCGCGAAGAGACGACGGGCCTGGTGGAGGTGCGTCAAGTCTTCCACGTGCCGAAGGTTGGCGCGGTGGCCGGCTGTATGGTGCTCGACGGCTTCGTCAAGCGCAATTCGCTGGTGCGGGTGCTGCGTGCGAACGTGGTCATCTTCTCGGGCGAACTCGATTCGCTCAAGCGCTTCAAGGACGATGTGAAGGAAGTGAAGCAAGGCTTCGAATGCGGCCTGTCGATCAAGAACTTCAACGACGTTCAGGAAGGCGACCAACTCGAGATCTACGAGATCACCGAGGTGGCGCGTACGCTGTAATACGTTGGCCGGACGCTGCGGTGTCCGGTTCGATTTGCGACGGTGGCCCGGGCGCGTCCCGCGCCACCGTTTTGTCTTTTTGGGCTGCGTCGGCGCGTGCTGGCGGCGGCCACGTGAGGAAACACACTATGCCGAAGAAATCGGGATCGGCCGCTGGCCGCAATGTGCGCATCGCTGATCAGATCCAGCGTGATCTGGCCGAATTGATCCAGCGCGAAATCAAGAACCCGGCCATGGGTCTGGTGACGCTGCAATCCGTCACGCTCACGCCTGACTACGCGCACGCCAAGATCTACTTCACGGTGCTCGGTGCCGAGCCGGAAGTCGCCGGCGCCATCCTGAACGAGAAGGCGGGTTACCTGCATTCGCTGTTGTTCAAGCGCCTGCACATCCACACGGTGCCGACATTGCATTTCCACTTTGACGGTTCGGTCGAGCGCGGTATCGAGATGTCGCGACTGATCGACGAGGCCAACGCCACGCGCGCCAAAGACGACTGAAGATGGCTGAGCAACATGCGCCCAAGCCACAGAAGCCGCCGCGTCGCGAGGTGCACGGTGTGTTGCTGCTGGACAAGCCGATCGGCTGGTCGAGCAACGATGCGCTGATCCGAGCCAAGCGCCTGCTGTGGGCCAAGAAGGCGGGGCATACCGGTACGCTGGACCCGCTTGCCACGGGATTGCTGCCGCTGTGCTTTGGTGAGGCGACCAAGTTTTCCCAGGACTTGCTGGATGCGGACAAGACGTACGAGACCATCGTGCGCCTTGGTATCAAGACGAGTACTGCGGATGCGGAAGGCGAGGTGCTGAGTGAGCGCCCGGTATCCGTCACGCGGGAGCAACTGCAGGCCGTCATCGCGCGCTTTGTCGGCGAGATCCATCAGGTGCCGCCGATGCACTCTGCGTTGAAGAAAGACGGCAAGCCGTTGTACGAATACGCGCGCGCGGGGCAGACGGTGGAACGCGCTGCGCGGCGGGTCACGATCCACGCGATTGACGTGCTGGGGACGGATCTGGAGTCGGCCGAGCCGACGATTACGTTGCGTGTGTCCTGCAGCAAGGGGACCTACATCCGCACATTGGGTGAAGACATTGGCGAGGCGCTGGGCTGCGGCGCACATCTGGTTGCGCTGCGTCGCACGCAGGTAGGCAACCTGACGCTGAGCGGTGCTGTCACGCTCGAAGCGTTGGACGCTGCAGCTGAAGATACCCGCACCGACTTGCTGGCGCCGGTCGATGCGCTGCTGCAGACGCTGCCGCGCGTGGAGCTGGATGCGGAAGAGAGCCGTCGCTTCCTGCATGGTCAGCGCCTGCCATTGCGATTGGCGTTGCCGAATGCGGACCAAGTGCGCGTCTACGGCGTGCGCGACGCGATGGCAGCGGATGCCGCTGCGTCGCTGCTCGGGGTGGCTGCCTGGCAGGGCGGTGTGCTCCGGCCGGAGCGGCTCGTGCATCTTTAAGCCGCTCGACCCGCAACAAAAAAGCCACGCGTCGCTGCGTGGCTTTTTTGTTTGCGGGATGTCCGCTCAGTGTGCCCCGGCTGCCGCTTCCGCACCGCCTGCCGACTTCGCTGGTTTGGTCAACCAGATGAAGACGATCAGCACGATAAACAGCACCGCCGAAATCCAGAAGATATCGTTGGCCCCCAGCATGGCGGCTTGCTGTGAGATCACACGTTCGATCGCGCCGTTGGCCTGCAGGTTAGGCATGCCAAGTTGCGTGTACTGATTGATCGACGACGTGTAGGCGGGGTTGTACGCGTTCGCATGCTCGACCAACTGGGCGTGGTGCAGGGCAGAGCGGTTGTCCCAGATCGTGGTCGATATCGATGCACCGATACCACCGAACATGATCCGCACGAAGTTCGACAGGCCCGAGGCCGCCGGAATCCGCTCGGGCGCCAGACCCGACAGGATGATCGACGTGAGCGGGATGAAGAACATCGCCATTGCTGCGCCCTGAATGAGCGTCGGGATCAGCAGTGTCCACGTATCGATCTGCGTGGTGAAGTGCGAGCGCATCCAGAACACCAGCGCGAACGTCAGGAACGCCGTTGTGGCCACCCAGCGCGCGTCCATCTTCGGCAGGTTCTTGCCGATGACGGGCGACAGGATGATGGCGAAGATGCCCACCGGCGCCATGATCAGGCCAGCATCGGTGGCGGTGTAGCCGACGATGGTCTGCAGCCACAGCGGCAGGATCACCAGGTTGCCGAAGAACAGCCCGTACGCCACCGAGATGGCGACCACCCCGGCGCTGAAGTTGCGGCCCTTGAACAAGGTCAAATCCACCACCGGGTGGTCTTCGGTTAGCTCCCAGATCAGGAAGAAGGCGAAGCCCACGACGGCGACGACGGTCAGCACAATGATCTCGGTCGAGTTGAACCAGTCGAGTTCTTTGCCGCGATCCAGCATCAACTGCAACGAGCCCACCCAGATAACGAGCAGGGCCAGCCCGATCTTGTCGATCGGCAGCGAACGTGTTTGCGATTCACGGTCCTTGTAGATGACCCACGTTGCATACGCCGCCAGAATGCCCACCGGGATGTTGATGTAGAAGATCCACGGCCACGTCATGTTGTCCGAGATCCAGCCACCCAGAATCGGCCCCATCACTGGCGCCACCAGCGTCGTCATCCCCCATAGCGCGAGCGCCATCGAACTCTTGGCTGGGGGATAGGTCGACAGCAGCAACGATTGCGACAGCGGGATCATCGGGCCCGCGACCGCACCCTGGATGATCCGCGCGGTGATCAACGTGCCCATGTTGGGCGCCAGGCCGCACGCCCAGGATGCCAGCACGAACAGGATGATGGAGGTCACGAACAGGCGCACCTGCCCGAAACGCTGCGTCAGCCACCCCGTCAGCGGCACCGAAATGGCATTGGCCACCGCAAACGAGGTGATGACCCACGTGCCCTGGTTCGGGGCCACGCCCAGGTCACCCGAAATTGCCGGGATCGACACGTTGGCGATGGACGAATCCAGCACGTTCATGAAGGTGGCCAGCGACAGCGCAACTGTGCCGATCGCCAGTTTGGCGCCGGTCAGTGGCGGTAGCGGCTTGGGCGCGGCGGTTGCCATGCGTCAGACCTTGGGTGCGGGTTGCGAAGTGCGCGGAGCCGATACGGCCGGCACGTTGGAAGCAGCCGGCGCGGTTGCACCGCCGCGACCAGCGTTGGCGCTGATGATGCTTGCGATGACCTGATCGGCGTCCTTGCCGGCCTGGTCGTAGACCGTCGTTTGCAACGGCGATGCAACCGGTGTTGTCGCCAGGCTCTGGCCGCCTTCATCATGGATGTCGACCTTGGCCTCCATCGACAGACCCACGCGCAGCGGATGGTCCTTCAGCTCCTTCGGGTCGAGCGACACGCGCACCGGCAGGCGCTGCACCACCTTGATCCAGTTGCCAGTAGCGTTCTGTGCCGGCAGCAGCGAAAACGCCGAGCCCGTACCCGCCGAGAAACCGACCACCTTGCCGTGGTACGTCACGCTGCTGCCATACACGTCAGCCACCAGTTCAACCGGCTGGCCCACGCGCATGTGGCGCACCTGCACTTCCTTGAAGTTGGCGTCCACCCAGAGCTGGTCCAGCGGCACGATGGCCATCAGCGGCGTGCCCGGGGCGACGCGCTGGCCGACCTGCACCGAACGCTTGGCCACATAGCCCGTCACCGAAGCCGGCAGGCTCGTACGCGCATAGGCGAGATAAGCCTCGCGGACCTTGGCGGCGGCTTGCAACACGTTCGGGTGACGCTCCAGCGTGGTCTGTTCGGTCAGCACGCGGTTGCCCTGCAGCTGTTCCTTGGCGGCTTCCAGTGCGGACTGCGCAGCCTGCACAGCGGTCTGCGCGTGCGAGATTTCTTCCTGCGACACAGCGCCCGTACCGGCGATCTGCTTGCGGCGGGCCAGGTCGTCCTTCGCTTTGGCGAGATCGCTTTCGCGCATGGCCAGCGTGGCGGTGTACGCGCTGGTGTTCGAGTACAGCGTGCGCACCTGGCGCACCGTCTGCGCGAGCGCAGCTTCGGCCTGCTCGAGCGCAACGCGTGCATCGGCGCGGTCCAGTTCGATCACGGGCTGGCCGGAGGTGACGAGCTGCGTGTCGTCGGCGCGAATGGCGACCACGGTGCCCGCCACCTGCGGCGTTACCTGGACCACGTTGCCTTGCACGTAGGCGTCGTCGGTGGACTCGAACCAGCGGCCGTACAGGCCCCAGTAGAGGCCGTAGCCGACGCCGGCAACCACCAGTGCGGCGGCCAGCGTGGTCAGCATGCGCTTGCGCTTTCCGTTGGCATTGCCGTTGCCGGGGGGCGTTGCCGCGGGGGCTGCGGGGGCGGGGGCAGCGGACGGTGCGGCTTGGGGCTTGTTGTCACTCATGATGTTGGCTCGAAAGAATGCGTTGGAACGGTCGGTTCAGTTCAGTTCTGTTCAATTCAGTGCAGGTCAGCCATGCGACGCGGCAGCCTCGGGCTTGGCGCCCGGCAGGTCTTCAGCCGTATAGCCGCCGCCGAGGGCCTTGATGAGGGCCATCTGCGCGTCGAGGCGGCGTGCCTGCAGGTCGGTCGCGAGCTTGCGTTGCTGCAGGACGGTCGTCTCGGCATTCAGCACGACCAGTTGGGTGCCAAGGCCAGCGCTGTAGCGCGTACGGGCCAAGCTGTAGGCGCGCTCGGCCTCGCTCAGGGCCGTACGCTGGATCGCGATCTGCGCGTCGATGCTATGCAGCGCGGTGATCTGGTCCGCGGTGTCGTGCAGCGCTTCGGTCAGCGTCTGGTTGTAGCTGGCGACAGCGGCGTCATAGTTGGCGTACTTGCCGCGCAGATTGGCGCGCAGCTTGCCGCCCTGGAAGATCGGCAGCTTGAGCGCGGGGCCGATACCGAGCTGACGCGATGCGCCCAGCAGCAGGTTTTCCGGCGCAATCGAAGCGAGCCCCAGGAATGCAGTCAGGCTGATGTCCGGCAAGAATTGCGCCTTGGCCACATCGATGTCCTTCGACGCGGCTTCCACGCGCCAGCGCGCGGCCACGAGGTCCGGGCGACGGCCAATCAAATCGATGGTGAGGTTGTTAGGCAGCTTGGGCGTGGCTTGTGCAAGCAGCGTGGGGCGTGCAATCGCCAAACCGCGGTCCGGGCCCTTGCCCAGCAGTGCGGCGAGCTGGTTGCGTGCGAGCGTGATCTGCTCGTCGACCTGCTCAAGTTCCGTTTGCGCGGCCGCCACGTTGGCGCGTGCCTGTGTGGTTTCGACTTGCGTATCCAGACCGGCACGCAGGCGCTGCCCGGCAAGGCTGGTCAAATCCTTGCGTTGCACGATCGCACGTTCAGCCACGTCCCGCTGCGCGTAGAGCGCGGCCAGCTTGGCGTAAGTGCGGGCAACCGTGGTCGACAGCATCAACCGCGAAGCCTGGCTTTCCGCTTCCATTGCCTTGTCGTCAGACAGCGCGGCTTCCAGCGCGGAGCGATTCTTGCCCCAGAAATCCAGGTCGTAGCTCACGCCGAGCTGGATCTTCGACTCCGTGAACCAGCGGCCGGCCAGCGGCGTGCCTTCAAACATGTCGTATTCCGACAGGCGCTGGCGCGTCATCTCGGCATCGAGCCCGACGCTCGGATACAGATTGCCTCGCACCACATCGGCCATCGCACGCGAAGCACGCACGCGCGCAAAGGCGACCTGCAGGTTCGGGTTGTCTTTGATCGCCTCGTCCACCAGCGCACGCAGTTGCGGATCGTTGAACTGGTCGACCCAGCTCTGCGACGGCCATTGGCCGCCTTGCGAGGGCAACGATTGCGCGCTCGCCAACTGGTCCGGCGTTGTCAGTGTCTGTGTGCTGTGCGAATTGCCGAGGTTGGCGCAGCCGGCCAGCACAGCCAGCGTCACGGCGGAAAGCGCCACGCCCAGGCGCGCCGGCCATTGCGCGCGCGTGCTGCCTGCGCGGCTTTGGGGCGAAAGTGCCTGAGGGGCGGAGTTCAAGGCGTTCATGTTGTTTGATGTATCAAGCGATCGAGGAGGGCGTTCGGGGCAGCCGGTGCAATGTCGGACAGAGCGGCGTCAGTGATCGGCAGGGCGCGCGCGATGGCCTTCCGTGGCGGCGCCGTTGCTGAGAATGCGCTTGAGAAGCTCGCGCAGCGTATCGACGTCAGCCGGAGTAAAGCCGGCAAAAAAACGGTTCAGCACGTGCGTGTAGATGGCCGGCATGCGGTCGGCCAAGTCGCGGCCGGCTTCGGTCACCTCCAAGTGCACGACGCGGCGGTCGGACTCGCTGCGCACGCGCTCGATCAGGCCGCGCTTTTCCATGCGGCTGAGCATGCGGGTGAGCGAACCGATGTCGGTGTTCAGTTCGCGGCCGAGATCGGTGGCGGTCTGACAGCGGCCGTTGGCGAGCAGCACCAGGCAGCTGGCTTGGGAGTGCGTCACATCCATCGCGGCAACTTCTTGCTCGATGGCCATGGACAGCGCCGTCTTGGCGCGCCCCACGAGGTAGCCAACGCTTTCGCACATGCGGTAGTCCTCCACCCGGAAGAGCGTTCCGGCAGCAGCAACTTCGGTGGCAGGTCTTGTCTGTTCGGACATCTTATGTATGCACAATCATTGTCCGGACAAATATACGAATTGGCGCAGCAAACGGCAAGGTACTGAATGTGCGATTCCAGTTTTAGAAATAATGAGTGACCTGAAAAGCGCTCCGGCAACGTTCCTTCATCGTTTAGTCAAGGAGTGTCATCTCTTGCGCATCGCAGCATGCTAGAATGTCAGGTTATTCCGCGAGCTGAATTTGGGTGCTGTCCCGGGCTCGTGTCACGTCTTTTCGAGTTCACATCCCATGCGCGCGCTTCGCAACATCGCAATCATTGCCCACGTTGACCACGGCAAAACCACACTGGTCGACCAGCTCCTCCGCCAAGCCGGCACGTTCCGCGAGAACGAGCAGATCGCCGAGCGCGTGATGGATTCGAACGACATCGAAAAAGAACGCGGCATCACGATCCTGGCCAAGAACTGCGCGGTCGAATACAACGGCACGCACATCAACATCGTCGACACGCCGGGGCACGCCGACTTCGGCGGCGAGGTGGAGCGTGTGCTGTCGATGGTCGACGGCGTGCTGCTGCTGGTGGATGCCCAAGAAGGTCCGATGCCGCAGACGCGCTTCGTGACGCGCAAGGCGTTGGCCCTGGGCCTGAAGCCGATCGTTGTGGTCAACAAGGTGGACCGCCCGGGCGCACGTCCGGACTGGGTGATCAACGAGACCTTCGAACTGTTCGACAAGCTGGGCGCCACTGACGAGCAGCTGGACTTCCCCATCGTGTACGCCTCGGGCCTGAACGGCTACGCCGGCTTGACCGACGATGTGCGCAGCGGCGACATGAAGCCACTGTTCGAGACCATTCTCGAGAAGGTGCCGCAGCGTGACGATGACCCGAACGGCCCGCTGCAGCTGCAGATCATCTCGCTCGACTACTCGAGCTACGTTGGCAAGATCGGTGTGGGCCGTATCACGCGTGGCCGCGTGCGTCCGCTGCAGGACGTGGTGGTCAAGTTCGGCCCGGAAGGCGCACCGATCAAGGGTCGCGTCAACCAGGTGCTGAAGTTCCGCGGCCTGGAGCGCGAGCTGGTGCAGGAAGCGGAAGCCGGCGACATCGTGCTGATCAACGGTATTGAAGAGCTGGGCATCGGCTGCACGGTGTGTGCTCCGGACGCCCAGGACGCGCTGCCGATGCTGAAGGTGGACGAGCCGACGCTGACGATGAATTTCTGCGTCAACACCTCGCCGCTGGCGGGCCGCGAAGGCAAGTTCGTGACGAGCCGCCAGCTGCGCGACCGTCTGGACCGTGAGCTGAAGTCGAACGTGGCACTGCGCGTGAAGGACACCGGCGACGACACGGTTTTCGAAGTGTCGGGCCGTGGCGAACTGCACCTGACGATTCTGGTGGAAAACATGCGCCGTGAAGGCTACGAACTGGCCGTGTCGCGCCCGCGCGTGGTGTTTAAGGAAATCGACGGCGTGAAGTGCGAACCGTTCGAACGCCTGACCGTGGACGTGGAAGACAGCCACCAGGGCGGCGTGATGGAAGAGCTGGGCCGCCGCAAGGGCGAACTGCTCGACATGGCGTCGGACGGCAAGGGCCGTACGCGTCTGGAATACCGCATTCCCGCCCGTGGCCTGATCGGCTTCCAGGGTGAATTCCTGACGCTGACGCGTGGCACGGGCCTGATCAGCCACATCTTCGACGACTACTCCCCGGTCAAGGAAGGCGACCTGGGCGAGCGTCACAACGGCGTGCTGATCTCGCAGGATGACGGCGCTGCCGTGGCCTACGCGCTGTGGAAGCTGCAGGATCGCGGCCGCATGTTCGTGTCGCCGGGCGACGCGCTGTACGAAGGCATGATCATCGGCATCCACAGCCGCGACAATGACCTGGTCGTCAACCCGATCAAGGGCAAGCAGCTGACCAACGTGCGTGCGTCGGGTACCGACGAAGCCGTGCGCCTGGTGCCGCCGATCCAGATGTCGCTGGAATACGCGGTGGAATTCATCGCCGACGACGAGTTGGTGGAAGTCACGCCGAAGAGCATCCGCCTGCGCAAGCGCCACCTGAAGGAACACGAGCGCAAGCGCGCATCGCGTGAAGAAGCGGTCTGATCGCCAGTCGATCTGCCAAGAAGAACGCCCCGAGGTTTCGGGGCGTTTTTTTGCTCGGCGATAACGCTGGCGTTATGCCTGAATGCGCGCGAAGGCTTGCGCCAGATCGTCGATCAGGTCTTGCGGGTCTTCCAGTCCGATGTGCAGGCGCACGATCGGGCCGGCGGCGGACCAATCCGTGCAGGTGCGCGTGCCCGCCACGTTGCTGACCGTTGCCAGGCTCTCGAACCCACCCCACGAGGCGCCGATGCCGAACAGCGTTAGCGCATCGACGAAGCGCGCGGCGGTTTGCAGATCGGCGTGGGCAAATTCGAATGAGACCAGTCCGTTGGTGCCGGTGCAATCGCGTTGCCAGAGGGCGTGTCCGGGATCGTCGGGAAGGGCGGGGCAGAAGACCCGAGCGACGTCTGGCCGCGCCACCAGCCAGCGCGCAATCTCCAGCGCGTGGCGTTCGTGCATGGCAAGGCGCGCCGCCAGCGTGCGGGTGCCGCGCAGCACGAGGTAGGCATCGTCAGGGCTGACCGCCACGCCCTGCGCGTCGCACATCGTGGCGAGGGTTTGCCAGCACGCTTGCGTGGTGGTGACTGTGCCCATCATCACATCGGAGTGGCCGCTGAGGTATTTGGTCGCCGCCATGATGGAAACGTCTGCACCGAGCGTGAGCGGACGGTATTGCAGGCCCGAGCCCCACGTGTTGTCGGCGACGACGAGTGCTCCATGGCGATGCGCGATCTCGGCCAGTGCAGGCAGATCGCACATCTCGTAGACGAGCGAGCCCGGGCATTCCACGTAGACGAGCCTGGTCGTCGGCTTGAATTGCTGTGCGACATCGGTGCCGTCCGCGCGGAAGTACGTCACTTCCACGCCCCAGGGGCGCAGGAACGTATCGACGAAATGGCGCAGCGGCTGGTAGACGCAATCGGCAATCAACACATGCTCGCCAGGGCGCGTGAAGGCGAGGAACACCATGGAGATGGCGGCGAGCCCCGTCGGGAAGAGTCGCGTGCGATGGCCGCCTTCGAGTTGGGCGACGACGTCTTCCAACGCGAAGCCCGTCGGGTTGCCGCGCGCGCCGTAGGTGAACATGCGTTCGGTGCCGCGGCGGCGCCGTGCGTCGTTCATGTCGTCCATCGAATCGAACAGCACGGTGGAGGCGCGCACGACGGGCGGGTTGACGGCCCGACCGCCTTCGAATGCCGGCGAGGTGCCGCCTTTGACCAGGCGGGTGGCCAGTCGTGGCTCCGTTTTCTGCGATGACATGGTGTGTGGATCCTGTCGGTTGCGTGTCATGGCTGTACGGCAGCGGCGCCCACGCGGAAGGCGCCAAGTTCCTGCGCATCGAGCTGGGCGAGGAGGCCGGTTTCCCAGGCCAGGTATTGCCTGGCCGCAGCCTTGTTGCCGTCGTGCCGATCATGCACGAAGAAGAGATAGTCGATGCAATCGGCGTCGGGCGGTGCGTTCTCGGAACCTTCGGTGGCGTAGCCGGCGGCAGTCCACGCATTGATACCGCCGCCCAGCAGTTTGAGTCGCGATGCGGCCTGCGGCGCTTGTGCGATCCAATCTGCCGCGGCGAGCTGTGCGATGCGCGGATCGTCGGCAATCAGGACGGTGTCGCGATCAACCGCCAGAGCCGGCAAGCGCGGGCGAATGGCCCAGGTGGCGCCAGGCACATGGGCGCGGCGGAAAGCCATGCTGGGGCGCAAGTCGATGACGTGCGCGGTGCCTGCCCCCAGCGCGCCGGCAAGTGCCTGCGCGCTGATCTCGGGCAACGGCTGCGGCAGCGTGGTCGTGGGGGCCGGCAGGCTCGCATTGCTGTTCAACCCCTCACGCAGCACATAGGCATCGTGGCCGAGTTGCCGCAGCCAGCTCGCAACGATTGGCGCGCGCACGCCGTCGGCGTCGAACAGCACAAGGCGGGCATGGCGCACGCCGACGTACTGATCGGTTGCCTGGATCAACTGGCCGCCCGGCGCATGCTGTGCCCCCGGCAGGCTGCCGCTGGCGAACTCCTCGGGTGTGCGGACATCGCAGAGGAAGAGGCTGTGTTCGCCTTGCGCAACCCAGCGTGCGAGCGTGGCCGCATCCACCTCGGGCACGGCAAAACGTGTGGCGAGTTGCTGGCTGGCCTCGCGCATGTCTTTGACGGTGGCCGGGGCAATGACATCGGGATAGCGACGTGTGCTGCCATGCTCCAGCGGCAGGTCTTCCAGATACCAGCCTTGCGTGCCGTTCTCCAGGGCCATCACCGGGTTCGGGATGCCGAGGTTGATGAGCGTCTGCGCGCCGATGATGCTGCGCGTGCGGCCCGCGCAATTGACCACGATCGGTGTGGTCGCGTCGGGCACAAGCTCGCGGATGCGCAGTCCCAGCTCGCCGTTCGGGCAGCAGATCGACGACGGGATCGTCATCTTCAGGTATTCGCTGACGGGGCGGCCATCGACGATGACGACGTCGTCGCCGCGTTCACGCATGGCCGCAAGTTCACGCGCAGTGACGCGCGGCGTGTGGTACGCCATCTCGACGAGTTCACCGAAGGTCTTGGAGGGCACGTTGACGCCGGCAAACAGCGTGAAGCCTGCGTGCGCCCAGCCTTGTGCGCCGCCTTCAAGTACGTGCACGCTGGTGTAGCCGATGGCGTTCAGGCGTTCGGCGGCGCGCTCGGCAACGCCGTCGTTGTCGTCATAAATGACCATGCGCACAGCGCGGCGGGGCGCGAGGCGCGGGGCGTCGATCTCAAGACGGCTGTACGGCAGCGGGATGGCGTAGAAGAGGTGGGCTTCGCCGTACTGGCCGTGCTCGCGCACGTCGAACAGCGCGATCTCGGCGCCGTCGTGCAGCCACGCTTTCAGGGTCTGGGCGGTAACGAACGATGTCATGTCGATGCGATACGAATCAAAGGGGTGAGCGACGCCCCCGCGCACGCAGCGCGGATTTCAAGCAACGCGGTTTGGATGGCGGCTAGCTGGTTAGCGGCGCGTCTTCACGCCGATGCCCATGGTCTGATAGCGGCCGGTTTCGAGGTCGAACGTGATGCGCTCGGTCAGCGTTTCGAGCGCGCGTCCGTACATGTGCAGATGGCGGATCGGCGCCTCGCCCTTGATCTCGACGGCGTGGATGTCGTCGGCCGCCAGCGCGATGCCGGTACCGGGCTCGACGACGACGGTGTCGGTCATTTCCAGCGTGCCGACACCGGGCGTGGCGCGGTCGTCGGTGCGGCGGTAGACATAGTTGTATTCCGTGCCGTCCACCGCGGCGATGCAGGCCCACGTGGTGTGGTTGTGCGGCGTGATCTTCTTGCCGGGGCGCATGACGTTCAGGTACAGCGCGTACGTCTGGTCGGCGTCTTCGTGAATCAGGTAGCGGGCTTGCAGCTCGCCGTCGGCGGGGGCCGGGAAATCGGTGTCTTGCCAGAACTCGGTGCGCGCGGCGAGGCCTTTGACCTCTTCGAGCACGTCGGCCAGGGCGCGACGCGTTTCACCTTCGGGCGCGAGCGCGGCTTTCATGGCGGCAATGGCATCGGTCACGGCCGCTTGGCGTTGTTGAGGAAGAGACGTGGTCATGAATGGATTCTCCTGAGGGATTGGGGCGCCTTGCGTTGTATTTCGCGGCGTTGTTGTCGTTGTCGGTGTCGGCATCAGGCGACGAGTTCGGCAATGCGGGGCGCAGGTCGCAGGACGTCTTGCAGGAAGCGCTGTGCGCGGGCGTGCTTCGGGCGACTGAAGAACTGGTCGGGCGGCGCGTCCTCCAGCAGCTGGCCCTGGTCCATGAACCAGACGCGGCTCGATACGTCGCGCGCGAAGCCCATCTCGTGGGTCACGATCATCATCGTGAGCCCGTCGCCGGCCAGCTCGCGCATCACATGCAGCACCTCTTGCACCATCTCGGGATCGAGCGCGCTGGTCGGCTCGTCGAACAGCATGAGCGGCGGCTTCATTGCCAGCGCCCGCGCAATGGCCACGCGCTGCTGCTGGCCGCCCGACAGGTTGGCGGGCATCGCGTCGATCTTGTGAGCAAGGCCCACCTTGGCAAGCAGCGCCTCGGCCTGCGCCGTCGCTTCGTCGCGCGACAGGCCGAGCACCTTGGTCGGCCCGAGAATCAGGTTCTGCCGCACCGAGAGGTTCTGGAACAGGTTGAAGTTCTGGAACACGAAGCCGATGCGCGCACGCAGCTCGTTGACGCGCATGTCGCGTGCATGGACATCGCGCCCCTCGAAGCGGATGCATCCGCCCTGGATGGCCTCCAGCCGCGTGACGGTGCGGATCAACGTGGATTTTCCCGAGCCCGAGGGGCCGCACACCACGACGACTTCACCGCGCTCGATGGTGGCGTTGATGCCTTTGAGTGCGTGGTAGTCGTCGTAGTACTTGTCGACGTTTTGAAATGCCAGCATGGGATGGTGTCTCCGGCAGGGATTGTTCCTAGGCCAGCCCGGCGCGATGGCGGGCAATGCGGCGCTCCAGCTGTCCCGCGAACCGCGAGATGGCGAAGCACAAAACGAAGTAGAAGGCTGCCAGCACGAGAAAGGTCTCGAGCGGCTTGGTCAGCGTGATGGTGTTGACCTGCGCGGCCGAGTACGTCAGCTCCGGCACGCCAATCACATAGGCGAGCGACGTTGCCTTGATGATCGACACGAACTGGTTGACGATCGACGGCAGCATGTTGGTCAGCGCTTGCGGCAGCTGCACGTAGCGCATGCTCTGTAGCCACGACAGGCCATTCGAGCGCGCGGCTTCCATCTGCCCGCGCGGCAGGCCTTCGAGCCCGGCGCGCACGATCTGCGAGAGGAATGCGCTTTCGTAAACGATGATTGCGCAGACCGCCGTGGTGAACGCCGACACCTCCTTGCCCACTAGCAGCGGCACCGCAAAGTACGCCCAGAAGATGATCATCAGCAGCGGAATGCCGCGCACCAGGCGCGACCACACACCGGCAATGCGACGCAGCCAGCGCCAAGGGCTCACGTGTGCCAGCCCGATCAGCACGGCAATCGGGAACGATATCACCAAGCCCAGCACCGAGAGCACCAGCGTTACCGCCACGCCGCCGAGCGGCCCATTCGGCCACGACCCGACCAGGAACAACGCCAGATAGTCATGCAGGATTTCAAGCATGGCGTCAGACTCCCAGCGGCGTCGTTCGACGCTTGGCCACGCGTTCCGACAGTGCCATCAACGCGAGCGTGCCGAGCAGATACAGCAGCGTGGCGATGAGGAATACGTCGAACGTGCGGAAGGTGAGGTTGTCGATCTGCCGGGTGCGATAAAGCAGTTCATGCACACCGATGGCCATCGCCAGCGAGCTGTTCTTGAACAACAGCAATGCCTGGTTGAGCAGCGCGGGCAGCGCCACGCGAATCGCCTGCGGCAGGATCACGTAGCGCAGCGCCTGCAGATGCGTCAGGCCTATCGACCACGCCGCCTCCTGCTGCGTATGCGGAATCGCACGCAGGCCCGAACGCAGGTCTTCGGAGATGAACGCGCCTGAGTTCAGCGCCAGGGCAATCGCCGCAAAGAAGAATTCGGTGTTGCCGGCGTTGATCCAGGCTTTGAGCGATTCCGGCAGCAACTGCGGCACGCCGAAATACCACACCAGGATCTGCACCAGCATCGGCACGTTGCGGTGGTATTCCACAACCACGATGACGAACGCCTTGAACACGCGCACCGGCAGCGCCCGCAGCGTTGCCAGCGACACCCCGACGGCGATGGCCAGCAGGCCCGAGACGACAAACAGACGCAGCGTGGTCAGAATGCCGTCCCGCAAGAGGCGCAAATAGCCGTCTTCGAGCAGGAAGGAGAGATCGAACATGTCGGCCGCCCGGGGCTTACTGCGGCTTGATCGGTTCGACCTTGTAGTCGCGCGAGAACTTGTAGACCGACTTGGCGCCGAGCCACTTGTCGAAGCTCGTCTGCAGGCCGCTCGATTGGTCGTAATCGGCCAGCACCTTGTTGACGGCGGCCATGAGCGCAGGCTCGTTCTTGTTCATCACCACGCCCCAGCGCTCTTCATAAACCGGCGCGTTCAGCAGGCGATATTGCTGCCCGCCTTTCTGCGCAGCCTCGTTGGCAAAGCGCGCCAGCACGAGCTGCCCCGCCACCAGCCCATCAACCTTGCCTTGCTGCAACGCCAGATACGCCGATGAAATATCGTGGAACGTCAGCAGCCGCGAATCCGGCAGGCGCGTCACCGACACCGCCGCCGAGCTGGAACCTTCCGAGGCGGCGATCTTCTTGTTGGCGAGCTGATCGAGCGTCTGGATGGGCGAGTCCGCCCGCACCAGCACACGGATCGGTGCCACGAAATACTGGTTGCTGAAATCGACCTGCGCGGCGCGCGCCGGCATCCACGCCACGGCAGCGGCCAGGACATCCACGCGATGCGTCTTCAGTTCGGGAATGCGGGCATCGGTCGACAGCGCGCGGTGCTCCAGCTTGACCCCCAGGCCCTTAGCCAATGCGCTGCACACATCCACGTCAAAGCCGACGATCTGCCGCGTTGCGGCGTCGGGAAAGGCATACGGCTCGCTGGCGTTCTGGGTGCCGCAGACGAGCGTGCCGCGCGACTTGATGTCGGCCAGCGCGTCGGCATGCGCCACGCTCGCCACGCCCAGCGTGCCCAAGGTGAGCGTCGCCGCGGCCTGTGCCCATTTCCATACCCACATGATGTTCCTCCTTTGTATGCAACCGATTCTGTGTCGGACCGCGATGTCCCTGCGGCTCGGGTGTCTGCCTGAACGTATTGTTCGTTCAGTGTTATTTGTGTTTCCGGCAGGTTATCGGCCAGAATTGCGCAGAACAATTTAATTTTTGGCTGGAATCGATTAGAAACTCTGAAGTGTCGGGGCCGAGATGAGAAATCTGGACATCGATCTGCTGCGCACCTTCGTGACGATCGCACAGCACGAAACGTTTGCCGCGGCAGCCGCGCGGGTGGGGCGCACGCAGTCTGCGGTCACCCAGCAGATGCAGCGGCTGGAGGAGGAAATGGGCTGTGCGCTGTTCGAAAAACGCGGCCGCCACAAGACGATGACGCCCGATGGCGTGCGGCTCGTTGCCTATGCGCACAAGATCCTGGCGTTGAACGACCAGGCCGTGCAGGTGATCCAGACCGGTGGCCCGATCGAGAAAATCCGCATCGGGTCACCGCACGATGTGGCCGATTCGATCCTGCCGAATCTGCTGCGGCGGTTGTCGAAGCTATCGCCGGAATTGCAGATGGAAATCAACGTTGGCCGCAGCCCGTTCCTGATGGATGCGCTGCGCGACAAGACGCTCGATCTGGCGATCTCCACGCGCTATGACGATGCCTTTCCCGGCATCAAGCTGCGCACGTCGCCGATGGTGTGGATCTGCGCGGAAGACTTCATCTTCAATCCCGCCGCGCCGGTGCCGCTGGTCATGGCCGACGAGCTGAGCCTGTTCCGCCAGCTGTCGATCGAATGCCTGGACGCGCACCACATTCCGTGGCGCACGAGTTATCTGTCGCCCACGCTGACCGGCATCAAGGCCGCGATCAGCGCGGGGCTCGGCGTGACGGCGCGCACGACCGAATTGCTCGATGCCAACATGCGTGTGCTGACCGAAGCCGATGGCCTGCCGCGCCTGCCGGAAGTGGCGTTTTACCTGTACGTGCAGCCGACGTGCACGAGCGCCGTGCTGCGCGATCTGTTCGATTCCACCGATCGCGTCGCCACCCGCTTCGGGCCGCCGTTCATGTGAGCGGCATCGCCTCGGCCGTGACTGCAGCACGCGGGCTGCGCCACTCAGGTGGTTTCCACAGGTAGCGAATGTCCCGGTCGCGGAACACGTCGGCCCACATGTCGCGCCATTCGTGGAAGGTGAGGGTGATCGGGTTGTGTGTGTGGACTTGCCGCGTGATGCCGAAAACGGGGGCATCCTCCTCCGGCACGAAGCTGCCGAACATGCGATCCCAGATGGTCAGCACGCCGGCGTAGTTGCGGTCGATGTACTGCGGATTCTTGGCGTGGTGTACGCGATGCACCGACGGCGTATTCACGTACTGGCCCAGCCAGCGCCAGAAGCCCGCGTAGCGCGAATTCAGCGCCCCCAGCCGCGTATGGACGAAAAACTGGAACGCCAGGTTCAGGCCCACGGCCAGGATTACCCAGTCCGGCGTAAAGCCGATCCACGCAAGCGGAATCCAGAACAGCCACATGCCGGAAATCGGATAGGTCAGGCTCTGGCGGAATGCCGTCGAAAAATTCATGCCTTCCGACGAGTGGTGCGTCACATGCGACGCCCACATCCAGCGCACGCGATGGCTGGCGCGGTGGAAGAAGTAGTACAGAAAATCCTGCAACAGCAGGAGCAGCACGAATGACCACCACGTCTCGGGCACGGCGCGCAGGCCGTGGCTGTACGTCCACGAATACACGGTCTTGATCATCAGCCACAGGAAGAATGCGTCCGACGCCTGGTGCATCAGCGCGAGGCAGGCGTTTGAAACGGTGTCCTTGAAGCTGTAGACGGACGGATCGCGCTTGCGCCAGTACCATGCCTCGGCGCCGATGGTCAGCAGGAAGACCGGCGCGAAGGCCAGCAGGATCAGGCCGGGGTCGAAACTCGACGCGCCCGGGGCGGCGTTGGCAGGGGTCATTGAATTGTTGTGATGTGTGTTGTCTCCAACCGGCAGGTATACGCCCAACACCCGCGCCGCGAAAGGGGGCAGGCTAGAGCCCTTCCTCGCTTCAATACGCGGTCGTGTACAGTGCGAGCCGTGATTCCCACAACAACATCCGAGACATGCAATCCACCGCTTCCCCCGCGCCCCAGGCTGAAGTTCAACCCAACGTGATCGCCGAAGTACGCGGCGGCATCGGCTGGCTGACGCTGAACCGGCCGCAGGCGCTGAACGCGCTGTCGCTGGAGATGATCCGCACGATGTCGCATGCGCTGCTGGCGTGGCAGCACGATCCGGAAGTCCACGCCGTCATCCTGCGCGGCGAAGGCGGCAAGGCCCTGTGTGCCGGCGGCGACATTCGCTTCTTTCACCGCGCCGCCACGGCCGGCGACCCGCAGCTCATCACCTTCTTCACCGAGGAATACCGCCTCAACCACCTGATCTTCAGTTATGCCAAGCCCTACATCGCGCTGATGGATGGCGTCGTCATGGGCGGTGGCATGGGCATCTCGCAAGGCGCGTCGCTGCGCGTCGTGACCGAGCGGACGAAGATGGCGATGCCCGAAACGAACATCGGCCTGTTCCCCGACGTGGGTGGCGGCTGGTTCCTGGCGCGCGTGCCGGGTCATGTGGGCGAATACCTGGGGGTGACCGGGCAGATGATCGAGGCGGCTGACGCGCTGTCGATCGGCCTCGCCGATTGCCACGTCAGCACCGAGGCGCTGGCGTCCATCGTCCAGCGTCTGCGCGACGGCAACTGGGACAGCGTCGAGCAGATCGCCGCGTGCTTTACCGAAGCCGCATCGGCGCCCGATGATGCCAAGGCCATCATCGCGCCGCACCGCGAGGCGATCGACGCCTGCTTCAGCCAGGGCAGCGTGCAAGGCATCTTCGCGGATCTGGCCGGCAGCACGGATGCCGAATGGGCCGCGCAGACCGCGGCGCACATGGCCAAGCGCTCGCCGTTGATGATGGCGGTGACGCTGGAGCTGATCCGCCGCGGCCGCCACACCACGCTGGCCGATGAGCTGCGCCGCGAACTCGACATGATGACCCACGTGTTTGCCGAAGGCGACGGTATCGAAGGCATTCGCGCGCTCGCCGTCGACAAGGACCATGCGCCCAAGTGGAAGCACGCCAGCATCGACGCCGTGCGTGACGACGAAGTCAACGCCTTCTTTGTTTCGCCGTGGCGCCGTGAGCAGCATCCGCTGCTGGGGCTGTCGGACTAGAACCGGTAAACTGCGCGCCTGGATGTTGAATCGTTGACTTGCTGTGACCGCTGAACGCCCCTCGCCGAACCCTCGCCGCTTGTCGGTGGCCCCGATGATGGATTGGACTGACCGACATTGCCGGTTCTTCCATCGCCAGATCTCGCGCCACACGTGGCTCTACACGGAAATGGTGACCACCGGTGCGCTGCTGCACGGCGACGTGCCGCGTCACCTCGATTTCGACGAAGTCGAGCACCCCGTGGCGCTGCAGCTCGGCGGCAGCGAACCTGACGACCTGGCCCAGGCCGCGCGCCTCGGCCAGCAGTGGGGCTACAAGGAAATCAACCTCAACTGCGGCTGCCCGTCGGAGCGCGTGCAGCGAGGGGCGTTTGGCGCGTGCCTGATGGCCGAGCCCAAGCTCGTCGCGCAGGGTGTCAAGGCGATGCGCGATGCGGTGTCGATTCCGGTCACGGTCAAGCACCGCATCGGCATCGACGCCATCGAAGCCTACGATTTTGTGCGGGATTTCGTCGGCACCATCGCCGAGGCCGGCTGCGAGACATTCATCGTCCACGCGCGCAACGCCATCCTCAAAGGCCTGAGCCCGAAGGAAAACCGCGAGATTCCGCCGTTGCGCTACGAGGTCGTCTATCAACTCAAGCGGGATTTCCCGCATCTGGAAATCCTGCTCAACGGCGGGGTGCAGACGCTGGAGCAGATCGACACGCATCTTGCCCACGTGGACGGCGTCATGATTGGCCGCGAGGCGTATCACCATCCGCACCTGATGGCTGCGTTCGATGCGCGGTACTACGGCGCAGGCACCGAGACCCCGACGCGCGCCGAGGTGGAAGACGCGATGATCGGCTACGTCGGCCGCTGGGTAGAGCGTGGCGGCTATGCGGGGGCCGCGGTGCGGCACATGCTGGGGCTGTATCGCGGCGTAGCAGGTGCGCGCGGCTGGCGGCGTGTACTGTCGGATTCCAAGGCGCTTGGCCGCGTCAAGACGTTGGCCGACGCGCATGCGTTGTTTGATGAGGCGCGGGCGCACCTGCGGCGCGGCGAGGAATCGAACGAGGAGGCGGTAGCGGTTTGATGTAGAGGAACGGGGCGCTGCCCCGACCGCTGAACGCAAAAAAGCCCGCGAATGCGGGCTTTTTCTTGAAACTTGGGGTGACTGATGGGATTCGAACCCACGACAACCAGAATCACAATCTGGGACTCTACCAACTGAGCTACAGCCACCGTTGTCGCTTAAACAGCGCGTTGCCGTTCAAGGAAACAGCGATTATACAAACATTCTTTGGACTTGCCTAGAGGGTTTCGCAACGGAGTTCATCGAGTCTCCGCCGCGACTATCGTCCCCTGGTGGTACACAACCTTCCAGCCATCCGCCGTTCGCCGCCACAACGTCGCCCGCCGTGTCGTCCGGTTCGACTGCACCAGCGTGTAGGTCAGCAAGTAGTTGTCCGGCGCGATCTCCTGGCAGCGGAAATCACGCGTTTGCCAGAAATCCTCGCCGATATGGCCGTGCCGCGCATCGAGAACGCCGAGCACATAGCTGCGGCTGTAGCGCTGGCCCGAGGCACCGGTTTCCCAGAAATCTTCCGTGGTCATGCGCTCGAAGTCTTCGCGGCGCGTGCCGAATTCCGGGCGATGGAAAATGGGCTCACGCCGGCGCAGTTCTTCCAGCACGTTCAGCAGACCGGGGGCGGTATCCAGAGACGGTTCCATGCGGCAAGCCTCCTGGGAAAGCCCCAAGCATACCCCGCAGCCGGCGTGGTTTAACGTTTTTCGCGGTGCACAATGCGTAGCTGGCACTTCGCCCCTATGATGGCGCCTTCGCCTTTTCCGGAATCCACTTCGATGCAACGCACTGCCCGTATTGGCCTGTCTTCGCTGACGATCGCACTGTCGCTGGCTTGCGGCGCCGGCGCCTTTGCCGCCACGCTTCAGAAACCGCAACTCGACGCGCTGCTCGCCGCCGAGCAATCCAAGGCATCGGCTGACCTGAACAGCTTTCTCACGGCAGCCGCGAAGGCCGATCCGCAAGTTGCAGGCAGTGTCGCCGCGTATCAGAAGAAAGCCCCCCTTGCCGGCGATGACCTCGTCAATATCGGGCGCCTGCTGGGGCTGTACAACCGCCTGCACAACCAGCAGGCCGTGATTGCTTCGATCGAGAAGATGGTCGCGCTGCCGACAGTGCGCGACGACAAGATCCCGCAGTACGAAAACCCCGCCATCGTCGCGTTTGGCAAGCTGGTCGAAGGCATGGCGCGCGACTTCGGCCTGAAATACCGCAACGTCGACAACCGCGTCTTTGAAGTCACGCTGCCCGGCACCGGCTCGGACGAATTCGGCATCCTGACCCACGCCGACGTCGTGCCCGCAAAGGCGGAGGAATGGGTGCTCGGCGACGGCACCAAGCTCGATCCGTTCAAGGTCACGCGTGTCGGCAATCTGCTGTACGGCCGCGGCACGATTGACGACAAGGGCTCGATTGCCGCCGCGATGTACGCCATGAAAACGGTCAAGGACAGCGGCGTGCCGCTCGCCCGCACGATCCGCCTGATGATCGAAACCACCGAAGAAACCGGTGGCGACGGCATGAAGTATTACCGCGAGCACACCCAATTGCCCGCGTACAACATCGTGCTCGACAGCAAGTATCCGGCTGTGGTCGCGGAGAAAGGTTCGGGCGCGCTCAAGGTGTTCTTCCCCGCGCAGGCAGGCGATGCTTCGCATACGGCCATCGTTTCGATGACGGGCGCGGCGTCGGCCAGCTCGATCCCGCAAACGGCCACCGCCACGCTCAAGGGCGGGGATCTGGGCGTGGCCGCCGCCGCGCTGGAAGCCAAGCGCGACGCGTTTGTGAACAGCCTCGCAGCGCAAGGCAAGTTCTCGATCGACATCGCGCGCACGGCGGACAGCATCGTCGTGAAGGTGATCGGCACGTCGGCGCACGGCTCGCGTCCGGAAGAGGGCGTCAACCCGTTGCCGCGCCTGGCGCTGTTCCTGCGTGCAGCCGATCTTGGCCTGGCAGACAACGCCTACGCTCACGCCGTGCGGTATCTGGCCGATGTGTACGGCACCGACTACCTCGGCAACACCATGGGCGTCGCCTACAAGGACGACTTCATGGGCCCACTGACCATTTCACCCACCGTGATCGGTGACAAGAATGGCCGCGTGGAGGTGACCGCCAACGTGCGCATGCCGCGCGGCAAAACGCCGGACGCCCTGCGCGGCGAGATCGCCGGCAAGATCAACGCATGGGCTAATGCCAACCATGTCGCCCTCGAGATCAACCACGACCAGGGCAACTGGATGGCGCGCGATCCGAAGGGTGCGTGGCTGTCGACGCTGCTCAACATTTACGGCGACACCACGGGCCTCGATGCCAAGCCCGTGCCGACGGCCGGCAGCACGACGGCCAAGCTGATGCCGAACGCCATCAATTTCGGCCCCGCCATGCCGGGCAAGAAATACACCGCGCACAACGCCAACGAGTACAAGGAAGTGCCGGACCTCGATCTCGATATGCAGATGTTCACCGAGATGCTGGTGCGCATCGGCAATCTGCCGTCGATGCAATAACCGACACCGACGGACGATCGCCATGAACATCATCCGCGCCAAATCGTTCACTGCCGAGCGTGCCTGGGGCGCGCTCGATATTGCCAATATGGGCGGCATTACCACGCGCCTGCACTGGACGGACCAGCCTTATCGCTGGCACGTAAACGATGGCGAGGAGGTGTTCGTGGTGCTCGACGGCACGGTCGACATGCATTACCGCGAAGCCGGCGAAGAGAAGGTCGCGACGCTGGCGCCCGGCGACATCTTCTTTGCCGGTGTCGGCTGCGAGCACGTGGCGCATCCGCGCGGCGAGGCCCGCATTCTCGTGGTCGAGAAAGCGGGGAGTGTTTAGGCCCCGGGCCCGTCGCAGCGAAAAAAAAGCCCGCAATCTGCGGGCTTCGAATTCAGCGATCTCATTGCCCCTGAGGGCACTGGCAATACTACTGTCACGTGCGCCAAACAACATCGGGGTAAACGTCCGTTTTGCTGGCGGAACACTGTCGAATGTGCCGCTGCAGCAACATCCGGACAGAAAAAACAGCCCGCTCAAACGGCGGGCCGAAAATCAGTTGAAGAAAGCCCTGTCCTCAGGGCACGGCAAGTGTATGAAATCAGTTGCGGCGGCAGCATTGGGGTATGCCCTGATCGGGCGCCGCGACGCGGTTTGCGGGCCTTGCCCGTCGTTCTTTTCCTCAGCAGCTTTCCGCCCCAGCGACACGTGAGGCCGCCGGAATCGCATCCAGCATGCGGCAGATGGCGGCCATGCTGCCGACCATCGTACGGCGCTGCTCCCCCTGATAGATGCGCACGCCCTGGGTTTGGCGGAAGGGCACCGGCTGTACCGGGCGGCGGCGGGAAGACATCGATCCGAGTCGCATGGCAGACCTCGTGAGTTCGGGTGGAAAAGCGAGTGGCAAGACTCCGCCCTGGCGAGCCCATGGCTCACCTCCAGGTTGGATCAAACAGCGAAGATTTGGCGCGGAGATGCGCCGAAGACTTTATGGAGCGGCAGGCCGGATCAGACCGACGGCCAAGCCCTCCAGGTGAAACTCATCACGATCCAGATCAACGTGGATCGGTTCGAAATCCGGATTCTCGGCAATCAGTTCGACATGGCGGCCCTTGCGCTGAAAGCGCTTGACCGTGACGTCATCGCCAAGTCGGGCCACGACGATCTTGCCGTTGGTGGCTTCGGTGGCACGTTGCACGGCCAGGAGGTCGCCATCCAGAATGCCGGCGTCGCGCATGCTCATGCCGCGCACCTTCAACAGAAAATCGGGTTGTGCAGAGAACAGCGACGGATCGACCTGATATTGGCGATCGATGTGCTCCGCAGCCAGGATCGGACTACCGGCGGCCACGCGGCCCACCAGCGGCAGTGTCAGTTGCATCAAGCCCATCGACGGCAGCGAGAACTGATGCTGCGCCGTGTCGCCTGCCGCCCGCAGCCGAATGCCACGCGAGGCGCCCGGCGTCAGTTCGATCACGCCTTTGCGTGCCAGCGCGCGCAGGTGTTCCTCGGCCGCATTGGGCGACGAGAAGCCGAACTCTGCCGCAATCTCGGCGCGCGTGGGCGGAAAGCCCGTGCGCTGGATCGTCTGGCGGATCAGGTCGTAAATCTGCTGTTGGCGGGGGGTGAGGGTGGCCATCGGCGTACTGTATATTTGAACAGGTGCTGTGATTTTATACAGTGACGCAGGAAGCGCAAGTGATTTTGTTGTGACCTGTTGCGCGCGCACCCAGTCCTTCTGACCGGCGTCAAAACCTACGCGACTGGTTAGAAGCTTATGCGCAATCCATGCAGGCGCGGCCGCAGGGAATCGCATAAAATCAAGGCCTTGACCGATTTTTGCATCGCCACATAACCCGATTGAGCTTCATTGGGTTGGCCCGAACGTCACCATGTCCGCCTTCAATCAAGAGACCGTTCTGAGCGTCCATCACTGGAATGACTCGCTGTTCAGCTTCAAGACCACGCGCGACCAGGCGCTGCGCTTCCATAACGGCCACTTCGTCATGATCGGGCTGGAGGTCGAAGGCAAGCCGCTGATGCGCGCCTACAGCATCGCAAGCCCGAACTATGAAGAGCACCTCGAGTTCTTCAGCATCAAGGTGCAAAACGGTCCGCTGACGTCGCGACTGCAGCATCTGAAGGTGGGCGACAAGCTGCTGGTGAGCAAGAAGCCCGTCGGCACGCTCGTGCTGGATGACCTGCTGCCCGGCAAGAACCTGTACCTGTTCGGTACTGGCACGGGCCTCGCGCCGTTCATGAGCATCATCCAGGACCCGGATACCTACGAGCGCTTCGAGAAGGTCGTGCTGCTGCACGGCGTGCGCCAGGTGAGCGAATTGGCCTATGCCGACTTCATCACCAGCGAGCTGCCGAACAACGAATTCTTCGGCGATCAGGTGCGCGAGAAACTGATCTACTACCCCACGGTCACGCGCGAACCGTTCCGCAACATGGGTCGTCTGACGGACCTCGTCGACAGCGGCAAGCTGTCTGCCGACATCGGTCTGCCCCCGATGGACCCGGCAGTCGACCGCGCCATGATCTGCGGCAGCCCGGCCATGCTGGAAGACACCTGCAAGCTGCTGGACGCCCGCGGTTTCAAGATCTCGCCGCGTATGGGCGAAGCGGGCGACTACGTGATCGAGCGCGCCTTCGTCGAGAAATAATCGATACGGCTTCTGCTGCAAACGCCGGCCTGTGTGCCGGCGTTTTGTTTTTGTCCGCGCCCCGGGCAATCCCGCGTCGGCAAAGGCGCGGCGGGCGGCTACAATGCGCGCCTTGCCCACCACGCATGTCTGCAACGATGTCCTTGCCTACCATCGCCATCCTCGCCACCGGCGGCACGATCGCCGGCTCTGCCGACGACGCTGGCTCCGCCGCACGCTATCGCGCTGGCGCCGTCCCCATCGATCAACTGCTCGCTGCGAGCAAGCTCGGTTTGGAGCGCCTCGCCAACGTGCGCGCCGAACAGGTCGCACAGATCGACAGCAAGGACCTGACGTTCGACGTATGGGAAAAGCTGGTGGCGCGTATCCGTCATTGGATCGACGTCGAGCGTGTGGACGGGGTGGTCATCACGCACGGCACCGACACGCTGGAAGAGACCGCGATGCTGCTGCACCTGACCCAGCAGACCGATACGCCGATCGTACTGACGGCGGCGATGCGGCCGTCGACGTCGCTGTCGGCGGATGGTCCGTTGAATCTGCTGAATGCGGTGCGGCTGGCGGCCAGCCCGTCTGCACGCGGGCGCGGCGTTCTCGTCGCGCTTAACCAGCGGGTGCATGCCGCACGCGATGTGCAGAAGGGTCACACCTATGCGGTGGAGGCGTTCGTCTCGCCGGATGCGGGGCCGTTGGGTTTCGTGCTCGATGCCCAGGTGCAGTTCCAGCGGGCAGCGCAGCGTGTGGCTGCGGAAGACGTCTTGCCGATGCCGCCGGCGGGCCAGTGGCCATGGGTTGAAGTGCTGGCGAGCTATGCGCAGCCTGATGCGCGTGTGGTCGATGCGTTGGTCTATGCCGGCGTGAAGGGGCTGGTGATTGCCGCAACGGGGGCCGGCTCCATCCATGCCAATCTTGAAGCGGCGCTGAACCAGGCCAGTCAGCAGGGTGTTTTCGTCCTGCGCTCAACCCGTACCGGTGCCGGCGTGGTGCCCGCGCAGCCGGGTGTGGAACGCTGGGCGGCAAGCGGCTCGCTCAATCCATATAAGGCCCGTGTGCTGCTGACGTTGCTTCTGGCGTCGGGCCGCGCCCAGGCAGAAGTTGCCTCCCTGCAGCAAGTCATTGATCGATATTGAAAAAATCGCCAAAGCCTGCGTATAATGGCAGGCTAACCAACCTTGCTGCACCGGAGTGTGACGCCCGGGCGGCTTAATCCACAAGGAGCGTCAATGCGTCATTACGAAATCGTATTCATCGTCCATCCGGACCAGAGCGAGCAAGTGCCCGCGATGATCGAGCGCTACAAGAGCACGGTCACCACGCAAGGCGGCCAAGTGCACCGCGTCGAAGACTGGGGCCGTCGTCAACTGGCCTACATGATCCAGAAGCTCGCGAAGGCTCACTACGTGTGCCTGAACATCGAGTGCGGCAAGGAAACCCTGGCTGAGCTCGAGCACGCGTTCAAGTTCAACGACGCCGTGCTGCGTCACCTCATCGTTCAGACCAAGAAGGCTGAAACGGCACCGTCGCCGATGATGAAGGAAGTCGCACGCGAAGAGGCCAAGAAGGCCGCTGCTCAGACCGAACAGGCCGCCTGATGCCGCGCGGTGCTGCGCAAGCCTGATCGCGCATCGCCAGCATGAACGAAACCCACGGGGACAACGCCATCAACCATCTGCAGCTCGTCGCCACTTTGGTCGAGCGCGAGGTGATGCGATACACCCCAGCCGGCGTGCCGATCGTCAATTGTCTGCTTGCCTATAGCGGACAGGTGATCGAAGCGCAGACAGTGCGACAGATCGAGTTTTCGATGGAAGCACTGGCGGCCGGCAAGATGGCTTCCGTTCTGAATCGCATCGCTCCGGGCACCGTTCTGGATTGCGTCGGATTCCTGGCTCGCAAGCACCGCAGCAGTAAGGCACTGGTCTTTCACATCTCCGGATGTAACGTATTCGTAAAGGATTGAATCATGGCATTCATGAACAAGAAGCAGCGCGACGCGAAGAACAAGAAGCGCTTCCAGCAGCAAAACCCGTTGTTCAAGCGCAAGAAGTTCTGCCGCTTCACCGTGGCCGGCGTTGAGCAGATCGACTACAAGGATCTGGACACGCTCAAGGATTTCATCGGCGAGAACGGCAAGATCACCCCGGCCCGCCTGACCGGCACGCGCGCGATCTATCAGCGCCAGCTGGACACGGCCATCAAGCGCGCACGTTTCCTCGCGCTGATGCCGTACACCGATCAGCACAAGCACTAATCAGCGGGATAAGGAGAACTCACAATGCAAATTATTCTGCTCGAGAAGGTCGTCAACCTGGGTAACCTGGGCGACGTGGTGCGCGTGAAGGACGGTTACGCTCGTAACTTCCTGATCCCGAACAAGCAAGCCCGCCGCGCTACCGATTCCGCCATCAAGGAATTCGAAGCCCGCCGTGCTGAGCTGGAAAAGCTGGCTGCTGAAAAGCTGGCCGCTGCGCAAGCCGAAGGCGAAAAGCTGAACGGCCTGACGCTGCAACTGTCGCAAAAGGCTGGTGTGGATGGCCGTCTGTTCGGCTCCGTTACCAACCACGACATCGCTGACGCACTGGTTGCACAAGGCTTCAAGGTCGAGAAAGCGCAAGTGCGTCTGCCGAATGGCCCGCTGAAGACCGTGGGCGACCACCCGGTCGTCGTGTCGCTGCACACCGACGTGGCAGTTGACGTGAACGTGTCGGTGCAGGGCGAGTCGGTCTAAGCACGCACGCAGTACCTCGCGGCGCCCGGGTCACCCGTCGACGCGAGTCAAGAAGGCAGGGACGAAAGTCTCTGCCTTTTTTTGTTGTCCTTTGTGTCAGGGGTTCAGATTGAAGACTGAGCAGCGCCGTTATAATCCCGCCATGAACGCGCCCTCCGATCCCCAGCTCGATTCCCTCAAGGTGCCGCCGCATTCCATCGAGGCCGAACAATCGGTGCTCGGCGGGTTGCTGCTGGATAACGCCGCCTGGGATCGCATTGCCGATTTCATCAACGAGCACGATTTCTACCGCTACGATCACCGGCTGATTTTCCACAACATTGGCAAGCTGATCTCGCAGGCCAAGCCGGCCGACGTGATCACGGTGTACGAGCAGTTGCAGGCGGCCGGCAAGGCGGAAGAGGTGGGCGGTCTGGCCTACCTCAACGCCCTGGCACAGAACACGCCGAGCGCCGCCAACATCCGCCGCTATGCGGAAATTGTTCGTGACCGCGGTGTGCTGCGCCAGCTGGTGACGATTGCGGATGAGATCTCCGCCGGCGCTTTCAACCCGCAGGGCCGCGACGTGCGGCAGCTGCTGGATGAGGCCGAATCCAAGGTGTTCGCCATTGCCGAAGAGGGCTCGCGCGGGCAGAAGGGCTTCCTGGAAATCCAACCGCTGCTGACGCAGGTGGTCGAGCGCATCGACGAGCTGTACCACCGCGACAACCAGAGCGACATCACCGGTGTGCCAACCGGCTTCGTTGACCTCGACCGCATGACCAGCGGTATGCAGGGCGGCGATCTGATCATCGTTGCCGGTCGCCCCTCGATGGGTAAGACGGCGTTCTCGCTCAATATCGGCGAACACGTTGCGGTGGAGCAGGGCCTGCCGGTGGCCGTGTTCTCGATGGAAATGGCGGGCACGCAGCTCGCCATGCGTATGTTGGGTTCCGTCGGCCGATTGGATCAGCACCGCCTGCGTACCGGCCGACTGCTCGACGAGGATTGGCCGCGCCTGACGCATGCCATCCAGAAGATGAACGATGCGCAGCTCTTCATTGATGAGACGCCCGCGTTGAACCCGATGGAATTGCGTGCGCGTTCGCGCCGGCTTGCACGGCAGTGCGGGCAGCTCGGCCTGATCGTCATCGACTACCTACAGCTGATGTCGGGCTCGGGCGGCGGTGAAAACCGTGCGACCGAGATTTCGGAAATCTCGCGCTCGTTGAAGGGCCTGGCGAAGGAACTCAACTGCCCCGTGATTGCGCTGTCGCAGTTGAACCGAAGCTTGGAGCAGCGTCCGAACAAGCGTCCGGTGATGTCGGACTTGCGTGAATCCGGCGCTATCGAACAGGATGCCGACGTGATCCTGTTCATCTATCGTGACCAGGTGTACAACCCCGATTCTCCGGACAAGGGGACGGCCGAAATCATCATCGGTAAGCAGCGTAACGGCCCGATTGGTACCGTTCGTCTCACGTTCCTGGGTGAATACACGAAGTTCGATAATTTCACCGGGGGCAATGCCTTCTTTGACAACGATACGTAACGTGTAATACGTGTCGGCCGGTCACAACGTGCCGCGTGTCGCGGGGCCGGTTCCGGTAAAATATTGCGTTTTAATGACAGCGCCGGCGGTGATCCCGTCCGGCGTTGTTTTTACGACTCCTGCTTTTTTCCGTTCCCAAGGATCATCATGTTCGGTCGCTTCATGCCCACCGAAGGCAAGTTTTTTGAGTACTTCAACCAGCACGCCGAGTGCGCCGTCAAGGCGGCCCACGCGCTCACGGAACTGGTCAATGACTTGCCCAATGCCGAAATGCATGCACGCAATGTGCAGAACTTTGAAAAGAAAGCCGATCGCATCACGCATGACACGATCGAGCTGCTGCACAAGACCTTCATCACCCCGCTCGACCGCGACGAGATCCACAAGCTGATCACGACGATGGACGACATCCTCGACCTGATGGAAGACGTGTCGCTCACCATCTCGTTGTACGACGTGACCAACCTGACGGACGAATCGCGCCAGCTCGCGACGATCTGTGTGGCGTGCTGCGAGGAAGTCCGCAAGGCGGTCGCGCTGCTCAGCGACATGAACAACGGTCGTCAGATTCTGACCATCGCCCAGGAAATCGACCGCCTCGAGTCGGAAGCCGATCGCGTGATGCGTGCCGCCATGGCCAAGCTGTTCCGCACCGAAAACGACATCAAGCTGTTGATCAAACTGAAGGCCATCTACGAGCAGCTGGAAAGCGTCACCGATCGTTGCGAGGATGTCGCCAACATCATCGAAGGCATCGTGCTCGAAAACGCCTGACGAGACGACGCCTCATGCATACGCTTCAGATCAGTCTCTGGGTGGTCGTTCTACTGGTGGCGCTGGCCATCGTGTTCGACTTCATGAATGGCTTCCACGACGCCGCCAACTCCATTGCGACGGTGGTGTCGACCGGCGTGCTCAAGCCACAGCAGGCAGTAGCGATGGCTGCGGCCTGCAACGTGATCGCCATTTTCATCTTCCACCTCAAGGTGGCAACCACGGTGGGGCGTGACACGATCGATCCGTCCATCGTCGATCACTACGTCATCTTCGGAGCGTTGGTGGGCGCCATCGCGTGGAACATCATCACGTGGTACTACGGTATTCCGTCAAGCTCGTCGCATGCGCTGATCGGTGGCCTGGTCGGCGCGGCTGTAGCCAAGTCTGGCACGGGCTCGCTGGTGGCCAGCGGCTTGCTCAAGACCGTGGCGTTCATCCTGATTTCGCCGTTGCTGGGTTTTATTCTCGGCTCGCTCTTGATGGTGGCGGTGTCCTGGCTGTTCTTCCGAACGCCGCCATCGAAGGTGGACCGATGGTTCCGGCGCTTGCAGTTGCTGTCGGCCTCGCTGTACAGCCTGGGCCACGGCGGCAACGACGCGCAAAAGACGATCGGCATTATCTGGATGCTGCTGATTGCCGGTGGGTACGCCTCCGCTACTGCAACCGAACCGCCGATCTGGGTCATCGTCTGCTGCTATGTGGCGATTGGCCTGGGTACGCTGCTGGGCGGCTGGCGGATCGTGCGCACGATGGGGCAGAAGATCACCAAGCTCAAGCCGGTGGGCGGTTTCTGCGCTGAAACCGGTGGCGCCATGACGCTGTTCTTCGCGTCGGCGTTGGGCGTGCCGGTGTCGACCACGCATACCATCACGGGCGCCATCGTCGGTGTCGGTGCGGCGCAAAAAGCTTCCGCCGTGCGTTGGGGGGTGGCAGGCAACATCGTCTGGGCGTGGGTGTTGACGATTCCCGCGTCGGCGTTCATGGCCGCGATCGCCTGGTGGATTGGCCGACACGTCCTGTAACGAAAGCCGGTTGCTGATTCACAGCAAAAACGAAACGCCCACCAAACCGGTGGGCGTTTTGCATAGGCGCGAGCGATGCGCTATTGCGTGGCGAAGCGCGCGATGGGGTCGTCGTCCGCTGGCGGCGTTGCAGCCGGCGGTATCCGCGTTGACATCAGGCTCTCAGCCTGGGCCTCGCGCGTGCGGGCGAGGGTGCCGAGCGGGTCATCGTCGATCGGGCGGGCAGGGCTGGCAGGTGCCGGCGTGATTGGCGTGTTGGCGGGCGCGGGTCCGTCCGGCAGGTTGCTCGCGGCGACGACGCGGCGCGCGCCCATGTAGCGGCTTGCCCAGTACGACTTCGTCATGTCTTCCAGACGCACCGTGCCACCTGTGGCCGGTGCATGAACAAACCGATTCTGGCCGACATAGATGCCCACGTGCGAATTGGGCTGGCCGGTCGTGTTGAAGAAGACGAGGTCGCCCGACGCAACTTCGCGACGGTCGAGCGAGGTGCCGCGGCGGCCCATTTCGGCGGCGGTGCGCGGCAGGTTCACGGAAGCGGCGCGCTGCACGACGTAGCGCACGAGCCCGCTGCAATCGAAGCCGCTGTCGGGCGTATTGCCGCCGTAGCGGTAGGGCGTACCGACCAGCGCCATGGCTTCGATGGAAATCTCTTCCAGACCCGCGCTCGGATCCTGGATAGGCGCGCCGCGTGTGCGCAGGCCTTGGTCGCGGGAGGCGGTGGAACGCGTGGGTGTCGACGAGCAGGCGGACAGCAGGCAGACCAGTGCAAGCAGAGCCGCGCCTGCGAGTCGGGTAGTGCCATAGGAAAAGCTGTACCGCGTCAGCATGCGCCATCAGGAGAGTCCGGATAGCGAGCATGCTATGCGCGCCGCGTCAGAAAGCCAAACTGCGTGTTGGCGAGGCGCAACGCCAAGCAGGGCGCGGGTCTGCGAATTTTGCCCTGATGGCGTCGCGTTTTGCGGGCAGTTTTACCAGCGCAGTTGGACGTTACGCGTGCTGCCGGTCTGTACCGTTGCTCGTTTGGTGGTGCCTTGGTATGTGGCGATGACGTTATAGCTGGCCGGCGGTGCCTTGATCAGACAGCGCGGGCCGTCGGCGCGAAAGCTTGCGACCTCCTTGCCGTGCCGCGTTAGCTGGACGTCGACGTCGGCCAGATACTCGCCGCGTGCGCCTTGGGTGAATAGCAGAGAGAGGTTGTAGTTGCGCGACTCACTGTTCAGCGCCTGCTGTTCGTCCTGTGCAACGCCGCCGCAGACGTAGCTGATCTGGCCGGCGGTCTTTGGCGTGAGGTCGTCGGCGAGCGCAACGGATGCGCCGGCGGACAGCATCATCGCCAGCGCGGCCGACGTCAGGGTCAAGCGCGATCGGGTCTGCAGGTTTGGCTGCATGGGCATCTTTGTCCTCCATCGGGAAAAAAGACAGGTGCCCGGAGTGCAGCAAAAAAAAGGCCGCGCAAAAGCGCAGCCTGATAGCACAACGGTTTGCGGCAGATGATTTTGCCGCGGCGTGATTTTTACAGCACGTCGGAGGCGTGATCTGCGAGTCGCGAGCGCTCGCCGCGCGCCAGCGTGATATGCCCGCTGTGGCTCCATCCCTTGAAGCGATCCACCACGTAGGTCAGGCCCGACGAACCTTCGGTCAGATACGGCGTGTCGATCTGCGCAATGTTCCCCAGGCAGACGATCTTCGTGCCGGGGCCCGCGCGCGTGACCAGCGTCTTCATCTGCTTGGGCGTCAGGTTTTGCGCCTCATCGATGATCAGGAACTTGTTGACGAAGGTGCGGCCGCGCATGAAGTTCATGCTCTTGACCTTGATGCGTGAGCGGATCAGCTCCTGCGTGGCTGCGCGGCCCCATTCGCCGGCGTTGTCGTCGGACTTTTGCAGCACCTCGAGGTTGTCGTCGAAGGCGCCCATCCACGGCTGCATCTTTTCTTCTTCCGTGCCGGGCAGGAAGCCGATGTCTTCGCCAACGGGCACCGTGGCGCGCGTGATGATGATCTCGTTGTAGAGCTTCTGATCCAGCACCTGCTCCAGGCCCGCTGCCAGTGCGAGCAGCGTCTTGCCCGTGCCGGCCTGGCCCAGCAGCGAAACGAAGTCCACTTCCGGATGCATCAGCAGGTTCAGCGCGAAGTTCTGCTCGCGGTTGCGCGCGGTCACGCCCCAGACATTGTTTTTCTGGTGCGTGTAGTCCTTGAGCGTCTGCAGCACGGCGGTCTTGCCGTTCAGTTCCTTGACTTGCGCATACAGCGGCAGGCTGCCGTCATTCGGCTCCAGGAAGACAAACTGGTTGACCAGGAACGATGGCACCAGCGGTCCCGACAGGCGGTAGAACGTCGTGCCCGTCTTCGGGTCCTGCCAGCTCTCGATGTTCTTGCCGTGCTTCTGCCAGAAATCTGCCGGCAGCGCCATGATGCCGCTGTAGAGCAGGTCGGTGTCTTCCAGCACGCGGTCGTTGAAGTAGTCCTCCGCCGGCAGGCCGAGGGCGCGCGCCTTGATCCGCATGTTGATGTCTTTGGACACCAGCACGACCGATCGGTCCGGACGCTGCTGCTGCAACGCGGCCACCACGCCGAGGATCTGGTTGTCCGCCTTGCCCTGCGGCAGCCCATCGGGCAGCTTGATGTCGTTCAGGCGCGTCTGGAAGAACAGGCGCCCCTGCGCATCGCGATTACCCAGCTTGGCAAGCGGCAGGCCGTCGTCCATGACGCCGTCGGTGCCCCCCACGAGCTGGTCAAGCGTGCGGCTCACCGTGCGGGCATTGCGCGCGACTTCGCTCATGCCCTTCTTGTGGTTGTCCAACTCTTCCAACGTCATCATCGGCAGATAGACGTCGTGCTCTTCAAAACGGAAGAGCGATGTCGGGTCGTGCATCAGCACGTTGGTGTCGAGCACGAACAGCTTGGTCGGCCCCTCGTCGCGGCGCGTGCGGCGGCGGGCGGCTGTTTCGGTCGATTTGCCTGTCGCGCTTACTTTGTCGACGGCCTTGGCGAGAATGCCCGCATGTTCGCGCGAACTGTCTTTTGCCATGGGAGACGCTTCGCCCGAGCGGGCGCGGGCCGTGCTGGCGGCATTGCGTTTAGGTTGCGCACGGCCGGTTTCTGACAGCGCCTCGCGCTCGAGCGCTGGCACCGGTTTTCGAGGTTCCTGACCCGCCTTCGGCTTTCCGGCTTTGCCGAAAGGCTTGAATTCAGCCGGGTCAAGCAATTGGGCTGGCTGGGTGGGCATGGTCGGCAGCGGCATGCTTCGATTACCTCTCTGGGTGGAACAACGACGAACCACCGCCCGCGCACATGGCGAGGCGGTGCTGGCGGAAAGCATGGGAAAACGGATGGGCGCGTCGCAGGGTTCGATGCATGGGCGACGGCCACAAAAAAGCCGCCATGACCTGCGAGAGGTGAGGCGGCCTGGATGAACGCCACGACAAGCTGCACGATTCGGACGTTCTGCCCAGCCTGTTTGCCGGGAAAAACGCAGAAGCGGTATCAGGCCAACTTGGCCGCCGGTACCGTCGTGGGCTATCGGAATGGCATCCGGATTTCGTACTCATCGGTTCCGACTGTATCGGAAGCTTTTGTGATTTGCAATCCGTCACACATGACGTGTGGCGCCGTCCAAACTGCGCCACGATTGATGACGAAATCAACGGAAAAGCAAGCGCCCTGCATGCCGTGCACGGCGCTTTCGTGCGCGATCGGCTTGACGCGCAGTTATAACGCGCGCACCGCCGCCAGCACATCGTCCACGTGGTTGGGCACCTTCACGCCCCGCCATTCCTTGCGGAGCACGCCCTTGCTGTCTATGAGGAATGTGCTGCGCTCGATGCCGCGCACGTCCTTGCCGTACATCTTCTTCATCTTGATCGTGTCGAAGATGTTGCAGACGGCTTCGTCGGCGTCGGAGATCAGCTCGAATGGCATCTCCAGCTTTGCCTTGAAGTTTTCGTGCGATTTCAGGCTGTCGCGTGAGATGCCGAACACCACGGCGCCAGCCGCTTCAAAGGCGTCGTACTGGTCGCGGAAATTCATCGCCTCGGTGGTGCAGCCGGGCGTGTTGTCCTTCGGATAGAAATACAGCACAACGATCTTGCCGCGCTGCGATGCGGGCGAAAACGTGATGCCGCTGGTGGCTGGTGCGGAGAAATCGGGAAGAGGCTTGTCGATCGTGACGGGCATGGTGTGTTCCGGAAAACCTCGGGAAGAGACAGGAAGCTCGTGGACGAGCAATGCTGAGGCACTGCGCCAGCCGCCAAACCGGCGATCGGAAGGATCAGGCCGGTTGAACGATCAGGCTGCCGCTGCGGCCGGCAACTTCGCCCCACGTAACGGGCTGCACGGGCAGGGTACTGCGATCGAGCGTTGCGTAGTAATCGCCCATCGACCCAAGCCGATGGCCTTGCGCGCGCCAGCCTCGCAGCAACTCGCGGAAGATCGGGGCGAGTTTCTGCCCTTCAAGTTCCGCATGCAAGGTAAATACCTGGTCGCGGTCGGACTCGGTCATCTTCAGGATGTGCCGCGCGACGTTGTCGAGGGTGATGTCCTCCACGCCGATCAGTTCGTCCAGCGTGGGCAGCGTGGTCGGCAATTGCACGTGGTTCAGCGCCTTGCCGTCAACGCTCGGGATGTACGGATGCGTGCCCCGGCCGTCGGAGGCGTAGGCCATGCCCCAGTTGTCGATCTGGCGGAACGCGTGGTCGTTCATTTGCCAGCCGGCGGCACCGTGGGTCACGGGGGGCCTGCCGAATACCTGGATGAAGCGCGCATGAGCGGCGGCCATTTGGCGGGCGGTCCAGCCGGCATCGCGCTGGCGCACGTTGTCTTGCCAGAGCACGTGATCCCACGTGTGGATGCCTGTCTCGAAATCTGCCTCGGCAATGGCTCGCATTTCGGCAGCGGCTTTGCGGCCGATGTCGGGGCCGGGCAGCAGCACGCCATACATCAGCGTACGAAAGCCGTAATGCTCGACGACCGACGTGCGGGAAACCTTTTTCAGGAAACCGGGGCGGAAGGCCCGGCGCAGCGCCCAGCCGGTGTGATCCGGTCCGAGGCTGAAGAGGAAGGTCGCGCCCGCCTCGTGCTCGCGCAACATGCGCGCGAGGTTGGGCACGCCTTCGCGGGTGCCGCGCAGGGTGTCGACGTCGATCTTGAGAACGATGAGAGCCATGGACCTGCGCGGGGTGTTGCCTTTACTTGTTGCCGCTGCCGTCTTCGACCAGGCTGCGGGCTTCAGCCACGTGCGTGCGATACGCTTCGAAGATGTTCGCCAGCGCGTCCTTCATCACCGTGGTCGGCTTCCAGCCGAGGTCTTCCATGGTGTTGGCGATCTTCGGCACGCGGTTCTGCACGTCTTGGTAGCCGGTGCCGTAGTAGGCGCCGGAAGTCGTTTCCACCAGCTGGACCTGCTTGGCGGTGTCTTTGTACTCGTCGATTTGGGCGGCCTGTTCCAACATCATGTTGGCCAGTTCACGCACCGAGTAGTTGTTCGACGGGTTGCCGATGTTGTAGATCTTGCCCGAGGCCACGCCGTCCTTGTTGGCGATGATGCGCACCAGCGCGTCGATGCCGTCGTCGATATACGTGAACGCGCGTTTCTGGCTCCCGCCGTCGACGAGCTTGATGTTCTCGCCGCGCACGATGTGGCCGAGGAACTGCGTCACCACGCGCGACGAACCTTCCTTCGGGGTATAGATCGAGTCCAGGCCCGGGCCGATCCAGTTGAACGGACGGAACAGCGTGAAGTTCAGGCCTTCCATGCCGTAACCCCAGATCACGCGGTCCATCAGCTGCTTGGAGCAGGCGTAGATCCAGCGCGGCTTGTTGATGGGGCCGTAGATCAGCGGCGAGGCTTCCGGATCGAATTCGGAATCGCTGCACATGCCGTAGACCTCGGAGGTCGACGGGAAGACGAGGTGCTTGCCGTACTTGGCAGCCGAGCGAACGATCGGCAGGTTGGCTTCAAAGTCCAGCTCGAACACGCGCAGCGGGTCTTTGACGTAGGTCGACGGCGTGGCGATGGCCACCAGCGGCAGGATCACGTCGCACTTCTTCACGTGATATTCGACCCACTCCTTGTTGATGGTGATGTCACCCTCGAAGAAATGCATGCGGGGGTGATTGACCAGGTCGCCCAGACGCTCGGTCTGCATGTCCATGCCGTAGACCTCCCAGTCGGTGGTCTCCAGGATGCGCTTGGACAGGTGGTGGCCGATGAAGCCGTTGACGCCGAGGATCAGTACTTTTTTCATGAAGGCAAACTCAAGATCAGGAGAGGGCGAGCTGGCTGGCGAGCTGCTGCGCGGTCACGACAGACGTTCCGCTGGCAGCTTGGGGCTCGACGCGCCAGAGCTCGTGAATGGCGATGGCTCCCCCATCGCCGCACACGCCGAACATCGCATTATCCACGACGTGCAAGCCCGGCGGCAAATTCGTAAAGTTTTGATGCGCCAGGCGGGCCCGCGCCACAATGTAGCGTTCGCTGCCGGCGTCCGTAAAGGCGCCGGGGTAGGGCGGCGCCACGGCACGGATCAGGTTATAGACCTGCTGGGCCGGTTTGGACCAGTCGATGCGGCCGTCTTCGGGCTTGCGGCCGCCAAAATAGCTGCCGTTGGCCAGTACGTTCGGGTGCTGCGGGATTTGCCCGGCAATCATCGCGGGAAGCGCACGCCACAGGGTTTGCTCGGCCGCAACAGTGGCCTTTTCGAACACTTCGTGTGAGGTGTCGTCCGGCAGGATCGGCACGATGGTCTGGTCGACGATGTAGCCGGCATCCGGCTTTTCGACCATTTCGTGCAGGGTGGCGCCGGTTTCGGTCTCGCCGTGCAGGACCGCCCAGTTGATGGGCACGCGGCCGCGGTACTTGGGCAGCAGCGAACCGTGCATGTTGAACGCGCCAAATTTGGCGAGGCTCAACAGGCGCATCGGGATCATGTGCCGGTAATAGAACGAAAAGATGAAGTCCGGCGCAATGGCGGCGATGCGCGCTTGCAGGTCTTCGCCGTTTGCGTTGTCCGGCGTGATGAAGGGGATACCTAATTCCTGTGCGGTGGCGCGCACGCTGCCGAACCAGATGTTCTCCGCAGCGTTGTCCTCATGCGTGACGACGAGTTCGACCTGGATGCCCCGCGCGGCCAGCACGCGCAGGCAACGTACACCGACGTTGTGATACGCGAAAACGACGGCGCGTCGTTTGGTGTCGGAACTCATGCAACACCTCGCTGCGTGCCCGTCTTCAGGCCGGCGGCGCCGGCTTCATGCAGGTGCGATGTTTCCTCGAGCACACCCTGCACCAGATAGCGCGGGCGCTCGCGCACCTGTTGATAGATGCGGCCGATGTATTCGCCGAGCAAGCCGATGCCGAACAGCAGCACGCCCATCAGGAAGAACGTGATGGCGAACAGCGTGAACACGCCCTGGACTTCCGCGCCCAGGACGAAGCGGCGTATCACCAGCAAAATGAACAGGACCGCCGAGGCGAACGACAGCAGCATCCCGATCGCCGAGAACCACTGCAGCGGCACCACCGAGAAGCCCGTCACCAGGTCGAAATTCAGGCGTACGAGCTTGTACAGCGAGTACTTCGACTCGCCCGCGAAGCGCTCTTCGTGGTCGACTTCGATTTCGGTGGGGTTCTTGCTGAAGGTGTAGGCCAGCGCTGGGATGAAGGTGTTGACTTCGCGGCAGCGGTTGATGGTGTCGACGATGGTCCGGCTGTAGGCGCGCAGCATGCAGCCCTGGTCGGTCATCTTGATGTGCGTGATGCGCTCGCGAAGCGAGTTCATTGCGCGCGACGCGGTGCGGCGGAACCAGCTGTCCTGGCGTACGCGGCGGATGGTGCCGACGTAGTCGTAGCCTTCGTCGAGCTTTTCGACAAGGCGGCCGATTTCTTCCGGCGGGTTCTGCAAGTCGGCATCGAGCGTGACGACGCGTTCGCCGCGCGCATGTTCGAAGCCGGCCAGGATGGCCATGTGCTGGCCGTAGTTGCCGTTGAACAGGACGACGCGCGTGCTGTCCGGGCGCGCGCGGAACTGTTCGGCCAGCATGGCGGCGGAGCGGTCGCGGCTGCCGTCGTTGACGAACACGACCTCATACGAGATGGCGAGTGCGTCGAGTGCGGGGTACAGACGCGCAAACAGCGCGGCGAGCCCGTCTTCTTCGTTGTAAACAGGAATGACGACCGAGAGAGCGGGTGTCTTCATTATTGGATTATTGGTACTGGGCGCAAAGTTGGCGGACCGCGCTGACCACGCGATCCACATCGGAATCTTCCATGCCGGCAAACATCGGCAGCGTAACGATGGCACGGCCGATGCGCTCGGCCACCGGGAACATGCCCGGCTTCCAGCCGAGTTCGCGATAGAGCTTGAACAGGTGGATCGGTGGATAATGCACGCCCGCGCCGATGCCCAGCGTCTTCAGGCCGGCCATGAACCCGGCGCGATCGACCTTCAGGCGATCCAGCGGCAGCACGATCTGGAACATGTGCCAGTTGGTATTCGTAAAGTTCTCCACCGGCAGTTCGACGCCGAACGACTCGATGTCGGCCGCGCGCATGCCGGCAAAGTAGCGGCGGGCCAGCGCAGCGCGTCGGGCAGTGACGGCTTCCAGCTGAGCGAACTGCCCCAGGCCGATCACCGCATTCACGTCGGTCAGGTTGAACTTGCCGCCCACCAGGTCGACTTCCATGCCGTCAAAGCCGGTGCGCACGACGCCCTGCAGGCGATATTTTTCGGCCAGCACGGCTTCTTCTGGCGTGTTGAGCACCAGCGCGCCGCCTTCGATGGTCGTGATGTTCTTGTTGGCCTGGAAGCTGAAGCTGACCAGGTCGCCGATCTCGCCGATGCGCTTGTCGCCCCAGCGCGAACCAATGGCCTGTGCGGCGTCTTCCACCACGCGCAGCTTGTGGCGGCGGGCGATGTCGTACAGACGGTCCATGTCGACGGGCAGCCCCGACAGATAGACCGGAATGATCGCCTTGGTGCGCGGCGTGATGGCGGCCTCGACCTTGTCCAGGTCGATGTTGCGCGTCACGGGGTCGATATCGACGAAGACCGGCTTGGCGCCGACCGTCAGCACCACGTTGGACGTGGCGACCCACGAGATCGGCGTGGTGATGACCTCATCGCCGGGGCCGATGCCCGCAATGCGCAGCGCGACTTCCATCGTGGCCGTGCCGTTGGCGAATGTGCGGACGATACGGCCGCCAAAGTATTCCGACAGCGCGGCTTCGAATGCGGCGACCTTGGGCCCCGACGTGATCCAGCCCGAGCGCAGCACATCGGCCACGGCAGCGATGGTCGCTTCGTCAATGGTGGGGCGCACGAAGGGCAGGAAGGGAAGCTCGGCAGTGGCGGTGGTTTGCGTCATGACTTGAATGAGGTTGGGAGCCGGGTGTGGGCGGACCGGCTCACGAACGAGCCAGCACAAGGACCCCGACGAGAATGATGGCGATGCCGATCAGGCGCTGCACCGTCAGCACTTCGCCAAACAGATACCACGCCAGGAAGGCGTTGACCACGTAGCCCAGCGACAGCATCGGATACGCGATGGTCACATCCACGCGTGACAGCCCGAGAATCCACACCACCACCGAGATGACGTAGCACGACAGCCCCCCAATGATGGGCCACTGCGTTGCAAGCTTGATGCCGATCGGCAGGATGTTGTCAGCCGAAAACGCAAAGCGGCCGATGTTGTTGACGCCCGCCTTGAGCAGCAGTTGGGCGCAGGCATTGAGCATGACGCCCGTCAGGATCAGCCCGAAAGTGACCAGATTCATGTGTTCTTTTGATGTTTTGCAGACTGCGGCGGTTTCCCCGTACGAACATTCTCAATCCCGCCGCCGGGGCGCATGTTACGACAATTCCGCTTGCGCGCCCCTTTCGAGAATCCGTGGCGGTAAAACCTAGTTGCGCCGGACGATGACGCGGCGGGCATCGCGGGCGATCACGATCATCGGTACGCCTTGGGCCGTCAGTCGATCATAGGTGCCCGGTCCCATCATGGCGACGGCCTGGCCGCCGGCTTTCCAGCGCGCTACGAACGCTTCGGTGGTCGGCACCCACTTGGTCGGCTCCTGCTCTACGCCGAAGGCCAATTCATCGGGTTCCTGCACCATGATGGTGGGCCTGCCGAGGTAAAACGGCATTGTATGGTCCAGACGCTCGACCGCATAGAACGGCACGTCGGGCTTGAGCCACGGCCGGACGGCAGACACGAGATCGATACCCGACATCGAGCGCCCAAAGGCTTCGTGGCCGAGCATCGCGGCGGTAAACGTCAGGAACCACGCGCACGCAAACGCGACGACGCTCTCGAAGCGCCGGCCTGCCAAGCGAATGGCGAGCCACGTGAACGCAGCTCCCGCCGCGAATGCCACGGCCAGGAATACCGCAAAGCGGGAAAACACTGCATTCGGGTACATGCCGGACGACATCGTCGCCACGTAACCGCTGGCTGCGAGGCCGACCAGCGCAAGCGCCAGGAAGCCCTTGAGTTGCCAGCGCCACGCGCGCTCGCTGGTGTGTTCGAGTACCAGGGCCGCCAGAATCGCCAGCGCGGGAATGATCGGGAAGATGTAGCCCGGCAGCTTCGAGTCGGAAATGCTGAAAAACGCGAAGATCAGGACGGCCCACAGGCCGAGCACCAGCGTCGGGCGGAAGCCGTTGCTGGCAGTTTCGGCGCGCGCCATGGTCAGGCGTGCGGCGCCGGGCAATTGCGCCAGCCAAGGCAGGAAACCGGCCACCAGCAGCGGCACGAAATACCAGAGCGGCGCATTGCGGTTGTGCACGGTCGACGTGAAGCGCTGGAAATGCTCGTGCACGAAGAAGAACCAGGCAAATTCCGGATTCCGCATCGAGATCAACACGAACCAAGGCGCGCCCACGGCAAAGAAGATGATCAGCCCAGTCACGAGATGCAGGCGCTTCCAGAGCGCCCAGTCGCGCGCGACCAACGTATAGACCACCAGCACGAAGCCTGGCAGCACCACGCCGATCAGGCCCTTGCTCAATACCGCAAGCGCCATCGACGCCCAGCAGGCCCACATCCAGCCGCGCTGCTGCGCGCGCGTCGCATCCGGATGCTGTGCGAGCAGCAGCGAGCCCAGGGCCATCGTCATGCAACCGGCTACGCCCATGTCGAGCGAATTGAAGTGCGAGCCGACGTTCCATAGAGGCGCACTCGCCAGCACCAGGCCGCTGATGACGGCCGTCCGCTTGCCCCACCAGCGCGCCGCCGCCAGCATCGTGAAAACAATGCCGATGATGCCGGAAAGCGCGGTGAACAGCCGCGCCTGCCAGTCGCCAATGCCGAACAGCGTATAGGCGAGCGCGGTGCCCCACATCTGCAGCGGCGGCTTCTCGAAATACTTCAGGGCGTTGTAACGGATGGTCACCCAGTCGCCCGAGACGAACATCTCGCGCGCAATTTCGGCGTAGCGGCCTTCGTCGGTGGGAATCAGGTGCCGGTAGCCCAGCGTACCGAGCCAGACGGCAAGGAACGCAGCGGCCAGCAGCCAAAGGGAAGCAGCGTTGCGCCAGGGGAGGGTGGGCGCTTGGGCGGTGCGGTCGATCGGCATGCGGTCAGGCACGCTCGATCAGCAGGGCGGCGGCCACCTTGCGGCCTTCCAGCATCAGGATGTTGTAAGTGCGGCCGGCGGCCTGCAGGTCCATAGCGTCCACGCCGATGCGCTTCTCGGTGAGCGGCACTGTCAGCCGCGGGTGCGGGAAGCGCAGCTTGTTGCCTGTCCCGAAGATCACCACTTCGGCGCCGAGTTCGAGCAAGCGGGAGAAATGCTCGGGCGTCAGGTCTTCAAAGCGCGCAAGGTCCCACGGCACCACGGCGCCCTCGGGCATCACCAGCACGGAGTGCTCGTAGCGCACCTTGTTGATTTCGATATAGCCGTCGCCATAGCCGGTGACGGTATTGAGGATGGTCGACGAATCGGATGAATGGAGCTTCAAGGCGGAATCCCATCGGGCGCCATGACTGCCGCGCATACGGCGGCACGCTGGCAGAGGCGCTAGGTTTCAGACGTTCGGGCGGGTTTCGCTGCGTTGCAAAAATGCCCGCCTAAGTCTGTCATAATGGGCTAAATTATATCTTTTTCTCTCCTTCGCCCGCCGCGCCATAAGCGATGCCCGGAAAGGAATAAGCGCAGCGGTGCCTGCCGCTGTGTGGCGTTACCGTCGCCGCTGTGCTGTGCCACAGAATGCCCGTAGTTCAAGCCCGTTCAACGTCGCCCATCGCCGCCTTGCCCGTGAAAACGATCCAGAAATCCGCCAAGCTCAACAACGTCTGCTATGACATTCGCGGCCCCGTGCTCGAAAAGGCCAAGCAGATGGAAGAAGACGGCCACAAGATCATCAAGCTGAATATCGGCAACCTTGCCCCATTCGGTTTCGATGCCCCGGAAGAGATCCAGCTGGACATGATCCGTAACCTGCCGAATTCGGCCGGCTATTCGGATTCCAAAGGCATCTTCGCGGCGCGCAAGGCGGTGATGCACTACACGCAGGAACAGGGCATCAAGAACGTCACGCTGGACGACATCTATCTGGGCAATGGCGCGTCCGAGCTGATTTCGCTCGCCACCAACGCGCTGCTCGACGCCGGCGACGAGCTGCTGCTGCCGGCTCCCGACTATCCGCTGTGGACCGCCGTGACGAGCCTTTCGGGCGGCACGCCGGTGCACTACACCTGCGACGAAGCCAATGGCTGGATGCCGGACCTGGACGACATTCGCGCCAAGATCACGCCCAACACCAAGGGCATCGTCGTCATCAACCCGAACAACCCGACTGGCGCGCTGTATTCGGACGAACTGCTGCTCGGCATCGTCGCCATTGCGCGCGAGCACGGGCTGGTGATCTTCGCCGACGAGGTGTACGACAAGGTCTTGTTCGACGACAACAAACACACAGCGATCGGTTCGCTGTCGGAAGACGTGCTGACCGTGACGTTCAACAGCCTGTCGAAGAGCTACCGTTCGTGCGGCTACCGCGCGGGCTGGATGGTCGTGTCCGGCGACAAGCGCCCGGCCAAGGATTACATCGAAGGCCTCAACATGCTGTCGTCCATGCGCCTGTGCGCCAACGTGCCGGGCCAATGGGCGATCCAGACTGCGCTGGGCGGTTACCAGAGCATCAAAGACCTGGTGGCGCCGGGCGGCCGCATGCGCCGTCAGCGTGACTTGGCGCACGAGCTGATCACCGCCATCCCCGGCGTGACGTGTGTGAAGCCCAAGGCTGCGCTGTACATGTTCCCGCGCCTGGACCCGGCCGTGTACCCGATCGAAGACGATCAGACCTTCATCCGCCAACTGCTGGAAGAAGAGCGTGTGCTGCTGGTGCAGGGCACGGGCTTCAACTGGCACTCGCCAGACCACTTCCGCATCGTCTTCCTGCCGCACGAAGACGATCTTCGTGAAGCGATTGGCCGAATTGCGCGCTTCCTGGAGCGGTACCGTCAACGTCACGGTACTGGCATCCGGGCCGCATAAGATCGGTCTTCCGCCAGATCAGTCACTTGCGGGGCAGACCGAGGCGTCTGCCCTGTGTGTTTTTTGCTTCTCCGCTTTTTCGTTTCTCTACGACACGTCTCATGAATCCCATCAAGATCGGCCTGCTCGGGCTCGGTACCGTCGGTGGCGGTACCCTCAAGGTTCTGCAACGGAACCAGGAAGAAATCCGCCGTCGTGCGGGTCGCGGCATTGAAGTCGCCATGATTGCCGTGCGCAATCTCGACCGCGCACGCGCCATCGTGCAGGAAGCCGGTGCGACCGTGCCGGTGGTGAACGACCCGTTTGCGATTGTGGATTCGCCCGAGATCGATATCGTCGTGGAGCTGATCGGCGGCTATGACCTGACGCGCGAGCTGGTGCTGCGCGCCATCGCCAATGGCAAGCACGTTGTCACCGCCAACAAGGCGCTGCTGGCCGTGCATGGCAACGAGATCTTCAAGGCTGCGCAGGACAAGGGCGTGATGGTGGCATTCGAAGCCGCCGTGGCCGGTGGCATCCCCATCATCAAGGCATTGCGCGAAGGCCTGACGGCCAACCGCATCGAGTGGATCGCCGGCATCATCAACGGCACCACGAACTTCATCCTGTCCGAGATGCGCGATAAGGGCCTGGACTTCGACACCGTGTTGAAGGAAGCCCAGCGCCTGGGCTATGCCGAGGCCGATCCGACCTTCGACATCGAGGGCTTTGACGCCGCGCACAAGCTGACGCTCATGAGCGCCATCGCGTTTGGCGTGCCGGTGCAGTTCGACCGTGCCTACGTAGAAGGCATCACCAAGCTGGAAGCCGTCGACATCCGCTATGCCGAAGAACTCGGCTACCGCATCAAGCTGCTGGGCATCACGCGCCGTGCCGAGGCCGGCATCGAGCTGCGCGTGCATCCGACGCTGGTGCCGGCCAAGCGCCTGATCGCCAACGTCGAGGGCGCGATGAACGCCGTGGTCGTCAACGGCGATGCCGTCGGCCCGACGCTGTACTACGGCAAGGGGGCCGGCGCCGAGCCGACCGCTTCGGCCGTCGTCGCCGATCTGGTGGACGTGACACGCCTGCACACGGCCGACCCGGAACACCGCGTGCCGCATCTGGCGTTCCAGCCGGACGCGCTGTCCGATACGCCCGTGCTGCCGATCGACGAAGTGCGTTCGAGCTACTACCTGCGCATGCGCGTGGCGGACGAAACCGGCGTGCTGGCCGACATCACGCGCATCCTGGCCGAAGGCGGCATCTCGATCGACGCCATGCTGCAGAAGGAATCGCGCGAAGGCGAGCCGCAGACCGACATCATCATGCTGTCGCACGTGACGGTCGAGAAGCGCGTGAACGCTGCCATCGCCGCCATTGAAGCGCTGCCGACCGTGCTGTCGAAGGTGACGCGCATCCGCATGGAAGAACTGAACTAAGCGCAGGACACGAGCATGCAATACCGATCGACCCGCGGCCACGCAGAGCCGCAAAGTTTCTCCCGCATCCTGCTGGGCGGCCTGGCGCCGGACGGCGGCCTGTACCTGCCCGAGCAGTATCCGCAAGTCAGCGTTGAAGAGCTGACCCGCTGGCGCGACCTGCCGTACGCCGACCTCGCCTTTGAGATCCTGCGCAAGTTCGCCACCGACATTCCCGAAGACGACCTGCGCGCACTGACCCGCCGCACCTACACGCCTGAGGTCTACTGCAACGCACGCGCGGGCGACAACACCGCCGACATCACCCCGCTGCACAAGCTGGGCGAGGAGGGCGGCACGTCGCTGTCGCTGCTGTGCCTGTCGAACGGCCCGACGCTGGCCTTCAAGGACATGGCGATGCAGCTGCTGGGCAACCTCTTCGAATACGCGCTCGATCGTGAGCACGCCGAGCTGAACATTCTCGGCGCCACCTCCGGCGACACGGGCAGCGCCGCCGAATACGCGATGCGCGGCAAGCGCGGCGTGCGCGTGTTCATGCTGAGCCCGCATCGCAAGATGAGCGCGTTCCAGACCGCGCAGATGTTCAGCCTGCAAGACAAGAACATCTTCAACATCGCCATCGAAGGCGTGTTCGACGACGCGCAGGACATCGTCAAGGCGGTGTCGAACGATCTCGACTACAAGGCGCGCCAGAAGATCGGCACGGTCAACTCGATCAACTGGGCGCGCGTCGTTGCCCAGGTCGTCTACTACTTCAAGGGCTACCTGCTGGCCGCCCCGAAGATTGGCGACAAGGTGTCGTTCTGCGTGCCCTCGGGCAACTTCGGCAATGTTTGCGCCGGCCACATCGCGCGCATGATGGGTTTGCCGATCGACAAGCTCGTCGTGGCCACCAACGAGAACGACGTGCTCGACGAGTTCTTCCGCACCGGCACGTACCGCGTGCGTTCGGCCGCCCAGACGTACCACACGTCCAGCCCCAGCATGGACATCAGCAAGGCGTCGAACTTCGAGCGCTTCGTGTTCGACCTGCTGGATCGTGATCCGGCACGCCTGGCGCAACTCTTCCGCGACGTCGACGAAAAGGGCGGTTTCTCGATGACGGGCAAGCCGGAGTTCGACCGCATCGCCGAGTTCGGCTTTGTCTCGGGCCGCAGCTCGCACGACGACCGCGTCGATACCATCCGCGATGTGTTTGCCACCTACGGCACGATGATCGACACCCACACCGCCGACGGCGTGAAGGTGGCGCGCGAGAACCTGACGCCGGGCGTGCCGATGGTGGTGCTGGAAACGGCGCTGCCGGCCAAGTTTGGCGACACCATTCGCGAAGCGCTGGACCGCGAGCCGGAGCGCCCGGCTGGCTACGCCGATATCGAATCGCTGCCGCAGCGCTTCGAAGTCATGCCGGCAGACGCGGACCGCATCAAGGTCTACATCGCCCAGCACACGGGCCTCTAAAGCGATGGAAGCAGTGCCGGATGACGCCGCCGGAGCAGCGTTCGAGCGCTGCCTGCACGACATCCGCGCCTGCCGCGAGTGCCAGGGCGCATTGGCACACGAGCCTCGCCCTGTTGTCGTCGCGAACCGCCGCGCCCGCGTCCTGATCATCGGGCAGGCGCCGGGCCGCATCGTCCACGAGACCGGCATCCCCTGGAACGACCGCTCAGGCGACCGCCTGCGTCAGTGGCTGCACATCTCGTACGACGATTTCTACGCCGACCGCCGCATCGCCGTGGTGCCGATGGGTTTCTGCTTTCCGGGCACCGGCGCGAACGGCGATTTGCCGCCCCGCCCGGAATGCGCGCCCAAATGGCACAGGCCGCTGCTCACAGCGATGCCCGATGTGCGGCTCGCGCTGCTGGTGGGTACCTATGCCCAGCGCAACTACCTCGACGTGCCGCGCGACTGGTCGCTGACCGACGTCGTGCGCAACGGCCCGGTGCACGACGCTGACGGCCGTGTGCTGTTCCCGCTGCCGCATCCGAGCCCCCGCAACCTGGCCTGGTTCAAACACAACCCGTGGTTCGACGCGCACATCGTGCCGGCGCTGCGGGCGGCGCTGGCCGACGCATTCGCTTGATACGGCTGGGCTGATGCATGGCATCGGCCTGGAACCGATACAATCGAAATCTCCTTTTCGATTCTGCTTTCCCATTCCTGCATGTCTGCCAACGATGCTCCCGCCGTCAAACCGTCTTTGCTGACGCTCGATGCGGCGCTGTCGCAACTGCTTGCCGCAGTGCGCGCTTTGCACGAGACCGAAACCGTGTCGACGTTGCACGCCAACGGGCGCGTGCTCGCTGAGGCCGTGCGCAGCAGCCTGAACGTGCCGCCCGCCGACAACACGCAGATGGACGGCTACGCCGTGCGCGCCGCCGACATCACCGCGCCGGGCACGCGCCTGAAGGTGGCGCAGCGCATTCCCGCCGGCCATGTCGGCCAGCCGCTGAATGCGGGCGAGGCGGCGCGCATCTTCACCGGCGCCCTGATCCCGCCGGGCGCCGATGCGGTCGTCATGCAGGAGCAATGCAAGGCTGACCCGGACACGGGTACCGTCGTCATCGAGCACGTGCCGGAATCCGGCGAATGGATCCGTCGCGCCGGCGAGGACATCGCCGACGGCGCCGAAATCCTGCCGCGCGGCACGCGCCTCGGCCCGCAACAACTGGGCTTGGCAGCTTCGGTCGGCTGCGCCAATCTGCACGTCGTGCGTCGTCCGCGCGTGGCCGTGTTCTTTACCGGCGACGAACTGGCCATGCCCGGCGAGCCGCTCAAGCCCGGCGCCATCTACAACTCCAACCGCTTCACGCTGCGCGCGCTGCTGGAAAACCTCGGTTGCGACATTACCGATTTCGGCATCGTGCCCGACACGCTGCAAGCCACGCGCGACACGCTGCGCGAAGCGGCCGAGGCGCACGACCTCATCATCACCTCCGGCGGCGTGTCGGTGGGCGAGGAAGATCACATCAAGCCGGCGGTGGAAGCCGAAGGGCGCCTGAACCTCTGGCAGATCGCCATCAAGCCGGGCAAGCCGCTCGCCTTTGGCGAGGTGCGCCGCCCCGAAGGCATGGTGGGCGGCCCGACCGCATTTTTCATTGGTCTGCCCGGCAATCCGGTGTCGAGCTTCGTCACCTTCCTGCTGTTTGTACGGCCGTTCATCCTGCGCCTGCAGGGCGTGGCCGACGTGGCGCCGAAGCGCATCCCGATGCGCGCCGACTTTGCGCTGCCCAAGGGCGATCGCCGCAACGAGTTCCTGCGTGCGCGCATCAATGCCAACGGCGGGCTGGACCTCTTCCCGAATCAAAGCTCCGGCGTGCTGACCTCCACCGTGTGGGGCGATGGGTTGATCGACAACCCGCCCAACCAGCCGATCGCGCCCGGCGATGTGGTCAGCTTTCTGCCGTTTGCAGGCCTGGTGTAAGGAGCGATGGACATGCAGATCGAGCTTCGTTTCTTTGCCAGCGTGCGTGAACAACTCGGGACTTCGCAGGAGCAGGTGGTCGTGCCGGACGCCGTGCGCACCGTGGGCGATGTGCGCCGCTGGCTCGCGCAGCGCGGTCCCGTCTGGGGCGAAACGCTGGCCGAAGGCCGTGCGCTGCGCATGGCGGTGGACCACCAGATCGTGCCGGCCGATACCGCCGTGCACGACGGCTGCGAAGTCGCTTTCTTCCCGCCCGTGACCGGCGGCTGAGCGCAGGAGAGCAAACATGCCCGTCCGCGTGCAGGAAGCCGACTTCGACCTCGGCGGCGAGATTGCAGCGCTCCGTGCAGGCCGCCCGAACATTGGCGCGGTGGCCAGCTTCATCGGCACCGTGCGCGACATCAACGACGGTACCGGCGTGTCGGAGATGGAGCTGGAGCACTATCCCGGCATGACCGAAAAGGCGCTCGCCGACATCGTGAGCGCGGCCATGCAGCGGTGGGAGCTGATCGACGCGCTCGTCATCCACCGCGTTGGCAAGCTCAAGCCGCAAGACCAGATCGTGCTGGTGGCGGTGGCGTCCAAGCACCGCGGCGAGTCCTTTGCCGCGTGCGAATTCATCATGGATTACCTCAAGAGCGAGGCGCCGTTCTGGAAGAAGGAACAGACGCCCGAAGGCGCGCGCTGGGTCGATGCGTGTGTCACCGACGACAAGGCGCTCGCCCGCTGGGGGATTGCCACCACCAACGCCGCGACACGCACGGCTGATCAGCCCGGCGCATCGGCGCAACCCAACGACTACGAATAACAAGGACGCGACCGCATGGGCGGAATGGGCTTTCTGGCAGTTGGGGTGGGTGCTGTGCTGGGAGCCTGGTTGCGCTGGGCGCTCGCCATCTTGTTGAACGCCATCAATCCGGCCTTGCCGTACGGCACGCTGGCCGCCAATCTGGTGGGGGGCTACCTGATCGGCGTCGCGGTGGGCTTTTTCGATACGCACGCGGGGCTGCCCCCGGAATGGCGTTTGCTGGTCATCACCGGTTTTCTGGGCGGGCTGACGACGTTCTCGACGTTTTCCAGCGAGGTTGTCGCCAACATCCTGGCCGGCGACCACCTGATGGGCGCGGTGCACATCGTGGCGCATCTGGGCGGCTCGCTGTTCCTCACGATGCTCGGCCTCTGGACGGTGCGCACCTTCAGTTGATCGCAAGCCCCGCCTGCAAATCGAGTTGCGAATGAGAAGTTTGGTTCACATACTGGTAGTGCCTGCGGTGGCTTAGGGACGTGCAGTATTGAAGGCCGCCGCGGGTTTGCTTTGTGTTGTTCCATCCATAACGAGAAGGAGACGCAATGAAACCAACCCGAACGGCGCGCCTGCGACGGCACGTCTCGCCCAGCAACCTCATCGCTGCCGGCGCCGTGCTGCTGGCCGGCTGCGGCGTACTGAGCGCCTGCGGCGGCAGCAATGACGGCAACAACGTGCCGGGCAATACCAAACCGGCCTTTGCCGGCAAGGTGACCGTCACGCGGTACGACGGCGTATCGGACGACCTGCTGACCGCCGGGCTGGGGGCAAGCGGCCTGGCCTCGGCCACCGCGCCCGCCATCGCCAACCCCACCGCGCCCACGGCAGCCGAGCTGCGCCGGCTGGCGATCTACGCCAATTACCGGGCGCTGGTCGACACGGCGGCCAAGGGCGGCTACGGCACGCTCTATGGCCCGAACGTCGACGCGAGCGGCAACGTCACACAGGGCTCCGGCATGATCGCCGGCACCGAATACGTGACGTACTCCGATGACGGCACCGGCCAGCAGAACGTGGTGCTGCTCGTGCAGATTCCGGACAGCTTCGACGTCAACAACCCCTGCATCATCACCGCCACCTCGTCGGGCTCGCGCGGCATCTACGGCGCGATTTCCACGGGCGAATGGGGCCTCAAGCGCAAGTGCGCCGTCGCCTATACGGACAAGGGCACCGGCGCCGGTCCGCACGACCTGGCCACCGATACCGTCGCCCTGCAGGACGGCACGCGCACCACGCGCAGCGCAGCCGGGTCGAACGCGCACTTTGCCGCGCCGCTCACCAGCAGCCAGCTTTCTGCCTTCAACGCGGCCACGCCGAACCGGCTGGCGTTCAAGCACGCGCATTCACAGCGCAACCCCGAGAAGGACTGGGGCCTGTTCACGCTGCAGGCCGTGCAGTTCGCGTTCTGGGCGATCAACGACAAAGTCTCGGCGACGAGCGGTGCGCTGGTGGGCAGCGCGCTGCCGGTGCGTCCGGACAACACCATCGTCATCGCGTCGAGCATCTCCAATGGCGGCGGCGCAGCCATCGCGGCGGCCGAGCAGGACACCGGCGGGTGGATCGACGGGGTGGCCGTCGGCGAGCCCGGCCTGAACCTGCCGGCCAACACTGGCGTGCAGGTCGTGCGCGGCGGCACCACGCTGCCGACGACCGGCAAACCGCTGTTCGACTACGTGAGCTACGCCAATGTGTTCCGGCTGTGCGCGGCATCGTCTGCCAGCGTTGCCACGGCACCGGCGCAGGCGTTCTTTGGCAGTCTGACGACCTTCCCCGCGGGCGCGCAGGCCAACCGCTGCGCCGCGCTCAAGGCGGCCGGGCTGCTGACGTCCAGCACGGCCGCTGCCCAGGCTGACGAAGCGCTGCAGAAGATGCGCACCTACGGCTGGGAGCCCGAGTCGGATCTCGTGCATGCGTCGATGTCGTTCTACGAGATCGACCCATCCGTGGCGACCACCTTTGGCAACGCGCTCTCGCGCGCCAGCGTGACCGACAACCTGTGCGGATTGAGTTTCGCGGCAACCGACGCGTCGTTCCATCCGACGGCGGTGAACGCCACGGCGCTCGCGCAGATGGCGGCGGTTGGCAACGGCATTCCGCCCACCTCCGGCGTGCAGCTCGTCAACAACAACGCCCAGGGTGGCCCGACGCGCAGCAACCAGTCGGTCGACTCCACCGGCACGCAGGCTGCCAACCTCGATGGCGCGCTGTGCCTGCGCAACCTGCTGACGGGCGCCGATGCCGCGTCGCAATCGTTGCAGACGGGGATCAGCCAGACGCTGCGCACCGGCAACCTGCAGGGCAAGCCGGCGTTGATCGTGCAGGGCCGCAACGACGCGCTGCTGCCGGTCAACCATGGTTCGCGGCCGTACCTGGGGCTGAACGCCAAGGTGGAGGGCGGCTCGAGCAAGCTGTCGTATATCGAGGTGATGAACGCGCAGCATTTCGATGGCTTCATCGACCTCGTGCCTGGCTACGACACGCTCTTCGTACCGCTGGTGCTCTATGAGCAGCGCGCGCTGGACGCCATGTACGCCAACCTGAAGAACGGCACGCCGCTGCCGCCTTCGCAGGTGGTGCGCACCACCCCGCGCGGTGGCACGCCCGGTGCTGCTCCGGCCATCAACGCGGCCAACGTGCCGAACTTCACGAGCACACCGGCGGCGGGCGACCGCATCTCAGTGACTGTGTCGGGCGGTGTGGCGACGGTCTCGGTGCCCAACTGATGCGATAGCCACGACGGTTTTGATGCACTTCGGACGGCGGCGTTGCCGACAGGCGCGCCGCCGTTTGTTTTGGCGCAAATCTGCATCAAAAGCCGCGTTTCCACGCTTGAAATGCCACCGAAGCTCCCTATCTTTCGGAGCAGTGAAACATTTTCCGCAAGGGGTTTTTAATGCGTTTGGACAAACTGACCACCCGCTTCCAGGAAGCGCTGGCCGACGCGCAGAGCCTGGCGCTGGGCAACGACAATCCGTACATCGAACCGGTCCACCTGCTGCTGGCCATGCTGCGCCAGCCGGACGGGGCCACCAAGAACCTGCTGGCCCGTGCGGGCGTCAATACCGGCGCCCTGGACACGGCGCTGGACCGCGCCATCAAGCACCTGCCGCAGGTGCAGGGTGGCGAACAGGTGCAGGTAGGTCGAGACCTCGGTAGCCTGCTGCAGCAAACCGAGAAGGAAGGCATCAAGCGTGGCGACCAGTTCATCGCCAGCGAGCTGTTCCTGCTGGCCGTGGCCGACGACAAGGGCGAGGCCGGCCGCATTGCGCGCGAACACGGCCTGTCGCGCAAGCCGCTCGAAGCCGCCATCGACGCAGTGCGCGGCGGCCAGACCGTCGGCAGCGCCGAGGCCGAAAGCCAGCGTGAAGCGCTGAAGAAGTACACCATCGACCTCACCGAGCGCGCACGCATCGGCAAGCTCGACCCCGTCATCGGCCGCGATGACGAAATCCGCCGCGCCATCCAGATCCTGCAGCGCCGCACCAAGAACAACCCGGTGCTGATCGGCGAGCCGGGCGTCGGCAAGACGGCCATCGTCGAAGGCCTGGCGCAGCGCATCGTCAACGGCGAAGTGCCAGAGAGCCTGAAGAACAAGCGCGTGCTGGTGCTCGACATGGCGGGCCTGCTGGCCGGTGCCAAGTACCGCGGCGAGTTCGAAGAGCGCCTGAAGGCCGTGCTGAACGACATCGCCAAGGAAGAGGGCCAGACCATCCTCTTCATCGACGAGATCCACACCATGGTGGGCGCGGGCAAGGCCGAGGGCGCGATGGACGCCGGCAACATGCTCAAGCCGGCGCTGGCACGTGGCGAGCTGCATTGCATCGGCGCGACCACCCTGGACGAATACCGCAAGTACATCGAGAAGGATGCTGCGCTGGAGCGCCGCTTCCAGAAGGTGCTCGTGGGCGAGCCGAGCGTGGAGGCGACCATCGCCATCCTGCGCGGCCTGCAGGAGAAGTACGAACTGCACCACGGCGTGGAGATCACCGACCCGGCGATCGTGGCCGCGGCTGAACTCAGCCACCGTTACATCACCGATCGCTTCCTGCCGGACAAGGCCATCGACCTGATCGACGAAGCAGCGGCGCGCATCAAGATGGAAATCGACTCGAAACCCGAGGCGATGGACAAGCTCGACCGCCGCCTGATCCAGCTCAAGATTGAGCGCGAGGCGGTGAAGAAGGAAACCGACGAAGCCTCGCAGAAGCGCCTGGAGCTGATCGAGCAGGAGATCGAACGCCTGCAGAAGGAATACGCCGATCTGGACGAGATCTGGAAGGCCGAGAAGGGCGCCGCGCAAGGGGCGGCTGCGCTGAAGGAAGAGATCGACAAGATCAAGCTGGAGATCACCAAGCTGCAGCGCGAAGGCAAGCTCGAGAAAGTGGCCGAACTGCAATACGGCAAGCTGCCCGAGCTGGAAGGCAAGCTGAAGGCCGCGACCGCCGCCGAGTCGGCCGGCCAGAAGCAGCCGAACAAGCTGCTGCGCACGCAGGTGGGCGCCGAAGAAATTGCCGAAGTCGTCAGCCGTGCCACGGGCATCCCCGTGTCGAAGATGATGACCGGCGAGCGCGAGAAGCTGCTGAAGATGGAAGACCGCCTGCACGAGCGCGTGGTCGGCCAGGACGAGGCCGTGCGCCTGGTGTCGGATGCCATCCGCCGCTCACGCGCCGGCATTGCGGACGAGAACAAACCGTATGGCTCGTTCCTGTTCCTGGGCCCCACGGGCGTCGGCAAGACCGAGCTGTGCAAGGCGCTGGCCGGCTTCCTGTTCGATTCGGAAGACCACCTCATCCGCATCGACATGAGCGAGTTCATGGAGAAGCATTCCGTGAGCCGCCTGATCGGCGCGCCGCCGGGCTATGTCGGCTACGAGGAAGGCGGTTACCTGACCGAAGCCGTGCGCCGCAAGCCGTACAGCGTGGTGCTGCTCGATGAAGTGGAGAAGGCGCACCCGGACGTCTTCAACGTGCTGCTGCAGGTGCTGGACGATGGCCGCCTGACCGACGGCCAGGGCCGCACGGTCGACTTCAAGAACACGGTGATCGTGATGACCTCGAACCTCGGCTCGCAGCTCATCCAGCAGATGGCGACCGAACCCGCGGATGTGATCAAGGGTGCCGTGTGGCAGGAAGTGAAGACGCATTTCCGCCCCGAGTTCCTGAACCGGATCGACGAGGTGGTGGTGTTCCACGCACTGGACCAACGCAACATCGAATCGATCGCGCGGATCCAGCTCAAGCGGTTGTCGGCACGCTTGGCGCAGATGGACTTGGCGCTGGAGATCAGCGACGAGGCGGTGGCCAGGCTGGCATCGGCGGGTTACGACCCGGTGTTTGGGGCACGGCCGTTGAAGCGGGCGATCCAGCAGCAGCTTGAGAATCCGGTGGCACGGATGATCCTGGAGGGCAAGTTTGCTCCGAAGGATGTGGTGCCGGTGGATTATCGGGATGGGGCGTTTTCGTTTGAGAGGGTTGTGCACTGAAGTTGTTTCTGGGCTTCAAAGGACCGCTCTGGGTTTTCCAGGGCGGTTTTTTTTGGTCTGTTTTTTTGTTGGTGGTCCATCCTCCTTTCGTACCCTGCCGGGCACGACTCACTTTTCTTTGTCTTGCCAAAGAAAAGTAAGCAAAAGAAAGGCGCGCCCGAGATGGCGACCCACTCCTTGAATTTCTGTAACCGGGCGGGGAAGGAGGCAAACTCGCTGCGCTCAGACAGGCCTCCTTCCTTTATCCGCCCGCTTACAGAAATTCAAGGCGCCATCAAGGGCAGGAACGTCAACGGCCAAACCAGTGGTTTGCGTGTCCTGTCGGAGTTTCGTTTGTTGCGGTGTGCTGCTTCGCTTCGCTCGCTATCTCAACCTGTTCTTACTGCTTTGCCTCGCGTCTTGCCGCGCATCTACGACTGCGGCTGTGCTTCGATGGTGTGGCCGTACCTTGCCCTAGATGGCGCCTTGAATTTCTGTTGCAGAGAGGAAAAAGGAAGGGAAACTGTCTGAGCGAAGCGAGTTTTTCCCTTCCCCTCTCTGCGACATAAATTCAAGGAATCCTTCGCCATCTCGGGCGCGCCTTTCTTTGCTTACTTTCTTTGGCAAGACAAAGAAAGTGAGTCGCCCCCGGCAGGGGGTGAAACAGGGATGCACCACCAACAAAAAAACCGCCCGGGGCCAAGGAGGCCCCCTTGAGCACGGAAATACTGACACTCCCTGGGGCCGGGGCAATTCACCCTCCAACACCCGAACTCGACCCAAAAACCCTCGAGCCCCACCATCCAAGGGTGGAAGTCGACCCAAAAACCCTCGAGCTCCACCGTCCAAGAGTGGAAGCCCACCCAAAAACCCTCGATCTCCACCATCCAAGAGTGGAACTCGACCCAAAAACCCTCGAGTTCCACCGTCGGAGACTGGAACTCCACACTAAAACCCTCAATCTCGACCCTCCGACATTCAATCCGAGCGACAAAAACAGCCGCCTTCGACCCTCCAACCCTCAAGCGTCACCCAAAAACCCTCAAGCTCCACCCTCCAACCCCCAAGCTCCGCCCAAAAACAGTCGACCCAACGTCTCTCCGAGGCCCGGCTTCCACCCAAAACCCCCGGAGTTCCGCTGTCCAAGGCCCAAGCTCGGCTCTCCGACACCCAAAGTCCGGGGTTTGACCCTCAGGCGCCACGCTTGGCGCCTCGTCTGAAGCCCGTTGCCTCGCATCCACGCAGCCCCAATCCCGCCTTTATGCAAAAAACGATGAACATTCCCTGAAACCATTCGTTCCCCGTACAAGACCCGCTCGGTAGTCTTGCTCCTATTCCAAATCCATCAGAGATCAGAAACGGAGCCTGCAAGATGATTCGCAAGTTTGTCTTCAACACCATCGCGGCTGCCATCGTGGCGGGGGGAACCGTGGGTGCGCATGCGGCAACGACACTGCTGAATGTGTCGTACGACCCGACGCGCGAGCTGTACAAGGAAATCAACACCGAATTTGCCAAGAAGTGGAAGGCCGAAACGGGTGAGGACATCACCCTGCGCGCTTCGCATGGCGGTTCGGGCAAGCAGGCCCGCTCCGTGATCGACGGGCTGGATGCCGATGTGGTGACGCTGGCGCTGGGCTACGACATCGACGCGATTGCCGAGAAGGGCCTGACGGGCAAGGACTGGCAGAAGCGCCTGCCGCACAACGCCTCGCCGTATACGTCGACCATCGTCTTCCTGGTGCGCAAGGGCAACCCGAAGGGCATCAAGGACTGGAATGACCTGGTCAAGCCGGGCATCGCCGTCATCACGCCGAACCCGAAGACCTCCGGCGGTGCACGCTGGAATTACCTGGCCGCCTGGGCCTATGCGCTGAAGCAGCCGGGCGGTTCGGACGCCACCGCCAAGGATTTCGTGCAGAAGCTCTACAAGAACGTGCCGGTGCTCGATTCGGGCGCGCGCGGTGCGACCACCACCTTTACCGAGCGCGGTATCGGTGACGTGCTGATCGCTTGGGAAGACGAGGCGCTGCTGGCGGCGCGCGTGGAAGGCAAGGACAAGTTTGACGTGGTGGTGCCGTCGATTTCCATCCTGGCCGAGCCGCCGGTGGCGGTGGTGGACAAGGTGGCCGACAAGAAGGGCACGCGCAAGGCCGCGGAGGCGTATCTCAAGTTCCTGTACACGCCGCAAGGGCAGGAGATCGGTGCGAAGAACTTCTATCGCCCGACCGACCCGGCTGTGGCGAAGAAGCACGAGAGCGAATTCCCGAAGGTGAAGCTTGTGACCATCGACGACACGTTCGGCGGCTGGCAGAAGGCGCAGAAGACGCACTTTGCCGACGGCGGGCAGTTTGACCAGCTCTATCAACCGGGCAAGTAAGGCCCACACGACGTAACGACATCGGGTGATCCGCATCATGCAAATCCTGACGATTTCCGGCAGCCCTTCGGCGCAATCGCGATCTGCGCGCCTGCTGGGCCACGTGCGTGCGCAGCTCGAGCGCGCCGGCGAGCAGGCGGACCACCTGGACCTGCGCAGCCTTCCGGCCGATGCGCTGCTCGGCGCGCAGGTGTCGGACCCCGCCATCGCCGATGCGGTGGCGCGGGTGGAAGCGGCGGGCGTGGTGATTCTCGCCACGCCGGTCTACAAGGCGGCCTACAGCGGGCTGCTCAAGACATTTCTCGATCTGCTGCCGCAGAGCGGGCTGCGCGACAAGGTCGTGCTGCCGATCGCCACCGGCGGCAGCCTCGCCCATACGCTGGCGATCGACTACGCGCTGCGGCCCGTGCTGACGGCGCTGGCGGCGCGCTCGATCCTGCCGGGCATCTTTGCAGTCGACTCGCAGATCGTTGTGGCAGATGACGGCGTGAGCGTCGACCCAGCGCTGCAGCAGCGCCTGGATGACGGCGTGGAGCGCGTGCATCAGGCACTGGCGCTGGCACGGCATCCGGCCGTGGCGCAGGTCATCGTTTCGAGCCGCAGCGCGGTGCGTGCCACGTTCCAGGCCGCCGACGAAGAACGAATGCGATGTCTGGCGTGATGCGCTGACCGCGCCGCCGTTACACACGCCGCTCACTGCTTTCCCGTTGTTGTCACGCCGCGCAGCCGCTGCGCGCGGATCGTGCCGCCCATACACCCCGCATCGACCGAACTTGCCATGAAAACCCATTCGCCCCTGCGCAGGACTTTGACCCTTGCCGCCACGCTGCTTGCCACGCTCGGCGCGCCCGCCGCATTTGCCAACAGCGATGCGCCGCCCCCGACCGCTGCCAAGCAACTGCGCATCGGCTATCAGAAGTACGGCACGCTGACGGTGCTCAAGGCACGCGGCACGCTGGAAAAGCGCCTTGCCGCCCAGGGCATCGAAGTGAAGTGGACCGAGTTTCCCGCGGGCCCGCAATTGCTGGAAGGCCTGAACGTGGGCGCCATCGATTTCGGCACCACGGGTGAAGCGCCGCCGATCTTCGCGCTGGCTGCCGGCGCGAATCTCGTCTATGTCGGCAACCAACCGCCTGCGCCCACCGGCGAGGCGATCATCGTGCCGAAGACTTCGCCGCTCAAGAGCGTGGCCGATCTCAAGGGCAAGCGCGTCGCCTTCAACAAGGGTTCGAACGTGCATTACCTGCTGGTGAAGCTGCTGGAAAAGGCCAACGTGCCTTACAGCGATATCCAGCCCGTGTACCTCACGCCCGCCGACGCACGTGCCGCCTTTGAACGCGGCGCCGTCGACGCCTGGGTGATCTGGGACCCGTTCTTTGCCGCGGCTGAACAGCAGCTGGGCGCGCGTGTGCTGGCCGACGGCACGGGCGTGGTCAACAACTCGCAGTACTTCCTGGCCTCGAAGGGCTATGCGGGCGCACGGCCCGATGTGCTGAACATCGTGCTGGATGAACTGAAGAAGACCGACACCTGGGCCGCAGCCAACCCGAAGGATGTGACGACCATTCTCGGCCCGCAGCTCGGCCTGGAGCCGGCCGTGGTGGCGCGGTCGGTGTCCCGCATTGCCTATGGCATCCAGCCCGTCGGCGCAGAGGCCCTGGCCGACCAGCAGCGCATTGCCGACACGTTCCACACGCTCAAGCTGATTCCGCGTCCGGTGAAGGTGGCCGACTCCGCGTGGCAGCCGACGACGCAACAAGCTGCGCGCTGATCGCCATGACCATCGACATCCAACGTCGCCGCCTGCTGAGTGCCACCGTGGCAGGCGCATCGCTCGCCACGCTCGGGCCGGTCGCGCACGCTACCAATGCCGCAACCGCCGCCCCGGCAGCTGCCGGCCTGCCCAAGGTGACGCCGCCCGCGCAACTGCGCATCGGGTTCCAGAAGAGCGCGGTCAACCTCGTCATCGTGAAAGAGAACCGGGCGCTGGAGCAGCGCTTTCCGGGCACCAAGATCAGCTGGCTGGAGTTTCCGGCCGGGCCGCAGCAGCTCGAAGCGCTGTCGGCGGGCAGTCTCGATCTCGCCATCACGGGCGATACGCCGCCGGTGTTCGCGCAGGCTGCCGGCAAGGATTTGCGCTACGTAGGCGTGGAGCCGCCCAAGCCGGACAGCTCCGCCATCCTCGTGCAGCAGGATTCGACGCTCAAGACGCTGGCAGACCTGAAGGGCAAGCGCGTGGCGCTGCAGAAGGGTTCGAGCGCGCATTTCCTGATCGTGCGGGGCCTGCAGAAGGGCGGCCTGAGCTTTGCCGACATCCAGCCCGTGTACCTGACGCCGGCCGATGCGCGTGCTGCCTTCGAGCGCGGCAGCGTCGACGCCTGGGGCATCTGGGACCCGTACTACGCCGCCACGGAACTCGCGATCAAGCCGCGCGTGCTCGCCACCGGGCGCACGCTCACGTCCAACAACTCGTTCTATTTCGCGCCGACGGCCTTTACGGAAAAGCACGGCGACACCATCGCCGCCATCTTTGCGGAGCTGTCGCGCGCCGATCGCCTCGTGCAGGAAAACCGCAAGGAAGCCGCGCAGCGCATTGCAGACTTCTCCGGGCTGTCGCTGGCGACGGTGCATCTGTTCCTGTCGCGCCGGCCGCCTTCGCCCGTGCGGCCGGTCACGCCCGAAGCGGTGGCCGAGCAGCAGCGCGTGGCCGATGCCTTCCACGGGCTGGGGCTGATTCCGCGCCCGGTCAAGCCGATCGAACTGGTCTGGCACCCGACCCCGGCGCAACTGGCCATTGCCCGCGCTTGAGTTGTTGCGTTGATCTGAGAACAACACAGTCCAAGGAGCTGTCATGCAAGTTTTCTGGTTCATCCCGACGCACGGCGACAGCCGTTATCTCGGCACGGCCGAGGGCGCTCGCCAGGTCGATCAAACCTATCTGCAGCAGGTGGCCGTGGCCGCCGATACGCTCGGTTACGAGGGCGTGCTGATTCCCACCGGCCGCTCGTGCGAAGACCCGTGGATCGTGGCCGCGAGCCTGATTCCCGTCACCAAGCGCCTGCGTTTCCTGGTGGCAGTGCGCCCCGGGCTGATGGCACCGACACTGGCCGCCCGCATGGCCGCCACGTACGACCGTCTGTCGAACGGCCGCTTGCTCGTGAACCTCGTCACCGGTGGTGACCCGTCGGAGCTGGCAGGCGATGGCCTGTTCCTGGACCACGCGCAACGCTACGAAGCCTCGGAAGAATTCATCCGCATCTGGCGCGAAACGCTGGCGGCCAGCCACGAAGGCGCCGCGCTGGATTACACCGGCAAGCATCTCAGCGTGAAGGGTGCAAAGGTGCTGTATCCGCCGGTGCAGCGGCCGCATCCGCCGGTGTATTTCGGTGGGTCGTCGGAGGCGGCGCACGAACTGGCAGCGGAGCAGGTCGACACGTATCTGACGTGGGGCGAACCGCCTGCCGCCGTGGCCGAGAAGCTGGCCGACGTGCGGGCGCGCGCTGCCAAGCATGGCCGCACCGTGCGCTTCGGTATCCGCCTACACGTGATCGTGCGCGAGACGGACGATGAAGCCTGGGCCGCCGCAGACAAGCTCATCAGCAAGCTTGACGACGACACCGTGGCGCGCGCGCAGGAGGCGTTCCGCAAGATGGATTCCGCCGGCCAGCAGCGCATGGCCGCGCTGCATGCCAACGGCGTCAAGCGCACGCGCGCCGATCTGGAAATCAGCCCGAACCTGTGGGCCGGCGTGGGTCTGGTGCGCGGCGGTGCCGGCACGGCGCTGGTGGGCGATCCGCAAACCGTGGCCGCGCGCATGCAGGAATACGCGGAGCTGGGCATCGATACATTTGTGCTGTCCGGTTATCCGCATCTGGAAGAGGCCTACCGTTTTGCCGAACTGGTGTTCCCGCTGTTGCCGCGCTCGGTGCGCGACAAGCTGCCGGGCAATGTGCTGAACGGGCCGTTTGGCGAAGTGATTGCCACCGGCATCGTGCCGCGCGTGGCGGCAAGCTGAGCCGAGAGGAGCAGGGCGATGGCATCCGAGTCGAAATCCAAATCAACATCGAAACAGAAGGCGAAGGCAAACGCCTTCCTGCGCACCGCCCAGCAACGCCTGGCGCCGTGGATCGTGCCGCTTGTGCTGCTGGTGCTGTGGCAGGCCTCGGCACAGTGGGGCTGGCTGTCGAACCGCATCCTGCCGGCACCGCTGGACGTGGCGAAATCCGCCGTGGCGCTGGCGCGCTCGGGTGAGCTGTGGACGCACGTGGCCGTGAGCACGTGGCGCGCGCTGCTCGGCTTTGCGATCGGTGGTTCGCTGGGGCTGGCGCTGGGCTTGCTGACCGGCACCTTCCGCACTGCCGAGACCCTGCTCGACACCACGCTGCAGATGGTCCGCAACATCCCCGTGCTGGCGCTGATTCCGCTCGTGATCCTGTGGTTCGGCATCGACGAATCGGCCAAGCTGTTCCTGGTATCGCTGGGCGTGTTCTTCCCGATCTACCTGAATACGTATCACGGCATCCGCTCGGTCGATCCGGCCCTGGTGGAGATGGCCCGCAGCTACGGGCTCTCGCGTGCGCAGCTGTATCGCGAGGTGATCCTGCCGGGGGCACTGCCGCAGATCCTGGTGGGCGTGCGGTTTTCGCTCGGCCTGATGTGGGTGACGCTGATCGTGGCGGAGACGGTCTCTGCGCAGGCTGGCATCGGCTACATGACGATGAATGCGCGCGAGTTCCTGCAGACCGACGTGGTGCTGCTGGGCATCCTGCTGTACGCGCTGCTGGGCAAGCTGGCCGATCTGCTGTCGCGTGCGCTGGAGCGCTTCTGGCTGCGTTGGCACCCTGGCTATCAAGCAGCGGCCTGAGGCTGAATTGGAGAGACGCATGCAAAGCAACGCCACTGAACACGCCGCGCTGGCCGGCACCGCCTTGCACATCGAGCACGTCGTCAAACGCTATGGCGACCGTGAAGTGCTGCACGGTATCGATCTGGACATCACCCCGGGCGAGTTTGTCGTCATCGTCGGGCGCAGCGGCTGCGGCAAGAGCACGCTGCTGCGGTTGATTGCCGGGCTGGAAGGCATCGACGATGGCCACCTGCGTCGCGATGGCGACGCCGAAGACGGCCTGCACGACGATGCCCGCGTGATGTTCCAGGATGCGCGCCTGCTGCCGTGGAAGAAGGTGCTCGACAACGTCGCGCTCGGCCTGCCGAAAACACAGCGCGCGCAGGCCGCTGAAGTGCTCGCGCAAGTCGGTCTGGCCGAGCGGGCAGGGGAATGGCCGGCTCGCCTGTCGGGCGGGCAGCGCCAGCGCGTGGCATTGGCGCGTGCGCTGGTGCATCGGCCGCGCCTGCTGCTGCTCGACGAGCCGCTGGGCGCGCTCGACGCGCTGACCCGCATCGACATGCAGAACCTCATCGAAGGCCTGTGGCAACGCCTCGGCTTTACGGCGGTGCTCGTCACGCACGATGTGGCCGAGGCGGTGGCGCTGGCCGATCGCGTGGTGCTGATCGAAGACGGCCGCATTGCGCTGGATGAGCGCATCGACCTGCCGCGTCCGCGCCATCGTGGTTCGCCCGCGTTTGCCCGGCTGGAAGAAGCGATCCTCAACCGCGTGATGCAGCGCAAGAGCGATCCGAACGAAGTGACCGATGTGCGCCCGCACACGGCGTGGGCATCACCCTTCGACGTGTCTGCCACCGCCGTGCGCTGGGCCGTGTAAGGCGCTGCAAACCTTTCTCCTGAAAACATTCATTGGCACGTAGTGCCGTTGTCACCTAAGAAGGAACATCATGAGCATCCAAGCGATTAACGTACGCAACCAGTTTCGCGGGCAGATCAAGGAGATCATCCGGGGCGACGTGCTCTCGGAGATCGACGTGGAGACGCCGGCCGGCATCGTCACCTCGGTCATCACCACACGCTCGGTCGACAGCCTGGGCCTGAAGATCGGCAGCGAAGTGGTTGCGCTGGTGAAGGCGACTGAAGTCTCGATCGCCAAACTGTAAGGACGGGGAGGAGACGGCGACCCAACAAGGAGCCTCACCCATGAGCCTGATGCACACCACAGCAGTCGCACAATTTCTCGGCACATTGCCGAACGCGCCCGCGCCAGATCGCCACTTGTGGCGTGACGCCACCGGCCGCGTGCAGGGTCAGTTCTTCCACTGCGCGCTCACCAGCCTGTTTGAGCCGGTCTGGCAGCTTGCCGCCGATGGCGCGCTGACGCCCGCCGGCCACGAAGCGCTGATGCGCACGTGGACGCGCGACGGCGAGCTGGGCCTGAACCCGTGGAAGGTGTTTTCGCTGGCGTCGGATGACAGCACGCTGGTTGAACTGGACCGCCTGTGCCGGCTGGTGCATACGCTCAACTATTTTTCGCGCACCGATGCGGGGCGGCTGGTCGTCAATGTGCATGGCCGGTTGCTGGCGGCGGTGGCGGCCGACCACGGCAAGGCATTCCACCGTGCGGTGACGGCGCTGGGGCTGCATCCCGAGCAGTTCGTCATCCAGGTGCCGTCGACGGCGAATGACGATCTGGGGCTGCTGCTGTTCGTGGTGGACAACTACCGGCGCAACGGTTTCGCCGTGGCCGTGCAGGCATCGGACCCGGCGGAAGCGGGCGCGCTGCTCGTGCATGCCAAGCCGGCGTACCTGAAGCTCGATGCGCGGCGCGATTGGCGTACGCGGAACGTGGTGTCGCTGGCCGATTCGGCACGCGAGCTGGGCGTGACGCTGGCTTTGCGGCGCTGCGAGCGCCCGAGCGACCTGGAACTGGCGCGTGCCGCCGGCATCACGTATGTGCAGGGCAGCATCCTGCCCGGCGCGGAAGCTGAGCCGGACCCTGCGCCCGCGCCACAGGTGGTGCCAATGGCGCAGGCGCCGCTGGTGCAACAGCAGCAATCCGCGGCCGGCCTTTCTCTGACGCAATGAGCACGACATGGCACGCAGCGCACCCGCATCGGACGCATCCGCCTGGCAGTGGCCGGCAGACGCCGTCATCCTGACCGTTCCCGGCTTGCATGGCAGCGGCCCCGGCCACTGGCAGACGCGTTGGGAACAGCGCTTCCCGGCATGGCGCCGCGTGGAGCAGACGGACTGGTCGACGCCTGATCTGCCGCGCTGGTCGGCCCGTGTGGGTGAAGCGGTGCATGCGGCGCTTGCCGAGCGTCCGCCCACGCGCAGCAGGCGTCCCGTCATCCTGGTGGCGCATAGCTTCGGCTGCCTGGCGTCATTGCATTGGGCGGTGCAGACCAAGGATGCGGTGGCGGCGGTGCTGCTCGTCGCGCCGGCCGATCCGGACAAGTTCGGCGTGCGGGACCTGCTACCCGGCCGCACGCTGCCGTTCCCGGCTACGCTTGTCGCCAGCCGCAATGACCCGTGGATGCCGCAAGGCAGCGCCATCGACTGGGCCGCGCGTTGGGGCACGGAGTTCGTGGATGCCGGCGAGGCCGGCCATATCAACGCCGATTCCAACCTCGGTGAATGGGACGCCGGCCTGACCTTGCTCGATCGCCTGATCGGTCGCGCGAGTGCACAAGACATCACCCGCGACGGCGCCGACTGGCAAGCGCAGTGGGATGTCTTACCGAGCACCCCTTATATCTAAAACGATGATGCACATGCGCAAATATTCGTTTTCGTCATAAGAACAGTCCGCCACAATCGGTTCATCTGCATATCGGCCGCAGTGTTTTGCTCTGCGGCCATTTTTATCGGTGCGCTGATGAGCCTGCCTTCCGCGTTTTTTTCCTCCAAGCGGCGTAAGCCCGCCAATGTGCTGCCCGGCTTCGGGCTGGCGCTGGGCTTTTCGCTGCTGTACCTCGCGCTGATCGTCCTGATCCCGCTGTCGGCAACGGTCCTCAAGACGTTCACCATGACGTGGGACGCGTTCTGGACGACCGTCACCGCGCCGCGCGTGGTGGCGTCGTACAAGCTGACGTTCGGTGCCTCGCTGATCGCGGCGGTGATCAACCTCGTGTTCGGGCTGATCGTGGCGTGGGTGCTGGTGCGCTATCGCTTTCCGGGCAAGCGGCTGATCGATGCGCTGGTCGACCTGCCGTTTGCGCTGCCGACCGCGGTGGCCGGCATTGCGCTCACCGCGTTGTACGCGCCGAATGGCTGGATCGGCTCGCGGCTGGAACCGCTGGGGCTGAAGGTCGCGTTCACGCCGCTGGGCATCGTGGTGGCGCTGACGTTCATCGGCCTGCCGTTTGTCGTGCGCACGGTGCAGCCGGTGCTGGAAGATCTTGAGTCCGAACTGGAAGAGGCGGCTGCCAGCCTGGGCGCCACGCGCTGGCAGACCTTCACTCGCGTGATTCTGCCGACCTTGCTGCCCGCCTTGCTGACCGGTTTCGCGTTGGCCTTTGCGCGTGCCACCGGCGAATACGGCTCGGTCATCTTCATCGCCGGCAACATGCCGATGGTTTCCGAGATCACGCCGCTGATGATCTATTCCAAGCTGGAGCAATTCGACTACGCGGGCGCCACGGCCATTGCCGTCGTCATGCTCGGTATCTCGTTCACGCTGCTGCTGGTGATCAATCTGCTGCAAGCGTGGACGCGCCGCCGCGGCAATCGCAACGACGCCATCGAGCGTGCCCCCGAACCCCCGACCGCCAACGCGGCAGCTGGAGCCTGACATGGCCGGTACTGTTTCCCGTCAACTTGGTCAGGCGCCTGCTGGTGGCCGCCGAGGCGCCACCGCAGAGTCCGCCTGGGTGCGCGCAACCCTGATCCTCGTTTCGTTCGTGTTCCTGGCGCTGTTCCTTTTCGTGCCGCTGGCGAGCGTGTTTGTCGAGGCGTTCAAGAAGGGCGTCGACGTGTATCTCGAGGCGTTGATCGAGCCCGATGCGCTTTCGGCGATCTATCTGACGCTGACCACCGCAGCGATTGCCGTGCCGCTGAACGTGGTGTTTGGCGTGGCGGCGGCATGGGCAATCGCCAAGTTCGAATTTCGCGGCAAGAACCTGCTGCTGACATTGATCGACCTGCCGTTTTCGGTGTCGCCCGTCATTGCCGGCCTGATCTACGTGCTGCTGTTCGGCGCACAGGGCTGGTTCGGGCCGTATCTCTCCGATCACGATTTCAAGATCATTTTTGCGGTGCCGGGCATTGTGCTGGCGACGGTGTTCGTCACGTTTCCGTTCGTGGCGCGCGAGCTGATTCCGCTCATGCAGGCGCAGGGCAGCGAAGAGGAAGAGGCCGCCATCGTGCTCGGCGCCTCGGGCTGGCAGACGTTCTTTCGCGTGACGCTGCCGAACATCAAGTGGGGCCTGTTGTACGGCGTGATCCTGTGCAACGCGCGGGCGATGGGCGAGTTTGGCGCGGTGTCAGTGGTGTCGGGCCACATTCGCGGGCTGACCAACACGATGCCGCTGCACGTGGAAATTCTCTACAACGAATACAACTTTGCGGCCGCGTTTGCCGTGGCGTCGCTGCTGACATTGCTGGCGCTCGTCACGCTGGCGCTGAAGACGCTGGTCGAATGGCGCAGCCGTCGCGAGCTGGCTGATGCTGATGCCGGCGTGGGTGAAGGCCCGGGGCAGCGCGTGGCGCAACCGACATCCCATTCGAACTCGCACGTCTCCGTGCAATCTCCGCTGGAGGGAAGCGCAGCATGAGCATCCAGGTTCAACACATCACCAAGCGCTTTGGCAATTTCATTGCCCTCAACGATGTTTCGCTCGACTTCAAGCAGGGCGAACTGACTGCGCTGCTGGGCCCGTCGGGCTGCGGCAAGACCACGCTGCTGCGCATCATCGCGGGTTTGGAGCATGCCGATTCGGGCACGATTCACCTCAACGGCGAAGACGCATCGGACCAGCATGTGCGCGAGCGTCAGGTCGGCTTCGTGTTCCAGCATTACGCGCTGTTCAAGCACATGACGGTGTTTGAGAACGTCGCCTTCGGCCTGCGCGTGAAACCGCGTGCGCAGCGGCCGAGCGAAGCGCAGATCCGCGCCAAGGTGAAGGAGCTGCTGGAACTCGTGCAGCTGGATTGGCTGGCTGATCGCTACCCGCCGCAACTGTCTGGCGGGCAGCGTCAGCGGATTGCCCTGGCGCGCGCGCTGGCAGTGGAGCCGCGCGTGCTGCTACTCGACGAGCCTTTCGGCGCGCTCGATGCCAAGGTGCGCAAGGAACTGCGCCGCTGGCTGCGCCGCCTGCACGACGATCTGCATGTCACGAGCCTGTTCGTCACGCACGACCAGGAAGAGGCGCTGGAAGTGGCCGACAACGTGGTGCTGATGAACCGCGGCCAGGTGGAGCAGGTCGGCAGCCCCGATGCGGTCTACAACACGCCGGCCACGCCGTTCGTCTACGGCTTCCTCGGTAACGTGAACCTGTTCCACGGCCGCCTGGAAGAGGGCGAGGGCGGCAGCGTGCTGCACGTGGGCGATTCGGCCATCGCCGTGCCGTCGGGCGGTGTGGATTCGTCCCGCGCCGATCAGGCGGTGGCCTTCGTGCGCCCGCACGAAATCGACCTCGAGCGCTATGCACCGGGCGCCGAGGGCATTCCCGTGACGCTGCGCCGCGCGCTCACGCTGGGCGCCATCGCGCAGCTTGAGCTGGAGCGCGAAGACACCGACGACATCATCGAAGTCTCCCTGCCCATCGAGCGCTTCCGCGCCGAGGGCTTCCGTGAAGGCGAAACACTGGTGGTGCGCCCGCGCGCGATCCGCGTGTTCGCGCAAGGCAATGCACGGCCCGTCGCGCAAGCCGCCGTGTAACACGACGCTCCGACGACAACCAATACGAGAGGACACGAGCCATGAACTTCCAGCAACTGCGTTCCATTCGCGAGGCGGTACGCCGCCAGTTCAACCTGACCGAAGTCGCCAACGCGCTGTACACGTCGCAGCCCGGCGTGTCGCGGCAGATTCGCGAGCTGGAGGATGAGCTTGGCGTGGAGATTTTCGAGCGCTACGGCAAGCGGCTGACGGGCCTGACCGAACCGGGTCGCGAGATCGTCCGCATTGTCGAACGGCTGCTGCTCGAAGCCGAAAACCTGCGCCAGGCTGGCGAGGAGTTCTCCGGCCGGCAATCCGGCCGCCTGACCGTGGCGACCACGCACACGCAGGCCCGCTATGCGCTGCCGAAGGTGGTGCAGTCGTTCCGCAAGGAATACCCGCACGTCACGCTGGCGCTGCAGGAGGCATCGCCCTCGCACATCGTCGAGCTGCTGCTGACGGGGCAGGCCGATATCGGTATCGCCACCGAAGCCGTGGCCAACGAGCCGGGGCTGACGTCGTTCGAGGCGTACCGCTGGCGTCACGTGCTGGTGGTCAGCCCGGACCATCCGCTGACCAAGAATCCACTCCCGACGTTGGAAGACGTGGCGCAGTATCCGCTCATCACGTACGACGCGGGCTTCACGGGCCGACGCAACATCGATGCAGCATTTGCCAGCGCGGGCCTGCACCCCGAGATCGTGCTGACCGCCATGGATGCCGACGTGATCAAGACGTACGTGGCGCTGGACGTGGGCGTGGGCATCATCGCGTCGATGGCGTATGACGGCCGCAAGGATGACAACCTCGTCTGCATCGGGGCCGATCACCTGTTCGAGCCGAACACCACGCGTGTGGCGGTGCGCCGTGGCGCGTATCTACGCGGCTATGCGCATGACTTCATCGGGATGTTCGCGCCGCATCTGTCGCGCGAAACGGTGGCGGAAGCGGTCGCTTCCACGGTGGTGACGCAATCTGCGCGGGAGGCGCTGGCGGCGTAATCGTCCTGCGGGCGGGGCGGCCGCGCACCGTTCATCCGCCCAATCGCACCATTCGTCGCATCGGCATGGCGCCTGCCTGGGCGCCATTCCTATACTGCGGACATCCTCGGTTCCACTAGAGACCGCCATGTCCGCCGTGCCCTATACCCAAGCCTCCCCATCGACCGAATCCGACGCCGCCTTGCTGCGCCGGGCTCGACACCGCGCCGGCGCGCGCCTGGGGTTCCGGATTCACCTGCTGTCGTTTTTGGCGATTAACGCCGGGCTGGCCGTGATTGCGCTGTCGCGCGGCCAGTTCTGGTTTGTCTGGCCGCTGCTGGGGTGGGGCCTGGGCCTGGCCGCACACGGCCTGAGCCTGGCCTGGAGCCAGGGCAACGGTTACCAGCGCATGGTCGAGCAGGAACTCGCCCGTTTGCGCGAGCAAGCCGGCCGCCAGTGATGCGGGAAACCCCAAGCTTCAACGCCGGAGAACCCTCCGGTAAGATCGCCCGCATGTTCGCCAATGTGTCGTTCCCTTCGCTTGCGGATTGCCTGCGCCTAGCCCGGCGCTGGGTGATCCGCTACGCCGTCATCATCGTCATCAATACGCTGATTGCGGCGGTGCTTGCGTTCGGCATCCGGCCGGAAGAGACCTTCTGGAAAGACTTCATCTTCAGCCAGGCAATCGGGCTGGCGATGTTCTCGTTGATCGGCATTCCGCGCCACGTGCTCTGGGGCGACGGCCCGCCCAACAAGAAGGTGTTTCCGTGGATCATCGTGGGCGCAGTGCTGATCGGCGTGCCGCTGGGGCAGTGGATCGCACGGACGATCCTGTGCCTGAATAGCGTCAACCCGGAACCCTGGCGCGCGGACAGCCTGCGCATGAGTTTCATCATCGCCATGCTGGCCGCGCTGGGCGCAACGTATTACTACTGGTCGCGCGGCAAGCTGGCAGCACTGCAGCGCCAGGCGGCACTCGATGCGCTGGAGCGCGAAGAGGCCGAAAAGCAGGTCGTGCGTGCGCAGCTGATGGCCCTGCAGGCGCAGATCGAGCCGCACTTCCTCTTCAACTCGCTGGCGCACGTCGATGTGCTGATTGCGCGCGATCCGGCCGCCGCGCGGCGCCTTCTGCAGCATTTGATCGGCTTTCTGCGCAGTTCACTTTCGCACGCACGCGCCGAGCAGTGCACGCTGGCGCAGGAATTTGCGCTGCTGCGCGCGTATCTCGACATCCAGGCGCTGCGCTTCGGCAATCGGCTGCGTTTCTCATTGGCGCTGGACGATGCCATCGCCAATATCGTCATTCCGCCCATGCTGATTCAGCCGCTGGTGGAAAACGCCGTGGTGCACGGCATCGAACCCGCGCGCGAGGGCGGCGAGATCGCCCTGTCTGCGCGCCTGGCTGCCGGCCATGACGGCGAGCGCCTCGTGCTGGAAGTGCGCGACACGGGCGTCGGCTTCGGCAACGACGGTGCCAAGGGCTCCGGGCTGGGGCTCACGCATGTGCGTGAACGTCTGTCGCGCCTGTTTGATGGCGACGCGCGGCTGACGATCACCGAGACCGTGCCGCACGGCGTGACGATCATCGTCGAATTGCCGCTGGCGCATGAAACGGCGCCTGCACCGTCTCAAGCCGATGCGCCGGAATGGCGCTGCCGCTTCTCTCGCTCCACGGCCAACGCCACTGCCACCGCTGCGCTGTCTTCGCGCGCCTCTGCCGGAACCTGATCGATGCCTGCTTCCCCCCGCTTGCTGATTGCCGACGATGAACCGGCGCTGGCTGAGAACCTCGTCGCCGAGCTGACGGCGCTGTGGCCCGATGCCACGCTGCTGCCGGCCGTGCACGACGGCCAATCGGCGCTCGACGTGATTGACGACGCGGCCGACGGGGAGGCGCCCGATGTGGTCTTTCTCGACATTCGCATGCCGGGGTTGTCGGGGATTGACGTGGCGCGCGAGCTGTCGGCCAGGGAAGACCGGCCGCTGGTGGTGTTCGTCACAGCCTATGACCAGTTCGCGCTCGACGCCTTCGAGCAGGCCGCGGTCGACTACGTGCTCAAGCCCGTGCAGACCGAGCGCCTGGCCGAGACCGTCAAGCGGCTGAAGGACCGGCTCGGCACGCGCCCGAACGGCAACGCCCGCGCCACCGCCGCCACGGACCCGGCGCAGACGCTGGCTGAACTCGTCGAGCGCCTTGCGGGGCTGCAGGGCGCGGCCCAAACGCGAGCCACGCCGCAGGGTGGGTATCTGCGCTTCATCAAGGCGCTGGTCGGGCAGGAGGTGCGCTTCATCCCCGTGGACGACGTGATCTACCTGGAAGCGACCGACAAATACGTCAACGTGGTAGCCGGCAGCGGCGAATCGCTCATCCGCACCAGCCTGCGGGAGTTGCTGACCCAGCTCGACCCGGAGCACTTCTGGCAGGTGCATCGCGGTACGGTGGTCAACGTGGCGCATGTGTCGAGCGCCGTGCATCTGTCGCTGGGCCGTCTGGGGCTGAAGATACGCGGGCGCACCGAGACGCTGCCGGTCGCGCGGCAATACGCGCATTTGTTCCGGCAGATGTAGTCGCCGCGGGGGCGGCTCCGCTATGATCCTTCGTGTCGTCAACGGATCGAGAGCGAAAGCACCCGCCATGGAGACACCCGCCGCACGCCCCGCCAGCAACGTTGCCGAGCCACGCCACGGCGGCCAGATTCTTGTCGATGCACTGGTTGCCCACGGCGTCGACTTGGCCTTCGGCGTGCCGGGCGAAAGCTACCTCTCCGTGCTCGAAGGCTTCTACCAGCGCCGCGACCGTGCACGCTTCATCGTCTGCCGGCAAGAAGGCGGCGCCGCCAACATGGCCGACGCCTACGGCAAGCTCACCGGTCGTCCCGGCATCGTCTTCTGCACACGCGGGCCGGGCGCCACCAACGCCAGCATTGGCGTGCACACCGCATTTCAAGACTCCACGCCGCTGATCCTGTTCATCGGGCAGGTCGGCCGCGATTTTGTCGATCGCGAAGCGTTCCAGGAAATCGACTACCGCCGCATGTTTGGCCAGATGGCCAAGTGGGTCGCGCAGATCGACAGTGTCGAGCGCATCCCCGAATACATCGCGCGCGCCTTCCAGACCGCCACCGCGGGCCGCCCCGGCCCCGTTGTGCTGGCGCTGCCGGAAGACATGCTGACCGAGGTTGCGACCGTGCCGGATGTGCCGCCCGAGGTGGCAACGAAAGCCCGCGCGATGGCCTGGCCCGGCCCGCATGACCTTGCCCAACTGAAGACGCTGTTGCAGAACGCCGAGCGCCCGATGCTGCTGCTGGGCGGCTCCGGCTGGACGCCGCAAGCGGCCGCCCGCATGCAAGCCTTTGCCGAGCGCTGGAATTTGCCCGCGGGCTGCGTGTTCCGCCGGCAAGACCTGTTCGACAACCGCCACCCGAATTACGCTGGCGATGTCGGCATCGCCATCAACCCGAAACTCGCGGCACGCGTGAAAGACGCCGACGTGGTGCTCGCCATCGGCACACGCCTGGGCGAGATGACGACCTCCGGATACACGCTGTTCGATGTGCCACGCCCGAAGCAGACGTTGATCCACGTGCACGCCGGCGCTGAAGAGTTGGGGCGTGTCTACCAGGCCGACCTGATGATCCACGCGTCGATGCCCGCGATGGCCGAAGCGCTGGATGGCGTGTCGCCGGATGCGCCACCGCGCTGGTCCGCCTGGACAGAAGCCGCCAACGCCGACTACCGCGCCAACATCGCGCCGCCGCCGTTCGGTGGCAAGGGCATCGACATGGCCCGTGCCATGCAGTGGCTGCGCGAGCGCCTGCCGCACAACAGCATCCTGACCAACGGCGCAGGCAACTACGCTACGTGGCTGCATCGCTTCTATCAATACGGTGCGCTGGCGGCAGGCTCGCGTACGCAGCTTGCGCCGACGAGCGGCGCGATGGGCTACGGCGCACCGGCTGCCGTGGCCGCCAAGATCGTCAGCCCCAGTACGCCCGTCATCTGCATGGCCGGCGACGGCTGCTTCCTGATGAACGGCCAGGAGCTGGCGACCGCCATGCAGTACAACGCGCTCGTGATCTTTATCGTGGTCAACAACGGCATGTACGGCACCATCCGCATGCACCAGGAGCGCGAGTACCCCGAGCACGTCAGCGGTACGGAGCTGCGCAACCCGGACTTCGCCGCGCTGGCCAGAGCCTACGGCGCTGAGGGGCACACGGTGCGCTCCTTCGAAGGGTTTCAGTCGGCGGTGGAAACCGCGCTGGCGGCAAGCGTTGCCACCGTCATCGAAGTGCAGACCGATCCGAACATCATCAGCCCGCGCGCGACGATCGATTCGCTGCGCGCGCAGTCACGCAGTTGATTCCGCTTTCATTTTTCGTTTTCGCCAACGCCATCCACCCATTGCCATGACGATGATTCCTGTAACCGACCTGTGCGACATGCACGAAGACAAGCTGGTGTACGGAAGCCTGCGTGTGCTCACGCCGGTCTTCCGCAGCTTTGGCAAGCGCGCCGCGTTTGCCGGCCCGGCTTCCACGCTCAAGGTGTTTGAGGACAACGGCCTGGTACGCGCCGCGCTGGAAGAGCAGGGCGCAGGCCGCGTGCTGGTGATCGACGGCGGCGGCTCGTTGCGCTGCGCGCTGGTCGGCGGCAACCTCGGCAAGCTGGCCGAAGAGAACGGCTGGGAGGGCATTCTGCTCAACGGCTGCGTGCGCGATACGCGCGAGCTGGCCGAATGCAACGTCGGCATCCACGCCCTGGCGGTGCATCCGCGCAAGAGCATCAAGAAGAACGCCGGGCAGCGCGAAGTGGGCGTGCAGATGCCGGGTGCGTACATCCAGTCCGGCGAGTGGGTCTATGCCGATGAAGACGGCGTGCTGGTTTCGCAGGACATGCTCGAATGAACCACGCCAATGCCATCCATGTGTTCGTCTACGGCACGCTGCGCGCCGGGGAGGCGAACGACCTGCGGGTTGCTGCGGCAAAGCGCGGCATTCCCGAGCCGGAGCTGCTCGGTACGGCCATGTTGCACGGCCGCCTGTACGACTTTGGTGCGTACCCCGGCCTCGTGCTGGACCCGACCGGCACCGCCGTGCGCGGCGATGTGTATCGGATCGACGCGGCGCTCGTTCCGGTGCTGGACGAGATCGAAGAGGTCTACCCGGGCGGGGACGCGCTGTTCCTGCGCGAGAACCACGCCGTCATGCTGGGCAGCGAACCGGTCGACTGCATTGTGTATCCGGTCAGCCCCAAACACATTGCCGGACGTGCTGTGATTACGGGCGGGGATTGGGTGGCGCATCGCCTGGCACGCACCTGATGAGATTCGAGGCTCAAAAAAACGCCGCATCTGCGGCGTTTTTTGTGCCCCTGCGATGTGATGGGCAGGTGCCCACGATTTTTCACAATGCGGAAAGGGGTTTTGGTCCGCAAAAATTCCGCGTCGCACAGCACCATCGCTGTCTTTCATGATAGAAAAGATCTTTCCGTATCGTGAAATATCGTTGGTAAGCCTTTGAAAAAAAAGAATTAAAAACTTACGCGGGGAAGCATCTTCTCCTTGTTGCATTGCACTGCCCGTTTCTACACTCTTATATAAGACATATGACTTGAGCCACCCAGCGGCGCCCCAAGAAGGCGCCAGCGGCTCAAGGCGCAGAGTGAGTTACCGGTTATTTGATGGATGCGATCAAACAGGAGAGTGCGATGTCACGCGAACTCGAAGTGCAAAAGCTGCAGAAGGAATGGGATACCAACCCGCGTTGGAAGGGCATCAAGCGCGGTTATACGGCTGAAGACGTGGTGCGTCTGCGCGGTTCGCTGCAGATCGAGCACACGCTGGCCAAGCGTGGTGCCGAAAAGCTGTGGGACCTGATCAACAACGAGCCCTTCGTCAACGCCCTGGGCGCACTGACGGGCAACCAGGCCATGCAGCAGGTGAAGGCGGGCCTGAAGGCGATCTATCTGTCGGGCTGGCAGGTTGCGGGCGATGCCAACAGCAATGGCGAGATGTATCCGGACCAGTCGCTGTACTCGGTGGATTCGGTGCCCAAGGTCGTCAAGAAGATCAACAACACGTTCCAGCGCGCCGATCAGATCCAGTGGTCGGAAGGCAAGGACGACATCGACTTCTTCGCGCCGATCGTGGCCGATGCGGAAGCCGGTTTCGGCGGCGTGCTGAACGCGTTCGAACTGATGAAGGCCATGATCGAGGCCGGCGCGGCCGGCGTGCACTTTGAAGACCAGTTGGCCGCCGTGAAGAAGTGCGGCCACATGGGTGGCAAGGTGCTGGTGCCGACCCGCGAAGCCGTGAGCAAGCTCGTGGCCGCGCGTCTGGCTGCCGACGTGATGGGCGTGCCGACCGTGCTGATCGCCCGCACCGACGCAGAAGCTGCCGACCTGCTGACCACCGATGTGGACGAGAACGACAAGCCGTTCTGCACCGGCGAGCGCACCGTTGAAGGCTTCTACCGCACCAAGCCGGGCCTGCAGCAAGCCATCTCGCGCGGCTTGGCGTATGCGGAAGTGGCTGACCTCGTGTGGTGCGAGACCGGCAAGCCGGATCTCGAATACGCCAAGAAGTTTGCCGAAGCCATCCACGCCAAGTTCCCGGGCAAGATGCTGGCCTACAACTGCTCGCCGTCGTTCAACTGGAAGAAGAACCTGGACGACGTGACGATCGCCCGATTCCAGAAGGAACTCGGCGCGATGGGCTACAAGTTCCAGTTCATCACGCTGGCCGGTTTCCATGCCCTGAACTACTCGATGTTCAACCTGGCGTACGGCTATGCCCGCAACCAGATGAGCGCATTCGTGGAGCTGCAAGAGGCCGAGTTCAAGGCGGCGGAAAAGGGCTTCACCGCGGTGAAGCACCAGCGCGAAGTCGGCACGGGCTACTTCGACGCAGTGACGCAGACCATCGAACGCGAGGCGTCGACCACGGCGCTGAAGGGCTCGACCGAAGACGAACAATTCTTCGAAGAAACGGCGCAAGCCAAGAAGGTTGCCTGAGGTTGCCGACGCATCCGGCACCTAGGCAGCAGGGCCTGCCGTGCTGACCACACGCTGGCCTCTCGAACCGCGCTTCCTCAACGGCGCGGTTTTTTTTCGTCAGGCGCGCTTGAAGATCGATTCCAGATCCAGCGCCGACGTGGGTGTGGCGTGCAGGTCGAGCGAGTGCTCGATGTGCTCCAGATGCTCGCGCATCAGGTCGTGCGCACGCTTGGCATCGCCGGTGGCGATCGCTTCGGTCAGGGTGTCGTGCTCGTGTTCAGGGCAGGCGGGCAGGCCGGGGCGGTCATAGAGCGTGATGATCAGGCAGGTGCGCGACACCGCTTCGCGCGTCAGCCGTTCCAGCACATGGTTGCCGGCCATCTCGGCAATGAGGACGTGGTATTCGCCGGACAGACGGATGGTGGCCGCGCGGTCGCCGCGTTCGCGCGCGGCCTGTTCGGCGGCGATGTGTTCGCGCAGGCGTTTGGCCTTTGCCGGCGTGCACGCGTTTGCCAGCATGCTGGCCAGTTCGGGTTCGATGATGCGGCGGGTCTGGAAAACGTCGCGCGCCTCTTTCACGGAAGGCTGCGCGACGAACGCGCCCTTGTTCGGCACGAGGGTCACCAGATGCTCATGCGCCAGCCGGGCCAGCACCTGGCGGATGCGCGGCCGGCCGGCGCCGGTCGCTTCGCACAGCCGTTCTTCGACCAGCTTGGTGCCGGCCGGCAGTCGGTGCTCCATGATGGCCGTCAGCAGGCCCTGGTAGATCGGTTCGGCAGCTGGTTGGCTGTCGGCAGGTTCCCGTGCGGGTGCGGGCATGGCAGGTGGCGGTGCAGAAGAAAAAGCGGAATGGTGCATGGTAGCAAATGCGCCACTCCGCCTTGCGCTACGCCAACGCAAAGGGGGCAAGCATCCCTGTATAGGGTTTCGGAAGCGGCCGGGCCCAGTCGCCGCGCTTGCTGGTGGAAAGCCGCATGCCGACCAGCGCCTCGACCAGCTTCACCGCAGCCACCACACCGTCGATGACAGGCACGTGCAGCTCGGCGCTCAGGTCTTCACACAGGTCGGCCATGCCGGCACAGCCGAGCACGATGCAGTCGCTGCGGTCTTGCGCGAGCGCGCTGCGGCAGGCTTCGAGGATGATCTGGCGTGCGTTGGAGCCGGGTTTCTCCAGGTCCAGCACGGGGAGGTCGCTTGCATGCACGTTGCGGCACGCATGCCGCATGCCGTAGCGCTCGGCCAGGTGCCAGGCCATGCCGACGGTGCGCTCGAGCGTCGTCACCACGCTGAAGCTGTTGCCGATCAGGCTCGCCATGTGCATGGCCGCTTCAGCGATGCCGATTACCGGGCCGTGCGCGAGTTCACGTGCAGCGTAGAGGCCCGGATCGCCGAAGCAGGCGATGACGTAGGCATCGGCGCCATCGCGTTCGCCGTGGCGGATTTCTTCCAGGATGCCGGGCACCGAGAGCGCTTCGTCGTAATGGCTTTCGATGGAAGCCGGGCCCATCTTCGGGCTCACCGCCGTGATGCGCGTGCCCGACGCGGCCGCGGCCTGCGCGCAGCGGCCGATGAGCGCAGTCATGCTCGTCGTGGTGTTGGGGTTGATGATGCGGATGTCCATGTTGTTGATGCGTGGATGACGCCGGTTAGCGGGAGAGGGTGCTTTGCTTGCGGCTGAGCACGGTGTAGAGCACCAGCGCGATGCCCACGCCGATGAACCAGCTGTAATTGGCCAGCACATGCAGCCGTTCGAAGACCACGCACGCCATCGGAATCAGCGCGGACGGGATCATCGTCCAGACGGCGGCGGGGTTGTAGCCGTTGCGGTACCAGTAGCGGCCCGTGGGGCGCAGCGTGTAGAGATCGTCGACATGCACCTGCTGCCGCTGCACAAAGTAGTAGTCCGCGATCAGGATGCCGAACAGCGGGCCGATGAACGCGCCCAGCACGTCGATCGTGTAGTGGATCACCTCGGGGTTGTTGTAGAGGTTCCAGGGCGTGATGAAGATCGACGCGACTGCCGCGATCATGCCGCCCGTGCGCCAGCTGATGTGCTGCGGCGCCACGTTGGAAAAGTCGAACGCCGGCGACACGAAGTTGGCGACGATGTTGATGCCGATGGTCGCGATCATGAACGTGAGCGCGCCGAGCACGACGGCCGTGATGTTGTCGATGCGGGCAACCACGGCGACGGGGTCGGAGATCATCTCGCCGAACACCGGCAGCGTGGCCGAGGTGGTGATGACCGTCAGCAGCGCGAAGCCGAGAAAGTTGACCGGCAGCCCCCAGAAATTGCCGCGTTTGACGGAGGTGAAATCCTTGCCGTAGCGGGAGAAGTCACCAAAGTTCAGCATCGGGCCGGAGAAGTACGACACCACCAGCGCGATCCCGCCGAGCACCACCGGCACGGCATCCCAGCCCTCGTATTTGAGAAAGGAAAGCGTGAGGTTGATGTTGTTCCAGCCGGCCTTGTGCACCAGCCATGCGGCCAGCGCGATCATCACCACGTACACCGCCGGGCCCGCCCAGTCGATGAACTTGCGGATCGATTCCATGCCGTGCCAGAACACGAACGCCTGCAGGACCCACAGCAGCATGAACGCCGCCCAACCGAGCGTCGACAGGCCGACAAAGCCGTGCTGCGCGACGTCGGCATACGGCGCGAGCTGCGGCATGAACTTCAGCGCCAGCACGATGAACGCGCTCGATGCCAGATAGGTCTGGATGCCGTACCAGGCCACCGCAATCAGCCCGCGGATGATGGCCGGAATGTTGGCGCCCAGTACCCCGAACGACGCGCGGCAGATCACTGGATACGGCGTGCCCGTCGCCTGGCTGGGTTTGGCGACGAGGTTGCAGAACACCTGGACGATCACGATGCCCGCCAGCAATGCAAAGAGCACCTGCAGGCTCGACAGGCCCAGCGAGAACAGGCTTGCTGCCGTCAGATAACCGCCCACGCTGTGCACGTCGGACATCCAGAACGCGAAGATGTTGTAGGTGCCCCAGGACTGCTTGCGCAGCGGCGCCAGATCTTCGTTGGTGAGCCGCGGGTCGTAGTGCGGCTTGATGATGACGTGGGGATGCGCGTGTGGCGAATCAACCGCCTGCGCCGCCGAAGCGGTGGTCGTGGTCATGCTGTCTCCTTTGGTTTTTTGCCGGTTTCAGGACCGGGCGATCTTGTGCGCAAAAATGTACACAACTTGTTTTTGTTTTGTGTACAAAGTTGTATGCGTCAGGAAGCCAAGAGTCAAGGAGAAAAAAAAGCCGCCTGAAAAAGGCGGCTGGTTATCGTGCTTGCGGGAGGTCGCTTCAGCGGTAGACGATCACCGGAATCTCGGTATGCGTGAGCACCTTCTGCGTTTCGCTGCCGAGCAGCAGCCCGGCCAACCCGCGCCGCCCGTGCGAGGCCATGAAGATGACGTCGCAGCCATGGCGTTCGGCCGCGTCGATGATGCCCATGTACGGGACGGCGAAGCAGCTCATGTCGGTGTCGCAGCTGATGCCGGCGCTGACGGCGGCGTCTTCCACGTCCTTGAGGACCACGCGCGCTTGCGCTTCGACGCGCTCCTTGAACGCCTGGGGTGTCTCCACGACGATCTCGGAAAACGGCGTGTACGGGTATTCCTCCAGGCAGGTGTAGGCCGTCAGGCGCGCGCCCAGCGTCTTGGCGAAGTCGAGCGCCCCTGCCACCGCCTTGCGCGACAGCTCGGAACCATCGGTCGGGATGAGGATGTGCTGGAACATGCGGCCTCCTGAGGTGGGATGCGGGAAGACGTTCTTGTCTTGATTGTAGGCCGCATGCGGTGTTTCACCCACTCGGGGTGATTGCTAATCCATCCCGATCAAGGCGTCTGCCCGGCGCCAGTAGGCCGGGTTGCCATACGTGTTCTTGAGGAAGTCGATGAACAGCCGCACGCGCAGCGGCAGATGCTTGCGCTGCGGAAACACTGCGTGGATGCCGATCGGCGGTGCTTCAAAGGCGTCGAGCACTGTCACCAGCTTGCCCGTGGCAATGTCATGCCCGACCTCCCACCATGAGCGCCACGCCAGGCCGTAGCCCTGCAAACACCACTCGCGCAGCACGGCGCCGTCGGTGCATTCCATCGTGCCCGACACCTTCACGGTGACGGCCTTGCCGCCTTGCTGGAAGACCCAGCCGCGCTGCACGTTGGCGCTGGCGCCAAAGGCCAGGCAGTTGTGGGTGGAAAGCTGCTCCACCTGCGTCGGAACGCCACGGCGCTCCAGGTACGACGGCGCAGCCACCACCACGCGGCGGTTTTCCCACAGGCGGATCGACACGAGGCTCGAATCGGGCAGATCGCCCAGGCGGATGGCGCAGTCGAAACCTTCGTTGACGAGGTCGACGACGCGGTCGCCCAGGTCCAGCGTCATCGAAACATCCGGATGGGTCTCGATGAAGTCCGGCACCATCGGCGCGACATGACGGCGGCCGAAACCGGCGGGGGCGGTCACGCGCAGATGCCCGCTGGCTTTCACGCCACCAGCCGAGACGCTGGCCTCGGCGTTGTGCAAGTCGTTGAGAATGCGTTGGCAATCTTCGAGGAAGGCCGAGCCCTCGAACGTCAGCGTGATGCGCCGCGTGGTGCGGACGAGGAGTTTGACACCGAGGCGTTCTTCCAGCGCGTCGATACGGCGCCCGATGATGGCAGGCGCTACGCCTTCAGCGGCGGCGGCGGCGGATAAGCTGCCGCGCGTGGCGACGGCGACAAAGGTTTCGAGCTGCTTGAAATGATCCATGCCTGATGTATACCGTGCCGACCGGGGCCTGCGGGATTGTGACGAATATAAAGGTTATCACTCGTCATTCCGTCGGTAAAAGTTAAAGATCAAGTGACCATTGCCGTCTTTGTGCGGTGCGTCAGCTTTTCTACAATGGCCCTCGTTGCGAAGGTCGGCAAGGCGTTCTGCGTGATGGAACGCTCAATTGCGGGACTTTCGGGTCCGTGGAGCTTCTGATGAGTTCGATTCGCGCGGTGGTCTTCGATGCCTATGGCACGTTGTTCGACGTGTATTCCGTGGCCGCGCGCGCCGAGCAACTGTTTGCCGGCAAGGGCGAAGCGCTGTCGGTGCTGTGGCGCGACAAGCAGATCGACTACACGCGCATCCGCTCGCTGGCCGGCCCCTCGGGCGAACACTACAAGCCGTTCTGGGACATCACCGTCGATGCGCTGCGCTATGCGGCCGCACGCCTGGGTGTCGAGCTTTCGGCCCACGACGAAGCCACGCTGATGCGCGAATATGCGTGCCTGTCGGCGTTTCCCGAGAACGTGCCTGCGCTGCGCCGCCTGCGCGAGATGGGCTTGCCGCTGGGCATCCTCTCCAACGGCAACCCCCAGATGCTCGACATTGCGGTGAAGAGTGCCGGCATGTCCGGGCTGTTCGATCACGTGCTGTCGGTCGATGCGGTCAAGCTCTACAAGACCGCGCCGCAAGCCTACGCGCTGGCGCCACAAGCGTTTGGTGTGCCGGCGGAACAGATTCTGTTTGTCTCGTCCAATGGCTGGGATGCCTGCGGCGCGACTTGGTACGGCTTCACAACGTTCTGGATCAACCGCCTGGGGCATCCGCCCGAGGCGCTCGACGTGGCACCCACCGCGGCCGGCCACGACATGCGCGATCTGCTGCAGTTCGTGCAGGCAACACAAGCGACGTAAGGCATTGCATTGAATCGGTCCAGCCATAGGACCAAAGTAAGACCAAAACGCGTTCAACCCTCACATCATCTTCTGGAGAACAACCATGGCGCTCACGCTGCCCCAAGGCATGGAGATCAAGGCCGAGATTCTGCCGGCCTACGAAGACATTCTGACCCCCGAAGCACTGGCGCTGGTCGCCAAGCTCCACCGTGCCTTCCAGCCGCGTCGCAAAGAGCTGCTGGCTGCCCGTGTCGAGCGCGCCAAGCGCCTGGATGCCGGCGAGCGCCCGGATTTCCTGCCGGAAACGAAGGCCGTGCGTGAAGGCGACTGGAAGGTGGCTCCGATCCCGCCGGCACTGCATTGCCGCCGTGTCGAAATCACCGGTCCGGTCGATGCCAAGATGGTCATCAACGCGTTCAACTCGGGCGCGGACAGCTACATGACCGACTTCGAGGATTCGAACTCGCCGAGCTGGCACAACCAGATCCAGGGCCAGGTCAACCTGAAGGCCGCCATCCGCCGCACGCTCACGCTGGAGCAGAACGGCAAGACCTACAAGCTCAACGACAAGATCGCCACGCTGCAGGTGCGTCCGCGCGGCTGGCACCTCGACGAGAAGCATGTGCTGATCGACGGCGAGCGTGTGTCCGGCGGCATCTTCGACTTTGCGCTGTTCCTGTTCCACAACGCCAAGGAGCAGATCGCGCGCGGCGCCGGCCCGTTCTTCTACCTGCCGAAGATGGAAAGCCATCTGGAAGCGCGTCTGTGGAACGACATCTTCGTGATGGCGCAGAACGAGATCGGCCTGCCGCAAGGCACGATCAAGGCTACCGTGCTGATCGAAACCATCCTCGCCGCGTTCGAGATGGAAGAAATCCTGTACGAACTGCGTGAGCACAGCGCGGGCCTGAACGCCGGCCGCTGGGACTACATCTTCTCGTGCATCAAGAAGTTCAAGGTCGACAAGAACTTCTGCCTGGCCGACCGCGCCAAGGTGACGATGACCTCGCCGTTCATGCGTGCCTACGCGCTGCTGCTGCTCAAGACCTGCCACAAGCGCGGTGCACCCGCCATCGGCGGCATGAGCGCGCTGATCCCGATCAAGAACGATCCGGAGAAGAACGCCATCGCCATGGCCGGCATCATCAACGACAAGAAGCGCGACGCGACCGACGGTTACGACGGCGGCTGGGTGGCACACCCGGGCCTGGTCGAGCCGGCCATGAAGGAATTCGTGGCAGTGCTGGGCGACAAGCCGAACCAGTTCGAGAAGCAACGCCCCGACGTGGAAGTGAAGGCTGCCGACCTGCTGGACTTCCAGCCGGAAACGCCGATCACCGAAGCTGGCCTGCGCATGAACATCAACGTCGGCATCCACTACCTGGGTGCCTGGCTGGCCGGCAACGGTTGCGTGCCGATCCACAACCTGATGGAAGATGCCGCCACGGCAGAAATCTCGCGCTCGCAGGTGTGGCAGTGGATCCGCTCGCCCAAGGGCAAGCTGGAAGACGGCACCAAGGTCACGGCTGAACTGGTGCGCAAGCTGATCCCGGAAGAATTGGCCAAGGTGAAGGAGACGGGCGCGGTGGGCCACTTTGACCGCGCTGCAGAAATCTTCGAACAGATGTCGACGTCGGAAGACTTTGCGGAATTCCTGACGCTGCCGCTGTACGAAGAGATTTGAAGTTAAGCGACGCTTAAAGCGCGCTGAGGAAACGCCGGCCGGGGCAACCCGCCGGCGTTTTTTCATTTGGCGCAAGGCAGGCCAAGCCGCGCGATAATGTCACGAAATCTTGCGGAGGCCGCTTTGCGCTTTGAACACCTGGTGGAAGTCAACGATCCACTGAACCCCCTCATCGACACGCTGACCCTGAACCAGATCTGGCAAGGCCTGGTGCTGCGCGTGCGCGAGCAAACCGAATTTGTCGAAAGCCTGGACGAATGCATCATCACCGCTGAAGGCGACGGCTGGGTCGAGCGCGAACTCGTGTTCGGCAAGGCGCGCATCCAGGACCGCGTGACCCTCGAGCCCCACAAGCGCGTGACGTACACCACCGAAGCCACGGGCGAACACGCCGGCGGCTCGCTGACCATGACGATCGAGAGCAACGAGGCCAACGCCGCGTTCATCCGCTTCATCTACGACACGACGCTGCCCAACGCCGACGAAACCGGCGACACGCGCTACGCCGAGATCGTCAAATCCGCCTACCGCGAATCCGACATCGACACCGTGCGCCGCATCCGCGAGATCGCCGCCACCGGCCGCCTCGGCTGACGTGTCCCGCCCGTCCGGCGCTGGAGGAGGCGCCGGCCGGGCTTGCTCTGCCTGCACCCTGGTCGTCTCACACATCACGACAACGAGACCATGACGACATTCACGCCCACCCTGGAGGCGCTGCGCGCGCGTTACGGCGAGCGCTTCAAGTGGCTCGTTCTCTTCACGCTGATGGTGGGTGCGGTGTCGTCCGTCATCTCCGCCACCATCGTGAATGTGGCGATTCCCGATCTGAGCCGGCATTTCGTGCTCGGGCAGGAACGCGCGCAGTGGGTCTCAGCCAGCTTCATGGTGGCGATGACGTTGTCGATGCTGCTGACACCGTGGCTGCTGCTGCGTTTCGGGCTGCGTCGTACGTTTATCGGCGCGTTGCTGCTGCTGGGCGTCGGCGGGCTGGCGGGTGGCCTGTCGCCCAATTACGAAGTGATGATCGCCATGCGCGTCGTGGAAGGGATTGCGGCCGGCATCATGCAGCCGCTACCCAACATTCTGATCCTGCGCGTGTTTCCGGAGCGGGAGCAGGGCAAGGCATTCGGCCTGTTCGGTTTTGGTGTTGTGCTAGCGCCGGCCGTGGGCCCGAGCGTGGGCGGTTTCCTGGTGGAGTTGTTCGGCTGGCGCTCGATCTTCTTCGTGGTGATGCCGTTCACGCTGATCGGCTGGGCGATGGCGCGGCGCTTCATGGCCATCAACTCGTCGATGGCGGGCGAGCCCAAACCGCTTGATTGGCGCGGCCTGCTGTTGATCGGTGGTGCGACCGTCACGCTGCTCAACGGGCTGGTCGCGCTGCACGGCGATGCTGCACACGGCGTTGTGCTGATGCTCGTGTCGGCCGTGTGCCTGGCGGGCTTCGTGTTCTGGCAGCGGCGGGTGGATTCGCCGTTGCTCAACCTGCGGCTGTTCAGCTACCGGCAGTTTGCGATGGGGGCGGTCGTGGCCTTCATCTACGGGGCGGGGCTGTACGGCTCGACGTACCTCGTGCCGGTGTATATGCAGGTGGCGCTGGCGTATGCGCCGTCGCGCGCCGGGCTGGTGCTGCTGCCTGCCGGCTTAGTGCTGGCCGTCACGATCATGCTGGCCGGGCGGCTGACCAATCGCATCGAGCCGTTCCGGTTGGTCTCGTTCGGGCTGGCAGCGCTGGCGCTTTCGTTCTTCCTGATGGCGACCAACACCCGGGCAACGAGCTACTTGCTGCTCATCGCCATCGCCGTCATCGGGCGGATCGGGCTGGGTTTCGTGCTGCCGTCGCTGAGCCTGGGCGCCATGCGTGGTGTCGATTTCACGTTGATCGCGCAAGGCTCCAGCGCTGTCAATTTCCTGCGCCAATTGGGCGGGGCGATCGGCGTGTCGGCGACGGGCATTTTTCTGCAATGGCGGCTCGCCACGCGCGGTATCGAAACGGTGCACGGTGCGGCAGTCGACCCGGAGGCGCGCATCCTGGCCTTTGACGAGACCTTCATCTTTCTCGGCACGCTGTGCGCACTGGCCGTGCTGGCTGCATGGCGCATGCGCCGCCGCGAGCTGCCGTCTGCCATTCCCGCAGCGCAATAAAAAACCGGGCACGGGGCCCGGTTCTTCGTTGGCGATTCGACGATCAGGTCGTTGCGCCGCTCTTCAGTTCTTCGACGAGGTCGATGTACTTTTGCTTGGCCTCGTCCTGCGACGTGCCTTTCAGGCCTTCCCACGCCTCGAATTTGTAGCGGCCGACGATGTCGGTAAAGCCAGGCTTGTCGCAGTGTGCGTCACCTTCAGCGCCTTGCTTGTACAGCGCGTACAGACGCAGCAGCGTCATGTTGGCGGGGCGCTCGGAGAGGCCCTTGACGTCGATTTGGGCTTGGTCGAAACGGGCTTGCAGGTCGCTCATGATGATTCCCGGCTGAAAACAATGGTCTGGCGATGATAGCGCCGCGGTTCGGCGGTCGGGCCGTTTGAATTCGAGGACGGCTTCGGTTTTCTGCGCGATGTTTGGCCCGGTTTCCCGAGGCGCAGCCACGGGTTTGCGCATTCAGGCGCCACACCAGCCGGTACAATGCCGCCATGCCCTGGATTCTTGCTTTCGATACCTCCACCGAGTTCTGTTCCGTCGCCCTTGGTGATGGCACGCGCACGCTGTTCCGCCATGAACATACCGGCCCGCGCTCCAGTAGCCGCGTGCTGCCGGCGGCTTCCGAATTGCTGGCCGAGGCCGGTATCGCCCTGGCCGATTGCGCGGCGATTGCCTTTGGCGCCGGGCCGGGTTCCTTTACCGGGCTGCGCACAGCGTGCGGCGTGGCGCAGGGTTTGGCGTTTGGTGCCGATCTGCCGGTCGTGCCCGTCAACTCGCTTGTTGCCTGTGCCGAGCAGACGCGCGCAACGTTGCCCGGCGGCACAGCCGTGAGCATCGCGCTCGATGCGCGTATGGACGAGTGCTACTGGGCCAGCTTCGTTCCCGCCGATGCGGCGCAGGACGCATCGGGTTGGCACGCGCTTTCCGCCATCCAGGTCAGCGGGCCCCAAAACGTTATCGCGCCGTCGCAGCCGTATTGGCTGGCGGGCAACGCCGTAACGGTGTTCGGCGATCAGTTGAGCATCGCTGCAGGGGCCGCCGCTGTGTTGCCCGAAGTTGCGCCGCACGCTCGGGAAATCATCGCCGTGGGTCTGCGCCTGCTGGCCGCCGGCCATACCGTGCGGCCTGAAGATGCGGCGCCGCTCTATGTCCGTGACAAGGTCGCGCTCACCATTGAAGAGCGCCAAGCGGTGCAGCAGGCCAAGGCGGCCGCAGGTGCCCAGCCATGAGCCTGATCGACAACGCACTCGCCCGCGTCATCACGCAGGCGCCGCTGCCTGCGGGCTGGCGCGCAGAACGCATGACGGCACGCGATCTGGATGGCGTTGCGGCGGTGGAGCTGGCGGCGTTCAAATTTCCCTGGTCGCGCGGCAACTTTGAGGATTCGCTCAAGTCCGGCCACCTCGGCATTGTCTTGCGTGACGGCGGCAACGAGGTCGCGGGTTACCTGATTCTCATGCCGGTGGTGGACGAGATGCACCTGCTCAACGTGACGGTGGCACCGGCGTGGCAACGGCAAGGCCTCGGCCATTGGCTCATGCGTCTGGCAACAGCGCTCACGTTGGTGCATGGCTTCGGCAGCCTGCTGCTGGAAGTGCGTCCCTCCAATACCGGCGCGATTGCGCTGTATCACCGTATCGGGTTTGCCGAGATCGGCCGGCGCAAGCGCTATTACCCGGCTGAAAACAACACGCGCGAAGATGCGCTCGTCATGCGCATGGTGTGCGAGGCGAGCGGGGTGGAGGCCGCATGAATCGTCGATCCCGAATGCTCGAAGCGCTGGGCGTTTCGACCGAATGGACCTTGCGCGGGGCTGAGCCGGCCGGGGTGGAGGCCGTCGAGGTCGCTGTCGCCGAGCCGGTGGCCGTCGAGGTGGAAGCCGATTCGTTTGTCGCTGCCAACTCTGAGCCAGTGCGACTTGAAGCGCAAACGCCTGTCATGGAGGTGGAAGCGCCATCTGACACGGCTGTCCCACGCGCCCAGCGCATCGCCGCGTTCGACTGGGCACAGCTCGAAGCCGCCGTTTCCAACTGCACGTCGTGCAAGCTGTGCGAGCGCCGCACGAACACCGTGTTCGGCGTTGGCGATCGCGAGGCGGAATGGATGCTGATCGGCGAGGCGCCGGGCGAGCAGGAAGACAAGCAGGGCGAGCCGTTCGTCGGGCAGGCCGGCAAGTTGCTCGACAGCATGCTGCGATCGATCGGCCTGTCGCGCGAGAAGGGCGTGTTCATCGCCAACGTGCTCAAGTGCCGCCCGCCCGGCAATCGGGATCCGGAGCCGGACGAAGCCGCGATGTGCGATCCGTATCTCAAGCGTCAGATTGCGCTGGTCAAGCCGCGCATCATCGTCGTGCTGGGCCGCATTGCAGCGCAAAACCTGCTGCAGACGCAAACGCCTGTCGGCAAGCTGCGCGGCAAAGTGCATGAGGTGGAGGGTGTGCCCGTGGTGGTGACGTACCACCCGGCGTACCTCTTGCGCACGCTGACTGACAAGGCGCGTGCTTGGGAAGACCTCTGCCTGGCGCGCAAGATCTACGCGGAGCGCGGCGGCCAGTAGTCAGTTGCCCGCCTGCGGGGCGGGCACTGCGTCAGTGGTGCTTGTCTTCGCCGATGAGCGCGGCGGTGTGAAACAGCTTTTCGTTGAGGCGATGCCGGCGCATGACCAACGCCATCGTCACGCAGACGAAGATGCCGAACGACACGATCACGACGCTCACCGACACGTTGAGCTTGATGAGCAGCGCGTAGAGGCACAGCATCAGCAGCACGGAGACATTCTCGTTGAAGTTCTGCACGGCAATCGAGTGGCCGGCCGAGAGCAGCACGTGTCCGCGGTGCTGCAGCAGTGCGTTCATCGGCACCACGAAAAAGCCTGACATGGCGCCCACGATCATCAGGAACAGGTAGGCGATCATCATGTACAGCGGCAGCTTCATATGGCCGATGTGGAACGTGACTTCCGGGATCGTGTGCTTGGTGTAGAACGCCATCAGCATCACAACTGCGCCCATTGCCACGCCCACCGGCAGCACGTCGAGCGAGCGGCGCAGCGGAATCTTCACGGCGGCAGCCATGGCGCCGGCCGCCACGCCGACGGCCACCACGGCTTGCAGAATGGCGCCCTGCGAGAGATTCAGCTCCAGCGATTGCTCGGCCCACTTCAGCACGATGAATTGCAGCGTGGCGCCCGCGCCCCAGAACAGCGTCGTCACCGCCAGGGAGATCTGGCCCAGCTTGTCGCGCCACAGTGCGTTGAAGCAGTCGGCAAACTCCGAAATGAGACGTACCGGATTCTTTTCCTGCTGCGGATAGCGCGCGCCGGTGTCGGGAATGCGCGTATTGAACAGCGCCGCGATCAGGTAGATCACCATGATCACCAGCATCGCCGCTTCGGCTGGGGTGTCGATGCGCTCGAGCCCCGGAATGTCGAACGACAGCAGCCAGGCCGACACATGGTTTGAGATCAGCGCTCCGCCGAGCACGGTGCCCAGGATGATCGAGCCGACGGTAAGGCCTTCGATCCACCCATTGGCGGCGACGAGTTTTTCAGGGGGAAGGAGTTCGGTGAGGATGCCGTACTTGGCGGGCGAATAGGCCGCTGCACCAAAACCGACCACGCCATAGGCGAGCAGCGGGTGCAGACCGGTGAGCATCACACCGCAGCCCACCAGCTTGATTGCATTGGTGATGAGCATCACCTTGCCCTTGGGCCGGGAATCGGCAAACGCGCCGACGAATGCGGCAAGTAAAACGTAAGAGAGCACGAAGAACAGCTTGAGCAGCGGGGTCATCCACTGCGGCGCATGCATCTCTGTCAGAAGGGCGATGGCGGCAATGAGCAGCGCATTGTCGGCGAGCGACGAAAAAAACTGCGCCGCCATGATGGTGTAAAAACCCTTCTTCATACCTTCGAATTCATCCCCGTAGACCGCGGTGCCATCTTCCTCTTCACGACCTGCCGGCAGCATGCCGGCACTCGGAAGTGCCCCCCGGGGGTGCCGGCCAAGCGTTGCGACGGCCGACCGGCCGTGCAGCGCACAGGTGCGCGGTGGCGGCATCGAAGCCTGTGCCCGCGCGGGCTCCCCTGGTTGTGGTTCCCTTGGACGGGGCCCATGCAGTGCTGTAAGACATGCATCGCCGGGCAACCGCGGGAATCTTCACTGACAGACGTTCGGGCCATGCGTTCCGCCCGGAATGTGTTTTGGTCTCGCCTGCTCGCATGGTCAAACCGGATGTGACCGCATCGCGCAAAAAGAAGTGGCGGGTGCCCAACTTTCCTTATGCTGACAGCGCATCACAACTGTTTTCCCATGCCTGAATTGAACGGCTTTATATCATGAAACTTGTGCGCTTCCGGTGACGGCGGCGCACTTTCTTTTTGGCGCGCCGATGACAGCTGCGAACCAGTTGGCGTCCTGTGGTCAAATAGAACGCTCATCGCGTGAGGTCGGGCGCACCGGCCCCGCAACGTCCATTTGCCTGTTGCATTGCAGCACCGACGCCGCGCCACAAGCGCGCCATCGCATTCACGTTTTGCAGGTTTGCCGTCATGCCAAGACCCATCCAGGCCGTCATCCACGGCCCAGCACTTGCCAATAATCTCCAGGTTGCCCGCCGTCATGCGCCCAACTCGCGCGTGTGGGCCGTCGTCAAAGCCAACGCGTATGGCCACGGCATCGAACGCGTGTATGAAGGCCTGCGCCAGACCGACGGTTTCGGCCTGCTCGATCTGGACGAGGCCGTCCGCCTGCGCCAGCTCGGCTGGCAGGGGCCGATCCTTCTGCTGGAAGGTTTTTTCAAGCAGGAAGACCTGGCCATCGTCGAGCAGTACCGCCTGACCACCACCGTCCACTGCGAAGAGCAACTGCGCATGCTGGAACTGGCGCGCCCGAAAGGGCCCATCAGCGTGCAGCTCAAGATCAATACGGGCATGAGCCGCCTCGGCTTCGCGCCTGCCGCCTACCGCGCCGCGTGGGAGCGCGCCCGCGCCATTTCGGGCGTCGGCACGATCGTCCACATGACGCATTTTTCCGATGCCGACGGCCCGCGCGGCATCGAGCATCAACTCGTCGCGTTTGAACAGGCCACGCAAGGTTTGCCGGGCGAGGCGTCGCTTTCCAACTCCGCGGCCACGTTGTGGCACCCGAAAGCGCATCGCGACTGGGTGCGCCCGGGCGTGATCATGTACGGCGCCTCGCCGACGGGCGTGGCAGCGGACATCGACGGCACGGGCCTGATGCCGGCCATGTCGCTCAAGAGCGAGCTGATCGCCATTCAGGATCTGCAGCCCGGCGCGACGATCGGTTATGGCTCGCGTTTTGTTGTGGAACACCCGATGCGCATCGGCATCGTCGCGTGCGGTTATGCCGACGGCTACCCGCGTCATGCGCCCGGCTGGGACGGCAACCATACGCCGGTGCTGGTCGATGGCGTGCGCACGCATATCGTGGGCCGCGTGTCGATGGACATGATTACCGTGGACTTGGCGGGCGTGCCCGAAGCGCGCGTCGGCACCCCCGTCACGCTGTGGGGCGAAGGTTTGCCGATCGACGACGTCGCGCAGGCGTCCGGCACGGTCGGCTATGAGCTGATGTGTGCGTTGGCGCCGCGCGTGCCGGTGTCGGTTGAACCGGTCAGCACGGCAGAGGCCGGCGACCTGGGCAAGGCTGCCTGAGCGCAGCATCGTCAATACAAAGATCAAGCGGCGGCCGCCCATGCGCGGCGCCGTAAGCAGGGGGTTGTTTGGCCAAGAGCAAGACGGTCTATACGTGCACGGAATGTGGCGGCACGGCACCGAAGTGGGCGGGGCAGTGCCCGAATTGCCAGCAGTGGAACACGCTGGTGGAAACCGTCGCGCAGCCGACGTCCGGCGCGGGCGCGCGCTTCCAGTCGCTGGCGTCGAGCGCGACGGTACGCAAGCTGTCGGACATCGACGCGGTGGATGTGCCGCGCTTCTCCAGCGGCATCGACGAATTTGACCGCGTACTGGGCGGCGGCCTGGTCAGCGGCGGTGTAGTCCTCATTGGCGGCGATCCGGGGATCGGTAAATCGACGCTGTTGCTGCAGGCGCTGTCCAACCTGTCGACCGATCGGCGGGTGCTGTACGTAAGCGGCGAAGAATCCGGCTCGCAGATCGCGCTGCGTGCACGGCGCCTGGGCATCGAAAGCCCGAACCTCGCGCTGCTGGCAGAAATCCAGCTTGAGCGCATCCAGGCGACCATCGAGACGGAAAAGCCGGAAGTCGTCGTCATCGATTCGATCCAGACGCTGTATTCCGAGGCGCTGACCTCGGCGCCGGGCTCCGTGGCGCAGGTGCGCGAGTGCGCGGCGCAGCTGACGCGCATTGCCAAGCGGCTGGATGTGACCACCATTCTGGTCGGCCATGTGACCAAGGAAGGCGCGCTGGCGGGCCCCCGTGTGCTCGAACACATTGTCGATACGGTGCTGTATTTCGAGGGCGATACGCATTCCGCCTACCGGCTGGTGCGTGCGTTCAAGAACCGTTTTGGCGCCGTCAACGAGTTGGGCGTGTTTGCGATGACGGAGCGCGGCCTGCGCGGCGTGGCCAATCCGTCGGCGCTGTTCCTGTCGCAGCACGAGCAGGTGGTGCCGGGTTCGTGCGTGCTGGTAACGCAGGAAGGCACGCGGCCGCTGCTGGTCGAAATCCAGGCGCTGGTGGATACGGCCAACGTGCCGAATCCGCGCCGCTTGGCGGTGGGGCTGGAACAGAACCGGCTCGCGATGTTGCTGGCGGTGCTGCACCGTCATGCCGGCATTGCGTGCTTCGATCAGGACGTGTTTCTCAACGCGGTGGGCGGCGTGAAGATTACCGAACCGGCGGCGGACTTGGCGGTGCTGTTGGCGATCCACTCGTCGATGCGCAACAAGGCGCTGCCGCGCGGGCTGGTGGTGTTCGGCGAGATCGGCCTGGCCGGGGAAATCCGCCCGACGCCGCGCGGCCAGGAGCGGTTGAAGGAAGCCGCCAAGCTGGGCTTCTCGATTGCCGTGATCCCGAAATCCAACGCCCCCAAGCAGGCGATCGACGGGCTGGAGGTCATTGCCGTCGAGCGCATTGAACAGGCGATCGACCGGGTGCGGTCGCTGGAGGCTTGATCGTTCAACATTTCGCAACGGTATCGCTGATGCCATTTGAAAATGCATGTGCCGTTGCGGTGCGATAATCCGCCAACTTTTCTCCATGACTTCTCTGAACTGACGCCGCCATGCAAGCCAACTCGCGCGCCTTTTTCCTGCTGATTGCCGTGATCTCCTTCGGGTTGGTCGGCTATGCGCTGTACCTGCAGCACGTTGAGGGGCTGCAGCCATGCCCCCTGTGCATCCTGCAGCGGTTTGCGTTCCTCGGCATCGGCGTGTTCTCGCTGCTGGCGGCGCTGTCGTCGGCCACGCGGCTGCTGTGGCACGGGCTCGGCATGCTGTCGGGGCTGGCCGGCCTGTGTGTCGCGGGGTACCACGTATCACTGCTGCTGAACCCCAAGGCAACGTGCGGCATCGATCCGATCGAGAACTGGGTCAACGCGCTGCCGACTGCCAAATGGTTGCCCCAGGTGTTCGAAGCCGATGGCCTGTGCGTCGGGCCGATGCCGCCGGTGCTGGGCCTGTCGGTGCCGGTGTGGTCGCTGATCTGGCTGGTGATTCTGTCGCTGACGCTGGTGGTGGGGATGATCCGCCGCGAGCGCCGCTGAGCCGGGGCCGCCGATCATGCAACGCGTGCTGGTGAGTGCCTGCCTGCTGGGCCAGCCGGTGCGCTATGACGGCGGCACGGTCGCCACCGAGGGCGGCATCCTGGCGCGCTGGCAGATGGAAGGGCGCATCGTGCCGATGTGCCCGGAGATGGCCGGCGGTTTGCCGGTGCCGCGTCTGCCCGCAGAAATTCACGGCGAGGGCGGTGGCGCGGCGGTACTGCGCGGCGCAGCCCGTGTCGTCGAACACCACGGCCACGATGTCACCGAAGCGTTTCTCCAAGGCGCGCAGCGCGCACTGGAAGCGGCGCAGGTGGCCGGCGTGCAAGTCGCCGTGCTCACCGAGCGCAGCCCGTCTTGCGGTTCTGCGTTTCTCTACGACGGGACGTTTTCCAGCCAGCTGCAGGAAGGCGAGGGCGTGACGGCAGCGCTGCTGCGTCAACACGGCATCCGCGTGTTCAGCCAGCACGAGTTGGAAGAAGCCGGGCGCCTGCTCGATGCGCTCGACGCGCAGGACCGCGCCGATTCGTCAATCGGCAAACCGTAGCGGCAAGGCGAGCTGCACGGGCTCGCCGTTCTCCTTCACCACGCTGTTGCGCTCGACAAAGAGCGGATGTTGCAACGCTTCTTCCATGCGCAGCACGGGCGTGACGCAGCAATCGGCATCGGCAAAACGGGCGGTCCATTCGGCTTGCGTGGCGGTCAGGAAGAGCGCAGCAAGTTCATCGCGAATGGCGCGTGCCTCATCGCCGCCGACGCGCTGGCCGAGCGCCCAGTGCTGCGCTTTCCATTCGGGCTTTTCGATGACCTCGCACATCGCCTGCCAGAACTTCAATTCGAGCGCGCCGACGGCCATGAAGCGATCGTCCGCCGTGCGATATACGCCGTAGCACGGCACGCCGCCATTGAGCAGATCGGCGCCCGCGGGGCTGGCCTTGCCGCGCGTGCCGACGGCAAAGAACGCCATCAGGTTGTGCGCGAACACCGACTCCGTCATCGATACGTCGATGTAGCGGCCGCGGCCCGTGGCGCGCGCGTCGACCAGCGCGGCCAGGATGCCGACCACCGCCGTGAGCGCGCCGCCCAGCAGGTCGCCGATCTGCACGTTCGGGACGATGGGCGTGCCGTCTGTGCTGGCGAGCTGGTCGAGCATGCCCGCATAGCCGACGTAGTTGATGTCATGGCCGGCGGCTTGCGCCAGCGGGCCGTCCTGGCCGTAGCCGCTGATGGAACACATGACGAGCGCCGGGTTGGCCGCGCGCAGGGTGTCCCAGCCGACACCGAGGCGCGCCATGACGCCAGGGCGGAAGCTTTCGATGAGCACATCGGCGTGGCGTACGAGTTCGATGAGCGCGTCGCGGTCTTCGGCGCGTTTCAGGTCGAGCCGCATTTCGGTCTTGCCGCGATTGAGCGAGCGGAAGAACAGGCTCGGGCGTTCTGCCGCGCGGTCGGCGGGGGTGCGCATCATGTCGCGCGCGTAGTCGCCGGCGCCGGGGTCTTCGATCTTGATGACTTCTGCGCCGAGATCGGCCAGGTGGCGCGTGGCGGCCGGGCCGGGCAGCAGGCGCGTGAGGTCGAGCACGCGCACGCCGGTCAGTGGCTGATGCGTGGCGGTGTCCGGCGACGGCGATGTCATCAACAGGTCTCCTTGGCCGGACGCGCCAGCCTCAATTGATTTGTTCGAGTTGTTCGTGCAGCTCGAGCCAGCGCTCTTCCAGCGCGTCGAGTTCGGCGTTCAGTTCGGCCTGGCGGCGCAGGCTTTCCATCATGCGTGCCTTGTTGGCCTCTTCATACGCGGCGCCATCGGCGAGGAAGGCTTCGATGTCCGCCTTTTCCTTTTGCAGCGGCGCCATGCGTTTTTCGATGGCGTCGACGTTCTTCTGCAGCGGCTTGCGCAGCGCATTCAGGCGTTGACGTTCGGCGGCCTCTTCGCGCTTCTGGTCGCGGCGGTTGGTGGCCGGTGCACCATCTGCATCGGCCGAAGCCGCCTGTGCGCCGGCGGCGGCGCGCTTGGCCGCGGCCTGCTTGAGCAGCCAGTCGCGGTAGTCGTCCAGATCGCCGTCGAACGGGGCGACGGTGCCCTGGCCGACGAGCAGGAACTGGTCGGTCGTGGCGCGCAGCAGATGCCGATCGTGCGAGACGAGGATCAGCGTGCCGTCGAACTGGGCGAGCGCCATCGTCAGCGCTTCACGCGTGTCGAGATCCAGGTGGTTGGTCGGCTCGTCGAGCAGCAGCAGGTTGGGGCGCTGCCAGACGATCAGGGCGAGCGCCAGGCGCGCCTTCTCGCCGCCAGAGAACGGCTCGATGGGCGAGGTCGCCATGTCGCCGCGGAAATTGAAGCTGCCGAGAAAGTCGCGCAGTTCCTGCTCGCGCACGTCGGGTGCCAGCCGCGCCAGATGCAGCAGCGGCGAGGCGTGATCGTCCAGCGTTTCGAGCTGGTGCTGGGCGAAGTAGCCGATCTGCAGCCCCTTGCCGCGGCGGATCGTGCCGGACAGCGGCGCCAGCGTCTCGGCCAGCGTTTTCACCAGCGTCGACTTGCCCTGGCCGTTGGCACCCAGCAGGCCGATGCGCTGGCCGGTCTGGATCGAAAACGTCAGGTGCTTGAGGATGGTGATGGGCTCATCAACGCTCGGGCCGGGATAGCCGCAATCGACGCCTTCAAACGTGAGCATCGGATTGGGCGCCGCCTCAGGCTCGCGGAATTCGAACGAGAAGCCTGCCGCCGCATGCACGGGCGCGAGGCGCTCCATGCGCTCCAGCGCCTTGACGCGGCTCTGCGCCTGCTTGGCCTTGCTGGCCTTGGCCTTGAAACGCGTGATGAACGATTCGAGATGCGCGATCTGCTTCTGCTGCCGTGCGTACGACGCTTCCTGCAGCGCCATCTGCTGCAGGCGCTGCGTCTCGAACTGCGTGTAGTTGCCGCCGTAGCGTTTGAGTTTCTGGTGCTCGATATGCAGCGTGACGTTGCAGACACCGTCGAGGAATTCGCGGTCGTGCGAAATCATGACGAGCGTGCCGGCGTAGCGCGACAGCCAGTCTTCCAGCCAGACCACGGCGTCCAGATCCAGGTGGTTGGTCGGCTCGTCGAGCAGCAGCAGGTCGGATGGACACATCAGCGCCTGGGCCAGATTCAGACGCATGCGCCAGCCGCCCGAAAAACTCGCCACCGGCTGCGAGGTCTGCGCCATCGTGAAACCGAGACCGAGCAGCAGCGCCTGCGCGCGCGCCGGTGCGGTGTAGCCGTCGGCATCGGCAAAGGCGGTGTGGGCTTCGGCCTGTGCGTGGCCGTCGTGCGCCGCTTCGGCCGCGGCTAGGCGGCGTTCGATGTCGCGCAGGCGGGTGTCGCCGTCGAGCGTGTAGTCGAGCGCGCTGCGGTCGACGGCCGGCGTTTCCTGCGCCACGTGCGCGACCTGCCAGGTGGGCGGGATGGCGACTTCGCCGCCGTCGGCGTGCAATTCGCCGCGCAGCATTGAAAACAGCGTGGATTTGCCGCTGCCGTTCACGCCGACAAGGCCGACCCGTTCACCGGGGTTGAGGGTGGCGGTGGCGTGGTCGAACAGCACCTTGGTGCCGCGCTGGAGGACGAGGTCGTCGAATCGGATCACGAAAAACTGCGCTTGAAGGCAAATCGGAGAAGGCTGCGATTGTAGCGTGCTGCGTCGCACGATCCTGGCGCGCCGGAGGCGTTTGGACTGGTGCATTGCACCGTGCCGAAGCAGCGCTCGCCCGCAATCTGTGCGGCGGCATTGGACCTAGGGAAAACCATAGGTCTTCATGAAAGTTTTTTTCTTTACACGGCCGATTCGTGAAAATACATTTACACAAAATTTTCACGGCCCAGGAACATGGCGAAATCCACCAGCAAGCGCACGGATGTGTCGAAAGGCGCATTCGCCGCCGATGCGACGGTCTCCGAGCGCATTGGAGCGGCCCTTGCCACGCTCACGCCGGCACACCAGCGCATGGCGGAATACGTGCTGGCGAACCCGTTCCGCGCGGCCACCATGCGCATCGACGAGTTTGCCGCCGCGGTCGACATGTCGATTGCCACGGCCAACCGTTTTGCGCTCGCGCTGGGCTTTGACGGCTATCCGCAGTTCCGCGCGGGGCTACTGCGCGGCTTCGAGGCGACGCTCGCGCCGGTGGAAAAACTGCGCCACGAGCTGGCACGCCCGGCCACCAGCGCGGAGATCTTTGCGGCCTCGCTCAACGAAGACATCGCCAACCTTGATGCCACGCGCCGCATGCTCGATGCCGCTGCGTGCGAACGCGCGGTCGACGCCATCCTCGGCGCCCAGCGCATCTACGTGATGGGCTTTGGCGCCAGTGGCTATCTGGCGGGGCTGCTGCGCCATGGGCTCGATCTGTACTGCGATACGGTGATCTCGGTTTCGCAGCCGGGCGGCGCATCGGATGCGGCGCGCCAGCTGCGCAAGATCGGGCCGAAGGATCTGCTGATCGCCATCGCCTTCCCGCGCTATGCGGCCGACACCATCACGCTGGCCAAGCAGGCCGGCAAGCAAGGCTGCCAGCTGCTGGCGCTGACCGACAGCCCCACATCGCCGCTCGCGCCGCTGGCCGACATTGCGTTGTATGCGCGGCCGGAGCGGCAGTTCTCGGCAACGTCCGACACGGCTGCCGTGGCGCTGTTCGAAGCGCTGTGCGGCGCGGTGGCGCATCGCTCGGCGCATTCGCTGGAATCGGCCGAACGCCTGACTGAATTTGTGCTGCCGTGGCTGCATACCGCCCCGGCGCCGCGCGCCAACGACGCCGCGAACGCTCCCGGCACATCGACGACCACCCGACGCGGCCGCAAACGCACCGCTGAAAACTGATTTACATCGAGCCACGCATGACTACGCCCATCCTCGCCATTCACGGCGGCGCCGGCACCATCACCCGCACGGCCATGAGCGCCGACAAGGAAGCCGCCTACCAGCAGGCGCTGCACGACATCCTGGCCGCCGGGCAACGCATTCTCATGGACGGCGGCAGCGCCCTGGATGCCGTGACCGAAGCCGTGCGCCTGCTCGAAGAGTGCCCCCTGTTCAACGCGGGCAAGGGCGCGGTGCTCACCAGCGCAGGCACATACGAACTCGATGCCTCGATCATGGACGGCGCCACGCTGGCGGCCGGCGCAGTCACCTGCGTCAAGCGCCTGCGCAACCCGATCCTCGCGGCCCGCGCGGTGATGGAGCGCAGCGAACACGTGTTGTTCACCTCCGAAGGCGCCGAGGCTTTCGCGCAAGCGCAGGGCCTGGAGTTTGTCGAGCCCGACTACTACTACACCGAGGCGCGCTACGCCCAATGGCAGCGCGCTCGCCAGCAAGACGGCATGGCGCTGCTCGATCACGATGCCGCGTCGCTCATGGCCAAGGAAGCGGCGCCCATCGACCCCGACAACAAGTTCGGCACCGTGGGCGCCGTGGCATGCGACGCGCAAGGGCGCCTCGCGGCGGCCACCTCCACGGGCGGCGTCACCAACAAGAAGGTAGGCCGCGTGGGCGACACGCCCATCGTCGGCGCGGGCTGCTTTGCGAACAACGTGGCAGCGGTGTCGTGCACGGGCACGGGCGAGATGTTCATCCGCGTGGTGGCAGCCTATGACGTGGCTGCGCAGATGGAATACGCCGGCAAGTCACTGGCCGATGCCACCGACGACGTGGTCATGCGCAAGCTCATGGCCATCAACGGCCGCGGCGGGCTGATTGCCGTGGACGCACAGGGCAACGTCGCGTTGCCGTTCAACACCGAAGGGATGTACCGCGGGTTCGCACGCGGCGCGCAGGCGCCGGTTGTGTCGATCTATCGGTAAGAAGCAGCGAAGCAGGACAGCAGGAGATTTGTCGTGACAGCAACCAAACAGCCCAGTGCCAGCAGCGCCATTGCCATGCCCGATCAGCGCGTCGTGCAGGTGCAAGACCTGAGCGTGCGCTTTGCCACCTCCGAACGTGTGGTCGACGCGGTGCGCAACCTGTCGTTCCATGTGGATCGCGGCGAGACGCTGGCCGTGGTGGGCGAATCGGGTTCGGGCAAGTCGGTGACCTCGCTGGCGCTGATGCGGCTGGTGGAGCACGGCGGCGGCAAGATCATCGGCGGACAGATGCACCTGCGCCGGCGCAACGGCGAGGTGCTGGACCTGGCCAACGCCAGCCCCGCGGCCATGCGCGGCGTGCGCGGCGCCGACATCGCGATGATCTTCCAGGAGCCGATGACCTCGCTCAACCCGGTGTTCACCGTGGGCGAGCAGATTGCCGAATCGATCCGCCTGCACCAGGGTAAGCCCGCCAGTGAAGCCAAGGCCGAGGCGCTGCGCATGCTGGAGCTGGTGCGCATTCCGGAAGCGCGCAATGTGCTGGGGCGCTATCCGCACCAGCTGTCGGGCGGCATGCGCCAGCGCGTGATGATCGCGATGGCGCTGTCATGCAAACCGTCGCTGCTGATTGCGGATGAGCCCACCACCGCGCTGGACGTCACCATCCAGGCCGAAATCCTGCAACTGATCCGCGCGCTGCAGCAGGAGTTGCACATGGCCGTGGTGTTCATCACGCACGACATGGGCGTGGTGGCGGAAGTCGCCGACCGCGTGCTCGTGATGTACAAGGGCGATCGCGTGGAAGAGGGCCCGTCGGCCACGGTCTTCGCACAGCCGGCGCATCCGTATACGCGTGCGCTGCTGTCGGCGGTGCCGCGCCTCGGCTCGATGCAGGGCACCGATGGCCCGGCGCGCTTTCCGCTGTTGCGTGTGGATGGCACCGCCGCCGCAGTCGATACGACACCGCAACCGGCGGCGTCGCACGATGTGCAACCCATTTTGCGTGTGCGTGATCTCGTCACGCGCTTTGACGTGCCCACGGGCATCTTCGGCCGCGTCACGCGCCGGGTGCATGCGGTGGAGCAGGTCAGTTTTGATCTCTACCCTGGTGAGACGCTGGCGCTGGTCGGCGAATCGGGCTGCGGCAAGTCGACGACGGGACGGTCGCTCTTGCGTCTGGTGGAGTGCCAGAGCGGCAGCATCGAATTTGCCGGCCAGAACATCGGCGAGTTGAAGGGGCCTGCGCTCCAGACGCTCCGCCGAAACATCCAGTTCATCTTCCAGGACCCATTCGCCTCGCTGGACCCGCGCGTGCCGGTCGGCTACTCCATCATGGAGCCGCTGCTGGTGCACAAGGTGGCCTCCGGCAAAGAGGCGCAGCAACGCGTGGAATGGCTGCTCGACAAGGTGGGCCTGCAGGCCGCGCATGCGTCGCGCTATCCGCATGAGTTCTCGGGCGGGCAACGCCAGCGCATCTGCATTGCGCGCGCGCTGGCATTGAACCCGAAGGTAGTGATTGCCGATGAGTCGGTGTCGGCGCTGGACGTGTCGATCCAGGCGCAGATCGTCAACCTCATGCTCGACCTGCAGAAGGAGTTTGGCGTTGCGTTCCTGTTCATCTCGCATGACATGGCGGTGGTGGAGCGCATCAGCCATCGCGTGGCCGTGATGTACCTCGGCCAGATCGTCGAGATCGGCCCGCGCCGCGCGATCTTCGAAAACCCGCAGCATCCCTATACGAAGAAGCTGATGTCGGCCGTGCCGATTGCGGACCCGGCACGCCGTCACCTGAAGCGTGAACTTTCCACGCACGAAATCCCGAGCCCGATCCGTGCCGTTGGCGACCTGCCGGTGGTGCAACCGTTGGTGCAAGTGGCGCCAGACCACTTTGTTGCCCGCCATTCGATTGGCGGCGCGTATTAATCGCAATACAGAACGCAGTGAGACGTCATCTTTGATGAGGAGGAAGGAAATGTTCAATCGCTTTGCCCACCGAGTCGCATTCGGCCCGCGCGCAGCCATGGTTGCCAGCGGCCTGGCCCTGGCGGCATTCACCATGCCGGCCTTTGCCGCCAAGGACGCCGTGATGGCGGTCTACTCGACCTTCACCACGATGGACCCGTACGACGCCAACGACACGCTGTCGTTCAGCGCGGCCAAGTCGTTCTATCAAGGCCTGTTCGGCTTCGACAAGGACATGAAGCTGGTCAACGTGCTGTGCGACAGCTACGACGTCAGCAAGGACGGCTTGGTCTACACGTTCAAGCTGAAGAAGGGCGTGAAGTTCCACGACGGCACCACGTTTGACGCCACCGCCGTCAAGGCCAACCTGGACCGCGTGACGGACCCGGCCAACAAGCTCAAACGTTTCGTGCTGTTCAACCGCGTGGCGAAGACCGAAGTGGTGGATCCGTACACCGCGCGCGTGACGCTCAAGGAGCCGTTCTCGCCGTTCATCAACGTGCTGGCGCACCCGTCGGCGGCCATGATTTCGCCCACGGCACTCAAGAAGTACGGCAAGGACATCGCCTTCCACCCGGTCGGCACCGGCCCGTTCGAGTTTGTCGAATGGAAGCAGACCGACTACCTGAAGGGCAAGAAATTCGACGGCTACTGGAAGCATGGCCTGCCGAAGATCGACACCATCACCTGGAAGCCGGTGGTCGACAACAACACGCGCGCCACCGTCATGCAGACGGGCGAAGCCGACTTTGCATTCACGATTCCGTTCGAGCAGGCCGCGGTGCTCAAGAGCAGCCCGAAGGTTGACCTGATTGCAGCGCCGTCGATCATCCAGCGCTATGTCAGCTTCAACACGAACGTGAAGCCGTTCGACAACCCGAAGGTGCGTCAGGCGATCAACTACGCCATCAACAAGGATGCGCTGACCAAGGTGGCGTTTGCGGGCTACGCCGTGCCGTCTGAAGGGGTGGTGCCGCCGGGCGTGGACTACGCCGTCAAGCTGGGCCCGTGGCCGTACAACCCGGCCAAGGCGAAAGAGCTGCTGAAGGAAGCGGGCTACCCGAACGGCTTCGAGACGCAACTGTGGTCGGCCTACAACCACACGACGGCGCAGAAGATCATCCAGTTCGTGCAGCAGCAACTGGCACAGGTCGGCATCAAGGCCTCGGTGCTGGCGCTGGAAGCCGGCCAGCGCGTCGAGCGCGTCGAAAGCGTGCCGAAGCCGGAAGACGCCGGCGTGCGCATGTACTACGCAGGCTGGTCGTCGTCGACGGGTGAATCGGATTGGGCGCTGCGTCCGCTGCTGGCCTCGGAAGCCATGCCGCCCAAGTCGTTCAACACGGCGTACTACAAGAACGAGCAGGTGGATGCCGACATCGCCGGCGCGCTGCGCACGACCGATCGCGCAGAGAAGTCGAAGCTCTACACCGACGCGCAGAAGCGCATCTGGGAAGACGCACCGTGGGCCTTCCTGGTGACGGAGAAGATCGTCTACGCACGTTCGAAGCGTCTGTCGGGTGCCTACGTGGCGCCGGACGGTTCGTTCAGCTTCGACGACATCGACGTCAAGCAGTAAGCCTCATTGCCGTACCGGCCCGCGCAGCCTTGCGCGGGCCATTGAAATGCCGCCTGCGGTGGATTTTCCATGCTGAACTATTTCATTAAACGTGTGCTGGGCGTGATCCCGACATTGCTGATCGTGGCAGTGCTGGTGTTCCTGTTCGTGCATCTGTTGCCCGGCGACCCGGCGCGTTTGGCCGCCGGCCCCGAAGCGGACGAGACGACGGTCGATCTCGTACGCAAGGACCTGGGCCTGGACAAGCCGATGCACGAGCAGTTCGTGCGCTTCTTCGCCAACGCCGCACGCGGTGAATTCGGCAACTCCATCCGCACCAAGCGCCCGGTGAGCGAAGAGATTGGCGAACGCTTCTGGCCGACGCTCAACCTGACGATCACCAGCATGGTGTGGGCGGTGATCTTCGGCATGGTGATCGGCATCACATCCGCCGTGTGGCGCAACAAGTGGCCCGACCGTCTGGGCATGACGCTCGCCGTGTCGGGCATTTCGTTTCCCGCGTTCGCACTGGGCATGCTGCTGATGGAGGTGTTCTCGGTGCAGCTCGGCTGGCTGCCGTCCATCGGCGCAGATACCTGGAAGCACTACGTCCTGCCTTCGCTCACGCTGGGCGCGGCCGTGGCCGCCGTGATGGCGCGCTTCACGCGTGCATCGTTCGTGGAAGTGCTGCAGGAGGATTTCGTGCGCACCGCCCGTGCCAAGGGCGTGCGCGAGACGGTGGTGGTCATCAAGCATTGCCTGCGCAACGCGATGATCCCGGTGGTCACGATGATGGGTCTGCAGTTCGGCTTTCTGCTGGGCGGCTCGATCGTCGTGGAGAAGGTGTTCAACTGGCCGGGCCTCGGACGCCTGCTGGTAGATGCGGTGGAAATGCGCGACTACCCGGTCATCCAGGCCGAGGTGCTGTTGTTCTCGCTGGAGTTCATCCTGATCAACCTCGTGGTGGACATGCTGTACACCGTCATCAACCCCACCATTCGCTACAAGAAGTAAGGAGGCCGCCATGACCCAAGCCGCAAGCCAGGCGGTTGCACCGCAAACCGCAAGCGAACCCGTCCGCACCCCGTGGACAGAGTTCTGGCGCAAGTTCCGCAAGCAGCATCTGGCGATGGGCGCCGGTGTATTCGTGATCGCGCTGGTGTTGATTGCCATCCTCGCGCCGCACATCGTGCCATTCGACCCGGAAAACTATTTCGACTACGACGCGCTCAACGCGGGGCCGTCGGCGCAGCATTGGTTCGGCGTCGACTCGCTCGGCCGCGACATCTTCAGCCGCATCCTGATGGGCACGCGCATCTCGCTGGAAGCGGGTTTCGTGTCGGTCATCATCGGCGCCATCGTGGGCACCATGCTCGGCCTGCTGGCCGGCTACTACGAAGGCTGGTGGGACCGCATCGTCATGCGCATCTCCGACGTGCTGTTCGCCTTCCCCGGCATCCTGCTGGCCATCGGCATCGTGGCCATCCTGGGCAACGGCATGATCAACGTGATCTTTGCCGTAGCGGTGTTCAGCATTCCGGCGTTTGCGCGGCTGGTGCGCGGCAATACGCTCATGCTCAAGCACCTGACGTATGTGGAAGCCGCACGCAGCATTGGCGCATCGGACTGGACGATCATCATGCGGCACATCCTGCCGGGCACGATTTCATCCATCGTCGTGTACTTCTCGATGCGGATCGGCACCTCGATCATCACCGCTGCCAGCCTTTCGTTCCTGGGCCTGGGCGCACAGCCGCCCACGCCGGAGTGGGGCGCGATGCTCAACGAGGCGCGCGCCGACATGGTGACGGCGCCGCACGTGGCGATCTTCCCGAGCCTGGCCATCTTCCTGACCGTGCTGGCGTTCAACCTGCTGGGCGACGGCCTGCGCGACGCGCTGGATCCGAAGATCGACCGCCGTTGATATGCCGATCCGCCTTCCTGCCATCGGCACGCTGCCGGCCGGCACACGCAACAGCATCACCGACGTGGCCGGCGTCACGGTCGGCCATGCAACGATTGCCGGCGGCGACATCCAGACCGGCGTGACCGTGGTACGCCCGCACGCCGGCGACCCGTTTCTCGACAAGGTGCCCGCCGCCAGCGCCGTGCTCAACGGCTTCGGCAAGAGCATCGGCCTCGTGCAGGTGGAGGAACTCGGCGTGCTGGAAACGCCGATTGCGCTGACCAACACGTTTGCCGTGGGCGCCGTGGCGCAAGCGCAGATTCGCCAGGCGGTTGCCGCCAACCCGCAGATCGGCCGCGCATGGTCGACCGTCAATCCGCTCGTCTTCGAATGCAATGACGGCTACCTGAACGACCTGCAGGCGTTTGCCGTGCAGGACGTGCACTACGACGCGGCCTACGCTGCAGCAGCCCAAGCGTTTGAGCAGGGCGCGGTCGGGGCAGGGCGCGGGATGTCGTCGTTCGGCGTGAAGGGCGGCATCGGCTCTGCATCGCGCGTGGTGATACTCGCTGACGGCACGCAACGCACGGTGGGCGCGCTGGTGCTGTCCAACTTTGGCGTGACCGAAAACCTGACGCTTGCAGGGCGCCACGTCGGTGTGGAGCTGGCGAAAGCGCTGGCCGCAGGCGCGCCGACGCCCGAGAAGGGCTCGATCATCATGTTGCTCGCCACGGATGCGCCGCTTGACGCACGCCAGTTGCGCCGCCTCGCCTTGCGCGCGGGCGCCGGCCTGGCGCGTACCGGTTCCGTCTTCGGCCACGGCAGCGGCGACATCGCGCTGGCGTTCTCCACCGCCTACACCGTGCCGCACGAAGGCACACGCGCCATGCCGGCCGTCGCCATGACACACGAGTCGCACCTCGACCCGCTGTTCCAGGCCGCCGCCGACAGCGTCGAACAAGCCATCGTGCACGCGCTGTTCCACGCAACCGCCGTCACCGGCCGCGACGGCAACACGCGCCGCGCACTGACCCAATTGATCTGACCTGACTCCATGCGAATCCTGATTTCCGCCGACATCGAAGGCGTGGCCAACGTGTTCCACCCCGAGCAGACGCGCGCCGGCAACGGCGAATACGAACGCGCCCGCCGCTGGATGACCGCCGAAGCCGACGCCGCCGTGCGCGGTGCCTTCGACGGCGGCGCCACGGACGTGCTCGTCAACGATTCGCACGGCGGTTTCCGCAACCTCATCCCCGATTCCATCGACCGCCGCGCACGCTTCGTCCTCGGCAAGCCGCGCTACCTCAGCATGATGGCCGGCGTGGACGGCTGCGATGCCGTCTGCATGATCGGCTACCACGCGCGCGCCGGCAGTCGCGGTGTGCTGGCTCACACCATCAACAGCTTTGCCTTTGCGCGCGTCTGGTTCAACGAACAGGAACTGGGCGAAGCCGGCCTCTACGGCGCCCTGGCCGGCGAGCGCGGTGTGCCGGTCGCCGTGGCCAGCGGCGACGATGTGTTCATCAAGGAAACGAAACCGCTGCTGCCGCACACCACGTTCGTCGAGACCAAGCAGGCCGAAGGCCAGAACGCCGGGACATCGCTCTCGCCCGAGCAGTCGTGCGAAGCCATCTACGCCGCGGTGAAAGCCACGGTACGGCGAGGCCATTTCAGCATGCCGCTGCGCCTCCAGGCCCCGATCGTCTGCCGCCTGCAAACGCAAACACCCGCACAGGCCGACCTGTTCTGCCAATGGCCCGCCCTGGAGCGCATCGACGGCACGACGCTGCGCTTCGCCGCCGACTCCGTAGAACATGCCGTACGCATGCTCAACAGCCTCTCTGCCATGTCAGCGATGCTCCGCTGAGCGCCAGCTCAGCACATCACAGCGCCAACGCTCGCGCTCAGACGGTTTGGCCGTTGACGTTCCTGCCCTTGATGGCGCCTTGAATTTCTGTAAGCGGGCGGAAAAAAGACGGGGAACTGTCTGAGCGAAGCGAGTTTTTCCCGTCTCCGCCCGGTTACATAAATTCAAGGGGAAGTCGCCATCTCGGGCGCGCCTTTCTTTGCCTACCTTTCTTTGGCAAGACAAAGAAAGTAGGTCGGCCCCGACAGGGGACGAAACAGAGGATGGACCCAAACCCCCAACCCCAGCGTAAACTTCAGGACACCCAACCCCGAAGGAGCCCCCCATGACCCGCGCACTCACACTCACCACGTTGCTGTGTGCGCTAGCAGTCGTCACGGTAACCGCCTGCGACCGCCGCCCATCCCCCAATCCGCCCGCGCCTCAAACATCAAAAGCCGAAAAGGCCGCCGCCGCGCTCGCCAAGGCTGCCGCAGAATTCAAATGCCCCGCGCCCTCGGGCCGCTTCATGATCGACGACGGTACCAACCGCGGCCCCAAGCAACCCGTGCGCACCAACTGCACCACCGCCTACGCCACCTGCGACGCCCAGTCGCAAGCCGTCTTCGACCACTGCCCGAGCGGCCAGGTGTTCGATAAGCGCTTTTCGATCTGCGTCGTGAAAGACGCCTGTGATGAGGTGAAGTCCTGACGCTGTTTTGGGTGTTTCGGCTGAGGCGGCCGTTGCGGCCGTTGCGGCCTCGCCGGAGCGTTGCACTCGGCGCGTCGGGTTCCGAACGTCAAATGCGCGGTTCAAAGCCCGGCGCATGGGGTTCTGAACGGCAATCATCGAGTCCAGAACCAGAGAAGTGGGGTTCGGAACCCCGCGCCCTTAAAGCGCCTCGCGCGTCACCAGGAACACCTGGTCTTCGCCCGCGCTGGTCGGCAGCCAGACCAGGTCGAGATCGGGGAACGCCGCCTCAACGTTTTCACGCTCGTTGCCGATTTCCACCACCAGCACGCCGTGCGGCTTGAGGTGCCGGGGTGCGTCGGCCAGGATGCGGCGCACGATGTCCATGCCGTCGTTGCCGCCGGCCAGCGCCATGTGCGGCTCGGCGCGGTACTCGGGCGGCAGCGCCTGCATCGACGCCTCATTTACGTACGGCGGGTTCGTCAGGATCACGTCGTAATGCACGCCCGGCGGCAGCGGCGCATACAGGTCGCCCTCGTGCAGGCGGATGCGGTCTTGCAGGCGGTATTCGTCGACATTGCGATTGGCCACCACCAGCGCATCCGGCGACAGGTCCACCGCGTCGATCGTCGCATTGGGCCATTGCAGCGCCGCCAGGATCGACAGGCAGCCCGAGCCGGTGCACAGCTCCAGCACGTCGGTCGGGCCGTCTTCCTGGTCGATCCACGGTTCCAGCCCGTCTTCGAGCAATTCGCCGATGAAGCTGCGCGGCACGATCACGCGCTCGTCCACGTAGAAGCGCATGCCGTGCATGAACGCCTCGTGCGTGATGTACGCAGCGGGCACGCGGTCGACGGCGCGGCGCTCGATCACCTTCAGTACGGCCGCCACTTCTTCGGGCAGCAGGCGCGCGTCCATGAACGGCTCGAGCGTGTCGATCGGCAGGTGCAGCGTGTGCAGGATCAGGTAGGCGGCTTCGTCGTAGGCATTCTCGCTGCCGTGGCCGAAGACGAGGCCCGCCGCGGTGAAGCGCGACACGGCGTAGCGCAGCAGGTCGCGCACGGTGGTGAACGGGTGGGAAGCGGGGAGGGTAGGCGTGGTCATGGGTGACGTGAGTTGGCTCAGCGTGGGGTGGCAGCAAGCAGGTCGACGTAGGCCACGTCGAGCAGGTCGGATTCGGCAATGCCGAGGGCGTGCATCAGTTGGTGGGCGGCCTTCACGCCGTCGTCTTCGGACTGCGTATCGCGCAGCACGACTTCGAGTTCGACGAAATCGCCGAGGTCTTTCACCGCATCGACATGAATGCGCGTCTGGCCGGCGAGGTACAGCTGGCGCACCTTGATGACCCGGCCGGCGGTGCCGATGGCGGCGGCCAGCGTGTCGCGCAGGGCATCGGGCGCGCTGGTCGGAACGATGTGGTAGCTGGACACGCGCGGGCCGGCGCTGTTGGCGCGGAAGTAGTGGATCAGCTCCCCGCGCTCGGGCGAGAACTGCCGCAGCTTCAGGCGCCCGTTCGCGCAGGCGAAGAACGTGTCGTCCTGCTCGATGCGCTGGGGGCCGGAATCCGCGATGGCGGCCGCGCGTTCAATCAGCGCAGCCACATCGCGCACACGCGCCTTGATCTCGACGTTGCGCGCCATCGGGGCAACCTCAGGCGATCAACGTTTCCAAGACGCGGCGATACACGTTCTTCAGCGGCTCGATAAACGCCACTTCGACGTGTTCGTCGATCTTATGGATGCTCGCGTTCGGCGGGCCGAACTCGATCACCTGCGGGCAGATCTTGGCGATGAAGCGGCCGTCCGACGTGCCGCCCGTGGTCGACAGTTCGGTCGTCACGCCGCACTCGGCCTGGATGGCGGAGGCGAGGGCTTCGGACAGGTCGCCGCGCTCAGTCAGGAAGGGCTCGCCGCCCAGCGTCCAGTCGAGCGTGTAGTCGAGGCCGTGCGCATCAAGAATGCTGTGCACGCGCGCCTTCAAGCCGTCCGGCGTGCTGGCGGTCGAGAAGCGGAAGTTGAAGTCGATCGTGACGTGGCCGGGAATGATGTTCGTCGCGCCCGTGCCGCCGTGGATGTTCGACATCTGCCAGGTCGTCGGCGGAAAGTAGGCATTGCCGTCGTCCCACTTGGCGGCGGCCAGCTCGGCCAGCGCGGGGGCAGCCAGGTGGATCGGGTTCTTGGCCAGATGGGGGTAGGCGATGTGGCCCTGCACGCCATTCACCGTGAGCTTGCCCGAGAGCGAACCGCGTCGTCCGTTCTTGACCATGTCGCCGAGGGTGGAGACGGAAGTCGGCTCGCCGACCACGCAGTAGTCGAGGCGCTCGCCGCGTGCGCGCAGCAGGTCGCACACCTTGACGGTGCCGTCGTGCGCCGGGCCTTCTTCGTCGCTGGTGATCAGGAAGCCGATCGAGCCGGCGTGGTCCGGATGCTCAGCAACGAATTCTTCCGAGGCCACCACGAAGCCGGCAATCGATGTCTTCATGTCGGCCGCGCCGCGGGCGTAAAGCTTGCCGTCACGGTGCGTGGGCTCGAACGGATCGGAACTCCATTGCTCGACGGGGCCGGTGGGCACCACATCGGTGTGGCCTGCGAAAACGAGCAGCTTGCCGTCGGTGCCGGCGCGGCCGCGCTTGACGGCCCACAGGTTGGTCACCCGAAAGTGGTCCGGGCCGCTGATCACGGTTTCGCATTCGAAGCCGGCGGCGGTCAGGCGTTCGATCAGCACGTCCTGGCAGCCCTTGTCTTCGGGCGTGACGGAGCGGCGGCGGATCAGGTCTTCAGTGAGGGCAAGCGTGGGCTGCATGTTCGACATGACGACAGTCACGGTGATGTTGTTGTGGTTAGAACAGGGCGGCGTACTGATCCGCCGAGAAGCCGACGTTGACGCTTTTGCCGTGCACGAGCACCGGACGCTTGATGAGCGACGGGTTGGCCTGCATCAGCGCGATGGCGCCGGCTTCGTCTTCGGCGCGGGCCTTGTCGGCGTCAGACAGGGCGCGCCACGTGGTGCCCTTGCGGTTGAGCAGCGTGGTGAGCGGCACATGCTTGAGCCAGCCGGCCAGCATGTCGGCGCTCACGCCTTGCTTCTTGAAATCGTGAAACGTGTAGGCAACGCCGTTTGATTCGAGCCACGTGCGGGCTTTCTTCACGGTGTCGCAATTGGGGATGCCGTGCAGGGTCGTCATGGTGGGATTCGCAATCAGTGTCGAGAGGCTTGCAGGGCAAACGACAGGGCGGCAACGGCCAAGGCAAAACCGATGGACGCCAGCCATGTCATGCGCTTCAGGCGGCGCTCCAGCCGCGCGGCTTCGTCGCGCAGCGCGTCGATGGTGATGGCGTGCTGCTCAGCCAGCAGCTTGACGGATTCAGCCTGCTGCAGGATCGCCGCTTCCAGCTCGGCAATGCGTGTATTCGGGTCGGGCGCGGCGCCTTCTGCGCGGGCAGCTTCGGTGCCGGCTTTCTTGCGGTTCTTGAACTTGTCGATGGTCTTGTTCGCCTGCTCCAGGATGGTGGGCAGCAGCGACAGGACAGTCCCGATGGTGTTTGGATCAAGACCCATGATGCGTTGGCGCAGCTTGCCGAAGCGGGAGCCGGTGGCATTGCGTTCGGACATGGCTGCGCTTGAAGTGGTTGGCATGCCCGCAAGACTAGCAGGCATGCCTTGCGCCGGTGCTTAATCGCCGCGCAGCAGCTCGTTCAGGCCAACCTTGGCGCGCGTCTTGGCGTCGACCTTCTTGACGATCACGGCGCAGTACAGGCTGTGCGTGCCGTCCTTCGACGGCAGGTTGCCCGCCACCACCACCGAGCCCGCCGGAATGCGGCCGTAGCTGACTTCACCGGTTTCGCGGTCGTAGATTTTGGTCGACTGACCAAGGTACACGCCCATCGAGATGACCGAGTTCTCTTCAACGATCACGCCTTCCACGACTTCCGAGCGCGCGCCGATGAAGCAGTTGTCTTCGATGATGACCGGGTTGGCCTGCAGCGGCTCCAGCACGCCGCCGATGCCCACGCCGCCGGACAGGTGTACGTTCTTGCCGATCTGTGCGCACGAACCGACGGTGGCCCACGTGTCGACCATCGTGCCTTCATCCACATAGGCGCCGATGTTCACGTACGACGGCATCAGCACGGCGTTCTTGGCGATGAACGAGCCACGGCGCGCCACGGCCGGCGGCACCACGCGGAAGCCACCCGCGGCGAAGTCTTCTGCCGTGTAGTTGGCGAACTTGCTCGGCACCTTGTCGTAGAACTGCGTGAAGCCGCCGGCAGCCATCGGCGCGTTGTCTTCCAGGCGGAACGACAGCAGCACAGCCTTCTTGATCCACTGATTGACGATCCACTCGCCGTCCTTCTTCTCGGCCACACGCAGCGCGCCGCGATCGAGCTGGCCGATCACGTTGGCGACGGCTTCGCGGACATCGGCCGGAGCGGACTTGGGCGACAGGTTGGCGCGGTCTTCCCACGCTTGGTCGATCAGGGATTGCAGTTGTTGCGTCATGGTCTTGTTGGCTCTCGGAGAGGAAACAGAAGAGAAAAATCAGGTTCAGCGTTGCTGGCAGAACTCGACGATGCGGCGCGCACCTTCCAGGCATTCGTCCACGCCGGCCACCAGCGCGATGCGGACGTAGTCCTGGCCCGGATTCGTGCCGTGCGCCTCGCGGGCGAGGTAGCTGCCCGGCAGGACGGCGACGTTCTTGGCGGCCAGCAGCTGACGTGCGAATTCGGTGTCCGACAGGCCCGTGCGCTTGACGTTGGCCCACAGATAGAAGGCTGCATCGGGCAGGGCCACGTCCAGCACCTCGGCCAGCATCGGCGTGACCTGCTGGAACTTCTTGACGTACTGCGCGCGGTTGTCGCGCACATGGGCCTCGTCGTTCCACGCAGCGATGCTAGCGGATTGCACCGACGGGCTCATCGCGCTGCCGTGATACGTGCGATACAGCAGGTAGGCCTTGAGCAGCTTGGCGTCGCCGGCCACGAAACCGGAGCGCATGCCCGGCACGTTGGAGCGCTTGGACAGGCTCGAGAACATCACCAGGCGGTCAAAGCCGCGGCCCAGTTGGTGCGCGGCCTGCAGTGCGCCCAGCGGCGGATTGGCCTCGTCGAAATAGATTTCGGAGTAGCACTCGTCCGACGCGATGATGAAGCCGTATTCGTCCGACAGCGCGAAGAGCTGCTTCCAGTCTTCGAGCGTGAGCACGGCGCCGGTCGGGTTGCCGGGGCTGCATACGAAGACGAGCTGCACGTTGCGCCATTCTTCGGGCGTGATCGCGGCGAAATCGGGCGCATAGTTGCGCGCCGGGTCGCTGTTGGCGAACAGCGGCGTGGCGCCGGCCAGCAGCGCCGAGCCTTCGTAGATCTGGTAGAACGGGTTCGGGCACAGCACGCGGGCGCCGGGCTTGCTGCCGTCGATCACGGTCTGCGCGAACGAGAACAGCGCCTCGCGCGAGCCGTTGACCGGAATCACTTCGGTGGCCGGGTCGACCTTCGGCAAGCCGTAGCGGCGCTCCAGCCATGCGGCGATGCACTGTCGCAGTGCATCGGAACCGAGCGTCGTGGGATAATTCGCCAGCCCGCCAAGCGCCGCCGTCAGCGCATCTTTCACCAGGGCCGGCGTCGGGTGCTTGGGCTCGCCGATGCCGAAGCTGATCGGCGTATGGGCGGCGCTGGGCGTGACGTCCTTCACAAGCGCTTTCAGTTTCTCGAACGGATACGGCTGGAGGGCGGACAGGCGCGGATTCACGGTGTGGGCGGCGGTGTTGGGCTGGTCAGCGGGGCAAGCTGGGCGCTTGCCGGGAAGCCCGAAATTATACGGCCAACGTGTGCTGGCCGCCCCAAGACAATGCTGCATGCGGCGGATTTCCGCCGTTTTTTTATTGCTTAGATGACATCGATAGCCTCCTCGGCGGACGCGTCCGCCCACCACGAGCCGCAATGGGCGGCGGCACTCTTCATCCTCCTGGGCGCCTCGGTCTGGGGCATTTCCTGGTATCCGTACCGCCTGCTGGCCGGCTGGGGGCTCGGCAGCATGCTGGCCTCGTCGATGGCGGGCGCGGCTGCGGCCGTGCTGGCTGCCGTGGTGCTGCGTCGTCACTTTTCGACGTTCCAGTGGTCGTGGCTGATCCCGGCGCTGGGGATCGCGGCGGGCATCACCAACGCCGGCTTTGTCTGGGGCACGGTGCACGGCACGGTCATGCGCGTGCTGCTCCTGTTCTATCTGACGCCCGTCTGGACGGCGCTGCTAGCACGCCTGTGGCTGCACGAGCGGTTGGGCTGGCGTGGCGGTGTGCTGCTCGCGCTGGCGCTGTCGGGTGCGGTGATGATGCTGTGGTCGGGCCAGGCCGGCACGCCGTGGCCCGGTTCAGCGGCGGAATGGGCGGGGCTGATTGCGGGGCTCGCTTTTGCGTGCAACAACGTGCTGTCCCGCCTGGCGGGGCAGCGTCATCCGACCATGCGCCCGGAGATGCGGACCGTGGTCGTCTTCACCGGCTGCGCGCTGGTGGGCTTTCCGGCTGCGCTGATGCTCGACGGCGTGCGCACGGTACCGGCGGCTTTTTCACAGGGCAATACGTGGCTGCTGCTGGCTGGCATGGCTTGCGTGCTGGTCGGCGGCAATGCGATGGTGCAGCGCGGCCTGCAACGCTTGCCCGCCAATCGTGCGGCGCTGCTGATGCTGTTCGAGATCGTGGTCGCGGCCGTGTCGTCGGCGCTGCTGACGGCAGAGCGTCTGTCCCCACAGGAGATGGTGGGCGGCGCCTGCATCATCCTGGCCGGGGCGCTGTCGGGGCTGTCGCGGCGCAAGTAAGGCTGCCGGCGTTTCGCCAACCAACCAAGGAGTTGCCGATGTTGCTTCGTTTGATTTCCATCGCGCTGACGTTTGCACTGTCGACGGCCGCTGCGGCCGCGCACGCCGCTCCGGCGGAGACCGGCCCCGCGTATGGCCCGCGCCTGGAAGGCTTCGATTACCCGGCGCCCGTCAAGCTCTTCAAGTTCGAGTCGCAGGGCGCCGCGCTGGAGATGGCGTATCTGGACGTTGCGCCGAAACGGCCGAACGGTCAGGTGGCGGTGCTCCTGCACGGCAAGAACTTCTGCGCGGCCACCTGGGAAGGCACCATCGCCGCGCTGACGGGTGCCGGCTACCGCGTGATCGCCCCGGATCAGATCGGCTTCTGCAAATCGAGCAAGCCGCGCGCCTATCAGTTCACGTTTCAGCAACTAGCGAGCAATACGCATGCGCTGCTGGCGTCGCTCGGGATCGAGCAGGCCATCCTGATCGGCCATTCGACGGGCGGCATGCTGGCGACGCGCTACGCGCTGATGTATCCGAGCGCGGTGTCGCGGCTGGTGATGATCAACCCGATCGGCCTGGAGGACTGGAAAGCCAAGGGCGTGCCGTCCATGACGGTCGACCAATGGTTCGCGCGTGAGAAGCAAACCACCGCCGAGCGCATCCGCGCCTACGAGCAGTCCACGTACTACGCCGGGCAATGGCGCACGCAATACGAACCGTGGGTGCAGATGCTGGCCGGCATGTACCGCGGCCCGGGGCGCGATCTGGTGGCGTGGAATTCCGCACTGCTGTACGACATGATCTACACGCAGCCCGTCGTCTATGAGTTCGGCCAGTTGCGCCCGCCGACGCTGCTGCTCATCGGCCAGAAAGACACCACCGCCATCGGCAAGGACGCGGCGCCGCCCGAAGCACGGGCGCAGCTGGGGCATTACCCCGAACTCGGCCGCGCAGCTGCCAAGGCCATTCCGCGCGCGACGCTGGTGGAATTCCCGGATGCGGGCCATGCGCCACAAATCCAGGATCCTGATGCGCTGCACAATGCGCTGCTTGACTGGCTCGCCGCGCCGGCGCCTTCGCGTACCCGCCGGCCGGACTGACGCCGTTTGTCATGAAGGTGAAACTGCTTACAAATCCGCAGCAATTTGGCCTCGCGCGCTGCAAATTTCGTCCATTTTTGTAGCGATTTGATTGGCGGGAGGCCCGGGTGCGAATGGTATGATGACGCCATCCGCGCCCCTGGGGCGTGCCTTGTGAGTCCGCGCCGAACGGCGTTGGTGTGACGCTCAAGGCGCGCTCCTGGGGCGCCCGCTTTATCCCCCTTTTCTGATCCCTTCGAGACGAACACAACGTGCGCCTCTCTTCGATCAAGCTCGCAGGCTTCAAGTCTTTCGTCGATCCGACCAATTTCCATGTTCCGGGCCAGCTTGTCGGCATCGTCGGCCCGAACGGTTGCGGTAAATCCAACATCATCGACGCCGTGCGCTGGGTGCTCGGCGAATCACGCGCTGCGGAACTCCGCGGCGAATCGATGCAGGACGTCATCTTCAACGGCTCGACCCAGCGCAAGCCGGCTGGCCGCGCCAGCGTCGAACTCGTTTTCGACAACGCGGAAGGCCGCGCCGCCGGCCAGTGGAGCCAATACGCCGAAGTGGCGGTCAAGCGCGTCCTGAGCCGCGATGGCACCTCGTCGTACTTCATCAACAACCAGGCGGTGCGCCGCCGCGACATCCAGGACATTTTCCTCGGCACGGGCCTGGGGCCGCGCGCCTACGCCATCATCGGGCAGGGGATGATCTCCCGCATCATCGAGGCCAAGCCCGATGACATGCGCATCTTCCTGGAAGAAGCCGCGGGTGTGTCCAAGTACAAGGAACGCCGCCGCGAAACCGAAAACCGCCTCTCCGACACGCGTGAAAACCTCACACGCGTGGAAGACATCCTGCGCGAACTTGGCTCCAACCTCGAAAAGCTCGAGGGCCAGGCGGAAGTGGCGCAGCGCTTCCAGGCGCTGCAGGCCGACGGCGAAGAGAAACAGCACCTGCTGTGGCTGCTGCGCAAGCGGGAAGCGCAGGCTGAGCAGGAGCGCCATCAGCGCGCCATCGAACAGGCGCAGATCGATCTGGAAGCGCAGACCGCGCAGCTGCGTCATATCGAGGCCGAACTCGAAACGATGCGCGTGGCGCATTACGCGTCGTCCGACGCGATGCATGCCGCGCAGGGCGCGCTCTACGAAGCCAACTCCGAAGTCAGCCGCCTGGAAGCCGAGATCCGCTACGTGGTGGAATCGCGCAACCGGATCCAGCAGCAGATCGCCACGCTCACCGCACAGCAGGAACAGTGGCACACGCAGGGCGAGCAGGCGCAGGAAGACCTCGCCGCGGCCGAGGAAGAGCTGGCCATGGCCGAGGAGCGTGCCGCGCAGGCGGCCGAGGATGTCGCGCGCAAAGCCGACGAACTCCCCGCCATGGAAGCGCAGTGGCGCGATGCGCAGACCGCGCTGAACGATCAGCGCGCCGCGATCCTGCAATCCGAACAGGCGCTCAAGCTCGAAGCCGCGCACCAGCGCAATGCTGATCAGGCGCTGCTGCAGCTTGAGCAGCGCCGCGAACGTCTGACGCAGGAATCCTCAGGCCTCGACAAGCCGGACGACGTGCAGCTCGAAACGCTGCGCGCCGAACTGGCCGAGCAGGAAGAGGTGCTGGCCGAAGCGCAAGCCGCGCTGGAAGACGCCGAGACTCAGGTGCCGCAGCTCGACGAGGCACGCCGTGCCGCGCAGGACCGCGTGCAATCGGAAGCCGCCGCGATTGCCAGCCTGGAAGCCCGCCTTGCCGCGCTCAAGCAACTGCAGGAAAACGTGCAGACCGACGGCAAGGTCCAGCCGTGGCTGGCCAAGCACGAACTGAGCGATTTGCCGCGCTTCTGGAAGAAGCTGCAGATCGAGCAGGGCTGGGAGCCCGCACTCGAAGCGGTGCTGCGCGAAAAGCTTGGCGCGCTGGAAGTCTCCAACCTCGATTGGATCAAGGCGTTTGCGGCCGACGCGCCGCCCGCCAAGCTCGCCTTCTATGCGCCGCCGCCTGCCGCGCGTCCGGTGGAAGCGCCCGCCGGGTTGCGTCCGTTGATGTCGCTGGTGCAAGTGACGGAGCCCGGCATGCGCGCCGTGCTGCAAGACTGGCTGGCCGACGTCTATATCGCCGACGACATGCAGGCTGCGCTCGCTGCGCGGCAGACGCTGCCGGAAGGCGGCACGTTTGTCGTCCAGGCTGGGCATCTGATTGGCCGGTCGTCGGTGCAGTTGTACGCGCCCGATTCCGAGCAGGCCGGCATGCTGGCTCGCGCGCAGGAAATCGAAAACCTGAACAAGCAGGTGCGTGCGCAGATGCTGTTGGCGGACGAAGCCAAGAGCGCCGCCGTGCGTGCTGAAGCGGCGTACAGCCAGGCCAGCCAGAACCTCACGCAGGTGCGGGCTCGCGCCGAACAGGCCACGCGCCGCGTCCACGTGTTGCAGATGGATGTGCTCAAACTGTCGCAGGCGATGGAGCGCTACAACGCGCGCAGCGGCCAGATCGACAGTGAGCTGGAAGAGATTCGCGCGCAGATCGAAGAGCAGCGCGCCATCCGTGCCGAATCCGAAGCGACGTTCGAACAGCACGACGCGGCGCTCGCCGACATGCAGGCGCGTTTCGAAGACAGCCAGCAGGCGTTCGAAGCGCTGGAAGTTCGCCTGAGCGACGCACGCAACGCCTTGCGCGATCAGGAGCGTGGCGCACAGGAGGCGCACTTTGCCGAACGCAATCTGCAGAACCGCATTGCCGAACTGAAGCGCAACATCCAGGTGGCGAGCGACCAGGCGCAGCAGATCGTGCTGACGCTGGAAAACGCGCGCGCCGAGCTGGAAACCATCAACGAGCAGACCGCGCATACCGGACTGCAGGAAGCACTGGAGCGCCGTGCCGAGAAGGAAGAAAAGCTCGGGCTGGCGCGCATGGAACTGGACGCGCTGACCGCGCAACTGCGCACGCACGACGAGCAACGCCTGACCGCCGAACGCGCCCAGCAACCGCTGCGCGATCGCATCACCGAGCTGCAGTTGAAGGAGCAGGCCGCGCGCCTGAACCAGGAGCAGTTCACCGAGCAACTCACCGCTGCCAATGTTGACGAAGCGGCGTTGGCGGAACGTCTGACGGGCGACTTGAAGCCGTCGTACCTGCAAGGCGAAGTCACACGCATCAACAACGCCATCAACGCGCTCGGCCCGGTCAACATGGCCGCGCTGGACGAACTGGCGGCGGCGCGCGAGCGCAAGGGCTTCCTCGATGCGCAATCGGCTGATTTGACCGACGCCATCACCACGCTGGAAGACGCCATCCGCAAGATCGACCAGGAAACACGCGCGCTGCTGCAAGGTACGTTCGACCAGGTCAACTATCACTTTGGCGAGCTGTTCCCGACGCTGTTCGGCGGCGGCCAGGCCAAGCTGATGATGACGGGCGAAGAGATTCTCGATGCGGGCGTGCAGGTGATGGCGCAGCCGCCGGGCAAGAAAAACTCGACCATTCACCTGCTGTCGGGCGGCGAGAAAGCGCTGACCGCCATTGCGCTGGTGTTTGCGATGTTCCAGCTCAATCCGGCCCCGTTCTGCTTGCTGGATGAGGTGGACGCGCCGCTGGACGACGCCAACACCGAGCGCTACGCCAACATGGTCAAGCGCATGTCCGACAAGACCCAATTCGTTTTTATTTCTCACAACAAGATTGCGATGGAAATGGCGCAACAGCTCATCGGTGTGACCATGCAGGAGCAAGGTGTGTCCCGGATCGTGGCGGTGGACATGGATGCCGCGCTGACCATGGCGGAGGCAGCGTAAATGCAGGACAACAACCTGGTGATGGCCCTGCTGGGCGCAGGCGTGGTGTTTGTGCTGGTGATCGTTGTCTACAACCAGTGGCAGATCCGCAAGGCGCGCCGCCCCGAGGTATACAACCCGGCCGTCGACGAGACGCCCCGCGGCGAAGGTTGGACCGAGCGCGCCGAACCTGCCCTCGGCGGCGAGCGCGATGAAATCGACCGCGTCGAACCGCGTCTTGAGCCGGGGTTCTCGGCGAAGACGCATACGCCTGCTACGGGCAGCGCTGAAACCGAAGCCGGCGTGATCGGCGCTGAACTCACGCCCGCGGGCGACGATGCCGCGCTCGAAACGGCCGAAGCGGAAGAGGTTGCCGAGCCTGCGCCGGGTTCGCTGGAGCCCGCCAATGGCGTGATCGATCCGCTGATCGATTGCATCGTGCCGCTGCATCCGGAACGCGAAGTGTCGGGCGATCGCCTGCTGCCGGCGCTGACCAAGCTGCGCCGCGCAGGCACCAAGCAGATTCACGTGGAAGGTTTGAACCCCGCCGCCAATGCGTGGGAAGCCATCCGCGCCGGTCAGCGTTACCTTGACGTGCAAGTGGCCGTGCAGCTGGCCAACCGCACGGGCCCGCTGAATGCGCTGGAGTTCTCGGAATTCATCAACGCCATCGATCCGCTGTCGGAAGCGGCCGATGCCGTGCCGGAACTGCCGGACATGAACGAGACGATTTCCAACGCGCGTGAACTCGACGCGTTTGCCGCGGAGTGCGACGTGCAACTGGGCGTAAGCGTGATCTCCGACGGGGCGCCCTGGTCGGCAGCGTATGTGCAGACGGTGGCCACGCAAGACGGGCTGGTGCTCTCGCGCGACGGCACCCGTTTCACGCGCTTTCACGCCGGTGCCGATGGTGTGCAGCGCGCGCTGTTCACCCTGCAGTTTGGCGACACCAACTTCCTGCGCGATGACCTGACCGTCAAGGCGGGTCGTCAGATCACGCTGTTGCTCGATGTCCCGGTGGCGGAAGAGGCGAGCAAGCCGTTCAAGCTGGTGTGCGAATACGCCTACACGCTGTCGCAGCGCATGGGTGCGCAGGTCGTGGATGACAACCTGCGTCCGCTGACGGAGCAATCGTTCGTCGCCATCCAGAAGCATCTGCGGGTGCTGTACGACAAGCTCGAATCGCGCGGCATCCCGGCCGGTTCGAGCACTGCGGTCCGCTTGTTCAGCCACTGACGGACGCACGATGCGCAAGATTGCAGAACCCGCGTCCGGTGCCACGCCCGAGGCGCGGGCAGCTTGGCTGCGCGCCGAGCTGAACCGCTACGCCCATGAGTACTACGTGCTCGACCAGCCCAGCGTGCCCGACGCTGAATACGACCGGCTCTATCGCGAGCTGGAAGCGCTGGAATCCGAACATCCCGAGCTGAAGACGCCCGACTCGCCCACGCTGCGGGTCGGCGGCGCCGTCCTGCCCGAGTTTGCGGCGGTCAGGCATGTCATTCCCATGCTGTCGATCCGCACCGAGACCGACACCACCGCCAACGGCGCGCGTGCATTTGATGCGAGCGTACGCCGCGAGCTGGGCCTCGACGATACCGACCCGCCCGTCGAATATGCCGCCGAGCTGAAGTTCGACGGCCTGGCGATCAGCCTGCGCTACGAGCGCGGTTATCTCGTGCAGGCGGCCACGCGCGGCGACGGCACCACGGGCGAAGACGTCACGCAGAACATCCGCACGATCCGCCAGATTCCGCTGGGGTTGTCGCCCGTTGATGGTCATGTGCCTGACGTGCTGGAAGTGCGTGGCGAGGTCTACATGCGCCGCGACGACTTCGAAAAGCTCAACGCACGCCAGCGCGAGCGCGGCGACAAGACCTTCGTCAATCCGCGCAACACCGCGGCCGGCGCCGTGCGCCAGCTCGATCCGAAGATGGCTGCCGAGCGCCCGCTCTCGTTCTTCGCCTATGGGTTGGGCGAGGTGGTCGGCTGGAAGGGCATGCCCGAGACGCATTCCGGCATGCTCGACGCGCTGCAGGCGTTCGGTTTTCCGGTCAGCGCGGAACGCGCCGCGGTGAAGGGCGGAGATGGCCTGGTCGAGTTTCATGACGCCATCGGTGCCAAGCGCGACAGCTTGCCGTTCGACATCGATGGCGTGGTCTACAAGGTCAACTCGCTGGCGCTGCAACGCGAACTCGGCTTTCGCACGCGTGAACCGCGCTGGGCGGTCGCGCACAAATATCCGGCGCAGGAAGCACTGACCACGGTCGAGTCGATCGGCGTGCAGGTCGGCCGCACAGGCGCCATCACGCCGGTGGCGCGGCTGGTGCCGGTGTTCGTTGGCGGGGTGACGGTCACCAACGCCACGCTGCACAACGAAGACGAAGTGCGCCGCAAGGACGTTCGCGTCGGCGACACCGTGATCGTCCGGCGCGCCGGTGACGTGATCCCCGAGGTGGTGAGCGTGGTGCTCGACCGCCGCCCGATGGACGACGTGCCGGGCAGCGACTTGTTCAGTCCGAAGCAGCAGCCCAAGTACCCGCCGTTCGAACTGCCGAAGACGTGCCCGGTGTGCGGCTCGCACGTCGTGCGTGAAGAGGGCGAGGCGGTGGCCCGTTGCTCGGGCGGCCTGTTCTGCTCGGCGCAGCGCAAAGAGGCGATCCGCCACTTTGCCGGCCGCCGCATGATGGACATCGAAGGCCTGGGCGAGCGTTACATCGACAACCTCGTCGAGCTGGACTACGTGCACGGCATCGCCGATCTGTACAAGCTCAAGCTCGAAGACTTCCTGGAGATGAAGCGCCGCGCGGACGAGCGTGATGGCGTGACGCCCGAGACGGTTTCCTCCGGCAAGATCGCCACCAAGTGGGCCGAGAATCTGCTGGAGGGCATCCAGGCCAGCAAGACACCACCGCTGGCGCGCTTCCTTTTTGCGCTTGGCATTCGCCACGTGGGCGAGTCGACCGCCAAGACACTCGCGGACTGGCTCGGCAGCCTGGCCATCATCCGGCGCGCGCCCGCGCCGCTGCTGCTCGCGCTGCCCGACGTGGGCGCCACGGTGGCGGAGGCCATCGCCGACTTCTTTGCCGAGCCGAAGAATCAGCAGGCACTGGATGCATTGCTCGAAGCCGGGGTCGCGCCGCAAGGCGAGCACGCGCCGAACGCGAAGCTGCGCGAGAAGCTGGAGCCGGCCGAGCTGTACGCCACGCTCGGCGTGCCCAAGCTCACGGCCACGCGTGCCAAGCAGTTGGCGGTGGCAGCGCCCACGCTTGCGCAGTTGGCCAGCGTTGAAGCCGAGCAGTTGGCAGGTCTGCCGGCCGATGTGGCGGCGTCACTGCTCGAATGGCTCGCCTCGCACGACCATCGCGCGCAACTGGAAAAGCTGGACGTGCTGCGCGGCGAGCTGCTTGCCACCATGCCCGCAGAAGCCGCGGAAGAAGGCGTGCTGGCCGGCAAGACGGTCGTGTTGACCGGCACGTTGCCGAGCCTCACGCGCGACGAAGCCAAGGCCATGCTGGAAGCGGCGGGCGCCAAGGTGTCGGGTTCGGTGTCGAAGAAGACCGACTTCGTTGTCGCCGGAGAAGACGCCGGCAGCAAGCTCGCCAAAGCCGAGGAATTGAACGTGAAGGTTCTGGACGAAGCGGGTATGCTCGCGCTGTTAAAAAATCCGGCGGGAGACCAGTCATGATCCGAAACATCCTGAAGATGGGCGACAGCCGGCTGCTGCGGGTGGCCAAGCGGGTCGAGCGCTTTCACACGCCCGAACTGACCGCCTTGATCGAAGACATGTTCGACACCATGGATGCGGCGCGCGGTGCCGGCCTGGCGGCCCCGCAGATCGGCGTGGACCTGCAAGTCGTCATCTTCGGGTTCGATCGCAACGAGCGATATCCGGATGCGCCGGCGGTGCCCAAGACGGTGTTGATCAACCCGACTCTCGAACCGCTGTCGGACGAGATGGAAGAGGGCTGGGAGGGTTGCCTCTCGGTACCCGGCCTGCGCGGTGTGGTGCCGCGCTACACACGCCTGCGCTATACCGGCTTTGACCAGCATGGCCATGCCATCGACCGTATTGCCGAGGGCTTCCACGCCCGCGTCGTGCAGCACGAATGCGATCACCTGCAGGGCGTGCTGTATCCCATGCGCGTGAAGGATTTCACTCGCTTCGGTTTTACCGAAGTGCTGTTCCCGGAATTGCCCGCCAATCACGACGACTGATCGCGACTGCGGGAGCGTCGGACCTGCGGGGGCGGGTCGGCGCGTGTTTCATCCACCACGGAGACGATATGAAGCGCGATGGTTCGAGGGGCTGGCGCCGGCTGGCGCTTGGCGTGGCCATGACTGCAATGCTGGGGCTGGCCGCATGCGCGGGGCCGCAGACGCCGGAAACGACCGCGGCTGCGTCGGCTGCGCAGAAGCCTCAGGGGCCCGTCTGGCAGCGCGTGCATCTTGGCACCGATGCAGCGGGCTACGATTTCCCCGTCTACGCCAACCATCCGCTTGATGGCGATCTGAGCCGCATTCGCGAAGTCGTGTTCGTGCAGCACGGCCTGCAACGCAACGGCAACGACTACTACACCGCTGGTGCCGATCTGCTCCAGGCCAGCGGCCGCAATCCCGACGAAGTCCTGCTGATCGCCCCGAACTTTCCCGGCACGCCCGATGAAGGCAAGGGCTTCGACGGCATGCCGGTGTGGTCGGTGGATGGCTGGATCGGCGGCTTCAACGCCACCAACGCGCCGTACACGGACCTGAGTTCGCTCAAGGTGCTCGATGACCTGATCGGCTACGTGACCGACCCGGCGCGTGCGCCCAACGTCAAGCGCGTGACGGTGGCAGGCCATTCGGGCGGCGGCCAGATCGTGCAGCGCTACGCCGTGCTCAACAACGTGGACGAGGCCATCCGCAAGCGCGGCATCGATCTGCGCTACGTGGTCGCCAACCCGTCGTCGTATCTGTATTTCACGCCGGAGCGACCGCGCGGCAAGGGCTTTGCGCGCTACAGCACCAGCGTCTGCCCCGACTACGATCACTACAAATACGGCATGGTCGACATGGTGCCGTATGCCGCCGGCAAGACCGGCCGTCAGTTGTTCAACCGATACGCGCAGCGCCACGTGACCTACCTGGTCGGCACGAGCGACAACGATCCGAACCACCGCGTGCTCGACAAGCTGTGCGGTGCGGAAGCCGAAGGCCCGACGCGCCTCGATCGTGCCCGCAACTATTGGCGCTACGAGCGCTACCTGGCAGGGCGCAAGCGCGTCAACCACCAGGCGCACGAAGTGGTTGGCGTGGGCCACGACCAAGCGAAGATGTTTGGTTCGCGTTGTGGTGCACAGGCCGTGTTCGGCATGCCCGCGTCGGCCAACACCTCGGGCGCAGCCTGCCAGGCTCCGCATCTGTAACGTAGGCAGCGCGCAAAAAGAAAACCGGTCAACGCAGGGTGCGCTGACCGGTTTTTTGTTGGGGCAGAGGCTGCCTCAGAACTTCTCGAACGGCCCCAGGAATCGCCACTGGCCGACCGGCAGATCGCCCAGCACGATGCTGCCCATGCGGATGCGCTTCAGGCCCACCACTTCCAGTCCGACCTGTTCGCACATGCGGCGGATCTGGCGTTTCTTGCCTTCGCGCAGCACGAAGCGCAGTTGCTCTTCGTTCTGCCAGCTCACCTTCGCGGGCTTGAGTGCTTCGCCGTCGAGCGACAGGCCAAAGCGCAGCTTTTCCATCAGCTCTTCGGGGAAGACCTTGGAGATGTCGTGCTCGACCACGCCGTCCGGCGAATGCCACACGACGCGGACCAGGTATTCCTTCTCGACCGTTGAATCCTCGCCGATCAGGTGGCGTGCCACGCGGCCGTCCTGCGTCAACACCAGCAGCCCGGTGGAATCGATATCCAGTCGACCGGCCGGCGCCAACGCCCGACGCTGCCACGGCGCGAAGCGCTTGCGTGTGGGGTCACCTTCCCATTGGTTTTCCGGCACGAACAGCGACACCGCCGGCTGATAGCCATCTTCTGCCTGGCCGGACACATAACCGACGGGCTTGTGCATCAGCACGGTCACGCGCTCGCCTTGCTCCGAGCGCGCCGACTGGTGGATTTCGATGACCGCATCCGGCTTGACGCGTGACCCCAGCTCGGTGACGGGCTCGCCGTCCACCAATACCCAGCCGCGCGGAATCCATTCATCAGCCTCGCGGCGTGAGCACAGGCCCAGTTCGGACATGCGTTTGGACAGACGGACCAGCCCGCTCGATTCGGTTTGCGCGCCCTGGCGCGGTGCCTGCTCCTCGGCATGACGCGGGGCGCGCTCTTCACGCTCGCGCTCGGGCCGTTGTGGACGCGCCGGACGGTCTTCGAAGCGTCGCGACGGACGGTCGTTGTCAAAACGACGCGGAGCGCGGTCATCGCCATAGCGCCGCGGCGGCCGCTGCTCATCGTCGAATCGACGCGGTGGGCGTTGATCGTCACCGTACCGGCGAGGCGGACGTTCGTCGTCAAAGCGTCGCGGAGGACGCTGATCGCCATCACGACGCGGCGCGCGTTGATCGTCGCCATAGCGGCGCGGGCGCTCGTCGTCGAAGCGACGGGGCGGCCGTTGGTCGTCGCCGAACTTGCGTGGCGGGCGATCCTCGAACCGGCGCGGCGGGCGTTGCTCATCGTCGAAACGACGCGGCGGACGTTGGTCGCCATCGCGACGCGGTGCGCGTTGATCATCGCCGTAGCGGCGCGGGCGTTCGTCCTCGAAACGACGGGGCGGGCGTTGATCGTCGCTGAACCTGCGCGGCGGACGCTCATCGTCAAAGCGCCTCGGTGGGCGGTCGTTGTCGAAACGGCGCGGAGGACGTTCGTCGTCAAATCGGCGAGGCGGGCGATCTTCGAAACGACGCGGCGGACGCTCGTCATCAGAGCGACGAGGCGGCCGTTGGTCGTTGTCGAAGCGTCGCGGAGGGCGTTCGTCGTCGAACCGGCGGGGTGGGCGATCTTCGAAGCGACGCGGCGGACGCTCATCATCAGAGCGACGGGGCGGCCGTTGGTCGTTGTCGAAGCGTCGCGGAGGGCGTTCGTCGTCGAACCGGCGGGGTGGGCGATCTTCGAACCGACGCGGCGGGCGCTCGTCATCAAAGCGACGCGGCGGGCGATCGCCTTGCATGCGGCGCGGCTTGGCGTCGCGCGTCTGGCCATCGTCGTCGCGGCGGGGCGGGCGCGCCGGGCGCGGCGGCTTGCCGGCGCCTTCTTCCGGCTTGGGGCGGCGTTGCGATGGGCGCAGCGGCTGGCGCTCGCGGTTCAGGTCGGACGAGCGCAGCGGCTTGCCGGTCGAACGCACGGCATTGCCTTCGTCATCGCGGCGCACGCCGAGCGTGGTGCGCTTGCCCGGGCGCGTGGCGCGCTGCGTCGGGTCGCTGGCGCGGCGCTTGTCGTCGTCGCCCGGAAAATCATCGGAATCGGTAGTCATGAATCTAGACCGGTAAGGCTGGCGCTCAGATGGCGAGCGCATCGAGCAGCTCGCTTTCAAGCTCGAGCTGCAGTTTGTTGTCCTGGGTCAGGCGAGTGCCGTCGACCAGGAAGATGTCTTCCACGCGCTCGCCGAGCGTGTTGATGCGCGCGGTGTGCACCGACACGCGACGGTGTGCGAGCACGCGGGCAATGGCGTAGAGCAGACCGGTGCGGTCTGTTGCAGAAATGGAGAGCAGGTAGTACTGGCCGCGTTCGTCTGCCCGCAGGTCGACGCGCGGCTTGATCGGGAAGCTGCGCGACTGGCGCGAGATGCGCCCACGCGGCGGCTCGGGCAGGGCGGTTTCGCGCGAGATCTGCTCGGCGAGTTCGTGCTCGACCAGCGTGATGATGTCGCGGTAATGGCCGGGCTCCACCAGGCCGCTGCTGGGATCGGCCACCTGGAAGGTGTCGAGCGCGTAGCCGTGCTTGGTGGTGTGGATCTTGGCGTCGAGAATCGTCAGGCTCTTGCGCTCGAAGTAGCCGCAGATGCGCGCAAAAAGATCGGGCCGATCCGGCGAATACACCGCCACCTGCAGGCCGACGCCCGCCGGTGAAATGCGCGCACGCACGATCGGGATCGTCGTGTCGACGCGGTTGTAGAAGTGCCGCGTGAACCAGGCGATGTCGCGCGCGTCGTGACGCAGGAACACGCCCACGTCGAGCTGCTTCCAGAGCGCTTCGTGCGCGGTGTCGTCCAGCGCGGCCAAGCGCAGCAGGGCGCGCGCTTCTTCCTTGCGGCTTTCGAGCACGGCGTGCGGGTCGGTCGTGGCGCCGCCGAGCACGCGCAGCGTCATGCGATACAGGTCTTCCAGCAGCTTACCCTTCCAGGCGTTCCACACTTTCGGGCTGGTGCCGCGGATGTCGGCAACGGTGAGCAGATACAGCGCGGTCAGCCGGCGTTCGGTGCCGACCAGATCAGCGAAATGACGGATGACTTCCGGATCGCCGAGGTCCTGCTTCTGGGCGACCTGGCTCATGGTCAGGTGATGCTCGACCAGCCAGACGATGAGGTCGGCGTCTTCCTTGGCGATGCCGTGTTCCTTGCAGAAGCGGCGCGCGTCGGACATGCCGAGCACGGAGTGGTCACCGCCGCGTCCCTTCGCAATGTCATGGAACAGCGCCGCCACGGTCAGCACCCACGGCTTGTCGAAGTTCGCCATCAACTGGCTGCAGAACGGGAACTCGTGCGTGTGCTCGACGATGGAGAAGCGTCGGATATTGCGCACCACCATCAGGATGTGCTGATCGACCGTGTAGACGTGGAACAGGTCGTGCTGCATCTGCCCGACGATGCGGCGGAAATTGACCAGGTAGCGGCCGAGCACGCTGGTCTGGTTCATCAGGCGCAGCGCGTGCGTGATGCCCTGCGGCTGCTGCAGGATCGACAGGAACAGCGCGCGATTGGCCGGATCCTTGCGCCATTTGGCGTCCATCAACGTCCGCGCGTTGTAGAGCGCGCGCATCGTGCTGGCAGCCAATCCCTTGATGCCGCGCGTCTGCTCGTACAGCAGGAAGGTTTCCAGGATGGCCGTCGGCTCGCGCTGGTAGAGATCGGCGTCGGCAATCTCGAGCATGCCTTGTCGCTCGACAAAGCGATCGTTGATCCGCCGCGTGATACCCAGCTCGCTCGGGAACAGCTTCGCCTCGATGTTCTGCAGCACCACGGTATTGAGCTGCGTGACGGCCTTGGCGACCCAGTAATAGCGGCGCATGAGCTGTTCGCTCGCGCGCTTGGCGGTGGTGGGGCGGTAACCGAACGACTCGGCCAGTTGCGTCTGCAGATCGAACACCAACACGTCCTGCCGGCGCCCGGCCAGCAGGTGCAGACGCGCGCGGACAGTTTTGAGCAAGCGCTCATTGCTTGCCAGCTCCTGCGCTTCACGGCGCGTCAGCAGGCCATTGGCAAGCAGCTCGTTCCAGCTGGAGCCGAAACCAGCCGCCCGCGTCATCCACAGAATGACCTGCAGATCGCGCAGGCCACCGGGGCTTTCCTTGCAGTTCGGTTCGAGCGAGTAGGGCGTGTCCTGGTACTTGGCATGCCGCTGGCGCATCTCCAGCAGTTTCGACTGGAAGAAATCGGCCGCGTCCAGATGGCCCTGATAGTGCGTCTCGAAGGTGCGGTACAAGCCTTCGTCGCCGGTCAACAGGCGGGCTTCCAGCAGCGAGGTGCGCACTGTTACGTCTTGCGCCGCTTCCTTGATGCACTCGTCGACCGTGCGCACCGAGGAGCCAATATCCAACCCCATGTCCCAGCAGCGGCCGATGAAGGCCTCCAGCCGCGCCTCGAGTGCCTTGTCGGCGGTGCCTGGCAGCAGCAGGAGGATGTCGACGTCGGAATACGGGAACAGCTCGCCGCGCCCATAGCCGCCCACGGCAATCAGGGCGCAGTCGGCTGGCATCTGCTCCTCTTGCCAGAGCCGCACCAGCGCACGGTCAACGGCGCGTGCCAGCTTGGTCACGAGCTGCTGAACGTTGGCGTGCTGGTCGAACTGCGCGAACAGGTGCGCGCGCTCAGCTTTCAGGGCGTCGCGCGGTTGGACTTCTTCGGCAGGGGCAGCGGCAGCGGAGGGCATGAGTGGAGCGTGAATGAAACAGCGACCGGAACGAGCCGGTCGCTGCAGGAGTTGAGCCGAGGCGGGGCGAGATCAGCGCGACGCTGCTGCCGCTGAAGGTGCGGCTCGCCCGCGATGATCAGGCCGTGGCCGGCGCGCCTTCGTGCACGAATTCCGGTGCCGGCGGCGTCAAGGCCGACACGGTCAGCACTTCGTGGCCGGTCTCTGTCACAAGAAGCGTGTGTTCCCACTGCGCCGACAGGCTGCGATCGCGCGTCTTGACCGTCCACTGGTCGGGCATCGTGCGGATATCGCGCTTGCCCGCGTTGATCATCGGTTCAATCGTGAAGATCATGCCGGCCTTCAGCTCCATCCCGGTGCCGGGGCGGCCGTAATGCAGGATCTGCGGATCTTCGTGGAATTTCTTGCCGATGCCGTGGCCGCAATATTCGCGCACCACGCTATAGCCGGCAGCTTCTGCATGTTGCTGGATCACGTGGCCGATGTCGCCGAGGCGGGCGCCCGGGCGCACCGCGGCGATACCCTTCCACATGCATTCGAACGTGACCTGCGTCAGGCGTTTGGCGAGGATCGAGCCTTCGCCCACAACGAAGGTGCGGCTGGTATCGCCGTAATAGCCTTCCTTGGTGATGACAGTGATGTCCAGGTTGACGATGTCACCATTCTTGAGCACCTTGTCGCCCGGAATGCCGTGGCAGATCACATCGTTGACCGACGTGCAGATCGATGCCGGGAAGGGCGGATAGCCGGGCGGTGCATAGTTCAACGGTGCCGGCACGGTGCCTTGCACGTCACGCATGTAAGCGTGGCACAGCTGGTCCAGCTTGCCCGTCGTCACGCCGGGCACGACGAACGGGGTGATGTAGTCGAGAACTTCGGACGCAAGCCGGCAGGCCACGCGCATGTGCGCAATGTCTTCGGCGGTGTGAATGGTAACGGCCATGCTGTGACTCTTTCTGCACGCAGGCGCCTGAAGCGCCGCGTCGTGGCTAAAGCATGAATTATCGCACCAAAGCGCCCCGGCCGGGGTTTTCGGGCGGTGGGTGCCAGTCTTGCTTCGTTTGTCGCCAATGCTCGGAAGGTCTTGAGTCGATTGGGTTTTTGTCGCTATAATCGCAGGCTAAGCAGTTGCCGGTCGTGTGGCCGGTAGCGCTTGAAATCGCGAGCCGCCTCACCGCGGGTGTTTTTCGTATCGCATGCGAAAGATGTCTGAGGCGGCTTTAGACCTAACCCGACTGGAGAATTTCATGTCCGTGACCATGCGCGAAATGCTGGAAGCCGGTGTCCACTTTGGCCACCAGACCCGCTTCTGGAACCCCAAGATGGCCCCCTACATCTTCGGCCATCGCAACAAGATTCACATCATCAACCTGGAAAAGACGCTGCCGATGTACCAGGACGCACTGAAGTATGTGCGCCAACTGGCAGCCAACCGGGGCACCATCCTGTTCGTCGGCACGAAGCGCCAATCGCGTGAGATCCTGGCTGAAGAAGCGGCTCGCGCAGGTATGCCGTTCGTCGACAGCCGCTGGCTCGGCGGCATGCTGACCAACTTCAAGACGGTCAAGACCTCGATCAAACGTCTGAAGGACATGGAAGTCGCCAAGGAAGCCGGTGCGACCGACACCATGAGCAAGAAGGAAGCACTGATGTTCGAACGCGAAATGGACAAGCTGGTGAAGTCCATTGGCGGCATCAAGGACATGGGCGGCATTCCGGACGCCATCTTCGTGGTGGACGTTGGTTACCACAAGATTGCCGTGACCGAAGCTGCCAAGCTGGGTATTCCGGTGATCGGCGTGGTTGACACGAATCACTCGCCGGAAGGCATCGACTACGTCATCCCGGGTAACGACGACTCGAGCAAGGCTGTTGCACTGTACGTGCGCGGCGTGGCCGACGCGATCCTGGAAGGCCGTGCGAACGCGGTCCAGGAAGTGGTTGAGGCCGCTCGTGGCGGCGACGACTTCGTCGAAGTCCAAGAAGGCTAAACACAAGAAGGCGGGCGCCCGCGGCTTGATTGCGCGGGACGCGTGGCCAGGCCGCACCTGGTGGAACGCATCAGGGCTGATGGCCAGACAGGGGCGCGTAATAAACGCCCCTTTTTTTTAATTTGTCATGCGGATGTCCCACACGCGCCGTATCTCGTGGGGCGGCCGGATGGAAACCGGACGACAGGCCGGCGTGCAGCGAAGACGCAAAGACCTTTCAGCGCGCGACCGGACGACGATCTGAAACAAGGAGCATGAAATGGCGGCAATTACCGCAAGCATGGTGGCAGAACTGCGCGCGAAGACCGATGCGCCGATGATGGAATGCAAGAAGGCCCTGACGGAAGCCGAAGGCAACCTGGAAAAGGCCGAAGAAATCCTGCGTGTGAAGCTGGGCAACAAGGCAGGCAAGGCCGCCTCGCGCGTCACCGCTGAAGGCGTGGTGGCGGCTGCAGTGGAAGGCACGACCGGCGCGCTGGTCGAAATCAACTGCGAAACCGACTTCGTCTCGAAGAACGATTCGTTCCTGGCCTTCGCCAACTCGGTGGCTGCACTGATCGCCAAGAACAACCCGGCTGACGTTGCCGCTGTCGGCGCGCTGCCGCTGTCGCAAGACGGCTTCGGCCCGACCGTTGAAGACGTGCGCGTGGGCCTGATCGGCAAGATCGGCGAAAACATGACGATCCGCCGCTTCCAGCGTTTCGACGGCACCAAGCTGACGTCGTACCTGCACGGCGCCCGCATCGGCGTGATGGTGGCGTACGAGGGTGACGAAGTTGCGGCCAAGGATGCGGCCATGCAGGTTGCCGCCATGAAGCCGGTGTCGCTGTCGGCTGACGACGTGCCCGCAGATCTGGTTGCCAAGGAGCGCAGCGTTGCTGAGCAGAAGGCTGCCGAATCGGGCAAGCCGGCTGAAATCGTTGCCAAGATGGTGGAAGGCAGCGTGCAGAAGTACCTGAAGGAAGTCTCGCTGCTGAACCAGCCGTTCGTGAAGAACGACAAGCAGACCGTTGAGCAGATGCTCAAGGCCGCCAACACGACCGTGAAGGCTTTCACGCTGTACGTGGTGGGCGAAGGCATCGAGAAGAAGCAAGACGACTTCGCTGCCGAAGTGGCTGCCCAAGTGGCCGCTGCCAAGCAACAGGCGTAATGCTGCAGCGGCCGTTTCCAACGGTGCGGCGATTCACCTCCCGGCGCAGGCCGGCAGGGGGCGTTTCCACCGTTGGCGCAGCCGTATAATGCCAAACAGACAGGGCACCGAAAGGTGCCCTGTTTGCAGGTGCAGCCTGCTTGCGCGGGCATCGTTGGGGATTTTCCCGACGGCTTCCGCGCAAGAAGGTTGCGGGATGTGCGAAGTCCCCGCTTTGCACGTCGTTGTCATCTCCGCAGCGTCATTTCCCCCTTTCCTGTCTCCCGTACCAGGAATCGTCACGAGGATCTCCATGCCTGCCTATAAGCGCGTTCTACTCAAACTTTCCGGCGAAGCCCTGATGGGCGACGATGCCTTCGGCATCAACCGCAGCACCATCGAAGGGATGGTCAACGACATCGCTGAAATCGTGAAGCTGGGCGTGCAGGTGGCAGTGGTGATCGGCGGCGGCAACATCTTCCGCGGTGTCGCGGGCGGCGCCGCCGGCATGGACCGCGCCACGGCCGACTACATGGGCATGCTGGCCACCATGATGAACGCGCTGGCCCTGCAGGACGCCATGCGTCACGCCAACCTCGAAGGCCGCGTGCAATCGGCGCTGCGCCTGGACCAAGTGGTCGAGCCGTACATCCGCCCTCGTGCGATCCGCCAGTTGGAAGAGGGCAAGATCGTGATTTTCGCGGCTGGCACCGGTAACCCGTTCTTCACGACCGACACCGCTGCCGCGCTGCGCGGCTCGGAAATCGGTGCCGAGATCGTTCTCAAGGCCACCAAGGTCGATGGCGTCTACACCGCCGATCCGAAGAAAGACCCGAGCGCCACCCGCTACACCACCATTACTTTCGACGAAGCCATTTCGCGCAACCTGCAGGTGATGGACGCGACCGCTTTCGCGCTGTGCCGCGATCAGAAGCTGCCGATCAAGGTGTTCTCGATCCAGAAGCCGGGCGCGCTCAAGCGCGTCATCCTGGGTGAAGACGAAGGCACGCTGGTACACGTCTGAAGCCAGCGGAAAGCCTCATCGCAGGCCCCTTTTTTACCGTTCGCTGACCCCGCTTGAATGGCGTTGGCGAGCGGCTTCCATGTAAAATCGTCTATTGTCTTTTTGGTCTTGCCGGTGCCCTGTGTCGTGTTCCGGGGCGCAAGTTCGGCAGACCGCCGTTATCGTTCGGAGGAAGTATGAGCGTCGCCGATGTCAAAAAGAATGCCGAGCAGAAGATGCAGAAGTCGATCGAGGCTCTCAAGGCGGATCTGGCCAAGATTCGCACTGGCCGTGCCCACACCGGTCTGCTCGATCACGTGCAAGTCGACTACTACGGCTCGATGGTGCCGATCAGCCAGGTTGCCAACGTGACGCTGGTGGACGCACGCACGATCGGCGTGCAGCCGTGGGAAAAGAAGATGGTGCAAGCCGTCGAGAAAGCCATCCGTGAAGCGGACCTCGGCCTGAACCCTGCCACGATGGGCGACATCATTCGCGTGCCGACCCCCGCGTTGACCGAAGAGCGCCGCAAGGAGCTGACCAAGGTCGTGAAGGGCGAGGGCGAGGATGCCAAGGTCGCCGTGCGCAACCTGCGTCGCGACGCCAATGAACAGCTCAAGAAGCTGGTGAAGGACAAGGCCATCTCGGAAGACGACGAGCGTCGCGGTGGTGACGACGTCCAGAAGCTGACCGACAAGTTCGTCGCCGAAATCGACAAGCTGGTCGCCGAGAAAGACAAGGAAATCATGACGGTGTAAGGCCGTCTCCCGTCGCCGGCGCATTGGGCGCAGGCGGCGGGAAGCCCGATTCATGCATATCAGTTCCACACTGGCGGTGCCAGACACCGCCGACACGCCGCGCCACGTTGCCGTCATCATGGACGGTAACGGCCGCTGGGCCACCGAACGGCACCTGCCGCGCGTGGCCGGGCACAGCCGCGGCCTCGATGCCGTGCGCGCAACCGTTGAAGCAGCGGCACGCCGTGGCGTCGGTTACCTCACCCTGTTTGCCTTCAGCTCCGAAAACTGGCGTCGTCCGGCCGAGGAAGTCACCTTCCTCATGAAGCTGTTCATGACAGCGTTGCGTCGCGAAGTGGGCAAGCTCCACGACAACGGCATCCGCCTGCGCGTGGTGGGCGATCTGTCGGCGTTCAGCCCGCGCATCCAGCTATTGATTCGCGAGGCGGAGGCCAAGACGGCTGCCAACCCCGGCCTGACGGTCACGATCCTCGCCAACTACGGCGGGCGCTGGGACATCCTGCAGGCCATGCGCGCGTTGTTGGCGGCGCAGCCCGGCATTGCACCTGAGACCATCACCGAAGAGATGCTGGCGCCGTACATGGCACTGTCCTACGCGCCGGAGCCGGATCTGTTCATCCGCACCGGTGGCGAGCAGCGCATCAGCAACTTCTTACTGTGGCAGCTTGCCTATTCCGAGCTGTACTTCACCGATCGCTACTGGCCCGACTTCGATGCTGCAGAACTCGATCGCGCCTTTGCGTGGTATCGCAACCGCGAGCGCCGCTTTGGCCGTACCAGCGCGCAGCTCGAGCCCGATGTTCCCCCCGCGCTATCCGCCGGAGCCTGACACATGCTGCTGACTCGCGTCATTACCGCTGTCTGCCTGCTGATTGTCATCCTGCCCATTCTGTTCTTCGCGCCGCCCGCCGGCCTGGCCGGGTTGGTGACGGTATTTGCAGCCCTCGCCGCGTGGGAGTGGGGGCGTCTCGTCCGCCTGCCGGGCTGGTGGGGGCCGCTTCTCTATGCCGTCGTTGTCGTCGTGCTGACGATCGCCTGGCACGACATTCCCGTTCGCGGCGATGTGCAGCCGCTGTTCCACGGCGCCGTCATCGCCTGGGTGATCGCCTGGGCGCTGCTGGCCGGGGGCGTGCGCGAGTTGCACGGCACGCGCAGGATCGTTTTCACGCTGCTGGGCTTGGTGATGCTGCCGGCGTTTGTGCATGGCGCCATTGAGTTGCGCACGCACGGCGTCGCCTTTCTGCTGTCGGTCGCGTTGCTCGTGTGGGCGGCCGACGTGGGTGCGTATTTTGTCGGCAAGGCCATTGGCCGCCGCAAGCTTGCACCGACCATCAGCCCTGGCAAGTCGTGGGAAGGCGCGATCGGCGGTGCCGTGCTGGTCGCCGTGATCGCCACCGTGGCCGGCATCACGCACTGGTTTGCGCCGACGTGGTTTTCGTACCAGTTTGACCAGCGCGGCGCCGTCGTCGCCCTGGTGCTGACCATCCTTCTGGTGGCTGCAAGCGTCGGCGGCGATTTGTTTGAATCCCTGCTCAAGCGTCAGGTCGGCATGAAAGACAGCAGCCGCCTGTTGCCCGGCCACGGCGGCGTGCTCGATCGTATCGACGCGCTGCTGCCGGTGTTTCCGCTGGCTGCGCTGCTGATTTCCTGAGGCGTCTGAACATGATGCGTTTGACCGTTCTTGGCGCCACTGGCTCCATTGGCGACAGCACGCTCGACGTGGTGCGCCGTCATCCCGACAAGTACAGCGTTTTTGCGCTGACCGCCAACGCGCAGGCCGACAAGCTCGCGGTGCTCTGCCGCGAGTTTCGCCCGAAGATGGCGGTGCTTGGTTCGGCGGTCGCGGCGGATGCATTGCGTGACCAGCTCGGCGCAGAGGCCACCGGCATCGAGATCCGTTTCGGCAGCGAGGCATTGGAAGAGGCTGCGGGCCACCCCGACTGCGATGCCGTGATGGCGGCCATCGTCGGCGCAGCGGGGTTGCGCCCGACGCTCGCCGCTGTGCGCGCGGGCAAGCGCGTGCTGCTGGCCAACAAGGAGGCGCTGGTCATGTCCGGCGCGCTCTTCATGGACGCGGTGCGTCAGCATGGCGCCACCGTGCTCCCGATCGATAGCGAGCACAACGCCATCTTCCAGTGCTTGCCGCAGCAAGTTCCTCAGTTTGGGCGCGGCGTGTCGCGCATCGTCCTGACGGCGTCAGGTGGCCCGTTCCGCACGCGCGCCGTCGATTCGCTTGCTGATGTCACGCCAGATCAGGCTTGCGCGCATCCGAATTGGGTGATGGGGCGCAAGATCTCGGTCGATTCCGCCACCATGATGAATAAGGGGCTGGAGGTGATCGAAGCGCACTGGCTGTTCGGCGTGCCGGTCGAGCATCTCGAAGTTCTGATCCACCCGCAGAGTGTCATCCATTCGATGGTCGGCTACGACGACGGCTCGGTGCTGGCGCAGCTGGGCAATCCGGACATGCGCACGCCGATTGCCTACGGCTTGGCCTATCCCGAACGCATCGAAGCCGGCGTTCCGCTGCTCGATCTCGTCACCACGGGTGCACTGACATTCGAGGCACCGGATCTGCGCCGCTTCCCGTGTCTGGCGTTGGCCTTCGACGCACTGCGCGCCGGTGGTACGGCACCTGCTGCGCTGAACGCGGCCAACGAGGTGGCCGTCGAGGCATTTTTACAGCGCCGCATCCGGTTCACCGAGATTGCCGCGGTGGTGGCTGACACACTCGCCCACACCACGATCGTGCCGGCCGACTCGCTCGACACCGTTTTTGCTGCCGACGCCCAGGCGCGTCAGCAGGCTGAGCGCTATATCGCGACCGTATGCGCGCAACTGCCGGCCGCGTGAAAGCGCCCCGTCAGAGCAAGCGGGTAACATAGCGGCTTCGCGCCGGGCACCCCGGCGCGTGCCCTTCAGTGCATCCGGAGAAGGTTTTGCAGACCGTTTTAGCGTTTGTCTTTGCGATCGCGGTACTGATCGTCATTCACGAACTGGGCCACTACAGCGTCGCGCGCTTGTGCGGCGTCAAGGTGCTCCGGTTTTCCGTTGGCTTCGGCAAGGTGCTGTTCCGCCGTGTCGGCCGTGGGCCCGACCACACCGAATGGACGATCTGCGCCATTCCGCTGGGCGGCTACGTCAAGATGCTCGGCGAGGGCGCCCGGGACCCCGAGAAAGACCCACCCATCCTCCCGGAAGATCTCCCGCGCACGTTCGACCACCAGCCGGTCTACAAGCGATTCGCCATCGTCGCCGCGGGCCCGATCGCCAATTTCCTGCTCGCAATTGCGCTTTATGCCGTGCTGGCATGGGTGGGTGCGATCGAGCCGGTGCCTATTCTGGGCGCACCCCCGCCGGGCAGCATCGCCGCGCAGGCCGACCTGCGCGCACGGGACCGCGTGATCGCAATCGGCACGGACGGCGAAGCGCCCGCCGCTGTGCGCAGTTGGAGCGATGTCCGCATGCGTTTGTACTCGGCTGGCATCGCCGGGCGCGACGCGCTTGTGCAAGTGCGCGGCACGGATGGAGTCGAACGTACCGTCCGCCTGCAGGGCTTGCCGAGTGCCGCCCGTACGCCGCAGGCCGACGTGATTGACCAGATTGGTTTGCGCCTGCTTGGCGGTCCGGTCACCATCGTCGACGTACTGCCGGGCAGTGCCGCGGCACGCGCCGGGTTGCGAGCGGGTGACCAAATCGTGCGCTTCGCGGGCCAGCCGGCCGATCAGGCGATGGACCTCATCCGCCAGATCCGCGCCATGCCCGAGCAAAACGCCTCGATCGATATCCTCCGCAACGATCAGCCCATGACGTTGCCCGTTCGCCCGGACGCAGACGCCGATCCCAAGAACCCCACGGGCCCGAAGATCGGCAAGCTTGGCGCACAGCTCAACCAGAAGGTGGAAACGGCGATGATCCGGGACGAGCCCGTCGCCGCCTTGGGCCATGCCGTGGGTGAGGTCTGGCGGACTTCGGTGCTGTCGCTGCAGGTGCTGGGCAAGATGATCGTCGGTCAGGCATCGCTGCAGAATCTGAGCGGGCCGATCACGGTGGCGGACTTTGCGGGCAAGGCGGCAAGCCTTGGCTGGCAGACGTTTGTGAGCTTTCTCGCGTTGATCAGCGTCAGTCTCGGCGTGTTGAACTTATTGCCCGTTCCGGTATTGGATGGGGGGCATTTGCTGTATTATTGCGTGGAATTTTTGACTGGCCGACCCGTGCCGGAATCCTGGCAAGCAGTCCTTCAGAAGATCGGCGTCGCCTGCATCCTGCTTCTCACTTCGCTCGCCCTGTACAACGATTTGAGTCGGTTGTTTTTGACTCGAGGCTAGACCGTATTCAAATTGGGTCGGTCAGCCGCATCGTTGCCACCGGCGTGAGCGGGCAACTCAGGGTTTTGAAAACACTCAGAAGTGGATTCCGATTGAATCCAACTAGGGGATTAGATTGATCAGACAACATCGCTTCCCGCTCAGCGTGCTGGCGGCTTCCGTGCTGACCGTCACTGCCGGTCAGGCTCATGCAGTGGAGCCGTTCGTCGTCAAGGACATTCGCGTGGAGGGGGTGCAGCGCGTCGAGCCGGGCACCGTGTTCGGCTATCTGCCCGTGAAGGTGGGTGAGACCTTCACCGACGAGAAGGGCGCCGAATCGATCCGCGCGCTCTATAACACCGGCTTCTTCAAGGACGTGCAGATCCGCTCCGAAGGGAACGTGCTGGTGGTGCGCGTGGAAGAGCGCCCGGCGATCTCGCAGCTCGAGTTCATCGGCTTCAAGGAGTTCGACAAGGAAGCGCTGCGGCGTACGCTGCGCGGCGTGGGTGTGGCCGAGGCCCGTTACTACGACAAATCCCTCATCGATCGCGCCGAGCAGGAAATCAAGCGCCAGTATGTTTCGCGCGGCTACTACGCGGCCGAGGTGACGACGACCGTGACGCCGGTCGACGCCAACCGCGTGTCGATCACCTTCACGGTGGACGAAGGCCCGACCGCCAAGATTCGCCAGATCAATATCGTCGGCAACAAGGCCTTCAAGGAAGGCGACCTGCGCGACGAGATGCAACTGTCCACGCCGAACTGGCTGTCGTGGTACACCAAGAACGATCTGTATTCGAAGCAGAAACTCACGGCCGACCTCGAAGCGCTGCGCTCGTTCTATCTGGATCGCGGCTACCTGGAATTCGCCATCGAGTCGACCCAGGTGTCGATCACGCCGGACAAGAAGGACATCTACCTGACGCTGAACATCCACGAGGGTGAGCAGTACAAGGTGTCGGACATCAAGCTGACCGGTGAGCTGCTCGGCAAGCAGGCCGAGATGGAGAAGCTCATCAAGCTCAAGCAGGGCGATGTCTTCTCGTCGGCCAAGCTGTCGTCGACGACCAAGTCGATTACCGACCTGCTCGGCACGTACGGCTACGCTTTCGCCACCATCAATCCACAGCCGCAGATCAACCAGTCGGACCGCACGGTTGCGCTCACGCTGGTGGTCGATCCGGGCCGCCGTGTCTATGTGCGTCGCGTGAACGTGGTCGGCAACAGCAAGACCCGCGACGAAGTCGTGCGCCGCGAAATGCGTCAGATGGAAGCATCGTGGTTCGATGGCGAGAAACTGCAGCTGTCGCAGAATCGCGTGAACCGCACCGGTTACTTCACCGATGCCAACATCACGACGGAAGACGTGCCCGGCACGACGGACCAGGTCGATGTGAACGTCAACGTGACCGAAAAGCCGACGGGCCAGATCAACCTGGGCGTGGGCTTCTCGTCGACCGACAAGCTGGTGCTGTCGGCGGGTATCCGTCAGGACAACGTGTTCGGCTCCGGTACGAGCCTCGGCCTGGATGTGAACACGTCCAAGTCGAACCGCACGATTGCGGTGACGCAGTTCGATCCGTACTTCACGGTGGATGGCATCAGCCGTTCGACCGAACTGTACTACCGCACGTACCGCCCGCTGTACTACACGGGTGACCAGGACTACCGCGTTGTGCAACAAGGCGGCAACGTCAAGTTTGGCGTGCCGTTCTCCGAAACCGATACCGTCTTCTTCGGCATCGGCTACGAGCGCACGACCATCGACGTGACGACCAACACGCCGCTGGCTTACCAGAATTACGTCGCGAAGAACGGCCGTATCACCAACAACTTCCCGATCACCATCGGCTGGTCGAAGGATCAGCGTGACAGCGCACTGGTGCCGACGCGTGGCCGCTATCAGCAGGCCAACCTTGAATTCGGTATCCCGGGCGGCGATCTGCAGTACTTCCGTGCGTACTACCAGCACCAGTATTTCTACCCGCTGTCGAAGTCGTTCACGATGGCGTTCAACAACGAAATCGGTTACGGCCACGGTTACGGCGGCAAGGACTTCCCCGTCTTCAAGAACTACTACGCGGGCGGTATCGGCTCGGTGCGCGGTTACGAAACCAGCACGCTGGGTCCGCGCGACGCTAACGGCGTGGCCATCGGTGGCGCCAGCAAGTTCGTCGGCAACGTGGAATTCATCTTCCCGCTGCCGGGTTCTGGCGTAGACCGCACGGTTCGCCTGTTCACGTTCTTTGACTACGGTAACGTGTTCGCCGAAGGTCAGCCGTACAAGCTGGGCGACATGCGCTACTCGACTGGTTTCGGTCTGTCGTGGCTGTCGCCGATCGGCCCGCTGAAGATCAGCATGGGCTTCCCGATCAAGCGCAAGACCGAAGATCAAACGCAACGCTTCCAGTTCCAGATCGGGACTGCATTCTAATGACTGCATTCATCATGAAATCCACGCGCATCACGTTGTCCCGCATGGGCGTGTCCGCTGCTTTCGCCGCACTTGCCGCTGCCAGCTTCGCGCTGCCGGCCACGGCGCAGGAAGCGCGCATCGCTGCCGTCAATTCCGAGCGTATCCTGCGCGACTCGCAACCGGCCAAGGCCGCCCAGGCCAAGCTGGAAACGGAGTTCGCCAAGCGCGATCGCGAACTGCAGGACATGGCTGCCAAGCTCAAGGGCATGTCTGACAAGCTGGACAAGGATTCGGCCGTGCTGGCCGATTCCGATCGCAATCGCCGTCAGCGTGAACTGTCGGACCTCGACCGCGATTTCCAGCGCAAGCAGCGCGAATTCCGTGAAGACCTGAACCAGCGTCGCAATGAAGAGCTGGCCCAGGTGCTCGAGCGCGCCAATCGCGTGATCCGCTCGATTGCCGAGCAGCGCAAGTACGACCTGATCGTGCAGGAAGCCGTGTACGTGAACCCGCGCATCGACATCACGGACGAGGTGCTCAAGGCGCTGAATTCGCAATCGGCCAAATGAGGTTGTTCGCATGTCGTTTTCGCTTGGTGAACTTGCTGCGTCGCTCGGCGCGACCGTCCAGGGTGACGCAGGCCTGATCGTCAAGTCGATCGCGCCGCTGGATCAAGCGGGCGCTGATCAGCTCGCTTTTCTCTCCAATCCGCTGTACCTCAATCAGGCTGTGAGTTCCGGCGCGGGCGCGATCATCGTGTCGCCCCGCGATCTGGAAACGCTCGAGAGCCAAGGCCACGCTACTGGCCGGAACTGGCTCATTGCGGCCAATCCGTATGCTGCGTTTGCTCGTGTCGCTCAGCGCTTTGTTGCGCTGGCGGCGCGCCCCGTGGTGCCGGGCATCCACCGCACTGCCAGCGTGGAACAGGGCGCCACGGTGCCGGCGTCGTGCTCCATCGGTCCGAACGTCACCATCGAAGCCGGTGCTGTGCTCGGCGAGCGGGTGCGCATCGCGGGCAACAGTTTCGTCGGCGTCGGTGCCCGCATTGGCGATGACACGTTGCTTTACGCGAACGTTTCGATCTACCGCGGCTGCGTGGTTGGGGCGCGCTGCATTCTGCATAGCGGCGTCGTGATCGGCGCGGATGGCTTCGGCTTTGCCCCTGACTTCGGTCCGCAGGGCGGCGAATGGGTGAAGATCCCGCAGGTTGGCCGAGCCGTGATTGGCGACGACGTGGAGATCGGCGCGAACACCGCCATCGACCGCGGCGCGATGGCCGATACGGTGGTCGAGCAAGGCTGCAAGATCGACAACCAGGTGCAGATCGCGCACAACGTGCACGTGGGCGCCTATACCGTGATCGCCGGCTGCGCTGCCATTTCGGGCAGCACGAAGATCGGGCGCTACTGCATCATCGGCGGCGCGGCCAATTTTGCCGGCCACCTGACCATTGCGGATCGTGTGACCGTCTCGGGCGGCACATCCATTACCAAATCCATCACCAAGCCCGGTGGCCATTTCACCAGCGTTTTCCCATTCATGCCGCACGGCGACTGGGAGCGTAACGCGGCCATCGTCCGAGGCCTGACGCGCATGCGCGAACGGTTGCAACAACTGGAACAGCGGGTCAAAGACCTGCAGCAACAATCATGACCGAAGCAACGAATGCGACGAGCGCGACCCCCAGCGTCGTCTGCGATTTCAACATCAAGAAGATTCTCGACCTGCTGCCGCATCGCTACCCGATGCTGCTGGTGGACCGCGTGATCTCGCTGGAGCCGCGCAAGTCGATTACGGCCATCAAGAACGTGACGTTCAACGAGCCGTTCTTCAACGGGCACTTCCCCGGCCACCCGGTGATGCCGGGCGTGTTGATGCTTGAGGCGCTGGCGCAAACCGCTGCGCTGCTGACCTTCGGCGAGGCAGACCACGAGCGCAAGGAAAACCAGCTTTACCTGTTTGTGAGCATCGATGGCGCGCGCTTCAAGCGGCAGGTGATCCCGGGCGACCAGCTTGTGATGACGGCTGAGCTGCTGCGCTCGAAGAGCGGTATGTGGAAGTTCAAGGTGTACGGCAAGGTTGACGGCGAAGTCGCCGTGGAAGCCGAGATCATGTGTGCCGTGCGCGAAGACAAGTCCAAGGGCGAGGCATGACGCAAGCACAGAAGATCCACCCGACCGCGCAGATCGATCCGAAGGCCGAACTGGATTCGAGCGTCGAGATCGGTGCGTTCACGGTCGTGGGCCCGAACGTGCGCATGGGCGCGGGCACGCGCGTCGGCCACCACACGGTGGTGGAGGGCTACACGACGCTGGGCCGTGACAACAGCATCGGCCACTTCGCATCGGTAGGTGGCCGCCCGCAGGACATGAAGTATCGCGACGAGCCGACGCAGCTGATCGTCGGCGATCGCAATACGATCCGTGAATTCACCACGATCCATACCGGCACGGCGCAGGATGCCGGCATCACGTCCATCGGCGACGACAACTGGATCATGGCCTACGTGCATATCGCGCACGATTGCCGCGTGGGCAACCACACGGTGTTCTCGAGCAACGCGCAGATCGCGGGCCACGTGGAAGTGGGCGACTGGGCGATCCTCGGCGGCATGTCGGGCGTGCACCAGTTCGTGCGCATCGGCGCGCATGCCATGCTGGGGGGCGCATCGGCGCTGGTGCAGGATGTGCCGCCGTTCGTGATCGCCGCCAGCGACAAGGGCGGCAACAAGGCCGCACCGCACGGCATCAACGTGGAAGGCCTGCGCCGCCGTGGCTTTACGGCCGAACAGATCACCGCGCTGCGCCAGGCGTACAAGCTGCTCTACAAGAGCGATCTGAGCTTTGATCAGGCCAAGGCGGAAATCGCCGCGCAGATCGCTCAGGCGGATGACGCCCCGACCCGCGAGGTGTTGACCGCGTTTGCTGATTTCATTGCCGCCACCAAGCGCGGCATCGTGCGTTGAGCGAGCAGCCTCAGAACACCACGCCGGTGCGCCGCATCGGCATGGTGGCCGGCGAGGCTTCCGGTGATCTGCTGGCCTCGCTGCTGCTGAAGGGATTGCACGCACACCTGCCTGCCGACATCGCCTACAACGGCATCGGCGGGGCACGCATGGCGGAGCAGGGTTTCCAGTCGAACTGGCCGATGCACAAGCTGTCGGTCAACGGCTACGTGGAAGTGCTCGGCCAGCTGCGCGAGATTCTCACGATCCGCAAGGAACTCAAGCAGAACCTGCTGACTGTGCCCCCGCTGGCGTTCATCGGCGTGGACGCGCCCGACTTCAATTTCAACGTCGAGATCGCCATGCGGCAGGCGGGTGTGCCGGTGGTGCATTTCGTGAGCCCGTCGATCTGGGCTTGGCGAGCCGGCCGTATCAAGACGATCGCCCGCGCCGTCGACCATATCCTCTGTCTGTTCCCGTTCGAGCCCGAGATTTACGCCAAGGCGGGCATTCCGGCCACGTACGTCGGGCATCCGCTGGCGGACGAGATTCCGCTGGTGCCGGACGTGGAGGGCGCTCGCACGCGCCTGGGGCTGCCGTTGGGCCGCAAGGTGGTTGCGGTGCTGCCGGGTAGCCGGAATTCCGAAGTGAAGCATCTCGGGCCGACGCTGTTTGCGGCGATGTCGCGCATGCAGGCGGTCGAGCCGGATCTGGCGTTTGTGCTGCCGGCGGCCAATGCGACGCTGCGCGAGCGCATCGATGCCATGCGCGCGGAGCATCCGGGCCTGCATTTATGGGTCGTCGATGGTCAGTCGCACGCCGCCATGGAAGCGGCTGACGTGATCCTGCTGGCGAGCGGCACGGCAACGCTGGAAGCGGCGCTGTACAAGAAGCCGATGGTCATCACGTACAAGGTGCCCTGGTTGACCGCGCAGATCATGAAGCGCAAAGGCTATCTGCCGTATGTTGGGCTGCCGAACATCCTGTCCGGCCGCTTTGTCGTGCCGGAACTGCTGCAGGATGACGCAACGCCCGAGGCACTCGCGCGCGAAACGCTGCTGCAGCTGAGCGACCATGGCAACGCCACGTTCCTGCGCGAACACTTCACGCAGATGCACCTGACGCTCAAGCAGAACATGGCCGAGATTGGCGCGAAAGTCGTGGTCGACCTGCTGCGCAGTCGCGGTAAGCTTTGAGTCCATGGCTTCCCGCAAACCCAATCCCGATCAGCTTGGCCTGCTGCTCTCACAAGAGCCGGCGGCCAAGCGTGCGCGTCGCATCCTGTGCGGCGTGGACGAGGCTGGACGCGGGCCCTTGGCCGGGCCGGTGACGGCTGCAGCGGTCGTACTCAATCCGCGCAAGCCGATCAAGGGCTTGGCCGACTCCAAAATCCTGACTGCCAAGAAGCGTGAAGCGCTCTACAACGAGATCGTCGAAAAGGCGCTTGCCTGGCACGTGGCGGAAGCCACCGTCGAAGAAATCGATCGCATCAACATCCTGCACGCGACCATGCTCGCCATGCAGCGCGCGGTGCACGGCGTAGCGGCACTGGGCACGCTGCCCGATCTCGTGCAGGTGGACGGCAATCGTTGCCCGCAGGTGGCGTTTGCGGTGGAGGCCATCGTCAAGGGCGATGCGCTGGTGCCCGCCATCTCAGCGGCGTCCATCCTGGCGAAGGTGACGCGCGATCGCCAATTGGCCGCGCTGCATACCGAGTTTCCGCTCTATGGTTTTGACGTCCATGCCGGCTATGGCACGCCGCAGCATCTCGCCGCGATCGACCTCCATGGCGTAACGCCGCATCATCGCCGCTCGTTTGCGCCCGTGCGTCGCGCGCTGGAGGGGATGAGCGCGATCAGCATCGAAACCACCGCTGCAGGCAGCGCCTGGGACGACTGACCTTTTTCCGCTGGGCCCATTCGTGAAGCACATCACTTCCCGCGACAACGCGGTGTTCAAGCATCTCAAGGCGCTTTCGGGCTCGACGCAGCATCGTCGGCGCGCGGGGCAATCCGTGCTCGATGGCGTGCATCTCGTGGTGGCGTATCTGGATGCGGGCCATATGCCGGCGCAATGCCTGGTTTCGGAGCGCCATATCCGTCACCCGGAAGTGGCCGCGGTGCTTGATCGCGTCGATCCGGACACCGTCATCCTGCTGGCGGATAACCTGTTTGGCCAACTCACCACCGTCGTCAACGGCGTCGATCTGATGGCGCTGGTCGAGACGCCGGAGGGCAAGTTGCCGCAGACGATCGATGCAGACTGCGTCGTCCTGGATGGCATTCAGGACGCTGGCAACGTTGGTTCCATCCTGCGGTGTGCGGCCGCCGCCGGCGTGCGCGATGTCTTCATGACACCGGGCTGCGCGTTCGCGTGGTCGGCGAAGACATTGCGCGCCGCCATGGGTGCGCATTTCCACCTGAATATCGTTGAGCACTGCACCTTCGAAAGCGTGCATTCGCGGCTTCAGGTGCCGCTGTTGGCGACCTCGTCGCACGCCAAGCAGGCGGTGTTCGATGTGCCACTCAATGCACCTGTGGGTTGGGTGTTCGGCAACGAAGGCGCGGGCGTGTCGGAGGAATGGCTTTCTGCCGTGACGACACCCGTGACGATTCCCCAGCCGGGCGGCATGGAGTCGCTCAATGTGGCTGCCGCAGCAGCGATCTGCCTGTTTGAGGCCGTGCGACAACGCCGCGCGGCGTAACCCTCTCTTTTTTCTGTCGGTCACCGGTCATACGGCGTTTTCAAACGCCAGAAAAGTCCCGCATTGACTTTGACATTGAGTAATGGAACATTGAGCACGGCGCCATCGAGCGCCCTCGATACCCAGACTCAAGGAGACCGGCATGCCGAACCCCACCCTGGCGCGCGTCCATGTCGACGAACTCGCCCAGTTTCGCGAAATCCAGCAGCTCGCTTACGCGTGCGTCGAAGCCGTCGGCGGCATGCTGCGCCCCGGCATGACCGAGAAGGACGCGGCCAAGCTGCTCACCGAGTGGCTTGGCGATCGCGGCGTCCATGACTGGCTGCACAAGCCGTTCGCGTGGTTTGGCGACCGCACCGCGTTCCAGGGCTTTTCGGGCCTGACGCATATGGCCGGCTTCAACCTGGCGTTCTTTCCGTCGTCGCGGCGGTTGGAAGAGAACATGCCGGTCATCCTCGACGTGGCGCCCGTGCGTAATGGCGTGATCGCCGATGTCGGCTATGCCACGTGTCTCGGCGAAAACGCCATCCTCGACCAACTGCAGGACGACCTGATGGCGCATCGCGAGTTGATCGTGCGCTTGATCCGCGAGCGTCGGTCGATGGCCGATGTGGCCCGTGCGGTGGACCAGCTTTGCATGAAGCAGGGCGTGGAGCCGCGTCACAAGGCGTATCCGTTCAAAGTGCTGGCGCATCGCGTGGCCAAGCTCGACAGCCCCTCGAAGCCGCGTTTCGTTGCGCGCTTCGGGCTGAACGCCACGCGCAACCTCATCCTCGACCAGGTGCGCAGCGGCAAGCAGGAAGGGTGGTCGCCGCTGTGGTCGATCGATCGTCGATCCGAGCACGCGCCGGTGCCAGGCCTGTGGGCCGTCGAGCCGCACCTGGGTTTCCATGGCGTCGGGGCCAAGTTCGAGGAACTGCTCGTCATCACCGAAGACGACGCCTACTGGCTCGACGACGATCTGCCGCACGTGCGCCGCTGGCAGCAGCGTCAACGCGCGCAGCAGCGCGCTGCCTGACGTACGCGGAGGCCCAGATGAAAACGCTTCTTGAAGAGGCCCCGCTGGCGTTGTTCGAATCGCCCGCAGCGGTTTCGCCCAACGACTATTCGGAGCGGATGGTGCAGTCCGGCAGCGTCTCGCTCGCCGTCAAGACGTGGGGCAACCCGGCGCATCCGACCGTCGTGCTGGTGCACGGCTATCCCGATAACAGCGAGGTCTGGCACGAGATGGCACCGCTGCTCGCGCGCGACTACTACGTCGTTGCCTACGACGTGCGGGGTGCAGGCCGGTCGAGTTCGCCCAGGGGGATGCGCAATTACACCTTCGCGCGGTTGACCGACGACTTCATCGCCGTGATCGATGCGCTGAGCCCGGGCAAGCCTGTGCACCTGATCGCGCACGATTGGGGTTCGATCCAATCGTGGGAATTCGTGACGGAGGCGCGCCTGCGCGGGCGCATTGCGTCATACACGTCGTGCTCGGGGCCGTGCCTGGACCACGTCGGGCATTGGATGCGCGCCCGACTGCTGCGTCCGACGCCGTCGTCGCTGGGCAAGATGCTGGGGCAGCTCGTGCGCTCGTGGTACGTGCTGCTGTTCCATCTGCCCATCGTGCCGGAACTGAGCTGGCGCCTGTGGCTGGGGCGCGCGTGGCCGCGTGTGCTGCGTCGTGTCGAGAAGACCGCCATCGTGCCGCGCGCCACGCAGACGGCCGATGGCGTGCGCGGTGTGTCGCTGTATCGCGCCAACTTCATCCGCAGCCTGTTCACGCCGCGCAAGCGCGTCGCACATGCGCCGGTGCAGGTGATCGTGCCGACGCTGGACAAGTACGTCAGCCCCGCGTTGTCCGAAGATCTCTCGCGCTGGGTGCCGCAGTATTGGCGCCGCGAAGTTGTGGCTCGGCACTGGCTGCCGGTCACGCATGCCGCACGCATGGCCGAGATGGCGCGCGAGCTGATCGCGCACGTCGAGGGCAAGGCGGAATCCGAAGCGCTGCAGCGCGCGCGTCAGCGGGGCGAGCGCAAACCGCTGTCCGGCAAGCTCGCCGTCATCACGGGAGCCGGCAGCGGCATCGGTCGTTGCGCGGCGCTGGAATTCGCGGCGCAAGGCGCAGCCATTGTCGCCGTCGACATTCGTGCTGAAGACGCAGAGCGCACCGCCAAGCTCATCCGCCTCACCGGCGGCAAGGCGTGGGCGCGTACCGTCGACGTCGGCAACGCCGAGCAGATGGAAGCGTTGGTCGATTGGGTCGGCAAGGAACTGGGCGGCGCCGACATCGTCGTCAACAACGCGGGCATCGGCATGGCGGGCGGCATTGTCGACACGTCCGAGCGCGATTGGCAACGCATCCTGCACGTGAACGTGTGGGGGGTGATTCACGGAGCCCGGCTGTTCGCCAAGCAAATGGTGGCGCGCGGGCAGGGCGGGCACATCCTGAACACCGCATCGGCAGCGGCCTTTGCGCCATCGCGCGATCTTGCCGCCTATGCGACGACAAAGGCCGCGGTGCTGATGCTGTCCGAATGCATGCGCGGCGAGCTGGCCGGGCAGGGCATTGGCGTGTCGGCCATCTGCCCCGGTTTTGCCGAGACGGGAATCATGGCCTCCACGGTCTACACCGGCACGACCGAGGCACAGCAGGCGCAGCTGCGCGCCCGCGCGACGAAGCTCTACCAGCTGCGTGGCCTCAAGCCGGAGACCGTCGCGAAAGCGATGCTTGGCGCGATTCAGCACAACAAGCCCGTTGTCATGATCGGCATCGAGGCGCATTCGTCACGCTTCATCTCGCGCTATGCGCTATGGCTCAGCCGGCTGATCGCGCGCGTGAGCATGGCCGGGCATTGAACCCGCGCCGACAAGAACATCCGGAGACCACCATGACCGCGCCCGATTACTTCATCAAGGCCCGCCACGTCCGTTTCGACTGGAAGGACACGCCTATCCAGTGGATTCCCGGCGATCCGTCCAGCACGCACATCATCAACATCCTGAATCTGTTGTTTCCCGCCGGCGAATTGTGGTTCTGCCGCGTCTACAACAAGGCGCTGCCGCTGATTGCCGACGCGAAGCTGCGCGCCGACGCCGAAGGCTTTCTGCGCCAGGAGGCCGTCCATTCGCGCTCGCATGGCGGCGTGCTGACGCATTACTACAAAGACCACGGCATCGACACCCAGCCTTTCACCAAGCGGCTCGACTGGCTGTTCTCCAAGGTGCTCGGCGAGCAGCCACTGGGTCTGAAGATCGGCCACACGCGCTTCTGGCTGCGGCAGCAACTCGGCATCATCGCCGCGCTCGAGCACTTTTTCGGCTATCTGGGCAATTGGGTGCTCAACGCAAAGGGGCTGGACGCCGCCCACGCCGATCCCGTCATGCTGGACCTGTTGCGCTGGCACGGCGCGGAGGAAGTCGAGCACCGTACCGTCGCGTTCGACATCTTCCGGCACATGGGCGGCACGTATCTCGAACGCTGCTTCCACATGCTGACCACGATCCTGTTGCTGCTGTATTTCCTGGTGACGGGCTTCCGCTTCATGCACAAGCGCGATCCGGGCGCCGGCAGGTTTCCCGGCTTTATCCGCGGCTGGTGGCATGGCTCGCGGCGTAACTGCCTGCCCTCGTTCTGGAAGATGCTGGGGGCCGCGCTGCGCTATTTCCGGCCGAGCTATACGCCGCATCATGAAGGCTCGACCGAGCAGGCGTTGGCCTATCTGGAAACATCGCCGGCAGCGCAGGCCGCGGCGCACGGCGGCAACTGGGTGCGTGACCGCGCCTGACTGGTTGGGCGGCGGGCAGAAAAACAAAACGGCCGGTGCAATGCCGGCCGTTTTGTTTGCGGGGCGATGCCGCGCTCAGTAGTTGTTGTGATCCATCTTGATGTCCTGCAGGATCGTCGTGGCAATTTCCTCAATCGACTTGTGCGTCGACGACAACCACTTGATGCCCTCGCGCCGCATCATCGCTTCGGCTTCGTTGATTTCGTAGCGGCAATTTTCCAGCGCGGCATATTTGCTGCCCGGCCGGCGTTCATTGCGGATTTCGGACAGGCGCTGAGGATCGATCGAGAGCCCAAAAATCTTGCTCTTGTAGTCGTACAGCACCGACGGCAGCTTGCCGCGCTCGAAATCGTCCGGAATGAGCGGATAGTTGGCCGATTTCACGCCATATTGCATCGCCAGGTACAGGCTGGTCGGCGTCTTGCCGCTGCGCGAGACCCCCACCAAAATCACATCCGCCTCGGCCAGGTTCTTGTGTGACTGGCCGTCATCGTGGGCAAGTGAAAAATTGATCGCTTCGATGCGGTTTTTGTACGCCTCGGTGTCGGCGTTCTGGTGAAAACGGCCGATGGCGTGGGTGGACTTCAGGTTCAGCTCCTTCTCGAGCGGCTCGATGAAGGTCTGGAACATATCCAGGATGGTGGCCTTGGCCCGATGGACGATCTCGTTTGCCTCGGCATCCACCAACGTGGTGAAGACGATCGGCCTCACCCCTTCGGCGTGGAACGCCTCATTGATCTTGGCGACCGCAACATGCGCCTTGTCGATCGTGTCGACAAACGGAATCCGCACCTGGCGGAATTTCATCTCAAACTGCGCCAGGATCGAGTGGCTGAAGGTTTCTGCGGTGATCCCGGTGCCATCCGACACGATGAAAACGGTCCGGAAAGGTGTCCGGTTGGGAGATGCGGAGGCGAGGTCGGTCATCGAAAACGAGGGGTTTTTCCAGCACGCCGGCAGGAAATCGTGCTGCGGCACGGTAGAATAGCGGCGATCGTTTAGCTAAGCAATTCGGGCCAATCGCCTGTCGGGCGCTGCCGCAGCGGCAATCCTGGCATGGCTTCCGGATGATTTAGCCAAGCGATTCGTACGGCCAGACGACAAGAAGAAAGCCCCGTGCGGATCCGACCGGTTTTTCACTTAGTTTAGGGGCTTGTATGACTAACCTGTCGCAAGACGGCGCCTATGTGCTGCCGTTCGAGCAATTGCGGATGACCGATGTCGAGGTCGTTGGCGGTAAAAACGCTTCGCTGGGCGAGATGATCTCCCAGCTGGATGGCGCCGGCGTGCGCGTTCCGGGCGGTTTTGCCACCACGGCACTGGCGTTCCGCGATTTCCTTGCACACAACAACCTGACCGAGCGCATCTCGCAGCGTCTCGCCAGCCTCGACGTCGACGATGTCAAGGCGCTGGCTGTCGCCGGCAAGGAGATCCGCGAATGGGTCGCCACCGCGCCGTTCCAGCCGCGTCTGGAGCAGGAGATTCGCGAGTCGTATGCTCGCGTGTCCGCCCGCGAAGGCGCCGAGGCATCGTTCGCCGTGCGCTCCTCGGCCACGGCTGAAGACTTGCCGGACGCTTCGTTTGCCGGCCAGCAAGAGAGCTATCTCAACGTGCTTGGCATCGACGACGTGCTCGACAAGATCAAGCACGTGTTCGCCTCGCTGTACAACGACCGGGCGATTTCGTACCGCGTGCACAAAGGCTTCGCCCACGACGTGGTCGCCCTGTCGGCCGGTATCCAGCGCATGGTCCGCTCGGACTGCGGTGCCTCGGGCGTGATGTTCACCATCGATACCGAATCGGGCTTCCAGGATGTCGTTTTCATCACCTCCAGCTACGGCCTGGGCGAAACGGTGGTGCAGGGCGCCGTGAACCCGGACGAGTTCTACGTCTTCAAGCCGACGCTGGCCGCCGGCAAGTACCCGATCATCCGCCGCTCGATCGGCTCGAAGCTGATCAAGATGGAATTCACCGCGCCGGGCGAAGAAGGCCGCGTGAAGACCGTCGACGTGCCGGGCGAACTCCGCAACCGTTACTCCATCAACGATGCCGACGTGGCAGAGCTGGCGAAGTACGCCGTCATCATCGAAAAGCACTACGGCCGCCCGATGGACATCGAGTGGGGCAAGGACGGCAAGGACGGCAAGATCTACATCCTGCAGGCCCGCCCGGAGACGGTGAAGAGCCAGGCACACGGCAAGGTCGAGCAGCGTTTCCGCCTGAAGGGCTCGGCGCCGGTGCTGACCACCGGCCGCGCCATTGGCCAGAAGATCGGCACGGGCCCGGTGCGCGTGATCAACGATCCGGCTGAAATGGAACGTGTGCAGCCGGGTGACGTGCTGGTTGCCGACATGACCGACCCGAACTGGGAACCGGTGATGAAGCGCGCCTCGGCCATCGTCACGAACCGCGGCGGTCGTACGTGCCACGCGGCCATCATCGCACGTGAGCTGGGTGTGCCGGCGGTGGTCGGCTGCGGCGATGCGACCGACCTGCTGAAGGACGGCACGCTCGTGACGGTCTCGTGCGCCGAAGGCGACGAAGGCAAGATCTACGACGGTCTGCTGGAAACCGAAATCACGGAAGTCCAGCGCGGCGAAATGCCGACGATCAGCACCAAGATCATGATGAACGTCGGCAATCCGCAGCTGGCGTTCGATTTCTGCCAGATTCCGAACGGCGGCGTGGGCCTGGCCCGTCTGGAATTCATCATCAACAACAACATCGGCGTTCACCCGAAGGCGATTCTCGACTACCCGCAGGTCGACAGCGACCTGAAGAAGGCCGTGGAAAGCGTGGCCCGTGGCCATGCCAGCCCGCGCGCGTTCTACGTCGACAAGCTGGCCGAAGGCATTGCTACCATCGCGGCGGCGTTCTATCCGAAGCCGGTGATCGTGCGCCTGTCGGACTTCAAGTCCAACGAGTACAAGAAGCTGATCGGCGGTTCGCGCTACGAGCCGGACGAAGAAAACCCGATGCTGGGCTTCCGCGGCGCCTCGCGCTACATCGCCGAAGACTTTGCCGAAGCCTTCGAGATGGAGTGCCGTGCCATGAAGCGCGTGCGCGACGAGATGGGCCTGACCAACGTCGAAGTGATGGTGCCGTTCGTGCGTACGCTGGGCCAGGCCGAGAAGGTTGTCGAGCTGCTGGCCAAGTACGGCCTGAAGCGCGGCGAGAACGGCCTGCGCCTGATCATGATGTGCGAAGTGCCGTCCAACGCGATCCTGGCCGAACAGTTCCTGCAGTACTTCGACGGTTTCTCGATCGGTTCGAACGACCTGACGCAGCTCACGCTGGGTCTGGACCGCGACTCCGGCATGGAGCTGCTGGCCAAGGACTTCGATGAGCGCGATCCGGCGGTCAAGTTCATGCTGCAGCGCGCCATCTCCACCGCGTTGTCGATGAACAAGTACGTCGGCATCTGCGGTCAGGGCCCGTCCGATCATCCGGATTTTGCCGAGTGGCTGGCGAAGCAAGGCATCTCGTCAATCTCGCTGAACCCGGATTCGGTGGTCGACACATGGCAGAAGCTCGGTTCGGCTTGAGCTTGAACTAGAGCGTTACAACGAATGTCGTAAGACAAGGCGCGTATCCTGACGGGTGCGCGCTAACAAGAACGCGAAGTGCCCGGCGGCGTCCGACGCTGGCGGGGGCCGAGCGACATGCCCCCGCAGACGAACAGCGTCGCGGGGGTTTTTTTCTGGGATTCAGGGAGAGGGAGTATGTCGGCTCAGACCGTCTGGTTTTCGCTGGCCGTGCTGCTCGTCATCGGCGAGCTGATGACGGGGACCTTCTATCTGCTGATGGTCGCGATTGGGCTGATTGCCGGCGGTCTTGCCGCGCTGATCGGCCTTGCATTCCCTGCGCAGGCCATCGTGGCCGCCATCGTGGCGGTGTTCGGCATCGTTGGGCTGCGGCGTACGCGCTACGGGCGTGTCACGCGCGAGAACGCCGCCCGCAATCGCAACGTCAATCTGGATATCGGCGAGACGTTGCGCGTCGACGCCTGGTCGCCGGAGCGCCGCGCGCGCGTGCAGTATCGCGGCGCCGCCTGGGATGTCGAACTTGCACCGCACGCGCCCGCCACAGGTGGCGAGTTCCGGATCGTCGAAGTGCGTGGCAACGTGCTCGTCGTCGCGCCCAAATAACACGCACATCGCACTCAAAACAACCAACAAGCCCAACCACGGAGGTTCTATGTTCGAGCTGGGGACTCTCGCGATCATCGTCCTGTTTGCTGCCATCGTGCTCATTGCGCAGGGCATCAAGATCGTTCCGCAGCAGCATGCCTGGATTCTCGAGCGGCTGGGTAAATACCATGCAACGCTCTCGCCGGGGCTCAACATCGTGCTGCCCTTTGTCGATCGCGTGGCCTACAAGCACGTGCTCAAGGAAATCCCGCTCGACGTGCCGAGCCAGATCTGTATCACCAAGGACAACACGCAGCTGCAGGTGGACGGCATCCTGTATTTCCAGGTGACCGACCCGATGCGGGCATCGTATGGCTCCAGCAATTTCGTGATCGCCATCACGCAGCTGGCGCAGACGACGCTGCGCTCGGTGGTCGGCAAGCTGGAACTGGACAAGACGTTTGAAGAGCGCGACTTCATCAACCACAGCGTGGTCAATGCGCTGGATGAGGCGGCATCGAACTGGGGCGTGAAGGTGCTGCGCTACGAAATCAAGGATCTGACCCCGCCGAAGGAAATCCTGCACGCCATGCAGGCGCAGATTACGGCCGAGCGCGAAAAGCGTGCGCTGATCGCCGCATCCGAAGGCAAGCGTCAGGAGCAGATCAACCTTGCATCCGGTGCGCGCGAGGCCGCTATCCAGAAGTCCGAAGGGGAAAAGCAGGCCGCCATCAACAAGGCGCAAGGCGAGGCGGCGGCGATTCTGGCGGTGGCCGAAGCCAACGCACAGGCGATCCAGAAGATCGGTCAGGCCATTCGCACCGAGGGTGGTGTCGATGCCGTCAACCTGAAAGTGGCGGAAGAGTATGTGAGCGCGTTCAGCAACCTCGCCAAGCAGGGCAACACGCTCATCGTGCCGGGCAACATGGGCGACCTGAGCACGATGATTGCGTCAGCGTTGACGATTGTGAAGCAGCAGCGGCCGAGCGCGTAAAGCTCGGCAAGGCGGGAGGGCTCAGGCCTTCTCGCGCATGAGGCGGGCTTTTTCGCGCTGCCAGTCGCGGTCCTTCTCGGTTTCGCGCTTGTCGAAGAGTTTCTTGCCCTTGGCGAGGCCGATTTCGCATTTCACGCGGCCGCGCGTGTAGTGCAGGTTGAGCGGCACGAGCGTGTAGCCGCGCTGCTCCACCTTGCCGATGAGCTTCTTGATCTCTTCGGCGTGCAGCAGCAGTTTGCGGGTGCGCACGGGGTCTGGATTGACATGCGTGGAGGCCGATTGCAGCGGGCTGATGTGGGCCCCGATCAGGAACAGCTCGGCGTTACGAATGACGACGTAGCCTTCCTTGATCTGCGCACGGTTGGCTCGGATGGCTTTCACCTCCCAGCCCTCGAGAGCCATGCCTGCCTCGTAGCGCTCCTCGATGAAGTAATCGAAGAAGGCCTTCTTGTTGTCGGCGATGGTCATACGTTGGAATATGCGGTGCGCGCATTGGGGTGATGATCCCTGCATGCGCTGCGATAAAATGGCGAGTTTAACAAATCCGCCGCAATCCCAACCGGGGCGCGGCGCGCAAAGCTTTCGGATCACGCATGGCAGACGTTGAAAAAACCGTGTTGATTGGCTACTCGGCCGAACAGATGTTCGACCTGGTCACCGACGTCAAGGATTATCCGAACTTTCTGCCGTGGTGCGGCGGCGTGGAAATCTACGAGCAGACGGAAACGTCACTCGACGCGCGTGTCGATATCGCTTTCAAGGGCATCCATCAGTTCTTTCGCACGCGCAACGTGCAAACGCGTCCCACCCGCATCGATATGACGTTCGCAGACGGGCCTTTCAAGTCGTTCACCGGTTTCTGGATCTTCACGCCGCTGCGCGCGGATGCCTGCAAGATCAACTTCCACCTGCATTACGAGTTTTCCAGCGTGATCCTGGAAAAGCTGATCGGCCCCGTGTTCAGCATGATTGCGAATACCTTCGTCGATTCATTCGTCAAACGCGCCGAGGCGGTGTATGGCGAGTCCTGAATCCGGGTCCGTGATTGACGTGATGGTCTGCCTGGCGACGGTCACGCCGCCGCGGCTCGTCAACGTGCAAGTGCCGGCGCAGGCAACGGTGGCCGACGCCGTGCGCGCGTCCGGCCTGCTCAGCGGCGTGGATCTGACGATCGAGACCTGCCGGCTGGGTGTTTACGGCAAGCGCAAGACGCCCGATGCCGCATTGCATGCGCGTGACCGGGTGGAAATCCTGGGCCCGCTGATCGCCGATCCGAAGACCGCACGCCGGCGGCGTGTGCAGAAGGTGCGGGCCACGGGCACGCGCGAAGGGCTGAAGTGGCTGCGCAACGAGGCGCCGCCCAAGGACGACGTCCTCGAGTAAGTCTTAGTCTTAGCCGCAGTTCTGGTCCAGCACGGCTTGGTTGCGCTGGATGGCCTGGGCGCGCTGGTTGTCATCCATATACGAAAGCGACCCATCCGGCTGCGGCGTGGCATAGCGGCGACCGCCTTGCAGGTAGGCGGTGTCGGCGCGAAGGCGCTGGCATTCTGCCTGCTTGCGCTGGGCCTGCTCCGCCTGCTTGGCGTCGTCCTGTTCCTTCTTGGCGCGGTCGGCCATGCGCTTGCGCAGTTCTTCGTCCGGGTTGGACGCGGCGACGCCGGAGGCCGGCTGGCCGGGTTTCGCGGCTGCGTTCGGGTCTGCCGCCTTGACGCCCGAGGCCGGCGCAGACAACGCTTCATAAGCCGTCGCCGTGCGGCTGTTCGGGTTGCGGATGATGCGGCTGGGCGGCACCGACGGCGGCGGTGCGGCGTCGCTGTAGACCATGTGGCCCTTGTCGTCGCGCCATTGCCAGGCCCATTGCGCCTGGGCAACCGGGCAGGCAAGGGCGATCAGGGCAGCAGTGGCAGGCAACAGGACGTGCAGTCGTTTCATGGAGTTCTCGTTCGTGGACTGCCGACGGCGCGCTGGCCGACCCGACGACGGCCCCTCGACGCGCACGGGAGCCCGGTGGCGTGATCGCCACTCGCCAATCTACGCCGACGGCCTGGCTCGGCCTGTCGACTCGCCCCCCGGCAAGGCGCCCAGTTTATGCAGACTTGTCGTCGGCGTGCAAGCGCACCGACCAGCCGACGCCCAGGATCAGCAAGGCGATTGCGGCGATCTCAAGCGGGCGTGGCCAGCGGCCGTCGTACGCAAAGCCATATGCCAGCGCAAACAGTGTCTCGAACACGATCATCTGGCCCGACAGCGTGAGCGGCAGCCGTCGCGAGGCGATGTTCCACAGGTTGTTGCCGATCAGCGACGCGCCAAGTGCCACGGCCGCATTGACCGCCCAGAACGTGCCCCAGGCGCGCCCGCCGGCGCTCATCCATGCTGTGCCCACCGTGAGCAAAGCCACCGTGATCAGCGCTGCCGACAGAATGCCGCTCGAAATGCCATATAGGGCAGACCATTCGTTGCTGGAAAAATGCGGATTGCGCTGCAGGTAGCGGGCGTTGTCGACGGCGTACCACGTCCAGCTACACAGCGCGCCGGCCGCACAGACGATGCCGGCAATGGGCTGCCAGATCGGCCGGACATTGGCCGCCGCAGCGGTGGCCTGATGGCCAAACAGGTCGACATTGATGCAGACAATGCCCGCAGCCACCACGAGCAGCGGCCAGATCAGCCGGGAAAGCGGCACAGCGCCGTGGTCCCGCCGCCCCAGGACCGTGACGGTGATGGGCAAAATGCCGATGATCAGCGAGGTGGGCGCGACTCCGGCCAGTTGCACGGCGAAGGCCAGGAGTACGTAATAGATAAGGTTGCCGCTGCAGGATTGTCTGACGAGCGCCAGGCAATCGGCGCGCGTTATCTTGCGGGCAATGCGGGGGAGGATCGGGCCGGCCGCAATGGCCGCGATGAGGCCGTAGGCGAGGTAGCGGCCGAGGGTCAGTTCCCACGGTGAAAAGGCGGGCAGCGCGCGGGGCGCAATAAAGACCATGCCCCACATCGCCCCGGCCAGCAGGGCGCACAATACGCCAATTCCCATTCGAACACTCGCGAGGCTGATTCGGCGCGGCCGCTGGCGGCGCAGGGCGCTGGAGGTGCGTGCGCGAAGAAAAATTTATCGAGCATAGCACGGGTCTCTACAACCGTGGGGCGAATTCCCGTATAATCCGATTTTGCGCCTAGAGGAAATTGCTATGCGTCTTGTCCAGAAAGCACTCACGTTCGATGATGTGCTGCTCGTCCCGGCCTACTCGGCCGTCCTGCCCCGCGATACGTCCCTTCGCACCAAGCTCACCCGTTCGATCGAACTCGCCATTCCGCTCGTCTCCGCCGCCATGGATACGGTCACGGAAGCGCGGCTCGCCATCGCCATGGCGCAGCAAGGTGGCATCGGTATCGTCCACAAGAACCTGAAGCCGGAAGAACAGGCGCGCGAAGTCGCCAAGGTCAAGCGCTTTGAATCGGGCGTGCTGCGCGACCCGATCACCATCGGTCCGGACATGAAGATCCGCGACGTGATGGCGCTGTCGGCCCAGCACGGCATCTCGGGCTTCCCGGTGCTGGAAGGCAAGAAGGTGGTGGGCATCATCACCAACCGCGACCTGCGTTTCGAAGAGGAACTGGACGCCCCGGTGCGCGCCAAGATGACGCCGAGCGAGAAGCTCGTCACCGTCAAGGAAGGCGCGTCGCTGGAAGAGGCCAAGCGCCTGATGAACAAGCACCGCCTGGAGCGTGTGCTGGTGGTGGGCGAGGCTTTCGAGCTGCGCGGCCTGATCACCGTCAAGGACATCCAGAAGGCCACCGAATATCCGCTGGCGTCGAAGGACGAACGCGGTTCGCTGCGCGTGGGCGCGGCGGTGGGCGTGGGTCCGGATAACGATCTGCGTATCGACTTGCTGGTCAAGGCCGGTGTGGACGTGATCGTCGTCGACACCGCGCACGGCCACAGCCAGGGCGTGCTGAACCGCGTGCGTTGGATCAAGGACAACTACCCGCAAGTGCAGGTGATCGGCGGCAACATCGCCACCGGCGACGCTGCCAAGGCGCTGGTCGACCACGGCGCAGATGGCGTCAAGGTCGGTATCGGCCCGGGCTCGATCTGCACGACGCGGATCGTCGCCGGCGTGGGCGTGCCGCAGATCTTTGCCGTGTCGAATGTGGCCGAGGCACTGAAGGGCACCGGCGTTCCCCTGATCGCCGACGGCGGTATCCGCTACTCGGGCGATGTCGCCAAGGCCCTGGCTGCCGGCGCACACACCGTGATGATGGGCGGCATGTTTGCCGGTACGGACGAATCGCCGGGCGAGGTGTTCCTGTTCCAGGGTCGCTCGTACAAGAGCTACCGCGGCATGGGCTCGGTGGGCGCGATGAAGGACGGCGCTGCCGACCGTTACTTCCAGGAAGACAACACCGCCAACGTCGACAAGCTGGTGCCTGAAGGTATCGAGGGCCGCGTGCCTTACAAGGGCTCCGCATTGCCGATCGTGCATCAGCTCACGGGCGGCGTCCGGTCGTCGATGGGCTACTGCGGTTGCGCATCGATTGCCGAATGGCACGAGAAGGCGCAGTTTGTCGAGATCACCGCTGCCGGCATGAACGAATCGCACGTGCACGACGTGCAGATCACGAAGGAAGCGCCGAACTATCACCGCGACTGATCGCTTGTCGATCATCGCAAACAAGATAGAAGGCAAGCAGTACTGCCGCCGGGGTGCGCGGGCGCTCCGGCTGAATCAACCGGCGGCCGAAGCACGGGCGGCCGCCCGCAACTGGAGACGATGATGAAAGCGCTTTTGCGACTCGTTCTGTTTCTGGATGCGGCTGTCGCACTGTGCGTCGGTCTCGTCCTGCTGGCTTCACCGATGACGTCCATCTTCGGCGCGCTGCAATTGCCGCAGCCGGAGCCTGCGATGTACGGCCAGCTGCTCGGCGTCACGCTGATTGGCGTGGCCTGGCTGCTGTGGCACGCCACGGTCAACGGTCAACTGACAACCGCCGTGGCGCAGGTGGTCGGTCATGTGAACCTGGCCGTCGCCGTGCTGGTGATCGCCTGGCTGCTGTTCTTCCACCTGCCGGTGGACGGCGCAGGCCGCATCTGGCTGCCGACGTTTGCGGCGGTGCTGGCGGCGTTTTCCGCTGTGCAGATTCCCGCCTCGCGCCGCGTGCGCACCCATGAGCGCGTGCGCGCGCAGAAGGCCCGTGAAGATGCCGCGGCCGCGCGCGAACGCGAACGCGCAGAAAAGGCGCAACGCAAAGAACCTGGCTACATGCCGCCTCCGGGCTACGGCCCCGGCACTGAAGTCGACACGATTGCCGATTCCATTCCTCCACAACATGCACGACAAAGTCCTCATCCTTGATTTCGGCTCGCAGGTCACGCAACTGATTGCGCGGCGCGTGCGTGAAGCACACGTCTATTGCGAGATCCATCCGAACGACGTGTCCGACGCCTTCGTGCGCGAGTTCGCGCCCAAGGCGATCATCCTGTCCGGCAGCCACGCCAGCACCTACGAAGACCATCAGCTGCGCGCTCCGCAGGCCGTGTGGGACCTGGGCGTGCCCGTGCTCGGCATCTGCTACGGTATGCAGACCATGGCCGTGCAGCTGGGCGGCAAGGTGGAGTGGAGCGACCACCGCGAATTCGGTTACGCCGAAGTGCGCGCGCATGGCCACACCCGCCTGCTCAAGGACATCCAGGATTTCGCCACGCCGGAAGGCCACGGCATGCTCAAGGTGTGGATGAGCCACGGCGACAAGGTCGCCGAGCTGCCCCCGGGCTTCAAGCTGTTGGCCTCGACGCCGAGCTGTCCCATTGCCGGCATGGCCGACGAGGCGCGTGGCTACTACGCCGTGCAGTTCCACCCGGAAGTCACGCACACCGTGCAGGGCCGCGCGATGCTCGAGCGCTTCGTGCTGGAGATCGCCGGTGCCAAGCCGGACTGGATCATGCGCGACCACATCGAGGAAGCCGTCAAGCGCATCCGCGAGCAGGTCGGCGATGAAGAGGTGATCCTCGGCCTGTCGGGTGGCGTCGATTCGTCGGTGGCGGCGGCGCTCATTCACCGCGCGATCGGTGACCAGCTGACCTGCGTGTTCGTCGACCACGGCCTGCTGCGCCTGGACGAAGGCAAGATGGTGATGGACATGTTCGCCGGCCGCCTGCACGCCAAGGTCGTGCACGTGGATGCCTCTGAGCAGTTTCTCGGCCACCTGGCCGGTGTGACGGACCCGGAAGCCAAGCGCAAGATCATCGGCCGCGAGTTCGTTGAGGTGTTCCAGGCCGAAGCCAAGAAACTCAGCAACGCCAAGTGGCTGGCGCAGGGCACGATCTACCCGGACGTGGTGGAATCGGGCGGCACCAAGACCAAGAAGGCAACGACGATCAAGAGCCACCACAACGTGGGCGGCCTGCCGGAAACGCTCGGCCTGAAGTTGCTCGAACCGCTGCGCGACCTGTTCAAGGATGAAGTGCGCGAGCTGGGCGTGGCGCTGGGCCTGCCGCATGAAATGGTGTATCGCCATCCGTTCCCGGGGCCGGGCCTGGGCGTGCGTATTCTGGGCGAGGTCAAGCGCGAATATGCAGACCTGCTGCGCCGTGCCGACGCCATCTTCATCGAAGAGCTGCGCGGTACCAAGGCCACGGCGCAGGACGCGGCTGCCGGCCTCTGCAGCGAAGGCGATGTGGGCAAGAGCTGGTACGACCTGACCAGCCAGGCGTTTGCGGTGTTCCTGCCGATCAAGTCCGTCGGCGTGATGGGCGATGGCCGTACATACGACTACGTGACGGCGCTGCGTGCCGTGCAGACCACCGACTTCATGACTGCACATTGGGCGCATCTGCCGTACACGCTGCTGGGCCGCGTGTCGAACCGCATCATCAACGAGGTGCGTGGTTTGAGCCGCGTCGTGTACGACGTGTCGGGCAAGCCGCCTGCGACGATTGAGTGGGAGTGATTTGGTGTCTGGCAACCGCCAGCATCTAGTAGCACGAAAACACCCGAAAGCCCGCGTCACTGCGGGCTTTTTTGTATTTTGAAGTGGCATCGACCGGCAACCCGGTGCACCGTCAAGTCGCAATTTTTTATGGTATGGCGGATGGTAGTATTGGAATCGATGTCGTAGCCGGCTTCCGATGCCATGCTGCGATTTCACTGTGTTTCATGGTATTGAAATCACGCAAACCGTTGTGTCTAAAGGGTTGGCGGGGTGAAACGCCCCCACTTTTGGAACATGGTATTGCGAAGCAGGGAAGGACGGGACCATGTTGACCGATACCAAGCTTCGGAACCTCAAGCCGCAGGACAGGCTGTACAAGGTGAACGACCGGGATGGCCTCTATGTGGCCGTCACGACTGCCGGGGCGATTTCCTTCCGTTACAACTATTCGATTAGCGGTCGGCAGGAGACCATCACGTTCGGGCGCTATGGCGTTGGAGGCATCACTTTGTCGGAGGCCCGCGAGCGGTTGGGTGAGGCCAAAAAGCTGATTGCCATCGGGAAGTCGCCGGCCAAGGAGAAAGCGCGGGACAAGGCCCGTGTGAAAGGTGCCGAGACGTTCGATGCCTGGGCGCAAAAGTGGCTACGGGGATACCAGATGGCCGACTCCACCCGGGACATGCGGCGAGCCGTCTATGAGCGCGAATTGAAGCCTAGGTTCGGCAATCAGAAGCTGGTCGAAATCACCCACGAGGATTTGCGGGCGTTGACCGATGCCATCGTGGAACGCGGTGCGCCGGCAACAGCAGTGCATGCGCGCGACGTGGTGTTGCAAGTCTATCGATGGGCTATTGAGCGCGGTCAGAAGATCGAAAACCCGGCGGAAATGGTCCGGCCGGTCACCATTGCCAAGTTCGAGCCGCGTGACCGGACGCTGACACCGGATGAAATCGGGCTGATGTACCAGTACATTGAGCGTATCGGGACGACGCCTTCAATTCGGGCATCGGCGAAGCTGCTGCTGCTGACGATGGTGCGCAAAAGCGAACTGACCAATGCGACGTGGGGTGAGATCAATTTCAGCGAGGCGCTCTGGACAATTCCCAAGGAACGGATGAAGCGACGCAACCCTCATCTGGTGTTCCTGTCGAGCCAAGTGTTGGAAATTTTCATTGCCCTAAAGACCTTCTCGGGCGGGTCAAATTACGTGCTGCCGTCGCGATATGACTCCGACACGCCGATGAGTAGCGCGACGCTGAATCAGGTACTGACGCTGACGTACAAGCTGGCACAGAAAGAGGGGAAATCCCTCAATAAGTTCGGGCCGCATGATTTACGGCGAACGGCGAGCACACTGCTGCACGAGGCCGGCTACAACACCGACTGGATCGAGAAATGTCTCGCCCATGAGCAGCGAGGAGTGCGGGCCGTCTACAACAAGGCCGAGTACCGGGAGCAGCGCAAAGCAATGTTGCAAGACTGGGCGGACATGATTGACGAATGGACGCTTAAGCGACGGCCATAAAAGTGGGGCCGGGGCGTGCAGCCTGAACGCCAGACGCCCTTCGTTCCGCAATCCAAGCTTCGACCTCGTCCAAGTCCCATGCCACGTTCCGACTCGTGAGCGCAATGCGTCGCGGGAAGTCCCCTCGCCGTTCCATGTTGAAGATGGTGCGCTCCGAGAGGGGGATCATTGCCAGCAGCTTTTTCCGGTTGATGAGAGTCTTCATGATTCGCGTTTATTCCTGCGCGCGCTCGCTGGTGCGGAGGGCGCAGAGGGCGTTGGTGGGAGCAAAAGCGCATGGCTTTTGTGGCGTCATGATCGCGTAGCGGCGTTGACGGGAGCCCTTGCGACTTCGTCTGCGATCAAGCATGGCAAATGTACTTGTCAAGCAAGTACATTACTTCAAGCCACTCACAATGCAAGTATCAGATGTCCCAGGCATTCGGCTATGGCAAATGCTGCGGCTGCAGAAGCGCGCGTGGAAGCAAAGATTGTCTGCACCTAGGCGACCTAAGAGGGCGAGCCGAACGTGGTCTATGGATTCTAGGAGGTTGCCTGGGAAGGGGCGCAGGCCTATCGGACTCAAGCTAGTCGTGCGCGCATGAAGCGAGAGCAGTCCAATAATTCGGCTGATCTCCGAAAGTGGTAATTTCGTCTTGCTTGTTCTATGTTTGTTTAAATCACATTTAAAGAAAGTGATTTGGCGAGGCGCTATGAACTCGAAGTCGGACGATACTGAAGATGAGGTGCCAGTCACATTGACGGGCAGGGGCAATGTTGTGCTGGTGTGCTATGGCCCAGTCATCTTCACAGATCACTCCCTATCGGATCTTCTCCAAGAATTGGGAGACGCCGACGTCCAGAATGGTGAGCATTCAGCGGTTCACTTTCTTAAGCGGCGAAGAGGGCGCGGAGCCGGTGGAGGCGGAGGGGCGTGACCCTCGGTTTCCGACGTGGATCAGGACAAGGCTATTGCGGATGTGAATGGCGGAAGTCGGCTTGGAGCGCTTTGGCGTGGCATTCTCACGGATCAAGTCCTTTAGCTTATCTTCAACGCCCATTGTCACCTCCGTCTTTGGGTAAGCGAGTTTAGGGGCCGGTCAGCGGTATCACAATTCACGGAAACAAATGTTATAAATTAATAGTTATTTAATTATAGATTTAAATATTACTTAAATTGCTTTTTATGTGCGGCGATAGCCCTAATGTGTGATCATTATTGGGGCCTCATGAGGCAAGCCTCAGGGCGCTGATGAGCACCGGCTTGGCATTGACTGTGGGGTTGGCGGTCAGTAGCTGACACGCCATAACAAGCGCATCCGCCATCTTCTCGGCAGAGAGTTCCGCGTCGCATTCCTCCAGACTTTCCGCGAGTGTGAGAAAGGCAAGTCGCACCAATTCGGCGCTATAAGCGTCCGTGGGCTGCTGCGCCACGCCAGTCATCACCGTCTTCTGCTCCAATGGCACGATGTTCCTCCCGCCCTTTCCAGGGCTCGAGAGAGGGGCTAGCGGTAGCTCTCCGCCTTCGGCTAGCCAGCGTACTGGGACGAGCAGCGCATCCGCCAACTTCACGATATGCCGGGACGACTTGTTCCTGCCCCGCTCGATTTGGGCGATGGTCGACTGCGACAAGCGCGCCCGTTTTGCCAGGGCGTCTTGCGACAGGTTGAGTTGACTGCGCCGGGCGAGAACCCGGGAGGCGATGGTGTCCATATTGCAATTGTATTAGTGTTTTTAGCCTTTGTGTACTTGAAAAACGAGTACTTATGGCATAATCTGTGGCCTCATGAAAGCCCAAGACATCATTGCGCGCTTGCGGGCGTTTGGATTGACGCAGTTGGAAATCGCACGCCGCTCGGGCATGGCACAAACGACTGTCTCGCATCTCGGTACTGGGCTACGAGGCAAGCGGACTTCCTACGAGACGGTTCGGCGCTTGACTGAGTTGCTGAGCGAGGTGGAGGCGGAACGGGCCGACGATGTCCTGAAGGAAGCGGGGGCGCGTCGATGACACACCGTGTCGAGGAGTGCCATGTACCTCGAACGTTCTCGCGAGCGCGCGTTGCTGGCCCGCGTCGCTTTCCCTGTTTGGTATAAGGCGTGTGATGCCGACCAAGTTTGTCTATCGGTGCACTTACACCGACAGCCCTCTCGTCAACAATGGCTCGCTCACTCCCTACTTGCAGATCAAGGCCGAGAGCGCGGAAGAGGCTGCCCGGATCGCGAAAGTGGTCACCGGCTGCGCCTGCGTGCTGTCGGTTGAGCGCATCGAAGACGTGCCGATCGACACCCGTGTCTACGATGCTCCGCTGGCGTGATGCTAGGCAAGTGGGTACAGCGCTGGAGGCGTTCGATGTCGTTGATGTTGAACCCGGCGGGTTGGCCCATCAGGCCGGTAAGGTTGGACGGCATGACTGAACACCGGCTCGCCCGGACTCTTCCGCATTCGCGCGACGCGCCAATTCTCGCAGGCATCGACCGGCCCATCGCCGGGCGGCAATGCGACAACTGAGGAGACGCTCATGGTGATGCAGATGTTGATGGAGGCGTCACGGCATGGCCAGCTTGCTGTCGAAGAAGCGATTGACCGGTTGCACCGTACTTCTCCGGAGTTGTTCCACACCGAGCAGAGCCTGGGCGAACGGGTCTTCGTGGACGCGCCAAAACGCGGTGAGCCGTGCAGGCGGTTTGTACGACAGCCTGAGCGGCCCTCCGGCTGAAGCAGTCACGGGACCCGCTTGGCTAGGCTGGGTAGATTGAGTGGCGACGATCTCCGGCCGTCGGCTGTTGGGATGGACAAGCCCTCAAGTTTTCTGAGGATAGGATGGTTTCCATCACGATCATCAGTACAAAGGGCGGCGTCGGCAAAACGACGATCACCGCCAACCTGGGCGGCTTGCTCGCGGATCTCGGCCTGTCGGTCTTGATGATCGATGCTGACGAGCAGCAGTCGCTCACGAAGTATTTTCCGCGTGCTGCGCTGAACGGCCTGACACGGGTTCTGCAGACTGGTGTGGTGCTCGACGATTGCATCTCAAGCATTGAGTTGCCGAACCCGTCGAGCGGTACGCTTGACCTCGTGGTCGGTGATGCCGGCAGCGGAGCGCTGCGCGCGTGGCTGGCACCTCGCCTCGATCGCGGCCTGCGGCTGTGCAACTGCCTGCGCGTCTCTCCTGCGGCACAGCGATACGACGTTATTTTGATCGACACGCAGGGCGCCCGCGGCGCCATTCTGGATACCGCGGCACTGGCGGCAGACGTGCTGCTCTCGCCGATTGCGCCGGATGTCCTGTCGGCACGCGAATTCCGGCAGGGCACCATCGATCTCCTCGAACACCTGGATTCGGCCGGCGTCGGCCTGGGGCAAATCAAGGCGGTGATCTACCGGCAGGATCGCACGCGCGACGCGCGGGCGATTGCGGAGGAGCTGCGCAAGGCGTTCTTGTCGCTGCGCGGCAAAGTCGACGTATTGGCCACCAGCATTCCGTACGCCAAGGCCTACAAGGAGGCGGCGACGCTGCGCCTGCCGGTGCATCGCCACGAGTTCATGCGGACCGGTTCCGGTCCGTCGGCGGCCGAACTCATGCTGCGTCTGGTGTGGGAGTTAGTGCCCGCGTTGGAAGGAGAGGCTCCCGCGTTTTTGCGCCCATACATCACGCGAATGGGCGATATCGCCGTGCCTGGCGAGATGAGGGCGGTATGAGCGCGAGCGATCGCCTGCGCCAGTCCCGGTTTGCACGCATGTCGTTGGATGCCCAGTTTCCCGACACGCAGGTCACGCGACTGCGGCCGGAGGAGGATGTGGCCGGTGTTGCGGTGCTACGGGTCACCGATATCGATCCGTATGATGGCAACCCGCGCAGTGAGCGCAATGCCGCCTATGAGGAGATCAAGGCTTCAGTTCTGGCTCGTGGTGGCCTGATTACCCGGCTGACGGTGACTCGCCGCCCCGGCGCCGAGCGTTACATGATTGCCTCGGGAGGCAACACGCGGCTCGCGATCCTGCAAGAGCTGTGGGCCGAAACCGAGGACCGTCGCTTCGAGTACCAGCAGGTGCTGGTCGAGCCCTGGCAGAGCGAGTTCCATGTGCGCGCGGCCCATATCATCGAGAACACCAAGCGCGGCGAGATGAGCTTCTGGGACCGCGCCAGCGCGTGCCGTCAACTCAAGCGCGACATCGAGCGGGAGACCGGAGAAACGCTGTCCCAGCGGCGCATGGCCGAGGCGTTCGCCCTTCGCGGGGTTGAAATATCGCGCAGCATGATCCAGCTCTACGAGTACGCGGTTGACTACCTCGCACCGCTCGGACGGCTGTTGACCAACAATGCCGCCAAACGCCTGCAGCCCGCGCTGACCGAGTTTGTGCAACTGGCGCGCAAGTTTGGCACCGAACCCGAAACGCTGTTCGCGCAGACGCTCTGGCCTGCAATGGAGCGCTATAGCGGCCAGCTTGCCGAAGCTCCCGAGACCTTTGCCGTTCACGCGCTGTGTGCGGCGATCGCGGAGGATTTGGCTGTCAGCTTGTCGGTACCGGCAGCCACGCTGCGTGCGTGGCTCGACGCGCTGCGCCATGATCCAGCCGTCTCGGCAGCCCAGTTGTGTGAGGGCTCAGCCCAGCAGTCGCCAGCACGATTGCCGCCACCGACAGGGGGTATCGATGCCGCGGCGGATGGGACGTCGCTAGCCAAGTCCGCGCAGGCCGTCGAAGACGAGGCCCGTGCGATCACACAGACCACAGGGATTGTTGAAAAGCGACCGACACCGATGTCGGTCGCTGCGCAAGACATCTGTCGACGAGACGGAGCGGCTCCCGCGCCGAAGCCGCGGCCGGCCGTCGCGCTCGCGACGCAGGATCCTGCTGACCATGTTGTGGCTTATGCGCAGAGATTTGCTCATGCGACTGACCTTGAGGCTTGCTTCGTTCCCAGCAATTTGGCGCCTGCGGGGTACTACGTCGACGTCCTCCCATTTGCGGACTGTGCTGATCCGTACCTGCGCGAGGCAAGCTGGTGGATCCTCGCGCAACTCTCTGGTCAGCTGTTTCGACCGGTCGCCCGAGGTTTGCCTCCGAGCTCGGTCTGGCGTCAGGCGTTCGAGGGCGAGGAGGGTGACGCCACGAGTACGTCGGTGGCACTCGTGCTGCGGGAGGCCAATGCGCACTATGACCTGTCGACCCGGCAAGCCATGGTGTTCGCGGACTATCTGCCGCTAGTGATGCTGCACGCCTCGGGCACCGGACGGTTGCTGTCCGATCTCCTGCAGGCGGTGGTGGCGCTGCACGAGCACGCGGCGAATCGGTTCAGTTTCACGCAGGACTACCTGTTTCGGAGAAAGGAGCGCTGAACATGGCCGACCCGAATCGACGCATCCGTATCGAAGTCGATCACGCAGGGCTGCGCTCGCTGATCATGCTCGATCTGATCCGCCAGTTGAGCCAGGACGGTAAGCACCTGCTGGATGCGCAAACCGAGCAGGCGCTGCGCAGCATTCCGGCCGAACAACTGGTCAATGCGTCCTCGCTCGCGGACAAAGCCGTGTTCGTTGAACTCAATCTCAAGAGGTTGCTGCAGGCGGTGCGGCGCAGCGGCCAGTTGCCCGAGCACAACGCGGACGTGATGTACTTCCTGGCCAATGGTGCGTCGCTTGCTCTCATACAGCGGGTCTTTGCATTGGATCGCGGCGAGGTTGATCGTCTGGCGCGATTGGCGAGGGCCAACAATATGCCGTATGGGCGGCTGGGACGCCGACAGACGCTACCGCACCCCGATGAGCGGGATGCCATGCACGCGGCCTGGGCGAGGATCGACGACACGCTGATCAAGCGATACATCGCGCTGCATCGGCAATTTTCGCGGTGGCCACTGGCGGCGCTGGATGCCGTACTCAATGAATTCGGCGCGTGAGATGACAGCCAAGGCGATTGGCCCGGTGATGGGTGCCACGCTGCTGCGGCTGCTGCTGGAATTTGGCGACATCTTTCAGTGGTCGGTCCAACGGGAGGTCCCGTTGCTGCTAAGACGTAGGAGGTGTGCTCGTGAAACGAAACCCTGAATCGGCGGTGGCTACCAAGCTTCGCGCCGCACCTAACCAGGCGCCAGACAACAAACATGCACGTCCCCAGTCCGCTCGACAGGTCGTACCGGGCAAGCGCGCTGTGACCACCACGCGCGCCGTGCATCCTAGTGAAGAAGCGCTCGTCATCCAGTTCGACGGCGAGCGCCACGATGCACATGGCTTCACTCCGCACATCCTACTTACCGCATTGGATGTGCCACTCTTTATTCGCCGTGATCTGGTCGGCATGACGGGTTCGATTACCGCTGCGCTGATGCTCACCTATGCCATTCATCTCTACGATGGCCATGACGCCATTGTCGATCCGGATGGCGACGGATGGTTTCACCTGAGCATTGTGCTCTGGCAGCGCGAGACGGGCATGACGCGCCATGAGCAGGCGACCGCGCGTAGAACCCTACAGGACCTTGGCTTCATCGAGGAGGTCCGCACTGGAATGCCGGCGCGCATCTTCACCCGTGTGGTCTTCGATGCCATCGAACGGGCCATTCAGACGATGCAGGGGCGAGGGCAGTCTGCAACAGGTGACCGGTGTCAGCGCCGTGCCTAGCCTTTCCAGTGGGCCAGGCCCCGTCCGCTTCCAGGCGCTGCAGGCGGTCTATCGCAGCCTGGGCCCGCCTGTCGTTTTTCATGACAACCTTGCGCGGCTGGCGGGTTCGGTCAAGGCCGGACTCATGCTGTCGCAGGCGCTCTACTGGACCGCACGCGGCCCCGACATCGTTGCCAATGACGGCTGGTTCTACAAGACCCGTCACGAGTGGCAGAAGCAGACCGGTATGAGCCGCACCGAGCAGGAAACCGCCCGCCGTATCCTGCGCGAGCTTGGCGTATTCGAGGAACGCTTGATTGGCATGCCGCGGCGCATGTGGTTTCGCATCCAGCTTGAGCGATTGGGCGAACAACTCGCGTCTCTCGACGTCAACAGGCGTCGGTTACCGCCCGCGGCGCCGGATGATGTGGCAGCGCGCCCGCTTTCACTGCGTACCCTGCGAGCGGGCGAACAGTGGGTTCGCCAATTGCTTGGGCCCATCCAGTGGTTTCACCGCGAGTTCGCCACGCTGACGGGCAGCGTTACGTCGGCGCTTTTTCTGTCCTGCGCGCTGACGCAGTTCTTCAAGCTCGCGCGTCGCCAGGAACAGGTGCGCGGCATGACCCTGTCGCAGCCCGAGTGGTCCCGCCTGTCCGGGATGGACAGAACGCAGTTGCAAAACGCCCGCCGAACCCTACGGGAGGCCGGGGTCATTGAAGAGTTTCGCCAGGGCGTTCCGCCCGTCGTTGTTCTGCTGTTGAATCTCGACAGCGTTATGAACGGGCTGTGCCGACGCACGTGTTTGCGTGAACCAGTGAAAACCGCACCACGCAAGCCATGCGATCGGCCAGCCCGCGTGAGCGCCCAGTCGGCTCAGTCTCGGTCATCCGAGGGCCCAGTTGCGGCCTCCAGTTTGCCGGATCTCGGCATCTTGTCGGCAGAAACCGTGCAAATCAGCCGGCAGAACGCATGGCAATCAGCGGGCGGAAAACGCGCCAATCAGTCGGCGGGAAACGTGCGCAACATATATACGAAGTTAACTACAACCATAAAACTACAACGACAACAACCGCGCGCGCATGCGTCAGCCGACGCGGGTGTGCCTGCATTCGGTGGTGGTGTCGTCTTGCCGGATCTCGATACAGATGCAACAGGGAACCTGGCGTCGTCGGCGCTTCGGTTGCTGGCGCAGTGGTCTGCGACCGATGCCGCCAGGCAGGCAATCGCCGATGAACTGATTGGCGCCATACGCTTCAAGCCTGGCGGCGTGCATAACCCGCTCGGTTACTTGCATGCCATGATTGCCGCCGCCCAGCGTGGCGCGTTTACGCCGGCGTATGGGCCTCGCATCAGGGCCGCCCGCGAGGCGCAACACCGGGTTGTGATCGCGAACGCTGCCGCGGAGCATGCACTGCACGCAGCCATCGCGCACAAGCCTGCTGATCCCGTTACTGCCAGACCGGGCATTCCTGCACGCTCAACGACTGGCGCGGCCCACTTGTCACAACTACTGGCACTCGTGCGGGGGCGGACCAAGTCATGACCACCCACCGGGCTCAGGGCAGGGTGGCCGTGCCACGGCCACCCATCGATCCCTGACATTGGATGAACAGGAGTCACTCCATGACACCGATCGCATCTGCACCATTTCCCGACGGCTACGACATCGAGCGCGAGCGTCTGGCGCTGCAAGACATGCTCGACGGGGATACTGATCCGCATGATCCTCGCCAGTCTCGGTTGCGTGAACTGCTGCACCGAGAAGAAGAGCTGCGCCAGCGACAGGTCGGTGCCGAGCGCCGCAACCAGGCCGGCCCCTTGGTTCGTGATCGTGAAGCCCAGGCCATGCGCAACATGGGCGCGCTCAGGGCTGTGCAGGCGGACGTCATGCATCTGCACACGCGTGATGCGTACCGGCTGTTCCTCGGACGCGCGGCTGACGCCCGGGCCGGTGTGGCGCCCATCTACGGGGCTCGCCTGTGCGCCTACGCTCTGCGCATGTTATGGACGCAGTCTCTGCATGACAACCCTTTCGCTGATTGGGCATTGATCACCATTGATCGGGAAATTGACCAGGTCAAGACCTCGCTGCGTCAGTACGTCGACGAACTGGTTGCCAAACTCGATGCGCTGCGCTCGCGTGGTCTGGAGATCTCCATCCTTGCTGCAGCGCAGACCCAGCGTACCGAACTGACGTTCTCTTCGCCGTACGCGTACGCGATCGTCAATCTGATCCTGGACTTCGACTACGCTGTGCGCCTGGCTCGCACGCTCGGTCGCCGCGCTGCCATGTCCGACCAGGAGGTGGATGCTGCAATCCGCGCCGTACGCACGCCGCTGCGCCGGCTTATCACTCGCATTGTCCAGTTCAACACCGTTCTCCATAACGAAGCGGTACGGCATTGCACGCGAGCCGACTTCCTGCCGCAATCCAATGCCACGGCCAAGCGGCGGATCAGCATGCTGACCCAGGTCTACGGTGACCTGCCCGGCGCGGTGCTATCTGGGGTCCAGCGGCCGCGGCACGGCCAGCGCTTGATTCACCCATCTGGACCGAGGACAACCATGGGGGACACTGCGGCAGTGCTTACGCCTGAGGAAACGTCCGTAGGGTCGACACTGCTATGACCGGGCACGAGCAGGTGTCAATGTTCCTTGACGCAAAGGACTCTAAGGGTAAGGGGCTGGGGCTGCGCCAGCGGCGGGCGGGCACGCAATTGGAATCGGTCGCGGACCAGATGCGCGTGCTTGCCGCCCGGACGGATCAACTGCTGCAGGCAACGCCACTGCGACTGCGCTACTGCCAAACCGTCCCGTCCGAAGGGCGGACACCGGTGCACCAGTTGCGCTGGCGTCTGTGCGCGCGTGGCATGCCATGGCTGTCCGTACCACAATTTGTCGATCAGGCCAGCCGGCAACCGCACGTGTTGCGAATAAGCCTGCTGCAGCTGGAGGCGCAACGCATCGAGCTAGTCCAGACGGCTAAGCTCCTGCGGGCCGAATACGGTTTGCTGTCCGAGGCACGCAGGCACTGGCGTCTGGTTCAGGATGCCCTCGCGGGACCGCTGGAGAAAAAGGGGTGGCCGTGCCACGGCCACTCACTGAAGTGATGTCCGCAACAGTCCGCGCGTGCTATTTGGGGCATGGACGCCACCGATGGCGTCCACGATGCACGCAGCAGGTGGATAGCCAAATGCGCCGTACCGCAGGAGCCGTGGTACGGCTACTGGGTGCAGTCCGTACGCATATGGACGGGGCCATTCGTCTTGTGGTGCAATATTTGATACAATATTGCATCAAATTTGATGCGGACGAGGCTGCGATGAGAACGACGGTCACTATCGATGACGAGCTCTACGAGCGAGCGCTTGAACTGGCTGATCCGGCGATGGATAAGTCCGACTTGTTCCGGGAGGCCATCAAGACCTTTGTGCGCATTCAGGCTGCCAAGCGGCTTGCGGCATTGGGTGGTGTCACGCCAACAATGCGTGATGTACCGCGCCGGCACAGTAAGGCTACCGCGTGATGAGTGTGTTAATTGATACCTCGGTGTGGGTGGATCATTTTCGCCGGGGCAATGGCGCGCTCGTGCGCCTGCTGCAGGCCGATCTGGCGCTGACCCACCCGATGGTTCTGGCAGAGCTTGCGTGCGGCACGCCGCCCGAGCCTCGGGCGCGTACGCTCGGTGATATCGGGGCGCTGTTGCATGTCCAACAAGCCAGCTTGAGCGAGGTGATGGCATTCGTTGAGCGTGAGAAGCTCTATGGAAATGGCTGCGGACTTGTCGATATGGTGTTGCTGGCGTCGACACTCATGACACCCGGAACGGCGCTGTGGACGCTGGACAAGCGACTTGCGACGCTCGCAGAGCGATTTCGGGTGGACTACTCACCTGTGGTGCACTAGGGGGTGAGGCAAGTCGCGCTGTGATAGCGCGGGTGGCCGTGCCACGGCCACCTCTGGCACGCGTAAATCTGCCCCCGACACCGCCAAGCTTGCCTAAGGTTGGACCAGCTGGCGAAGCCAAAGTGCACGCCAGACAACGTTCGATTGCGCCCGGTGCTGGATTTCAAGGGCCTCCCGGCAATAATCGGCGACACAGAGCGCAACCATGCGCCGTTCTATCGCGCTTTCCCGCGTGGACAAGTTGGGGCACTCGCCCGTTTCCAAACCACTGGAGCGAGCGATATGCCAAACCGCATCGAAATCACGGGTAACCTGGGCCAGGCGCCCAATCTCAAGTACGTCGAGACCCCCAGGGGTAAGCGGCAGGTGGCCGAATTCACCATCTTCGCCGACGAGTACCGCCGCAACGCGGCGGATGAACTCGAGCAGTCCGGCGGCTTCTGGTGCCGAGTCACGGCTTGGGAGCCACAGGCGGAGCGTGTGGCAAAGCTCTTGCCTCGTGGCGCGCGCGTCCACGTCGTCGGCGCCGTACGCGTCACCAAATGGACTGATGAACACGACCAAGAGCAGACCGGCATCGATGTCAGCGCAGAAAAAGTGACGCTCGAACTTGGTCGAGTGGAGTCCGTGACGCTCAAGCGTCGTGCTGAAGCCGACGCGGAGGTCGCTGCCGACGGACCTGGCGACCCTCCTCTGTGAGGTGTCCGGGGTGGCCATGCCACGGCCACCCACTGGCGAGACGTTCCGCACGTCCGATCTCACACAGAGTACATGTCCACGTAAGCCCGGGTGCAACGCGGCGGAGTAAAAAAAGACCCGGCGAAATGCCGGGTCGGTTGGTGGGTCAGCCAAAAGCGTGTGTCTGTTTGGGGTGTTCAGACTTTGAGCTTGCGCATTTCCTCAGCCAGCACCCAAAGCGCCCGGTTGAGCTTGAGACTTTGGTCGATGCCGCTCACCGCCCGCGTTTGAATGTGTCGACCGTTTGCGGTGTGGCTGCGCAAGCCACCCTTGAGGATGCCTTCTTGGATACGGTTGAACACCGTCCACAGATCGTCGCCGTGATCTTCCATGCGGCGCGGCGTGAGCAGTTGTGTCTCGGTGATCGGTGCAGACGCTGCTGCACCATCGTACTTGAGCGCGAGCGCCGCACGCGCGAAAGCACGCTGTTCCCCAACATCGAGGATGTGCGCCTTCATGCCGTCGCGTTGTGCATCCACACGCTCGAACGTGTTGAGCACGGTGTGGGCACCTTCAACGACTTGGCCAATGACGTCACCTTTGTGGGGTACACGAATATCAGCGAAGTCGTTGCCGACCACCATGCCGTTGGAGCAGACCAGGCGGTAGACCCCTGCCACCATCTGGTAACAGCTGGAGCCGTCATGGCTATTGACGAGGACGATTTCATTGACCTCCTGGCCGATCTGGGCAACCCAGTCGGCATGGCGTAGGCGCAGCATGTGCTTTGTGTGCTCGCGCTTGCCGTCGTCGCGTACGCGCGCCTGCATGGCCATGAATGGCTGAAAGCCTTCCTTGCGCAGACCGTCGAGCACCTGGATCGTCGGGATATAGGTATAGCGCGAGGATCGGCTCTCATGCTTGCCATCGGCAAAAATCGACGGCGCTACGCGATGGATCTCGTCATCCGTTAGCGGGATGGGCGAGCGAACCGATGTGGCCGTGCGAAACGTGGTGAGTCGGGACATGGTGATTCTCCTTTGGAGCGCGGGAATCCATGTCCGCTGTTGCGGGCTGGATTGCCCGCAATGGGTTGAATGCGCCGCCATGGCGACGCAAGCCGAAAATCGCCCCGAGGGGCGCAGCCTAGAGGAAGCGTTGTGTGGCCGCGTAGCGCGCAAGCATCGCTTGGACCTCGCTAATCGGCCGGGCTTCAAAGTTCAGATCGAGCTCGATACGCGGTATGCCGGTGCCGGGCTCAGCATCGACCACGTGTAGCGTGATCGACGACATCGGGTTGCTCGCATGGTCTGGTATCTCGAAGCGCACGCGCAAATTCGACAGCGCTTCAACCGAAACGGCACCCCACTCGTCTGCGACTATGCCGCTCACATAGCCATAGGCAACGTGTTCGTCGGGATCGTATTCGGTGAGCCACCAGGTGGCGGATCCGGCAACGTCGAACAGTTTGACGATGACGGTCGGATCTTCGTCTGCGGATTGAGAGCCGAGAGGGTAGTCGCGCATGCGTTCGGCGACTTGGTTCATGAGTGTGGCGGACATGATGTCTCCTGTGCGAAAGCGACCGGGCCTGCGGACAGGCCCGGTGCGGATAAGCGCCTAGCAGTTGTTCAAGCTATCCAGCAGCTTGTGGAGGCGGTTGACATCAGCCAATGGGATATCGATGCCGATACAACTGGCACCCTGATCCTGTGGAACGGAGGCTTCCTCGCACAGTTCGCCGATCATGCGAGCGAACTGCAGCAGCTCCTGGGATGCGCCGATGCACTTCATGGTGTCGACCGAGGGATCGGCCGGCGGCATTTCGTCGATCTCTTCGATCGAGGCGATCTGCAGCGGCGAATCGGGGCGAACCGGCTCGAACGCATGCATCAGGACCGGCATGCTGGAGGAGTCATTGAACAGGGTGCCGGCATCGAAGGCGCGGCGCACGAGCTGCGCAGCGTGTTCGGCGCTGGCCGCTTCGACGCCCACAGAGACGCGCTGGACGTAGTCGACATCGACGGTGGCGATGTAGGGCTGTGCGTTTTGCGCGAAACCCGGCAGGAACGGTAATCGGTTGCGGCCGACGGAGCGCTTGACGGAGGCAGACAGATTGCGGAAGAAAGACATGGTGACGACTCCAGAAATGCAAGTCGCACAGAGCCCGCGCATGCGGGATGTGCTTCCCGCAAGGGGTTGAAAAATGCCGGCATCAGCCGACATGGGCACACGGCCAGCGGTGCTCAAGGAGAGCGTACGTGGAGCCTACGATGCAGCGCATCGACGCAACGCACTCGACTCCTCGCAGACCCATGGCCGAGAAGCAAGATGGCAGGGCATGGTTAGCGGCCCGCGAAGATGGACTCGACGGGGACCGGCTTCGAATTTCTTGCGATGCCTGCTTGCGCACGCACTGAAAAACCCTGAACGCCTGTTCGCTTGGCAAGCGCCACTTTTTCCTGGCGCCTGTGGCGTGATACGCGGATCCCGGACAGCAAGCCGCAGATCACGCTCCCAAGCAGACGACCCGTGCCGTAGGCCAACCACCCGCAGAGGGTACGGCCGCGGTGACGAATCAGCGCCTCCTGCGCACGAATGAGCAGCGTTGGATAGCGTTGCTGCAGCAGAGGCAGGTGCTTGGCGGCTTCGAGCACCGCCTGGGCGGTTTCCCGATTGCCGATGTCCGCGTACAGCTGATTCCAGCCGTCGCGCTCGAGTGCAGAGTCCAACGCCGGTTGGCGTTTGTGTTCTGGCCGGTGGCGGGCTCCAGTGGGGTGTGTGGTGGGTGTCGAATCATCGTGATGGATCGAAACGACATTGGCATTTTTCATGATGCACTCCGTCAGATAAAGCGGAGCGCTGGCCCTGGACGGGGCATTGCTCCGCAAGGGTGTGAAAGACAGGGAGGAATTCCGATCCGCTTTGCGGCGGACTGCCCGGTTTCAGGAGTTGACCGGACTGGACGCTTACGGCGTCAGCGAGCCTTTGCGTGGCCAGCGTTTTCCCCGAAGGGCTGACCCTCGGGGAAAACGCCGGAAGATCCGGCGCCTTACCAAGCATGGATCGGTGAAACGCCACGGCGATTCAGGCTGCCGTGCAGGCCTCAGGCATAGAGGGCCTTGGGCTGCCACAGTGCTTTACCGGACAGACGTCGCAAAGCGCTGTGGTAGCCCCTGGGGTAGGGAATAGGGCGGGGAGGAATGGGGGAGGACGGCCAGAGAAATCCCTGGCCGTTGTGGTTACGCAGTGCGACGCTCATGGCTGCGCGCTTGCGCGGCGGCCTGTTTGCGTCGTGCGAGGTGCCTGGCGACGGGTGCGGACGCCATTGCCGGTCCGGGCTTCGTCTTGCGGCTCGCGTGACTGCCGAGGTGCACGTTCGGTGCGATGTTCGTCTTGCGCAGCGGGTGCGGCTTCGGCTGGGGCAGCTTCATCATGCCGGGGTTCGCTTGCCTCTTGCGCGAGTTCGGCCTTAGGAGCCTCGTAGACCAGTTCGCCGTTGACCTTGGCCCACAGGACCTTGATCAGACGACCGCGAATCGACACGCCGGTCTGCCCCGTGCGCTCTCCTTGGGAGTACGTGAAGGCGACAGGCATGGCATCGCCAATGCGGAACGAAACCAGCACCTTTGCATCGCGTGCATTGGCGTCTTGCTCGAGGTCGGCGATGACTTCCTTCGCAGCGCTACCGGTCACGCTCAAATCGAACGGTGTGTATTCCACGCCATTCGCGTTGCCGCGCAGCGCCGAGATCGAGCATGCGCGATACGCCGGTCCCTTGGTCGGCTGGACCATGCGAACACGATTCAGGTAACCAATGCCAGTGGTATGAAGGTCGAAGTACTTCGTTTCTTGGGTGTTTGCAGCAGACATGGCAATCTCCGATCAACAAAAAAATCGGGAGACTGTCCGCCCGGTCGGGAGGAACAAGCTCCCGATGGGGTGGTACTGCGAAAAGAGAGTCCCGGCCTAACGGCTGTGTTCTTTCAGGGATTGAGAACCTTGCGACAGTGCGATGTCAGCGAAAGCGATTTGAGAGTGGAGCAGTTCCACGCAGTTGTCAAGTGACCAATAGCAGCCGCTTTGCAGTGACTGGGACATCGGACGTCACGGTGTCCTGATTCTTCCAGTACGAGTCACTCGTTCGTCCATCTGTGCGTGGCTACTCGATACGCAGACCATACCCTATAGGGTATGGTACTCCAATCGGTATGATGAATTTTTGGGTATAGCAGGCTAAGACAATGGCATCCGTCAACGACTGACAAGGCCGCAGTCGGCTTGATTGCTGCAAAAGCTTCTTTGGGCGGGAGTTTTGACATGAATGGTCCCCGGGTGTAAGTGTTCCACGGAGATCGAGCCGTAGCCCCCGCGTATTCCTTGGGGCCTGCCGTACGACGTGGTGCTTACAATGAAGACGGCACGTGCAGTGTTGCTGTGCCAACGAATGGAGTGGGGTGGAAGGAATGGCAACGGCGCGTGCTGGTACCAGAGAAGAGGCGCTGCGACTGTTAGACACCTGCGGAATCGCGGTCATCGAACTTGACTATGAGACCGGCTGGCAGGATGCCGTCGAGCTGGGTCGCATGGGCCAGAAGGTGGGGATTCGTGTGGAGTTTCGCGGCCACGAAAGCATTGCTGTCCCATCGCTGATCGCTCTGATGATCGGATTTTCTCGCCCCAAGCTGACGTTTCGCCAGCGCAATCTGTACTGCCAGTTCGATTTGGACGCGCTGCCAGCAGGCGAACTGGCGAAGCTGGAGGCCAAGGCGACCGCGCAGGGCGACTACATTCTCGCGGGACATCTGCTGCGTGATGTGGACGGCCGCTGGGGCGAGTAGTAGCATCCAATAGATGCGAGCCAACCTGGCGTTCCCAACGCATGAGGTGGCATCGGCGCGCGACTCTATCCGAGCGGGTCGCCCTGCGCGGTTGTCGTAGCCGCGGCCGTCCGCGGTGACCGTTGTGACAACGTCGTGTAGCCACGCCGCCTGAGCGTGCGAGCAATGGCGTCCAACTCACGCGAGAGCGCACGAGTGCCGGCTACCGTTAGCCGTTCGGCGGCGGCATCAAGTTCGGCAAGGCGCAGCAGCGCGTTGCACCGTGGCTTGGCAGTCGTGCCTTATTCGATGTTTCGCATACAAAAAAAAAGGAAGCCGAGGCTCCCTTTGCTTGCTCCCTTGTTACCCGTTTAGGGCGGCGTCCTTGACCTTCTTCAAGGCGCGTACCTTGACGCGCACCGTCGCTGGCTTGGCCTCGAACCACTGCTCCAGACCAGTGAACGGGTTCTTCCCAAAGCGTCGCTTGGTCGCAGGAACCTTCACTGACATCACCTTGAAGAGACCGGGCAGGGTGAATTCGCCGACGCCTTTCTTGTGCAACGCGCCGACGATGGTGTTCTCCAGATGGAGCAGCACCGCCTTCACGGCCTTGGCTTCAATCTGGGCTTGCTCGGCCAAGTGGGCTACTAGGCCAGATTTCGTGAACGTGTCCTTCAACGGTTTGACAGACACAGCAGCGGCGGCAGGTTTCTTTGCCGGTGCGGCTTTCTTGGGTGTCGCTTTCTTTGCTGCGGTCTTAGCTTTGGTCGCCATAGGAAAACTCGCTCTTGGGTAAATGGACCATCTACGATCAGCGCATCGCATACGCGCACGCTGCGGGCAAGCATAGCAATTCTGACACCAACTGTAACCATGCAGGTTAGCAGCCCCGTTGCCGATCTTGTGTCAACGATCCGCCATCCACGGTGGCGACCCCATCGGCGAACGTACGCGTGCTGGCATCCACAGCGCACGCGTGCGCGGCAGCCGGATCGCGCGCCTGCCAGCGCTGACAGCAGAGCAACGCGAGCAGGCACGGTGCTGCTGCAAGAACAGCCAGCACGTGTGGTTACCGAGGCCTTCGACGTCCACCACCGCACGCTGCGGCGCAGTGTGCTGGTGACGATCAATTCAGCTTGAGGCGCGATTGTGTCGTAGCGGTTGCACGTTAAACCGAGGCAATTTCAGGTGCGAACGCATGGGGCTGACGGCTTGGCTTGCCTGGGATACTAAGGTCCGTGCGCAACCGATCGTGACGGGCTCAGATTGACCGCTCGCACGAGCGGAAGTCCCCACAGCCGCGCTTGCAGTGCGATGTGCCGGGCCTGAATGCCCGAGGCGGCAAGGTCGCGGGCAAACCAGTTGTTGGCCACGCTCACCAACACGTCAGGCCGATCTTCCAGCATGGTGAGTGCCTGCAGCCAAAACAGGAAATCTTCGAAGCAGAACACGAAACTCGCACGTGCCCCGTGCAGCGTCGCCTGGTGACCACGCGCGAGATCGATACTGGCCGACGGCGTGGTCCAAGGCCGCCACAGTCCGATCGGCATGGGCACCCGCGCACCGAGCTCGAGCTCTGGCTCGCCGATCGCGAACAACCGATCGTCGAAACGTTTGTCGGAGACGATGTCGTCGGCACCGACCAACACGGTCACCTTACGCTCGCGCACAATCGCCTCGACAGATTTCCAGGCCAGCGCGAACGCAGGCTCCCACAGTCCGGCAATTTCCTCGGGCAGAATCACAACCCGGACCTCCGGCGCCGACAGCCTTTGCAGGACGATCTCGAGGAGTGCCTGCTGCCTTGCCAGTCGGCCCATCAGATCATCGGGCCGCGGATAGTGCCCCAGTCGTGTCGACACAGCGACCCACCCCTTTGGCACCGAAGCCGGCCTGTCGATGACCACGGCCACCGCGGACAGTGTGCATAAGATCAGCATGGCCATGCGTGCCGATCGGCAGGTGCGATCGCGCGCCAGTGCGGCCGCGCTGGCCAGTATCGCGAGCGCCAGTCCGAGCGCAACCCACGACCAGCCCGGAAACAGGCCTCCGGCAAGGGCGATGGGCGTCAGCCAACCGACACAGCCGAACGGCGGTATTGTCACGAGCAAGACCGCCAGGGCCGCGCGCCAGGCGGCATCGGCCGGCGCCATGCCTGGCCGCCATAACCAGCACCAGGGGATGATCAGCATCAAAGCCTGCGCGAACCACAATGCATCCCCGACGATCCAGGGCAGCGATGGAAAGAACGTGTGCGTAATGGTGGGGATGTCGCGCGTGCCGACGAGGAGGTAAGCGGCGATGGCTGATATGGCGCGACCCCTGGACGGCGCCGCTGCCCATAACGCCGGGAGCAGCACGAGCACCCACGTAGACCACAAGGGCCATTCCGGCTGCCAGGCGATCCACGCAACGCAGGCTCCGATGACAGCCGATTGCCCCCAATGCAACAGACGGCTTTCTCGAACCCATTCCCAGGTTTTACTTGAATCGCACCACATAGGTGCCATTCGCCATCGACGTCACATCGGCTTGTCCGCTGACGATCGAGGGCGGGTTGTGCACGAGCAGTGCCGCGCCGTTGCGAGGCGCAGTGGCCGGCGTCGCTTGTAGCGCGCTCGTCGTGCCTGCACTCTCACGACGTGCATCCTCCGATATCAGCAAGGACAGCGTCATCCAACCGAGTAGCACGCTGCCGAGCACCAGACCGGCAAAGACGGCCGAGTCCGGCAGGGAGATACCTGGAAATCGATGTGCAACGCCTACATCCATCCGGCGCCCGGCCCGCGCGCATAGCCCGCGCACCCAAGGGTTCATGATGGCGCGCCAGGCTAGCCAGGTGCCGTTCACGAGCGCGGCAAGTCCATTGAGGAGGCTTGTCGCATGCGTCCATTGCGCATCACTGAGCATCGCCAGCTCGGTCACCAGTTGGCGCGGCGACACCCAGTTGGACGACAATTCGCCGAGCATGCCCAGACTCGCGATCACGACGAAAGGCACTATCTGCGCAACGAGTAGCCCGAGGATGGTGATCGCCAGCCATGCAATCACCTGACGCCGTTGATTGCCCACTATCTGCATAACTTGCTCCTGCGTGTACATGGAGGGGATTTGGCCTGAGGAACCGACGGCTGGGCTTCGAGCGGGGCGGGTGGGATGGCGACGACGTGGTCCGACCGCGCAGGCCCGTGGTAGGTCACCCGAACGCGCGCTTCGCCGTCGCGGACCATGAACGCGTGCGCGATCGATGGGACGCGCACGTAGGCGGCTTGCCGGTCCAGGCGTTGTGGGATCTCCCCCGTCGCACCAAGAACGGAGACCGACATCGACGACGGTGGTACCTCGCGGAACTGGAAGTAGGTCGAGACGCCGTCGTCGAAGACCTGATAGGGCCGCTGCTGTGCGCCTTCGCCGACGTCATAGCGGAAATCCAGTCCATCCACCGTGGCGTTCTCCGTGCTGGCGCAGCCCGCCAACGTACACAGCGCAATGGCGCCGATCGCGCATTGCTGTCTCGGATTCATGGGGTCTCCTGGTTGCTGGAAGCGTTGGCATCGACGGTGATGGCGGGTGGCAGGATCAGATCCCGCGAGAGCGTGACGGTGAACGGCGTGCCGGCGGCGACCATGATGGTGGATTTCAGGTTCACGAACTGCTGGTTAAAGTTCTGCATGGTGTTGGTCAGGATCTGGCCGGCCGACGACATCGAGGAGCCGCCATACAGGGCCCCACCTGATCCACCGCCGCCGTTGTCGATCCGCGTGAGTTTGGCGACGCCGGCGACAGCGAACTGCAGCGCCAGCGAGCGAAACAGGTGGTAGTCGACGTCGCCTCCCAGCCCGCCCTGGCCCAACCGGTCCGAGAGCTGCGAGCCGGCGATATCGATGCCGTTGCCGTTGGGAAAGATCATCCGGGTGAAGCCGCCCTGCAGACGGCTCTGGCCCGGGATCAGGTCCGAGTTGTAGGGCCCAATCAGGCGCGTGCCCATGGGAATCACCACATGGCTCGAATCGATGGTGTCATAGACGTCGCGTGTCACGCGCGCTTCGAGCGCGCCCGGAATGTCGGAGTTGATCTCGCGCACGGTGGCCAGCGCGATCGCCGTTCCCTGATGCACCGTATCGGCGGAAAGCGCCAGGGTCGGTGTTGCAGGGGAGGGAATCCTGGCGCCTGTGGCACGTTCCTCCCACTGCTGCGCGCCGCCAGTCTGGTCCGCACCGTGCAGTGATCTAAGCAATGCCATGGACTGCTCTCGCGAACGCTGTGCCTGCCCGGCGCCGGCCAACGCGTCGGGCGATGTCCAACCGCCCGTGCTTGTCGGACCTGTCTGTGCCGCAACGTTGCCGTTGCCTTTGTCGTTGCCTTTGTCGAGAGTCCATCCGACAAGATCGTTGCGTGCGATCTCCTGGTCCTCAGCCGCCGTGTTACGGGTGCGCTCGTAATCGTCGATGGGCCCCTTGGCGGGTGTTGCCGGCAAGGCCTGCGGTACCGACGCCGCGGGTGCGCTCGCACCCTCACGCACCGACGCGAGCAACTGCTGGTAGCGCTTGTTGGCGGCGTCACGCTCCATTTCAGCCTTGGCCTGGGCTTGCTGAGAATTAGCAAGGCGCCCGATCTCTTCTGCCGAGCCGGTCGCATCGTTGGTCTGACGCTTGATCTCGGCCTGTTTCTTCGCTTGTTCGGATTGTTGGGGATTGGGAGACTGTGCGACCAACGCCAGGATCAGGGCCATCGCCAGCAGGATCAGCAAGGCGATGGCCCACGGGACCAGGCGGCGAGAAATGCGCCCCTTGGCAGCGTCTTCGACGGGTAGCAGGGGCGCGTCCATGGCACGTCCCTTATCGAACCTGCGGGCCGGCGGGCGGCACCGGGAAACGATGGTTGTCGATCTCGACTTGGGCACCGCCCAGCTTGAGCACCGCTTTCTGGAAAAGCTGCGCGACGACGATCGTGCGTGTGCCGTCGGGCGCGATCTCCACGGTCCAGTTTGGCAAGGTCATTTTGCCGTCGGCGCCGCTGACCATGACGACGGGCATTTCTTGCAGGGTGGCGGGAAACTGCAGGCGCGAAACGTGCCCATCATCGAAAACAGCCGCCGGCCGGATCGTTGCCACCCCGGACATGCTGTAGTCGACATTGATGCTGGAGGCGCCCGTCGACGCTGTGGCCGTTCTGGTTGGCCCCGTGGGCCGTCTGGCTGCCTGGCGTGCGTCCTGTGCCACCCATGCGGCATCGGCCGCCGCGCCGTTGCTCCAGCTCACCCGTTGATCCCAATTGCCAGCGGTCAGCGCCGGGAGCAGGGTGATCTGGTAGGTCCGTTGGCTCGTGATGATCATGACGGTGTTGTCTGCATGTGCGACCACGGGCTTGACCATCACGTGTTGGTGGTTGGCGCTGACCACGAAACGCCAGCGAGAGGGGCGCTTGTCGGACAAGTAGAACTCCTGGATTCGCTCATCCGGCGCCATCTGGAAGTCGGTAAAGCGGTTCACATGCGGTTGCACGGCGTAGACCTGATCGGGCTCATAGGGGAACGAACGCAGGTGGGGGTCGTCGAAGGGTTGTTCGCCACGCTGTATGGCCCAACCGGTGTTGAGGAGGGCGACGGTACCGGCCGCTGCGCACAGTGCCAGGCGGTGCCACATCGGATGGGGTGGTTTCACATTAGCCTCCGGCTCGATTGTTCGGATCGATGGCGTGGGCATCGCTCCAGTTGAAGTCTGTGATGGTCAGACCCACGACGCTGCGTTGTACGTCCTTCCAGGTCGCCGGCGGTGTCACGGCGTGGTGAATCACCATGGATTTGAAAGTTGGTGGCTTGGAGACGCCGTTTTCGCGCTCCGTGAGCGCGATGCGCACAATGGCGACGCCATCGGCCAGAAAGTCCGTGGACAGCACAGCAACGTCGCGGCGCAGCTCCGGCGACTCGGTCATGCGCGCGAACACCTTCTCTTCCTTGACCAGTTGAGGCAACTCGCGGGCCGACGCGCCCACTGTCAGCGTGGCGGCCTGGGCCAGGTTCTTGCGGGTCAGTGACGGATCGATGGTCCAGATCTGACCCACCCACGCTTCGAGCGCGAAGCGCACCTGCATTTGGCTGGGGGTGAATTGCGTGGCGGTGATCTCCGTGTGATCGACGCGTCCGGGCACCGCCGAGTTCGGTGCCAGGAAGTAGGGCACGATGCGCTCCAGCGGCAGCATGAACCGGATGGAACTCGCCTGGATGGCAATGATGGCGCTGGCCACCACGAGCGCCACCAGTAGCCAACGGTTTCTGACCAGGCTGCGCTCGAACACCGCGTAATAACGCAAGCGAACCTTGGCCGCTGCTCCGACGGGCGGGGGATTGCCCGTGTTCAGTGGACGGCGTCGTTTTAATAGCGACATGGTGTTTTGCGTTCCGGGGGCACGGGTGTACGATGGCCGCATCCATGGTCTTCAATGTGGCGGTCATGCCAGATGCCCTCCGACCATTGGGTAGCGGCCATCCAGTCTCGAGAGCCGTGGCAGTCGTGCAACAAGACGATTCGCCCGCGGCATATACGTCCTTCTTTTGGCTGCGCATGCAGTTGTAGGCCTGCGCGGTATCTGCAGTTTCCCTTTACAAGCGGCCGCTCTTTGCTCGACAAACTTGTGGAGTCAAGATGCGCACGTCTTTTCGGGTCGTGGTGGTCGCGCTGCTGCTGGCCATCCTTGGAATTGCTTCGACCTATGCCGTGTACCGATACCGGCGCGATGCAGCGGAAGATGCTGAAAGAGCCGCGATGGCACAGCAAATGCGTGGAGCCGCTGCGGCAACCCAAGCGCATGACCAGGCGATCCTCGATGAGGCGAGGCGGCGGGCCCAAGCGCACCGGAACGAGGATCCGACGATCACGTTTCGCAGCCAGAGGTGAAGCGCCATGCGCGCGAGCGCGTGCACTGCCGCACGCGTTTGGGTCTTCGCTGGGTTCGTCAATGTTGGAGAACATCATGCTAGCGTTGCTGGACAAGATTTTTGACGTCTGTCTGCAGGTGGTCGTGCTGTACGCTGCGTGGCGGTTTTGCCGTCACGTCGCACGACAACTGCCGGATCGCGGACCCATCGATGGTCTCTTTCGGGCGTTCTCGCGGCTTGGCGACCTCCTGCCGGAGCTGCGCGACTTTGATGCAGGAAACAGTCCCGGTCACACGCACGGTCGGCAACATCGCCGTTCGCGGCGCTGAGGTGGGTTGGGCTCGCACGCAACGTGACATGGCTTATCTCCTGGGCGCCCGGATGCGTGGCAGCGCAATCCCGCTGCTGCCGGTCATCAAGCCGTTCGCGATGCTCGGCACACAGATCAGCAGGAGTCCTATCAACAACGCAAAGATCAACACGCCAATGGCCGCGGTGATGTCGTAGCCCATGGCTGCGCTGCCGGTGCTGTTCAGGTAGGCGACCTGATCGGTGAGGGTGGTGACGGTACCGCCGAGCATCTTGAGCATCGCCGCCGCCACCACCTTGAAGATGGCCGAGGAGAAGGTGAACTTGAACCAGCCTTCAGGAAGGGACGAGAGTACCGGTACGTTCTCGAGTACGGCCCAAGGGATGAAGAAAGGCCCGAACGCGATGCCGATATACATCATGACCACGCCCACCATGTAGACCGCTGTGTAGATGGCCAGCAGGATGGCCAGGACGATCTTGGTGCCGATGCCGATCCCCGTGGAGATCAGGCTGGTGAAAACGGACAATTTGCTGTCCCACCAGTTCTTCATGGAATCGAGCCAGCCCTGCTGTGGCGCATTGGCGGTGGCAGCACCGCCGTCGAGCGGAGTCGCAGGCGTCGGCTTGGCCGCGCCCTGTGTCACGATCGTGGAATCGTCCATCTTCTGGATGATGGCGCTGATCTGGGTGGCGCCATGACTGAAGATGTCGTCGCCCGAGAGCCCGGTCATCTGCTGACTCAGATAGCTGGAGCCGTCGACGATGACGGACTTGATGCTCAACGCGCCCCCCAGGTAGGTGGTCAGCAGCATGCCGACGATGCCCAGGCGGATTGCCAGCCAGATCAAGCGTTGCGACAGATCGTCGAAGTCGCGGTCTTCGAGCAGGTATTGAAGCCACATCCAGAGAAGACGCACACCAGCAAGCGCACCAAAGATCGCCAGGCCAGTGGTCAGCAGCGAACTCGCCATGCCTGCGCCCTCGGTACTGATTGCAGCGAGTCCCGTTTGCAGCAGGGTACTGGTGGGAAGTTCCATGCTCGCCGCTTCGCGTCAGTGCGACAGGTAAGCAACCAGCGTCCACGACCATCGGGCGAGATCGAACGCGGCGAGTAGCCCGATGACAGGAACCATCAGGCGAGCCTGTGGGTGCCGCACCAGGGTGGCCAACAGTCCCCATGCGAGCGTCATGCGCCAGCTCCAATGGATGGGCCCTTCGCTCTGGAAGCGCGCCCGCGCATCCGGATCCAGCGCGTCGAGTGCGCGCAGATTGCGGTCGATCCAATGCCACTGCTCGGCCGACAGGACAAGCGTCTTGCGCAACATGGCGAGATACCCGCTCACGGTGTCGTCGAAGGGACGCAGGTTGGCCATCGCGCTCACCACTGGGTCTTGAAATGGATCGTCGGGTCTGTGCGCTGAATCTCGGCGCCCCGATCCGTGGCTTGCTGCAGCATCAGCAATTCCTTGGCGCGCAGGAACTGATCGTCTTGCGCACGCTTGTATTGGTCATTGCCCAGCGCCAACTGGTGCTCGAGCGTGAGCCGACGGATGTCCATCAGCACGCCGCCGATCATCGACGACTGCGTGGCCAGGTGCTGCAGTCCTTGCACCGAGCCCGTGATCGCGGAGATCTGGGACGTCATGGCGCTCAGTGCCGACGCTTGTGTCTGCGCATCGTTCAGGGCCTGCAGATCGCGCTGGATCTGATCCTGGTAGGCTCCGCCCTTGGTCTGTGCGAGTTGCAGTTCGGCGTTCAGGTATTGATTCGGGTTCATGTGCAGGGCGTCCATTTGCCCCTGCCGGTACTGCAGAACCTGATAGGCGTTGTTGAATGTCCTCTGGACGCTCCCGACGGTATTGGCCAGCCCCTGGTACGTAGCGACCAGCTTCTGCCAGGGCATCGTGACGCTGCCCAAGAGACTCTGCGGAATCTGTTGCAGTTGCTGAACCATGGTGGCGTACTGATTGAGTTGCGTCTGAACCATCTGCGCCTGCTGCGCCACCGAGTCGACTAGCTCCAGGTGATTGAGCAGTTGCGTCACTTCGGTGGCACCGCCCGTGCCGGCGACACTGCCGGCCCGTGTGGGCAGGGCGGTCGTGGCCAACACAGCCAGTACGAGGACAGATCTTGCAAAAACGCTGGCACGGGTCATGTCATGCCTCCCCGTGCGTGGTCTGCGCGGCCGCGCGGGCCATCGACTCGCGCTCGGCTTCGATGAGGTCCTGCACGTAGGCCTCCTGCCATCCCGGCTGCGGATTGCCTCCGTTGTAATGCCGATCGAACACCGTGTGTGCCAGGCGATCCGATCGCAGGTAGGCCCGCGTCACTTCGTCGTGGCGCAGTTCGAGCATGACTGCGCCGTCCGGCTTGACGATGAGGTAATCCTGCTTCGGCGTGGCCCAGCCCAGGGCGTCGATCTGCGCGTCGTTGAGTTGGAACTGCTCGCTGTAGATCGCGCGCAGTCCAACGTTGTCCCGGGCGTTGTGATTGGGCAGAAACATCCGGGTCGGGAAGTTGTCCCGAATGGCGGGGAAGATCGTGCTGCGCTCGTAGTCTTCTACCGACTGCGTGGTCAGCATGAGCGTGGTCAGGCGTTTGCCCAGGGTGGCAGCCCAGCCGCGCAGCACGCGCTCGACGGCCGGCTCCTGCAGCAGAAATGAACACTCTTCCACGTAGATCAGGGTTGGTTCGCGTTTGGCTGAGCCGCTCGTGAACGACAGTCGCGCGTCGACGCGCATTACGATGTAGAGCAGGAACGGCACCGCGACGCGGCGGTTCTTGAGAATGTCAGCCATCTCGATGCAGGTGAGCTTGCCCAGCGAGAAGGCGTCGGTATCGTTGTCGAAGACGTGCGCATACTGGCCGTCCGCTACCCATGCGTCGAGGTGGATCTTTAGATGGGGTGGCAGATGCGTGCGAATTGTGGACAGTGTCCACAGCGCCCGGTTCGTGAGGGCTGCAGTCTCCTGGAGCGCCGACCATACGGCGCCCAGATCGTCCGAATTCATGCGGTAGCCGTTCATTTCGATCAGCACGCCGATCCAGTCAGCGAGCCACTCGTGACGGCTCGGATCGGCCAGGAACGCCGCTATCGGCGCGAACGAGATTCCGCCCGCATGACGAGATTCCCGATCGAGCGCGACGGCAACGTGCTGGCCGCCCTGCAGCAGGGTCGGGATGCGGCACGAGAAGTCGCGATCGAGGATGATGACGTTGGCCCTCGGATACTGGCGGAATTTGGTCCAGAGGAAGTTGCATTGCAGCGTCTTGCCGGTGCGCGATGGGCCGGCCACGAACATGTGAGGCAGGTCGCCGTAATAGGTGGTCAGGTAGTAGAGGGTTTTGGCCCGCGTGCGCGCGACCATCAGCGGATAGCACGGCTCGCCCAACTGCTCGGTCAGGTACTGCACCACCCGTTCGCCGACGTCCTCGGTATGCCAGGGGACAAGATCGGCCAGGTTGCCGGTGCTGAGGAAGTGCCAGTGCACGACGTCGGCCCACTGGCCGGGGACGGTGCCGCCGATGGCCGAATCCAGATGCAGCGTTTCCCGCATGGGCACCATGTGTGCCGACCGTACGGCGCGGTCCGCATCGGTATAGACCTGCTCCATCTCCTGACGTGTCTCGCCGTGGGCGAGCACGGTCAGGTTGTGCCATCCATAGAACAACTGCCCGCGCGTGATATCCGCCTCGGTGTCGTACGTCTCCTGCGTCATGGCTTCTTTGGCGGCGTTCTTGGACGCCACGTCGTCGGCATGCTCTTGGGTTGCGCGCATGGCGATGCGGGCCCATTGCTTGGGCGAGAGTTTGGTCATCTCGTTGTAGCGCCGCATTTCCTTGACGTGCGCGAGCTGCTCCTCGCGGCTCGCTACGCGAAAACACTGGGAGATCGTCAATTCGCCGTCGATGCCCAGCAAGCGCGAGAGCAGGTAGGATGTGGTGCCGCCCTCGGCGCCGCCTGGATAGCCTCGCGGCTTGATGGCCAGCGCCGCGACATGGTGAGGGGTGGCCCCCTCGAAAATGCCGAAATCGGCGCCCGGATAGAAATGCTGGTCCGGCAGATAGGCGTCGAGCATCCAGCCATCCGCGGGGGAGACCACCCGCTCGGTCTCGCTGTTGCGTGGATAGGCGTTCTGCAGAAACGCCAGGCGCTCGGGCCCTTCAAGGCGCCGGAATCGCATCTCGGGCAGGCTCGCGACGAAATCGGCGGCGAGCTTGTCGGCACCATTCAGCTGTGCATCGAGCTCGGAGGCACTGTAGGCGAAAGCATCGCGCGCGCTGAATAGAGCGCGCGCCGCAAACCATAGCGCGCGCGGGGCTTCCATGGCTTCGACCGTCGAGAAATGGTGGAACCGCTCGAAGAACGCAGCTGAACCGCGCTCGGGCAGCAGCAGGGCCGAGAAGTAGTAGCGATTGGTGTAGGCGCGCCCCTGCCGGAACCACGCGCGGCGCAGATCGTCGATGCGCTGCGACACGGTGTCGGGCATCGGCATCGTCGGGTAGTGGCGTACGCGCCGGCGGCGCACCGTGAACCACATCGTGACGGGGCGATCCGCCATCTGTAGGAATGCCTGCTGCGCGCGTTCGGCGACGCGGTCGAAATCGGCTTGCGTGGCGCCAAAGGGATTTGGTCCCTGGTATTCGAAGTTGAGCAGGACGCCGGAATCCTTGCACACCACGTGGTGATCGCTGGCTTCAAAAAGCCATGGGGCACGCTCGGTCATCGACCGGGCACTGCCGTGATAGCGGGCCTGACGACGGTTGAGGGATGTGCGGACGTTCATGGGCAGCAAGTGGTTAGATCAGCCGGTCGCGCCCAAAACCCAGTGGACGGGCGTTGACGCGCCCCGTCCGATGGCGGCGAATCTGTGGCCAGGGCTCATAGACGTTGGCCTGACGCATGTAGCGCAGGTACTTCGTGCGCGCAAAGGCGTCCTTGCGGGTCATGGCGCGCAGTGAGTAGAAGAGGGCGGCAAGCATGACGCTGCCGATGGCGGCCACCATGAAGGAGTGCACCTGCAAGGCGCCCAGCCCCAGAATGGCGGCACAGGCGAACCACAGTCGCAGCAATCGCCATTCGATGCCCATGGCGACCTTCTGACCGGAAAGGAAGTGGCGCACGGGGGTTCGTCGAGGCGTATACATCTCAACAGCCGAAGGTGACGCCGAACACGGCGGTGATGATCGATTTCATGCCCAGCAGCCCAGCCACCGCCGCCACGACCCGCAAGATATGGCCGACCACGCCCTTGGTCTCGGTGACGGCCACGGTGATCAGCAGGATTGCGCACACGATGAAAGCAATGGCGCCGATCAGCGTGGTGGAGAAGAAGCCCATCAAGTTGCAGAACGGCGTCAGAAACGGATTCATTGCGGCGACCTGGCGTGTCAGTTGGCAAAGCGGGAATAGAGCGATCGGAGCCGGTACTCGCCGGCATCGGTGAGGCCCAGGATCTCGACGATTGATTCGGGAGCGCGTCCCGCTTCCTTGGAGCAGAAGATCACGTAGCGAAACGTTGCGGTGATCTGCGCACGCATGGCGGCCAGCGGCCAGTTCGTGGCCCGCTCGGATTGGCGGATCATGGATTCCAACCGGGGCAGGGCCTGCTCGGGGGAGTCAGAATGATAGGACGCCCCCGAGCCGGAATGGCCGGTGTTCAGGGCATCCATCAGGTCGTACGCATCGGCGCCGCGCACCTCGCCCACAAAGATGCGGTCGGGGCGCAGCCGCAGTGCGAGCCGTACCAGGTGCGTGACGCTGACGCCCAGGTCCGGATTGGCCTCGAGCTGCAGGTAGTTCGGCCGCTCCAGCTGAAGTTCGGTCGTATCCTCCAGTACGATCAGCCGCTCCTGGCGGGGCACCTCGTCGATCATCGCGTTGAGCAGCGACGTCTTGCCTGCGGAGGTGGAGCCAGCGAGGATGAAATTGTCGCGGCGGACCATCAGGTCGTGCAGAAAACGGAGCATCAATGCATCGCCAGCGGCAATATCCAGCGTCTGACCGCGCCGCTCGTGTGCGTGCGAGCGCGTCAGGTTTGGCGTGAATAGCCCCTCGTCCAAGTACTGGCGCAGGCTACGTTTGCTCCGGGCGTGTTTGCGAATGGCCATAGCGGGTCCATGCACGGCAATCGGTGGCATGACCATCGCCACCCGCATGCCGGGCATGCGGCAATCCAGGATCGGGTGATGATCGCGGTCATTGATGGCGGCCAACGCCTTGTACGCGCCGGAGATATTGCGCTCGGCCAACGCCACGTCGAGCACTTCCAGAGAACCCTGGCGCTCCGCAATGACCTGGCCTGGGCCAGGACCGTTGATGAGGAGTTCAATGACGCAGGGGTCGGCAAGCCATGCGGCGATCGGGTCCATGTGGGCGGCGAAGACGCGCTCGTCGTGGTGCGTCTTATGGAGCGTCAACATGGTCGGCTCCATTGGGTTGGGCGGCCACGTACGTGCCGATGTCGTCGTCATGGACTAAGGTGTTCGTCTGGGCGACCGATCGCTGAGGGGGCGCGGACCGCACAACGACGGGTGTGGGCAGCGCCGGGCTACGCTCTGCGGCCGTCGGTGCATCCGATTCCAGACGGATGGCCGGCACTTTGAGGACATCCGGGCGGTCGGCAGCATTGGTGATCATCTTGGCGACGTATCCGTCACGGAAGCCGGTGGTGAAATTGCCCGCGTAATAGCAGGAGACGGCGGCCCGCAAGGCTTGCTGTTCGCTGGCAAACAGAGGGCGTGCTCGCGCAAAGCAATCCCGCAGGACGATGCCACCCGCGTGCAGGTTCGTGCAGGGATCGAAGATCGACGCCTCGGTCTGGCCGTATTTGATGAGGTTGTGCGGGTTGATCTGACTTAATCCGAGCGAGAAGTTGTAGCCCTGTACCCGTAACAGGCGTACAGCTTCCAGCGCCTGCGCGTACGAACGCGGCTGACGCAACAGGCGAGCGCCCACGACGCCAATGGCAAACGGGTTGCCCGAGGATTCGGTGCGTACGATGGCGGCCAGCGTGACGGGATCCACGTCGGGTGCACAGCGCCGCGCAAGGTCCGTGAATGAAACTGGTGCTGCCGCATCGGAGGCAGTGGCTACGACGTCGTTACGCGTTGAAAAGGTCGGGGTCTGGGTCGACCAGGAATGATTCGCAGCCGCCACGCTGTCTAGCCCGGTACGCTGGTCTTCTTGTGGGACTGTTGCGGGATGGGCTCCATGTGCCGGACCTCGTGCAGACGCGTCGCTCTCGGGCTGCATCACGGAGATGGCCGGTGGCATGCCGAGTGCTGCAAGGATCGGGAAGGAAATGGCGGACTGGTTGAGCATGGCGTGGTAAAAGTGCCGCCCATCAATCGGGCGGCTAAGTCCCAAAAAAAACAAGTTGGAGCACTCGCTCCGAGGATCATTGAAGCGATGTCGACCGTCGGAATCGCGTTAGCATCCGCAAAAAATCGGGGCGATTCCATGCTGGTAAAAGCGAGATTTTTTGCTGCAGCTGTGCTAGCGCGGGATCTGCCACGGGCGACCCAAGCGGAGAGGCGAGTGCGTGGGTTGAGCCCCAAAGGAATACGCCAAAAGGCAAAGGGCATCGCGAAGGAAAAAGGGGGAAGGGACTTACCTAAAGGACGCTCCGCATTGCAGTGCTGAAAACACGCACGCCAATGCGGAGCAAATGACCCAAGGGTTAAGGGCACCAGCACAGGCCAAGGGGGAAGGGAATGTGTGAAAGGGGCCACGTTCGACGGCGAAATACACCCTGCGGTTACAAAATCGATGCAGGAATTCCGATGCCATTGCTTTGGCGCGGTGCATGGAAATCCACCGGGCGTCGCCCTAGGCTCGAAGCACACTCGACACCGGAATCCCCCATGGCCGTCACTCACGGCGTCACACTGGTCGACCGTAACCGCATGCGGCAATTGCGTCGCGCCCTGGCCCAGCTACATGCCACGCATTGGATGGCGCCGATCCGGCAGTGGCTGGAGCACTTTCGTGGCCTCGAGTCACGCAGCCTCGGCGAAGCACGTCCTGTGGATGAGCTTTGCGCAATCCTCGGTCCGCTGTCCCAGTCACACCACCGTCTGACGAACGAAGAATTGGCACAGACTTTGGCGCGGGCGCCGTTCTTATGTTGGCGTGCGTGCTGTGCATCCGGCACGCGATGGAAGCCGCTGGAGCAAAGCCTCGAGCAGTTCGCGGCAGCGCTGGCCCCGTTTGAGCTCCGACTCTGGTGCTCGGACTGCAGCGAGCCTGCTCCCGACCAATGGGTGGCATGGCTGATAGCCCGGGTGGGTGGTAGGGAATTGGATGACGAGTAACGCGGACTGGCTCGGTGCCGCTGCGGCCCTCTCGCTCGCGGGCGCCGCGTGGTTAACGGCAAAGACCTGGCGGCCCATTTGGCGCGCACGGCCAGGCGCGGTGTCCGCGCGTTCTCCTGAGCGCAAGGTGGTGGTGCTGCGCCAAGGCCAGTTGCCCGTGCTGGACGGCAAGACATTGATGCAGGCGGTGGGAATGCAGGGCACGCTGCAGCGCATTCGGGCGAACGCGGGGCTGTCGACAGCGAATTTTGAGCGCGACATGTTGCCCGTTATCGAGCGCGTTGCGCAGTTCGTGCAGCAACTACCGGCCTCGGAGAGTCACCACCACGCACAGCCTGGCGGACTGCTGGTCCATATGCTGGAGGTCACGGATGCCGCCCTACGGATCCGGCGGGGGCGGATTCTGCCCAAAGGGGCCCCGATCGAAATGGCGGCACGTCTGGAGCACCGCTGGACCTATGGGGTCTTTCTTGCCGCCATGCTGCACGACATCGGCCGGCCGATGGCGGATGTGCGCGTCACCATGTTCCGTACGCCTGATGCCGAGGGGGGGCCATGGATTCCATTGACGGGCTCCATGGCCGCGCATGGCGCGCTTGCCTACACGGTGGCGTTTCCGTTGCCTGCCGAACGCGACTACGGTGCGCATCGGCGCCTGCCGATCGTTCTGATGCAGCAACTGGTGCCGCAGGCTGCGATGCTATGGCTGGCCGCGGATCCTGAGCTGATCAGGCAATTGAACGCGTTTCTTTCTGGAGAAGCGGATCCGTCGTCGCCAATCGCGGAAATCGTGACCGCGGCCGACCGCGAATCGGTGGCCGCCAATCTCCGCTACGGACCGCGCACGCGCTTTAGGACCGCGCGCGCGGTACCGCTCATTGAGCGCCTCATGCAGGCACTGCGAAGGATGCTCCTCGAGGGTCTATTGCCAATCAATCAGACGGGGTTTTCAGCGGGGTGGAGCGATGGGGAGGCACTGTGGCTGGTACCCAAGACCGTGGCGGACGCAGTACGCGAGTATCTGAAGAAGCACGAGATCGGCGAAGGCGCTGGCGCAGGCATTCCGACTGACAACAATCGGCTGTTCGACACTTGGCAGGAATATGGTGCCGTCATCCCCAACGCCACCGGTGGCGCGCTCTGGAACATTCATATCGAATCGAAGCACAACGGCAAGGCGCTCAATGCGCTGCGCTTTCGGCTCGACGTGCTCTACGCGCAGGCCGATGCGTATCCCAAGCCGTTCGAGGGCAGGATCCGGATACTGGGCGAAGGCCTAGCTAATGCAGTTGAGCCTGAGACCGCATCCCCGTGTGCTGATGCGATAGAGGTGACGTGCAAGCTGGCCTCGCCACCGGAGGCCGCCCAACCACACGTACTGGCCGCGGCTGACACGCATCTGAACGGTGCGGAAAGCGCAGTTGACTGCGCGAAAGCGCAACCCGTTAGCGAGTCCTTGCAGCTGTCATCCGAGCCAACCCGCGAGTCAGTGCCAGCGGCGAGCAAGGGGCGCATGCGTACCGGGCCAGTCGATTTTAAGCGCGTGCTGGCGCAGACAGTCGGCGAAGTTGGCGAAGTCGGTGCAGATCCACTCACACAGACCACGGCCCTCGCGGGACCAGTCAACCCCTATGCGAGCGTCGTCGAGGCGCTGGCAGACGCTCCGATGCCGCTGGCGGCGCAATTCATGGCTTGGCTGCAGGCTGAAATTGCGCAAGGGATCCTGCCGTTCAACCGGGCTGGCAGCCCGGTGCATTTCGTGGGCGAGGGGATGCTGCTGGTCTCGCCGGCGATCTTTAGGTTGTTTCAGCAGAAGGCCATCGCGGCGGGTGCCGTGGACATCCCGGACGGCGACAGAGGCTATGTCGCGATTCAGTCAGCGCTCATCAAATCGCGCCTGGCCCTGGAGTCCGGGAAGAAAGATTTCCTGCACGTGTTTGTTGTCGACCACGCCCGCCGTACGGCGAAGCTGACCTGTCTTCTCATTCCCGCACCACAGCGCTGGTTTGACCCGTTACCGCCGCCCAATCCGATCTTGCGACGCTTCGATCCCGAGCGTGATCGCGAAGATCACGCATCGTCGCCGCGCGCATCGCGCGGGATCACGGACCATGCCGGATCCGATCGATAGCATTTTTCGGCCACCCTATGAACTGGTGTCGACATGCGTCTGCGGCGCCGGCACGTTGGCGGCGCTTTGCGCCTCGCGGTGGGTTTATGCGCCTCAGAGTGTGGCCTACACCGTCGCCGCGGCGACCGGCGCGATGGCGGCCATCCGGTTGCATCAAGGCTTGAATATCCTCCGCCAGCGCTGGAACCTGCGGCGCTTGCGCGGCTACGCGCTGGATGCGGACCGGATTCCCTGGTCGCGCAGGCAGCAGTTCATCGGCAGGGGTTTTCTGTGGGAGCCCAAGCATGCCCAACGTCTGCATGACCTCTCGCTGCCCGAGAACGCACACCTGATGCGGCCGACCTGGATGTATCAGCTTGCCCGCAAGCTGGAGCTGCACACCGAGCATACGGGCCTGACGGGACTGGGGCGCTTCACGGGTGCCGATCGCTGGTGGAACCCCATGCGGCCGCTGCCGCCCGTAGAAGGCAATCCCGCCCTGCACGGCATCGAACTGACTGAGCGCGATGTTTGGTCACCGCTGTCCGAGCGGGTGGGGCACACACTGGTGTTGGGGACAACCCGGGTAGGCAAAACCCGCCTGTGTGAGATCTTCGTGACGCAGGATATCCGCCGTGGCGACATCGTGATCGTGTTCGATCCCAAGGGCGACGCGGCGCTTCTCAAGCGCATGTATGCCGAAGCCTCGCGAGCCGGGCGGCTCGCACAGTTCCACGTGTTCCACCTGGGCTATCCGGAACTCTCCGCGCGCTACAACGCGCTAGGGTCGTTCGGCCGCGTGACGGAAGTCGCGACCCGCACCGCAGGACCGTTGCCCTCCGAAGGTCAGTCGGCTACCTTCAAGCAATTCGTCTGGCGCTTTGTGAATGTCATGGCCCGGGCGATGACCAGCCTTGGCGAGAAGCCCAGCTACGAATCCATCTACCGCAATGCGGTGTCGATCGACGGCCTGGCGCAGCGGTACTTCGAGCAGTTGCTCGATGCACGCTGTGCCGGTTGGCGTGAAGATGAGGAGGGTCCCGACGCGCTGGCCGGCACCGACGAGGCGAAGAACCTGATCAGGAAAACCGGCCGCGCGCCGTCGACGCTGGCCATGTCGCTCTACATTCGCCGACGCGGCATCGACGACATGGTGGCTGATTCGCTGATCTCGGTCTTGGTTAATGACCGCACGTATTTCGACAAGTTGGTGTCGAGCCTCTACCCCTTGCTGGAAAAGCTCACCACCGGCGAAATCAACGGCCTGCTGTCGCCGCGCTACGAGGATGCGACCGACACGCGTCCGATCCTGGACTGGATGAATGTAATCAACAGCGGCGGCATCGTCTACGTCGGGCTCGACGCGTTGTCCGACCCCGAGGTGGCCGCTGCGGTCGGTAATGCGATGTTTACAGACCTGACCTCGATCGCCGGCAAGATCTACAAACATGGACAGACCTATGGGCAGTCGGCGGAGGCGCCGTCGCGCAAGCTGTGCCTGCACGCGGACGAGTTCAACGAACTGATTGGCGACGAGTTCATTCCGATGGTGAACAAGGCGGGCGGTGCGGGCTATCAAGTCACGGCATACACGCAAACCGGCCAAGACATCGAGGCGCGCGTGGACAGCGCCGCCAAGGCCGAGCAGATCGGCGGTAACTTCAATTCGCTGTATATGTTGCGGGTCAAGAATCTCAAAACGGCAGAGATCCTGACGGACCAGTTGCCGGAGGTGAATATCGTGGCGCGCACGCTGCAGTCGGGCGTGAACGACGGCACCTCCGCAGGGGGCTTGGGCGAGTTCAGCAGCAATACGCGTGATCAGCTTCAGAGCGTTCGCACGCGCCTGCTTGAGCCGTCGAGCCTATTCCAGCTACCCAAGGGGCAGGCCTTCGCGCTCATCGAGGGCGGGCGGCTATACAAGCTGCGCTTGCCGTTGCTCGCGTCAGCGGAGGATGCGCACATGCCAATGCACCTAATGCAGATGGCCAACGCCATGCGGCAGCGCTACGAAAGCTATCGGCTGCAGACGGACGAAGATGATGGTTTGACTGTGGAGGGGACAGGAAGTGGCTTCTAGCCAAGCAAGTCGAGTCGAGGAGCCGGCAGCTCTGCAGGTCTTCCTGCACCCGTTTCGTACGATGGGATTTGCGCTGCTGCTGGGCTTTCTTGTCATTCTGCTGGCCCTTGTCATCGATGCGTGGCATTTCCATGCAAATCCGGACGATGGGGTGGTGACGCTGCATCAGTTGCTTGAGGAGGGCATGGCGGATACCACTCGCAATGGTGAGATCACCCCAGTGACCGCCGTTGCCGTGCAAGCCGTGCGATGTGTCTCCGGCTGGATTGCGTTGGTTGTGCCTCCGCGCGGGGGACCTGTGACAGTGCCGACCGATGTGCCGTTCCAGCGGGTCGCGTCAACACTGGACGCCAACACGGGGTTGGCTGTCAGCGTGATTCAGTTGGTGGTGCTGCGCGCTGTTCTTGTGATCGCGAGTCTACCGATCATCTTGTTTGCATCGGTACTGGGTGTCGCCGATGGCCTAGTGGCCCGGGCAATTCGCCGGGCAAACGCGGGTCGCGAGTCGGCGCATCTGTTTCTGCGTGCCAAGCGGTTGCACTGGGTGGGACTCACCACGGTAATTAGCCTGTTTCTTGCGTTGCCGGTGTCGATCCACCCGGTATCGATTTTTCTGCCGTACGCTTTGTGGGCCGCACTGCTGTCGCGGTTGCGGTGGAAGTACTACAAGAAATATCTATGACGCGTTCCCCTCTGCACGGCTATTTTCAAGTGAACCGCCCCAGAGGCGTACTGCTTGTGGGTTGACGTCGCTAAGCTTGGCGGTCGCGATGAATAAGTACAGTGCGGCTGCGCGCTGCGCGCTGCGCGATGACAACCGGGTTAGTACTGGTAGCCTACGGATACGTGTTTCATGGGCGCCTACGAGGGGAGAGGTTCTCCCGAATGCGTCGTTGATGGTCAACAAACGCCTGCAACAAATTTTTGCAATTACGATGGGCATACGTGCCACAGTCCGAACCCGGATGTAGCCATCTTTTTGCTCGCGCAAGTGTGTAGCAGCGACAGCTCCCGTGAAGCGCAACGTGGGGTGCCGAACAGTGTCATCGGAAAGACCTGCATCCATCCTGTTTGCCGAAACACAGATAAAACTAGCGCAAAAGGGGGCGTTCACATAGACGAAAAGGACTCGGGGCAATCCCAGTCCTTGCCCAACGGGAGTCGTCATGCTGCATCGCTCTGTGGTTGTACCAACCCATGCCCTTGGCAAGGGGAAATACTGTGCCGTCATTTCGGCTGCGCTGATCGCGGTACCTGCTGTATCTTGGGCCACCCTTGGCGGCGATCCCACTCCGTATCCAGACAGTGATCGCCCTGGTTTGGGTAAAACCATCCACCGCGAAAAGGCGAAATCACTCTATACCGTTCACACCGATGTGACGCTGCAAGGTGTGGAAATTCACCAATATGTCGGACCCGATGGCCGCGTGTTTGCGATTACGTGGAAGGGGCCGACCAATCCTGATCTGAGGGCATTGTTCGGACCTGAAGCGTTCGACAAGGCGACCCATCGTCAAGCGACATCTCCGCGAACCGGCCTGCACGCAACGATGCAGCGGTTCGACGATCTGGTTGTGCAGGCGCATGCCTTCGCACATCAACATCAGGGGCGCGCTTGGATCCCAGCGCTGATTCCGGTTGGTGTATCGCCGGAGGAAGTCCAATGAAACGCGCGATCATCCTGCTATTGATAGCGGTTACTCTGGGTGGTTGCGGCGGCGCCAATGATTCGAATGACCCGAATGCAACGGCTGATGACGGAAGCGGAAGCTCTAGCAGTAGCCCGACGATCTCAGACAATGGGCCGGGGCCGAATTACAGCTATGCCCCGGTCAGCGGCAACAACGTTGTACCACTGTACTTCGAGCCCACGGAATCGGAAGACTACGGATGGAATACACCGTACGTTACCGTTCAGCTTTGCGTACCCGGAACGCAGCAGTGCGTAACTGTCGATCATGTTCTGGTCGATACGGGATCGACGGGGTTCCGCGTCATGAAGTCGGCACTGAACGGCTTGAACTTACCGCTCGCGACCGATCCCGTAGATGGCTCATCAATCAGTGAATGCTTTGCTTATGCGACAAGCGAAGTGTGGGGGCGCGTCGGTCAGGCAGATTTGCACGTCGGGGGAGAGAGCGCCGCCAATATGGCTTTGCAGGTCATTGACGATACGCCTGGCAGCGATGCCAACGTACCGTCAGATTGCAAGAACCAGGGAGTGTTGACCGACACCGTTTCTGAATTCGGCGGCAAAGCGATCATCGGTGTGCATCAACAGTTCAGCGACGGCGGAAGTTACTACCGGTGCTCGACGGGCATCTGTATGCCGACGCAATCGAGCCCGGTCACGGTCAAGAACTCCGTCGCCGCCTTTGCGGCTGATAACAACGGCGTGTCGTTACAGGTCGCGCCGGTACCGGACCTCGGCACACCCGCTGCAGTGGGGCAAATGATCTTCGGGATCAATACGACTAGCAACAACCAGATCGCGGGGCTGACGGTGCTCAGTACCGATGCGAACGGCTACATCAATGTCAGCGATGGTACGCAAACCATACCTGGCTTTATCGATAGCGGCACGGCCTACTACATCTACCCCAATAAGCGAAAGGTTCAGACCTGCCCGGACAACAGCACGTGGTTTTGTCCGTCGAGTCCTACGGATATTGACATCACCCTCACGGGTGCTATCGGACCACAGCGACTGTCGACGTCGTACCGCCTGACAAACTATGACGCGTTCGCTGCCGAGACGGGGATCGAGGTCGTACCGGTTGGGGCACCTGGTTCGGTATTTGGCGACGGCAGTGCCTGGTACGCCTTGGGCCTACCGTTCTATGGCGGTCGCCGCATCTACGGCTCGATTCAGAACAGCGATAACGATCCAATGTACTACGCGATGTAATCAAATTTGTCGTCGCCCTCGGTAGCGTGAAACCTGCAGCGCCATCAAATAGGACGGCAGCCGGTGCTGAGTGGCATTTACGAAGAAAAATATAAAGGAAGCGCTATGCGACTGCTCCTGTCATTCTTCTCACTCGTAGTAGCTATTGTGCTGTCTGCTTGCGGAGGCGGCGAGGACTCGTCGACAACAGCGGCGCCAGTGATTGCCCCCTTGCTTGCTGATCGACAAATATTTGAGTCCGGGGAATTGCACGGCGGCGCGGCAACGTTGTACTTTCGCCTGCCTTACGGCGGAGGTCCGATGATGAGCGGTGCTGATTACGTCTACGCGAATTCTAGCGGCGGCTTACTAGCCTCGCCTGGCAGCGCCGGCCCGCAGATCGAGACCCCTACATTGAAGGCCCTGGTGAGCGGCTTCGCATTGCCGAGTAATACACCAGGTTCCACGCGCTATCTCGCCTCCGGATCGATTTTGGTTCGTTCGCCCAGTGCCAATCGGCGTGTTAGCTATACCGCTGCCGGCATACAGTTCGAACTCTTGGCGGACGACGGCGTGAGCGTGGTCCAAACCACAGTGCAGAAGAGTTTCAGCCAAACGGCTTTGAGCGGCGACCTGAGTGCCGCGCCAGCAGAGCTTCTGGCGCAATACCCGCTCGACTATTGGCAAAACGGTAACAATCTAAAGGCGGGTGCACAGTGGGAGCCAGGAGCGGCCTATATCAAGCGGGCTGCGACGAATATCGGCGACACTTATATGGTGCAGAATTGCTTTGTCAGCAAAGCGAAGACCGCTGCCACCGCTGGCGATCAGCCGACACCTTGCTATAGCGGCAAGACGTTGACGAGCGATGGTGTTTTTCCGATTAATTTGTATCAACCCGGCGATAACTGGCCCTACGAGCACGATGAGCAAGGCGATGGCACATTCACCCACATCAGTGGCGTGAATATGTGGATCGCAAATGCACCGCTACCATTGCAGAACAGCCCGACTGAGGCTCGACGGATCTATTTCGAGCTCAACGGCAACATTTATATCGGTGTATTGATTTCCGACGGGACTCCGCTCAACGTGCGGCAAACCGACGGCTCCGTAGTGAGCTACTCCATTACTCTCAACTCGCAGGCCGTGAGCAGCATTCAAAACGCGCTGGTTGGCAACCCGGCCGTTGCAGGCTCGAAAGCCGGTGCCATCCGCTCGGCGGCAAATACCGTGGATCTGTTCGGTATTGGTGGCCACGGCATCAACGGCATGCTATCGCCAACCGATTTGCGTCAACACTACAACATCCCAGCTTGGCTAGACGGCATGGGGCAGACCATCGCCATTATTAACGAGCCCAGTGCCGCCGCCTTCCTTGATGACATCAATACATTTAGCCAGCAGTACAATTTGCCACAGATGGCACTGTGTGATGCCACACATGCCAGTGCTTGCTTGCGCATCGTCTGCACGAGTTCCGCCACAACAGGCGATGACTGTCCTACCGGTAGCACCATTGCAGGTGGTGGCAGCGGCGCCGGGTCAGAAGCGACCCTGGACATCCAAATGGCCCACGCTATCGCACCGAAGGCAACGTTGGTGTTGGTGTTGGCAAGTGGAACGTCTCCTGCGCACTTCTTCGACGCAGTCGATTTCGCCTCCAATAAACTGGACGCAGTGCCCGCCGCTATTTCGATGAGCTACGGTTTCAATCTGTCAACCACAACCAGGCCGTCGACCGCTGTGCTGGATGGAAAATTGCGGGGCTATGTCACCCAAGGTATCGCGCTGTTCGCCTCCAGTGGTGACGCCGGCAACTATGGTGGACGGATTTATTGCAGTCCGACCAGCACTACATGCGTCCATTATCCGGCAGTCTCTCCCTTCGTGACCGCCGTGGGCGGTACACGTATCACTTCCGTTTCTGCGAGTGGCGCGTCTGGCGAGCAGGCCTGGCAGTTCACTGGCGGCGGAATCGGCTTGGCGCCCATGCCGAGTTGGCAATCGACGTATCTGAGCGGTAGTAACGACGCCGCAGTTATCACCGCCAACAATGGCATGCGTGCTAGTCCGGACGTTGCCGCGGTCGCCGATTATGCGCATAGCGCAATAGCTATCTATCGTGCGCAAAGATGGGGGGCTGGAGGCGGTACGAGCGCGGCTACGCCGATCTGGGCAGGCATTTCGGCGTTGCTGGCACAGTCCATGGCCAGTAATGGCGGTAACTCGCTTGCTATTCGCATCCAAAATGCAGCCGATGGCGGCGGCTTCGCGAGCCTGCTTTACGGGGCGGCGACTGGCTCTTCCTTGCCCAGTTTGCTAAATATCACGGTGGGTAACAATAACCTCACTGGCAATGGTGCCTGCGCAATCTGTGCCTCGCTGGGAGGTTACAGCGATCTCACGGGTTTAGGTGTGCCGAACGTCATGCGGCTGCTGGGAAATCTCTGACCAATCTTCCCATCCGCTGCGTGTTACATGTTAGCTAGGTAGTCGGTCCTGCAAAACGTCTTGAAGGCAACCGCGCACGACACCGATGGTACTCGTAGCCGTCTGATCATGGCGCTGCTGGCCAACTGGCATTTCCTTTCGACGAACGGGAAACGTCACCTTAATGTCGCACGGCTCCCCAAGCAACGTAGTCTCTTGCTGCGTCGGTGCATCTGACGTCTGATCGGTGTACTCGGCGACGACCTGTTTGAAGAGCTGGCGCGCCCACACCAGCATCGGATTCGTGTTGCGGCTGCGGTGCCAGAGCATGTTCAGGCTCAACGCGGTATCCAGGTCGTCCGGCAGCGGGAACGCGTTGAGGTCGTACGTCTTGCATACCCGATCCTTCATTAGCGAGTTGACCGTGAAGATCATGTCGGTGTGCGCGGCGACTTCGCCCTGCGTGCGCCAGCCGTGCACGGTCATGGTCGAGTTGCGCTTGAGGCCGCGCTGCTGCAGGGCGTAGGCAGCGGACTGTTGCATCTATGCTTTGAGCAGTATCTTGGCCCGTGCAATCCTGCAGCCGAAGTGGCGTGCCACGCTGGCGTAGCGGTGACGGCACCTGGAGCTGCTTTGCAGCAACTCGGCCACCATGGCTTCAGTCACCTGCACATCAGCACACTGCGGCCGGGTTGCTGGGTCCATGGCCTTCTTCAGCGGACGCATTGAACGAACTCTTGACACCCGTTTTGCTGATGGCTGGCACGAGCCGTGTTGTCGTGACCTGGCCAACCGTGGGTTCGTTACGCGCGCTTGATGAGCCGGATCACAAACAGCAGAATCACCGCGCCGATCAGCGCTGTGGCGATCGAACCGATCCAGCCTGCCCCAAGCGAGATGTGCAGAACACCCGAAAGCCAGCCACCGATGAAAGCGCCGACGATGCCGACCACGATGTCTACAAGCAGGCCAAAGCCGCCGCCACTCATCAGTACACCCGCCAGCCAGCCAGCGATAGTGCCAATCACAACCCAAGCGATCAATCCATGTGTCATGGTTTCATTCCCTCTTTAAAAACGTTTTTCGTTGGCAGCCGTTACTGGACCGACTGCGGCAAGGCGTCCCTGCTTTCGTGGCCGGATATCACCGGCCATCAAAAGCGTGCTCCGGCTGCACAACCGGCATGAAATCCGCCATTGCCGCCACTGCCCGCGCAGCCAAAGATGCCGCACCCTGCGAGAGAGGCTGCCGCAACCACCAGAACAAGCAATCGCGCGACGGCTGTTTTCATGACGCTTCCGGCAAAAGCGGCTTCGCGTCTGCCGCCTTCGTTTTCAGTCCCATTCTTGGAGGCGCACATCGTGCTTCTGTTTGATGATTGACGCCTCTTGCTCGTGCTCAGCAATCACCTGCAAGGTGGCTTGCCTCATCAGCGAGCCCGGAGTCAAGGTCGAGGAGAACGCCTTGAGCTGCGCAAGCGAAAGCGCGACGGGCCGCGAGAGATCGTCGATCATCAACGGTCCGATTGCATGCCAGAGGAGGGCAAGTTCACGCTGCCAGGCCTGGCGGCAGTTTTCCGCCATTGGCGGCCAGCGCCTTCATGAGTTCTGCGTGCAGCCATATGTTCATGGTCGCTGAATCCGACATGTCGCCCTGGTAGCTCAGTTCCTGCGCAAGCCGCTTGCGATGCTCGAGGCTGCTGTCGACCCCGAGCGCCTTCATGGCGTCAACGATTGAGGTGCGCCAGTTCAAGGATTGACCGCTTTCCTGGACAAGCTGGTCCATCACGGACTCAACGTCGACCTGGGCAAGCGGTGGCGGATTGTTTGTAGCGTCCGCGCTGGCTGCGCTCGCGGGATCCGGCACCGGCTCGGCAGCGGGTGGCGGTTGATCCGGTTTGGCTTTGCCGAAAATTTTGTTGACGATATCGCCAAAAATGCCCATGTCTGTGCTCCAACGTGTACTGTTCAGAAGCGGCCGCTGATTCCCATGCCGCAGACCGGTGACTTTGGCGCGGACTGCGCCGAGCGGAGAAGGGGCCTTGCGCTACTGCCCCGTTTCGTCCTTAGCCGTGCACGCGATGGTGGTGATGATGCGCGTGACGCTTGTGGTGCGGGTAATGGCCACCGGCGCTTTGAGAAAATGCACTGGCGGCGAACAGCGTGGCAATGACGGCAATCATCAGCTTCTTCATGACTGGGGCCTCAGCAGTAAAAATCGACAGCCAACGATTGGCCGCCTAAGTTGGATGAACGCTACGGCTCGCCGAGCGTCGGTTCCGGTAGATTGAGAAATCAGTGGGTCACGCGGGTGACGCCACCTGAGGACAGAAGGCGCACGCGCTCGCCCGGACGAAAAGTCTCATCGGCATCCTGTGTGATGGCACGGTATTCACCATCGTCAAGCTTGACGGTGATTTCCAGCCCTGGTCGCTTGTTCGCCTGGTTTTCTGCGACGCTGCCAACCATACCGCCAGCAATCGCGCCGAGGATGCCCGCCGCCAGTGAGCCATTGCCGCGCCCGATGGCTGCTGCTGAACCAATGCCCCCAATGGCGCTGCCCGCCAGCGAGCCGACACCGGTTTGTTCGTGGTCGATCACGACGGTGCGAACTGAATCCACGGTCCCCAAGCGCACGGTCTGCTCGCGTTGTGCTTGGGCCGAGGTGTAGGCACTGTTGGAGTTGGTCCCCATGGCGCAGCCTTGCAGGCTAAGCGCAGCGGCCAACAAAGCGCCGGTACAGATGCGAAAAATAGTTGTCATGATGACCTTCGGAATCAGTATGTTCGGCACATGAAGGGCGTCGTGCCGAACACGGATACGCGTTCGGTTGCGGATCGGACGGCTCACTGTTGCGAAGCGTTGGAGCCCGCTGCCTTTTTGTGATGGTGATGACGATGACGCTTGTGCTTGGCAGGTGCGGTCACGGTACCGGCATCGTGGGCAGGTGCCATTGCGACGTCTTGCTTCGGGGCCGCCTGAGGCATGGAAATTTGCGCTTGTGGCGCCGCCACTTGAGGTGCAGTGACCTGTGGCGCAGTCACTTGCACTTGGGGTACCGTCACCTTGGGGGCGGTCACTTGCACTTGTGGCACAGTCACCTGTGCGAAGGCTGCGATGGATGCCAGGCTGGTGACGACGGATGCAGCAATCTTCTTCATGCAATCTCTCCTTTGCTTTGTGTTGGGTTCGTGCGGAGACAGGGTCTCCGCACGTCAAAAACGGCCCTCTCGAATACATCGTTGACGGTCCAGCGGGCCGGTTTCAAATGTTTGCAATTAGTCAAGCTGCTCCGACGCGCACCGTCAGAATCCGTATGAGTCCTGATGGCGGTGTTACGTTGCTTGCGGCATGTAACGTAACAACTGGGATACACGCCGTTGTTTGTCTTCCCTTAATTCGTTCAGAGAGTCACTGTTCCGGGGCGGTAAATGCGCAGTCAGCAGCGCCGCAGACTTGGCCAGCAGTAAAACTGGAGCCTCCAACCCGCCGTCTCCTCCTTGGCATGCTTTTTGTTTAACACATTAACGGTGAGTCAGCCAAAGCGCGTACGTCGTTATGTATGCGCCTTAAGCAATACAGGCTGCGCCTTGGATTCCGTTGATCAATCTTGGGGGAGGGGGATTTGGTCACATAGGCCGAATCCCGGCAAGAATGGACATAGGGTACGCTCGGGTAACGACAGAAGAACCACAACGGGATCGCGCGATTGACGCGTTTGCGCGAGAGGGCGGCGAGGTCAAACGTGCGTTCGCGCCGTCAGACCATTGGTTGCCTACCACGATCGGGAGCTATGCGTTCGCGGTAGGGCGGGCCTTGGAACACTACGGTGTCGACCCGGACGCGGCATTCAGAGCTGCCGAGGTGTTGAAGCCGCAAGGCAGCAACCCCATGGCTCGAGTACCTGTCGCCGCGATATCACGTCTCTTTCGCTTCGGGGTGATGGCCACCGAGGATCCGTACTTCGGGCTGAACGTCTCTCGCCATCTGCATCTGGCGGACCTGCATGCGTTCGGCTACGCACTGATGGCCAGCAGCACTCTGATGGATTACTGTCGCCGGCTTGTTCAGTACTATCCGGTTTTCTCATCAGGTGCCCGTGAGGTCACGCTTGAGCAGGATGGCGAGCACGTTTCCCTGCGATGGCATCTCACCGAAGGTGTGTGTGGCGAGACGAAGGACGCTGTTCTTGCCTTCTTCGTGACCTCGATGCGGCAGCTGTACCGCCCAGCAATGAATCCCGTTCGGGTCGAGTTTCACCACGCGATGCCCAGCGAAGGGGAAGAGCCCTACCGGCGACTGTTTCGCGCACCGATCGTTTTTAACGCGCCCCAGCCCGCACTGGTTATATCTCGCCAAGATCTGGAGCAACCGCTTGTCGGTGCCTGTCCCGAGCTTGCGCAATATCACGATCAGGTTGTCCAGGGCTATCTGGCCCGCCTGGATGGCAACGACGTGGTTCGGACGGTCAGAAGAAAGATTGTCGAATTCCTCCCCACTGGAGAGTGCGGACGTGAGCGCGTTGCCCAAGCCATGTGCATGAGCGCGAGCACCTTGCAGATCAAATTGGCACAGCGCGATACCAGCTTTCAGGCGATTCTGGACGAGACGCGCAAGGAGCTTGCGTGCGGCTATGTTCAGCAACTCTCTCGGCCACTGATCGAGATCGCGTTCCAGCTGGGCTTTTCCGATAGCAGCAACTTCACGCGCGCCTTCAAGCGCTGGACAGGCTTGTCTCCCAGCGACTACCGGCTCCGACAACGGTATCAAGGCCAGTCATAGATCCCATTTGGGAGGTGTCTATCTGACGGTGATCAGCGGCTTGCATACGAATTGGGTGCAGCGGCGTGCGGCTTCAGCAGTACGATCAGAATGGCCACCCGCACGTGGTCACGCGCACCATGCGCGTGAAATCCTCCTGACATCGACGCTCTCTGTTAAGAGCCCGCTTGAGGTCGGCTTTCGTACATCTGATGATGCGTTAACAACGACGAGAGCACCTCCGAGTCTTCACGATCATGCCGCCCCAAATCGCCTGTCAAAAAAAGAAGCCAGAGCCCGGGGGGAGCATCTGGCTTGCATAAGTCGAGGGCGCCGGAGCTCAGCCGTAAAAACGGTAGTCGCCCTCGAATCGGAATGCTGTGCGTAAAGAGCGCGGCTACGGGGATAGTCTCAGGGACTCGCACAGCAGGGCCAGCTTAATGTGGCGAAGCCGCGCTAAACATCAACAATCGCAACGAGACGGCTGGACGTCTTACCGGGCAGACAGTGCTGTGCAGGTACGATGCTTTGCGCTGTGACAACGCAGTCGAGATCACAAGAATGGATTGGTGTACCGGAGCTTCCGGACATGCGCGGCTGCCGCCCGCAGCCAATCCATTTGAGGACGTTGCAATGTCAACTGGCCAATCCATTGCCGCTGTGATCAACCAATGTCTGCGCCATGCGCAGGTGATCGAGCCCATCTCTGCGCGGAAGACGTTTCACCACGCTTTCGATGTCTACCTGAAGGATTCCAACGCGTACGCCAACACGTACTTCGCCCGCTATTTTGAGTGGCAGGGTGTGGTGCGTGAGCGCTGGTTCCACGAGTGCATTGATGCCGAACTGCTGATGAGCGGTCAGGTGATCTTCGTGACCAAGCAAGCGCACCAGGAGTTTGTCGAGGAGACGTTTCCGTTTCAGCGTGTCGATTGCTATCTGAACACGTTCCGGGTGCAGCCATGCTCGCTCCACCTAGTGTTCCGGTTTGTGTCCCAAGGTCGTCTGGTGTCGCTCGGCTACCAGCAGGTCGTTTGCGCAGATGCCAAGCGCAACATTCTGCGTTTGCCCGAGCACGTGCGGCTGCGGGTCAAGGAATATGAGGTGGATGCTCTGCCGCAGATGGCGTAATCGTCGTTAAGTACGACGACGGTGGTCGGGGAAACCGTAGCAAGAACCGCGTGTATTCCCCGACCGCGGATTCACACTGGATACTGCCCCCAAACACGACCATCACCCGGCGGCAGAATGTGAGGCCTACCCCAGCGCCTTTGCCATGGTGCTTGGTCGAGAAGAACGGATCAAAGATACGCCGCACGATGGTGGGTGGAATACCGGTTGCGCTGTCGCGGACCTCCAGCACGTAATCGTTTCCGTCTTGCCGAGCGCCAATTTCGATGTGCCCTTTGTGCGCAATCTGGATCGCATGCAACGCGTTTTTTAACAGGTTGAAGAGGACGTAGATCAGCAACGTATCGGAGCCGATGAAGCGCCAGTCCGCGCTGAACTCGACCACCTGCACGCGCTCACGCTCCCCGACCTGGAACGGGTAGGTCGCCAGCGCCTCGTTGACGCAGTCCCGCAATGCATGCGCGGCGAAGCTACGGCGATCCAACCGTTCCAGGGTGACCGAGGCCAGAGCCATCTCAATGACGTTGTGTGCTGAGGCGACTTCCGATGTGATGGCGCCCGCAAGCTTCGGTAGCCGGTCAAGCAGGGCCAGTTGCTGCGGCGGCTCGCACAAGCCATGATCGACGGCCAGTTGATAGCCGTGCACGACGGTGGGCCATGCACGGGCGATCTCGGTAGCCTGCATGCGGATCGTGGTGAGCGGCGTGCGCACCTCATGTGCGACCGTGGCGGCTAACGCATAGGGCTGCATGAGGTCGTACCGCACGACCCCCACCGCGATGATGCCCAAGCTGGCGGCAATGAAAACCACACCGGGTGGATAGAGCGCAATGCCATAGTTGACGGCGTAGTCGCCAGCAGAGAGCGTGTAAAGCCCCAGGCCCGATAGGCAGACCCATACGCGCTTGTGCTTTTCTGCTGTGGCGTGCTTTTGGGCTGAATACAGCAACCAGGCACTACGCAGTGCCAGAATCACGGTCTGCGCAATGTGGGTCGCCTCTAATGGTCCCGCTTTGGGATAGAACCCGAAGGGAAATGTCCAGACACCGGCAATCACCCAATTGCTGCCAAGTAGCAGGGCGATCAGCAGGGCATCTAGCGCGTACGAAGCGGTGATCCAGCGACGCTCGTCAGGACATTCCGAGATATCCGCGATGAAGTGATAGAACGCTGTGGGTACGACAAGAATCGCAATCCAGCCAAGTTTGGCGAGGATGTGCGCAACTCGGTATCGGTGATCCTGAACAGAAAGGCCCACAGCCCTTGCCACAAGCAGGTCAGTACCGTCATGCCGAAGAACGCCACGCTCGCGTGCGTGCGGCCACGTGTCGTGATGACATAGACGCCGTAAAACAGAAAGAGCGATGAGACGAACGCTGGCAGTAGGGCGTACATGAAAGCGTGAGCGAGATGGCAAGGATGTGGCTGCCGGTCGTGAGATCAATCCGGATAGGAACACAGGATAGTGCTTAAAACGCCTGAAACCACGCGTTTCGATTTGACGAATTTCTTATGCTGATTTATTGGTTTGATATCAATTCGAGTGAATCAGAAAGCGAGGGCCATGCGTAATGGTGTTCAAAAACGATGCGGAACATTGCAACCACAAATCAGTTTTTGATCAAGAGACCGCTTATTGCACACAGGCTTACCAGAAATACGGATACCCCCAAACGGGCCAACCGTACCCAACTCCCCAACCGCCACGGCGGCCCCATCCTCCGCCGTAGAAAACCGAATAGCTGCCGTAGTAGGGCGCGGGTGCGTAAGACGGCGGGGCAACGTATTGGCGCACTTGCGCTTCACGCTCGGCTGCCTGGTCGGACTCACGCAAGGCTTGGGCGTTCAAGTCGTCCAGGCGCTTGCGCTGCTCGGGGGGGAGTGTTGCACCCGTGCGGCCTTGTTCGTCGGACGGTACACGAGCGGTATAGGGCGCGCCGTCCGGACCCCGTGGGACGACGACACAAGCAGAGACGACAATCGCAAGGCCGGCCAATAGGGCCATCTTGGCGATGCGCGCCGGACGTCGTGATCGTTGAAATAGAGAGGGCATGCATGCTCCTTGGTCGAGGACGATATCCGGATATAAGACGATGGGATCGTGCCGTTCCGCTGTGGTGTCGATTGCCGTGCGCCGACGAATTCGTCAACCGTGTGCGGTGTTGTGCAGTTCTTGGTCACTGGAGCAGCACGGCGCTTAGCCTCAAAGCCGACCACCGCGAAGCTCCCACGGCGAGGCGATGGCCAGCCCCCCGTCCTCGTGTTCGACAGCGCCGCCATTCACCACAGCATCGGCCAGGACACGCTGGATCGCTGGTTCAGGGAACATAAAGCACTCCTTTTCTTTCTGCTGCCACACAGCCGCGAACTAAACATGAACATGATCGAGATCGTCTGGAGGCATTTCAAATTCACTGACGTCGTTCGTCACCTGGACCCGCGACACCGTTGACGCTGAACAGGCCGAACTCCTATCCGGCCTTGGTAGCAAGTTTCAAGCAAAATTTCTGGTGAAAATTTAAGCATAGGAGCGTAGCGGCGCAAGCCACACGGTTAGTGAGCTACAAATTTTGATAATTGCGATATTAAATAAAGGTGCTCATTTATTTTTGGTTATCGACATGCGGCATGGCCTACCCGCCCATGCTGGAGGAGCGGAGCAAATAGTCCCTGTCGTCGACATGTAGCAGCGGACATTGCCAGAACGGTGATGTAGTTCGCTGACCGCAGCAACACCTCCCTCTCTTACTTGAAGGATTCGACCGGAGGCGGCCGGTCGAAGCGGTGCGACCACGCAACGTTTTATAAACGTTTCCAACTGGACGGTTCGTCGAAGGTCTGCGCGCAGAATGCGATGGCCCGTTGTGTTTGCACAACCCCACAATTTTTGACAATGAATTTTCGCTGACGTGGTAGGTGAAATGACGATGTTGGCAAACACCGCGCCATTGTTGGCCTTGCGGATGCGGGGTGAGAAATGCTTCCTTTCAATGGAAATAAAATTTCCTTCCGATGGAAGCGAAAAGGTGATCTCGGTGGAAGTAAAACTTCCTCCTGGATAACCTTCCAAATTTTAAACATCCGGGATGTCTGGACGCTTGGGTTTACGGATGCTTAATATGCGGCCCCATGGAGCCGATCACCGTTATCCTCGCCGACGATCACCCGCTGCTAATGGAAGGGGTGGAATCCTTGCTGGCCAAGCACGGCATTCGCGTCTTGGGCAAGATCACCGATCCTTGGCAAGTCGTACCCTGCTATAAGCAGCACCGTCCCGCGGTGATCGTTCTCGATTGCCGGTTCGGAGATGAACTGCTGGGCTTTGCTGTCGCACGAGAGCTTTTGGCAGCAGATCCCGAAGCCAGGATCGTCTTCTACAGCCAGTTCGACGAAGAACTGGTCATGAAGGAGGCGTATCAGATCGGCGCCTTCGCTTTCCTCTCCAAAGAAACGGGTATCACCGAGTTTGTCCAAGCGCTCCAAAACGCGGCGCTAGCGCAGACCTTTTACCCGCCGCAGATCACGTCACGGCTGCTCTCCCTGGCCATCCACGGCACGCCAACGCCGAAGGAACTGCTGAGCGAGCGGGAATTCAGCATCTTTGTGCTGCTTGCACATGGCAAGAGCGCAGCCGAAGTTGCCGAGGCCATCGGCACAACGACGAAAACGGTGAGCGCCAGCGTCCAGAGTATCAAGGACAAGCTGAAAATCAGTAGGCCGGCGGAGTACACGCTGCTGGCGGTCAAGCACCGGTACATCAAGCCATGACCGAAGTGCGCGCAAAATGGCCGACGGGCTGGCTCGGCACGGTGTCATATTGGGTGGACCACGGAATCTTCCGTTTCCGAGAGCCGGTCGACTGGCTTGGCATGGCCGCAATCGATATGGGTTGGGACCCGGCCAACATCGACTGGCCAACAACCAAGCACGCCACCGGAAAGCCGGAAAAGCGCGCCAGCGCTTGCGGCACACTTGATCGGCCGCATCTCCTCACAGCCGTTGTGACACTGGCGATGGCAGGTCTGTGCACACTCGCGTATTTGTGCTTTGACACCTACCGTTCCGCGCGCGAGCACTTGGAGGAGCAGGTTGTCTCCTATGTGCATCTCATCGCAGCGCATGACCAGGACAGTTTTGTTCTCGCGGATACGTTGCTGCAGGGGGTGGCCGACGCACTGATGTGCGCCGACCTAACAGGACCCCTGAGCCCGAACCGCCACAGGGAAATGTCGGCATTGCTGCAGCGCTATCGTCAGCGACTGCCTGGTGTCGCATCGTTTACGATCATCGGCCAGGACGGCATTCGCCGTGCTGGCATCGTGGGTCCCGACAACACTGACCTGTCCAGGCGCGGGTATTTCGTCGCGCTCAAGAATGGCCGGGACTTCTTCATCAGCAATGTCGAAGACGGACTGGCGAGTGGCAAGACTGGTATTCACGTCGCGCGGCGTGTGTCAGGCCCGGCAGGAGAATTTTGCGGTGCTGTACAACTCAACCTTGGCGCCAAGGATGTTTTCTACCGCTTCTACCAGTCGCTGAAGCTTGATGACGGGTTCGAGGCCGCTCTTCGCGACAGCTACCGGCATCTGATTAAGTTTCCCGAGGCTTTGAGCGACAAGGAAGAGGCGCTGTCGCCTCTGCTTGCTGAACAGATGGGGCGCGGTACTCGCCAGGGCGTCATCGAGCTACCCGGCGCGGCAAACCGGCCTGGCAAGCTGGTCGCCTTTGAGCGCCTGGGCGATTCGAGCATCTACGCCCTGGTGGCGGTCCCCAATGGCGAGGCTCTGCGCCGGCAGATCCTCAGTTTCGTGATCGCGAGTCTTGGGATGCTGGCGTTGGCGATGTGCGTGGTGATGGCGAGCAAGCTTGCGCGATTGACCGCGCAGCTCAACAACGCGCGTGCCACTGCAGAAGAGGCGGTCGCGAAGAAACGCAAGATGATCGGCAGGATCGACGAAGCTGTCGAGATCGAGCGGAAGCGGATCGCCGGCGATATCCACGACACCCTGAATGCAGAGGTCGTACAGATCAAACTCCACGCCCAGCATATCCAGTTTGCTTGTGATGAGGCCGACGGAGCCAAGATCGATGACATCAAGAAGCACGTCGCGGCTATTCTGGCCGTGACACAGAAGACGTATGAATGGGGCCGGCAGCTTGTGCGCAACCTGCGGCCAGAAAGTATCGACGCTCTTGGTGTGCAAGGCGCGATCGCGCAGGCCGTGCAGACGATGAACAGCCTGCACCCGTCATGCGAGTTTATTTTGCAGGGGGACGAGTGTGTCCGCTTCGCCAGTGATCAGGTCTCGATGGTGGCTTACCGCGTCGTGCAAGAAGCACTGATGAACACAGCGAAGCATGCCGGGGCGAGCTGTGTTGTGGTGTCACTGCAGGCGGAAAGCGCGAACCGGGTCAGGATTGTGGTGATGGATGACGGCAACGGCTTCGATCCGGTCGCTGGTGCCGAAGGCTATGGGTTGGCCAGCATGCGCGAGCGCGTAGAGAGCGTTGACGGGCAACTGCGTATTCAGGCGGCAGCTAGTCGGGGATGTCGCTTGGAGGTTGTGCTGCCGTGCTGACCCCCACAGATGTCCACAGATGAGCCGAATGACGAAGTCTTGTCACCGCGATCCTGGGCATCGCGCTGTGATCCGGGTCGGCAAGGAACTTTTCGCGCCTGGCAGGCGGTCTGGGCTCAACGCAGCCCCGCGTCGGGCCAGGGCCAGAGACGAGACCTTTGCCCAGAGCGATCCAGGCGACGCTATCGCTGAAATATTCTTGGATGCCGAGCGTGTTGGATGGGGTGTTGCTCGTCTCGGTAACATTTTCCATAAATTCAATTTTATTGATATCTGATTTAATGGAAATTATCGTATTTTTTGATACAAGTTTTGATAATTGATTTCCTTGAATCTGGATATCGTTTGGACAGGTTGGCCCGGTGGCGGCGCTTTTCTGAATGCGTGCCGGCCTGATCGCCGCAACCTGTCACTGAAGTGCCTTCAATTATCTTAAGGATCCCCGGACCATGCACGCGGATACGGCGTTACGAATGCTGAGTGACCTGTTCTGGACGGGCATCGTCGTCTGCGCACCCGTGCTCGGCCTGACAATGCTGGTGGGTTTTGTCATCAGTTTGTTGCAGGTGGTGACCCAGGTGCAGGAGAACTCGCTGACGTTTGTGCCGAAGCTCTTCACCGCCGTGATTAGCCTCATGGTTTTTGGGCCTTGGATGCTGCGGAAATTCGTTCAGTTTTCCGTGCACCTGTGGTCCGACATCCCTTCCATGATCTGAGCAAATCGTGGCTGTTTCCACCATTTCAGCATTTGACGCGAACCGCATTGGGACAGTGTTTTTACTGTCTTTGCGGCTAGGCGCCACGCTTCTCGCGACACCGATCCTGCCCGCAGCGGGCGTGCCGACGCTCGTGCGGGTCTTGGTGGTACTGGCGCTGGCCATGGTGCTTTCGCTGAGTTTGCCTGGCGCCGATGTTCCCTTCGATATGACGGCACACGTCGGTACGCTGTTGCAGGCGGCGCTGACCGAGTTGGCACTGGGGATGACGCTCGCGCTTGGGATTCTCCTCGCCTTTGCCGTATTTACCACTGCCGGGCAACTGCTCGATCTGCAGATTGGCTTTGGCATCGCGCAGGTGCTGGACCCGGCGACCAACGCGCGGATGCCGCTCTTTGCCACCGCATACAACCAGGCCGCCGTGGTGGTGTTCTTTCTTGTGAATGGGCACCACGCGCTGCTGCGCGGTTTGGCTTACAGCCTGGAGCGCTTCCCGCTGGGGCGGCCCTGGCCTTTCGCCGCGGCCATTGCACCGATCACCAAACAGGCGGCGGGTCTGCTGGGCTTGAGTTTTGCGCTGGCTGCACCGGTCGTGTTCTGCCTGCTCCTGGCGGAAATGGCTTTAGGCGTGGTGGCCAGGAATCTGCCGCAGATGAACATGCTGACGATGGGCATTCCCGTCAAGATCGCGGTTGGGGTGATTGCCGGGTCGATGTGGTTTGCTGGGGTCGGCAGCGTGATGTCGCGCGCCTACGATGAGATCTACCGTGTCTGGGGCGCAATCTTTGCGCCGGCGGCAGTGGAAGAAGGAGCGAGTCGCCACGCCCTCGAATCGCTTGGCGGGGCGCGCTGATGGCTGATTCAGATCTGCATAAGAACCAGCCGGCCACGCCCTACAAGCTGCAGAAGGCGAGGGAACGCGGCCAAGTCGCCAAGAGCCGGGATTTGATCTCTGCGGTGACCTTCACGGTCGCCATGGTGTTTCTGACATCGCAGGGCTGGCAGACGTGGCGTCGCCTATTTCAGTTGGACCGTCTGATTCTTGCACAGGCCGGTAGCGTCGAGGCGACGCAGCCCGCCATGCTGCATCTGGTCGATCAGTTGCTTTGGGCCGCGGTCGAGCTGGGCGGGCCGTTTCTGGCGACCCTGATGCTCTCGGCGGTCGCCGCCAATCTGCTGCAGACCGGTCCCATTCTTTCGTTTGAGCCCGTCAAGCCCGCGTGGGAGCGCGCTAACCCGATTCAAGGGTTCAAGCGGATGTTCTCGCTGCGCACGCTGTTCGACGGTGTACGCGCGTTGCTCAAGCTCTTCCTGCTCGGCCTGGTGGCGTACTTCTCGCTCAAGAGTCTGGCCCCGCAGTTTTATCACCTCGCAAGCCTCCCGGCGGTCCGGTTCGCGCAGACGCTGTTGGACGACATGGCGTCGCTCGGCATGAAGATGGCGGCGATGCTGATGTTCATCGCGTGCCTGGACTTCATCTACACGCAGCGCGAGTTCAGCAAGAAGATGCGGATGAGCCACAAGGAACTCAAGGACGAGTTCAAGCATCGCGAGGGCGATCCGAGAGTTCGCGCTCGGCTGCGCAAATTGCGGCTGGAAATGCTCAAGCGCGCCCGGTCAGTTGCTAAGACTCCTCAGGCAGACGTGCTGATCACCAACCCCACGCATGTGGCCGTGGCGCTTCGCTATGCGCATGGCGAGATGGAATCTCCGCTGCTGATTGCGAAAGGCGCAGGCGCGCTGGCGGCGGTGATGCGCAAGATCGCAGCGAAGCACCATGTTCCCGTGGTGCAGAACCGGGCACTGGCGCGCGCGCTGTTCGACACACTGGACGTCGACCAGTGCGTGCCGCCTGCGCTGTACGCGGACGTGGCCCGCATCATCGTGTGGGTGCTGGCCATGCGCGAAGCGCGCGAGCGGACGCTGATGGGGCAGGTGTCATGACGTTGCTCAAGCGCTTCTTCGGGGCCAACAGCGACATGGCCATGGTGGTGCTGATCCTCGGCGTTCTGGTCGTGCTGTTCGCGCCCATTCCGTCGGGGGTGCTGGACTTCCTGATCCTGACGAACGTCAGTTTTGCGTTCCTGATTTTGCTGCTGACGTTTTATATGGCGCGGCCGGTGGAATTCTCGACCTTTCCATCGCTGCTGCTGATTGCAACCTTGTTCCGTCTGTCACTGAACGTCGCGGCGACCCGGCTCATTCTCTCTGATGGCAACGCGGGGAGGGTGATTGCGGCGATTGGCTCCTATGTGGTCGGCGGCAACTACGTGATCGGGCTGATCGTCTTCCTGATCCTGATTGTCGTGCAGTATGTGGTGGTCACCAGCGGTGCGCAGCGCGTGTCCGAGGTGGCAGCGCGCTTCACGCTCGATAGCATGCCCGGCCAGCAGATGAGCATCGACGCGGATCTGAACATGGGATTCATCGATCAGGCCGAGGCGCAGCGCAGGCGCAAGAACCTGGAGAAGGAGGCGGCCTTCTATGGGGCGATGGACGGCGCCAGCAAGTTCGTCAAGGGCGATGCCATCGCCGGCATCGTCATCTTGCTGATCGATGTCGTGGGCGGTCTCGTCATCGGCGTGATGCAGCACGGTCTGCCGTGGGCGCAGGCCCTGCAAACCTATACGCTGCTCACCATTGGCGATGGCATCGTGACGCAGCTGCCGGCGCTCGTGATCGCGGTCGGTACCGGCATCATCGTGACCCGCTCGGCTTCGGACGAGAACTTGAGCCAGGAGGTGCTGCGCCAGATCACGTCTTTTCCCAAGACCCTGCTGCTCGTCGCCGCAGCGCTGGCTGGGTTGATGTTGTTGCCCGGCATTCCGGTGGTACCCACGCTCGCGTTGCTGACTGTATTTCTGGGTGTGGCGCTTGTGCTGTACCGCTCCGCGCGTCCGCCTGAGGCCGCCAGCGAAGCGGTCGCGGGCATGACCGAGGAGAAGCCGGCCGACGCCGACACGGACCCGTACGCGCTGCTCGCGGTCGACCCGATCGAGATCGGCATCGGCGCGAACTGGGTGCCCGTCGTCAATCGATCCGGCAGTGTGTTCATGGAGCGCATTGCGGCGTTCCGAAAGCAACACGCCCAGGATCTTGGCGTGGTGTTGCCGCGCGTGCGCTTCAAGGATTCCAGCCGCCTCGCGGCGGATCAATACGAGATCGCCCTCGATGGCGTGGTCTACGCCAAGGGCGAGGCGCGGCAGGACCGCGTGCTGGCGATTCACCCCACGGGCGATACCCGCGCGATCCCTGGTGAAGTGACGCGAGACCCGACCTATGGTCTTCCGGCGCTGTGGATCGAAGAGCACCAGCGTCAGGCCGCGGCCGCCGCTAAATATACGTTGGTGGACGCACCAACGGTCTTCATGACGCACTTGAGCGAAGTGCTGCGCCGGGAATCTTCGGCACTGCTGACCCGTTCGGAGACGGAAAAGCTTCTTACACGCGTGCGCCAGTCCCAACCGGGACTGGTCGAAGAAATCGTGCCAACCGTCCTGTCGCTGACCGACATCCAGAAGGTGTTGCAGAACCTGCTCAGGGAGAAGGTGTCGATCCGCAATATCGACGCCATTGTTGAGGCGTTGGCCGACGCCGGCCGCGGCACCAAGGACGCAAACCTACTCACGGAAGCGGTTCGTCGGCGCCTGGGCCACGCGATTTGCCAAGGTCTGCTGGGCGAGGCTAATGCCCTGCAGGTACTGACATTGGATCCCGCGATGGAGGGGCAGTTTCTGCAAAGCGTGCAGGCCGCCAAGGGTGCCGATCCCGGTGGCGCTGCATCCGGCCTCTTCGTGGTCGAGCCGAAGCTGGCCGAGCAGTTCATCGCTCGCTTGGTGCAGCAGGCCGAAAAGATGATGAAGAGCAATCTGCTGCCGGTGCTGCTGTGCTCGCCGGAGTTGCGGCGCCATATCCGCGCGATCTCGGAACGCGTGGTACCCCATCTGCGGGTGTTGTCGATGGCGGAGATTCCCCAAAACATCGAACTGAAATCCTGGGGTGTCGTCACGCTTTGACGCGCTGACTGCCTCGTCTTTTACCGCAAGCAAACCATGCAAGACGTCCTCGCAATCACCTTGGCCAGCATGCACCAGGACATGGCCCGTCTGGATGGCGTGGCCATGAATCTGGCCAACCTGTCCACGCCGGGCTACAAGCGAGGTGTGGCCGCCCCGCAGTCCTTCTCGCAGATCGTCGAAGCATCGGCGGTGCAGATGGGCGAGAGCGCCGCCAACAGCGACGTCCAGATGTTGAGCGACATGCGTCCTGGGACGGTCAAGCTGACCGGCCAGACCCTGGATGTGGCGCTGGCGGGCGACGGATTCTTTGAGGTGACCACGCCCAATGGACCGGCCTACACGCGGCAGGGGAATTTCCGCACCGACACGCTGGGTCGCCTGGTGACGACGCAGGGGTATCCCGTGATGGGCAAGAACGGCGAGATTTTTCTGACGACGCAGACACCGGTGATCGACGCGGTGGGGAATATCACCGAACCCAACGCGACGACGGGCCCATCCGCGGTCGATCCAGGCACACCGATCGCGCAGCTCAAGGTCGTCAAGTTCGATTCGCCCAAAACGCTGCAGCGCCTGGGCGAAGGCATGGTGGCCGCCGGCGCCGGCATGAACCTCGTCGAGGATGCCAACGTTCAGATTCGCCAGGGAGCGTTGGAGAACGGGAACGTGAATTCGATGCAAGAAATGATGCAGCTGATCCAGACCATGCGCCATTTTGAGTCCATACAGAAGGTGACGCAGGGGTATGACGAGGTGCTGGGAACGGCCATCAGGAAGCTGGGCGACCTGTCTTGAGCGGTCGGTTTTATCACAAGGGTTTCGGAGCGGGATTCACCATGTTTGATGCACTTTATATCGGCGCCACCGGCATGCAGGCGCAGCAACTGAACGTCGATACGATCGCGAACAACCTGGCCAACATGAACACCACGGGGTTCAAGAAAAGCCGCGTGAGTTTCACCGATCTTGTTGCTCAGGAGGCTGCCCGGCTCCAGCCCATGAGTGACGCCCCATCGGGCCCGTTGTCCGTGCTGCCAAGGCTGGGTGCCGGCGTTGGCGTGTCGAACGTCACCAAACTCTTTGATGCCGGCGATCTGCAGCAAACCGGCTCGCCATTCGACGTCGCGATCCAGGGCGATGGGTTCCTGGAAATCGCCCTGCCCGATGGCAGCCGCGCGTTTACGCGCGGGGGCACCTTCAAGGTGAACGCGAACGGCATGCTGGTGACGCAAGCGGGTTACGTCGTCAAGCCCGGGATTTCGGTGCCCAGTAACGCGAAGAATCTGACAATCACCGCGGACGGCCACGTCAGCATGGCGGTGCCGAATCAAGCCGCACCGGTTCAGGCCGGGCAGCTCGAACTGGTGCACTTTGCGAGCCCTGGGCTGCTGCTGGCGCAAGGCGACAACCTGTATCGCTCTACGGACGCGTCTGGCGAGCCCGTGGTCGGCAAAGCGGGCCAGGACAACCTGGGCACCTTCGCGCAGGGCTACCTCGAAGGCTCCAACGTCAAGATGACCGACGAGATGGTGGGGCTGATGGTGGCACAGCGCGCCTACGAGGCCAACGTCAAGGTGGTGCAAGCGTCGGACGAGATCCTTGGCATGGTCAACAATCTTCGCAAGTAGTCGTGTCGCAGATGCTGGCCCACTGCATGCAACGATGCCGATCGACGCGCTTGTTGGCGGCGTTTGGCGCAACTGTGGCGGGGGTGTTGTTTGCCCTGTCGAGCGCCAGCGCCCACGCGCGCCTGTTGCCCAATGCGCCGGATGCGTCGGGCGCCGAACCCGCATGGGGCGGCACGATGATCGCTCGCATTGCACTGCCCTCTGTGGTCGAGGCGAAGCACAGCGATGTCTCACTGGGCGAGGTCGCGTCCCTGGCCTCGCCCAGTCTGTCGACGTTGCGCAAGTTGATGCGCCTACCGCTGGGCAGGTTGCCGAAATCGGGGGAGTCCGCACACCTGAACCGGGCAGCCCTCGCCAGTTGGATTCGCGCGCGTGCGGGAATCGATCCGCGACGTATCGCCTGGAGCGGAGCCGAAGGGGTGGATATCACGCTGTCGACGCGCGAACTGGGCGGCGAGGCACTGGCCTCGGCCGCCGCGGCGAGCTTGCGGAACTGGCTCGCCACCCGAAGCACGCGCTCAAGTATCGAATTGAGCCGCACGCCGGGCAACCTCATCGTGCCTGCCGGCAAGGTCAAGCTGCAGGTGCGGCCGATTCCCAATGCAGCGTTGCTGGCCAAGCGCATGTCGGTTTGGGTGGATGTTTGGGTGGACGATCGTTTCATCCGGACCGTACCCGTGAGCTTTGAGGTGAGTGCCTATGAGCGCGGCTATGTCGCTGATTTGGGCGCAGCGTCTGGCAGTCCGCTGGACCAGGTGGCGATGCAGCCCCGGGAAGTCGATCTGACCACGGTGCCGTCCAAAACCGTGCTGACGGATTGGAAGTCGGCCTCGGCGGACCACCTCAGGCTGCGCCATGCCGTTGCTGCTGGGGAGATCGTGACGCGCGACAACGTGGAATTGCGTCCGGCCGTCTCGCGCGGCGATTGGGCGACGTTGCACGCGACAGAGGGGGCGGTGAATCTGGAGGGCCGTGTCGAGGTGCTGGAGGACGGCCGCACGGGGCAACTGGTCCACGTGAAGCTGTCCAATGCCACGGCACCGATGCTGGCCCGCGTTGTTGGGGAACACATGGTGGAGATCAAGCAATGAGCTATCGCTCCACGGTTTGGCTTGTCGTTGGCCTGCTTTGGCTGGCGATGAGCCCTCAGTTAGCTCGTGCGGAGAGCCTGTACAAGGAAGGGACGTACCGGCAGTTGACGTCGGACAACAAGGCGTTCCGGGTGGGGGATGTGATCACCGTCCAGGTCTACGAGAACTCCAGCGCGACGACGAGCACGGATACGACCAGTCAGCGCAAGAACAACCTGAATCTCGGCATCAGCACGCTGCCGGCCTTACGCCAGATCGGTGGGACGGCGGGCGTGGCTGGGGATTTCGAGGGCGGCGGCACCACGCAGCGCGCTAACAAGCTGCTGGCGACCATCACGGTGGCCGTACAGGAAGTTCTTCCCAATGGGGATCTTCGTATCAGTGGCGAGCAGCTGCTGACGGTCAACGAGGAGCAGCACAAGGTCGCCCTCGAAGGCCGCGTGCGTCCGCAGGATATTTCGGACGGCAATGTCGTGCTGTCGACGCGGCTGGCGGAGGCCCGCATCAACTATGTCGGCGACGGGGATCTGTCCGATCGCCAGCGGCGTGCGTGGTGGCGCAAGGTGCTCGATTTCTTGGGGTTTTAATGCGTTTCGGTCACCGGATTTTCCACGTTGCCGTCTGTGCCTGGCTGCTTTGCACGTTGGCCGCATGGGCGGGTGGCGCGCGTGCCGACAGCACGCGCATCAAGGATCTGGGCAAGGTCCAGGGCTGGCGAGACAACGTGCTGGTGGGCTATGGGATCGTGACGGGCCTGGCCGGCACGGGGGATGCGCCGACCAATCGGACCACACGCCAGGCACTGTCCAACGTGTACTCGCAATTCAATCTGACCGTGCCGCCCGAGCAGGTGCAGAGCCGCAACGTCGCCGTCGTGATGGTGTCGGCCTCGTTGCCGCCGTTTGCGCGCGAAGGCGACACGTTGGACGTGACCGTGTCCTCGGCGGGCGACGCTCGCAGCCTGGTGGGCGGCACGCTCTTGCTGACGCCGCTCAAGGGTCCAAACGGGCGGGTCTACGCGCTCGCGCAGGGTGCGCTATCGGTGGGTGGCTACCGGTACGACGCGAACGGTAACGTGCTGCAGAAGAATCATCCGACCGTCGGGTCGCTGCCGAACGGCGCCACCGTGGAGGTGGGGGTCAACGCCGAGGTGCTGGACGCGAACCAGAGCGTCACCTTCGTGCTGGCCGACCCCGACTATACGACCGCCAACCGGATCGCCTCGGCGATCAACAGCCAACTGGGTGGCGCAACCGCGAAGGCGCGGGACGCGTCCGGGATTGAGGTCCGCGTGCCGGATGGGCAGCGGGATCAGCTGGTCAGCTTTGTTGCCAGGCTCGAGAACGTCACGGTGGAGCCGGACCGTAGAGCCAAGGTGGTAATCAATGAGCGCACCGGCACCGTGGTGTCGGGTGGGGACGTGAAGATCTCCAAAGTTGCGGTCTCGCACGGCGATCTGAAGATTTCCATTGCGACGCAGAACACCGCGTCGCAGCCGGGTGATGTGATTTTTCCGGGGCCTGGGGTGCGCACGGCCATCGTGAGCAACACACGGATGGAGGCGTCCGAGCAAAACGGGCCCGGCTTCGTGCCGCCGGGCGCCAACACCGTGGCCGATCTGGTCCAGACGCTGGCCAAGCTGCACACGAACACGCGCGACATCATTTCCATTCTGCGTGCCATCAAGGCGGCGGGCGCGCTGCATGCGGAGCTGGTCGTCCAGTAGCGGCGGCACATACGAGGAAGTTGGGGAGTCCAGGCATGACGGAAGGAATCGAAGCAATCACCACCACGCTGATGGGCTTGGCGCTTGATGCGGCCAGCCTGCGCCAGCAAGTCACCGCGGCCAACATCGCGAATGTCGAGACGGCGGGCTACGCGCCGATGCGGGTCAGTTTCGAGGCGCAAATGGCAGAGGCGCGCAGCGCATTGGGAAGCCACGCTCAACTTGATTCGACGTCGCTCGAAGCCATGCAGCCGAGGATCGTACCGGTGCTCGATGCCGCCGGATTGCCTGCGAAGGTGATGCTCGATGTCGAGGTCGCGAACCTCGCGCAGAGCGCCGTGCAGTACCAGGCGCTGGTCAAGGGCTTGTCGAAACACTACGCGATCTTGTCGAGCGCGGTGAGCGACGGCAAGAGATAAGGAGGGGAGACATGGATTACGCACGCGCGTTTGCAATCAGTGCGGCAGGCATGGCGATCGAGCGGACCCGCGTGGATGTCGCGGCGCTGAATCTCGCGAACGCCAATACGATTCTGGGCGCGGATGGCGCTAACTTTCAGCCGCTGCGGGTGGTGGCGCAGGCCGTACCGGTGGGGTTGAACCAGGATGCCGGGTTCGTGAGCTTCGCGGATCAGGTTGACCAGGGGCTGGACGCGTTCGAGTCCACCTCCATCAGTCTTCCGCAGATTCGGACCGAGCCGACCGGCGTGCAACCGCGCATGGTCTATGAGCCCGGCCACCCGCTTGCGAACGACAAGGGCTTTGTTGCCTATCAGGGCGTCGACACAGCCACCGAAATGGTGACCTTGATGGGCGCATTGCGCGCGTACGAAGCCAACGTCGCGGCGATGAACACGGCACGCACGCTCTCGCTCAAGGCGCTGGATATCGGTGGCGCGTCATGACCTGGGAAGCCATTCAAGCCGTGGCGCAAGCCGGCCAAAGTGAGGTCGCATCCCAAGCACTGTCCGGTGTGGGCACGAGTGCGTTCGCCGCCAGCGGGGCGCATTTTGCGGACATGGTGAGCCAAGGCCTCGGGGACGTGAATCGGCAACTGTTGGTTTCGCAAGCGGATCTGCAGCAACTGGCGGCGGGGAACGTGCAGAACCTGCATCAGGTCATGATCCGGCTCGAAGAAAGCCAGCTCTCGTTTCAGTTGCTGATGCAGGTGCGCAATCGCCTGCTGGAAGCGTATCAAGACGTCATGAAGATGCAGGTGTAGGGATGAAAGAACGCGTGCGGCAATGGAACGTTGAGGGGCTGGCTGCCAGCTTCCTGGGAGGCATTTGGTGATCCGGGATTTGTGGAAAAGCCTCAGTGCGTTGGCAAGGGCCGGCCTGATGGCAGGCGTGGTCTGCATCGTGGTCGCGATGGCCCTGGTCGCCTATTGGGCGCTGCGCACCGACTATCAGGTGCTGTTTGCCGATCTGGGGCCCCAGGACTCGGCCGCCATGGTCGCTGAGTTGGACCGGCTCAAGATTCCCTACCAGTTGGGCGACCAGGGCACCGCGATCCTGGTGGATCGCAACCAGGTGTACGCGACGCGCATCAAGCTGATGGGTAAGGACTTGCCGCTGCACGGCGCCGTGGGGCTGGAGCTGTTCAACAACAGCGATTTCGGCATGACCGAGTTTGCCCAGAAGATCAACTATCAGCGCGCGCTGCAAGGCGAGTTGACACGCACGATCCTGTCGATCGCCGAGATTCGGGATGTGCGCGTGAACCTGGCGCTTCCCGAGCAGGGGCTCTTCAAGCAGGCCAGCAGTCGGCCCAAGGCGGCGATCACGCTGACGATGAAGCAGGGCCAGGTGTTGCGGCCGGAGCAGATCACCGGGATCCAGCGTCTTGTTTCTGCGGCCGTTCCAGGAATCGCGACCCAGGACGTCACGATCGTCGACCAGCACGGCGTGGCGCTGACGCGCGCCGCGGGCGCGGAAGACGGAGCGGACGCCGGCGGCGCCGGCCGGCTGGACCTCAAGAAGGAAACGGAGGCCTACCTGCTGCGCAAGGTGGGGGATGTATTGGAGCGCAGCTTCGGGCCGGGGCAGGCCATCGCCAGCGTGGACGTGACGCTCGACATGGACCGCATTCAGACCACGACCGAGGATGTGGTGCCGGCCCCTGGCCGGGCTGGCCAAGCACTGAGCGGCGTGGTGACGCGCGAGCGCGAGAACGTGCGCGAAACCGGCGCGCCGCTGGACGCGCGTGTCGCCGATGCGGCGGGAAGCGGGCGCGGTGGCAGCTCGCAGCGCGAAACCGATTATGCGGTCGGCCGCCGTGTCGAGCAGGTCGTGAGCCAGCCGGGCTCGGTGCGCCGCATTCAGGTGGTGGCCATGGTGCGCCAGCCGCTCGATACCAATCAGCAGGAACGGCTGCGGCGCTTGGTTGCCGCTGCGGTGGGCGCGTCCTTCGAGCGCGGCGATACGGTGGTGGTGCAACCGCTGGACGCCTTGGTGTCGGGTGCTTCCCCGTCAACTGCGGCGACGCCGGCTGACACGGGGACGGCTCCGAACGTGCCTGCCGATATGGATGCAAGGGGAGCGCTCACGCTGTTGGGCAGCCGGCTCACTGACCGGGCGCTGGCGGGTGTGGCGCTGGTACTGATCCTTGCCGGCGCGCTGGTGGGGACGCTGATCGCGCGGGTCGTCCGCCGGCCAGTCCCAAGGAACGCGCCATCCGGCAATCCAAGGCCATTGTCAACGGCGCAGCGTGAGGCGGCGCTGGCGCAGGTCGAAGCCTGGATGCGGGGGGATGCCGCGCGAAGCGGCAGAGGTGGTGCGCCATGATTGCGCGTGAAGAGGCGATCGGTGAACAAGCGGCCTCACCGGCGAGGAGCGCGGCGTTGCTGCTGCACGCGCTTTGCGAGTCGGACCGCGACTGGCTATTGCAGCAGCTGCGCCCGGAAGACAGCAGCGCCTTGCGCGGCATGCTCGCCGAGTTGGGTCAGATGGGCATTCCGGCGGATTGCGCTTTGGTCGACGGCGCACTGGGCGGCGTGTCGTGTCTGAAAGCTTCCGATACCGGCACCCACCATGACGCGACGCAAGTGCACAGGCCGGCGCTGCCCGGCACATCCGATGCGGACGTCATCGCTGATCTGCGTCAAGCCACACCGGTCATCCTGGCAGACGTGCTTCGCTCGGAGTCACCCTGGGTCATTGCAACTTTTCTGCTGGCCGCTGACTGGTCGTGGCGGGAGCAGGTCTTGGCGCAGTTGGGGGCACCCGCACGCGGACGGGTGGAGTCCGCCATGCGCGACCAGCAGCGCGACAGCGCTCGCATCCGCGCGGCGTCGGCATTGCGGGCGAGCTTGTGCAGACAGGTACACAAGTGCCTGGACGCACGGACGCAGCACGGGCGAGCCGCACTTGCGCAGAACAATGGACAGCAGCCCAGTCTGGGTGAGGCAAGCGGCCAGCGCGATCGCGCATCGGCACACCGACGCTCATCTTGGCCTGCGTGGTTGAGTAGATTGGGGTTCCGGCGATGAGCACACCCAAAGCAGAATCAATGATGGGGGCTGCCGTCGCGGTCCTGCGCGATATTTCCGTGCAGGAAGTCCCGCGCTTGCTCACGAGACGCCGGCATACGGCGACGCCCGGCGATTCCTTGGCTGCGGGCCTGCGCTCGGTACCACACTCAGGATCTGAGCGACCTGCGCCTGGGGCTTTGGCGCACACGCCGACGTATGAATCGGGCTGGCAAGCTGGACATCACGAGGGCGAGCTGCTTGGGCGTGAGGAAGGGTACCGCGCCGGGTTGCAGAGTGGCCGCGAGGAGGGGTATCAGCAAGGCTTGAAGGAGGGCCGCGCGGATGGTTTGCACGAAGCCCACGTCGCAGCCCGGCAGGCGGTGGAGGCGCCGCTGCGTCAACTGGATCAGCTGCTGTCGGCGCTGCCCGGCGAGATGCGTAAGCGCCTGCACGAATCGGAAGAGGAGATGGCCGCGCTGTGCTTCGAGGTGATCTGCCGGATCGTGGGCGATGCCGTCGCCTCCCCGCAGACCGTTCGGGAGGTCATTCGGCGCGCTGTCCAGCAGTTGGGTAGCCAACTGGTCGCGGTGCACGTGCACCCGGCCGACCTGGAAGACCTGCAAGCCGATACGGAACTCAATACTTGGCTTGCTCGGCAAAGTACCCAGGGCGGCTTGCCGGTCCAATGGGTGGCGGACGACAGCGTCGAGCTTGGCGGGTGTGTTTTGCGCTCGCCCCGGGGCAACCTCGATGCCCGGCTTGAAACGCAGTTGGCAGCGGTACGCGACGTGATAGCCGGTCGCCACGCCTTGTCACGGGAGGTCGCATCGTGACGGATCGGGACCTTCGGCAATTGCGCACTGCGTTGCGGCAAGCGGAACTCACGCGGCGCACCGGTACCGTGCGAAAGCTGACGGGGCTTGCCATTGTGGCGCAGGGCCCGGATGTCCGGGTTGGTGAGCTGTGCGCGATCTCGTCAGGCAAGTCGGGGGCGAAGCAGGTCCTGGCCGAGGCCGTTGGTGTTGAGGGCGACCAGGTCACTCTGATGCCGTTTGGCGATGTGCAAGGGTTGGCTGCTGGCAGCGAGGTGATCGCGCTGGGCAGTCTCGCGGAGTTTGGCGTGGGCGATGCGTTGCTCGGCCGGGTGATCGACGCATTCGGTCGGCCCCTTGATGGCTTGCCACCGCCCGTGCTGACGATGAGCCGACCGCTCAAGGCCGCATCGATCAATCCCATGCAGCGCCCGCGGATCGACTCGGTGCTGGAGACCGGAATTCGTAGCATCGATGCGCTGCTCACCCTGGGACGCGGGCAGCGTGTGGGGATCTTTGCGGGCAGCGGCGTTGGCAAGAGCACGCTGCTCGGCATGATTGCTCGCCACGTGGATGCCGAGATCAACGTGATCGCGCTGATTGGCGAGCGTGGCCGGGAAGTACGGGAATTCATCGACAAGCAACTCGGCCCCGAGGGGCTCAAGCGTTCGGTCGTGATCGCTGCGACGGCCGACCAGCCTGCCTTGGCACGGGTGCGCGCGGTCTATGCGGCGCTCACCGTCGCGGAATTTTTTCGCGACCAGGGCGCACAGGTGGTGCTCACGATGGACTCGATGACGCGCTTCGCGATGGCCCGCCGCGAGATCGGTCTGGCGGCGGGTGAACCGCCGACGGCGCGCGGTTACACGCCGTCGGTCTTTGCCGAGCTGCCGGAGCTGTGCGAGCGGGCGGGAACGGCATCGTCCGGCGGTGCGATCACCGCGCTCCTGACGGTGCTGGTGGAAGGCGACGACTTGAATGAGCCGATCTCCGACGCATTGCGTGCCATTCTCGACGGGCACATCGTGCTGTCAAGACAGATCGCCCATCAGGGGCAATACCCTGCGATTGATGTTCTCAAGAGCGCCAGCCGCCTGCTGCCCGATCTGGCGACGCAGCAAGAACGGGAGTTGGGAATCCAAGCCATCCAAGTTTTGGCCATGCTCGAAAGAAACCGCCAGATGGTAGAGCTGGGCGCCTACGAACACGGCACGAACCCAGAACTCGACCGCGCTTTGGCTTGTTCTTCGCATCTGAAGGCATGGCTCAGTCAGGCTGAAGGTGGCGTGAGCCGGGCGGAGGCGTTGCGTTTGCTGGCCGATGCGCTCACGGTCGAACGGGCAACGCCGTCGTCGCAACAACGGGTCGCGTGATGAACCACCTTCGGAGAAGTCGTCATGATGGCTGATCTGCGGGGCTTCGAGTATGCCCTGGAGCCGCTGCGTCAGCAGCGGCAGTGGCACCTTGACAAGCAACTGGCGGAATTGGGCCGCCTGCAGCGGGATGTCACGCAGGGCCAGGGCGAATTGGCGCGCATGAAAGCCCAATATGACGATGCCGCCCAAGCATCTTTTGATGCGGCTCGGCGGTGGTTTGATGTGGACGCGTACCGGCGCGGGATCGCCTGGTTGGCAGCGTTGCGCTCGCGGTTGATCGAGCAGGAAGCCACGCTCGAATTGCTGCTGCGTCGCAAGCAGGCAGTGCACTTGGCCTGCGTGGCAGCCCAGCAAAAATTGGACGTGGTGGAACGGCACCGCGAGGACAGTGTGGCTGACTATGTGCAGGCACAGAACAGCCGCGTAGCGAAACAATCGGACCACGACTGGATCGCAAGGCAGGGCCAAGGTGTTGCGGAGGGCCGCGTATGAAAATGGAACACAGCATCCACGTGCCGGCGACAGGCCTTGCCAGTCGATCGGCCTCGCCAAGTCAGACAGGACTTGCTGGCGGTGCGTCGGTGCGCAGTCAGGCTTGGCAGCGCGCTATGGAGCAGGCGGATTTTGCCGGGTGGTTCAAGCATTCGGGCGGTGACGGTAAGGAGCACGGTAGCGCTACCGCGCCGCACGTGGATGTTTCACGCCAAGCGACGACGCAGGGTGAATTGGCGGCGCGTCATCAGAAGACCGCAGCCGGCCACCATGCAGAGCGCGGTGTCCAGATGAATGCGGGCACGGCACAGGCCGGCTGGTTCGGTGCAGCCGTTTTTACAGGCAACGGTTTCAGCCCGGACGAGCGGCACGCGGCCAAAAGCGCTCAACAGTCAAGCGCATTGGCTGCGGCGTTTGACGAAGCGGTGCGTTCGTCGGTGAGCAGCGCGGTCGACGTGGAGATTGCCGTGACCACGCCGGCTGCGATCACGTCAGCTAATCCGGTTAAGGCAGCGGTTTCGTCGCCGGTGGGGGGCGCCGCTGTCGCATCGTCCGCGCAATCGCCGGAGAGTTCGCGTGAGGCCGAACCACCGTTGGCGTCCACGCGATCGGCATCAGCTGCGCAGGCGCCCAATCCCAAGGTACGTGTTCACGCGCAATGGACGGACGCGGGGGTGCGTGTGTGGCTTGGGATCGACCGCGATGCCAGCGCGGCGTTGCCTCAGATTCAGCGGCAGCTGGAACGCGTATTGGCGGAGAGCGGCAATCAGTTGCTTGGCCTCGTGTGCAACGGCCGCCCGGTGGCGGGTGCAACGGCGCGCGGCTGGATGAAGAACACTCAACTGGCCCAGCTGCAAGACAGCGCGCGCCAGCAGGGTCTGCAGGACGGTGGCGGGTCTTCTGGCCAGCCGATGTTTCAATGTGATGAGCAGGTACAACGATGACGATCTCAGCAGCAAGCAGTGTGGCCGGTGCGACAGGGTCGCAGGTCAATAGCCTGAACATGCAGGATTTCCTGAAGGTCCTGCTCACGCAATTGACCTATCAGGATCCGCTCAAGCCCATGGACAACGAACAGTTCATGGCACAGATCGCCCAGTTCACGGCGCTTGGCCAGACCCAGCAGATGAACAACAACATCGAGGCGCTGGTCTCGAATCAGGCCGCGTTGCAATCGGTGGGCTTGATCGGCCGAACCGTCGACATCACGACAAACTCGGGCACCGTGACCGGCACGGTCTCGGCGCTTTCGCTCTCGGGAAGCTCCCCGCTGCTCACCGTCAATGCTGGCAGCAGCGGGACGCTGACCAACATTGGCCTGAGCCAAATTGTCGCCGTGCGGTAAATCCCACTCATCCATCCAGGCACGGAGTCCTCAATGCTTGATTCCATCTACGTCGCGATGACCGGCCTGCACGGCTTCGAGGGCGGGTTGCGGGTGATCTCGAATAACACGACAAACATGAATACCCCCGGCTTCAAGGGGTCCTCGCTGCAGTTCACGGATCTCTTCTACTCGACCAAAGGGTTGGGTGGGCAACCTGGCGAGCAGACGGCCAGCCAGTTTGGCTACGGCCTCAATACCGTTGGAACGGTGCTCAATTTCCAGCAAGGGCAGTTACAGACCACGGGCAATGACCTGGATGTGGCGATCAATGGCCAGGGCCTGTTTGTGCTGCGGGCGGCCGATGGAACGGTTCATTACACGCGAGACGGACAATTCAAGTTCAACACCGACGGCAATCTGATCTCGACCGCCACGAACGAGCAGGTGATGGCGCTGGATTCGACTGGGAACCTCACCCCAATCAGCATTGCGGCGCTGAGGAGCAATCCGGCCAAGGCCACCAGCACGGTGACCTTCAGCGGCAATCTGTCGAGCACGTCCACGGGCCAAACGGTCGGCAGCATCTCCGTGATCGACGCCTCGGGCAGCACGCACACGCTGTCAGCCAAGCTCGCGCCGGTGAGCGGAAAGTCCGGTAGCTGGACAGTGACGCTGTTGGACGGCACGACCACGGTAGGCAGCGGCACGATCGCCTTCCTCAACGGCCAGCCGGATCCGGCCCATTCGACGGTGGCGGTGACGTACACGCCGAGCGGGAAAGCGGCGATTCCGCTGACCCTCGATTTCTCGAAGAACGTCACGTCGTTCGATTCCGGCAGCCAATCAACAGTGGCGGTTGCCTCCCAGGATGGGTACGGCGTAGGCAGCCTGACCAAGGCCACGTTTGATGCGACTGGAACGCTGGTGCTGACGTACTCCAACGGTCAGACTGTCAAGCCCGCCCAGCTCGCCCTGGGGCGCTTCAATTCACTGGATGCGGTGAACGCGGTCGGCAGTAACGAGTACGAAGTGGCCAACGGCGCTGCGTGGGAAACCGGGGCCGCCGGCAGCGGTGCGTTCGGAACGCTCCAATCCGGCTCGGTGGAACTCTCGAACGTCGACCTATCGCAGGAGTTCAGCAATCTGGTGATCATGCAGCGCGGCTATCAAGCCTCGTCACAAGTGGTGTCGACCGCCAATGACATGCTGGCCACGCTCTTCTCGATGCGCACGCAATGAATGCCGTGAATAGTCTGCTCCCCGTTGAACAGCGGTGCTTGGCCGCGGCGCAGGAGGCGGCCTTCGCGCGGCCGTTGGTTTGGTGGTCAGAGGGGCAACTGGAGCGGTTGGTTGCTGGCGCGCGGACGCTGTTTGCACAGTGGGTCCTGGACTGGGGACTGCCAGGCGCGGCACCCGGTCCAGAGGTGGCGCATGAAGCAGTGCCGGTGAGCGTCTATTTGGACACGCGGGACGCGGATAGCGCGCGCCTTGTCGCCGGGCCGTGGCTGGCGTTGTCGGCCGATCTTGCCGATCAAGGCTGCTGGTGGACCTTGGAGGTTCCTGAAGCGGGCGTTGGCATCGTGGGTGACGAAGACAGTCGGTACGGCGATCGCGTGCGTGAACAGGCAGCCGTGGCCGTGCAGGCAGCGCTATTTGGCGCGTCTTCCCTCGCACGCAATGACCCACAGGGCGATGTTGGGTCCTCTGTCGCGGGCGGTGTTTGCGCCGATGCCGTGGATGACTGGTGCGCCCGCTTGCGCGAATGGTTTGGCGCGAATGAAGGGGATGCATCCTGTCCCTCCGATGCGATGCTGCATGGCTTGCCGGAGCACGTGCGGCAGCCGTGGTCTGGGGCGGTGTGGCTCTCCATGGGTTGGTGTTGGCAGCGTTTTCACCTGGTCATGGATTTCAACTGTGCCGCCCATCTTCTCGGGCAGGACAGCGCGGTTTCGACGCAGGCCCGGAGTGGGCAGAACGCATCCGGCGCGGCGCGCGTTCCCGTGCTTTTGGCGCTGGCCGATGAAACGCTGTCCATGACGGTGGAGTTGAATCCCGTCACGATCGAGTTGGGAAATTTGGCGGGGCTGCGCATTGGCGACGTCGTTCGCACGCCACACGCGTTGGAGGCGCCACTGTCTGTGCGAGCGGAGGACGGGACGGTGTTTTGCCACGCCTTTCTGGGCAAGGTTGATGAGGATCGGGCGGTTGAACTGCTTCCGGTCGATGCAGCGAACTGACAGCGCATCGCAGTGAATGCGACGCAATGTCGAAGAGTTTGAGTTTTGAATGGAAACGGTCATGGAGCATGTTTTGAACCCGGTTGGCGATGACGGGAAGCTTGGTACAGCGGCGTCGGGTGAATCCTTGCCGGTTGCGCAACCATTGGCGCTCACCGAACTGCATGCGGCAGGCGGCTCGGGTTCCCGTGCGCCGCTGCATACCGAGACGTTACCTACGAGTCCTTTGGCCCGGGTCAAAGCGCAACTGACGGTGTGCGTGGGCACCACCACGCTCACTGTCGGTGAGTTGATGGCGGTCCAGGAGCAGCAGGTGCTCCGTCTGGACAGCAAGGTGGCGCAACCCGTGGATCTGTTGCTGGAAGGCAAAGTGGTGGCGCGAGGCCAACTGGTGGCGGTCGATGAGCATTTCGGGGTGCGCATCACGGAACTGCCGGTCGCGCTGAAGGTATAGGGCAGTGGCCTTGCGTCCAATTCTTGATTCGGTGCCCCCCGTGCCTCCGAGCCGGAACTTTGCGCGCAGCATTGCGCTTGGCGCAGTGCTGCCAGGCCTGCTGATTCTATCGAGCCTGCACGCGCGGGCGCAGACGGCCCCGTCTGCTGCATTATCAGCACCGCCATTTTCGGCGCAGTCGAGCGCAGGCGATGCGCACGAGGCTTCAGTGCCTGCCGCCGAAACGCCGCAGGCGGGGCGACTGCCGCAAAGCATTCCGTTGCGCCGGGAGCCGGATGCGAATGGCGCTGCGGGTTTCAGCGTGCCGCAACTGCTGGCGGTGATTGCCTTGCTCGGGGTGGCGCTGTGGTGGTTGCTCCGGCGGCTGCGCGGGAGTGCACCGCGGCAGCGTCGGGCGAACACGTGGAAGGACCGGTTTGCGGCGCGCTCTGGCAGCGCCGACGTGCGCGTCGTGCATTCGTCGCGTCTGGCGGACAAGGTCAGTTTGCACGTCATTGAATGGGAAGGGCAGCAATGGCTGATTGGCTGCACCGAGCACGCAGTATCGCTGCTTGCCAAGGGCTCGGCTGGTTCCGGTGGTCAGGCGAGGGGCGTTGCGCCAGAGGTGGGCGAGCATGCTTAGACACCTCCTGCGCGCGGCTCGTTGCCTGCGTGTGCCGCCGTGCTTTCTGAGCCTGCTCCTATGCGCAGGGATGCTGCTGGCACCGTTGCCGGGCAACGCCGCGGTGGGGGCACCCGCTGCCGCTATGGCCATCACGCCTACCCCGTCACATCCTGCCGCCAAGGATCAGCGCGCCACGCCATCCACCGAGACCGCGCAAGCCTTACGCGTCGTGCTGGGCCTGACGGTGCTGGCGATCCTGCCCGCATTGCTGGTGTCGGTGACGTCCTTTCTGCGCATCATCATCGTGCTGTCGATGCTTCGGCACGGTCTTGGCATGCAGGAGACGCCGCCCAACACCGCATTGATCGGCCTAGCGTTGTTCCTGACCCTGTTCACGATGTCACCGGCGATCGAGCAGATCAACACCCAGGCGTTTCAGCCCTTCATGACGGGCGCCATTTCCATGGAGACCGCCTACGAGCGCGGTGCCGCGCCACTGCGGGAATTCATGGTTCGCCAGACCCGCGAGCAGGATCTGGCCCTGATGGTGGAGCTCTCCAAGGCGAAACCGCCGCAGTCGATGGAGGACATCAGCAATGTGCAGTTGATTCCCGCGTACATGCTCTCGGAGTTGCGCACGGCGTTCCAGATCGGCTTCGTGGTTTTCTTGCCGTTCCTGCTGATCGACCTCGTGGTGTCGAGCATCCTGATGGCGCTCGGCATGATGATGATGCCGCCGTCCACGGTTTCGCTGCCGCTCAAGATTCTGATGTTCGTGCTGATGGATGGCTGGGGCTTGCTGCTCAAGGCTCTGGTCGGGTCGTTTCACTGACGGTGCGCCGAATGCATGAGAGCGCATGAGAGAGCCAAGCGACGCGCCACCGGGAGAATCGCGGGACAACGCTAGCGATCGGGTTCGGCAAGCCGAGGCTGGCGGGCGGGCTGGTGAGTCCGAGGCATGGTCGCCCGCAAATGAAGCCGTGCTTTGGGAGCAATTACGCTCACACGGTAACGTTACGGCACGCGACGCGCTGGTGGAGCGCTATCTTCCCTATGCAAAGGCGCAGGCGGCGAGTCTTTATGCTAAGCGTACCCATGATGCCTTCGAATTTGCGGAGTATCTGCAGTTCGCGGTGGTTGGCCTGATGGAAGCGCTCGAGCGTTTCGATCCGGCCCACGGTGCGCAGTTCAAGACGTTCGCCACGCCACGCATCGTGGGGGCCGTGCTAAGCGGGCTTGAGCGCCTGAGCGACCAGCAGCAACAGATCGGCCTGCGCCGCCGTCTCGCGGCAGAACGTGCCGCATCGCTTGCCAGCGAACCGCCGTCGGATGGCACGGCAGAGAAGTTGTTGCGGGAGTTGGGCGAGATCGGCGTCGGTATCGCCCTGGGCATCTTGCTGGAAGGCACCGGCATGATGGCAAGCGACGATGAAGCCTTGCCGGACAATGCCTATTCCAAGATCGAGTTGCGGCAGTTGTGCCGGCAGATCTGGAATTTGGCGCAACAGTTGACGCCGCGGGAGCAGGATGTCATCCGCCTGCATTATCAGCAGCAGATGCCTTTCGAGGACGTGGCTGCGCAACTGGGGCTGACCAAAGGCCGGGTGTCGCAGTTGCACAAGCAAGGCCTGCAACGGTTGCGTGCGCTGGTCACGCGACAGGGGCGATGTGATATTGCGTACTGACGGCGTGCGGGCAGGTGGCCTGCGCGATGACGGAAACTTTTCGGGTATCCGCGTTTTGCGGTCAATTGCGCCTTGTGCGTTGCAAGTACAAGGTATTTGGTGAGGGTAAGTCAGGAGGCGTCGCAGAGCGGCCAGAAGCAGCCGTACGGTAGTCGAACATGGACACTGAACAATTAGCTGAGGAGTTGCTTCAGTGGGACTACTGTGCGACCTTGTCGTGGCTAGCCTGAATGGTGCTTCTCCTCTCCACCAATGAACTATTTTCGTGAACCATCGAAGTCAGGAAAATAATGAGAATTTCTTGGAAGGAAGCGACCGCAGTCTTTACATTTCTCCTGCTTCTTGCGGGGGGAGCTTCTGGGTTGGAGTCACAGCAGAGTTGGGAGGTTAGCGGTACGGATGCAGACGGCACTGCTCGGGTGGCACGCATTGTCGAGAGCCGATTCAAGGAAATCAAGCCCAGTTTCTTTGATTCAGTGAGCGCACAAGCAAACGGCAACCTAGTTTCAATTCGCTTCACTGGATGGCAGCCAAGCCCAAAGCAACTGAACACGCTGACACAAACGAAGGGCAAGCTTCGCATCACACTTGAAGTAGCTCCTGCGGAGCCATTGATAACTGAAAAGGATGTTGAAAAGTCGGGATTCTTGGCGAGTTCAGATGTTGCGATTCGATTGACCGATTCAGCGGCGCAGCGCGTGGCGACACGTACAGCTAACGCAAGGGGGGGCTTGGCCGTCGTGCAATGGGATGGGCAGGTCATTGGACGGTTACGTGTCGCTGGTCCGTTACGGCGTGACATAGGTATTTCTGCATCGTCAGTGGAGGATGCCCAGCTCATTAGCGCAGTTCTCACCTCAGGTCCACTCCCCGAAGGCGTATCGCTCAAAGCGCGATAGCTCGCGAGAGAGGATGTTGGGTACAGCGGCGTGCCAACGTTGTGCTGACTCACAGCCATTAGCAGCCCGCTCTCGGCCAGAAGCGGGCAATTCGCACAGGAGTCCTCCTTGGATGCCATAGACAAACTGATTGAGAAAGCACGTGGGGCCGGTACTGAGGTTTGGATTGCTGGCCCAACGACTACAGCGGACATCGATGAAGTCGAGCGCGCTCTACAAGAGGAGTTTCCGCCGTCATACCGAGAGTTCCTTGCGAACTATGGCGCTATGAGCTTGGGGGATAACGCCGTATCGGGAACCACTGATGAGGGCGCGCTCGTAGGCAACGGTGGAAGCGTTCATTACGATACGCTACGACTACGTGCTAAGGCGGCATTGCCTGTTCAACTTGTCGTTGTCGGAGTTCATGAGGACGGGGCTTATTGTCTTGATACGAGCCGGCGGATGCTTGGTGGGGAGTGTTCAGTTGTGAATTTCGAATATCACTCAAACCAGCACGGCGTGCCGATTGCAGCAGATTTCCATCAGTGGCTACTGCGCTTTGTTCTCGGCTGAAGGATTCGCCATCCGATGTCTCGGCATACCTTATACGCATATGTTGATGGCGCAGACCTGAGCGACGTAGCGGAGCCTATTGAGCATCAGCTTCGGTTATTTGTTGACGCCGAACAGTGGTCTGGCGTGCAGCCAATAGTCATCAACCAACGCGCGCCCGAGTCCACTGCTCAAGCTGGCGACTTCCCAAGCTGGGACTTGGGGCTGAACCTTGGCTGCCCGACAGGGGAGCGGAACCGCCTGACTGGTTCCAAGACGTGGAGACAATTGCTCACTTTATGGGGCGCCTTCACGCTCTTTTCAGCCGGGACTTTGTTATTGGCGTCTGTGACAACGTGACGGGCATAGCGGAAGACCTGTACTTCGTGGAATCCGATGTTCCCGACCTGAGCAAGCTCAGAGATGTCGTCGGGACCGGTGGCTCTTCGGCATCATAGGAACCAGGGCTATTTGAGATGAAGTACTTCTTTCTTGAACCAGAGGCGGCGGGAGGATTGGGCGAGAACACGATTCTCGATGCCAGCTTGCATCCACCCAGGATAGACAGATTACATGTCGAGTTGGGCGGCTGGCTGGGGGATGCGATATTAGAAACGTTCCCTTGCGTGATGGCAACAAAGCTTGCGGCAGAAGCCCTCGAGAGGAACGGCGCAACGGGGATTGAGTTGGCAGAACTCGAGGTTTCGGCTTCTGCGGTGTTCCATGAGATGCATCCGGCACGCAAGGTGCCGAGTCTGTACTGGTTGAAAGTCACCGGTGACGCTGGCAAGCATGACTTTGGTATTGCCACAGACCTACGCTTGGTCGTCTCTGAGAAGGCCTTAGACGTTCTCCGGCCATTTGGAATCCAACACGCGTTGATAGCGCCGTGCGTGTAATGGAACTTGCCAATGAAGCGGAATGGGCAATCGTCGTCCGCTCCCGGCCACTAACAGACATTCAGGTACCCAATTCTCGAGGAAATTCTGATGCAACCTAACCCAGCTGTTGCGCAACGTTTGGCGAACCTGCAGACGTATCTGAAAGCGGATCCAGAGAACGCGCAGTTGCGTGCGGACATCTTCGATGCCGCATTGGAGGCTGGAGATTTTGAGCTGGCCCAGCAACAGCTTGAGGCTGTGCTGGACAAAGGTCGTGCGCAGGCGTCGTGGCTGCACCGCCAGGCCGTGCTGTTTCTCGCGCGCAAGGATTACCCGGCCGCACAATCCCTGCTGGAAGACTTGGTGGTGGCGGGCACCGATGACGTTGCGGTTCAAACCAACCTCGCCTATGCGCTCTTCGTCCAGGGCGAGATCGAAGCGGCGCGCAACCGTCTGGAACCGATCGTGATTAGCGCTGGCGAAAGCATGCAGCCCGCATTGGCGCTGTGGTTGCGGTGCCAGCACCATCTGGCGCAGTTGGATGACGGACTGCGCAGATTTGACGACTACGTCGCCGCGCATCCTGCCTCAGCTGAGGTATTCGGCGTAGCCAGCTTGATGGCGCTCGACGCCGGCCGACAGGAAGATGCGCAAGCGTGGTCCGCATTGGCGCTGGGCCAGAATGCTCACCAACTGGAGGCGCTTGCCGTCCAAGGGACGTTGGCGCTAGGCAGGCAGGATACGGCGGGTGCGCAGACGGTATTTGAGCTTGCGCTCGCGATCCATCCGACAGATGGACGCAGTTGGTCGGGGCTGGCTTTTACCTATCTGCTGGAGCAGCGTCTGGACTTGGCGCACCAGGCATTTCAAAACGCCGTCCGCTATTTGCCCAAGCATATCGGGACGTGGATCGGTCTTGGCTGGTGCGAGTTCATGCGCCGGAATCTGCCCGCCGCCCACGAGGCCTTTGCCAGTGCGTTGGCGCTGGATCGGAATTTCGGGGAGAGCCACGGCTCTCTGGCCGTCGTGCTGGTGGCCGAAGGGGAACGGACGGAGGCTGCACGGGAGATCGGTTTGGCGCTTGGGCTCGACAAGACTTGCTTGTCGGCGCGCTATGCGCAAGCGATGCTGTCCGGTGAGGTGAACGATCCGGCCGCCTTCCGTCGGTTGGCCCAACGTGTGCTTGCCCAGCATCGCGGGCCACGCGAGGGCCAGTCGCTGGCCGACGCGGCCTTCCAGCCGGATCGCCACTAACGCCGGGTTGCCCGCGCGGTCTCCAGAAGCAATTCGCCCGCGTGCTCCATGGCCGACTGCAGTTGGGCGTCCCGTTCCATCGTATCCTGCACGCGCCCGACCAGATCGTCGAAGCCGGGATCGTTGAGCAGATGGGTGCCGAGTTCGCCCGCCAACACCGAGCGCAAATAGATGCGAAACGCCTTCTTCTTGCGCAGTGGATCGTCGGGGTCGATCGCGACGACCGACTGCGCGACGTTCATCAGAAGATCGTCCGCATTGCGCGGTGTGCGCGGCGCGGACGGGGCGGTGGTGCCGCGCGCCGTGCCAGCGGGCACTTGACGCTGCCACGCAAGCGCCTCGGCGCGGATGTGCGCGAGAAGCTTGCTAGTGAGATCAATCGTGCTCATGAGACAGGGACGTTGGGCGGCGTTTCAACGCGCGGGCAGAGCGGTCTGCATGCGACGGAGCAATCCGGCGCGGATGCGGGGGTGTCCATTGTATCGCTTCGTCGAGCTGGCAATGGTCTCGGGCTGCTACCCATAAGCGACCACACACCTGTCCATGCGGAGCAGGTGAGGGAAGCGGTTACCCACGAAGGCCTAACAGCGAATGGCGGTCAGTGCACTGTGTTGTACGTGGACAGCAGGAAATGCGCCCCCACTTCCGACTCCGGCGACACGGATTTCTCCGGCTCCGGTGAGTCAACCACTGCACCTTCCTTGACGGAAGCCCCAAGCTTGCCGAGCAACATCTGCATGTCGCGGTTCAACGGTGCATTGTCGGTGTTTTGCCGCATGCCCTCGCGCAGATATTCGCACGCCGCAGGGATCTGGTCCTCTTGCAGGCGCTCAAAGGCCTTCTTGAACAGGCGCAGCGGGTGCATCTGTTCCAGCAGATCGAGCGGCGCCCACGTGATGAAGGCCGTCGCCGGCCGCGAACTGGTCAACTGCAGCAGGCCCAGCTGAAAGCGCGCGATCGCCAGGTCGGGTGCCATGTTCAGCGCGGCGATGTAGGTCGCCTCTGCCCGATCCGCATCCTTGAGTTGCATATAGTGCGCCGCCAGAAGCAGCAGCACCTGCGGATTGCGGGGATTGCGGTTGACGGCGGCCTCCAGCAGCGCCAAGCCGCTTGCGGCATCGCAGGCCGCAAGCTGGCGCACCAGGTCGGCAATCGGGTTTTGATCGACGGACATGCTCTTTCCGGGAATGGTACGTGGGGCGAGGTTGGCGCCCTGTATGGCCGGTCTCCCAGCCTTCATCGAATAGCCCAGCCCTGACGTGGCTAGCCTATACCCAACTTATCCAACGAAGCTGCAGCAAGTTTAGGGCTGTGCGTGAGAATACTCTTGCCTGTCCTAAACTTGGAGCGTCGTCCACCTCAATGAACATTGATGGTGCTATCGACAACTTCCACGCCAAGCGCTTCCGCAGCGGCTCCATCTGGTAGCGAAAGCTGTTCTGAGTCGGCCACTAGATAGGTTCCTGGTGTAGCAGGCGACGGCGTTTTACCTGGTGTTATGGTGATGATCATGGTCGAGGGATTAAACACCACCTTGGTCATCAAATCGCCGGCCCCTTGGATGGCATTACCAGTTACCGTTGTGCCAGGTTCGACAAAAACAGGCATGGAGACTGGTGCTGCGGTCTGTCCGGCATGCTCCTGAATCGCTGCTGCAACAGAAAAAGCGGCCGTGCAAACCACGGTAGTTTTTTGACCTTGATTTGGGATAGAGACCTGCACTCTCGTGAACCACACACCCGGGGTGGTTGGCGTTCCGCTAACGGCGCCCGTGTTTGGATCCAGGCTCAGGCCAGGTGGCATAGGCACGCTGCCGACCACACTGAAGAGCAGTCCCGCAGGTTTTGAGATCCTGGCAGCGGTGGCTGTGCCGGTTGGCATATTGAAGGTGACAGCGGACGGCTTGGCAGCCACACCGGCAATCAGGCCGTTGAGAGGTAAGCTGGCGGTTCCCACCTGATAGGTCGGCGCCGCATACATCAGCTTGGGCTCGGTAATGTTGAGCTGCACATCGGTGCTCAGCGATCCCGAATATCCATCCACCGTGAGCTGAATTTGGGCCACATACGAGCCGTCAGCGGTGGGCGTGCCAGACAACGATCCAGAACTGGCATCGAGCGTGATCCCGGGCGGGAGCGTACCGCCCTTCAATACATAGTGGGCACTGCGTCCAGCTGTGGCACCCGCGCTGTTCGGGGGGACGTTGACTGGGAACAGACGAAACAGGGTAGACGCAGAGTACGACAAACTCACGCACAGATTAGGCGCACAGGAGTTTTGGCCTGCAGTGCCGGTTGCGCTCAGCGAGCCGCCATTGGAACCATCTCCGCCACCACAAGCGACAAGGAAGAACGAAGTCGACACCGCCACGACGGACCCTAAACACTTCTTGAGATTCATTGGCATCCTGATGCGTATTGCTTGAGATCGCCAGCCAAGCGCATTAGCCGACTGAGCCTACATCCAACTTATCCAAAGAACCTGCCCGTAAGTTTAGGGCTGCGCGTAAAAATACTTTTTTGCACGCAGCCCTAAACTTTTTTCGTCGCCTCTGGATAAGTTCATCAAGAGCAGTCAGTTCGTGGGTGCCCCGGGAGTGGGTGCCTGTTTGGCAACGCATTCGATGAGACGGCGACACCATGGTAGCTATTGTCAGCGGCAACAATCTGGGCCTGAACCTGGGATCTCTGGCGAATCTCGGGAATAAGGGCCAATTTGGCACGGCCACTCAGGGGCGCAACGGGGAGCATAGCTACGTCAATGTCTCGACGGGCGATCTGGTGCTGCAGGACGTGGATGGGTCGCTGGCCGGTGTGGGCTCCAATGCCGCGGCGGTGCGCACCTACAACAGTCAGGGCAATTTCAGCACGGCGGGTTGGATCGAGGCGCCGACCAAATCCGTCACAGCAACCGGCAACGGCACGCTGCAGCGCACGGATATTGATGGCTCGGTCAATGTTTACAACTGGGATGCGGCTCGCCAGTTGTACGTGGCCACCAATGCGGGCGGATCGGCGCTGGACACCATCAGTGTCAGCGGGACGGGATATACCTGGACCGATGGCGCGAGCGGCAGTCATGAGACGTATCAGGGTTCCGGGGCGGGGCTGCTTTTGTCGTCGACGGATACGAGCGGCAACACGCTGACCTATACATACGGCGCCAACAATGCGCTGATTCGCACCACCAATGCGGATGGCGAGTCGATCAACTACACGTATTCCTCCGGTGGCCTGCTGAGCTCGGTGAGCACAACACTGCAGTCCGGCCAGGTTGTGAACGAGGTGTCCTACACCTATGACTCGCTCAACCGGCTGCAAACCGTCAGCGTCAACCTGAACCCGTCGGGAACGGTTCCAGCTGGCAGCGACACACTGACCAATTACGTCACGACATACAGCTACGACGGCACCAGCACCCGGGTGACGGGTGTGACGCAGAGTGATGGCACCAGCTTGGCTTTCACGTACGCGCTGGTGGGCAGCAGCTACCGGGTGGCCAGCGTCACCGACGGTAACGGACAGGTGACCACGTTCGCCTATAACACCGCCAGCAACACCACGACGGTGACCGACCCGCTGCAGGTGTCGGCCGTCTACCAGTATGACAGCAAGGGAGAACTCACCCAGATCCGCAACGGCGTGACAGCCAGCAATGCGGCGGGGCTCACGCAGCTGAACTATACGTATACGGCGATCGGCGACGTCGCGACGGTGACGGATGGACTCGGCCACACGGTCAATTTCCAGTACGACGCCAACGGCAATCTTACAAGCCAGGTCGATAGCGCGGGTAATACGCAGACGCGCACCTACAACGCCCAGAATCAGGTTTTGACGGAAACCGTATACGCCGCGCCTGCCAACGGATCGAGCGTCGCAGGGCAGGCGCAGACGACGCGCTACGTGTACGACGCCGGCAACCGGAACCTGCTGCGCTTCGCCATCAGCCCCGAAGGGCGCGTAACCGAGTACCGCTACAACGCGCAAGGTCTGCGCACAGCGGCGATTGATTACGCGGCCGGCACGTACGATACCGCCAGCCTTGCCCAGACTGCGTCGCCCACCGAGGCGCAAATGCAGACCTGGGTGTCCGGTCAGGATCTAACGCAGAGCCACCGCACCGATTTTGCGTACGATTTCCGTGGGCAGTTGCAGAACAGCGCCACCTACGCGAGCATCGATGCAACAGGCAACGGCGTGGCGAACAGCGCCGCTGTCACGCGATACGTTTACGATCAGCAGCACCAGTTGCTGCAGACCATCAGCCCCGATGGCAAGAGCATCAGCCAGACGATTTATGACGGGCTCGGTCGGGTCGTGTCGTCGACTGCCAAGTCGGCCGATGGCACTCAGTCGATCACCACCCTCACGCAGTACGACGACGCCAACGGCAAGACCACGGTGACGCTGGCCAACGGTTTGGCGACAACGTCCGCCTACGACAAGGCTGGACGCCTGGTGAGCGTGATGCAGTCGGCTGCTGGCAGCAACCTGGGCACGACGGCCTACGCCTATGACGCGGACGGGCGTCTGCTGATGACCCAGGACCCGACCGGGCAGCGTAGCTGGTTTCTGTACGACAGCGACGGGCGCAAGGTCGCGGACATCGATGCGAACGGCAAGCTGACCGAAACCGTCTACAACGCCGACAACCAGGTTGCCGAGACGATCGCCTACGACACACCGGTCGACACCACGAAACTGGTCGATGGCAACGGCAAGCCGACGACCGCCTACAACGCCAACCCGGCAGCGGCACCGGCAGGCACGACGCCGGTCACGCTGGCGTCGATTCGGCCGGCGGGTACCGCCCAGGATGCCAAGACCTGGGATTTCTATGACGCTGCGGGCCGCTTGGCCTGGCAGGTCGACGCACTGGGGCGCGTCACGCAGACCCAATACGATGGGGCTTCTCGCGTCATCGCAGTGACCGCGTTCGCGACGCCGATCAGTACCACGAGTTTGGGCAATGGTGTCGGCGTGACCCTCGCGCTGGCGGGCAGCCTCAATGCCGGTCAGGCCGGCGTCGTCACCGTCAATCCGAACGCAGCTGACCGCACCGTCACCCGCATCTATGACAAGGATGGCCTGCTGCGCGCCACCATTGATGGCGAAGGCTACCTGACCGAGGTGCGTTACAACGCCGCCGGCGAGCCCGTGCAAACCATCGGTTACGCCACCCAGGTGCCGGGCTTCACCAGCGCCGCGAGCATTGCAGGGGCGGTGGCGACCGCACGCAGCAGCGACTCGCTCGCCGGCCTGTTGCCAGCGGCCAGTGCGAACGATATTTGCACCTACACCGTTTATAACGACCGTGGTCAGGTGGTGGGGCAGGTCGACGGCGGCGGTTACCTGACCGAGACCGTCTACGATGCCAATGGCAACGTGGACCAGACGATTCGCTACGCCAACAAGGCCAATGGTCCGGCGAGCAGTGCGTCGACCTTGGCCAGCCTGCGTCCGGCCTCCAGCCCGCAGGACCAGGTGGCCGCCAACACCTGGGATGCCCTGGGACGCCTTGCCACGCAGACCAACGCCGAAGGTACCGTCACCCAGTACGCCTACGACAGCGTCGGTCACCTGATCGGTACGACCACGGCCCTCAATACGGCCGACCAGCGAACCCTGTTGACCCACTACGACGTGCAGGGACGCGTCGTGGGCGAACTCAGTGGTGTGGGCGCAGCGCTCATCACGGGCAACCAGATGCAGGCGCAGATCGACGCCATCTGGCACCAATACGCGACCACCTATTCCTACGATGCCGCTGGCCGGCGTACCAGCCAGACGGATGCCAACGGCAACCGCACGGTGTTCTTCTATGACAATGTGGGCCGGCTGCGCTATGTGGTCAATGCCGTGGGCAATGTCACGGAGAACCAGTACGACGCTCTGGGCCACCTGACCAGCACGACGCAGTACGCGACTTCGGTCGATGCGCCGACGCTCGCTGCCTTGCAGGGTGGCCTGTTGTCCGCCACGGCCAACCAGAGCGCGGGCGCCGCCTTGGCTGCCGCCAAGCAAGCGGCGGCACCCCAAAACAGCACCACGCTGTTCGCCTACGACGCCGACGGCGAGCGCATCCAAACCGTGGACGCGTTGGGCGGCACCACGACGGCGAGCTACGATGCCTTCGGCGATCAAATTTCCACCACGCAATCCATCAGCGCGGGCACCAGTGTCACCAACACCGCCAGCTATGACCGGCGCGGCCTGCAAACCGGTTCGGTCAGCGATGTGGGCGGGCTGAACGCCACCACCAGCGCGCAGTACGACGCCTTCGGCCGCCTGATCCGCTCGGTCGATGCCAACGGCAACGTCAGCCAGGAGCGCTACGATCAGCTGGGTCGCGTTGTCAGCGTGACCGACCCCACGGGGGCGACGCGCGGCAGCACCTATGACGCCTTCGGCCGCGTGCTTACGCAGACTGATGCGCTGGGTAATCAGACAACCTACAGCTACAACACGGCGCAGCGCAGCGTCACGGTGACCTTGGCGGATGGCGTCAGCATGACGACTGTTCACAACCGCGAAGGCCAGACCGCGAGTGTCATGGACGGCAATGGCAACACGACCACGTATGCCTATGACCGCGACGGCAACCTGCTGTCGATCACCACGCCGCTGACGGTCACCCGCAACCAGTACGATGCCGCCAACCGCCTGATCCAGACGACCGATGCGGACGGCCATTCCGTCGTCTACGCCTATGACGCAGCCAACCGGCTGCTTAGCCGCACGGTCGATCCGAGCGGCCTGCACCTCGTCACCACCTATCAGTACGACGCGAAGGGGCAGCAGGTCCAGGCGACGGATGCCAACGGCGTTGTGACGTTGACGTGCTACGACCTGAAGGGCGAAGTCGTCAGTCAGACGGTCGACCCGATTACGTCGACCCACCCCAACGGCCTGAGTCTCACCACCACGTATTCCTACGATCAGCGTGGCGAGCAGCTCACCGTGACGAGCCCGGGCGGCACCGTTACGCAGTACGTGTACGACAAGCTGGGGCGGCGCACGCAGACCATCGTGGATCCCAGTGGTCTGCACCTGGCGACGAGCTACGCCTACGACAACGACGGCAACGTCGTCGCCACCACCGACCCGCAAGGCAATGTCACGCGCTACGCGTATGACGGGAACAATCGCGTCGTGTATGCGGTGGATGGCGCGGGCGATGTCACGCACACCATTTACGATGCGGATGGCCGCATCACGTCGCAGACGCGTTACGTCACGCCGATCAGCCTGGCGGGCCTCGGAAATGCTGTCAGCGCCGCCACGATTGCCAGCCTGGTGACGGCCAGCCCTGGGCAGGATGTCGTGCAAAGCAACGTCTACGATCCCGCCGGTCGCCTGACGTATACCGTAGATGGGCTGGGTGACGTCACCAAATTCGCCTATGACGGCAATGGCAATGTGGTGGACCGCGTCGCCTACGCGAACCGCATCAACCCGGCGACTTGGACGCCGGGCTCCGTGCCTGCCGTGGTGGCCGACCCGGCGCACGACGAGGAGGTGCGCACCGTCTACGACGCGCTGAATCGGGCCATTTATTCGCTGTCCAGCACGGGCAATGGCAGCCAGGTTGCCGTGGTGGCGCAATCCTACGATGGCGTGGGCAACGTGCTCACGCGCACCGCGTACGCCAATACCATTCCGGCCACCACCGCGCCCAACGCGGCGGCCGTCGCTGCCGCGCTCGGTTCGATCACGCACACGCCGGCCGATGTCAGCGTGCGCAATGTCTATGATGCCGCCAACCGGCTGACCTGGACCGTGGATGGCGTGGGCGCGGTGACGCACTTTACCTACGACAATGACGGCAACGTCACAAGCAAGATTCAGTATGCGACGGCGCTGCCCACGGGCGCCAACCCGTCGTCGGTGGCCGTGAGCAATCAGGATCGGGAGACCGACTGGTTCTACGATGCGGCCAACCGGGCGATTTTCCAGACCCAGACGCTGGGAGACGCCAACGACTTCGTCGCGGGCGACCTCACGCACATGCGCGCGCTCACGTCGTACCAGTACGACGCGAATGGTAACCGGGTGCGGACCATTCAGTTTGCCGCGCCGGTCTTCGACTATGCATCCCAGACCGCGCAGCAAATCTGGAACGGCATGACGGTCACGCTGGCGCAGGACCGCGTGCAGTCCTCGGCGTACGATGCGGCAGGTCGCCTGGTGTACGCGCAGGATCCGTCCGGCGCGGTGACGCACTACAGCTATGACGGCGCTGGGCGTCTGACATCCGCGACGCAGTACGCGAACCCCGTGCCGGTCGATGAGTCGTTCAACACCAACACGGATGGATCGCAGGGGTTCCTCAGCCACGTGCCGAGCGCGGCCCAACTGGCGCAGGCCGTGCAGGCAAGCGCCGGGCTGGACCGCACCACGCAATACGCCTACGATGGCGCGGGGCAGCAGGTGTACAAGGTCGATCCGGCAGGCTTTGTGAGCCAGACCCGCTACGACGGGATCGGACGTGTTACCGCGTCGACGCTGTACGCGAACGCGGTGGCCGTCAACGCCCAGGGCAACGCTTCGACCGTTGCCGCGGCCGTGGTCGCCAATGCTGGCGCCGACCAGACCACGTCGACGGCCTACGATGCCGCGGGCAATGTGGTGTCGACCACCGACGCCCTGGGTGGCGTGCAGCGCTATACGTATAACGGCGTTGGCGACAAACTTTCCTACACGAATCAGAACGGCGCGACCTGGACCTACGACTACGACGCGGCCGGGCGACTGATCCGGGAAACCGATCCGGCGGTCGACGTCACCTCGGTGATGCAGGATTCGATGGGCAATCTGGTGCCGGCACAGACCACCGCAGTCAATCTGGTGACGGTGCTCACGTACGATGCGCTGGGCAACCTGACTGCACGCACCGAAGCGGCGGGTACCTCCAGCGCACGCACAACCCAGTACCAGTACGATGCGCTGGGGCGCCAGACCAAGACGATCTATCCGCCCGTTGGCGTCTATGACGACACGGACCTCAATAACCTGACCACCGATGGTGCAGGGGGCTGGGCGCGCACCGAATCCGTACGGTCGCTATCGACCCAGGTCATCTATGATGTGTTCGGCGACGCGGTAGCTAACATCGATGTGGCGGGCAACGTCAGCACCAAGACATACGACCGCTGCGGCCGTGTCAGCTACGACGTGGACGCGCTGGGCTACGTGACGGGCTACCACCGCGATGCATTCGGCGACGTGACGTCCTTGACCCGCTACGCCAACGCCACCGGCGTGAACGCGGCGGTGACCGTCTCCGGCGCCAATGTGCCGACCACGGATCAGGTGACGCAGGCGCTCACGGCGAGCAGCGCTGACCGCATGATCGTGACCCAGTATGACCAAATGGGGCGCGCGATCGAGGTCACGCAACCGTCGACGTGGGTCGACAATGGCAACGGCCAGGGGTATATGGCGGCCGCCATCACCCGCAGCACCTACAACGCCTTCGGTCAGGCTGTGCAGGTGTCGGTGCTCGCCGATGCGGCCGGTGGTTTGTCCAATGCGACCTGGGCGACCACGACGAACTACTACGACCAGCGCGGCCAGCAGGTCGGCACAGTGGACGCGCTCGGCTACGTCAGCACGCAGCGCTTTGATGCGGCGGGCAACCTGGTTGGGCAGACCCAGTACGCGCAGGCTGTCCCCGCCGGATGGACTCCCGCGAGCCTGACCCTGCCGCCGAGCAGCGCCAATGACCGCACGGTCAACTACACCTACGATCAGGACAACCGCAAGACCAGTATGACGCAGGTCGGCGTCACGGTGTCAAGCGCGTGGGCAACGGGCCCCAACAGTGCGCCGCAGGTGAGCACGCAAACCGTTAATCTGACCACGACGTACGGGTACGACGCGCTCGGCAACCAGACGCAAACCACCGATGCGCTGGGCAATACCACGTACACATACTATGACGCACTGGGCCGCACGATCGCGGTGGCAGCGCCCTCGCGAACGATTACAACGGCGTTCAGCAATGTCTGGTGGTCGCTGCGCCCGCTGACGGTGTTTGCGCGCGATGCCTTTGGTAACGCGGTGGTGCGCACCGACTACGCCAATGGCACAAGCGATGCAGGCGCGGGCGGCTACACCGCCGCCTGGCTGAGTAGCGGTGACCGGACGACGCTCACACAGTACGACAGCCACGGCAACGCCATCCAGACGACCGACGCGAATGGCCACAGTGCGTTCATGTCGTATGACGTGGCTGGGCACCTGGCCAAGTCCTGGCAGGTTGTGACCGGCAACGATGGGATCGGCCATACCCTTTATACCGCGTTCCAATACGACGCACTGGGACGGCAGACGGCGATTATTACGCCGGGGTCATCCAGTGTGGTGAGCGGCGCGAGCATCGTCAACGAAAGCCAGCAGCAGGCCGGATCAGTGACGACCGGCATGACGTACAACGCGTTTGGTGAAATGGTGGGGCGCGGTAGCTTCGCAACCGGCAGCGCTGCGCAGTACCAGGAGTATTTCAACTACGACAACGCCGGGCGCCTGTGGCGGACCAACGGTGGCGACGGCAACGTCAAGGTCGTGCTGTATGACCTGCAGGGGCGCCAGACTGCCCAGATCACGAGCGCGGGCAGCGTGGGCGGTGCCAACGCGGGTACGGACTTGTCCCAGTTCGCCAATGCGCAAAGCGTCGATCAGCTCGGCAACGCGGGCCTGCGCCGCATTGACAGTCAGCTTGACCTGCTGGGCCGCGTGACGCAGCAGACCCTGCCTGTGCGTTACGACAGCACGGACACGCAGACGGGCGCTTACCGGCCGGTGGTCTATCAGACCTTCGACCGCTGGGGCAACGTCGTGAGCCAGAGCGACGTGCGCAGCGCCGCCTGGGTGACGCAGTACCAGTACAACGCCAACAACCAGGTGGTGCGCAAGACGCAGCCGGACGGCAACGGTGCGATCAGTGCCGACAGCCCGGTCACGCAGCTCTTCTACGACGCGCTGGGTCGCCAGGTGGCGGTGACCGATGCCAACGGCAACACCAACGCCCAGGTGTGGGATGCGGGCGGCCCATTGCTGCAGGAGCTTCACGCCGATGGCGGTGTCGTCCAGCATTCATATGATGCCTTCGGCGAGCAGACGCAACTGGCCGATGCCATGGGCAACGTCACCCAGTACGGTTACGATCGTCTGGGGCGCAACACGACCATCACTACGGCGCCGGTGGGCGTCTATACGGTCGCGGCAGACAATTCCGTCTCTGGCACCACCCAGCAGTTGGTCACCACCATGGTTTACGACCAGGCGGGCCACAAAATTCGGCAAACCGATGGCGCGGGCGATACAACGTCGTACGCCTACGATCTGCGCGGGAATGTGGTGGCGGTGACCGATGCCGACGGCTACACGCACACCGCTGCTTTCGATGCACAAGGCAAGCAGATCGCGGCGCAGGATGCCAATGGCAAGCTCGCGACCTGGAGCTACGACTATTTTGGGGAGCTGAACGGCCACACCGACATTGGCGGCGCGAACTACCAGTTCAGCTACGACGCCGCGCGTCAACTGGTCGCGCAATCCAACAGCCGGGGTCAGAGCCTGGCTTACCGCTACGATGCGGCCGGACAGTTGACCGAGATCGATGACAACTCGCCGCTGAATCAGCAGACCTACTACGCCTACAACGCTGCGGGCCAGCATGTGCTGGAGCAGACGGTGCAGGGCGGTACCACCTACCAGAACCAGGTGCTTGCTTACGATAAGCTTGGACGCTTGGCGCACGTGGAAGGAATGGACGGTGTCACCGTCGACATCGCCTATGACAAGGTCGGCAACAAGCTGCATCAGCACACCACGTACAACACCGAGAGCCAGCAGACTGTCATCGACTATGCCCAGGTGCAGGTCGGTACGACGACAGACGAATCGGGCACAACGACGACGGACGAATCGGGCACAACGACGACGGATGAGTCTGGCAGCACGACCTCAGGTACGGGTACGGGCACGCCGATTTATCAGACGGTGGCCATCGGTAGCCACACCGTCTATGCCACCACGGCGCACGTGCAGGATCAGTGGTTTGCCTACGACGGCATGAACCGCCAGATCATGGTGGATGGCGCCGTCGACGGCAATGCGCAGAACCTTGCGAACATCGTGCCGGGCCAAGGTCACCTGCTGGGCTATGACAAGAACGGCAACCGGATCGAGGACCAGTCGTGGGGCACGCAAGTTGTGCCGCAATACACACAGCCCGTGGACGAATCCGGCAATCCGACCGGAGCGCCGGTTCTGGCGGGTTATGCAACTCACACCGGCATTACCACCACCTGGTACAGCTATGACGGCCTGAACCGCCTGTCGACGGTCTCAACGGGCGCTTATGCCCTGGTGCAGACCGGTCAGCAGCAGACCGGCACGGACGAGGCGGGCAATCCGATCTACACGCCGACCTACACTCAGGAGGCACTGGATCCCGGCCAGGGCATCCAGCTGGACGTGCGCCGCTATGACGGCGCCAGCCGTGTGGTGGAGAGCGGTCCGGACAGCCTGCCGTCCGATGGCACGGGCATGACGACAGGCCTCGCGCTCAGCAATGGCGGTACCACGGGCCCGCTGCAAACGTCCTATATCGCGGCATTGGCGGGTTCCAACACCGACCAGCCTGGCGCCACGACCACGGTGACGCGGTACGACGCGGACGGGCGCGTGCAGAGTCAGCACGTGGTCAACCAGGTGGATTCGAGCAAAAACTACGATGTCGTCTACCAGAAGACGGTCGTGACGGGCACGCACACGGTGCAGGTGCAGACTGGTACGACGCCCGTGCTGGACGAGTCAGGTAACCCGACTTACGACGAATCGGGTAACCCGATCACCACCCCGGTGTACACCACGCAGACGATCACAGACACTGCGCAGGCGTCTACCTACGACGCTGCGGGCAATGCGCTTGGTTACCGGGTCACGCAAGGCGACGTGACGACCGATTACACGATGGCGCAGGCCCTTTATGAGGGGTACCAGGAGGGTTCGGTCTCGGCGGTGAGCACCAACACCAGTTCGGGCAACCAGACCAGCGGCACCACGACCGAGCAATACGATGCGAATGGTTTCCTGGTGGGCATCACGGATTCCGCCGCCGGCGCGAACAACCGCAGCTTCATCAACGACGCCAGCGGCCACATTCTGTTCAAGAATCAGCAGGGCAACCTGTTGCGCCAGTTGGTGGCCAACGGCCAGGTGATGGGAACCTACGGTTTCGGGGTCGACCCCAACAACCCGACCAACTCCGACGGCTCGCCCAACTACGTCCAGCAAGGTAACTTCGATCTGGGCTACCAGCCCGTGACCAACAGCTATCCGGCGGCGGCCACCGGATCTTATCCGGTCAAGAGTGGCGACACGCTGCAGAGCATTGCGCAGGCCGCGTACGGCGACAGCGCGCTGTGGTACCAGATCGCACAGGCCAACGGCCTCACCGGCAATGCCGACCTGCGTGTCGGGCAGATTCTGAACATCCCGACCCGGGTGGGCGGCACACACAACACCGCGAACACCTTTGCGCCGTACGACCCGAGCAAGGTGCAGGGCAGCACCAGTCCGAACCTGCCGACGCCGGCAGGCAATAGTGATGACAGCGGCTGCGGTGGGCTGGGCGGTATCCTCGTCATGATCGTGGTGGTGGCGGTGACGGTCGTGGCTCAGCAGTATGAGTTGCTTCCGGAGGAACTCACTGCAGAACTCGGTACAACGGGCACGGCGATAGCCTATGCCGAGGTTGGCAACTTGGCGGGACAAGCTTTCGGTAACGCAATTGGCGTGGAGCACGGCTTCGACTGGAGCAGCGTTGCTACCACGGCCATCTCAGCCGGAATCACGAGTGGCTTGGGGAATGTTTCCGCCTTGAGCAGCGATTCGCTTGGTTCAGTGGGTTCGGCAGTTGCAAAGGCCACCATCGGCAACGCCTTAACCCAAGGGGTCGAGGTTGCCGTTGGGCTGCAGAAGCAATTTAGTTGGCAGCAGGTGGCGGGCGCGGCTGCAGGCGCGGGACTCGCGTACGAGGCGGGTGACGTCTTCGCGAAGAGTGATGTTGCCGGCAGCATGGGTGCCACGACGGCACGCGTGGTTGGTGGTGCTCTGTCTGGTTTCGTGGGCGGTGTCACCACGAGTCTGATGCGCGGTGGCCGGATCACGGCTACGCAGGTTGCGACCGATGCCTTTGGCAATGCGCTGGGGGCCTCCCTTGCACAGGCCAGCAGTGCGCCAACGCCGCAGGCGTGGGATGGTTCACTGTACGGCTCGGCACCCAGCTACAGCTACCGTGACAACACGCCTACCACTGGCGTGTTCACGCAGCCGAGCAATGCAGCGTCAAGCTTCGATTCCGATGCGGCGTATAACCAGTTGGTGGAGACTTTTAGCGCGTCACAAAACGGCACCAGCGGTCCGCCGGATGTGCTGCTGGCGGGCCGCGCCAACATCACGAGTGACGCGCCGACGCCGCTCGAAGAAGGCCTCATTCGAGTGGGAGATGGTGATCGGAGTTATGTAACGCGAAAGTACCAGGATGACTCCGGCACGACTGCGTTCGATATGGCGGACAAAACCACTTCTGCCAAGCGGTTGGGAGACCTGACGCTCTACGGAGTGAGTTCCGCCCCGAGTCCGAGCTATGTCTCGGATTGGATGCGCGATATGACGTCAGAGCCTATGTTCGGTGGCGGGATCGCAGATCGGTCGTACGCCGGCAGCGGCGGGTATGCAAGGAGTGACTATGTAGGCGCCGACGGTGTTCTGAACGTGCAGATATGGGGCGGAGGCAATGGTGCGCCGACGCAGTCCCCGGGCCCGCAAGGTCTCGTCGATGATTCATGGTCTCGTAGCCCAGCCGAGCGAGCCGCAACGGCGCTGCCCGAGGAGTTGCAACGCCTGCAAGCGGTGTTGAGCCGACCCACTGGGCCACAACTCGTGGCAGGCCACGGTGATGCTGAGAGGACTGCTGCATTCAATCGTTACTTTAATGCGGTGCAGGGGCAACCTATTGGAGGCTTGTTCGCGACGGGAGCATACCTGGTCACGAATGATCCGAGGCCTGCGGGTATGATCGCGGATGCGACCGAGCCTCTGGATTCGATGTGGGCGCCGGGGAGTACACGTGGATCTCGATCGGCCGCATCTATTCGGCGCAGAATGGTCGATGTTTCGGATACTGTCAATGGATGGACTCCCCTTGCTAGTCGTAGCCGAGCTTATGTTAGGGATATTGAGTCTCAAACCGGTATGCCATTGACGCGATCACAACGCGAACTATTGGTCGATAATCTTCGAGAGAATGAATACACTCGATTGTCTCCGGAAGCGGCAGCGAAGCATCGTGTGGAATTTAACAGGGTCAAGGGTGACTTGATTTCGGAGTGGCAGGCTAATACAGGACAGGTATGGCCGACCTACACAGAGCCGGTGCTTTCCAAGAACGGTACGGTGCTTAGGCAGATAGGACAACCATACGATGCCCATCATGTAATTGAAAGCGCTTTTGGTGGGCCAAATGAATGGTGGAATATGCATCCCGCAAGGTTCCCAGATCAACACCAAGGTGGGATTCACCGCGCGGACGGCCCACTGAGGAATATATTCCAACGCTGAGAGATGGAAAATGGGTTATTACGATGATCTGTTGAAGACGAAGGGGAGTGGAACACCATTTGATAAATTGGTGCCCATTTCGGTGGTGGGAGATCCTTATGTAAAACTTTCGGCATCGAAAGCTCCGAGAGACTTCATTGAGTTCCTGGTTGAGATTGGCTCCGGTGAATTGGGGAATGCTGCTTACATGCTTTATGATGGGTTGGTGGAGCCTGGCGAGATATATGGCTACGTGCCGGCCGGGTTGGAAAATGTCCTTCTGTTTGGGGATGATTTTCAGGGATTTAATGCCGGATTTTCCGGGGGCGATTGGAGCGTGGTGGAGATCGATCCTACCAACATGCAGGTAAATACAGTTGCTAAGAATTTTTATACATTTATTAGAGGAAAGATCGCTGATTTGTCTTAGTTGGAAACCCAGGGGCAAGAGGTCTTGCATGAACGCCAAACTAGCGAATCCAGGTTTTGAGGCGTCAGCGTTTGTGTCAGCTACAGCATGTGCGGCTCCAATGTGGCCCGCTACGTGGTTGCTGGGGCGTAGGCACGTGGTTGTTGCGTGAGGCACCATGACGAGCCGGTTACTCCAGACCCTGTATGAGACGGCGCAGGACTTCGTGCAGGGCGGGCTGACGGATGAGCAGGCCCTGCGCGAGTTCGATGCTGCGCCTGTAGCCGCTGCGCGCTTGGCCGCGCATGCAGATCAAGATGGCGATGCCCCCTGCCAAGACGTTCTCCCAACGCTTGCGACAGGCTGATGCAGATGCGCTACGTTGAGCAGGCCGCGCAGGACGGCGGTGTTGGAATGCAAGGCGTTCTTGTCAGAATCGTTCATGATCCTGGTCAGAAAAGAACGTCGTCGCCCTTTGGTTTCGAGTGAAGCAACTGTCTAACCTGATCAACAGCAATGAAGCGATCGATCCACATTCTCCTGTTGGGCGCAGTATTTATGTTGTCGGCTTGTTCCGGCATGAATGACCGGAAGGCAGATAGAGGTCTTCTCACGCGCGTGAAGACGGCCAACATAGACAAGGTAGTCGTGATGCCGGAGTCTGGTTTGGATTACCGTGATCAGACCAACATCATCGCAGGCTCCTTGGGGCGCGCGATCGGGGCCGTCGCTGCGGTTGCCATCAACAAGACGCCAGCAGGACAGATCGCCGCGGCCATGGAGGAGAAAAACATCTCTATTTCCGAGATGGTGCTGGTTAAGTTTGCCGAGGGTGTGACAGAGACAAAGATGCTGTCTTTGAGCGATGACGGCGCTTCTGATGCCAAGTTCAAGTTGACGGTTCTAAGATACGGCCTCACGACTCAACCTTTCAGGCATGATCTTCAGCCAGTGGTTTCCGTGCGTGCGGACTTGATCAGGAACGACGGAACGGTACTTTGGAGCAAGACGCGAAGCATGAGCAATCACTCGGACGCCAACACAGTGCCGGCATATCGATTTGACGCCTATCAGGCGGACCCGGAACTACTTCGCAAGGGATTTGATACGGCTTGCAACGTCGTGGTTCGCGACCTTGTCCAAAATCTCAAAACGCAATGGCGGGAATAATACGCAGCAAGTCTTGATGCGGGCATCCATGCGGAAATACCTTGGCGTGAAACGGTGGCGTGATGCCACCAATCCTGGATGCATCCCCCTGACTTGGCGTGCCCCTGGCGCTGTGGTCCCAAAACCGCACATCGGGGCCATCAACTCCAAAAAGCTTGATTCTGAATCGTACGTCGCGCCGCAAAGCCGCGCCCACTAAGGCGTCTCGGGCGATATAGGTACGACTTCGCCGAGGGCCTGATGCGTTTAGGAATGCGCTAGGCAGCAGCTTGGCGCAAGCCAATAGCGCGCCCGCAACGCAGGCGTGGGATGGCTCGCTGTACGGTTCCGCGCCCAGCTACAGCTACCGTGACAACACGCCTACCTCTGGCGTGTTCACGCAGAGTTCCCAGCGACCGTCGCTGCGCCAGCACGGCAGCATAGCCATTCGTTTGCAGTTCAAGCTGGGCGGCCTCGACTTCGGGGCGAGGCACGAGCTGTCCGCTCATCATCAACATGGGGCCGCAGAGGCGGTGACCGGCCACCGGGGACGACACAATTATTTTTGCATGCAGCCCTAAACTTTTGCTCGGTTCTATGGATAAGTTCATCGAAGGCTGCCGGTTTCTGGGGTGCCAAGTGCCCAGATAGCCAGGCAATTTTTCTGCGCCAAATCCCGGAGCAATGCCGTGCGAATGAGAAGATTGGATCGTTTGACGACACCACTTGTGGTGACACTGGTGCTGCAAGGTGGAACTGTCCTCGGTGGCTGTGCGCCAGCCATGCCGGTGCAGGACGCGCACCTGAGCACGCCAGCGACCGCAATGCAACCCGCGAAAGTGCTGCAGCGAGAAGTCACAGTGCGGTTGTCCTCCGGCTACGAGCGCAAGCTGGTGACGGGTTCGCACTGGCGGCCGGCCGGCTCGTTGGTGCAGGGAGAAGTGCTGCGCCCGGTGGACGGCATCTTCACCATCGAAGGGCGCCAAGTACACGAGGCTTACCTGGTGGTTTCCGGCACAAACCTGGTGGGCTTCTACCTGCCGGGCGAGGAACACTTCTCGCCCCTCGATAACCCTGTTTCCCTCACCTTTGGAGAACCTTGATGCGCAAGCTATATCGATCGCTGCTGCTGTGTACCGCCACTTTGGTGACGTTGGCGGGCTGTGCCAGCGGCCCGTCGTACAAGGAGATGGCTAGCTCGATTCCGACGCTGTCGTCCCAGAACGGCCGGGTGTATTTCTTCCGCTCAAGTTCTCCGTTAGGAGCGGCGCTGCAGCCGGACATCAAACTCAACGGCGAGAAGGTGGGCGAATCGAAGCCCGGCGGCTTCTTCTATGTGGACAAACCGGCAGGCCGGTACACGGTTTCAACGGCGACTGAGACGGAGAAGACGCTGAGCTTGGCGCTGGACGCGGGTGAGACGAAGTACGTGCGAACGTCGCCGTCGTTGGGCCTGCTGGTAGGCCGCGTGGTGCCCACGTTGGAGGATGCAGCGGCGGCACAGAAAGAGATCGAAGGCCTGAGCTACGCACCGCCGCAGGATGGTGGCAAGGCAGCCAAGCGCCAGTGATGGTGCAGCGCTTTGCGGCTGGCTGGCCAATGGTGGCCGGCCGAACTTTTGCAAGGAAGTGTGTGTGACCCAAGATGTGCTTTCGCCGGCGATGCCCGCCGAAATCCTAGCGGCCCTGGACGACCCGGACCGTGTCAGTCCGATGCTTGCTGGGCCGTGCGTAATGGACGGTGACCGGCTGTCATTGCATCTGGCCGACGGCGACATCACCGTGCAGGCCGAGCGCCGCTTGTTTCGGCAAATCGCTGCACTGTGCGATGGTACGCGCACTCAAATAGAAATCCTCGATTCACCGTCGGTGGCCAAGAACCGTGATGAACTGGAGCGCTTCATGGCGTTCCTGTTCGATGCAGGTATCTTGATCGACGCCAATCGCTTTTGCCAGACGGCGCTGCGCTACGCGCGCCAGACCAACCCGTACGGCAAATCAGCTGAATGGGCGTCGACCGGCATGATTGCGCGGCGCTTTTCCCCGGATCGCCGGGACGAGAGCGGCGTGTTCGAGCCAGTGGGCGATACGCCCCTGGATGCGTTGTTCGAGTCGCGCAATTCAGCCCAGACGTTTGCGGGTGGGCAGGTCGAATATGAAGCGCTCAAGTCGATGCTCTGGTCGATGTGCGGCGTGGTTTCCACACACCACGAGCGTCTGGGCGCCTTGGCCGCACGCCGTACCGTGGCCTCGGCCGGCGCCATGCACCTGCTCAAACTGTTCGTGGTGTTACGAGGGCCAACGGGGCCACTGGCGCCCGGCGTCTATCGTGTGCTTTTCCCGACGCGCAAGACGATTCACTTCGAAGCTATTTCGGAGGACGCCGCGCTGCTGCCTCGCGCATTCATCAAGCCATGGTTCCTGACCTTCGCGGCTGGCGCGGTGTTCATGGCGGGCGACGCCACGATTGGCTCCATGCGCTATCGCAACCGGGCCCTGCAGTATCTTTTCAGCGAAGCCGGAGCAGCGCTGCACAACGGGGGATTGGTCGCCCCCAAGTTGGGGCTGGGTTTCCTGACCTTTGGCGGTTACTACGAATCGGTGGTCGAGCAGATGTGCCGGCTCGAAGGCGACGTGGTGCTCGGGTCGGCCATGTTCGGCAACGCGGCAACGGAAAGTCAGCGCGCCTTGCTGGATACAAGCCGTTCGCTGGAGTTCGGATGGTCGGAGGTGCGCTCGGAGCATTTCTCGATCCCGCATTTTCTGGCGCGTGCGCGCATTGAGGGCAACGACGGCAACGAGCCAACCTGGGGTCGCGATGCCGACCCGTGGAACGCCTATGTCAAGTCAGTTGCCGAAGCGGTGGAGCGCCAGGGGTTTCGTGAGCCAAGCCCGCTTGAGTTTGGCAAGATCGACACCGTCGCCGATGCGATTGCACCTGAGGCGTTCCTACGCTACGGCAAGGCTCAGCTGAACGCCTCCGGATTCCCATTTTCGGCCTTTGATCCGCAGCAGCCATATGCGTGGGTCACCGGCGTGCGGCAATCCACGGGGCAGCGAGTCCGTGTCGTTTCCGATCTCGTGCACCCTCGCCAATACATCCAACACGAAGGACCATTAGGTCCTAAGATCACTGCCCCGACTTCCTCGGGGTGCGCTGCACACGCGGATTGGGATGAGGCTTGCGCCCGAGCGACGCTCGAACTCATCGAGCGCGATGCCTTCATGCGGCATTGGTTCGCGCAACGCCCCGGTGTCGCCATTCGCGCCGAAACCTTGCCTGCGGCGATCGGTCAACGGCTGACAGCCTTGCACGACGCCGGTTGCCAGGCCGGCATCCTGTGGCTGGACTCCCCCTACGTGCCATGTGTGCTCGCATGGGCGCAGCATGAAGAGCGCGGCTTCACGGCAGTGGGCGGCGGTTGCGCGCTGGATGTCGCAGCAGCGGTTGATTCTGCGCTCAGCGAAGCCGAAACGCTGGTTTTTGCGCATTTCAACGATGGCTTCGACGTCAAGGTCAAACCGCAGGACGTGCTGCAACCGATCGATCATGCCAACCTGTACGGCCAGAAAAGGCATTTCCGGCGAGCAGACGGCGTGCTGCGCGCGCAGCGCGAGGTGGATTTTGCGAGCGTCGTGCAGGCGACACCGGTATCGATCGAGGCGCTGTACGAGAAGCTCGCCGAGGAAGGGCGTTCGCCGCTCTTTTTCAATATCACACCGCTGCGTCCCACGATGGATCAGGGGCGCACCAGTCTTCGTGTGTGCAAGGCCCTGATCCCTGGGCTGATTCCCATCTCATTCGGCCGTGGACTCGAGCCGAGGGGCATGGTCGACAACATCCATCCGAGTTCGAAGTTCCCACACCCATTTCCTTAACAAGGAGCATGTCATGAAGGAAACCAACAAGATCGATTTTTCGGTACAGGGCGCAGGCTTCAAGAGCACCCCGATGGAGAACGAGCAGCGTACAACGATTAAGGCCAAGAGCGACCCTTGGTCGGTGGTGCGCCGTGTACGCTTGCCGCACAAGCCGGGTGCGCCGCTGGGCAGCGGCGGCGGCTCGGATGGCAGCAGCGCTTGAGTTCAGGAAGCGGGGCAGGAAACGCGGCACCGCGTTTCCTGCTTCGATGCAACACGCTCTGTCAGCGCAGCCAGGCCTTATAGGTCAGGACCCGGCGATCGACCAGGCAGTAGCGCGAGACCCCGCGTGCCACGTGATACGGGTCACCGCGCAGAATCGAGATACGGCCGGGCCTAGGCAGCACGGCGCGGGCAATTTCGTTTTCGTGATCGAACACCATCGTCTCGCCGCCCCAGGTTAGATCCCACTCGCGATTGCAATAGACCAGGACTGTCACGTGGTTCGGCCGCTTGTACGGGTCGGGGCAATCGAAGTGCGGCCGGCCTTCCAGCCCATAGGGGTTGGCTGTCACCATGCACTCATACAGCATCGGTGAGTGGCCCAGTCGCGCTCGCAATCGGTCCCACACATCCACAACGGGTCGCAGTGTTTCATCGAGCGAGCGCAATTCCGGTTCTCGATCGATTTCCAGCGAGTCATCGCGCTGCACCAGCGGATAGCTCCAGTGAATGTCGTAATCGGGCGCGCCTTTGACGTGCGCCTGCCGATTGATGTAGTACGCAGGCAACCACTGAACCACATCAAGCAATTCAGCGAGTTGCTCCGCAGAGAAGAAGTCGTCAATGACTTCGATACCGACCGTACGGCTGTTCATGGAGCAAGAGGGAGGATTGGGTTCGAATTGCCGCCCCACATGGTCGGCAAGGTTCACGCTTCACAGACTAAATGCCGGCGCTGGCTGCTGCAACCCTCCATCGCACTGCAAGATGATGGCGCGCAAGTGCTGACAGCTTGATCCGCCTTGTTCCGCAACCAAACTCGAATCGCATGTTTTTCTTCACACAGATTCTCGAACACCTCAAGGTCGTGACCGCCTGGACGAGAACCAACCAGGCCACCTGTGTATTGTTCCCCGACACGTTCGCGCTGGGCATCAAGAAAGAAGGCCTGAATTTACTGATGAGCCCACGCTTCGTGGCCACCATCAATGGGCAGACGGCCTACATTGACAGTTACCACAATCACGAGTGCGGGTTCGTTGGGTGGTTGCCGTACCGTACCAAGCGCTGGCCGTTGTCCACCGAGAAGCTGATGTTCAAACACTATGCTGCGGAACATGGCCTAACAACACCGCTGCACTGGCGCGATGGCCCCTGCCGAAGCGAACATTTCCTCGTCAAGCCCACGCGCGGCTCGTTTGGCCACGGGATTCGAGGACCCTTTCGGGCGGGCCAATATGAGGAGGTGGTCAGCACGCTGGCTGAAGGCGAGTATTTCGAGGCATACGCGATCGGCCGCAGCACCAAGATCTGGTATTGGAGCGGCGTGCCGTATGCGATGGAAGTGCTGGCACCTCCCGTGCTGTATGGCGATGGCCGTCGAACGGTGAGCGAGATTGCCGGCACCCGTCGTGGGAGCTTTGATCGTGCGCACGATGTCAGCGGCAGCGTGGCCGTGTTGCGCTGGCAAGGATTGTCACCCGACGCCATCCTGCCCAAAGACGCGACTGTACTACTCGACTTCCGTCACATTTCCGCTTATGACCCCATCATCCTGCGGGACCGGGAGTCGCTGTCGCGCGCGACGCCTGAAGTCCTTGCGCAAGTGCAGCACATCGGACGAGTGCTACTCCTTGGTATCCCGGAGGAGATGCGGGCGAACACGCTGTTCACCGTGGACGCGGTGCTCGACGGACAGGACCAGTTGACGCTCTTGGAGATGAACAGCAATCCGATGGTGCATCCAAAGGTGTATGGAGCAATGCTGGACGAGACATTTGCCATGCACCGGCCAAGTGTTTCGGAGCACAGTTGACGGCATAGAAATCACAGTTGAAGAGTGCCGTCCGAAGAGGGCAAAAGAAAAAGGTTCGCAGTGCCGGAAATCCAGTCGAATATAACCGACTGGTCAGTTGCGTTTCCAATTTGTGCCTCGGTCCGTGCTCGCTCTGAGTCGGTCAAGACCTCTTCCAGGATCTCGGAATTCTGGATGGAGAAGGGCGAGAATGCGAGATTCAGCTCATTGGCATGCATAGCAACCGCATGGGCTTCCCACGATGACGATGCGGTCAGATGCGGTTGCAACGCCGGCGCCAGGCGCTTGATCCATAGCAGGAAGCGACCAAGCAGTGCATCGTCTAGCGGCCACACGACTTTCTCTGAGTTCTTGCTTGCTAACGCGGCTTCGTGCGATTGCTCTGCTTAACAAGGGCACGCGAGAGAAACGTTAACAATTGCCTGTAATGCCCATGCTACCGTCTTTATCTGATTCGTCAGGCTTGAATCTGCGTATGCGGAAACTCGATCGGATCAAGCCACTTAATAGATTCATATCATCCATGTTTTGGCGCTTAAGATAAGGTTGGACTCATGGAACAGGTGTCTGAACGGGGTGTCGGAGCCTCCGGCCGATTCATTTCCGTCGTAGCTATTGACTCGCATCCGATCGTGTTGGATTCCGTAAAGCGATTGCTTTGCGACTCACCGTATATGAGGCTAATCGGGGACGCGACGGATGGGGTCGACGGGTTAGAACGTATCCGGCAAATGCAGCCAGATGTCGTGATTATCGATATCAATCTGACAAGACTGGATGGACTGGAGTTGGTGCGCCGCGTACGCGCGCAACATGCGATAGGCATCGTGGTGACGTCAGGTGGCAACTCAATCGAGGACTCTCGCCTGGCATTTCATGCCGGTGCAAACGCGTACGTCAATAAGTCAGCACCGATTTCGGTACTAAACGCAGCGTTGATCCTGGCCGGAAATGGCTACGTTGGCTTTCCAAGTCGCTCCATTAGCATCACGTTTTCTAAGCGAAAGGTGGGCGCGAGCGGAAAGCTAACAGCACGTGAGCTGCGTGTTCAGCAGTTGCTGGCCGAGGGCTGTCGAAATGTCGAGGTCGCCCAGCGTCTTGGTGTGTCACCGAAGACCGTAGCCACATTCAAGAATCGGATTCTGAAAAAGATGTCCGGAGAGGGCTGAATGTAGGTTACATGGGGACCGAGCGGCCGTATCGGCTAAGCGGTACTTCGCCCATCGCCTCGCGGTTAGCGAGCTGATGAACCCGGTGAGACGTCCGTTGCGTATTACCCCAGCAGAAGCCCCGATCTCGCACACCGTTGCCCCCGCGGTACATATGGCGACGATCTTGTACCCAACGGCTTTGAGGCGTCGCTCGTATTTGAAATCAGAGCGACCCGAAGCCGCCGCGGTCACGGGTACCTCGATGCGATCGAAGCATTCTCCGTCAACGCCGTCTGGTGACGCCCGTGCCGTTGCGCGGTAAAGGTGGCTGGTTTGGCTGCACCTGAAGGATGGCCGAGTGGTGGTTCGGCTTACGCCCAGCGTCCGCTGATCAACGCTTTCTTGAGGGCCAGCATCGCCGCATTGATGTCTTCGGTGGCCATCGGACCGCTGCTGAATTAGTCGACGCAGTTCAGCGTGGGTCGCTAGCAGGTCCGCCCGCTCGGCTTCCGCTGTGCAAGGCTAAGGTTCCCAGAAGCACGTTACGCCTTGAACACGAAATTACAGATAGGCCCATCGAACAGGTCCAAGGCCCATTCCGTAAGCCATCGCTCCGATCCCAAAGAAGAGGGGCCGTAGAAATTACGGCCCCTTAAGGTCGATATGAAGCATAGATATGCCTTGCTTCAAGGTGGAATGATATTCCAAATCGATTATGAAATAGGATTTATTTTAAAAAAGCAACCGGCTTATTTCGAGGATAAAAAGACGGACGAATTGCGATTGGTTGCCTTATTTATTTGAAATTTTGCCCTACAAAGTACGTAGGTCATTGTTAAGTTGCTGAAACATATTGGGATTTTTCTGCCTGGGGTTGCAGTATCTAATTTGCAACATCATTCGGCTTGGTCTTGGATTGGACGAATTCGTCATCTCATAATTTCCTCGCCACGTTAAGGCGTGGCCTAATTTAATTTCTTTGGGAATCGATATGAAGATCAAGATGTTTGCGGCGGCCGCAGCGGCCCTGATGTCGACCGGCGCCTTTGCGCAATCGAGTGTGACCCTTTACGGTGTTGCGGACGTCGGTGTTGAATGGGTGAACAAGGTTCCTGGTGCCGACGGCAATGGACACTCTCGCGTTGCAATGCAGTCGGGCAACCTGTCCGGATCGCGTTGGGGCCTGCGAGGTGTCGAAGATCTAGGCTCCGGTCTGAAAGGCATCTTCAACCTTGAAAGCGGCTTCAATCTTGACACGGGAACGTCCGCGCAGGGTGGACGCCTGTTCGGCCGTAACGCCTTCGTTGGTCTGCAAGGCCAGTGGGGACAATTGACCTTGGGTCGCCAGCAGAACCTGCTGTATGACTTCGGCACGAACTTCGACCCGATGGGTATCGCCGGTCGTTACTCGCTGGGTTCGCAAGACAACTTCATCGGTTCGGGCCGCGCTGACAACTCGCTCAAGTACGTTGGTGCGTTCAACGGGGTGTCGGTTTCTGGCCTCTACGCCCTGAACTACAACGGCAATGAGATGGCTGGCGTGAACAAGCTTGGCCGTGAATGGAGCGCCGGTGTGGGCTACGCCGCTGGCCCGCTCGCAGTGGGCGCCGTGTATGACCAAACCAACGGGTACTACAACGCACCGAACCCCACCACGCTGACCGGCGCGCAGATTTTTGCCAACTCGGCCGCTGCAGCCGAGCGCAAGGAACAACGGGCAACCATTGGTGCTTCGTATGCCGTTGGCCCTGCAAAGCTGTTCGGTGGCTATCGTTGGTACAAGGCAAACTTCCCGACCGTCGCCAATATTGACGCTGGCAACGTGCGTTCGAACCTGTACTGGTTGGGCGTTGCCTACCAGGCAACGCCGGCGCTCAGCCTGACTGGCGCGGCGTACTATCAGCAGTTCAAGAATGCTGTGGCCATGAATACGGGTGTTCTGCCTCCCCAAGCCCAGAGCATGGGCAATCCGTGGCTCTTTGTGGTGTCGGCTGACTATGCACTGTCCAAGCGTACCGACGCATATTTGAATTTGGCGTACGCGAAGAACAGCAGCGGGTCGGGCCTGGGTGTGGCCGGTCTGAACGACAGCAACTATGGGATCGCAGGTACGCCTTATACGCTGACGAGCGGCGGCCAGCAGGTGTTCTCCAATGTGACCAATGGAAGCTCCAACCAGTTCGGTGCGGTGGTGGGGGTTCGCCACAAGTTCTAAATCAGCGGCGAAAGTTGGACAAAAAAACGCGAGCCTGTGCTCGCGTTTTTTTTTTGCCGCGCAGGCTTCTTTGATGTGCTATGGGCTCACATCAACTTGCGCTGGAAGGGGCCTTCGTCGACCTGCGGACGGCAACGTCGTCGCCTACCTGCGCGAATGTATGCGAACTGAAATCCCAGCCGTCTATCGCAAGTGCTTGAGGACGTGTTGGGTGCTACCCGCCGGGCACGCCGCTGACTGTGCGATCAGCACCGAATACTCGGACCCAGAACGTAGTATCCGATCACGTGCCCCACAATGATGCTGGTACCGGCTAGCACCACCCAGACCACTACAAAGGTGTTGTCGCGCATAACATGCACCTGCTCAAGCGCTGATAGGTCTTCCGAAGGATCTGGCAGGACTTTGATGCAGAGCGTCACTGCAAAGACCGTGCATCCGATCAAACACGCTGCGACCAGCAATCCCTGGGGTTGAATGGTGTCCATGTGGTTCTTGGGGGGGAACGTGCATTTGTCTCGATTGCTCGAGAAGGTGACGAGCGAAGGCCAGTCTAGCTGGCGCGCACGCATGCAGCGACACACTTTCGTGCCTAAGTCTTGATCTTGGGCGAAAGAAGGTCGGCGTGAGCCTGCCTGTCACAAAAAGAATGTGCATGGCATGTGGCGCGGATGCCAGGCGCCATGGACCCAGTTAGACACATTCAAATTCGGCCAGCGTTCAGAGCAAAGACGCTGGCCCAGTTCCCAAATAGACCAGACGGTGTTTGCCTGATTTTAGCGAGCGTGCAGGAAGTTGCATGCTGCCCTGCTGTTTTCAGAAAATTTTCAATCTCTCAACAATTAAATATATTTAATATCTGATCCGGATTTAATTCACTGTTGCGATCCGTCAATTGATACAGTGATTAACATTCACTGCGCTTTGGCTGCCTTACGCTCGGGACCCAAGAAGAAGTTACAAAAAATTGGATCGTCTCGTTTAGTGAGAGTGCCCTCTTGGAAATCAGCAAGGATTCTCACGCTGCGTTGAAGGTGTGCAAGGAGAACGCAGCCCGCATCAATGACGTCGATGCGCTCAAGCAGTGGATACGTACCGATGTACGCCGTGTGCTACCCCATGGAACCTGCGCGTGGGTGCACGGACGCCTATATGGCGTTGGTGTCTCGCCCGACTATGTGGTGGCGGTGGACTATCCACTCGCGCACTTGCGTGCGATCCGCAATGCCTCTGGCCACATGGACACGCCGCTTGCCGAACGCTGGTATGCGCAGCAGTCCCCCGTGTTCTTCGAATGCGAGCCGTGGCCTGAATTGTCGGCGGCATGGCTAAAGAGTTTCCGTGAGCATGAACTGCGCACGGTGTTGCTAGCCTCGATTAACTGACGTACTGAGCGTAATACTCGGCACGCTAAAGCTCCAGCAACAGGCAATGAACAATGCATCGAAAGACACAAGGCAATACGTTTCCAACCATGAGCGCGGAACCAGTGGCAAGCACTTCATCAATTGAAGGACATCGAACTCAAATGAACATCTTTGCCCGGTTTTTTTTGTGTGGTTGCTGGCCTTGGATTGGCAGCGCTTCACGGTGCGGGTTTTGCGGCGGATGCGGTCGGGCTCAGTTCCGCCGGGGGAGCCTCAACGACCGTGCCATCTGTCGCCCAGACGCCTGCCGCCCCGGAGTGCTTGGCGCTGGCCCACTTACGTAATGACATGACGCCGATCCAACTCGACCGGGTGCTCGCAGCGTGCGTGAGTCTGAACCAGATGGACAACGCCGCGCTTGCCTTCATGTTGAGTGGCGCCTATGGCTACTTTGATGGACTTCGGGTGGTAGATCGTTCAGCGCATCAGGCTCCCAAGGTGATGCTCATGTACACCCTCGGGTCCTTGCCAAATGACAAGCGACAGGAATTTGAGAAGCATCTCAAGGCAGTCATGAATGACCCGCAGCAGAAGCAAAAGGTCTGCATCTCGGTGCAAAGCTTTGGCCCGCCGGCCTACTACCCGAAATACATGATCGATCACGGGATGGATGCAATGCTCGCGGCTCAGTCCGGGGCCACGTTGCCGAATCGAGGGTTGGTCGATCCGTTTGATGCTGCCAATGCCTGGAGAACAGCTGTGAAAGCCTATCTACTGTGTGAGGCACCCTGAGCGCGTACCGCTCCATATGCCTGAACTCATGCCGTCTGGCGCCGAACAACGCAGCACTATCGGCGGCGCGTCATCCTCCACACCACGATTCATCATGCGAAGACTATTTCTTGCCATCCTTGTCGCTGTTGTTGAGTCCAGCGTCAGTGCAGCTGAGTATGGGCATTACGATACAAGTCGTCTGCTCATTGTTTCGGACACGCCTGCGGGCAAGACGTTCGGTTTTGACGGTGCCTATCTCGAGCAAATGCTTGATGATTTGTCGGTTCATGCGAAGAACTATCCACCGAAATTCGATACACCGCAGGATCAACAGCGCGCAACCCAAGACGTAAAGGCGCTGTCAGGCATGCTCGACATTCTGTTGAATGGCCCAACGTCAAGCCCTCAGCTCCTTGCCCGGGCGGCCTACGTGAATAGCATGGGACACAATCTCGACGTTCCTGGAGCCGCCGAAAAGGCAAATGCGATTTTCTTGCGCTTGCTTGCGGCTACACCGTCTGATCCGCAAGGCAACTACCGGTACGGAACGTTCCTGGCAGGCGTGGGGAAGGGCAGGGAAGCGCTGCCGTATCTTGAGAAAGCGCTCTCCGTAGGTGTCGTTGATGCTGCCTATGCGATCGGAATGACCTATTTGGCCCTTGGGGATCAAGAACAGGCGCTGAAAAGCCTTGAAGACTACAAGCGTCGCAAACCAGGCGATGCAAGCGTTGACAAGCTCATTGACGCTATCCGTCATGGGCAAGTCCAGTTCAAGACGGCGCGCTAGCTGAAGTCATGTGCTCGTAGATGGTCCCCTGCGACAGGCGCTAATGTCTCTGCGTGAATCTTCATGCCGTGACTTACCGCCGAGAGGCGCGAAGCATTGAGATGGGAACTAAATGCCCAGACCAAAGCTGGTAAAGCGTATCCGGTGGCCGTGGTGGGTACCTTGCTCAAGAGCGCCAAGATCACACAATAGGCATGAAACCGAGAAGAAAATATCAACAGGGCGTGCAGACATGTTCCTACGTGGGTTGCACCGTGGTCGCCGTGGCTCGCCCGAGGAAGCCACTGCGCAGGTGCCGATAGAGGTCAAACGCCGCCTGACGTCTTCAATGGAAGCAGAGTTGCATGAACGCACCGACATCCAATACACGCGCGAAGACGGCGACCCGCAAAACTAGTGCGGGTTCGCAACGTGCCCGTCAGGAGTGACCGAAACGATGGTGCTGGCGTTGCTCACGTGCAATCCGTTGAACTGTTACAACGCTACTCAGGTCGCACGACAATTGGGCTGTAGCACCAAGCGCAGCATGACGATGCTGCGCGCACTTGCCACGCGCCGAGCCATCCGGATCACCAATAGTCCGATCGGTGAGCCACTGTTTAGCGTGCTGATGCAGAGCCAAGGTTCTGGCTTACAACGTATCCGTGAGCGAGGTGATTTGCGCTTCGATCACAACGGCGCGCTGCGGCACTGGCAATTGGCAATGGCAACGCGACGCGTTTAAGCGCGACGTCCCATGTCATTGCGAAACGCAGCCTCAAGCTAGCTAAGTGGCAAACGCATTCGTAAGTTGATACACCCGCTTCTGTGGTTGTTGGATACGGTGAGTAGGTGGTGGCTCCTTCAAAGCTTGTGAGTCATGCACTGATTTCCCTAGAGTTGAACGATCGCGAGTCAATTCCGACCCGTGACGCAGCGCCGAGTATCCGGCGCGACTTCAACCTAAAGGGAAATAGATCATGGCGTTTATCCATAGCGAAGGGCCAACTGAAAATCATGCGCAGCTGTGCGGGGACCATGCACCGCTCTTGCTGAAACACACAATTCAGCCGGAAGAAATTAGGGACAGTCTCCCAAGGGGCCAGGGCGGTGTTGGTTTCCTCTTTCATGCCACCGACTGGAATACGTTGTCCTTCTCGTTTCACAACGTCAAACAGAGAACAGCCTCTTTCGAGGAAGAGCTTTGGAGAACACCTCCCTTTATCGCTTCCCCGATTTATTCGGGCTCGCAAATCATCGGGGCCAACATTGCATGTCCTGTTCCGCTGGAACTTTGGTTAGGGAGCCCACGTGGTATTAAACGATTCCGAGAGACACAGTTCTTCCCGGCCTTGGAACTGGCTAGGCAGGCCGGACTGAACATGGTGGCGATGGGTGCATCAACACCGTACGCGTGCAACTACGGGACGCTTGCACGCCCGACCAAGCCACCGCTCATCACCACGGGGCACGCGGCGACCGCTGCGATGCTCAAGGACTGGGCCATCCACTGCTGCAATGAAGTGGGCCTTGAGTTTGGCAACACGAAGCTCGCGCTGTTCGGTGCTGCAGGGCGGCTCGGAGTCACGGTCGCAAAATATGTGGCCTACAAAGACGCACCGAAGGAGTTGGTATTGATCGACTTGCCGGACAAGCTGAGCTTGTTGCAGGAACAGGCGAGGGAGTTGCTGGCATCCGATCTTTTGGGGCGCATCAAGATATCCGTTCACACCTTCAGTCCGGATACACCCCTGCCGCAGTTCGATGGCGCCATCCTTGCCAGCAGCACCAGTGTTCCGTACCTGACGGCTTCTGATCTCAAGCGAGCGCAGTTCTGGATTGACGACTCGCACCCGCGAGCAGCCAGCGTCGAAGCGGAACTCGCCTCGCGCGGTCAGACGCTCTATATCGAGTGCTTCGCGCGCGGTCCGGCAGAACTGAATACGGCGTTTCCTTTCAGACTGCCGAGCAATCGCGATTGCTACACGTGTTTTGCCGAGGGTTACTCAGCGTGGCAGGAGGGCATCGCTTCTGATTTCATTATTGGCAGTCCGCCCGTGTGGTCGGTTTCCTACACGCATAGTTTGTTGAAGAAGCACGGATTCTCGGTCGGACCGCTGCATGGGAAGAACGGTTCGCCTATCGAGTTGGATGTCCAACGCGATATGCAATCCGAGTTGATCGCACTGTAATAACGTCATTGGGGGGGGGCCAGATGCAGATGCCGCGCGAAAGCATGCGGGACATGCTGGAACGAAGTCGGCTTGTAATTCGATGGGGAGGCATACTGGGCCTCCTATGTCACCCCATCTACTACGTGGTCTGGACCTATGTCCTGCCGCAGCCGTACGACAATCTGCTTCTCCGACTGAGCGCGGCGCTTGTTTGCATTCCTTTAATCTTTCAAGCGCGCTGGCCAAAGCGGTTGGGCAGTGCTCTGCTCATCTACTGGCATTGTTGTCTGGTCTACGTACTGCCGTTTGTCTGTACGTTCCTGACGATCCGCAATGGGTTCTCCACGATGTGGATGATGACGGAAGTCATGATGATCTTCATCCTGGCCTTGTGTATCGACTGCCCCCCTTTGTTGATGGTCTGCATAGGTGTGGGCATGGTTTCCAGCGCAACGGTAGCCGTGCTTACGTCCCCGATCTCGATTGTTTTGAGTGCGACGGATCTGTCAAACATCGCGTTGTTGCCTGTCGTCACCCTGTGCAGCATGGCGTTCAGTTATGCCATCAGTAAGGGGCGTACCTCAGTCGAAAGGAACCGAGCGTTAAAAGCCCTCGCAGGCTCGATTGCCCACGAAATGCGCAATCCTTTGAGCCAACTGAGACATGTGCTCGACGGTATGGAGGAAGCGCTCCCTGTGTCGAGTGACGGTGACCGTCCGTTGGTGCTGTCGCAAACGAATGCGGCATCGCTCTACCGTCATCTCGCACAGGGTCAACTGTCCATCGAGCGTGGGCTGCGCATCATCACGATGACGCTCGACGAAGTCAGTGCGAAGCCCATCCGACCCGACCGTCTCACCTATCTTGGCGCGGCCGATACTACCCGCAAGGCACTGGACGAATACGGTTTCGCCGACGAGAACGAGCGCCGTAAAGTGAAGCTTCACGTGGTCGAAGACTTCACCTTCAAGGTCGACGAGACGGTCTACCTCTTTACGCTCTTCAACCTGATCAAGAATGCGCTGTGCCACATGGCTGCGCGCCCTGGCGCCACGCTCACGTTGACGGTTGACCGTCATACCGTTGTCGTACGCGATACGGGCCCCGGCATATCTCCCGACATGCTGCCGTATTTGTTCGAGCCCTTCCGTACCGTAGGAAACTCGGCTGGAACCGGGCTCGGACTGGCGTATTGTCAGCGTGCGATGTACGCCTTTGGTGGAACGATCAGCTGTCGCTCCGAAGTCGGCAAGTTCACTGAATTCACCTTGCTTTTTCCGCCCGTGTCGCAAAGCGAACTCGACTCGCATTATCAAGCCATCTGGCAGCAAGCGATGTCCGCCTTCGTTGACAAGCGCATTCTGTTGGTCGATGACACCCAGGCTGAGCGTTACCTGCTGCGCCAAAAGCTGAATGGCTTGCCCGTGCACTTCCATCATGCCGAGAGCGGTTTGCAAGCGCTGCAGATGATGCGGCAGCATCACTATGACTTGATCCTCATGGATCTGAGCATGCCGGTGCTCGATGGCTACGCGACCACCGAGAAGATCCGCAGCGGCGAAGTGCCCGGCTACGAATCGGTGCCGATCGTCGCGTACACGAACGAACCGCCGCACATCGCCAAGCTCAAGGTTGCCAAGGTTGGCATGGCGGGCTTCGTGAGCAAGATGTACAGCCGCTGGGAAATGGTCCAGATTCTGCAGCACGCACTTGAGTCATCCCTCCTGACCGGGTGCGAAACAGCGATGCTGGCGGGCAAGACCGTGCTGCTCGCCGACGATGATCTCTACGGGCGGGCCATCGTGCGCACGTTGCTGCAGAAGCATCGCATGCAGGTCGTCGACGTCGCGCACGGACGGGCCGTGCTGGACTACCTTGCGAGCGGCGCGCCCTGCGATGTTTGTGTGCTGGATATCAACATGCCGGGCATGGATGGCGTGGAAGCCGCGCGCACCATTCGTGCGCAATCGTCGATGTACCAAAGCGTGCCTATTGTCGCGCTCACCGGCCATACCCACGAGGCGATCCTCGAGTCCGCCCGTACCGCCGGCGTGGATGATTTTCTCATCAAGCCCGTCGACTCCGG
>NZ_JBEPKQ010000003.1:0-1010569 GCF_040544795.1 Ralstonia sp. 1138 | reverse complement strand
TCTCGGTGATGGCCATCATGTTCGGTGACCCGGTGGGTCACTTCCAAAGTGTTGCATCCCCTCTCGGGTGGGTCACTCCTAGAGTGTTGTTGACAACCATGCATCTCGTTTCCTCCATGGCCTATGTCGGCCAGCAACCGTGGCACGGTCTCGGTAACAAGCTCGCACCCAATGAACCCGTCCAGGTCTGGGCCGAACGTGCCGGTATGAACTGGCGCATCGAAGAATCCGAAGTGCGTTACGTCGCGGCGGGTCACAAGAACCTCGGCTCGATCCACGCGTTTCCCGAGCAGAAAGTCCTCTATCGCAGTGATTCGAGGATGCCTTTGTCCGTTGTGTCTGCTCGGTACCAGGTCGTGCAGCCGTCCGAAATTCTGGAGTTCTACCGGGACCTAACAGAAGTTGGTGGCTTCGAACTGGAAACCGCTGGCGTGCTCAAGGAAGGCCGCAAGTTCTGGGCGCTCGCCAAGACGGGCCAGACCGGCACGCTCAAGGGCAAGGACACGATCAATGGCTACCTGCTGCTCGCCACGGCCTGCGATGGAACGCTCGCCACCACCGCGCAATTCACGTCGGTGCGCGTAGTTTGCAACAACACGCTTCAGATCGCTCTGGGCAACGGCGCCGATGCCGTCAAGGTGCCGCACCGCAGCCAGTTCAACGCCCAGGCGGTCAAACGCCAGCTCGGTATTGCGGTCTCGTCGTGGGATGCCTTCATGGCCCGTACCAAGGCGCTGGCCGAGCGCAAGGTCACCGATGCGGCTGCGGAAGCGTTCTTCCGGCGCGTGCTGACCTATCCCGCCACCCAATCCACCGACCGCGCAGCGCTGGCGGTCAACGAACGCGCGATCAAGGCCGTCGAGCAGCTTTACTCAGGTCGCGGCAAAGGGGCGCAGTTGCCCTCGGCCTCCGGCACCGCTTGGGGCTTGCTGAATGCCATCACGGAATACACGGATCACCATCGCCGCGCCCGCAGCGACGATCACCGCCGTGATGCGGCCTGGTTCGGCCAAGGCGCTGCCATCAAGCAGAAAGCGTGGGATGAAGCCCTTCGGCTCGTGGTGTAGCTGTCCGCCGTTTCTCCTTTCTCAATCTTCCGGCCCGGTCGAGTGCGCTCACCGGGCCTTCGTCTTTTTGGAGGTCAGCATGACCCTGTCTGAAACAACGAGGCGCAGCCGGCATCGTCCGGCACTGCGCCTGGTGCAAACCAAGGACTTGCCGCGTGAAGACTGGCTGGCCGTACGCAGGACTGGCATCGGCGGATCGGATGCCGCTGCGGCGGTTGGCCTGAACCCCTACAAGAGCCGGCTGGAGTTATGGATGGAGAAGACCGGCAGGGGGGCCGAGCTACCCAAGCCCGACCCAAATGACACCACCGAGCCCGTGTACTGGGGAACTCTTCTAGAGCCCATCGTGGCCGCTGCGTACTGCAAGCAAACCGGTCACCGTGTCCGCAAGGTCAATGCGGTGCTGCGGCACCCCACCATTCCCTTCATGCTGGCGAATCTGGATCGGGAAGTCATTGGCGTGCCCGGTGTGCAGATCCTGGAGTGCAAGACGGCGGGCCTATTCGGTGCGCGTCATTGGCAGGATGGCGTCCCGGAGTACGTGGTCCTGCAGGTTCAACATCAGCTCGCGGTATCCGGCAAGCAAGCTGCTGATGTGGCCGTGTTGCTGTGCGGACAGCAGTTGGCCGTGCACCGCATCGAGCGCGATGACGAACTCATCGCCGGGCTCATTCCGCTGGAAGCTGAGTTCTGGCGCTATGTGCAAACCGACACGCCACCACCCGGAGACGGTTCCGAATCGGCTGACCGGGCGCTACGCGTTCTGTATCCGCGCGACAGCGGCGGCACGGTGGATTTCTCGGACGATCGGCACTTGAGTGCGGTGTTCGCTGATCTGGTCAGCGTGCGCGAGCAGATCGAGGCGCAGGAGGTCGCTGCCGCCAAGCTCAAGCAAACGATCCAGTCCGCCATGGGTGAAGCGTCATGCGCGCTTTTCGAGACCGGCGAAGTCACGTATCGGCGCAGCAAGGACGGTTCCACCACTGACGTGGAACGGCTCCTGGCCGACCACCCCGAGCTTGCCCAGCAGTACACCATCCCCAAAGCAGGCTCCCGCCGCTTCCTCATCTATCCCTAGTGGAGTCCCCCTATGTTGAAAGGTTTGATGATCACGCCACCCGTCATAGGCCGCATCACCATTGGCCGTGTGGTTGAGAAGAACGGTAAGCGCCTGCCCGAGAAGGACGACCAGTTCACGTTAACTACCCAGGTGCAACAACGCGGCGAGTGGATCTTGCACCCGCTCAACGAATCGCTGCGCAAAGCCAATCCGGGCAAGCTACGATCGATCCCGGTGCGCATGCTCTTCAACGACCCGGATCTGAACCTGCGAGCCGACTACACGCTGTTCGACCGCGAGACGGGACGGCCGGTCTGTGTCGGCAATGGCGAACGCTGCAAACGCGTGGAGGAAGGCGGCATTGCCATCCTGCCCTGCCCTTCGCCGGAAGGGTGCCAGTTCGGGGGGCCGAGCGGCTGCAAGCCATACGGGCGACTCAATGTCCTTGTCGGGGATGAAGACGAGATGGGCAGTTTCATCGCCAGAACGACATCGTGGAATTCGATTCGCACCCTGGCGGCACGGCTGCACTACTTCAGCGCCGTGTCGGGCAATCTGCTGGCCTGCCTGTCGCTCAGGTTGGTGCTGCGGGGCAAATCGACCACGCAGAGCTGGCGGGCACCGATCTACTACGTCGACCTGGCGGTCCGGGAAGGCACGACGCTGGAAGCCACCATTGCCGAGGCGCGCGAGCTGGATGCACGTCGCAAGGCGGCCGGCTTCGATCAGGCGGCGTTGGATGCAACCGCCCGGGCAGGCTTTGCCAACGGGGCGTTCGAGGACAGCGCGGAGGAAGCGGCAGCGGTGGCCGAGGAGTTCTATCCGGAGCCAGCGCAGGGCGATCCGCAGCCCGGTTCGGACGCAGCCGCTAATGAGACGCCCGGCCCCGCCCCCACCCTGCGCGACAAGCTCACGCGTAAGGCGGCCTTGCTGGGCGGTTCGGCCGCATGAACCGGGGCGCCTGCTGGACGCTGGCGATCGCGGCGACCGGCACCGCGCTCTGCCTGTCGGTCCTGGCCGGCTGGCAGCGCGGCGGCACGCTTGCCGAACGGCTGGTGTGGGTGGCGATCGGGGTCGTGCTGGTCGCCTGCGCCCACCTGCTGCCGGCGCTGGTGCGGGACGCGTCGATTGGCGTGCGCGCCGTAGCGGCTGTCCTGTGGCTCGCCTGCATGGCGGCGGCGTGCCTGGGTCACGCGACCTTCTTCGTCCTGGCCCAGCGGCATGCCGGGGAGTCGCGGATATTGACGGCGCCCGTTCCGGAGCCGGCGGCGGCCGGTCGCAGTCTCACGGCGATCATGGCGGAACGGGCTGACATCACCGCACGACTGACGACGATCACGGCGCAGCGCTGTTCGGGCAACTGTACGACGCTGGAAGCGCGTCGCGTCACGCTGACGGCCAGACTCGCTGCGCTGGACGCTGAAGCGGAAGACGTGCGACGCCAGATGGCCGAACGCGACCGTGCGACGACTCAGCGCGACGCGCGACTCACCGACCCCGTCACGGCGCGACTCGCCGCGCTACTGGGCACGACGGTGGTGCGTGTTGAGCTCCTGACGGCGCTCGCCTTCGCTGCGGTTTTGGAAGGTGTGGCCTGTCTGCTTTGGACGCTGACACTGGTGTCGCGCCAGCGTTCGCAGGCGCCCGTCGCGCTCAGTCATGCCCCAGTCGTCGCCCCGCTGGAGCCGTTACCCGCAGCGGTCGCGAGCGCGACTGATGTGACTGAGCCCCCAGTCACGGCCGTCATGCCTGGTACCGACGAGACGACGGGCAGTCACGTTCCACACGACGATTCGGTCACGCGGAACCCGGCAGGCGCGTCGCACGACCCTGACGTGACGCAACTCATGCAGGCCATCGCCACCGGCCAACTGCGCCCGACCGTCAACGGCATCCGCCAGCGTCTTGGCTGCTCCCAGGCGCGGGCCATCGCCCTGCGCCGCCAGCTCGCTGCACTGGCCTCAGCGGCATAACGCCGGGCTCGGCGCCCGGCATTTCTGTTGTTGTCTTTCCCATCCACAGTGGTGTGCTCGGTTCCGGTTGGCCCGGAGGCTGGCGCACGCCCTTACACCTTAGGAGCCCCTAATGGGTGCCACCGTCCTCGTTGACCTCAAAACGGCGGCCTTGCGCCGCCCCGATGGGTCTGTCGTCTACTTTCTGTTCGAGAACACGTACGAGAAGAATCTCTATCCGCACGAGCCCCACTGGTCCTGCGTCGCCATCGGTTCCTACCAGCAGGTGCTTCGCCGAATCTTCCAGGGCGCCGCCGCCTGCGAGGGCGGGTCGCTCCAGGGGCGCGGGCGTGGCCTTCTGCCAGAGACGTTCATTCCGCGCTGGCAGCGTGCCTTACGAACCCCGCTCACCATGCCGGATGTCACCGTTCGGGTAGAGCCCTCGCTGCCGTTCTCGCATGACGACGAGAACGCGCAGTACCGGGAGAAGGTCGCGCTCGTGCTGGCCGGGCAAGGACGCCCGGATCTGGCGGACACCTTCCGTGCGGGGAACGCCATCACGCTGGAGCTGTACGCCGATCTCGATCTGGTACTAGCGCTACATGGCGCAAACGGGCCGGTGTCGCCCTGGCGGGCCATACGCGTGGAGCACGCGCAGGGGCCTGCTGTACCGGACTTGGCGCCCCCAAGTACCCGGGAGCCGGTTGTGGCGCCCGTCTACGCGGTGTGGGCACTGGATCAGGATCTACGCATCGGCAAATTCGACGATGCACCCTTGGCTGTCCTCGGCTGGGAGTACCGCGCCGTGGGGCACTTCCTGAGCCAGTACGTCTACCCGCTGGAGTTGCGGCGCACCGGTGTTGCTGCCGGCCTGATTCGGCGCTTCCGGGACACCTGCCAGTCGGCCCCGCTGCTGCCGGACACCGTGCGCGTCACGATCCAGCTCAGCGACATCCCCGGTGCACACCTGTGGCAATTGGCGTGTGCCCGCCGGATTGCGGCTGCACTCGGTGCAATTGCCAGCTCGACGGTCACCACCACGCTGGGTGAGGTGCGGCGCGCAGGCGAACTACGCGATCTGTGCTCGCTGACGGCCGCGCAGCTTCTGTGGGACGAAGCCTCCATCCCCTGCGCCACGGATGCCCGCAGCGCGTTCGCCCCAACGGCATAAAGCCGGGATCTGCCCGGCTGTCGTCTTCTCGTTGTTTCCCACTCGACGTGCCTCGATCCGGTTGCCCCGGAGGCGCCAGCACGTCTTCCACCTGGAGTCCCCATCATGTTCGACACCCCGAAACCCGATCCCGTCCTGTCGCATAACCGTACCGTCTTGCTCGACGCCTTGCGTGCAGCCGGTGCCGCTTACGCCGTCATCACCTACTCCGGCTTTGGCGACAGTGGTAACGCCAACGCCATCCAGATCCTCGACACCGGAGGTCAAGAGGTCCATGGAGACCAAGCCGTCAGCGTCCTGCGGGAGGACGGCCGCTACGTCAACGGCCAGTGGCAAAGCACGCAATCCATGGGCGAACTGAGCCTACGCGACGCGCTGGATGCCTTCGCCGATCGTGCGCTTGACCGCTATCACCCGGGCTTCGAGGACAACGATGGTGGCGAGGGGGAGATCACCTTCGACGTGGCTGCCGGCACCGTCTGCATGGCGCACCGCGATTTCTACGTCGAATCGACCCACACGGAGACCGACCTATGAAAACGTGTCTTTCGCTCGCCAGTTGGCCCGGGCTGGATTACGCCCGCGTGCCCGAAGTGTTGGCCCGCACCCATACCGAACCGTTGTTCGGCACGCTCTGCACGGAACACGTGCAGCTCGTGCCGCAGACAGTTGGACGGCTCGATGATGGCTATGCGGACGCCCTGCGGGCAGCCTTTCCGGCAATCCAGTTCCGCCTGCACGCCAACGTGCGGGTCCTGCCCCGGCACCGCCTGGCAGACCTGTCCACCTTCGATGCCGATCTCGACTGGTTCGAGCAAGCGGCCCGCATCAGCCAACGGCTGAGCGCTCCCGCCTACAGCGCGCATGCGGGAGACCGGCGTCATGCGACGCTCGCCCAGGTGCTGGACAACGCCCGCCGCTGCGCCGACCTGTTCGGCTGCCCGGTGGCCGTCGAAGGGCTCTATCCCGACCGGCACGGCGCGCAACTGGTGTCGACCTGGGAGGAATACCGCACGGTCTTCGCATCGGGCGTGCCGTACGCGCTGGATCTATCGCACCTGTTCATCGTGGCACACCGCTACGGCCGCGAGGATGGGCTGGTGGCGGACATGCTCGCCTGTGAGCGCTGCATCGAGGTCCACGTCAGCGACAACGATGGCACGGGTGACTGGCACCGGGTCTGTGAAGCTCCTCCCTGGTGGTATCGGCTGCTGGCCTACCTGCATCCGGACGCGGTGGTGTTCTCCGAGGGCAATCACCGCAGGGCGTCCGAGGAGAACTGAATGCGGATTGCCTTCCTCAACGCAAACGGCGTGAACCAGATTGCCGAGGCGCTCGGCGAGTATCACAAGCGGGGGCGCGACCACTTCACAGATTCGATGTTGTGCGCGTGGGCCAACGAGGCCGAGGCGCACTTTGCGGCTGGCAATGGCTGCCACTTCGAAATCAGCCCCTTCGACAGCGTCAGCGGGCATCCCGTTGTGGTGGACATCACCCACGATGGGTACGACGTCGAAGACATTGCCGAACGATGACCCACCGCCCCATTTGCCTGGAATACGTCGCACCAGGCCAGGACCGATGAACGCCACTCACGACTTGAGAACATGCCCCATGCAAACCACCACCGAACTCGTCCCCAGCATCAGCATTGCCAACCTTGCCAACCAGCGCGCCGCCGTGGTCGAGCGCATCCGTACAGCGCTGGACCTTCTCGCGGAGGCCGAACAACTCGCACGCTCCGCCCACCTGGGCTTTCCGAGGCTTGTCCTTGATGAAAGCTATGGCTGCCGTGGCCGACCGACCATTACCGGAGACTATGCGAAACGCGACGAAGCCGAAGGTGCCATTGTCCGTATCGTCGACATACGCGGCTGGGACTACCTGCTCACCGAATCGGGTCTACGCACCTTCATGGACGCGAAGGCCCGTGAGCAATGGAGCCACCAGATTGCCGAGGGCGAGGTGCCCGAACTGACCGTTGCCAACATCGAAGCCACGTTCGCTCAGCTCTACGGCGCGCGTGGCGAGATGTTCGAGCGCGGTGTGCTCGAGTGCTTCCGGCGACTGTCCTGGGACTACAAGCGCCACACGCCCTTCAAGTTCGGCGCCAAGATCATCGTGCGCGCCCTGCTCAGGGACGGCTTCCTCAATCACCGCGTCACCAATGAGCTGGACGACCTGATCCGTGCCTTCTGCGTTCTGGATGGCAAGCCTGAGCCCGATCACCGGCTGGGGGTGTACGCCTTCGTGTCGCATTCGCAATCTCATCGGCTCACGCACGCGGAGCATGACTACTTCAGCCTGCGCTGGTTCAAGAACGGCAATGGGCATCTGCACTTCAAACGCCCGGATCTGGTGGACAAGATGAACTTGATTTTGGCGAAGCACTACCCCAACGCACTGCCTTCCCAAGCGCGGTAATTCCCTGGGCGCGTCCTGCGTCCGGCTTTCCCTTTCCACCGACGACCCCGCACCGGCTGCGCCGGAGGCTCGCGCTCGTCCTTTCCCAGGAGAACACCATGACTACCGCAACCTGCCACCCCCAGCCGTACCTGCTGAACCGCCACGCAGGCGGCGCCATGTGCGAAGGTCAACAGAACCGGCGTGCGCATGCAGGCGTGCCGCCCCACCGATGGAGACGCTGCGCGCTCACGGGTGGCGCCTGTGCCCCAGCCGACAACGCGCTCGCTTCGGCAGCGCAATAGTTTCGCGCGCCATCCTTGCAGTCCCCCGGCGCGTCCTGCGTCCTGCGTCCGACTTCTTTCCCTTTGACCCCGACGACCCTGCATCCGCCTCCGCTGGAGGCTTGCGCTCGTCCATTTTTAGGAGTTCGCTATGACGGAACCCTCTTTACCCGCATTGCTTCCACCGCGCCTGCCGCTCGGGCAACTGGTGGCAACGCCGGCTGCGGTTGCCGCTTTATCCGAGGCTGGTGTATCGGTCTACCTGCTGCTCAACCGCCATGCCCGTGGCGACTGGGGCGAGCTGTGCGAGGCAGACCGCTTGCAGAACGTGCTGGCGGTCAACACCGGCCAGCGCGTGGTCTCCAGCTACCTGCTACCCACAGGGCAGAAGGTGTGGATCATCACCGAGGCCGACCGAGTGCTCACCACAGTGCTGCTGCCCGAGGACTATTAATGGACGCTCTGGTCCTGAAACTCCACCCCGCCCTGCGGCCCGGACGGCAACTCACCTCGGCGCATTCCGGCAAGCCGCTCTTGAGCCGTCAAGGGGATTGGGACGGTGGCAGCCCGTTGCACTGCACCGCCATGGCACTCGCGCTGCTGGGCAAGCTTTCCGATCCGGTCCAAGTCCGCCAGCATGCAAACGGCCCCGAAGCCCGTTTCTGGGACCGCGCCTGGCCGCACTACCTGCACGGGCTGACGCTCTCGGAACTGGCGTCTTTCATCTGGGAACTGAACTGCGGCGTGCGGCCCGTCACCGCAGAGGGCAACGACTCTGCCGTGCAGCGCTTCTGCGTGCGGGAACTGTCCAAAGGCTGGCCGGTCATCGTAGCGCTGCGCACCCGGCAGCGAACCCATGCAGCGCTGGCGGTGGGCATCGAGGGCCGGCAGTCCCATCGCCGTTTCACGCCCCACGCCCTGCTGCTGCTCGATCCCGCTGAACCCGAGCCTGGGCTGGCCAGCTTCAACGCCCGCCTGGAGACCGTCAAGCGCCCGCCGCTGCTCACCGCTACCGCAACCCAGCGCGTAACGGTGGATGGCGCCGTGTCGATCCGGCTGCCCCCGTAGCTACCGCAGGCGGCTGCGCTTGATCTCGGGCGGTGTGGCGGCGTTCACGCGCCGGTGCCCCGTGGGCTTGAGCGACACGCCATCCAACGGCGCAAACAGCTCGGAGAGCGTCACGCCCAGGCAATAGCAGATGTTCGCCAGCGTCTCGACCGACGGGTTGGCAATGCCGCGCTCGATGGACGAAATGTAGGTCCGGTCGACGTGCGCCTCGAACGCCAACGTTTCCTGTGACTTGTCCGCAGCGTGGCGGCACTGCTTGATACGTTTGCCCAGCGCCACCGAGATCGGGGCCGGACGGGTGGAGGGGGTGGCTCGCTTGGCAGTCATGGCGAGCAGGATGCCTACCTGCTGACTGATTCACGACGCTGTAAACACAGCAAATAATGCTGCTTATACTCTACAATCTTCCGACCAATTGCCGATAACCCGGCGTGTCAGAGGGGTTTCGTCACGCCTCGGATTGTCGAGTAGACACGACAAAGCGAGCCCAGGTTTGCTTGCGGGGCATGCATTCCAACAACACCAACAAAGGAAGCTCAAATTGAAGAATATCTACGTAGGGGGGAGTCAACTCGTCCTCAGCGTCATGATGGCGGCCACCCTGGCAGCCTGCGGCGGAGGCGGCGACGGCGTTTCCACCACTTCGGGCTCAACCCCGCCTACAGCCGCAAGCCAGCAGCTCACCGGCAAGGCCATTGATGGTTACCTGAGCGGTGCGAAGGTTTGCTTCGACAACGGTCACGGCACCTGCGATCCGACGCTGCCGGAGGCGGTGACGGACATCAATGGCAACTACACGCTGAACGTATCGGGCGACATGACGGGCAAGCACCTGCTTGCCGTCGTGCAGGCCGGCAACGTTGATACCACGACGAACACGACCTTCCATCAGGGCTTCCTGCTGTCGGCCATCGTGGCGGGGGCCAACCAGAACATCACCCCGCTCACGTCGATGGTGGTTGCGCAGATGGTGGCAGGCAAGTCGCAAGCCGATGCCACGGCGACGGTGCAGGCGCTCGCCAGCGGTGCTGATGTCAACGGCGACTACATCGCTGCTGGCAACGCTCCGGTGGCAACGCTCGCTTCGCAGACGGTCGGTGTGCTGCAGGCCTACGGCGGCACGACCGCCACGGCTGCGGCCAACGTGCTGAACGCCGTGGTGGCTACCGGCTCTCCAGCGGCGGTGACGGCCTCGTCGGTGGCGCTGCAAGCGGCAGCCAACGGCACGCCCGTTGATCCCGCGACGGCACTGGCCCAACCGCTCTATGCGATGGAAGGCTATCTCGGCAGCGGTGGCACGCCGTTCTCGCACTATGGCCTGCAAGACGCAGTTGGTGTGCCGGTGCGGGGCGCGTACACCCTGAGCGGTGGGTCGCTCACGGTGCCGCGGCAATTGCACCAAGGTGGCTGGGTCAACGCGCCGCAAGTCGGCATGTTCGACTCGTACATCACGGGGGCTGGCCTGAGCAACCCGCTGTCATACGTGATGCCGCTCTCCGGTGGCTACGTGATGAAGGCCGACGGATCGTTGTCGGCATTCCTCTCCAGCGACCAACTGCACCCGGGCTACACGGTGACTTCGTCGAGCGGCAAGATCAGCGCCACCGATCTGCTGACCAACGACGCTGTGACGATCTCGCTGTCGCAAGTGGATGTGAGCAATCAGCCGGTGTCCAGCAGCCTGATCGTGCCGCCGACCAACGCCATCCGCCAAGCCATGGGCGGTGTCTTCGATCCCGGTTCGACGGCCGTCTACGCCACCCTTCAGCATGCCCACGACCAGGCTATCGTCACGACCGGTGGCTGGGGGCCGGAGTGGGTGAACGGAGCTGACGTATTCAACGCGGGCATATTTGTCACGCCGGACAATGCCCCGTCCACCGCCGTGCTCACCCTAGGTGATCCGTCGCCGATGGTGTCGCTGACCGATGTCTCGCAAGTCGTCGGTAAATCCGCCGACGTGTCGCCCAACGTCCAGGCGCGTTCCTGCATCGTGCTGAACATCCAAGCGGGCGGTGTGGTGCAACTGGCAGCGAGCGGCAAGTCGGGCTGCGACTACAGCAAGGTGTCGCTGCCCGTTCAAGGCACGTGGAGCGTCTATCCGCGTAACAACAACCTGATGGTCATCAGCCTGCCGAAGTCGGCTACGGCTTTGGATATCAACCCGACGGTGAAGGGTGCCATCGCCAGCGGCGGCAATCTGATGGTGGCCCTCATCGCTGGCAAAGCGGCCATGGGCTACCTGTTCCCGGCATCCGTACCCCAGACCTACGAGCTGCTGACAGCAGCGCAATCGGATCTGGTCGCGGCTTCGATGCATGCAGCGGCCAAAGCCATCGGCATCACGCTGAACCCGTAAGTACATCTCTCTTGAAGCAAGGCCGGTCGGTGCAGACGATGCACTGACCGGCATTCAGTCTCTCTGCCCTACTGTGGCTCGCCAAGCCTGCACACCACGGGCTACTGCGCTCGACCGAACCAGCGTTAGCTACGCCCCGAGGCCGTCGCCGACGACGAACGTTTCCTCGCATCCTTCATCGGCGCAATTCTTGTTTCCTCTCAATAGAACCATCATGAACCAATACAACCGTCTTCCCGCCATCACTCTCCTGCTCGTCGCGACGATGGCGACTGCTGCATGCTCGAAAGGGCCATCCGAAGCTGAAGCAAAAGCCGTGATCAAGGCTTCGCTCGCTGGCTGCGAGAATCTCTCAATCCGTCATTTCGAGAAGGTCAATGGAACGGCACAGGGCGACAACAGATACCTGGTCGATGTGAAGTATTCCATCGCCATGCGTCCAACATCAGACATCAAGGCATACGCAGGCGAGAAATATGCCCAGGAGGTCGAAAACCTCAAAAGCCAGCTCGCGCACGCCCATGAAGTCGAAAACGCGTGGAAGGCTGACGAACAGGCCTGGAGAAGCGCGAACCCCGGCTCTGACTCGGCTGCCTACGAAGTGCAGCACCAGGACGGGTGGGCCAAGTACCAGCAGGTCATGCCATTGCTGCTTGGTGGCGATCAACTGGTCAACAGTGCGCCTCGGACTGCGAAGGCGGCAATGGAGCGGAACATGCGCAAGGCCTGCCCGAACGTCGGTGCACCGCTGCTCCACAACTTCTTTAACGGCGACGAGCCTGTCGAGCAGTATGCCGACTCAATCGAGGAGAGCTTTACCGGCAAGATCGCGATGGTGAAGACCGATAACGGGTGGCAGGAGGATCGCTGATCACCGCCATCCTACGAGTAGAAACGCGCGCTGGCTTCTTGCCGGCGCGCGAGTCCAGAGTGCATGACACTCTTTTTTTTTTGGCGCGGAGGAAATTCCACCGTGTGCCTTTGAGGATGGAGCAGGATTTTGTTCGCGCGGGCCGTGCCTACGGTGGCCCTCATCGAAACGCCTTCACCTTTCCGAACAGCCGTCCGGTAGGCGTCGCGGTGAACGCGACTGGCCACTGACCATCGCCAGCTTGTTCTTGGGAGCGTTTGCCGGGGGGGATGTACTTCGATTGGCGCAACAGTGAAGCGGTCATCGAACGGCTGAACGCGCACCCATGAACCTTGGCCCGTCGATCGATCCGCCTTGCCCGGATGTCTCAAGCCCCCACAAGACTCTCGGAGCGCAACGACGCCTAGCGATAAGGCGCCTTGGGACCGATATAGCGCTTATAGGCCGCAATCCAATCATGCGCCATCTCCCGTTGGGCTTGCTCCAAGGGTAGCTTGCGGCTGCAAACCAACGTATGCAGGCGGTTCTCCAGCCGATCCTTGGCGAGGCTGCCCCAGTTGCCAATCACGTGATGCGGCTGTGGCCAGAGATTTTTGGCACTGTTTGGTGCACCGCCGATCTCCAGCGCAACAAGGTGGTCCTCTTCATAGTCGCGCACCCGCTTGTCGGCATAGCCGTACTGCCGGATCTGTCGCACCTTGAGCTCGCGCGTGAATTGCTGTGGTGGACGCACGGTCTTGGTGTAGCCGCGCATGCAGATGGTCTCGCGAATGTTCGCCTGGGTCACGCGTGGATCAACGGCACCGGGGGTGAGCCGTGGATTGGGCCTCGCCCGCTCGATCGGTGCAATTGCCGCATACGCGCCGCTCGCGTCGCCCACACCGCCCTTGTTTGTTCTTGCATGGGCGGGTGCCGAAATCAACACTGCCGCACACAGCATGGCGCATAGCCACGGAGACTGCCCTTGCACACCCACTCCTTGATCGACTTCGAGCCACGCATTGTCGCACCACGCGACTGCAGTGAATTCAAGCAGCACGCGCTTCGTGGCCGTAAAAAAAAAGCGCCAAGTGAAATCGCTCACCTGGCGCTACACGGGGTCCAGTCACCGGGGGGCTCACTGGACAGATGGAGGTTACGTCCGGATCGCGAGACAGATTGCAACTTTCTGTGTCGCAATTTTTGCGAAGCGTTGTGCAGTTGCCGCCCGCGTTTAGCCGACCTTGATGATCGACATGAAGCCTTGCAGCGCCAACGGTGTTTGGCTCTGCGAACCCAGCACCTTGGAGAAGCCCATCCACAACGGGTTGTTGCTGTTCCAGCTTCCCTGCACGCCGCCGACACGCACCATGCCAAGCACGCCGGAGGTCGATGCGGTGGTGATCGGCGCGTCGGGGTATTGCTGCACGGCGTATTGATAGATGCCGGGATAAGCCACGCTCTGGCCGACGGCGAACGTCATCTGGGCCGGCAATTGATACGTATCCGTGGTTGGCGCGAGAATCTTGGCGCTGCCGCTGACCAGATACACACCGGAGGGAATGGTGATCGTGCCGTCGTTGTTCGCGGTGTACTGGAAGTCGTTGTAGGTATGCACACCTAAACGGAAATCGAGCTGGTACCAGTTCCCCATGTCGATGCCGCGACCGCCATTCGCTTGCGCAGAATGGCCGAGCTCGATAGTCAATACTGGTGAGACTCCATGAGGCGACGGCAGATTGATGAGTTGGCTGCCGTCCACTGCTGGCAACCGGCCCTGTGCATCGAGCACGACGACATCACCGGGAGCCGTCCCTTCCTGAGACTTTGGAATCGCGGCCTTGGCCGTGCTGGCGACGCTTTGAAGCGGTGCGGCCAACCCGGCGACCGCATTATTGAGAGCGGCAAGGGCCGCGGAAAACTGATCTTGGGAAGTCGTCATCAACACACCTGGGAGAGGAAGCACCATAGGATTGGCGCCCTCTCACCGGCATGGCGTTCGCATCGGTCGTACCCCGCTTTTTGAATTCGGCGGCATAAAAGAGCCCGGCCATGTCGGACGACAGGCCGGGCTAATCGAGGGTTGCGTTGCCATCGCAGTACGCAGCATGGCAGGGGGACTGCGGCTTGCAGGGCGGGTTGCGAGACTCAGATGCGTGCGCATCCAGAGCGGAGCTTGACCACCATTGGGTCGCAGCTCCGCCCGCTACGCATAGGATGACTGCTGACGCCTGCATACCCATGCAGCAACAAGCCAGATGACTGTGCGTGCCGCATGCCAACGACCGCCGACCGTTCCTGCGCCTTCGTTGGCTTTGCGCTACCGGTCCCAGCGGCTCTCCACGTCATGGGCCAAATGACCTGCAAGTATGTAGTCGCCCAGTGCAGTCGCCTTGGCCTCCAACTTCGCCAAGTCACCTGCTGGCAAGGCATCCAAGTCGAACTGGCAGTAAAGGTTGCGCTGCCGGAACGTGGTTTTTGCCCGCGCGAGCCCCGCTGCCAGTGCGGCCGGTGATTGAACGGCGATGTTCTCCTGGCCGCGGAACTCAACGCGAACCCCGACCTTCTGGCCCATGCGGCCCAACTCGAATGCATCTTGCCAACCCGACTCGTAGTCCAGTTCGACAACTGCAATTCCGTCCGTCTTCAGCAGCCGTAGCGCTTCCTCTCGTGTGCCAGCGCGCGCTGTTGCCATCTCCGCCCTCAATTCCATCCTGCATACCGTCCAACTCGGTGCCGCCTTGCTTCAGGTAACAATCCCGACATCGTTACACAACGCGCTTGACCATCAAGCCGGCAATCCTGACACAGTTGCGCAGCGCGCTTGACCATAACATCGGACAGCCGTAATTTACCCCTCGGCATCGGGCATCTCGTTGGGGGTATCTGCCTGGACAGCGTTGTACTCAACCGCCCGCTGCCGTCCCATGCGTCGCGCATATCTCCAACCCAACGCCGCCGTTACTTGTTCCAACGGGCATCGACATCGTTCAACTGATGGCCGCTGAGAATTGCGCCATAGTCGACCGCGGGACCCCACCTTCACTCGGACACCTGGGCTTCGCTGAACTGCTGAAGCATCTCAAGCAAGCCAAGTAAGTCGTCCGGCAGTGTTCTCCGGGTAAATTGGCTAGCAATCCCCCCATCGGTAAGGGTTACACCGCATATTTCCTGCAAACGGTGGTTTAGCTCGGCGAGAACGTCTTTTCCAGGCACCATCGCTTCACGGCCACTTGGCTGAGACCATCTCCTCTCGAACTCCCTTGAGAGTTGAGCGTTCACGCTCGCGGAGTCGAGACTTCCAGCAGTGCGCTTCTTGAACTCGGCGAAGCGCGCAAGCAACTGCGCAAAAACATCGTGACGCAGTTGCTCCATGCACGTATCCAGAAGAACTCGGATATCGGGGGCTGAACCGCTCGGACTGCCCGATCGCCTTGCCTTCTCTCGCAGGCGCGTCTGCAGGGCCGCAGTCAGCGGCGCTTCAGCCAGCAGGTAGTTCTCGATTTCCTTGCGTACATGAATGTGCACGCGAAAACCGTGCTTGATAAGCTCCGCTTCAATCTCCGCCAATTCAGCGTCGCAGCGATAGTCACGATCAAGAATCACCGCCCGAAGCACCTTGCCTCCGACCGTTTTTTCGATTCCGGCTGCAAGATCGATTGCCCGACGCGGGTTGAACCCTTCCATCTGAATTACTGCAAAATCTGCGCGATTCGCCAACCTCTGCATCCCCAGCGCTCGTGCAAGGGGAGACAGAATCTGAAAATCCAGCCCTTCGACAAAAACAGCTCGTCTTGTCTTGGCAAGTTGCGTCAATGTCGGGTTGAGGTTTGAGCCCAGTGCAGCAAAGACCCGCTTGAGTTGTGACACATCCTTGACGCGGCTCGCGGAGGTCTTGCGCTTGTTGATGTTCAGCAGGCTGGTAGGCTCACATTCCGCGATGATCTCCGTAGAGTGGGTTGCCAGCACAATGTCCGGCCCGAGGTCTCTCAGCAGCGCCACCAGTTGCCTTTGCAGGTCAGAGTGCAAGTAGATATCCGGCTCGTCTATGACAAGCAGGCTGGCCGTCGATGCCTTTACGATAAAGGTCAGCATCTGGCACCAAACCTGGAAGCCGTAACCCGCCCAGCAAATTTCGCGTGGGTGGCGTTCTTCCGGGCAAAACATAAGCAACGATCGGCCGTCGTCCCCGAGTTCGGGGCGTTCGATATCCATACCGGGCCACGTCGATTGCACAAGCTCGCGGAATCGGTCGAAGTCTTCCGGGTAGTGGTGCCAGATATTGCGAAAGTTTCTCGACGCTCCGCTGGTCAACAACGCCAACCTTGCCGCCTCCTTTCCGTACAAGACTTCATGCTGGTCGACAGGGCCAAGAATGGGAACAAACCCGATTTCCACATCAAACGCCTCTCGGAACTGCTTCGGCGTACGGACATCGCCGGTCTTAGGTTCTGCAACGAGCAAACAGACTCCCCGCTCGGGGAAATGAAGCTTGAGGACGTTATCGTTGGACAGCCGAAAGACAACCGAGGCCGGCTGGCTATCGTCGTACTCGTGGAAGATGTTCTCTGCCGCAACAGGTAGTCCCTCAAGATTTAGCTTGTAGCCCAACATCGCAACGCGATCCACCTCCACCCGGTCGGGGCTTTTCGCCCGTGCCTTTCGCAACCCCTCGTGAAGAATCCGAAAAGCGCCGACGATGGTCGACTTACCTGCGTTGTTAGGGCCAACCAAGACATTGAACTCCTGCAGATGTAGCGAAAAGTTCCGGAAAGCCTTGTAATGCGTAAACTTGGCTGAGACGATCCTCTGCGATGCCATCGTTGCTTCTCCACTATGCTGGCAAGCATTGCAGCATGAGTGGACTACCCAAGCAACCTCCCCCATAGGCAACTTTCGCGAGCACTCATCGTGGAACTGAAAGACATCTTCTCGCTCGTCTTTTCCGGGGCATCGGTTGCAACCTCGGCTTACACCTTTTGGCTGGTTCAGTTCAATCGGGGGAAGCTCAAGATGACCCGGCCAACTTACATCTGCCTAAAAAGGGATGCTGGGCCAAACTGGCCGAAGCTGTTTATCCGGACTTGCTTGTACTCAACCGGTGCGAAGGGAATGGCTATTGAAAATCTGTTCCTGCGTGTGCACAAGGATGGACAGAGCTATTTGTTCGATTTTTGGGGGCATACTGACGGCGGCCGATTGACGATCGGTAGCGGGTTGTTCGTCGGACCCACCGGTGTCGCCAATGATCACCACTTCAATCTTCGTGGTGCCCCCGACGCGCTCTTGTACACAGCAGGAACATACAGAGTTGAAATCTTCGCAACTGTCGCTGGGCGCAAAAGCCGGAAGATTTCAGATGTCGAATTCGACATCGACGGCCACCAGTCTGCAGAACTTGTACAGATTCCGAGCAGACAACTTGATCTCTATTGGAATGCGGATCAAGGTCAGTACGTTGGCGAGATACGGCTGGGTGAACCAACGCCGCCGCAACGCTCTTCAGCTTGATACCCTATTGCGCCCAGCACTGCGAGGATGCTCCCGAGGCGTTGATTGCAACGCATCGGCACGGATACCGGCAATTCACGCCTGATCGAGAGCATTCGATTTGTCGGCCCACCGCCCCACGACAAAGGCGAGGAACAGCGATGCCGTGGGCAGCCAAACCCAATACAACTCCGACACCATCACAGCGAGCCCGCGAGGCCCAAGAAACTGCGATACGCCCAGCGGCGACACCGCAATGGGCCTGAGCGGGAAGAACCAGCGATGCTCACTGAACGGCCACAGAAGCGCTACACCCATCCCGCCGTTGGTACACATATCGAGCAGCGGATGAGACAGAGCAGCGAGTCCAACAAAGATCGCGCTGCGCCACGCGGTGCTCTTGAGCAACGGATGCGCGAGCGCCGCCAGCATGGCGAGGGCCAGCGCAAACGCAATCGAATGCGTAGCGCCGCGATGGCCGAAGACGTCTTGATACCGGATGCCCAGCCTGAGCGCTGCGACATCAAGGTCTGGCAGCATCGCCGCAACGGCACCGACGAATAGAAGCCGGCCGCTGATGCACCGGCGCCCTGTAGCCGCCCCGAGCATCAAGGGCACAACGGCATGGGTAAAGATGGATGGCACGATGAGCGCCCAGGGTGGGCTGGAATACCTATTGCAGCCCGATCCCCGACAAGGAGACTGGGGCTCGCGGGCGCATCGTTCCGTCAGCCTCACAACGGGCTACAAAGGAGCGTCCCATCGGAACGCTGCCGAATGCGCCATCTTTGCCCTTCTCCACGACCGCGAACCAGTAGCAGCGCTCCATCGCACGGGTGATCCCAACATATGCCAGTCGCCGAGCCTCTGCACGTTGGGCAGCGTCAAAGCTTCCCAGGCCGGCTCTGCCGTACAAGAAATTCTTCAGCGGATTCACACCGAAATACACGCAGTCCTCAAGCAGGACAACTGACCGCGCCTCCAACCCCTTCGCGGCATGGAAGGTCATAAACTTGACCGATTTCCCCCACGCGGGTCGCTTCTCTTTGCTCAACTCACGGTGTCCTCTCCCGGAACGCGACAGCGCCAACATTGGTTCTTTCTCCGTTGCCCCGGTACGTTCGACCTCGGCTAGCAGCAACTGCCGTAGCTGGCGGTATGGAAGCGCTCCCTTGGCTTCGTGCAGCAGCACAGGCATTTCCTCACCTGCCCATCGGCTCCTCGCTTCACACGTCTTGGACTCCATGCCCGGGACATTGACCAGCACCGACTCGGCGCACCGCAAGATGTGATCGCTGCTGCGGAAGTTCTCTTCCAGCTTGATACAGCCATGCGTAACTGCCGGAAAGTGCTCCTTGAAGCGGACAAAGAAGTCGGGTGAGCTGCCGCGCCAGCCATAGATGGACTGCCAATCGTCCCCCACACACGTGAGCGAACCGGGCAGCCCGCGCTTAACCAGTTCACGCTGACAGCCGCGAACCCACTTGACGATCTGTGGCGAGATGTCCTGAAACTCATCGATAAGCAGGTGCTGCATCGCGCCGAGCACAAGGGTGTCCACGTCCTTGAAGTGCTCCGGGTGGTCCTCCGAAAAATACGTGAAGAGCTGGTTGAAGGTCCAAATCTGATGTTCCCGCAAAACGTTCTCGAAGACCGGCCAAAATCTTGCCACCGCCTCGGCGAGCAAGCGCTCAGGTCCCGTCAATGCCGCTGAGGCGTCCTTGGACAACGCAGCGGCCATGGTTGCCGCGACCGGAAGGCCGAGATTCTCCACAAACTGAGCCGAATCGAAGAAGGTTCGAAGCAACGGCTTGCGGCCGATGTCCCCCGGTGCCCTCCATTCGAACATGGGAACTGTCGCGCGCTTCTCTTGGTACGCTTGGTACCACGCGAGCACGGTGGTCAGCTCGGTTAGCTGCTCCACTGTATCGATCCAGACGATGGGCTTGTCGCTGCGGGCGGCCAGCAGCTTGCGCTTACCGTTGATGAACTTGCCCGCCACGTCGTCCTCATCCGGAAAGTACTTCGCTCCGCCGAGAACAACATACGCTTCCATGACAGGAAGGTAACCGTGCACGCGGTACGGACGACTCATTGAGGTCGAGAGCTGAATTGGCTCTGCCACAGGTACCACGCCTTGCGGAGGCCACACGCCGGGAGCAATACGGCTTCTCCATGCGTCCTCCACAAAGGAGGACATCTGCGCGTCGTGTTCGGCGACGTTCTTCTCCAACCCCTTCGTCGCATCCTCCTTGGGGCGTTTTGCTTGCAACTGGCTGTACCTGTAGATCGCAGCGATGACCTCTGCGAAATCTGGATCGTTCATGAAGGCCCGCTCGTATGCAAGGCGCAGGAACTTGTCCCGTTCGGGGACGGCATCGGACTTCGGATCACGCGCCGCCCCAGTATCAGCAATGCCGCCATCCTCCGAGTTGTGCTGAGGCTCTTGTTCCGCATCCGTCGCGCCGACACCCACCTCCAGGAGGTTGTCGATATCGATGTCGCGCATCGCCTTGCCTTTCTCCATATCCATCAGTTCCAGCACCTGCAGCGATGAATCAATGGATCTGGCCATCTTGAGGACCATGGAATGGAACGTTCTAACCACCGAACGTGCCTCGTCGTCCGAGAGTTCCTCGTCCCACTTCCCCATGCACTGGCGCAGCTTTTTCACGAAGTCTTTTCGACTCTCTCTCGTGAACGTAAAGACGGAAATGCGATTGAGGCTGATGGCCCGATACAGATTCAGGGCAACCACGCGCAGCACCAATGATGTCGACTTTCCCGAGCCTGCACCGGCAATCACGTACGTTGCTGGGTCATTGGACAAAATCATGTCCCATTGTCGTGGTCTTGGGTCTTGGCCGGTACGAGCCTTAACGTCCCGCCTGATCTCAGCCTTGATCCGTTCATCGAACCCAATGGGCTGATCGCTCACCAGCCAGCGCGCACGCTCCTCGGCTTCCTTGCGTTGGCGGAGAGCCTCACGTTCGGCTTCGATGCGGAGAGCTTCTTCCCGCTCCTCCCGCTCCAACAGGCGTCCTGCCTTGATCCCTCGGTCGTACCCCTCAGCATCGCCCTCGGCCTTCCCCAATGCGAAGCTATCGTTTTTCGCTTGGCGTACCGCTGTCTTGATCTGAGCGGCATGCTCCGCTGACAACGCTGCGACTTCCCCGCGATGCCGCTGTACAGACATCCAAGGGAGTTTTTCTAGCCACTGATCCATCCACCGCATAAGACATGTTCTCCAAGATTCGGCTCCTGGAGATTGTGAAGGAGCCTAGGCAGCAAAGACATCTCGAAAAAACAGCCTATAAAGCCATCTTTTCAGTTCAAAGTCTCCACCGGACACCATGGCGAGTGGCCATCGTTTGCACGGCCCAGGGGCGGAAACGGGCATTCTGACGTGCATCCACCCTTATAGATCAAAGAGTTACGAGTTTTTTACTCTCCCGACAGGGGAGTCACTGCTTCCGCCGGAAGGTCTCAGCAGCCGCAGAAAGTTGATCAACAACACGTCAGCGAGCGATGGCTCGAGGAAACTGTGTATGAAGATCGGGCGCGTCAGAAGCTGCCTGCGCGCAAGCCCGGCGACACCTCCCACGCTTCCTAGTCGAGCTTGGCTCGCTTCAGTCCTGCCGGGAGGTATGCGGAGAATTGCTTGGGGCAGCACCACGTACCAAACAGTGATGTGATCAAACTGCCGCCAACAGAGCAGCCGCAACCGTCTGGTCCGGCAGAGACGCAAACTCTTTGACCAGGCGGTCCACTTGCTGCGCGACGTAGGTTATGTGGTGGTTCATGTCGGCAGCGATCCACGGACCAGGAGCGCCCGGCTTAGTCAATCGCTTGGCACGGTCGTCCAGGTAGGTGTCCCCAACGCTAAAGTCCCGTTTGCGATAGCGAGGATCAGCCACGACCCTCTTGGCGATGTCGTAGTACTGCTGATAGTCCCTGACTGGAAGTAGCAGTCCATGGCCCCGAAAGTAGAGAATCTTGTCACCAACGGTGTAGCGAATCTTGGCGTTTATGTGTTTGTTCGGTCCAATGTCGCTAAAGTCAGGATGGATAACGCCATAGTCGCCATATACTGGCTTAATGTCGTCGGGCAGGTCGTTCCACAGGTCCGACCACAGGTGCAGCTCGCCGCGAGTTACCTCAGACATGCTGTCTTTAGCAACGTCGCCCACAGTCCGTAGGGCACTAGATGACACCAAGATCACGCTGCGATAGCGATTCACACGTGAATTGTGAGAGAGGAACGACACTACAAGCTCTTTAGCCTCCCCAGGGTCGGCATCAGACAGACTTGCAAGATCAAGAATTAGATCGATCTCGCCCTCACTCAAGCCCATTTGAGCGGAACACTCAAGAACCGAAGCCCACGTCTCCTCGGCTTGGTAGTCCACCAAATCATCACGACGAAGGCGGAAAGCAAAACCGTTGCCGAAGCCTTTCACCAGGGGCCCGAGCGGGGCCCAAAGATCATCGTTGCGCTCCAGCCCATAGACAGGCGTCACGCTGCGCCCGAGCCCCTTCAGAAGCTGATAGCCGAAAAGCGTCGCGTTTGTTCCGTCCGCCACGGTCGCGTCCGGCATAAACCCGTAGAAGTCGACAAAGATGTCGCCAAGCGGAACGTGCTTCCTAATGTATTGGCAAAACTTGTGGACGTGCTGGTCTACTTCCGGCTTGCGAGGATCAATTGGCATTACCTCGAAAAGAGGCTTGGTGATGACACGTACAGGCGCGGAGAGTCCTCCGACCGCTTTCACGTCATTCTCCTTGCCCTTCACAATAGGAACGTAGACAGCCGACTTCATTCTTCCTCCGACTCTCCCGGAAAAGCCTCTTGAAACTGCCGGTGTACTTCACCTTGCCCTAAAAACTCGCGGAACTGGTTGTATTGCCCCGTCTCGAACTGAACCCGCCCTGCCACAATGGCGGGGTGAATATGCAACTGGTCTGCCAAGTTCTGAATATTCTCCCGCGATGGCGCTAACCGAGCAGGGCTTCGTTCCCAGACAGCTCGCTTAATAAATGCATCGCGAGCAATCCTATTTGCCTCATTCTCTTTGGCTTCGGGCGCCTTCTCTGTACTGGCTATTCGCTCAACACGATCAATAAACGCGTCGCTTGAATCGCTCAGATGGCGCCAAACATGAGCCACCTCATGCATAAGCGTAAACCAGAAGTAGTCCACTCGATCAATTCGAAGAGTGAGACCGATCACTGGTCGCTTTCCCTCGGACATAAGTGCGGCGCCATCAAGTATAGCGTTCCGCAATCGCTGTTCGACGATCACAGTAATACCGAGCTTCGCAAGAAACTCAACTGCGAGCTGCGGCCCGTTGGCAAGCCAACTGAGCCGAGCCAGATCGCGCAATGTGTCCGGGGTGACCCGAGAGGGATCAAAGCGTGGCAAGGATTCGCTCACATCCTTGGCACGCATGAGAACTCGGGCTGTCCAAGCTAGGGTTGAATAGTGAGATTTCTCGTCTATCTCAAGCCCGTGAAAGCGCCGACGAAATAAAACCTCTGCCGGCTCTTGAGGCATGACTTGAGTGAGGAACGATTGGAGGCGCTCCTCGTTGCTAGTGCCACTTACTCGAATCCCTTTGAACCAGCCGCGACGCTCCATCTCTCCATAGGGAAACTGCCTCCAGTCAATTTCCGTCGTATCAGCGCCACTAAGCGCGGTTGATGGCCGAGATTCGGACCCGATAAGAGCATCTGCAGGAACGCCAAGCCCGATTGAGAGCGACCGAATCATCTGGACAGTTAATGGGCGCTTGCCCGAGAGCACCTCCGAAACCCGACTGCGGCTACCAATCATCGAAACCAAGTCTCTTTGACGCAGCCCTTGCTCGGCCATACGAAACTCAATGACGTCCAAAGGATCGAGCTCGTCAAAAGTGAACGCCCGCTTTTCGTAATCCTCGATAAGCAGCGTCAACAGTTCTAGACGTTCGGCTTCGCTAGACCCAATCGCAGGATCAAGCGCGACTAGCGCCTCGGCTTCCCGAAGCGCTGTCCGATGCTCATCTTCCGTCTTCAGAACCTTGTAGTTCATTGCTAAAACTTCCGTTTGTCGTACTCAGCATGAGTACCTATCCACTTGACTACTACGACGCCGACGTTGAACGCAATCTGCGTCTCAAGCCGATACTCGTTCCCACGTACGTTAAAGATCACGACGTTTTCGGCAAGAAAGCTAGCTGCGGGAAAGCGAGATCTAACGTCGTGTGTCGTTATCCAAGTGCTCTGCTTGACATCGCGAATCCAGTTCGAGATCCACTTCCGGCAATCAGAGTGCCCCTCACAGAAAGCGGCTAATAGGTCCAGTCCAATGACTTTCATTTGTGAACTTCTCCGTTGACATCGGCGGCCTCCTAGTTGATCACGCGATGGGACTATCGTGATTGTTCCCAATACGGGAACCAATGTCAATGCCGTTCTATGAGAACGGGAAGTCACTAGAATTGACGCGACTCGCTTAACGGGCCCACGCGACCTAGCTCGACGGCACCCTGTCAGCCCGCTTCGTAGTCCAGTTCACCGACCGGGAGTCCGTCCATGTGCAGCAGCCGCAGCAATTCTTCTAGCGTACCCAATCGGATAGTGGCGACCTCCTGAACGCTCTATCGGTTCGCGATGAGCACCGCCACCCAAGTGCCAAGGCCACATAGAAAAGATGTGGCGGTGCGCCTGCCTGGATTACGCCCCTCTACCCAGCCAAACGTTCGGGAAAGAGGCATCCCATCGTCAGGGTGCGCGATTTCGCTGTCGGCTTGACTCGCAGCATCTGATCGCCGTCTTTCGTGAAGTATCGGTCGATGTACTCAACTAGCTTCTCGACCTGCTCAGCGTCGCCCTTTCGGATTGGATCAAGAGACCAAACACCCTCGCGCTTCAGCCCTGCCTTGTAGGCTTCATCGTGGCAGTTGAAGACGAAGCCAGTCCCACCAGTCACGTGCTGCCACCGCTGACTGGCAAGACCGATCAACCGTTCAATGTCCGACTCCTTGACCTTGGTCGCGTCAAGCAGCAGGACCGTGTGAAGGTGATACGCGCGATGCTCACTGCCCTGCTCCATCTTGCAGATGAAACCCGCCACGAAATCAAACAGCTCCAGCGCAGGCCCACAGGATCGATCGAAGAACGCAGCCCGATCCCGCATGGCCTGACGCACGTCGATACGCCCACGCGTTTCCAGTCGCCCTTCTGCCTCGGGCGAAGCTGACGGCACCGATACCAACAGCCCCTCACTATTCCGCTTCCAGCTCGTGCGCAACAGCGCGTCGCTCTCGACGGCAGCAAACACCGCGTACAGAAAATCCAGCCGAACAGGCAGAAGGTTTGGATACTTTTGCACGACCCCCACCAAATAATCCCGGATCGCCCCGCTCTGATGCTTCAGCCCAGCCTTGCAGTCCAGCATTTTCTTGCGCACGTTTCTCGTTCTGGCCTGTTCACGCAGATAAGCGACGAACGCATTGAACCGCTCTGCCAGAATCGACCCGTCAGGGAATAGCGCGTTGGGATCATCGCGGATTACCCGCTCGGCTAGGCTGAGCTGTATGGGAACAAAGGAACGGTAGCAATCAAAATACAGTTGGAAATCCGGACTGTAAGCGCAGTCCGGCCAATACAGGTCCATGAACGCCCAGCACCACCGCAGGTAGCCAGTCAGGTTTCTCTTACCAGCTTGCGTCTTCGTGTTTCTGACAGCCCATCGCCTGAAGCCATCATCTCGGATCTCGTACGGTACTTGGTCAGCGTACAGAACGCTGTCCATGAACCAGGCCAGCCACTGATACAGGTCGCAGTACTCGCCAACATGCCAGCCTCTACCAGTGATCCCTTCGGCAAAGGAAGGATCGTGTACGACGTCGTCGAACGGCAGTCCGACGTTTAGACCATCTCTCATTCTGAACTCCATTATCAGGACACCGTTTGTCCTCTCAAGTCATTCAGATGGCAGGTATTTATTTACCTGCCAGATGATCTCGTTATTATTACTACACCCTATCTATGTTGTAGATATTGGTAATTATTAGAACAGATAATCTTAGTATAGGGAGACAGTTGATAGGCCACGGCAGAAGCCTCCGTACTGGCTGCATCTCGAACACCAAGACGCCCCCATTCAAGGGGGAATCCATGGCAACGATCTGCTCCAGAGTTATCCCGAGCATGAGCATGCGGCTATGCTGCGTCACTGGAAACCGCCATAGCGAAATGCCGCCACGGAGAAAAATCATAATGATCCACAAGAGCGGAAAATATCCTGGGAAGCGCGATTATCTTTCCATTAAGGGCTTTGCGGAGAGTGGTGGAAATTCCCAGACATGGAGCCGCAGCGATCGGAAAAACCAGTCCTAACTCATGCCAGCTGCTGGTCGACTCGTCCGTTGCCGCTCATGAAGCGGTGCGTCATCTCGCTGCCTGGGGTACATCGAAGGGCTCTGGAACTCGACAGGGGTGATCGGACATCGGCAAGCGGACCGCGCACCGGATGGGTCGGTAAAGCGCGCCAGTGAGACCGGTACTGCTACCCCTGTCCCCCATTCCGGGCAGAGCTGGACACGCTGTTGCTCCAGGAATTCTCGCCTCTACCACTCAACAACGATGGTCCCGCAACCCTTGAAGAATCTACCTAAGGGTACTAACTTGTTCCCACTGGGGAACATACTTGTTGTGAATTTCTTGCCTAGCTAGAATCTATCTGCCCGCATTTCGCCGCTACCACCATGTCAGACATACAGCACTTGCCTCCCATCAAACGCAAGCGCGACGTTCCGCTCGACCCTGCCCGTCAGCTTGCCGCAGGCCGACCGTCGCCGGGGCGCGAAGAGGGAGTGTGGAGCGCGTTGGCCCATCCATCCCAGGACGAGGTGCGGCGCTATGGCGCAGACCGTTTCGAGCTGGCGAGATATATCCGCCACGTTTCGGTTAGCCTGGAGAAACTTGCGCGTGTGAGGAAATGGCAACGAGGACTGTTTTCTGTCTCTATTGATGCTTTCGGGAATCCGTACCTGGACATCAGGCCACCAGGTGTCGCGGTGCTGGAACTTTTCAGCAAAGCTTCTCGAGAAAAGGCTGCTGCAGCTATAAGGCACTACCCCGACTGCGATTTCCATCCCAATTTTTCTTTGTTCTGGGATTTTCTGGAGTCAAAACCCTTTATAGAAATTAATGGCCGACCGACGTACCTTGCAGACATCTCAGATCACCATTTCTATTCCAGCAAGGACGCACGCAGATCGCTCCTAAATCACCCGGACATATATCGAATCAGCGATGCCATCAACACTCTCCTCACCCCCCTATACCAAGCCACACGGGATGCGCTAGATAATGTTAAATCGTTTCGGCGTACTGCAAAAAACAATAGGTGCAGCCTGATGCAGTATGCCTACCATCTAATGGACGGTGAGCCCAACACCATGATTGCTCACCTGACCATTCGCAGAGACACTAAAATAATCGGTGGCGATCCACCCATGTCCCGAGAAAAGTCCGAATATTTTCGAAAACGGCTAGTCAAGCATATCAAGCGAGAAATCCCGAACTGCGATTATCTCGGCCACACGATCCTGCTCAAGAGAGATGCGATACTGGGGTGCTGGTTCGAAGCATTCGTGTTTTTCACTAAAAATGCTTTAGTGCAAGATGCTGAGTTGATGTCGAAGCTGGTCGCCCGCTGGAATGGGGAAATTGGCCCGAGTCGGGCTGGGTGCGTGGGCGAAATGCTATTTCTTGCACACGATCAGCCATCCAAACGCTACGCCCGGACCTTGGAAAAAATCACTTTTGTGACCGAACCCGATTTCTATTGCCGGGTGTCTGCGAATGACCTCCATCGTTTTTGGTGCACTCATTCTCCAGTCGGAAAACTAGCCGAACGGACAAAACAGAATAAGCGCCGCGAAGCGAATAAAATGCGCGCTGCCGCCACCTCAAACCCGTTCACAGACCGCGTTCTCGAATCGGCTTTGTTGGACGAAGAGCTGAGGGCAGGCGCTCGCTGGACAAACCAGCGGAAACGGCGCAATGAAAAATTATCGGCTAAGAACAGGAAGGCGGCCAAGAAGCGATCGCCGCGCACAAGCACCGGCGTGAGTGCGGCGCCAGTCCGCTATGCGACGACGACCCTCGCAGCCAACGAAGAGACCTACTCTGACGGCCAGAGCACAGAAACCGGATCGGCAGCTCCACAGCCCGCGCCAGGGCGCCCATCGCCAGCGAACAGGCTAGGTGAATCCAAGATCCACACGCGACCTGACGCGAGCGCTCCAACGACTCCACCTCGTCGTGAAATCAGTCTTGAAAGAAGACCCAGGGAAGACGCCACAAGCGGCAGCGGCAGCGGCAGCGGCAGAAAGTACACGGTGGAAGTACGCAAGAAGAGAAAACTTCTCCCACCGAAGTCACCAGACTTAACCGACAGGGCAAAGACGGTGGCTATTGATGAGGCGAACTCGCCTAGTCCGAAGAGGGATACGCCAACCGACCCCACTTTGAGCGATGGCAATTCGGCAGCTTGATCGGCTTCACTCCACAATAGGGGCCGTTCTTGATCTGTCGTTTTCGTTATTATCGGTTTGGATGTACCTCATTCGCCCTTATCCGTGCTTGCGGTGAACGGAGCCCTTCTGGTCAGCACTGCCTTAATGTCCGCCGCCGGCCAACGGAGCAGGCGGTTTTCCGGCAGCTTGAGGGCACGAATTCCACAGTAGTGTCCGAACTTGTGGCGGGCTTTAAGGATGGTGTTCGGCTGAACCCCCATTACTGCGGCAAATTCCTCTGTCGACAGGTAGTCCCGGTTCTCTGGCATCTTCATTGGAGGACGGGGCCCGGCGCTCTTCGCCCTCGGCTTTTTTCCGTTCTTCGACACTGAAGGTGCCGTCGGCTCGTCGCCGGCGACAATTGGATCAGCCACAGCGCCAGCGGATACGCCGGGAAGTGAGGTGCCATTGCGTGTGACAGACGAGACTACGGGTAGCGGCACTACCAGGGAGTTCGGAATTTGCTCGTCGAGAAGAAAACCAACGAGTTCGTCGGGATCGAAGCCGATGAGCCGCATGCGCGGCATGGCCGGCATATCGAGAAAGCGCGCTGGCTCCAGTGCCGGCTCCGCCCATCTCGATCCAGCTAGCCGGGCATGCCTGTGCTCCGCCTCTTCAGCCGCGCGCTCCCACTTCGCCATATCGGCCAGCAATGTCATTCCCTCGTTGCAGGCTGCCGCGCTTTGCCAGTACCTGTCACCGTTGCCCAATGTCACGTCAAACCAGCGCAGGCGTTGGCCGCTCGCGGTATTCGCGATGGCTGCACCGAGCTTCTCCGCAGCCCGGGATGTCTGATGCATGCGCTTCTTCGACGCGATCTCGAATCTGTTTTCGAACGCAGCAGCGGCGTCTTCGGACCCGACGCCGTGCGCACCTGAATCGAGATTGATGTCTTCGACAGCAATGCAGTTCGCGACAACACCGACTACATCACTCAGCGAAATGAAGTTGCGGAACAGGGACATTCATGCGCCCCCTGTCCGCAATCCGAGGGCATAAAGCTGCCTTCCGGCAGCGAAATTTTCCGGTTGTAGCGTCGTGTTCGTCATGGCCCCTGGATCGCATCCAAATTGTGCGCAACATTGATTGCCGCCACGATGACACGATTTTATCGCGGCAAGCGCCAGTGGCCGATGGATACCGGAGGTTTCAGCGAGCCTTCCCGGCGGAATATTCAACTTGCATTAGCCGCGAAAGCGAAGCCAGCCTGCTCCAGCATCCAAGCCTCGATGCTATCGTGCCATTTGCGAAGCAGATCGAGCGGACGACGACGATAGTGTTTCTCGGCGATGGCCGACGGTTTGTGCCCCTGAATCTGGGCCACTACGCCAACGGGCACCTCGACCCATTCCGACAACGTACCAAACGATCGCCGAAGGCCATGCAGGGTGACGTGTGGAAGCTCCGCTGCGGCAAGCGCCTTGTTGTGTGCGATGCGAGGCTCGGCAATCTTGCCGTCTTCGGACGTCTTGCTGGCGAACACCCACTCCGACGGCGCCCACGTCTCTCCCCGCTCCTTGAGGCGCGCAAGTTGCCGGCGGTCCGGCGGCGTCTCGTTGAGTCGTTTCAGGTCCAGCAACAGCGTCGCCAGATACGGTGTCAGCGGAATCGTGCGGCCACCTGTCCCTTCGATCTTGTCGTTCATGGTTAAGCTACGCCAACGGAAGTCTACGTCCCCCCAACGTAACGCTGCAAGTTCTTCGCGGCGGGCCCCTGTAATCAGGAGACCTTGCAGATAGGCTGAAATTGTCGGATTGGCGATGCCTCGAACCGCATCGAACCAGGATTGCAACTGCTCGCGCTGTAGACAGTCGTTCTTGGGCTTGGTTCTCGGCACTGCCTCTCTGACAGACTTGGCCCCGTAGACACTCGCCGGAATCACGCCAGAATATTCGGCACGATCATCGCACCATCGAATGAAGGCACGCAGCTTTCGATATGCCTGCTCCGTGTTAGTAGGGCGATTCTTTGCTTCCGAAGTGAGCCAGTCTGCCACCGTTGCCGCTGTGAGTTCGGACAGCTTGAGCACCATCAACGATGCAAGCGGCCCAGCTTTCGTTTCACCCGTCCCTCTACGCTTTGCTTGCCCACCCAACTGGGACAAATTCAAGTGATCCCGATAGTGGCGATCACCCCATTTATCTCGACTCGCCTCTAAGTACGCTTGCCATGCCTCTGCCAGAAAAACATCCCGCTTACGCCTTGCAACTTGACGAGCTTCATGTGCAACACGCTGCTCAACCCTGACCTCGCGCGGGTCCTTTCCGTCGTCAACCAACGTCTTCAAGCGACTGGCTTCAGTACGTGCACGGCTGAGGTCCCACGCCCGAGCATCTCCGATTGTCAATCGGATCGTCTTGCCGAACAGCCGAGATTCAAAAATGTAAGCTCGCGCGCCCGCCGCCGTGACGCGCACCCCGAAGCCGGGCGTCTTTGCGTCCCAGTAGATCGTTTGTTGCTTGCCAGGCTCACATTGAAATCCCTCGACTCGAGCCGCCGTGAAGTTCTGCTTGGACATTGATTCTCTGTGTAGGCACCATGTAGGCAAATCATAGGAAAATCAGTCCAGATCGGTCAATATAGATTTGACGGGATCACCAAACAAACCCTTTATCCGTAAGGACCTGTGGTGCAGACACGCACACTGTTCCAGCTCAATCAACCCATAGATTTTCGGCCTTCTAAGCCGACGGTCGGGGGTTCGAATCCCTCTGGGCAGGCCAATAAAAACAACGGGCTGTAGCCATTTCGGTGGTTCGCTTTTTATGCGCCAGCTTATCGTGTAGGCATTTTGAGGGGAGACAAATCCGCGCTGATCCATATGACCGGCGGCACTCTGCCCTCCTGTCAGCCCGACGGGCACCAACCACCGTCGTCATAAGTAGCCTTGCAGAGCTCCAATCTAACGAGCTCCGATGACCTCAGCCCCTGCCCCTACACCTTTCCGCATGACGCGGGAGCGGCGAGGCCAAGGCGGCAGCAAAGCGACCTACTGACGCGCCCGAAATTAGCTGATCACGCTCGACTAGCGATTCCGACAATCGGCCCCACATCTCGGCATGGGAGCCGCGCCTTTGGCGCTACGATACGTCGCGCTGCCGCTGCGTGAATTCCGGCTGAATCTCAAACAAGGCTAGTCATTGGTAACTTCTAGGCCGAGGTTTTTCAGTGGCTTCGTTGTGCTTGAAATCGCCGCTGTTATTGAAAGGCGCTAGAAGGTGACCAACGCTGATAACCCACGGGGTACCGCGCTGCCCCTGATGTCTACGACAAATGTGCGATTTCGGCCTTCAACCACTCCCTGTGTCGGCTGAGAGCTTCGTCGAGATTGTGTTCTGTGTAGTACTCCTCAGAAGTCAGCGTATTCCCCACGCCTTGTACAACATATGGGGAATCGGTTGCGGAACCCCAATCAGTCCAAAATTCGCCGAGCGCAATCAAGTCATAGACTGGGTCAGCCCCTAGGCGACTCAGCAGATCCTCAAGGGCCACCGCCCGCCACTTTCGCTTGGCGCTATCCATGTCTATGTTTCGCATCTCACAGATGCGAGCCACGTTCCTGCGGCCATCTTCGAGTTGTGCGTCATTGAAGAGGGACAGCTCTGCAATCTCTCCCAGCATGGGTCCGCGGCGTCAATTTGAGACGCCTCCGCGTCAGCAAAGCGCCTCACGAACTGTGCGCCCAAGACTCCATCTCGCGGGATCCCGGAAATCCCCCAATAGATGACTCCCCAGTCGACCTGGCCTCGCTCCAGCATCAAAAAAAGACGATCTGTCATGGCTTAGACGGCACTCTATTTATCTTTCCACCGGGAACAAACATTCTGTGCGTCACACCGCCTAACCATGCTGAGCCGGATCAAGCAAGAGCCCGTCCTATTCGTAGACTCTAGCTGCCAGCAAGATGTCAGCCAACGTCCGCCAAGTCGGCATATCTCGAACAGGTTGCCCGGCATTCTTGTAATACCCATCCATATCTCGAATCCAGGCTTCCATTGCACCAAGAAACCTCTCTAGGCTAGCGTTTTCCCACTCTACTGGATTCTTCTGTAGGTCTTCTTGGAGAGCAGCGACAAAGTCCGCCAGCTTTTCCTTCGAATCGATTTCACCGATCTGATCTGGTAGATTCATCCTCACCTCCTATTACTTTGGAACACCTCTGATGCACACAATGCACCCTTGGTTCGGCGTTGTAAATTTCCACATCTGGCTCATTACTTCTTGAGCTGTAGCCGGCGTTATGTTCACCATAGTACCGGCTTGCAAAGTCACAAATAGCCTTCGATTATCCAGCGTATAGAACAACCCATCCTTCTCAAACACGCGTATCGGCGGCAAGCTGGTTGGTGAGAGCAACCCAGACTGCAATGCGCCTATTGCATCTTGTAGCGACGCCCCATTGGAGAACGTCGAACCAATACTGCTCTGCGTGAAACGAATCGAACTTGGATCCGCCAGCCCACTCAGGGTACTCGGTACGCCGCTGTCTTTGACGAGTTGCCCTTCCAAAGCCTTAGCAGCATCGCTACCAACAGACCTCGTTACCCCCAAGAGACCAATGCCCTTGAGCGTACCCGCGAGCAGCCCCTTGACTAGCCCGGTACCAATCAGGTCATCTGGCGAAAAGGTTGGCAGCTCAAGTCCCTGCGCTTTCGCTTGTGCAATCTGCCAACCCTTTTCCAACAGTTGACAGTCTGCGGAACCACTGCCCGACCCGCAACCCAAGGATGTCTTCTGATCCTGAATCCAGTTCGCAAGCGACTGACAGCCACTTCCTTCACATTTGGCCAGACCATCAGCCAGGATATCGTTGCTCTTTTGGTCCCGTTCCGCATAGATGTTGGCGGCAGCACACGACGACCAAACGCCGTTCGCGCATTCACGCTTGGCCCTCTCGAATGCCTGCCGATCCTTTGGGCCTAGGTAATTGTTCAGCGCCTCGTTCTGTGCGGCACCGGCTGCCGCCGTGGCGTTCTGGCCTAAGGCTGCTGCCAGACCACCTCCCGCCAACATCGCCACCGCCGTCACCAGCGCCTGGTTCGTCGGGTCGGCTCGGTCAGCATCCGTCTGAATGCCCAGCGCACCACCCACCAGTGGCGCCAAAACCGCGGACGTTGCCCCGCCAATGGCACCACCGGCACAATCCCCCCCACTCAAACTCTGCGCGGCACACCCCAACGCCGCGTGCGCAATCGCATTGGCCAACACCGTCTCGGGCGACGCACCCGCAGTGCCGATTCCCGACAGATTCGCACCAATCGCATTGGCCCCCACCGCAGCGGCATCACTCACCAGGCCATTTGCTAAGGCTTGGCCGAAGCTGCCGCCGTTGGCAATGGTGTTCACGCCAGCACTGACTAGCGAGCGCGCCAAGCTCGCTTCGGCGTATTGACCAAGGTTGGACTGAACCGCTGCCCAATTACCTTGGCTGATGTTGTTGCCAATGCTGCTGATGCCTGGGTTGCTCAGCTCAAGTGCACCGGTAATTCCATTCGTCAAGCCTGCCGTGATAGCCGCCACGGCGCCCGCTTGCAGGGCCTGACCCAGGTTGAGGTTGCCGGTGGTAATCACTTGCGAGGCCACACTGCCGGCCAACGACGACAGGCCCACCGAGATCGCGACGTTGGCAAGCCCACCGGCGGCAAAGGTAGCGCTAGCGAGAACCCCGCCTGCTTCGGCTGCCGCCTGCACGGACCCTGTGGTAATCAGCGTGTTAAGACCAACCTCCGCAGCGGCGGTCTGCATGGAAGCGATTGCACCGGATATCTCCGGCTGCAACATGATTGCAGCTGCAACGGCGACCACCATAGCGGCCAGTTGCACGAAGCCAAAAGACCCGCCTTCCTTAACGAAGTCCTGATGCAGATTGTCCGCAACCGCCGTCTGCGTGAAATTGCCGCCCAGGCTGTGCTGCAGGTTCGCCAGCAGTTGCTGCGTACCCGCCTGATCGACCGTGCCGTCTGCGTTGAGCTGCTGCAGCGCCCCACCAATCTGCTTCAGCGTCTGCACGTTCAGATCCATGTTGGCCGCGCTCATGAAACCGCCCGGCTGGACCTGTGTTCCTGTGGTGTTGATGTAACCGCCGCTGACGCTGCTCCAGATCTGACCCACGTCGACCTGATTCGCTTGGTTGGTCAGCGAGTTGGTGTTGACGGCCAAGGTGCCACTGGCGCTGATGCTCCCCGTATTGAGGATGCTGCCGTTGCCGTCCTGGAAGTTCAGTGTGACGTTCTGCCCGCTGATGTTGCCGCCAGCGGACATGGCGGTTGTGTTGGCCGGCAGGTACACCTGCGGCATCAGCGCGGTGATTGTCGGGCACGTGGCTGTGCCTGTGGCTGTGCAGCTCGGGTCCGGAACCGTCTGCTCCACGTACCACAGCATCGGCCGGTCAAGCTGGCTGACCTGCGTTTGCGTCAACGCCGTGCCCAGTTGCAGACCGTTGGCCTGGGCGTAGTTGAGCGCGTTCTGATACAGCACCTGTTTCTCAATCTGCGTGACCGACAAGTTCTGCTGGCTGTCGGTAGTCAAGCCGTCGACAAAGCTGGCCTTGCCGGTTTGCGCCAGGGCCGCCTGTTGCAAGAGCAGGTTCTCTTCGTCAGGGTTGTAATAGAAAAGGGTGGAGCTGGGTTGCAGGTTGGCCGGCAGATTGCTCAGCAGCGTCTGCGGACCAATTCCGGCTGACAGCGCCGGGCTCAGCTCGCCATCCACGTAAGACGCTTTCCCCGGCACCGGAGTAGGCAATTGGCCACTGCCGACCGTGCGCGGCACGCCGAGATTCAACCCCGGCATCGTCGAAGGCGACAGTGAAATCACCTGCGACGATGCGTTCACGCGTGGCGTGTACGTATTCGACGTAGTGATGCCGTTGATCAGTTGCTGGCCAGCCAGAGATACGCTAGTGCCCAGCACGTTGCCCACGTTCTGGATCTGGCCGTTCGAACTGATGCTCAGGTTCGGCGCTTGAATGGTGGCAGCAATGTTGCCCACCGGCGTGGGCGGGTTGATCACCCCTCCGGTACCGGTATAGGCACTGCCATAGAGCTGCGCGCACTGATCTGCAGAGCCGCACGCCCAGATGTCATGGCGTTTGTCGCTGCTGAACATGCCCGTCTCTTGCACCCAATGCGAGTGCCAATAGGCATTCAGCGTCTGCGCACTGTTGACAACCGGTCCTGCGACATTGATCACGGCGCTTGCGCCCGCGGTGATCAGGCTGCCCACGTTTGTCAGTGAACCAGCATTGATTTTCAGCGTGTTACCCGCGGAGATGACGGAGGAACTACCCGACTGCTGGTCGACGTAGCCTTCGCAATAACTTTCCTTGTAGCCGTTGGCGGTCATGCAGCCGGCGTACTGCTGCTGCGTACCGTAGTTCTGATGCACCGTCACCGGCGGTGGCAATGTATTGGTGATGGCACCCGAAACGTTCAACTCAACGTTGTTGCCCGCGACGATGTTGCCGGAGGTGTTGGTCAGGCTTTGTGCCGGCGTGGTCGAACTGGCAGTTGACCCGACCCCGCCCACCACAACGTTGTGCCCTGCAATCAGGTTGCCGTAGGTATTGTTGACCTGCCCAGCGGCAATGACGAGATCATGCCCAGCGTAGATCGACGCGTTCTGCTGGCTATAGCTGAACGTATTGGTGTTCGGGTTGTTGCCCCGTGGATTTCCAGCGGTACCGCAAGCGGTATCCGGTACGCCCGAGGCGCAGCCGACTTGCGAGGAATAGTTCTGCTGGTTGCCGCCCTGGTTGGTCAGGCTGGCCGCATTGACCAGCACGTTGTTGCCGGCGTAGAGGATGCCCTCGTTGACAAGGTTGCCGCCGCTAACGGTGAGATTGCCGCCAGCAGCGATCATGCCGAGCGGCATGCTGGTGGTGGCCGTGCCGGACGCTGTCGGAGCCAGCGCCCCCGTATTGAACGTGTAATACGACGGAGCGAAGTCGCAGCTAACGCTATTGAAACAGGATCCGACAACCGGTGACTCGACTGGGGCCGATAGCGATGCCAGCTGCGCCAGGAATGAGGAAAAACCCGCCTGGTCTACCCAGGTGTTCACTTGGTTCGACAGCAAGGGAGCGACAGCGCCATTGCTGAGCGATTGCACATTGAGCGCAACCCCATTCAGCGCTGAAATCTGACCGCCACGGTTGGACAACGAGTTTGCGGTGATTGCCAGCCCATTGCCAGCCGATATCACACCCGATGTTCCCGGCGTCTGCGTGGTTACGCTTTGATAGACCGTCGGCAATGCGATGGTTTGAACTGGCGAGCCACCATTAGGCGATGCAGTCACAACCCAGTAGGGCGCGTTGCTGACGCTGGAATTCGACACCCATGTGTATTGCAGTGACACGGAACTGGCGCTCGCGGCCCCACCGCCTAGCGGAGACAAGAGGTCGCCTAGAGTTGCTGCCTGCGTTTTCAGAACGTCGTCAGAAGCCTCGATCGTGCAGCAAACGTGAACACGGGACCAATAGCTCACGTTACCGATCCCTGCTGACAACAGTAGAGAAGGATCGCTGATTTGTGTTGTGTAAGTCTGCTGCCCGGACGGCGCAGTCTGATCGTTCACCACGCTGGCGGCGGTGATGGAGACATTATTCCCCGCCGTAATCGTCCCGCCGGTGTTCTGCAGTGTGCCGCTCAGATTGAAGGTGGCATTTCCTGCCGCTTGTGTCGTGGCAAGTTGGTTATCGAACGAGCCGCCGTTGACCGTAAGAGAACCCATCGACTCCACGGCGCCGCGGTTCGTGCCAGAGCCATTCAGCGTCAGGGAATTACCGGCATGGAGGATTGCTCCTGCAGCGTTGGAAAATGCGCCATTGATCGTCAGATCTGAAGCGCTGACCTGTCCCACGTTCGTAAACATGCCGCTAGTACCCAGCGTGACAGCGGACGTTCCTGTGATGGTGCCGGCGTTGGTGAAACCGTTGTTGCCGTTGGCAGTCACACTCTGGCCGCCTAGTTTCCAGGTGCCCGAGACGTAGATGGAGCCGGCATTGATGTTGAGCTGACCGCCCTGACTGATAGTGCCTTGCGAGGGATCAAAAGCCATGTTGACGGCCGAGATGCCCATGTTTCGCTGGGCCAGGATGTTGCCGCTGGCGTTGCTGAATGCACCATTTCCCCCGGTCAGTGTGAGCGACAAATCTCCGGTGGTCGGCCCACCGGTGGCGCTCGGGTCGCCTGCAAAGATCAACCCGCCTTGGTTGTTCAGCGTGCCGGCTGTAATGTTCAGTGCGTTCAAGCCAAGGAGCGACCCGCTGTTGGCCAGCGCGCCACTGGCAACAACATTGCTCGTACCACCATTGACGATGCCCGCATTGCTGAAACTGCCCGCCGAGACCGTGGTGGTGCCCGTCGACGCAAGCGATGCACCGGTGGCGTTGGTCACCACATTGCCGGATACGTTGAGATTGCCACCCGCCAGCACACTGCTCGTGTTGGCAAGCGTTCCACCTGCGGCCAGCGTGGCATTCCCCACCGCCAGCACCTGCTGGCCCGTGAGCGACAGTTGGTTGCTTGCGTGCGCATCGAGTGCACCACCGACCAGCAGGTTGCCCGTTTTAACGTTGGTGCCGCTCAGGGTTGTATTTCCAGTCGAGACAACCTGTGCCTGACTACTATCCAGCGTAGATTGCGCTGCAACGTTGACGTTCTTGGAGCCTGCCAATGTGCCAGTCAGCGTGACATTGTTCCCGCTCAGGCCGACTTGGCCCGCTATGGTGCTGGTCCCGGACAACGCGAGCATCTGACCCGCCTGCAAGGTCGCGTCACCATTGGCAGAAACACCCCCAACGGTTACGTTGCCCTGCGTGCCGATCATGCTGACGGCGCCGACGGCCGACACACCACTCATGGCGGACACATTCTGCGCGGCCAGCACGTTGAGGTTGCCGCCCGTCGCGATCTGACCGCCGAATGTGGTGCTGCCACCAGTCGACTGAACCTTGACGTCGCCGACTGCAGTCGTTGCACCCAAGGCGATATCGCCGCCGGCGTTGGCGCTGAACTTGCCAGCCGTTTCGATGCCGCCCAGGGCGATGCCGTTGCCAGCTTGCAGGCTGGTGTCTTTTGCAAAGCTCAGCGCACCACCACCGGCGATGGCGCTGCCAGCCTGGATCGTGGCTGCCCCGAGGCCCAGCAGGTTACCGGTGAGTGTCACACCGCCCTGCGCGGTCAAAGCGGTATCGCCATTGATGAGACCGCCCGCCAAGGAGAGCCCGGCTCCTGACGTAGCCATCAGGTTGCCTCCGACCGTCAGTGGACCTGCAACGCTCAGGCTGCCAGTGGTTGCCGCAAGCGTGGCATTGGCATTGGTGCCAAACGCACCGCTGATCGAGAGATTCCGACCGGCAGTTGCATTGGCCGCACCATAGCCAAGAACGGCACCATTGAGCGACACGTCGCGTGACGCTGTCATCGACAGCAAGCCCCCCGCTACGGTCGTACCCGCAACAGCAATATCACCGCCACCACCCTGTCCCTTCGCGATCAGCGACAGCGCGGTGCCGGCTTGCGCGGAGCCCAGCGTCAGGCTATTGCCAGCGGTAGCCGTCAGCGTGCCATTCGTGGCAACACCATTAGTCACGCTGACATTGCCACCGGCAGACAGGCTGGCTTGATCACCAAATGCCACAGCCGCTGCACTCAAATTGCCCCCGGCCGCCAATGCACCCGAATGCTGAGCGGCAACCCCGCCAGACAGTGTCAGATCCGTACCTGCAGACAGATTGGCAGAGCCTGCCGACACCACAACGCCTGTCGCCGACAGGGACGTACCGGCCGACGCAGTCAGGTTGCCCTGCGTCGCCACGGTCGAGAGGTTCACCTGACCGGCATTCGCGGCAACCGACAAGGTGCCCACAGTGTTGAGCGCATCCGCAAAACTCGTGTTGCGCCCTGCCTGAACGGAACCGATCCCACCGCTATTGACTGCCCCGGTCACGCTAACATCGCGAGCCGCTTGCAGGGTCAGATCGCTTGCCGAGGTCATGGCACCAGCAACGGTCACATCACCACCACCCACAGTGCCGTTGGCGGTGACACTCAAGGGGCCGTTCACAGCCTGGACCTTGCCCAAGCCAGCCGTATTGGCGGCGGTGACCATCACGCTCGCGCCCTGCAACGTACCGGTTAGGCTGGTGTCTTGGCCTGCCGTTACCGTGGCCGACTGTGCGAATGCGGCGCTACCCGCGCCGGTGACATTGCGGCTGGCAGACAGCGTGCCGTCCCTTTGCCCCGCTACCGCACCGCTAAGCACGATGTCGCGCCCGGCCAGTGCCAGGAAGGAACTCGCGGCAGACGCTTGCCCGCCCAGGTTCACATCAAGGCCGGCAACGACAGAAAGCGTCTGGTTGGTCGCGAGACTACCGGCGACGGAAGCCGTACCGCCCTGTGCATACAAGAGAAGGTCCGCTGCCGACTGCACCGCCCCCGCAACAGTCACGTTTCGGGCGCCCAGCAACTGCACATCTGCGCCCCCCGTCAAGGCGCCATTGACCGCCACATCACGGGCGGCCTGTAGCCCAATCGAACCCGGTACGCCAACGGTTCCGTTCAGCACAACGTCGCCGGCACCACCGTTGCCATTGGCGACTACTCCCAACGTGGTAGAAGACAGGATGTTGTTCAGCGCGGCATTGTTGCCGGCATTGACATAGACGCTGTTGGCCTGCATGGAGCCCGTCAACGTTACGTCCTGACCGGACAGAAGCGTCAGTGCCTGAACTACCGCCTGTGTGCCCGCACCGGTGATATTGCGGCCCGCCACTACGGTTCCATCTGCGTTACCGATTAGCACACCGTTCAAAACCGCGTCCCGTCCGGCGCTCAGAAGTAAGGTGCCGATGGCACTGGTGCTAGCTCCCAGCGACAAATCGAGGCCCGCACCAATAGAAAGGCTGCCGCCGCTGCTGATGCCTCCGCTCGCATTGAGGCTGCCTCGCTGCGCAGTCAATGACGTATTACCAACCGCTTCGATCGCGCCCGCCACGCCAATGTTGCCTTGCGCGTTGACGGTGGCGGTGGAACCCGACGCCAGCTTGCCTCCAATCGAGACATCCTGCGCCGCTGTCAGTTGGACAGCGCTTGCAGCCGCAGCCGAACCGTTGACCTGGATTACGCCGCCGCCATTATTGCCCTGCGCTTGCAGGTCGAGTGTCGAGGCGGACTCGACGTTGTTCACACTGAGGCTATTGCCCGCAGTGACGTTGACAGCCTGCCCCTGGACTAGGCCCCCTTGGTTAACGTCGCGTCCCGACACCAACGCGGCCTGTCGGCCGAACGAGATCACGCCCGTACCGGTCAGATCGCGACCAGCCAACAGCGTGCCGCTACCTTGCCCATTCAACGTACCCGATACGGCGAGATCGCGGCCGCTGGACAGCGTCGCATCACCACTGGCCGTAGTTGCGCCGCCGAGATTGATGTCCGTACCGGCTTGAATGCCAAGCGCGCCCTGGCTGGCGATCGTGCCGGTCGACATCATCGATCCACTGATGGAGGTCAGTGCCGTGCTGCCTGCCGATTGGACACTGCCGCTAACGTTCAGATTGCCGCCGGCAGACGCCGTGATATTGGCACCCGCCGCGGTAGCGCCAGTCAGGTTCAAATCCTGCCCAGCTGACAAGGTCATGGTTGAACCAGCCTGAACGTCTCGCAGGTTCGCGGTGCCACCGGCAGTCATCTGCACGGTTCCGCCACGCAACGCGCCGCTTAGATTTGTATCTGCGGTCGATTGCAACGTCGTTGCCAAGCCGAAGGCGGTATTGCCACCGCCGCTGATTGCGCCTCCCGCCGACAGCGAGCCATTACCTTGGCCTACCAGGGTGCCGCCCAGCGTGAGATTCGTCCCCGCCGTGAGCGCCGTATCACCTAAAGCGGAGGTACTGGACTGCGCGCCTAGGATGATGGCTTGAGCGGCCCCTGCCGTCACGTTTCCGCCCGCCTGCACCGTCCCCGTATTGGTGATCGAGCCCGTGTTCGCCTGGAGCAGCACATCGGCATTGGACTGCAGCATGCCGCCAACCGTGACGTTACCGCCAGCATTCACGTTCAGCTTCGATGCGAGCTGCAGGTTCCCGGTGACCTGGGCGTCCCTGGCTGCGACGAGATTGCCGGCTCCAGCCCCCTGCACCGCGCCACTTACAGAGATATCGCCGCCGCCAGCGGTCCCCTTCGCCTGTACGGTCAGGTCGCCATTGGCTTGTACGTTGTTCAGCGTCGCGGACCCAGCGGCCACCAGATTCACGGCATTGGCCTGCAGGCTGCCGCTGACATTGGTGTCGCGCCCCGAGTTGACGGCCACGTTGCCTGCCACCGCGGTGTTGCCAGCCAGGGTGACGTTATTGGCAGCAGTGAGCTGCGCGTTGCCTTGGGTCGATGCCGAACCGGACAGCGCGATATCACGCCCTGCCCCCACGGTGACATCACCGATGGCACTCGTGCTACCGCGCAGCGTCACGTCAGTTCCAGCGTTGACAGCAAGCGTGCTACCAACGGTCAACTGGCCGGCCGATGCCACGTTGCCAGTGGCCGCATTCAGGTTCAACGCTCCGACCGTCTGCACGCCACCACTGGCGCTGACATTGACATTGCGCCCGGCAGACAAGGCGACCTGATCGCCGCCAGCAACGTTGCTCGCCACAACAACATCACGCTGTGCGGTGACACTCACCGCGCCTACCGACGCCACGTTGCCGTTGAAGACGACATCGCCACCGCCAGTGACGCCCATTGCAGCAACGTTGAAGGCGCCACCTGCTTGAACGTCTTGGAAACTCGCGCCGTTGCCAGCCTGTACAGTGAGTGCGTTCGACAGCAGCTTGCCTGCAAGCGCTACATCGTTGCCGGTCTGGAGCGTGGCGCCTTGGCCGAACGCAAGCGACCCTGCGCCTGTGAGGTTTGTGCCTGCATGAATGTTTCCATTCTGCTGCGCAATCAGGACACCGCCGATATCGATCGCCTGGCCGGCGTTCAGGCTGACATTGGTACTACCCAGCACAGAACCTGGAACAGAAAGATTGCCGCCTGTCGCAATCGTCATTGCGGCGCCACTGGCAAGCGAACCCGAGATTTGCGTATCGCCACCGGCGTTCAACGCAGCGCTAGCGATCGCGGTAGCCTGCCCGACAATCGACAGACCTTGCCCCGCTGCCAGCGTGAGATTGCCACCGCTATTAAGCGTGCCTTGGCTCACAAGATTGCGCCCTGCAGACAATGCAGTATCCGCTGAGGACTGTACGTTCGCGCCCGTCCGCGTATTGACGTCACGCCCCGCCTGCGCGGTGACGGACGCCGCGCTGAGTTGCCCTGTCACGTCGATGTCACGCGCGGCAGTCAGCGTTGCCGCTGTGCTTGCGACGGTGGCACCGCTGACGGTGATATCGCCGCCGCCAGCGTTTCCCGTCGCGGTGATGGCGAGTGCGCCACCGCTTTGCACGGTCCCGGCTTGCACGCTTGCGCCGGCGGAGAGCGTGGTGTCTCCCGTCGACTGCGTATTGCCCACGTTGATATTGCCACCAGCCATGGCGCTCAGTTGCTTGCCCGACTGCACCTGACCGGTAGAGGTCACATCACCACCGGCAGTGATGGTGTAGCCACCCACACCAACATGTGTACCGCTGAGCGACACGTTGCCGGCGGCCTGCACATTCGCCTGCTGTTGTGCTGCTGTGCCTGCCAGTGAGACATCACCGTTCGATGCGATGTTCAGATCGCCGGCATTCGCAGCCAGTTGGGCATCCATCCGAACGCCCATCCCGGCAGCAGTTCCTACCACCTGGATTTGTCCGGCCGTAACCGCGCCGAATGCGGTCGCGTCGATCGCATAGCCGTTGTTCGCGCCGCCGTTTGCTGCATTGATGGCAGTTGCGGTATTCGACGATCCGTTGGATGTCGTGCCGTAGATCGTCCCGCTATCGGTGGTAGAAGTCGGCGCCACGAACTGGCGACCTGCAATGATATTGATGCGCGACCCCGCATAGAGCGGCGCATTGATGCCAATCGTCTGGCCAATCAGATCGATGGTACCGACCGTGCCTTCGATACCGGGCCCCGGTCCGTTGACGCCTGCATTTCCCTCGATCTGGATGTGGCCGCCCGTCACGTTGTAGCCAATCGCCTGCGCGTTGGTGAAGTCCGTGGTGGTGCCGTTCGGCCCTGACAGGAATTGCGGTTTGCCCGTACTGAGCGTCACACCCAATGTGTTGACGAATCCCACGCCACGCGTGGTGATACCGTTCGGGTTGGCAATGATGACGGTGGCTGGCGCGCCGAAGACTTCCAGCGGTCCAGCAAGCAAGCTGGCGTAGTTCGCCCCGGTTGCCGTCACCTCATTGATGATCGTGCTGGCAACACGATTACTGAGGTACGGGTTGGCACTCAGTTGGCCGCCCGTCAAAGACGTGCCGCCCATGAGGCTATTGTTCAGGATCAATCCGACTGGATCGATATTGAAGCTCTGAAATTGGTTCAGGGAGATGCCCGCAGCGTTGGGGGCAGTGATGTTGACCACCGGCACGCCACCGCCCACACCTGTGGTCTGCGTCACGCCGGGACGGAAGACGATGGGCGCGTTGGGGTCGACGATGGGGGCTGCCTGCGCTGCATGCCAAGCTAGGCGAATACGCAGCGCCGTCATTGCAACCCAATCGGACCAAGCCTCGGGGCTGGGTGCGTGTGTGCCTGCATTCAATACCCCAGCAGCGCTGCGGCCCTGCTCAATGGTGACCGTCAACGGGCTCAGCCACATGAACACCGCCACCAAACCCGCCACAGCCCGCCTCCACAGCGGCTTGCCCTGCGCAAGATGCCGTTGCGCATCCGCATGCGAGAACATCGCGTCGGAGCAAGCGGTATCCCGTGCCAGATTGGCTTGTTCGAGTTGGTGAAAATAGAGTCGCTGGCGCGTGTTCATGGTCGTTGCGCTTCTTGTTCGAGCGATGGCCGCAGCTCTCCCCTAGAAAAGAGCGTGCGCAAGTGGCATGCGGCCTAAAAGGCCGCTTCCGTTATTGCTGAATGCGGGCGGTCTTCATCAGGTCGACCACGATTTGGGTTGTCGCCTTTTGCACTTCGACCTGCTCAAGCTGCTTGCGCAGGACATCCTTGATTTGGTCGTACTGCGGAATCTGCGTCGGGCGCTTCGCCTCGACACGCAGGATCCAGAACGCGCCGTCGACCTGCACTGGCGACGCCGAGGCTGCCCCGTCAGGCAATTGCGTCAACGCAGTTGCCAACGGCAGGGGCCAGTTTTGCATCTTCCCCTCTTGCAACGGAAGTTTGAAGGAGACCCAGTTCAACGCGCCGCCTTGGGCTGCGGTCGGGCCTTGGCTGAACTGTTTGGCCAACTGCGCGAAATCGGTCCCCTTCTTGATCTGGTCGAGCACCTTCTGCGCGGTATCGGCATCTTTTACGACGATGGCGCTGGGCTTGTACTCAAACTCGCCAAGCGAGCCCACGATGGCGTCGTACTTGGCGCGTACGTCTGCTTCGGATACCGGTGCGGGCTTCACCGCATCACGCAGGTAGTCCTGCGTCATCGCCAGCGTCTTGGCCTGCTCCATGGCTGCGCGCACGTTGGGCCGCGCATCGTAGTGGCCCTTTTCTGCGGCCTGACGGAAGAGTTCGCGTGCAATCAGTTGGTTCTTCACGGCCTCGCGTGCCTGCGGGCTGGCCGGCACGTTGGCTGCAGCGATTGCCTGATCCACCTGTTGCTGCGTAATCGCAGTGCCGTTCACTCGCGCTACCACGCCGGCTGGCAGAGGGCCCGCGTCTGCAGGCGCGGCTTGCGCGTTGGTCTTCGTCGCAGCCCACGACGCTTGTGCTCCAAGCACCAGCATGCCAAGCAGCAGTGCATTCCGGAGTACGCGAACAGTGCGATGGTTTTTCATGGAGAGTCCTTCAATTAAATCGACCAGTTGAGTGTGGCCAGCAATACGGTGGCTTTCTTGCCAAGCGATGCGGGTTGAATCAGTGCTTGCCCCACCAGCAGTTCGCTGGTGATGAGTTGACTGCGGAATTTCCATTGGAGGCGAGCGCCGATGCCAGTACCCGCCAGCGTCGGCCAGCCGCCCTGCGCTACCAAATGCGCTTTACCGCCGTCAAGGAAAAGATAGGGTTCGATGCGTGCGTCATGCCATACGGGCGCGTTCTGCCAGGCCAATTCGTTGCGCACATAGACACCGCTGTCGCCCGCAATACCGCCCTCGGCGAAGCCGCGAACCGAACTCATGCCGCCAAGAAAGATCTGCTGCGTGCCGAACAGGGCAACATGGCTCAGTTGGCCGTGGATGGTCCCGCGGTACGCCCACGATGTTGGCCCGACAGAGCCGAGCGTCATTTGCACAGTCGACGTTGCATCGAGCTTGTTGAACTGACTGTGTGCATCGCCACTAGTGATGCCCGACGCATCATGGTCTGCATCGAGCCATGGCAGACCGCGGGAATAGCCCACCTCGTATGTCACCGTGGCAGGTTGACCGGATGCGGTGAAGCGCGTGAAGCCGTTGAGCGCGGCGCGCAGCACCGACAGGCTTTGCGGCGACAGATCAAGGCCGTTGACACTGCGCTCAGATCGCGTTTTCGTGAACGTCAGATCGAAGCTGTATCGCCCTGCACGTGAGCGGCCCAGCACCGAGTTCCAACCCAGAATCTGGCTGAACGACCGACCCTGCAGCAAGGCCACATCGCCGATCAATTGTTGATATTCCGATACGGACGTGGTGTAGCTGAACGTCTGGTACCCCACGGGCACAGCTGTCGAAAAGACGACGGCGTTGCTGTCCCGCGTACCGACGTAGTTAAGCCCAATCGATTCCTGAAGGCCAATCACGTTGTCCGCTTCGGCGCTCACTCGATAGCGCTGCTTGCCGGTCTGCGTGCTGCCGTAGTTATCCATCCCGACGTCGTAAAAGAACCGATCGCCGGGGCGATTCGCGATGGCGATTACCGAGTCACCCGGCGACTGTCCGGGCAGAATCTGAATCTCTGCCTGGTTGCGGCGCAGTCGGTTGATCTGGTCAACGCCTTGCTCTAGGTCCGGCAAGCGTAGGACGTTGCCCACGCCGCTCCCGAAGGCCAAGGCGGTTCCCGCGTCAGTCAATACACCGCCGCCTTCGGTCTGGAAAGGACGCGCATCCGCTGGTAGGGGACGCAACTGCGTACCGTTCAGCGTATAGCCGCCCACCCGGCCCGCGATGATGTTGACCTTCATCACACCGGAAGCGAGGTTCTGCGGCCCCAGGTAAGCGCGCGTGGTGATGTACCCGCGCTCGATAAAGGTCTCGGTCAACCGCCGCAGCAGCAGATTCACTCGGTTACGACCTAGCTTGTGGCCCAGGAACGGCGCCACGATGGCCTGCATGTCGCTGGGCGGCAGCACTTTATCGCCGGTGAATTCCACTTCGCGAATCACGAACATGGGCTCGACATCCGCCAGCGAGTCAACGTCTGCATCTTTTGGAATGTCGGGCACTGCGGGCACCTGTGGCAAAGCAATCTGCGCAGGCGCCTGATCCGCTTCCTGTTGACGCTCCCGACTCTTCTGATCTTGCAGCAGACGCTGAGCAGGGTCTTGCTCGGGACGCGGCAGTACGAACGCCCCAGGTGGAAGCGTTTGCGCGAGGGCCCCAGTAATGCTCAGCGCCGCCATGCCGGCAGCCAATCCGATGCGTCGCATGTCAGAACCCGACCCAGGAAATTAGACCCAGATGGTTCTGAATCGTGACGGGCGTACGCTGCCTCGGACGAATGGTGACGACCCCATCGCTTGCCTGTACGCCACCCGGCGCCGAAAACAGTCCCCCGTTGATATCAGCCTCTCCGGCAATCTGGATTTGCCCGGTTCCCGCCTGAAAAATGCCGCCGGTATCCGTGCGGTAGATGGCTGCCCAGTTGTTACCGAACCAAGCCTTCATGTCGTGTTCGCGCACAAACCCCGAATAGCCCGTCACGCCCTGCGCAATGACTTTCGGCGCCGACAGCGTCAATGTCCCAACGGCTTGAACGATGCCCCCCACGTTCAACAGCTGCGAACCGGCAGTCAGGTCAATATTGCCGCCGGCCTGCATCACGCCGCCGTATGCCTGGACAGTGCTGGATGCACGATATGAGCAGAAGAACAGGCAGCTCTGGCCAAAGCTGGCCTGACCTGTAAAGACGGCCGACGTGGTCAGCGCCCCCGCTGCACGGATCGAGATATCGCCGTTGTTCGAAAGGATAGAGCCGCCAGCGTTGACCACGTTGTTGGCCGAGATCTTGACGTTACCGCCATCTGCAGTGATGTAAGCCAGCCGGGCGGGATCGGTCACCTCGCCATAATCGACTGACATGCCGGATTCACGTTTGGAGAAGACCAGCCAGCGTGTACCGCGGCTCGAGTAGGTCACAGGTGTCCCTGTGCCAGCGCCATCGGTATGGTCAATGACGTTGAAGAAATCCCCACCCGCTGACAAGGCAACCTGTTGATTCGACAGGATGCGCGCGTTCCGATTGGTGATGTTGCCAGCGGCATTGACCGAAACATCGCCATTCTGGCCGAACAGAATGCCCAACTGACTGCCTGGCGTCGTCTGGTTCAGTACGTTCCCACCTGCATTCAGGGTCACCGCGCCGACCGAGTCCGAGTTTGCGCTGATGCTGGTATTGCCTTGTACCAGCGTGTTTACGTTGGAGATATCGCCTGCGCTCTTGATCAGCACGCCGCTGTTGACCGACGCGAGCGTGCTGGTTCCTGAACCATTGTTCTGAAGCGCAACCGATGCACCATCCAGTATCACGGCGCCGTTGGCCACCACGCTGCTTTCAGACAGGCCGATGTTTCGAGTCGCAGACACATTGAATCCGCCACTGTTGGCCTTGATGTTCATGCCGCCAAGCTGAATCGCATCCTGGGCGGAAAGACTCACGTTGTTAGCAGCCGTCAGCGCAGCGTTGGTGAGCTGAACGCCCCCATTGGACGTGAGAACGAAATCGCCATACGACGCGTTCAATGCACCGGCACTGCGTACGCCCGGGCCCTTGTCCGTGACGATCAGCTCAATGCGGCCGCTAGCGAGGCTGCCCGCCGCCGTGATGTCAATGGAATAGCTGCTTGCTGTTTGCGGTTGACTGGGCGGCGTCAGTTGAAGCCAGTCGTGACCGTTGTCCGTTGGGGACAGACCCGTGTTGATAACAGCGCGGCTCGTACCGGCGGTCAGCCGGGTTACTGCCGTTGGGGAGGAAAACGTGTTGTTGACTGACCCCTGCACATTGATGTTTCTGGCCAGCATGTCCAAACCGATCAACGTACCGGTCAAACCGTTCGGCCCCACTGTGATCGTGCCGCTGCTAGTGTCGAGGTTGACGTTACGTTGATTGAGACCCGGTGCGATCTGCACGTCGGTGAAGCTGACTTGGCCTGTGGATAGTGCGAGGTGGCCGGTGTTGACGAAGGAGCCACCGTCAACCGTAATGCCGTTGGGATTGGAAAGTACGACGTTGGCCCTGGGCCCCGCTACAGACAGCTCACCCGAGATCAGACTGGGGTTTGTGCTGGTGACTTGGTTGACGATCGTGCGGGCGTTGATGCCGACGTTGTTGAGGGTGACACCAGCGGTGCCGACGTTGAACTGCGTATAGGTATTCTGCGAAACGCCCGACACGGCAGGAGCGATATTGACGATCTGCCGGCCGTTTGCCCCCGACACCACAGTCGTGACAGTTCCGCCGTCTGGCACCACGCCCGCCCCAAATGTGGGAATACCCCACGCGAGCGCGCAAAGGCATGCAATGTGGCGAAACACGGCATGCTTGCCACGCAGTTCAATATGGATCGACTCGGCCATCTCTGCTTCACCGCCCGCATCAGGCGGGACACTCCCAGTTTTTGTAGTTGTTCGCGGGTAACGCGGTCTGTGATCGCGACAACGGACACTCGGGGTGTAAACGGAGAAAACAGCAATAACTGAATGCGCTATTTACCCCTCTCAAGCAGGGAAAGAGGCAAATAAAATAGGGATCGGTTTGAAACCACTTAAACGATTTAGCCGATCAGGAGAGAGTCAGAATTTTTCGAAGCGGCGAGGCCGCCTCATATAAAATTAACAAAAATCAGAATTAAATTTTCTTTAATCCATGGACGTTCGGCGACCCCATAGCGACGCCTGCACCGGGTCGTTGGTAGTTTGACCAAGGAAAGGAAATGACATTGCGCACCCAATGTCCGGCGCGGACGGTACCGGCCGCCGCGTGCCATCGGTAGCCGCGCACGCATTCCCATTCCAGCTTGGTCGCGTTGTTGAGGTAAGTACCGGATAGACATAGGTCGTCGCGCCAGGTCGCAATCTTCCGCATCGCTTCTATGCCCACTCGCCGAGCTTCGCACGCGCAGGGAGCGCACCACGCGCCTCGGAAGATACAGGCGCCATTGGTGGCCCGCTCATGCCCCTCGCGCACTGGAAACGATAATAGGTCTTCGCGTCCTCATAGCGTTCGGCCAAGCATTGCCCGCCATGACTCTTGGTTTAACGAGTGAGCTCGCGAAAGTTCCTCAGATTTCATCCTTGGCACGTATCGCTCGATCTCGACCGGCCTTCAACACCCCAGCTTTCCCCCATCACTGTCCACACAAGTTTGCCTCGTTGCCCCACTATCGCTGAAGGCCTGTCGGCTGTGAATTTGGCACGCTTTCAAGAACGATCTCCACGCGTCGGTTCAACGCTCTACCCGCAGCGGTGCGGTTATCTCCAACGGAATCTTTCACACCACGACCGACGATCGACAAGCGATCCGAAGCGATCCCGCGCTCTTGCAGATGCCGCGCGACCGCCGTGGCGCGTGAGGTTGACAGCGCAAGGTTTGATGCCACGCGATCGCGCGGGCCAGGGGCATCGTCGGTGTGCCCAAGAACGATGACCTTGCCGCGCGTGTCGGCAAGCACGGTGGCAAGTCGATCGAGCTGACGCGCGAGCATCGGCATAAGGTCGGCGCGCCCGGAGGCGAAACCTTCGTCGCTATTAAAGGCAAGATAGATGCGATCGTCTTTTGTGCTGATACCGATGCTGTCGGCATTGAGTGCGGCTGCCAGGGAGGCCTTCTTGAAGGTTGTCAACCGTGTGCGGGCCTCCGATCGGAGGGTATCGAGCCGCGCCGCCGACTCCAGCTCAGGCGACAGCTCAGCCAGCAACCAGAACAGCGGTTGGGCGAGGCGAAGGATGTGGTTCTTCGACGGTGACCGGTGATCCATCAACCCGACCTCCCCGGACACTGAAAGCCCTGCAGCAACCCAGTCGTCCACGGATTGGCCTGACTGCCGGTGTTGACATCAAGTTTCGCCTTACGTCCGTCGAAATCGTACTCAGCCACAAAGTGGCTGGGCGAGGCCGAGTTGTCCAGCTTGCCCTTGGCAATCACGCGCATCATGGCCCAGGGGCCGTTGGCGATGAGCGAGGAAGTCTCGGGCCGAACACGCGGGTTGGCCGTGATTTCCGCGCCCTGCCCGCCACGCGGCCCCGGCCACGTCACGTTGAGCGGAATCACCGGCCCGTGGACGTAGCGCTGGCTCTGGCCATCGAAGTCCATCGTCAGCTCAACGATTTCCGGGTCCAGTTCGACCACCTTCAAGTCGACTTTCCAGGCTATTTTCTTGGCACCAGGGTCGCGAAAGAACACTTCGCGGATTTCTCTGGCCCGTTGGAACGGGACAAGACTGGGGCCGGCAACCGGTGGTACATCCGGCGCGGTCAGCTTGTAGCGCCATGGCGAAATCGTCGTATCCACATGTGGCGCCAGGACTTTCTGGAAGAAGTCATCCAGCACACCGCCGCTGGCGAAAACCCGCGCAAAGTCTTCCGTATCCACGTCCTGCTTGGATGTCGGCGTGAAGGGGTACTTGCCGTCAATAGCGCTGCGGCAACTCTCGCCGATGACTGCGTTCATCTGCGCGATCAGGATGTCGCCGATTCCCTTGTTGACGTCACGCGTGCCCTGGATCACCAAATCTGCCAGTACTTCCTTGAGCGGCGCCGGCAGCTTGGCGGCCTCCATGCGCAACTGCGCACCGGCTTCGGAAGGCGGTGGCAAATTGCGCGTCTCCAACGCGTTGCTGGCAACCATCAACGAGGTGTAGTACGCGTTGACCATACCGGCAATGGCATCCAATCGCGGCTTGTTATTGGCGGCTTGCGCGTTGGGCGCGCCAACGTCGGCCTGTCCCATGACAACTTCGCGCAACGCGGCGAAGCGGTTGTCAACCAGCTCACGCTCTTGGCGAGCTTCCGCACGCGCAGCAAAGCCACTGATCTTGTCCGACTTCTTGTCCAGCACTGCGAGAGCCTTGAGTTGCAGGTGATGCCTGACGCTGCTCCGCCAGCCGTGCTCGGCTCATCGGAACGCCTGGGATGGTCGACCTGGCTGGGCGAGCCTGACCGCAACCGTGCCATTACCGGCATGGTGTTCGAGCCGGAGCAGTACGCGAAGCACTGAGACGCTCCCTCAACAACTCTCCGCCCGTCGAAATGACCACATGGCGGTGGCGCCACAGCCGCCGCTTACCCATCACATGTTCTTCAGCAAGAAAACCAAAGATGCGCAGCCCGCGCTCCGTGCCTTGATCTTCCCCGAGCTGTTGGAGCCCATCTCCGAGGCGCATCCGTGCGGGAGCGATCTGGAATACGACCCCGATTTCGTTCTTCTACAAAGTAAGGTCACGCCTAAGCAAGATGCTCAGTATGGTGATTTTGTCAGCCCTCCTGAGGCAATCAACTGGACGGAAGTGGAGCGAGACTGCCGTCGCCTGCTGCTGCGCACGCGGGATATTCGTATCCTCATATTGCTGGTGCGCTGCCGGGTCCGGTTGGACCAGGCAATTGGGTTGCGGGACGGGCTGTGCATTCTGTCTCGATTGCTAGAGACATGGCCGGAGACCATCTACCCGCAAGTGGTGGTGGACGGTGAGCCGGACCCGGCCGTGCGCGCTAACGCGCTGGCCGCCTTGGCCGACCCGCAGGGGCTGATGCACGACGTGCGCGATCTAGTGATCTCAACCAACGGCGTGTTGCGCCTGCGAGTGCGCGACGTCGAGCGATCATTGAGCACTCCACGCGCAGCAGATGCGTTGGCACCCGAGGCAGTGCAGCACCAGCTCTACGAACTGCGCAAACAAAACGGCGCGGTACTGTGCGCGCTGGACGAGGCTCAAGCCTTTGCGTCATCGATCGACTCCTGGGCGCGACATCACCTTCCGAACGACTATCCTGACCTGGGCACCTTGTTGCGACTGCTGGATACGGTGACTGGCGCGTCACCACCGGCAGCACCTGCTGTGATTGCACTTCCGGTCTCGGAACGCTCGCCGGCCGTCTCACAAGGCTTGATGGGCAGCACCATCGAGGGCCCGGTAGTAACGCCGCTTGATAGCAACCCACCTGAGCCCGTCATGGACCGTAATACCGCCCTCGCCTCCATTCAAGCCGCCCGGGTCTGGTTCGAGGCGCATGAGCCGAGCAGCCCTGTTGCGCTTCTGCTCAAGCAAGCAGAACGGCTGACCGGCAAGCGCTTTGATGAGGTGTATCAGGCGATTCCGGCAGAGCTTGTTGAACGCTGGGCGCGGGAGCACTGAAGAGTCCCACGTTCAGCCGCGATACAACCATCCGACTGGCGCACCACCCAAGCCCTCACTCCCCCTGCCCCCCATCCCGCACCGGCAGCGCCGTCGAATACTTGATCTGCTCCATCGAGAACGATGAACTCACATCCGACAGCGGCACGGACTTGATGAGGTGCTTGTACACGCGGTCGTAGTCTTCGATGCCGGCCACCGCAACGCGCAGCAGATAGTCCATCTCGCCGCTCATCCGGTAGACCTCCACCACCTCGGGCATATCGCGCACCACCTGCGTGAAACGCTGCGCCCATTTCTCGGTGTGTTGATCGGTGCGCACGGCCACGAACACCGTGGTGCCGACGCCCAGCTTGCGCGCATCGCACAGCGCCACCTGGGCGCGAATGACGCCCGTGTCCTTGAGCCGCTGCACCCGCTTCCAGCACGGCGTTTGCGAGAGGTTCACGCGCTGCGCCAGCTCTGCGATGGGCAGCGTCGCATCGGCCTGTAGCAGCCTCAGTAGTTCGCGGTCAATGGCATCCATTTCTGTAGAGAAACTTTCTTCTATGGAAGCTTGATTTTAGAGAATATTCCCCGCCACATCGAGGATTTCCCAGGAAACTTTGAATTATTTTTCCCGGCTGTCCGCCGTATCATTTTCCCAGCATCCACCGCAGCACAGAAACGAAATGAGCGACTGCAATACCCTCCACTACCTCGACTACGCAGCAACCACGCCCGCCGACCCGCGCGTAATTGCAGCCATGACCGCCTGCCTTGGCATGGAAGGCGCCTTCGGCAACCCAGCGTCGAGTTCACACGCGACCGGCCGCGTTGCGCGGAACAAGGTCGAGCAAGCGCGCGAGCAAGTTGCCGCGCTCATCGGCGCCGATGCCGACGAGATCATCTGGACGTCGGGCGCCACCGAATCCAACAACCTCGCGCTGAAGGGCTACGCAGACGCGGCCACCAGCAAGCGCCACCTCATCACCAGCCGCATCGAACACAAGGCCATTCTCGACACGATGGCGAACCTGGCGGCGCGCGGCTGTTCGGTCACGTATCTCTCGCCGACACGCGACGGTGAAATAACGCCCGAAGCCGTGGCCGCTGCGATGACGCCCGACACCGGTCTCGTCTCGCTCATGCTAGTGAACAACGAGCTGGGCACGCTGACCGACGTTGGCACGATCGCGCAGATCGTGCATGCCGCCGGCGCGCTGTTCCACGTCGACGCCGCGCAGGCACTCGGCAAGACGCCGATCGATGTGCGGGCACTCGGCATCGACATGCTCTCGATGTCCGCCCACAAGGTCTATGGGCCGAAGGGGATCGGCGCGCTGTATGTCCGCCGCGACATCGCCTCGCGCATTGCGCCGCAAATCCACGGCGGCGGCCATGAGCGTGGTCTGCGCTCGGGCACGCTGGCGACGCATCAGATTGTCGGGATGGGCGTGGCGTGTGAATTGGCGGCCGTTGAACTGGAGCACGAAACCGCTCGCATTGGTGCGCTGAGCCAGCGGCTGAAGGCAGCGGTGCTCGCCCTGGGCGACGTGGTGCAGAACGCCGATGTGGCACGACGCATTCCCCACACCCTCAGCCTGACGGTCAACGCGCCGGGCTTCATGCCGATGATGCTGGGCGACGACCTTGCCGTGTCGTCCACATCGGCGTGCAACTCTGCAGCAGGCACACCATCGCACGTGCTGACGGCCATCGGCCTGGATGCCGATGCCGCAGGCCGCACCGTCCGCATCAGCCTGGGCCGCTTTGCCACCGAACAAAACGTCGACTTTGCCGCGGCGTGCTTCCAGCGCGCGATCGAGCAATGCCGCGCCACGGCATCGAGCGGATTGACCGCATCGCGGCAAATCATGCCGGCCGATCTGAAGACCATCCGCAATGCCGGTTTCCGCTCGGTCATCTGCAACCGCCCCGATGGCGAAAGCAGCGACCAGCCCGCCTTCGAGGACATTGCCGCCGCCGCCCGCGAACTGGGCCTGGAAGCGCGCTACCTGCCGGTCGAGCCGAACGGCATTGGCGATGCAGACGTTGCCGCATTCGGCGCCTTGGTCGACACGCTGCCCAAGCCCATCCTCGCGTATTGCAGAAGCGGCAACCGGGCCGGCATGCTGTGGAACCGCCTGATGGAGCAGCGCAAGAGCTGAGCCTCAGCCCGGCTGCCAAGCGTCGCTAACAAAACCCAGCGAAGCGGGCCTGGCTAGGCGCGCCGACGCAGACAGTACAACTGGTACGGCAAGGAGGCGCAACGACGCCAGGAGGGTTTTGTTCGCGACGCTACGCCACCGGCAGCTCCGTCGTCGATAGCACCTGCTTGAGCACCATGAACGTCCGTATCTGCCGCACGCCGGGCAGATACAGCAGTTGCTCGGCGTGGAGCCGGTTGTAGCCTTCGTTGTCTTTCGTGCGCACGAGCATGAAGTAATCGAATTCGCCCGTCACGACGTGGCACTCCAGGCAGCCGGGCACCTTCTGCACCGCTTTCTCGAATGCGGTGAACGATTCCGGCGTCGAGCGATCCAGCACGACGCCGATCATCACCAGCGACCCCAGATCCAGCGCCCTCGGATCGAGCAGCGCAACAATCCCCTTGATCAGCCCCAGCTCCTTGAGCCGTTCCACGCGGCGCAGGCAGGCCGGCGGGCTGAGGTTCACCTTGGCCGCCAGGGCCACGTTCGAGATGGACGCATCGCGCTGGAGCGCCCGGAGAATCGCGCGATCGGTGCGATCCAAGGCGTGGCGCGCCGAAGCTGCCGACGCGTCAGAATCCTCCTGCAATTTTGTTTCGCTCTTTTTCATTTTCAAGAAATAAAGATATTCGTCATCTGGTCTACGGCCGACTACGTTCCGGATAGTAGACGATCTTTGCAACCTCATTTCGCGGCGTTCTGCGTACCATTGGTTTCCGACATCCCGCCATTTGCGGCACTGAAGGAGCCACCTCATGAACCTGCAGCGATTTCCCCGTTATCCCCTGACGTTCGGCCCGACACCCATCCAACCGCTGAAACGATTGAGCGCGCACCTGGGCGGCAAGGTGGAGCTGTTTGCCAAGCGTGAAGACTGCAACAGCGGCTTGGCCTTCGGCGGCAACAAGACGCGCAAGCTGGAATACCTGATCCCGGAAGCGCTGGAAGGCGGGTACGACACGCTGGTGTCCATTGGCGGCATTCAGTCGAACCAGACGCGCCAGGTGGCCGCCGTGGCCGCGCACCTCGGCCTCAAGTGCGTGCTGGTGCAGGAAAACTGGGTGAACTACTCCGACGCCGTGTACGACCGCGTCGGCAATATCGAGATGTCGCGCATCATGGGCGCCGACGTGCGCCTTGATGCAGCGGGCTTCGACATCGGCATCCGGCCCAGCTGGGAACAGGCCATGGAAGACGTGCGCAAGCGCGGCGGCAAGCCGTTCCCGATTCCGGCCGGCTGTTCCGAACATCCGCTCGGCGGCCTGGGCTTTGTCGGTTTTGCTGAGGAAGTACGCCAGCAGGAAGCGGAGCTGGGCTTCAAGTTCGACTACATCGTGGTGTGCTCGGTCACGGGCAGCACGCAAGCCGGCATGGTCGTCGGCTTTGCGGCGGATGGCCGGGCCGACAAGGTGATCGGCATCGATGCCTCGGCCAAGCCCGAACAGACGCGCGCGCAGATCCTCCGCATCGCGCAGCACACCGCCGAACTGGTGGACCTCGGCCGAAACATCACGGAGAAGGACGTGGTGCTCGACACGCGCTACGGCGGCCCGGAATACGGCTTGCCCAATGAAGGCACCCTCGAAGCCATTCGCCTGTGCGCACGCCAGGAAGCCATGCTGACCGACCCGGTGTACGAAGGGAAATCCATGCACGGCATGATCGACATGGTGCGCAACGGTGAATTTCCTGAAGGCTCGCGCGTGCTGTACGCCCACCTGGGCGGCGTGCCGGCACTCAACGCTTACAGCTTCATCTTCCGCAACGGTTGATGCAGCGCCGCCGCGGCGGCGCATCCGGGCGCGGGCGTGCATCGCATGATCACGGCCCGCCTTCCCATCCTTCCTTCAGGCAGGACCCGTCATGACGGATTTATCGACCGGCGCCGCGTCGATGCGCTCCCTCGCGCACCGCATCGAAGACAGCGACCCAGGGGAAACCGCCGAATGGCTCGAAGCGCTGGAGGCCGTCGTCCAGCATGCCGGCACCGCCCGCGCGCAGTTTCTGTTCGACCGCTTGGCGGAGCGCGCCGCAAAGCTGGGCGTCGGCACCGCTCTCGCCCGCGTCACGCCCTACGCCAACACGATCCCTGTCGAGGCGCAGCCGCCGTATCCCGGCGACATCGATACCGAAGAGCGACTGGCCGCCGCGCTGCGCTGGAACGCGCTCGCCATGGTGGTGCGCGCCAACCAGGCCTACGGCGAGCTGGGCGGCCACATCGCCAGCTACGCCTCGGCCGCCGATCTGTTCGAAGTCGGCTTCAACCATTTCTTCCGGGCAGACAACGCGGTGCACGGCGGCGATCTCGTCTACTTCCAGCCGCACTCGTCGCCTGGCGTCTACGCACGTGCGTATCTCGAAGGCTTCCTGAGTGAAACGCAGCTCGAACACTATCGGCGCGAAATCACCGGTCCGGGGCTGTGCTCGTATCCGCATCCGTGGTTGATGCCCGAGTTCTGGCAGTTCCCGACCGGGTCGATGGGCATCGGGCCGATCAATGCGATCTACCAGGCGCGCTTCATGCGCTACCTGCACAACCGCGGGCTGCTGCAAACCGCCGAACGCAAGGTGTGGGGCTTCTTTGGCGACGGCGAAATGGACGAGCCGGAATCGATCGGCGCGCTGTCGCTGGCGGCGCGCGAGCGGCTCGACAACATCGTGTTCGTCATCAACTGCAACCTGCAGCGGCTCGACGGCCCCGTGCGCGGCAACGGCCGCATCGTCGACGAACTCGAAGCGCAGTTCACGGGTGCCGGCTGGAACGTCATCAAGGTGCTGTGGGGCTCGGACTGGGATGCCCTCTTCGCCCGCGACCATTCGGGCGCCTTGCTGCGTGCATTCGCGCAGACCGTCGACGGCCAGTTCCAGACCTTCTCCGCCAACGACGGCGCCTACAACCGTGAGCGCTTCTTTGGCCAGAACCCCGAGCTTGCCGCGCTCGTCTCGCATTTCAGCAACGAAGACATCGACCGCCTGCGCCGCGGCGGCCACGACGTGCGCAAGCTCCACGCCGCCTACGCCCGCGCGCTGCAGCACACCGGCCAGCCCACCGTGATCCTCGCCAAGACGATGAAAGGCTTTGGCATGGGCAGCGTTGGGCAAGGCCGGATGACGACGCACCAGCAGAAGAAGCTCGACGTCGATCAGCTCAAGGCGTTTCGCGATCGCTTCGGCCTGCCGCTGTCGGACACCGACGTCGAGCAATTGAAGTTTTACAAGCCAGCGCCAAACAGCCCGGAGATGCAATACCTGCATGCGCGCCGGGCTGCCCTCGGAGGCTATCTGCCCAGACGGCGGAAGGCGGCAACGCAGGCGCTGACCGTGCCTGCGTTGCCATCCTGGGGACAATTCGCACTGCAAGCCGAAGGCCGCGAGATGTCGACCACGATGGCGATCGTGCGGATGTTCGGCAACCTGCTGAAAGACGACACGCTGGGCCCGCGCATGGTGCCGGTGGTGGCGGACGAGGCGCGCACGTTCGGCATGGCGAGCATGTTCCGCCAGGTCGGCATCTATTCGCCGCTGGGCCAGCAATACGAACCGGAAGATCTGGGTTCGATGCTGTATTACCGCGAAGACACGAGCGGCCAGATCCTGGAGGAAGGCATCTCGGAGGCTGGCGCCATCTCGTCGTGGATTGCCGCCGCCACCGCCTACAGCACGCACGATCTGCCGATGCTGCCGTTCTACATCTACTACTCGATGTTCGGCTTCCAGCGCATCGGCGATCTCATCTGGGCAGCGGCAGACCAGCGCGCGCGCGGCTTCCTGATCGGTGCCACGGCGGGCAAGACAACGCTCGGCGGAGAAGGCCTGCAGCATCAGGACGGCGCGAGCCATCTTGCCGCATCCACCGTGCCGAACTGCCGCGCGTGGGACCCGGCCTTTGCCTACGAGGTGGCCGTCATCCTCGACGAAGGCATGCGCGCAATGCTGGAGCGCCAGGAGGACACGTTCTACTACCTCACGGTGACGAACGAGAACTACGCGCAGCCGTCGATGCCGGATCGTGACGTGCGCGAGGGCATTCTCAAAGGGATGTATCCGCTGACGCCGCAACGTCTGCCGACCGCGCGCGTGCAGTTGCTCGGCTCCGGCGCCATCCTGGGCGAAGTCATGGCCGCCGCGCAGATGCTCCAGGACGACTGGAACATCGACGCGGCCACCTGGAGCGTCACGAGCTTTTCCGAGCTGCACCGCGAGGCCATCGCTGCGGAGCGCGTCGCCCGCCTGGGCGAAGAAGCCGCGCCTTCGTACGTAGAGACCGTCTTGCGCGCATCACGCGGCCCCGTCGTCGCGGCCACCGACTATGTGCGCGCCGTGCCGGAGCTGATCCGTGCACATGTGCCGCGCCGCTACGTCACGCTCGGCACCGACGGCTTCGGCCGCAGCGATTCCCGCAGGGCGCTGCGCGCGTTCTTCGAAGTGGACCGCGCGTCCATCGTCATCGCCGCACTGAAGGCGCTCGCCGACGACGGTGAACTGGATCACGCCGTGGTGCGTGAGGCGGCTGCACGCTACGGCAAACACGCGACCATGGCCGACGCGCCGTGGATGCGCTGAACAATCTGCACTCGCGGGGCTTTTAGCTCCGCTCGCGGAGATCGAAGCTCGACGTTTGAGGCTTTTTGCTCGGCGTGTGGCGCTAATTGCTCGGTGTGTCGAGCTTTTTGCTCCGCGTATCGAGCTTTTTGCTCCGTGCGCCGAGCTTTTTGCTCCGCGTGCCGAGCTTTTTGCTCCGTGTGTCGAGCTTTTTGCTCGGCGTGCCGAGCTTTTTGCTCGACGATTAAGGCTCAGAACTCGGCCCACGAGGCTTTTTTGCTCGACTGCCCGGGCTTTTTGCCTCGCGCGTCGCGCTTTGCTGTCGGCGCGTGGCGCGCTGAATCGCGGCGCTGGCTGCGGTCGATGCATCGGCGCAGCGAAATGGTCCTGGGCGGAGTCTCGTGAAATCGATCGTGCGGCGGATTCGGCCAAGGGCGTTTCGTCAGCACCCTTTTTCGTTTCCAAATGTTACGGCGTGCATCCCGGTCGACTTCGCGTAGCGCAAGCAGCGAGGCCCTGCAGTACATTCCATGCCATGGAAAAAGCCCTGACTTGCTCGTCTCTTGTCCTGCTGGCCTTGCTCGGTGCCTGCGCATCGCACCCGCAACAGCAGCCCGTTGATTCGACCACCGCCGCTGCGGCCGCCACTGACGCCAGCGTAGACAACGGCTGGCAGGTGCTGCGCGCCAACTACATGGCGTGCGTGCAGCGCCAGGCCGATAGCGGCGTGCCGGGCACCACGCAGACGAAGGCTGTGGTCGCCTCCGCGCTCGACGCGTGCGAAGGCGACCTGCGCACCATGCACGACGGTTTCCGCGACCATCTCAGCACGTCGATGTCTTCATCCGGCGCGCGCAAGGCCGCCGACCGCGTCACCCAAGACACCCGCGAGAAGGCCCGCGTCTACCTGATGGGCTACGTCGACCACGCGCGCTACCTGGCGAAGTCGCGCTGAGCGCTTAGCGCACTTGGCCGCTCAGAGCATCTCCAGCGCGCGCGGCCCCTTGGGCGGCGGGAAGATGCTGTCCAGCGTCGCAAGCTGCTCAGCCGTGAGCGGGTGCGACAGCGCCCCGATGTTCTCGCGCAAGCGGTCACGGTGGCCGGTCTTGGGAATCGCGATGATGTCGTCATTCGCCAACAGCCACGCGAGCGCCACCTGTGCTGGCGTCATGCCGGACTCCTGCGCAAAGCGCACCAGCTTCGGATGCCGAACGAGCCGCGCCTGCTCAATGGGCGAATAGGCCATCACCGGCACGCGGCGCTCGCGCAGCCAGGGCAACACATCCCATTCGATGCCGCGCCGGCTGAGGTTGTAGAGCAGCTGATTGACGGCGGTCTGATCGCCGCCGGGCGTGTCCCACCACTCCTCCATATCGGACAGGTCAAGATTGCTCACGCCGTACTGGCGGATCTTGCCGTCGCGCTGCAGGGCCTGCAGGCCTTCCAATGTTTCTTCGAACGGCACATCGCCACGCCAGTGCAGCAGGTACAAATCGAGCCGGTCGGTGCCGAGGCGGCGCAGGCTGCGCTCGCACGCCGCGGCGATACCGCGCCGGCTGGCGTTGTGCGGATAGACCTTGCTGACGAGAAAGACCTCATCGCGCCGTCCGGCAATGGCCTCGCCAATCAATGATTCGGAGAGGCCTTCGCCGTACATCTCGGCCGTGTCGATCAGGCGCAAACCCAGGTCGAGGCCCAGGCGCAGCGTGGCGATTTCTTCGGCACGGGTGGCGCGGTTGTCGCCCATGTTCCAGGTGCCCATGCCGAGTGCAGGGACGCGTTCGCCGTTGGGCAGAGTGACGTGTTTCATGTCGTGCTTTCCGATCGGTCAGGCAAAACATGAATCTACAAGAGACGCGGCGCGCCGTTAAGGTCGCGCCCGTCCGATCAGAAAATACGACTAGCGCGCCTGACGTTGCGCCGCCCACCGGCGATAGCGCCGCGACTGGCAGGCCGCGGCCAGTTGCTGCTCGATCAGCGCCCGCAGAGGCGACACGCCAGGGGCCGTCGTGCGCCCCTTGCTCAACCGGCCGAGCTGAAACTTGACGACAGCCATGTTGGCGAGTGCGCCCAGCGCCTTGTTCTTCCACGTGATGGGCTGCAGCACCGGCGCGCTGTTCTTGCCTCCCGCCCAGTCGCGCGGCAGGTTCGGATCGATGGACAACGCCGTCGCAATGCCCACCATATCGACACCGCTGTCGACCACCTGCTCCGCCACGGCCCGGCGCCGGATGCCGCCCGTGACCATCAGCGGCATGCGGGCAATGCCCGCAATGTCGCGGGCGAATTCCAGGAAATACGCTTCGCGGGCGAGTGTGCGTCCATCGCGCGCCTGCCCTTGCATGGCCGGCACTTCGTAGCTGCCGCCGGAGAGTTCAACGAGGTCGACGCCCAGCGGATTGAGCAGCTCGACCACCTGCTTTGCATCGTCCGGACTGAAGCCACCGCGCTGGAAATCGGCCGAGTTCAGCTTGACCGCCACCACAAACTGCGGCGACACGGCGGCGCGCACGCTGCGCACGATATCGAGCAGCAGGCGCGCACGGTTTTCGATCGGGCCGCCCCACTGGTCCTGTCGAAGGTTGGAAATGGGCGACAGAAACTGGCTCAGCAGATAACCATGTGCGGCGTGGATCTGCACACCGGTAAAGCCGCTCTGCTCGGCCAGTTGCGCGCTGCGCGTGAAGCGCTGCTGGAAATCGCGGATATCCGCCTCGGTCATCTCGCGCGGCACCGGGAACTGCTTGGACAGCGCGCCTAGCGCCAGCGGGACTACCGACGGCGCCACCGTCGGCTGTCCGAGCGATGCCGGCATCTGCCGCCCAGGATGGTTGATCTGTACCCACGCATGCGCGCCGTGGGCACGCGCCGCCTGGGCCCAACGGCGAAAGCGTTCGAGATGCGCGCCGTCTTCCAGCACGACGCCGTTGGGGCCTGTCATGGCGCGGTGGTCGACCATCACGTTGCCGGTCAGGATCAGGCCCGCGCCGCCGGCGGCCCAGGCTTCATACAGGCGCAGCAGCGCGTCGGAAGGCGCGTGATCGGCATCGGCCATGTTCTCTTCCATGGCGGCTTTGGCAAGGCGATTCGGAATCACCGCGCCGTTGGGCAGAACGAGGGGCGTGAAGAGCTTCATGGTGGCATCCGCGGGGGATTTGACGTTTGACGACACCTCAACCCTAAGATTAAAGTCAACTTGAATGTCAAGTCTGCGGAGCACGCACATGAAGATTGGTGAACTGGCCCGCTTGAGCGGCGTGGCCGCCTCCCGAATTCGGTTTTATGAAGCGAGCGGCCTGTTGCAACCGGCGGAGCGCCAATCCAATGGTTATCGGGAATACGCGCCGGAATCGGTGACGCGGCTGCAGATCATCCTGCGCGCGCAAAGCGCGGGGTTCTCGCTGGAAGAGATTCGCGCCCTCTTGCCCGGACACCAAGGCGCGTGGCCGCGCGAAGACCTGCTGCAGGCGCTGCACAGCAAGGTCGCGGAAATCGGCGTACTGGAGCAGCGCCTGGCGCAAAACAAGCGCGACCTGCTTGCGCTCATCCGCGAAGTGGACCACGAGCCCGACGGCGAAGACTGCGCCGACCGCGCGCGCCGCGTGTTCGACAAGATGAACCTCCGGCCGCTGGAACAACCGACAGCCGAACCGCAGGTGCGCGCCACAAGAAAGCGCGGCTGACGCCGCCTATTCCGAGACACGCTCGAACGTGTCGGCGTTGGTCATGACGGCATGCGGCCACGCGCGCTTGCCCTCGCCATCGGTGGCCTGGTCCGACACGACGTGCCAGACCGTTTCCAACTTGCCTGCACGCAGCACGCCGGTGAACGCACACACCATGTCGCCCTTGGGCGTCGCGCCAGCAAACGCAAACGCGATGCAATCCCCGTGGCAGGTTCCGACCACGTCGTAGTCCCGGCCAAAGAAGCCGCTGTCGTCCAGCGCCGTACGGAATGTGCCGGACAGCCGCTCGCCGTCTTCCTTCAATGTCACGACGGAGCCGTACTGGTTTTTCCAACTGCCTGTCCAGGTTGCCATTTCGCCTCCTCACATCGTTCTTGTGCTGAACGTATCGGAGGCAGCAGAACCTGTACCCGTTCGGGAGCGCGGCATGGCGGCCGCGGGAATGGCAATTGCGTCCTCCCCCGCGCGCGATGCCGCAAACGCCGGCGTCAGCGCCAAAGGAAACGCACTTCAGATCGCGTAGCAGCACACCGCAGAGCGGCCGGTGGCGCCTCCGATGCAGGCCATGCAGTAACGCTTACGCGGGGCTTTGTACAAAAGCCATCCGCGCGACGGAACAGGCACCGTCCCTTACAAAACAAGCTGGAGACAACGATGCTGAGCCCACACGAAATTGCGACGCTGGTATTGCTGTGCGGCGACTCGCACCCACGAGACCTGGATACGCTCGATATGGAAACGCTGCTCGCGCTTCAGCTCATCACGCTGGAACGCCCAAGCCCCGGCGTGAGCGAGCCGCGCGTCACGCTGCAGGGGCATGCGCTGCTGAAGTCGCTGGGCGTGTTGCGGGCGTGCAAGGGCATGCTGGGGGCGGTGGCATAACCGGCACGGAACGGGCACCGAATCGAATCAAAAACCGCCCAGGGCGTGACGCAGCAGCAAGGCGGACAGCACCAGCATCGTCACGCCAATCAACCCGTCCAGCACCTGCCACGCTTTCGGCCGGGCAAACCATGGCGCGAGCCAGCGCGCGCCAAACCCCAGCGACACAAACCAGAAGAGGCTGGCCGACCCGGCGCCCGCCACAAACCAGCCACGCAATGCCGAGGCTTGCTGCGCGCCAATGCTGCCCACGAGCAGCACCGTATCCAGATAGACGTGCGGATTGAGCAGCGTAAAGGCCGCGGCCTGCGCCAGCGCCGCGCGCCGGCTGAGGCCATCCCCGCCTGCGGCGGCTCGTAACTGGTTGGAATGCCGCGCCCGCCGCAGCGCCTGCACGCCATACAGCAACAGGAACGCGGCGCCCGCCAACGCAAGAAATCGCGCGAGGCTGGGTCGTTCGCCCAACGCCTGCGCCATGCCCAGCACGCCCGCCAGGATCAGCACCGCATCGGCCATCGCACAGAACAGCACGACGCTGCCCACATGCTCACGGCGCAGGCCCTGACGCAGCACGAACGCGTTCTGCGCGCCGATAGCCACGATCAGGCCAAAGCTCAAGGCCAAGCCCTGCAGGAAGACGGAAGAGGAAGTTGCAATCGAGGTCGTCATGCGCGCAGCTTGCCGGCCCGATTGAATGAAGACAAACTATCTTTTCTTCATTCAATTCAGTTTCTCTAATTTTCGTGCTGGATTATTCCGCCCTGGCGGCGCTGGCTGCCGTCATCCGAGAAGGCAGCTTCGAGCGGGCAGCCCGCGCACTGCACGTCACGCCGTCGGCCATTTCGCAGCGGATTCGGTTGCTGGAAGAGCGCATGGGCTGCGCGCTGGTCGTGCGCGACCAGCCGTGCCGACCGACCGAAACAGGCCGGCGGCTTTGCCAGCACGTCGATCGCGTGCGTCTGCTCGAACAGGAACTGCAAGGCGCGCTGCCAACGCTGGCGCCGGAAGGCGTCGCGCGCGTTGCGCTGCCCATTGCCGTGAATGCGGACAGCCTGGCGACGTGGCTCGCCCCGGCCATCGCCACATTCGCTGCGGCCCACCCGGTGTTGATGGAGGTGGCCGTGGATGATCAGGATCACACCAGCGAATGGCTGCGCAGCGGTGCCGTGCTGGCAGCCGTTACCGCCACGGCTCGGCCGGCGGCGGGCTGCAACAGCCGTCCTCTCGGGGCCATGCGTTATCTGGCGGCGGCCAGTCCCGCATTCGTGCAGCAATATTTCGCGGACGGTGTCGGCGCAGGTGAACTGGCGAAAGCGCCCTGCCTCGTGTTCAACACCAAGGATGCGTTGCAGGCCACCTGGGCGCGGCGCCTGTGCCATCGACACGTGGAACTGCCGCGCCATCTACTGCCGTCGTCACAGGCGTTTGTGACTGCGGCCGTGGCGGGCATGGGCTGGGGGCTGCATCCGCATGCGCTGATTGCGCAGCATCTTGAAGACGGTTCGCTGGTGGAGCTGGTGCCGGATACGCCGTTGGACGTTCCGCTGTACTGGCAGCACGCGCGGGCGGCCTCCGCGCTGCTCGACGAACTCAGCCGCGAGGTGATGACGGCGGCGCGCGCCGCGCTACTTGCACCTTGATTCGTTACAGCGCGTTCAGCGGAATCTTGAGGTACTGCACGCCGTTCGGCTCCGCCGGCGGCAGCATGCCCGCGCGAATGTTCACCTGAATGGCCGGCAGCATCAGCGTGGGCATGCCCAGCGTGGCATCGCGCTTTGTGCGCATCTCGACGAACTCGGCCTCGGTCACGCCATCACGTACATGGATGTTGGCGCGGCGCTGCTCGGCCACGGTGGTGTGGCACACGGCTTCTCGGCCGGCGGGCGGATAGTCGTGGCACATGTAGAGCCGCGTCTGCGGCGGCAGATCCAGCAGACGGCGAATCGACTGGTACAGCGTGCCCGCATTCCCGCCCGGAAAATCGCAGCGCGCAGTGCCCACGTCGGGCATGAACAGCGTGTCGCCCACAAACACCGCATCGCCCACCTGATAGGCCATGTCCGCCGGCGTGTGGCCCGGCACGGCAAGCGCCTTGGCTTGCAAATCGCCGATATGGAAGACCTCGTCGGGCGCAAACAGATGATCGAACTGTGAGCCATCGAGCAGGAATGCCGGCTCGAGATTGAAGATCGGCTTGAATACGCCCTGCACGACGCGAATACGCTCGCCAATGGCGATGCGCCCGCCGAAACGCCCACGCAGATACGGCGCGGCCGAGAGGTGATCGGCATGCGCGTGCGTCTCCAGCAGCCATTCGACACGCAAGTCCTGCGCTTCGATGAATGCCGCAACCCGGTCCGCGGACCGCGTCGTCGTGCGGCCCGATTTCGGGTCGTAATCGAGTACGGAATCGATCACGGCGCACGGCGTGCCGGGCCCCGCGTGCACCACGTAGGTCACGGTGCAGGTATCGGGGTCGAAGAAGGATTCGATCTGGGCGTGCATGGCGGGCTTTTGCTAACAATCTATATTTTTATAGAATATCGTCTGACATTCTGTCTGCCAATAGCGCAACACGCGCGCATAGCCCCTGCATCACACCGCGATGAGTCACTCCACTACCAATCCCGACGTCGTGCCGCTGCCCGATGCCGCCATTTCCATGCTGCGCGCCTCTGCGTCGCAAGCGTGTGCCGTGCTCAAGGCCATGGCGCACGAAGACCGCCTGCTGCTGCTCTGCCAGCTCACGCAGGGCGAGCGCAATGTCGGCGAGCTGGAGGCGCTGGTCGGCCTGCATCAGCCCAGCCTGTCGCAGCAATTGGGCGTGCTGCGCGACGAAGGGCTGGTCACCACGCGGCGCGAAGGCAAATACATCTATTACCGGCTCGCCAGCTTCGAGGTCATCCAGATCATGCAGACGCTGTCCGAGCTTTACTGCGGCAAGGTCTTGAAGAAGATGGCGGGACGTTGACCATGTCGCCTGTGGAAGCGGGTTGGATCGTCAGCGCGGGGCTGGGCTCTGTGGTCGGGCTCATTCTGGCGTTGACAGGGGCAGGCGGTGCGATCGTCGCGGTGCCGCTGCTGATTTTCGGGTTGCATCTGTCGGTGCCGGAGGCTGCGCCCATCGCGCTGCTGGCGGTGGGGCTGTCCGCGGGGCTCGGTGCGATGCTCGGCTTGCGGGAAGGCAAGGTCCGCTACAAGGCCGCCGGGTTGATGGCGCTGTGCGGCGTGGCGATCTCGCCGTTCGGCATCTGGGTTGCACATCGCGTGCCGAACACGCCGCTCACGCTGCTGTTTGCCGTGGTGCTCGCCTATGTGGCGGTGCGCATGTTCCGCCAAGCGCGCGCAGCGCCGGCAACCGAGTCGCAGCCGACGCGGACAGGACCGCCCTGCCACCTTGATACCACCACGGCCAGGCTCGTCTGGACGCTGCCGTGCGCGCGCGCATTGGCTGCAGCCGGTGCGGGCGCAGGCTTTCTGTCCGGGCTGCTGGGCGTGGGGGGCGGCTTTGTCATCGTGCCCGCGTTGCGCCGCGCGACCGATCTGCCGATGCAGACCATCGTCGCCACCTCGTTGGCAGTGATTGCGCTGGTGTCCACGGGCGGCGTGGTCGCTTCGGCCATCGGCGGACATGTCGATTGGCATATCGCACTGCCGTTTGCAGCCGGCGCCCTGACCGGCATGCTGGTGGGACGACGCTTTGCGCAGCATTTGGCAGGACCGGCGCTGCAGCAAGGCTTTGCCGCGTTCGCAGGCGTCGTGGCGCTTGGGATGATCGCCCGAACACTGATTTGACCGGCGTGTTGCAAAAGCGGTACAATCGCGGTCTTCGGGGCGTAGCGTAGTCTGGTAACGCGTCCGGTTTGGGACCGGAAGACCGCGGGTTCAAATCCTGCCGCCCCGACCAGAATTGAGCAGCAAACAAAACGGCTTACGTTCACTACGTAAGCCGTTTTTGTTTGGCGCGGCGCGCTGCAACGCAGGGTGTCATCTGCCGATGCTATAACGACAGCATCCGTATCGTGCAATGTCGCTCACTTCCTCCATGAACCTCATCCTGTGGCGCCACGCTGAAGCCGAAGACGTGGCCGCATCGCTGCGCATTCAGCGCAACACCGATCTCCAGCGGGAACTCACCAAGCGCGGCCACAAGCAGGCCGAGAAGATGGCCGATTGGCTGCGGCCTCGCCTGCCGGACGACACGCTCGTACTCGCCAGCCCGGCCGTGCGCACGCAGCAGACCGCACGCGCCCTCACCCAGCATTTCCAGACGCTGGCCGCACTCGCGCCCGGCGCCGATGTCAGCGAGATCCTCGATGCATTGGACTGGCCGTCGAACACGAACCTGCTGCTGGTCGGCCATCAACCGTGGCTCGGCCGCCTCGCCAGCCTGCTCATCACAGGCACGGAAATGGACTGGAGCGTGAAGAAAGCCGGCGTGTGGTGGCTCTGCCGCCGCATGCGCGAAGACGAAGCGCAGACGGTGCTGCGGGCGGTGGTGAATCCCGATATCGTGTGACACATCACCCTGGTCACAGGATCGCCACGCAAAATTCACGCAACGGTCACGATTGACACGCTTTTGTCGCGGATCTGTCATGCAGCGTCTCTAGAATCGCCCCGAAATCCACCCTTGGGGATGCACGAATGCGAGACCTGCCCACGCCCACCCAGCCGTTGATCGACGCACTGCCGAGCCTGAATCTGGGCAACGCTCGGAGGGGCCTTCCTCGCTCACCCGAAGCTGTTCCGGCGCGTGACAAGCCTGTTCTGGCCGTTTCGTGGGCGCGCCATCAGGATGAAGTAACGGAAGCACAGCGCCTGCGCTACAAGGTGTTTGCCGAAGAAATGGGCGCCCGCCTGCCCTCGGCTCACACCGAGCTGGACGTCGACATGTTCGATGCCGTGTGCGACCACCTGATCGTGCGCGACCAGAAGACGCTGCGCGTGGTCGGCACCTATCGCGTGCTGCGCCCGGACGCCGCCAAGCAGATCGGTTGCCTGTACTCCGAATCCGAATTCGACCTCGTGCGCCTAGCCCACCTGCGCCCGAAGATGGTGGAACTCGGCCGCTCATGCGTGCACCGCGACTACCGCTCGGGCAGCGTCATCATGGCGCTGTGGGCCGGCCTCGGCGAATACATGCAGCGCCACGGTTTCGAATCGATGCTGGGCTGCGCGAGCGTGTCGATGGGCGACGGCGGTCACTTTGCTGCTAGCCTGTATCGCAGCTTCGTCGACGATGGCTCGCTCGCGCCGATCGAGTACCACGCCTTCCCGCGCGTGGCACTGCCTGTGGATGAGCTGAACCAGGATCTGGAAGTCGAACCGCCTGCGCTCGTGAAGGGTTATCTGCGCCTGGGCGCACGCATCTGCGGCGCACCGGCGTGGGACCCCGACTTCAACGTCGCTGACTTCCTCACGCTGCTGCGTCTGTCGGACATCAACCCGCGCTACGCACGCCACTTCCTGCGCGGCTGATATCACGCCGAACAGCTCGCCGCAAAAGAAAACGGCCCGGGTCATTCCGGGCCGTTTTGCTTAGGATGCGGCGCAACGCTTTACACGTACACCACCTTGTAGCGGCGGCCGATGCGCTGCCATTCGTCGGCTTCCTTCATCAGGCTGTATTCGACCAGCGGGTTTTGCTCGATCCAGCTTTTTGGCAGCTCGACTTCGAAACCGCCTTCATTGAGTTCGCCTTCGCTGTGACGCACGCGCAAGCCCGGCAACTGGATTGCCCCGCGCCGACGGCACAGCACGAACGCCAGACGCAGGCTGAACAGCATCCGCCAATCCAGGAACTTGCCGCCGCCCGAGAGCTTGCCGAGCTTGCCGGCGTGGCCCAGCAGCAGCGTGGCCAGACGCGCCTGATCGGTCTTGGAAAAGCCCGGCATATCGGCATGGCTGGCGATGTACGCCGAGTGCTTGTGGTATCCGCTGTGCGAGATGCTCATGCCGATCTCGTGCAGGTTGGCGGCCCAACCCAGCAGCGCGAGATTGTCTTCGCGGCGCTCGTCGGGCGGATCGGGAAACTGCGACAGCAGCGCCGTCGCCGCATCGCGGACACGGCTCGCCTGCGCACGGTCGACGTTGTAACGGCGCATGAACTGTTCGATCGTCACCGTGCGCATGTCTTCGTGATGCGTGCGGCCGAGCAGGTCGTACAGCACGCCCAGGCGCAAGGCGCCATCGGTCACGTCCATGCGGTCGACATCGAGTTCGGCAAACACGCCGAGCATGATCGACAGGCCACCCGGCAGGACCGGAATGCGGTCCGCCTTCAGGCCGTTGAGCTTCAGGCGGTTGGTGTTCTCCGACTTGACGAGGGCGCGCTTCAGGCGCTCCAGCCCTTCACGCGTGATGCCGTGTTCGTTGCTCTTGTCATTGAAGCCGTTCAGCTCGATCAGCTCGGCCAGCGCACGTGCCGTACCGGATGAGCCCACGGCCTGATTCCAGCCTGCCGTGCGGTACTGCTGGACGAGCACCTGGATCTCGCGACGCGCAGCCAACTCGGCCTGCTTCATCGCATATTCATCAACGTTGCCGTTCGGGAAGAAATGCCGGCTGTGCGACACGCAGCCGATGTACAGCGACTCCATCAGCTTGGGCTTGTAGCCGTTGCCGATGATGAACTCCGTCGAACCACCGCCGATGTCGACGACAAGCCGGTTGCCCTGGCACGCCGGCGCGTCATGCGATGCACCGAGATAGATCAGCCGTGCCTCTTCGCGGCCCGCAATCACTTCGATGGGAAACCCCAGCGCGGCTTCCGCCTCGATCAGGAATTCCTGCGCATTCTTGGCCACGCGCAAGGTGTTGGTGGCCACGGCGCGCACATGCTCGGGCGGGAAATCACGCAGGCGGTCGCCGAAGCGGCGCAAGGCATCGACGCCGCGGCGGCGTGCGGGCTGATCCAGGTATTTATCTTGCGTTAGCCCGGCGGCCAGACGCACCGGCTCTCGCAGCGCGTCGACCTGGAAGATCTGGGCGCTGCTGGCGCCGTTGGCACCAGGGGTTTCGTCGACGCGGCCGATCATCAGCCGGAAGCTGTTGGAGCCCATGTCGACAGCAGCCAGCAGACGGGGGGTGGGACTCATGAATGAAAACGGGTGAGAAGCAGGATCAGGGGCGCGGAGTATTGTCGTTCGAAACAATGCGCAACAAAATATGTCTTTATTGTGTCCCGAACGTGACAAATCCAATGTGTCACAAATTTGACACTGAACTATGAAAAAGTGGCCGGATCGTCATCCGTCTGAACACAACATGTCGACATTGCCCGCGGGCGATCTGCTCAATCGCGAACTGGGCATCCTGGAATTCAATGCCCGTGTGCTCGCCCAGGCCGCTGACCCGGGTGTGCCGCTGATGGAGCGGCTGAAATTCATCTGCATCGTGTCGAGCAATCTCGATGAGTTCTTTGAGATCCGCATTGCCGGATTGAAAGAGCAGATGCGCGACAACCCTTCGTCGGTCACGCCCGACGGGCTGTCGGTGCAGCAGGCATTTGGCGTGGTCTCTGAGCGAGTGCGGCAACTGGTCGCGCAACAGTATGCCATGTTGCAGGATGAGATCCTGCCCCTGCTGGAGAAGGAAGGCGTCTTCTTCCACATGACCACCAACTGGAACGAAGCCCAGCGCGCCTGGTGCCGCAGCTTCTTCCAGCGCGAACTGGTGCCGATCCTGACGCCGATGGCGCTGGACCCGGCGCACCCCTTCCCGCGCGTGCTCAACAAGAGCCTGAACTTCATCATCGAACTGTCTGGCAAGGATGCCTTCGGCCGTGAGGCTGAACTGGCGATCGTGCAGGCGCCGCGCGCCCTGCCCCGGCTTGTGCAGATGCCGCCGGAGCTGTCGGGTTATCAGTATGGTTTCGTGCTGCTGTCGTCGTTCATGCAGGGCTTTGTGCATGAGCTGTTCCCGCAGATCGACGTACATGGCTGCTACCAGTTCCGCGTGACGCGCAACTCCGACCTGTTCGTATCGGAAGATGAAATCACGGACCTGCGCGAAGCGCTGCAGGGCGAACTGTCCACGCGCCACTTTGGCGATGCGGTGCGTCTCGAAATCGCGCACGACACGTCGCCGGCGCTGGTCGTGCGTCTGTTGCAGGAATTCGGCCTGACGGAAGCGGACTGCTACCGCGTCAAGGGCCCGGTGAACCTCGTACGACTGCTGCAGGTGCCGGACATGGTCGACAAGCCGGTGCTGAAGTACCCGCCGCACGTGCCGGCAACAGTCAGGCAAGTCGCCAACAGCTCGAACGTGTTCGACGCCATCCGCCAGGGCGACATCCTGCTGCACCATCCGTACGAAAGCTTCACGCCCGTGCTGGAGCTGCTGCAGCAAGCCGCGCGCGACCCCGACGTGGTTGCCATCAAGCAGACTGTCTACCGCACCGGCAACGAATCGACGGTCATGGAAGCGCTCATCAAGGCGGCGCGCAACGGCAAGGAGGTGACCGTTGTCGTCGAACTGCTCGCGCGCTTTGACGAAGAGACGAACATCAACTGGGCCGACCAGCTGGAATCGGCCGGCGCACATGTTGTGTACGGCGTGGTCGGCCACAAGTGCCACGCGAAGATGCTGCTGGTGGTGCGCCGTGAGGTGTCCGGCAAGGGCAAGACGGTCAAGCTGCGCCGCTACGCGCATCTGGGCACCGGCAACTACCACCCCAAGACTGCCCGGCTCTACACCGACTTCGGCCTCATGACGGCCAACGACCAGATCTGCGAAGACGTGCACCACGTGTTCCAGCTGCTGACGGGCACCGGCGCGCAGGTCAAGCTGCATCATCTGTGGCACTCGCCGTTCACGATGCACGACAACCTGATCGAGCATATCCGCGCCGAGGCGCGCGCCGCGCGTGCGGGCAAACGTGCGCGCATCATCGGCAAGATGAATGCGCTGCTGGAACCGACCATCATCGACGAGTTGTACAAGGCGTCGCGCGCGGGCGTGAAGGTCGACCTGATCGTGCGCGGTGTGTGCGCGCTCAAGCCGGGCGTACCTGGGTTGTCGGAGAACATCACCGTGCGCTCCATCGTCGGCCGCTTCCTGGAGCATCACCGCGTCTACTACTTCCATGCCGGCGGCGAGGAAGTCGTCTATCTCTCGAGCGCCGACTGGATGGACCGCAACCTGTTCCGCCGCGTGGAGGTGGCCTTCCCCGTGCTCGATCGCAAGCTCAAGGCACGCGTCATCAAGGAGAGCCTGCAGGTGCATCTGCGCGACAACGCATCGGCGTGGATCATGCAACAGGATGGTCGCTACGTGCAGCGCCAGACGCGCGGCAAGCATGTGCGCGTCAGCCAGTTGGAACTGCTGAACCACTTCTCGCCGCAGGCAGCTGCAGCTGCGGAGACGGCGGCCGCGGTGGCGGCAGCGACGGCTGCTGAACCGACGGTGCGCGCTCCGGTGGAGATCTCCGCAGGCTGATGTTCGGGCCTGCCCGCAAACGAAAACGCACGCTCAACAGCGTGCGTTTTTTATTGATGCATTGGAAAAAGCAGCGATCAGGCGACGCGCTCGTCGGTCACGGTGGCGCTGCGCACGACCGTGCGCTCGGGCGGGAACACGGCGCGGAAGGTGCTGCCCTTGCCGTGCTCGCTGGTCACCTGCAGCTCGCCGCCGTGGCGTGACAGCACGTGCTTCACAATGGCCAAGCCCAGCCCGGTGCCGCCAGTGTCGCGTGAGCGGCTGCGGTCAACACGATAGAAACGCTCGGTCAGACGCGGAATATGCTCGGGCGCAATTCCGATTCCCGTATCGGTGACGGAGTACACCGCATGCCCGTCGCGCACGCCCCAATCGAGTCGGATACTGCCGCCATCCGGCGTATAGCGCACCGCGTTGGATGCCAGGTTGCTGAACGCGGAAAGCAGTTCAAGCTCGGCGCCGCACACGCTCACGGCCGGGTCGCATGTCATGCTGACCGTGTGCCGGCCCGCAGACAGCGCTTCGATATCGTGCTGGAGCTGCAGCATCATGCGCTGCATTGGCACCGGCGCCACCGACGGCGGCTCGGAATTGCCTTCCAGCGTGGCGAGCGCCAACAAGTCTTCCACTAGGTGCTGCATGCGCATGGCTTGCGTATGCATCATGTCCAGGTAGCGTCTCTTGTCCTCTTCCGGCAGCGGAATATCGCGCACCGTCTCGAGAAAGCCGGAGAGCACGGTCAGCGGCGTCTTCAGCTCGTGCGAGACATTGGCCACGAAATCGCGGCGCATCGCTTCGGTGTTCTCCAGCTTGGTGATGTCCTGCGACACCAGCAGCTTGCGATCCTCGCCATACGGCAAGATCTGGGCGGAGACGATGCTTTGCTTGTGCGGGCCCACGTCGTGCATGGTGAGCGGCTCCTCGAACTCGCCGCGCGCCAGGTAGCGCACGAACTCCGGCCGGCGGATCAGGTGGGTAATGCGTTGGCGCAGATCACGCTTGGCCGAGAGCCCGAAGTGCTCTTCGGCTACCGCGTTGCACCATTCGATCTGGTCTTCGCCATCGAGCATCAGCACGCCGTTGGGCGATGCCTGAATGGCCTGAATGAAGCGGCTGTGCTGTTGCTCGACCTGCAGCACCTGCGTTCGCCAACCCTTCATCAACCGGTGCAGGCGGTAGTAGACCTCGCCCCACAGGCCAAGCGCGCTCGGGATCTCGCCATAGGCCGGCGAGTCCAGCACACGCCATAGACGCTGGATCTGGTAGATGTAATACAGGAGCATCGCCAGCAGCATTGCGCTGAGCACGGCCAGCGCAACGACATGGTTGACGAAGAAGTACAGGCATGCCGTGACGATGCCCATGAGGGCGGCAAAGACGGCAAAGCGGGTCCAGAAGACGTTCATGAAGGCATTCTAAGCGCTGGACCGCGACGGGCGTGTGAACGCGCGATTGAAAAAAGCCTCGCTCGCGCGTTCGTCTGACAGGTGCGTTATTGCCCCGGATTGCGCGCTAGGCGATAGCCGCTGCCGCGCACGGTTTCGATCATGTTGCTGTAGCCGCCGGGAGCGAGCGCTGCACGCAGGCGCTTGATGTGCACGTCCACCGTACGCTCTTCCACGAACACGTGGTCGCCCCACACCTGATCGAGCAGCTGCGAGCGGCTGTGCACGCGCTCGGGATGCGTCATCAGGAAATGCAGCAGGCGGAACTCCGTCGGGCCAAGGTCCAGCTTGATCGGGTTTTCGGCCTCGACGTTCGTGGCCGTCACGCGGTGCGTGGCCGGGTCGAGCTTCAGGCCGTTGATGGCCACCACGTCGTCGGTCAGCTGCGGTGCGCGGCGGCGCAGCACGGCCTTGATACGAGCCAGCAATTCCTTGGGCGAGAACGGCTTGGTGACGTAGTCGTCCGCGCCGCTGTCCAGCCCCATGATCTTGTCCTGCTCTTCGCTGCGGGCCGTCAGCATGATGATCGGGATCTGGCGCGTGCGTTCGTTGGCGCGCAGCTCCTTGGCGAACATCACACCCGACTTGCCCGGCAGCATCCAATCGAGCAGGACGAGATCGGGCAATACGTCGCTCATCAGCGACAGCGCCTGCTCGGCGTTGTACGCACGGATCGGGTAATGCCCCGCGTGCTGCAGGTTGACGGCGATCAGCTCAGCGATCGCCGGTTCGTCTTCTACGACGAGAATGCTGCTCGGCATGCTCACGTCTCCAGTCCTGCCTTTTTACTCACCCAGGATCTCGCGTTCCAGCGCTTCACGCGAAGCGTGCCGGACGTCCGTTCCCTTGACGATGTAGATAATAAACTCGGCGATGTTCTTGGCATGGTCGCCGATACGCTCGATGGCCTTGGCAATGAACAGCAGATCCAGCGCCACCGAAATCGTGCGCGGGTTCTCCATCATGTACGTGATGAGTTCGCGCATGAAGCCGCGGAATTCCTCATCAATGGCCTTGTCTTCCTGCAGGATCGACACGGCAGCAGCGGTGTCCAGGCGCGCGAAGGCGTCCAGCGCATGGCGCAGGATGGTTGCGGCCATCTCGCCCGAACGTTCAACACCGGCGTAGTTCAGCGCATGTGCCGACGGGTCCTGCATGATGCGCTTGGTCCGCTTGGCGATCTTTTCGGCTTCGTCGCCGGCGCGCTCGAGGTTCGTGATGGTCTTGGAAATCGCCATCACCAACCGCAGGTCGCGTGCAGTCGGTTGGCGGCGCGCGATGATGTTGTTGCAGTCGCCGTCGATCTCGATCTCCAGCGCATTGATTTCCAGTTCCACGGCCAGGACCTGATCGCACATGGCGGTATCGAAGTTGGCCAGTGCGCGCATGGCGCGTGCGATCTGCGCTTCCACCAGGCCGCCCATCTGCAGCACCTTGGTGCTGATGGAGGTCAGGTCGGTATCAAACTGCGATGACAGATGCTTTTCAGACATCGGTTTCTCCTTGTCGCTTCAGCTTCAGCGTTGTTGCAGGTCAGCCGAAGCGGCCGGTGATGTAGTCTTCGGTTTCTTTGCGCTGCGGCTTGATGAAGATCTTTTCGGTATCGCCGAACTCGATCAGCTCGCCCAAGTACATGTACGCCGTGTAGTCGGAGCAACGCGCCGCCTGCTGCATGTTATGCGTGACGATGACAACCGTGTAGTCGTCCTTCAGTTCAGCGATCAGCTCTTCGATCTTGCCGGTGGAGATCGGGTCCAGCGCCGAGCACGGCTCGTCCAGCAGCAGCACTTCAGGGCGGATGGCAATGCCGCGCGCGATACACAGACGCTGCTGCTGGCCGCCCGACAGGCCGTAGCCGGACTGGTTGAGCTTGTCCTTCACTTCGTTCCACAGCGCGGCCTTGGTCAGCGCCCATTCCACGCGGTCGTCCATCTCGGAGCGCGACAGACGCTCGAACAGCTTCACGCCAAAGGCAATGTTGTCGTAGATCGACATCGGGAACGGCGTCGGCTTCTGGAACACCATGCCGACCTTGGCACGCAGCAGGGCGATGTCCATGCGCGAGGTCAGCAGGTTCTCGCCGTCCATGTTGATCTGGCCTTCGGCACGTTGCTCCGGATACAGCGCGTACATCTTGTTGAACGTACGCAGCAGCGTGGACTTGCCGCAGCCCGACGGACCGATGAACGCCGTCACCTGCTTCTCGGGAATCTGCAGCGAGATGTTCTTCAGCGCGTGGAACTTGCCGTAGTAGAAGTTCAGGTCGCGAACATCGATCTTCGGGCTTTGCGTGCGCACTTCGAGGGACGTAGCAGTCATGGTCATTTCTTGGTGAACAAGGCACGCGCGAGGACGTTCAGCCCCAGCACACCCAGCGTAATCAGGAACACCCCGGCCCAGGCCAATTGCTGCCATTCGGGGAACGGGCTCATCGCAAACTTGAAGATGACGGTCGGCAGCGTGGCCACCGGCTGATTCAGATCCAGGCTCCAGAACTGGTTGTTCAGCGCGGTGAAGAGCAGCGGCGCGGTTTCGCCGGCAATGCGCGCCACGGCCAGCAGCACACCGGTAATCACGCCGGCATACGATGCCTTGAGCGTAATCGACAGGATCATCTTCCACTTGGGCGTGCCAAGCGCCATGGCAGCTTCGCGCATGGCGTTGGGCACCAGGTTGAGCATGTTCTCGGTGGTGCGCACCACGATCGGAATCTGCAGCAGCGCGAGTGCAAGCACGCCGGCAATACCCGAGAAGTGCTGCACGCGTGCCACCACGACGGCATACACGAACAGGCCGATCACGATCGACGGCGCCGACAGCAGGATGTCGTTGATGAAGCGGGTGGCGCTCGCCAGCATCGACGTCTTGCCGTACTCGGCCAGATAGATGCCGGCCAGGATGCCCAGCGGCGTGCCGATCAGCGTGGCCATGCCCACCAGCAGGAACGACCCTGCGATGGCGTTGGCGAGGCCGCCTCCGGGCGTGTTGGGCGGCGGCGTCATCTCCGTGAAGAGCGACATCGACAGGCCACCCACGCCCAGCGAAAGCGTGGTCCACAGGATCCACGCCAGCCACACCAGGCCGAAAGCCATGGCGGCGAGCGACAGTGCCAGCGCAATCCCGTTGACGTTGCGGCGGCGGGCCTGCAGGCGTGCCTTGATCTTTTCAGAGTCGGCGCGGACGGCAGGGATGGAAGACGTACGCATGGTGTTGGGTCTCATAGCGTCAGGCAGATCGCGTTGGTTCACTTTTGACCCTCGCTCTTCTGCAGGCGCAGAAGCAGCAACTTGGACGCCGCCAGCACGATGAACGTGATGACGAACAGGATCAAGCCCAGCTCCATGAGCGCCGCGGTGTGCAGGCCTTGGCCCGCTTCCGCAAATTCATTGGCCAGCGCAGACGTGATGCTGTTGCCCGGCGAGAACAGCGACGCATCGGACAGCAGATTCGTGTTGCCGATCACGAACGTCACGGCCATGGTCTCGCCAAGCGCACGACCGAGACCCAGCATCACACCGCCGATCACACCGGCCTTGGTGTACGGCAGCACCACGTTCCACATGACTTCCCACGTCGTGCAGCCCACGCCGTAGGCGGATTCCTTGAGCAGCGTCGGCGTGATCTCGAACACGTCGCGCATCACCGCCGAGATGTACGGAATGATCATGATCGCCAGAATCACGCCCGCGCACAGCAGACCGATGCCGATCGGCGCGCCCTGGAACAGCGCCCCGATAACGGGGATCTTGCCGACGGTCGCAGCCAGCGGCTTTTGAAAGTACTCGCCGAAGATCGGCGCAAACACGAGCAGACCCCACATGCCGTAGACGATGGACGGCACTGCAGCGAGCAGCTCGATGGCGGTACCGAGCGGTCGGCGCAGCCAGGCCGGCGACAGCTCGGTCAAAAACAGGGCAATGCCGAAGCTCACAGGCACGGCAATGATGAGCGCGATCAGCGATGTGACCAGGGTGCCGTAGACAGGCACCAGCGCACCATAGATGTCGGAGGGCGGATCCCACTCCGAATTCCACAGGAACGACAGGCCGAATTTCTGGATCGTTGGCCAGGAACTGATGATGAGCGAGAGGATGATGCCGCCCAGCAGTAACAGCGTCACGATTGCGGCAAGGCGGGTCAGGCCGCCAAACACCAGATCGCCAAGGCGGCTGGGTGCGCGCATACGGGAAGCGCCGGAGGAATCAGAGAGCGTGGCCATGAGGGAAACCGGTCAGCCGTGAAAGAAGCTTTTGGAATGATGCGGAGGGCCGTTCTTGCTGCCCCTCCGCACCTTGTGCTGCACCTACTTACGCATCGCTATGCAGCTGGCAACGATCATTGGTTGTAGACAACCTTGCCCGATGCATCCTTCACATTCGACTTCCAGGTGGCGCGGATCTGGTTCTTCACAGCGTCCGGCAGCGGCACGTAGTCCAGGCTCTTGGCAGCGTCGTCGCCGCCCTTGTAGGCCCAGTCGAAGAACTTCATGACTTCAGCGCCCTGCTCCGGCTTGGCTTGCGTCTTGTGCAGCAGGATGAACGTTGCACCGGCGATCGGCCATGCGTCCTTGCCCGGCTCGTCCGTCAGGATCTGGTAGTACGACTTGCTCCACTCGGCGCCGGCAGCTGCGGCCTTGAAGGCTTCAGCGGTCGGTTGCACGGTGGCGCCCGCCTTGTTCTGCAGATTCACGTACGTCATCTTGTTCTGCTTGGCGTAGGCGTACTCAACGTAGCCAACTGCACCGCCCAGACGCTGCACGAACGCGGCTACGCCTTCGTTGCCCTTGCCGCCCGTACCGGTCGGCCAGTTCACGGTCGTGCCTTCGCCGACCTTGCTCTTCCACTCGGCGTTCACCTTCGACAGGTAGTTCGTGAAGATGAACGAGGTGCCCGAACCGTCAGCACGGCGCACCACCAGGATGTCCTGGTCCGGCAGCTTGGCCTTCGGGTTCAGCTTGGCGATGGCCGGATCATTCCACTTCTTGATCTTGCCCAGGTAGATGTCGCCCAGCAATTGACCGTTCAGCGTCAGCTCGCCCGGCTTCACGCCCGGCAGGTTGATCACAGGCACCACGCCGCCGATCACGGTCGGGAACTGGATCAGACCATCCTTGTTCAGCTCTTCGTCCTTCAGCGGCATGTCCGATGCGCCGAAGTCGACGGTCTTGGCCGTGATCTGCTTGATGCCACCCGACGAACCGATACCTTGGTAGTTCACCTTGGTGTTGGTTGCCTTGTTGTAGTCGGCCGCCCACTTGTTGTAGACGGGTGCCGGGAACGTTGCGCCAGCGCCGGTGATGTCGACAGCAAATGCGGCACCAGCAAAAGCCAGTGCAGCCACGCCAGCGAGTGCGGTTTTGACCAGTTTCATGAGTTCTCCAGAGGAGCGGTTGAGCGATGACAGATTTTTGACACCCGAACTTTAGGCCGCCCAAATGACAGTTCTGTGACAACACGAAAACTTCTCATAACTGACCTGCAAGGCACGAAAGTCGACTCACGCGCATAAAAAAAGCGGCCCGAAGGCCGCTTTTCTACGTCTTTGCTTGATCTGGCAGCAACTTACTGCAACGTGGCGGCAAGACGCTCCGCATGTTGGTTGGCCAGTTCGGCGTCCTGCGCTTCCACCATCACGCGCACGACCGGCTCCGTCCCGGAGGGGCGAATCAGCACACGCCCCTTGCCGTCCAATTCGGCTTCGCTGGTCTTCAACGCGGCCTGCAAGCCTGCGTGCGATTTCCAGTCGAAACCCTTTTCGACCCGCACGTTGATCAGCTTTTGCGGGAACAGGCGCACGCCGTCCAGCATCTCGTCCAGCGTCTGCCCGCTGCGACGCAATGCCGCGAGCACCTGCAGCGCAGAGATGATGCCGTCCCCTGTGCTGTGCTTGTCCAGGCAGAGCAAGTGGCCCGACCCTTCGCCACCCAGCAGCCAACCGTTCTTCTTCAGCTCTTCCAGCACGTAGCGGTCGCCCACCTTGGCACGGACGAACTCCACGCCCTGCGCCCTGAGCGCCAGTTCCACGGCAAGGTTCGTCATGAGCGTACCGACGGCGCCCGGCACCGTCTGACCCGCCGCGCGGCGCGCCTGGACCATCACGTAGAGCAGCTCGTCGCCGTTATAGAGGCGGCCATTGCGATCCACCACCTGCAGGCGGTCGGCATCCCCGTCGAAAGCCAGGCCGATATCGGCGCCATGCTCGCGCGTCGCCTCGACCAGCTTGCCCGGCGCCGTCGCCCCATAGCCGTCATTGATGTTGCGGCCGTTCGGCTGGTTGCCGATCGACACCACGTCCGCGCCCAGCTCATGGAACACGTGCGGTGCGATGTGGTAAGCGGCGCCATGCGCGCTGTCCAGCACGACCTTCATGCCGAACAGGTTCAGGTCGCTCGGGAACGTGCTCTTGCAGAACTCGATGTAGCGGCCCGCGGCATCCTCGATACGGCGGGCGCGGCCCAGCGCATCGGAGGCAGCGTACGCCATCGGCTTTTCCAGCTCGGCCTCAATCTGCAGCTCGGTTTCGTCCGGGAGCTTGTCGCCGGTGGCCGAGAAGAACTTGATGCCGTTGTCGTAATACGGGTTGTGTGATGCAGAAATCACCACACCAGCCGACAACCGCAATGCACGCGTGAGATACGCCACGCCGGGCGTCGGCAGCGGCCCGCTCATCAGCACGTCCACGCCGGCTGCGGTAAAGCCCGCTTCCAGCGCGGCTTCCAACATGTAGCCCGACAGGCGCGTGTCCTTGCCGATCAACACGGTGGGACGGCCGTGGCCATGCGCCTCGCCACCGTGGGCCAGCACGCGGCCGGCGGCATAACCTAGACGCAACACGAAATCCGGCGTGATCGGGCTTTCACCGACACGTCCGCGGATACCGTCGGTGCCGAAATACTTCCTGGACATGGGGAGTCTCTCCTGGAGAATGTTTCTTTCTTTGTTTGTAAGGCGCCGGCCATCGCCGGGCAATCCTCTGTTCGCTCGACCCCCGGCCGCGTGAGGCCGGGACGGCTGTCAGGCCAGTGGCGGATTTACGCGCTCATGGCGCATGGCCCACCAGAGTTGAATCGCTTCCACGGTCGGCCGCACGTCGTGCACACGCACGATGAACGCCCCCCGCTCCACCGCCAGCAGCGCGGCCGCCACACTGACCGTGATGCGTTCGGCAGGCGGTTTGCCGCCCAGCACAGCGCCCAGCGTCGATTTGCGCGACAAGCCCGCCAGCAGCGGCAAACCGATCGGCTCGAACTCGGCCAAGCGATTGAGCATGGTGAGATTGTGATCCGGCGTCTTCCCAAAGCCAAATCCCGGATCAAGCGAAATACGCTCAGGCGCCACGCCGGCAGCCACCAGGGCCTCCGTCTGCGTGCGGAGGAAAGCCTCCACCTCGCCCATCAAATCCGTATAGCTGGGCGCTTCCTGCATCGTTTCGGGATCGCGCTGCATGTGCATGACACACAGGCCCGCATTGCCCTGGGCCACAGCCTCGATCGCACCCGGCCGGCGAAAGCCCCAGATATCGTTGATCAGATCGGCGCCTGCCTGCAGCGTGGCGCGCATCACCTCGGGCTTGTAGGTATCGATCGACAGCGGTTTGCCGCAATCGCGCAGGGCCTCGACGACGGGCATCACGCGGTCCAACTCGGCTTGCAGGCTCAGCGGCTCGGCGCCCGGGCGGCTCGATTCGCCACCGATGTCGATCATGTCGACACCTTCGGCAATCAATTGCTCCGCGTGGCGCAACGCTGCATCGCGCGTGGCGTGCTGCCCACCATCGGAAAAGGAGTCGGGCGTAACGTTAAGAATGCCCATGACCAGCGGGCGCCGGTCACGCGCGTAAAGAAAACGTCCGCACTGGAAGTGCGTGGTGGTCGGAATGGAAACAGACAAGATAGATAGCCAGAAATGCTGCGCAGGACCGGAATGCTACGCCAAGCACGCCAGAAAGCGCCAACAAAAAAGCCGGTGCGTTTGCACCGGCTCTTCTGCGTCGCCCCGAGGCGACAAACTAACTAACGAGGCATCATCACGCCGTGGCAGGCACGTTGCCCGGGCTCACGCCAGCCGGCGTACCACCACCCGGCGGGGTGCTGCCACCACCGGTCGAGCCGTAGCGCGGCGGGCGCGGCGGCTTGCCTTCCATGATGTCGTTCACTTGGTCGGCGTCAATGGTCTCCCACTCGAGCAGCGCCGCAGTCATGGCTTCGACCTTGTCGCGATTCGCTTCGAGCAGGCCCTTCGCCAGGGCGTATTGCTCATCAACGATACGGCGAATTTCCGAATCCACCTTCTGCTGAGTCGCCTCGGACACCGTCTTCGACGCCATGCGACCGAAGAAGCCGTCCTGTTCCGTATCGACGTAGACCATGGTGCCGAGCGCGTCGCTCATGCCATAGCGCGTCACCATATCGCGAGCCATCTTGGTGGCACGCTCGAAGTCGTTGGAGGCACCGGTGCTCATCGCACCCAGGAACACCTCTTCTGCAGCACGGCCGCCAAACAGGATCGCGACCTCTTCGAGCATCGTGTCCTTGTAGGCGTAGTGCTTGTCGTGCTCCGGCAGCTGCCAGGTCAGACCGCCCGCCCAGCCGCGCGGCATGATCGTGACCTTGTGCACCGGATCAGCCTTCGGCAGCAGCTTGGCGACAACCGCGTGGCCCGACTCGTGGTACGCCGTCGCGCGGCGCTCCTCTTCGCGAATCACGGCCGACTTGCGCTCCGGACCCATGTAGATCTTGTCCTTCGCGTCTTCGAAGTCCTGCATGTCCACCACGCGCTTGTTACGGCGTGCAGCAAACAGCGCAGCTTCGTTGACCAAGTTGGCCAGGTCGGCGCCCGAGAAGCCCGGCGTGCCACGCGCCAGCACCGATGCATCGACGTCGTTGCCGATCGGCACCTTGCGCATGTGCACCTTGAGAATCTGCTCGCGGCCACGGATGTCGGGCAACCCAACATAGACCTGACGGTCGAAGCGCCCCGGACGCAGCAGCGCCTTGTCGAGCACGTCTGCACGGTTGGTTGCCGCGATCACGATGACGCCCGAGTTGGCCTCGAAACCATCCATCTCAACCAGCATCTGGTTCAGGGTCTGCTCGCGCTCGTCGTTGCCACCGCCCATGCCGGCGCCGCGATGGCGGCCGACCGCATCGATTTCATCGATGAACACGATGCAGGGCGCCTGCTTTTTAGCGTTTTCGAACATGTCGCGCACGCGGGCTGCGCCCACGCCGACGAACATTTCAACGAAGTCCGAACCGGAGATGCTGAAGAACGGCACCTTGGCTTCACCAGCAATGGCGCGCGCCAGCAACGTCTTACCGGTACCCGGGGGGCCCACCAGCAATACGCCGCGCGGGATACGCCCGCCAAGCTTCTGGAATTTCTGCGGATCTTTCAGGAAGTCGACCAGTTCGACGACTTCTTCTTTCGATTCGTCACAGCCTGCCACGTCGGCAAACGTGACGCTGTTGTTGTTCTCATCAATCAGCCGCGCCCGGGACTTGCCGAACGAGAAGGCGCCGCCTTTCCCGCCGCCCTGCATCTGCCGCATCATGTAGAACCAGAACACGATGATCAGCAGCGTGGGGCCGAGGTAGTAAAGCGCGGTCAGGAGCACACCTTGCTCTTCTTCCGCCTTGCCGGTCACCTGCACGCCGTACTTCATCAGGTCGCCGACCATCCAGATGTCGCCCGGCGAGATGATCGAATACTTGTTGCCCTCGTTGGGCGTGACCAACAACGTACGGCCCTGGACTTCAACGCGCTTGACCTTGCCGGCCTTTGCGTCGTCCATGAATTGCGAGTACGTCACACCTTCTTGGGTGCGCGGCTTGTCGAACTGCTTGAAGACGGTGAACAGCACCAAGGCAATCACCAGCCAGATGGCCGCCTTCTGAAACCAGTTGTTATTCAAGGCGAGACTCCTTTAGAAATGCCTTGACGGGATGCTTGGCATTGTAATGCACGGACACCGCCGCGGGTTGATTGCCCGCAAGACCGACGGACCACCACGCCAGCGGGGCCCTTTCCTGAGTATCGTCCGTCAGCCCGGATGCTTGAGCTGGCGGCCCAACAGGAATGTCTCGGACGATTTGTCGCGCGAGGCTTTGGGCTTGCGTGGCGCCACGATCTTGAAATGACGCTTGAACATCTCGACGATCTGACTATAGCCGCTGCCGTGGAAACATTTGATTAGCAGCGCGCCCTCAGGTTTCAGGTGCGCCATGGCAAATTCCACAGCCAGCTCGGCGATGTGCTCCATGCGTGCGGCGTCTGCCGACGCCACGCCAGAGAGATTGGGGGCCATATCGGACAAAACAAGGTCCACTTTCCCCCCGCCGGTGGCTTCCAGAACGATTTCTTCCAGTTGCCGGAAAACGTCGTCCTCCCGGAAGTCACCCTGAATGAAGGTGACGTCGGCGATGGCTTCCATCGGCAGGATATCGATGGCGACGATCGCCCCGTCAATCCGGCCGTCCTTGGCGCGCGGCGAGGCGGCCAGCTTGTTGCGTACGTACTGGCTCCAGCTGCCGGGCGCGGCACCAAGATCGACGATGACCTGGCCCGGCCTGATGAGCTTGTCCTGCTCGTCGATCTCTTTCAGCTTGTAGGCGGCACGCGCGCGATAGCCTTCGCGCTGCGCCAGCTTGACGTACGGATCGTTGATGTGGTCGTGCAGCCACGACTGGTTGAACTTGTTCTTTGCCATCGAATTGGTTGCAATTTCGCCCGGATGTCGCGCCAAACATGGCGGCCAGGACTGGTTTTGGCGGATAATACGCGCCGTTTGTCTTTTTGCGCGATCTCGCCCTTATTTATGCCCGCCCTTACCCTCACCCCTGCCCAACGATCGGAACTGCGCTCCGAAGCGCACGCGTTGAACCCGGTCGTCATCATCGGTGCGGAGGGTCTGACGAAGGCCGTTCTGGCCGAAATCGACCGCTCGCTGGCGGCCCACGGGCTGATCAAGATCCGCGTCTTCGGCGATGACCGCGAAGCGCGCATCGAACTCTATGACACCATCTGCGCCCGCCTGCAGGCGGCCCCCGTACAGCACATCGGCAAGCTGCTGGTGATCTGGCGCGAAGGCTCGGCGTACCTGAAGGAAAACCAGCCGCGAGACCTCAAGCCGCCGCGCAAGACCACGGTGGGCGCTGGTCCACGCTCGGTTACCGTGCGCAAGCCGAACCCGAATAGCGCGCGCCGTCCGAAGCCGGTGCGGCTGAGCGTCCTTGGCAACGAACGCGTCACGGCCGGCGGCAACGTCAAACGTGCAAAGCCGCGCCAAACCAGCCAGAAAAAGAAAGCGCTGTCCTGATCCAGTTCGGGGCTGCACAGAAAACGACCGGCTTTTCAGCCGGTCTTTTTTTGGGTCTCAGACGGCTTGCCGAGCACCGGCTGCCTTCCAGATCAGCGCCAAGCCCAAGAGGCTCTGCACCAGATAGAACACGCTCGATACGCCGTGCAACATGCCGAACTGTGCGCGGTAAGGCGAATCCCCCACCGCCACGCCAAGCGCATCGGCCTGTGCGCGCAGCGAAGCCATGAACGGCTGCAGGCCGAAGTAGCCCACCAGCACACATAGCAGCATCGCCAGCACAAGCCAGCGCAGCCGCCGGTAGCCGACCTCACCGCGGCGTACCAGCGCCGTGGCAGCCAGCAGCAGCAAACACCCTGTCGCCAGGCCGATCCACGCTTCCGCATGAAACAACCGGCCGGCAATCGAGCCGGCCAACTGGCGATCTTCCAGCATCGCGAACAGCGTCGGCGCGACGATGTAGCCGATGGTCCAGAGCGAACCGCACCATACCGTGGCAAGCAACTGGAAGAAGCGCTGCGGCATGGTGGTTGCCCCGATCTGGTTAGAGGTACTTGACGGCCAGGACTTCGTACTCGCGCTCGCCGCCCGGGGCGACCACGGTAGCGACATCGCCTTCGAACTTGCCGATCAACGCACGTGCGATCGGGGAGCTGATCGAGATCTTGCCGGTTTCCAGATCAGCTTCGTCATCGCCGACGATCTGATACGTGACGGGCTTGCCCGAGTCCAGATCTTCCAGGTCGATCGTGGCGCCAAAAACCACGCGACCGTCGGCGTCCAGCGAAGCCGGATCAATGATCTGCGCGGCAGACAGCTTGCCCTCGATTTCCTGGATGCGGCCTTCGATGAAGCCCTGGCGCTCCTTGGCGGCATCATAGTCGGCGTTTTCGGACAGATCGCCCTGGGCACGTGCCTCGGCGATGGCGTTGACGACGGCCGGACGCTCCTTGGTCTTCAGACGTTGAAGCTCCTCTTTCAGCATCTCGGCACCGCGCTTGGTAATCGGAATGGTGCTCATCGTAAGTAATTCGGAATCACAAAAAAATCAGCCGCTGCGAAGCGGGAGGGCGCGTAGCGCACACCCGCCTGACGGCGGCTGTCGTTGTTTTGACACGGACGCTCTAGTTTAGGCGAACCGTCCGGAGGCGGCAACTGCTCCTCTCCGGGCGGTTCACCGCGACGCTATGCCGCGTCGCAGGCCCTGACGATGGGCTTACAGGGTGGCGTGCAGGCCCTGCAGGTCATACACATCCAGGTGCTGCATGTGCTTCAGACCTTCCACCGCGGCGCGCGCACCGGCGATGGTCGTGTAGTACGTGACACGCTGCGCCAATGCAGCCTGGCGGATGGAACGCGAGTCGGCAATCGCGGCACGCGTCTCGTCGACGGTCGTGAAGACGAGCGCGATCTCGCTGTTCTTGATCATGTCGACAATGTGCGGACGGCCGTCCTTCACCTTGTTGACCACGCGCACCGGAATGCCGGCGGCTTCGATGGCCGAGGCGGTACCGCGCGTCGCCACGATCGGGTAGCCCAGCGTATGCAGCGCGCGGGCAACTTCCACGGCTTGCGGCTTGTCGCTGTCCTTGACGGTCATCAGCACGGTGCCCTTCTCGGGCAGGCGCGAACCGGCGGCGAGCTGGCTCTTGAAGAGCGCCTCGCCAAACGTCTTGCCGACGCCCATGACTTCGCCAGTCGAGCGCATTTCCGGTCCGAGCACCGGATCAACGCCCGGGAACTTGTTGAACGGGAACACCGCTTCCTTGACGCTGTAGTAGGCCGGCACGACTTCCGTCTCGACGCCCTGCGAATCCAGCGACTGACCCGCCATGCAGCGAGCTGCAACCTTGGCCAACGAGACACCGGTCGCCTTCGAAACGTACGGCACCGTACGCGAAGCACGCGGGTTCACTTCCAGCACGTAGACGATGTCTTCGCCGCCCTTCTGCTGGATGGCGAACTGCACGTTCATCAGACCGACCACGTTCAGCGCCTTGGCCATCGCGGCGGTCTGGCGCTTCAGTTCGTCGACGGTCGCCTGCGACAGCGAGTACGGCGGCAGCGAGCAAGCCGAGTCGCCCGAGTGCACGCCGGCCTGCTCGATGTGCTCCATCACGCCGCCGATGAAGACGCGCTTGCCGTCAGACAGGCAATCCACGTCGCATTCGATGGCGTCGTTCAGGAAGCGGTCGAGCAGCACGGGGCTGTCGTTCGACACCTTCACGGCTTCGCGCATGTAGCGCTCGAGATCGCGCGGCTCGTGCACGATTTCCATCGCGCGGCCGCCCAGCACGTACGACGGGCGCACCACCAGCGGATAGCCGATTTCTTCGGCCAGCTTGAGGGCTTCGTCTTCGGCGCGCGCGGTGCGGTTGGGCGGCTGACGCAGGCCCAGCTCGTGCAGCAGCTTCTGGAAGCGCTCACGGTCTTCGGCCGCGTCGATCATGTCCGGCGACGTGCCGATGATGGGAACGCCGTTGGCCTCCAGGTCCAGCGCCAGCTTCAGCGGCGTCTGGCCGCCGTATTGCACGATCACGCCGACCGGCTTTTCCTTGTCGACGATTTCGAGCACGTCTTCCAGTGTCACCGGCTCGAAGTACAGGCGATCGGACGTGTCGTAGTCGGTCGAGACGGTTTCCGGGTTGCAGTTGACCATGATGGTCTCGTACCCGTCTTCGCGCAGCGCCAGCGCGGCGTGCACGCAGCAGTAGTCGAACTCGATACCCTGGCCGATCCGGTTCGGGCCACCGCCCAGGACCATGATCTTCTTGTTGCTGGTCGGTTCGGCTTCGCACTCGCCATGCTCGGCTTCGTACGTCGAGTACAGATACGCCGTGTTGGTCGCGAATTCAGCGGCGCAAGTGTCGACGCGCTTGTAGACCGGACGCACCTTCTCGGCGATACGCTTCTCGCGCACGGTCTTGGCGGTCGTCTTGGTCAGCTTGGCAAGGCGGCGGTCGGAGAAACCCTTCTGCTTGAGCAGACGCAGCTCGGCGGCCGACAGGCTTTCCAGCGTGCGGGCCTTGACCAGTGCTTCCGTCTTGACGATGTCTTCGATCTGCGCCAGGAACCACGGATCAATGGACGTCTCGGCGTAGACCTCGTCGATCGACAGGCCCAGGCGGAATGCGTCGCCCAGATACCAGATGCGGTCCGGACCGGCTTCGCCGATCTCTTCGATGATCTCGTCGCGGTCGGTGGACTTTTCGTCCAGGCCGTCCACGCCGACTTCCAGGCCGCGCAGTGCCTTCTGGAACGATTCCTGGAAGGTCCGGCCCATGGCCATCACTTCACCGACCGACTTCATCTGCGTGGTCAGGTGGCTGTCGGCCTGCGGGAATTTTTCGAACGCGAAGCGCGGCACCTTGGTGACCACGTAGTCGATCGACGGCTCGAACGACGCCGGGGTCGCACCGCCGGTGATTTCGTTCTTCAGCTCGTCCAGCGTGTAACCCACGGCCAGCTTGGCAGCGACCTTGGCGATCGGGAAACCGGTGGCCTTCGACGCCAGCGCCGACGAACGCGACACACGCGGGTTCATTTCGATCACGATCATCCGGCCATCCTTCGGATTGATCGAGAACTGCACGTTCGAGCCGCCGGTATCCACGCCGATCTCGCGCAGCACGGCCAGCGAGGCATTACGCAGGATCTGGTATTCCTTGTCGGTCAGGGTCTGCGCCGGGGCCACGGTGATGGAATCACCGGTGTGGATGCCCATCGGGTCCAGGTTTTCGATCGAGCAGACGATGATGCAGTTGTCGGCCTTGTCGCGCACGACTTCCATCTCGTATTCCTTCCAGCCGAGCAGCGATTCTTCGATCAGCAGCTCGTTGGTCGGCGAGAGATCAAGACCGCGTTTGCAGATCTCTTCGAATTCTTCGCGGTTGTAGGCGATGCCGCCGCCCGTGCCGCCCAGCGTGAACGACGGACGGATCACGATCGGGTAGCCGCTCGTGCCGGTTTCCTTGGCGATCTGCGACTGCACGGCCACGGCTTCGTCCATCGAATGTGCAATGCCGGACTTGGCCGAACCGAGACCGATCTTGGTCATCGCGTCCTTGAACTTCTGGCGGTCTTCGGCCTTGTCGATGGCCTCGGGCGATGCGCCGATCAGCTCGACGTTGTACTTCTTCAGCACGCCGTGGCGATGCAGGTCCAGCGCGCAGTTCAGCGCGGTCTGGCCGCCCATCGTCGGCAGGATCGCGTCCGGGCGCTCCTTGGCAATGATGCGTTCGACGACTTCCCAGGTGATCGGCTCGATGTAGGTCACGTCGGCCGTGTTGGGGTCGGTCATGATCGTGGCCGGGTTGCTGTTGACCAGGACCACCTTGAAGCCTTCTTCACGGAGCGCCTTGCAAGCCTGCGCGCCGGAGTAATCGAATTCACACGCCTGGCCGATGATGATCGGACCCGCGCCGATGATCAGGATGGTTTTGATATCTGTACGTTTTGGCATAACCCGCTCGATTCGATTAATTCAGTGTGGCCGTCGCCAGCTTGGCGGAAAAGCCGATAAACATGGCGCCGACGCCGCTGCTCATACCGGCAGACAAACGTCGTCGCGCGCGGAACGCCGCGGCCAGCCGCGCGCCCACGAAGATGATGGTGGTCAGGTACAGGAAGCTGCAGATCTGGCAGACCAGCCCCAGCACGACGAACGACACCACCGGCAGCGCGTAGTGCGGATCGACGAACTGGATGAAGAACGAGATGAAGAACAGGATCGCCTTCGGGTTCAGCAGGCTGATGATCAGCGCCTTCTTGAATGGATGCGACTCGTCAGCCGGCGCCGCGTCTTGTGCGACGGACTCGCCGGCCTTGCGCACGCGCCAGTTGCGCAGCGCGCCACGCAGCATCTGCAGGCCAATCCACGCCAGGTAGGCCGCACCGATGTACTTCACGACGTAGAACAGCGCCGGGCTCGCCTTCAACAGCGAAGCCACGCCCGCCGCCGACAACACCATCAGGATGGCATCGCCCAGAAACACGCCGCAAGCGCCCTGGTAGCCCGCGCGCACACCGCGGCGGGCCGCCACCGACAGCACGTACATCGAGTTCGGCCCCGGCAGCAGCACGATGAAGATCGTGCCGAGCAGGAAGGTCCAGAACTCGGTGATACCGAAGTGGGCGAGCATGAAGGCGTTCATGGCGGATGCGGTCTCGTTGCTTTACTGCTTGGCTGCGTCCATCGCCGCGGTGAAGCGGTCGAACAGATACGCGATGTCGTGCGGACCGGGCGACGCTTCCGGGTGACCCTGGAAGCAGAATGCCGGACGATCCGTCAGTTCGAAGCCCTGCAGCGTGCCGTCGAACAGCGAAACGTGCGTCACGCGTGCGTTGGCCGGCAGCGATTCCGGGTCGACTGCAAAGCCGTGGTTCTGCGAAGTGATGACCACGCGGCCGTCCTGCAGATCCTTGACCGGGTGGTTCGCGCCGTGGTGGCCGGTCTTCATCTTGAGCGTCTTGGCACCGACAGCCAGGCCCATGATCTGGTGACCCAGGCAGATGCCGAACGTCGGCAGGCGGCGCTCCAGGAATTCCTTGGCAGCGGCGATGGCGTAGTCGCACGGTTCCGGATCGCCGGGGCCGTTGGAGAGGAAGACGCCATCCGGGTTATGCGCCAGCACGTCGGCTGCGCTGGTCTGCGCCGGCACCACCGTCACGCGGCAGCCGCGCTCGGCCAGCATGCGCAGGATGTTGAACTTGACGCCAAAGTCGTACGCGACCACGTGGTACTTCGGCGCTTCCTGCTTGCCGTAGCCGCGGCCCAGCGCCCATTCGGTCTGGGTCCACTCGTACGGTTCGGTCACGGACACGACCTTCGCCAGATCCATACCCGACAGGCCCGGGAACGAGCGCGCCAGATCGATGGCCTTCTGCACGTTGTCTTCGCCCGCGAGAATGCAGCCGTTCTGGGCGCCCTTCTCCCGCAGGATGCGGGTCAGCTTGCGGGTGTCGATGCCGGCAATGGCGACAACCTTCTCACCCTTGAGGTAGTGCGAGAGCGAGTGCTCCTTGCGGAAGTTCGACGCCAGGATCGGCAGATCCTTGATGATGAGACCGGCGGCATGGACTTTCGTGGCTTCGACATCCTCACGGTTCACACCGACGTTACCGATATGCGGGTACGTGAGCGTGACGATCTGGCGCGAGTAGCTCGGATCGGTAAGGATTTCCTGGTAGCCGGTGATCGCGGTGTTGAACACCACTTCGCCGATCGTATGACCGGCCGCACCGATGGAATAGCCACGAAAGACCGTGCCGTCTGCAAGCGCGAGGATGGCGGGCGGGAAAGACGGCAACACGGGTAGCTCCTGCTGGATTCACCCTGTGCCGACCTGATCACCTTGGCGCCAAAGCGGTATTCCGGCTGCGCGGAATCCTGACCGTTTGCGCGTCGAGTCGGGGCTGGGACAGAACTCACCAGAAATCACCGAGAAGCGAGGCAGACGGGGCGGTAGGCGGGAGGTAGGAAGCGGTTGGCGCTAGGGTGATGGGTTTCTGAACTCAAACCCGACGAGTATACCCCGGCGCCGCAAAAAACTCAATGAAAGGAAGGACTTAACGGCGTGCAGCCTCTGAATTTGGCTGTCCCACGAAGCCGGCAGGTGTGGCCCAGAGCTGACGAGAACGTCACTTCCCACCCTCCTCCTTACTCGCCTCGCAGAGCAGCTTGGACCTGGGCCAGCGCCGTGGGATCTTCGATGGTGGTCAGATCTCCAGGGTCACGCCCCTCCGCCACCGCCTGCATTGCGCGGCGTAGCAGTTTGCCGGAGCGCGTTTTGGGCAACGCGCCGACAAAAAACACCCGCGAGGGGCGCGCCACGGCGCCGAGCTGCGCCTCCACCGTGCGCATCAGTTCGCCTTCGAGGGCCAAGCGCCCTGCGGGCTCGGCAATGCGCGAAGCATCACGCACGATGGCAAACCCCATCGCCACCTGGCCTTTGAGCTGGTCTGCCACGCCCACCACCGCCACCTCGGCGATGGCGGGATGCGACGACAGGCTTTCTTCGATCTCGCGCGTTCCGAGGCGGTGGCCGGCCACGTTGATGACATCGTCGGTGCGGCCGAGGATGGTCACATAGCCCTCCTCATCGCGCACGCCCCAGTCGAAGCTGGAATAGATGTGCCGCCCGGGAAACGCGGACCAGTACGTCTTCAGGAAGCGGGCGTCGTCGCCCCAGACGGTGGTCATGCAGCCCGGCGGCAGGGGCGCCGCAACGGCGAGGAGCCCTTTCTCGCCCGGGGCGCACGGCTCGCCGGTGGCCTCATCCAGGATGTCGAGCTTGTAGCCATAGACTGGAAAGCCAGGCGAGCCGAGCTTTTGCACGGAAGGCTCGACACCTTGCGGAATCGCCAGCATCGGCCAGCCCGTCTCGGTCTGCCAGTAGTTGTCGACGATGGGCTTGTGCAGCGCTTCGCCGATCCAGCTTGCGGTGGGCTCGTCCAGCGGCTCGCCGGCAAGGAACAGGCGGCGTAGGCTCGACAGGTCGTGCCGCTGCAGCAGCGCGGGATCCTGCTTCTTGAGCACACGAATGGCGGTCGGCGCCGTGAACATCACGTTGACGCCGTATTGCTCGACGATGCGCCACCAGACCGCGCCGTCCGGGCGGATTGGTGTGCCTTCGTACATGACCGTCGTCAGGCCCGCGAGCAGCGGCGCATAGACGATGTAACTGTGCCCCACCACCCAGCCGACATCGGATGCGGTGAACATCGTGTCGCCAGGCTGGGCGCCAAAAATGAGCGGTATCGACGCCGCCAGCGCGACGGCATAGCCGCCGGTATCACGCTGCACGCCTTTCGGTTTGCCGGTGGTGCCGGAGGTATAGAGGATGTATGAGGGCTCGCTGGATTCCATCCATTCGCACGGCACATCGGCATTGGCATGCTGCGCGGCCAGCGTTGCGTAATCGACGTCGCGCGCGTTGTGCTGCATGGGCGCAAGTTGGCGATTGACGAGCAGCACGCGCTCGGGCTTGTGCGCCGCCAGCTCAATCGCAGCGTCGAGCAACGGTTTGTACTCGACCACCTTGCCCGCGCGCGACCCCGCATCCGCACTGACGATCACGCGCGGCGTGGCGTCGTCGATGCGCGTGGCGAGACTGTTGGAGGCAAAACCGCCGAACACCACCGAATGGATCGCGCCGATGCGTGCACAGGCGAGCATGGCAAATGCGGCTTCGGGAATCATCGGCAGATAAATCAGCACGCGGTCGCCGCGCTTGACACCCAACGCCTGCAGGCTCGCCGCCATGCGGTTGACCTCGCGATGGAGCTGGCGATACGTGTACGTCGTCTCGACACCGGTTTCGGTGGAGACGTACACGAGCGCCGCCTGTTCGCCGCGCGTGGCGAGATGCCGATCGACGGCGTTGTGGCATAGGTTGGTGCGGCCGCCCACGAACCACCTGGCAAACGGCAGGCGCGAATCGTCGAGGACTGCGGAATACGGCGTTTGCCACTCGATGCGCTGGGCCTGCTCGCCCCAGAAGCCTGCGGGATCATCAATGGAACGCTGATACAGCGCGCGGTATGCGGCGGACATGGGCATGACGTTGTCTCCTGGCCATCGTGTGCGATGGCTCGATCTTCGATGTGCTGGATGCGCCTACTGTGCGGCGGCCAACTTACGCAGGTCTTACCGCCGCCCCAAAAACAAAACGGCGCCCCGCAGGACGCCGTTTCTTGCCAGACTCAGCGCTTCTTGCGCTTGACCGAACTGGATGAGGTGGCCACCGGTTTCGCCTTGACCACCGGCTTGCCGGCCACCTTCGCAGTCGGCACGCGCGGGGTTGCCGCTGTGGCGCGCGACGTCGTGGCCGACACGCGCATGACGCGCACGTGCCCGCCACGGCTGCCGCCACGCGCTTGCGGCAGCATCAGCACGACGCTGTGTCCCTTGGGGATGGCATCGCCAGGCAACTGGTTCCATGCACGAATCTGCGCAACCGATACGCCGTACCGCCGCGACAGACCCGCCACCGTGTCGCGCTTGCCCGCGCGCACCACCACCTTCCTGAGGTCGGGCATGTCCGGCTCGACCGCCATGGTGGCGTTCTCGGCCAGCTCGGGGCTGATGTCGGGTGCGTTCTCCTGCGCGCCGTCCACTCGCGGCACCACCACGGTGGAGCCCGCCTTCAAGCGCATGCCCTTCGGAATGCGGTTGATCTCGCGAATGGTATCGGGGTCGACCTTGAGCCGGGCCGCCAGCGCTTCGACACGCTCGCGGTTACCGACTGTCACGGCTGTCCAGCTCGAAAGACCGCCGCGATAGGTGTTGAGGTTGTATTGGAACGTTTCCGCGTTGTCGTACGGCAGAAGAATCTGCGGGTTCGACGCGCCGAGGATCACCGGCCGGTTGAACGACGGGTTCAGCGCCTTGAACTCATCCATCGGCAGATTCGCCAGCTTGGCCGCCAGCGTCACATCAATATCGCGTGACGTGGTGACGGTGACGAAATATGGATGGTTCGGAATCTCGGGCAGCGTGACGCCATAGCGCTCCGGGTTGGCGATGATGTTCTTCACCGCCTGGAGCTTGGGCACGTACATGCGCGTCTCGGCGGGCATGTTCAGGTTGACGTAATCGGTCGACAGGCCGGCGGCCTGGTTGCGCGCAATCGCCCGCGCCACCGCGCCTTCACCCCAGTTGTAGGCGGCCAGCGCGAGTTGCCAGTCGCCAAACTGGTCGTGCAGCTTGGAAAGATAGTCGAGCGCGGCGTCGGTCGAGGCCAGCACATCGCGGCGCTCGTCCTGGAAAACGTTCTGCTTGAGGTTGTAGGTTCGGCCGGTGCTGGGGATGAACTGCCACATGCCGGCAGCCTTGGCACTCGACACCGCCTGCGGATTGAACGCGCTTTCCACGAACGGCAGCAGCGCCAGCTCGGTGGGCATGTTGCGCCGCTCCAGCTCTTCGACGATGTGATACAGGTAGCGGTTGGAGCGATCCACCATGCGGCGGAAGGCGTCCGGGCGCTGCGCATACCAGTCGGTACGATCATCCACGGCCGAGCTTTGCAGATCGGGCATGGAAAAACCTTGGCGAATGCGCGCCCAGAGATCCTTGGCCGGCCCTTTCAGGGACGCGACGGGCTGCTGGTCGATATTGACGACCGGCGCAGAGGCTTGGCCGGAGACGGTGGAGGCGCTGGTGCTGGCCGTGTCGGCATTCGGCCCGGGGGCCGTTGCACAGGCCGCGAGGAGCAGACTGAGCACAGTTGCCGCAAGAAGTCGCACGGATCGCATCAAGTTCTGTGGGGTTAGGGCTAAAAATTGCCCCAGATAGTAAGAAACGCATCCGACCGCGTCAACCCGCGTTCACCCGGCGGAGCGCCTGCTGGATGCATCACATCTGGCCGCGTCATCACCGCGCGCCAAGGTTTCTCAACGGAAATCGTTCTTCCACTGTCGCAACGCAGCGAATATCGCAACCGGATCATCGGCCTCGATACCCGCATGGCGGGCCACGGCCTGCGTCACATTGGCGTCATCCGATCGCATGAAGGGATTGGTCGCCCGCTCGTGGCCAACGGTCGTGGGTACAGTCGCGCGGCCCTCGGCCCGCAACGCCGTTACCTCATCCTCCCAGGCGGCCAAGTCGGCGTTGCCAGGTTCGACTGCGCGCGCAAAGCGCACATTCGATGCAGTGTATTCATGCGCGCAATAGACACGCGTATCGGGCGCCAGCGCCGCCAGCTTGGCCAGCGACGCGCGCATCTGCGCGGGCGTCCCTTCAAAAAGCCGGCCGCAACCGGTGGCGAAGAGTGTATCGCCACAAAACAGGCTCGCCGATGCGGCATTACCCTGAAGGTGTCCCACATAGGCGACATGACCGCTGGTATGCCCGGGCACATCGAACACCCGGAAGGTGGCGGCCGGCTGCGCGAGCGTGACGACATCGCCTTCGCGCACGGCCTGCGTGCGGCACGGGATCGATTCGTTGGCTGGGCCGATGACGGGCAGCGGCGCGCCCTCGGGATTCTCCGGATACGCCGCGAGCAGTTCGCGCACCCCGCCGACGTGATCGCCATGATGATGTGTGATTACAATGGCACCGAGCGCGAGCCCGCGCTCCTTCAGGAAGCGCAGCACCGGTTGCGCGTCGCCCGGGTCGACGACAGCAGCCACACGGCCATCGTGTAGTGCCCAAATATAATTGTCGGTAAACGCAGCGATCGCCTCCACCTCAAGCGCTACACCACGCGGCACACCACCCTGGACCATGTCCGACTCCTCTAACGATCGTCGCATTATAGATTGGCACCACTGGCTGGCTTCGCCGCCCGGGCAATATGTCCTGCGCTGGGAGCAGGCTCAATTCGATCGCACGGTGGCCGACATGTTCGGCTATCACGCGCTGCAGTTGGGCCACCCGGGTTTTGGGGCGCTGCGCGAGAACCGCATCCCGCTGATCGCCCGCGTGGTGGATGACATCGATCCGACAGCCCCCATCGAAACGCTCGACCCGATGGACGGCAACCCGGCAGAATCCGCCGATGCCGCCGACGCAGACCCGGACACCAACACGCCGCAGCGCCAAGCCACGCCCCGCGTGATCTGCCGCTATGACGAGCTGCCCTTTGCTTCGCAGAGCATCGATCTCGTCGCCCTGCCCCACGTGCTCGAATTTACTGACGATCCGCACGAAGTGCTGCGCGAAGTGGCGCGCGTGCTGATGCCGGAGGGGCGTCTCGTCATCACCGGTTTCAACCCGCTCAGCCTATGGGGCATGCGACAGGGCATGCGGCGCCTGGGCACGGAATCGTTTCTGCCCGCGCAGAGCCAGATGATTGCGTTCACGCGTCTGAAGGACTGGCTCAAGCTGCTTGGATTTGATATCGTGCGCGGCCGTTTCGGCTGCTACTGCCCGCCCAATCGCTCGGACAAATGGCTGCAGCGCACCGCCTTCATGGAAAAGGCCGGCGACCGCTGGTGGCCGATCTTCGGCGCGGTCTACATGCTGCAGGCCGTCAAGCGCGTGCGCACCATGCGCCTGGTCGGCCCGGCATGGAAGACACGCAAATCGCCGGCGCTGGTGCCGGCCGGTACACCGGTCGCGACACCTTCGGGCTCGCATTCGAGCAAGGCTCCATCGGCGACCGCGCGTGACGGCAAATCGGGCGTCTGAGCGCGCCCGTTCCATTTACTGATCACCCATCGTTTCTCAATGCAGGAAGTCACCGTTTATTCCGATGGCGCGTGCAAGGGCAACCCCGGCCTTGGTGGCTGGGGCACCGTGCTCGTCTCGGGCAGCCACGAAAAAGAACTCTTTGGCGGCGAAGCGCTGACCACCAACAACCGCATGGAATTGATGGCCGTGATCGAGGCGTTTCGCGCGCTGAAGCGGCCATGCCGGGTGCAGGTCTATACCGATTCGCAGTACGTCCAGAAAGGCATCAGCGAATGGTTGGCCGGCTGGAAGGCGCGCGGCTGGAAAACGGCCGACAAGAAGCCGGTCAAGAACGACGACCTCTGGCGCACGCTGGACGAACTCGTCGCCGGACATGAGGTGAGCTGGCATTGGGTCAAGGGCCATGCCGGCCACCCCGGCAACGAGCGCGCTGATGCACTGGCCAACAAGGGCGTCGAGATGGCGCGCCAGGCGAAAGCCTGACGCGGCCGCGCGCACGATCACTTGCCCGCGCAACGCTGCGTCGGGATCTGCGGCGCATTGGCGGCGGTGGTCGTGACGTACTGCGGCTTGCCGTCCTGCGCGTAGACCAGCCGCAGCGGGCCTCGCTTGGAAAGGCCATCGTCGATATCCGCCTGCAGCAGGCCGGCCTGCACCCATGCATCACCGCCGATGCTGCGCTTCTGCATCATGACGGGGCGATTCGCGCCCGGCTCCCAGTTGGCCTGGCGCTCCGGCACATAACGGTTGGGCAACGTGCCGTAGGCGTAGAGCTGATTCAGCGTGTCGGCCAGGTAGCCCCCGGCTTGCTCGTTGAACGTCGGGAGATCCTGCTTGCCGAGTTCGCTGCGGATGCGCTCTGCCTCGGCAGTGCACGTGGGGGCGGTATTGTCGGCGGCGCGGGCGTAGGACATGCCGATCGCAACCGCCGCGGCGACAAGCCACGTCAATACGCGATACAGGCGGCGTGGGCGGGTGGTGGGAATCACGGACATCGGTTCGGTATGCATGCGAGCTTCTCCGTTGAACGTTGAAGTAACGTGGTGGTGAATCAGGACAGGAACAGCTTGCGTTCGGCCTGACGACGCTTCGTCAGCCCTTTGAGCGGCTTGCCGCCGGCCTTGTCCCACAACAGGAACTGATTGGCCGCGCCGACGTAATCGCCCGCGTTGAGCTTGCGCAGCAGCGTCGACGAGCGCAGCCGCCCCGCCCCCAGGTTGAAGACGAACGACGCCAGGGCGTCGAACTGCCCTTGCGTGATCGACACGCGTACGGCTTTGGCAATGCCCTGCTCCGTGTCGGCTAGGTCCTTGCGCAGCAGCGCTTCGGCCTGTTGCTGCGAGATCGGCCCGTTGAAGGTCTCGCCGGGCCGGATCAGGTGGCCGTAGCCGATGGTCGGTTTGCCGACCGCGTCCAGATACGTCGACAGACGCAGCCCTTCCGATTCCTTGATCAGCGCGAGGCCTCGCTCGCCTGTGGTGCGCGGGTTGTGCTCAGTGCTCATCGCTTTTCTCCTGGGGCGTGCTGGGTGTGCCGGGGCCGTCGGAACCCGCGGCATTGGGCTGCAGCGGCCTTGGCACCAGCCGATTCGTGTATTCGTCGATCACGCGCATCACAGCTTCCGGAGGCTGCAGCGCGGTGAACTTCATCTCGATGTCGATGTGCTCGCTATCGCGGCCGGTCTCACGCTGGGAATGCGGCGCAAGCGAAACGTAGAATCGGCCCACACCGCCAGTGGCTGCGCCGTGCAAGGGCAAGGCCTCGGCGAGGTCGCTGCGCACGGTCATGTTCACCGTCATTTCGTCGAGTGCGAGGCCGCGCGGCATCGCCAGCGACACCAGCGGCAGCGCCAGCCGGTGCTGACTGTCGAGCGCAAGTTCCACTTCGCGGGCGACCAGCGTGCCGCTCTCGTCGGCGTCGAAAAACTGGTCGAGCAACGTGGTGTACTGCTGCGCAAGCATCTGGTTGGCGGAAGCTGCGGCGTGCTGCATACCGCGCGTGATGTCGTCCAGCGTCAGGCCGTTCAAGCCCGGATGACCGTGGCTGTTGCTGTTGCTTCCACCGCCATTGCCGCCTCCAGGCGGAGACGAACCCGGTGGCGACGGTGGAGACGCATCGGACGCAGTCTCGGGAAACGGCGCGGCATCGGAAGAGACCGGTGGCGTGGGTGGCGTGGGTGGCGCGCTGGCGGCGGGCGCCGGCGGTGTGGCAGGCGCGGACGACGCACGGCCATCGTCACGCCCGCGGCGGCTGAAGAGTTTGAACATGGTGTCGGGTCGGTCGAATCGAACAGATCAATGGGCGACGCGCGCAGGCGCGCACCGATCAGGACACCGACCGTGGGGAGGCCGGCCGGCGTCCATCGCCGCGGCGGCTTACGGCGTTGCCGGAGCCGGGGCCGGAGCGTTGCCACCAGCCGGCACCTTTTCGCCAACCATCGTGCCGTCGGTCGGCGTGGCCGGCAGCGGCTTGACGTCGTTCTCCTTGCCCTTGACGACCACCGGCTTGGTTGCCGCGTCAGTCAAGAACTCCATCACGCGCATCAGCGCTTCCGGGGGGTTCTGACGCTTGACCTGGGTGTGGAAGGAGTACTTGGCGCGCGTATCGGTGCTGCGCGTCTGCTCCGACTTGTGCGAAGCGCGGCCCGACACCGACACGCTGAACGGGCCCCAGCCCAGCTTGGCCTGGAACGACCCTTCCGCCTCGGTGGTGGACGACGATTTCTCCGACTGCGAAATCTCCAGCTCGAAGTCGATCGTGCCTTCCTCGATGGCGATCACCGGATGCACGACCGCGCACAGCAGCGGAATGCGCATCGTCTTCTGGATCGTGCCCTGCGACACGCCCTTCTCGTCGACGATGGTTTCGTCGTAGTCAAATTGCACCGCAACGGCTTTGCCGTTCTGAATACAGACCTGCAACAGAAAATCCGCATAGGATTTTGCCGCCGAGGTTTGCGCTGCGATCATGGCCTGCAGCGGCGCAGAGATCATCTTGTCGATCGGCAGCGCATTGATAACCGACCCGATAAGTCCGTTGTCCATTTAAAACTCCTCACATTGAATTATTCGGACGCGCAGGTTTGTGCGCCCGAATCCAAAGTAAGAGTTTTTCCGGCGGGGTTCGATGCCTCGAAAGTCCCAGCCAAGGCCACGGAACAGCGGCCCAGTACATGGCGATAGCCAGCCCGTGACTTTCGGCACTGAACTTCCGTTTCAATGCATCCGGATCGATCCCGCTCTACAAAATAATCGGTCTCGCTGAAAACAATTAACTGAAGTACGAGGGGTCGATGAATATTCTGGTAATCGATAGCTTGCCGCTTTTTGCGGCAGGTGTGTCCAATGTATTGAATGCACTCGACGCACAGGGTGTGTTTATCGATACGCACTACACGGCGCAAATCGGGCCGGCTTGCAGGCAGGCCGAGCCCAGCGCCGTCGTGATGGAATGGAGCGCAGAAGACGACGACGCACGACAACGTTTATCGGAGCTGAAAGCGGTGCTGCCCGAAGTGCCTGTGTTGCTGACGGTGCAAGCGGTCGGCCGGCATGTGGTGGGCGACGCGCTACGCTTCGGCGCGGCCGGCGTGGTCGACCGGCAGGCCACGGCCGACGTTCTGCTCGAAGCCCTGCAGCGCATTACCTCGGGCGCGGTCTACCTGCCGCCCATCAGCAATCTCTACCCCGACGATCCGCGCCAAACATCGGGAGAAAGCCCGGCCGAACTTTGGCGCCGCCTTACGCCGCGACAGCATGAGGTGCTGCAACTGCTTGCAGAGGGCAAATCCAACAAGCAGATTTGCCGCGTGCTGAACGTGGCTGAAGGCACGATCAAAAACCATCTGTACGCGCTGTTCCGGCAGATTGGCGTCAACAATCGGACAGAAGCGGCGCTGTGGCTGTCGCGTTGCAAGGCGAGCCTTGCCCGTCTGCAGATGTGTGCGATGTAGCGCCGCACACAGCTGCCTTGCTCGCGACCTTCGACACATCGCCGAAGGTCGCAGAGTGGCGGCCGGGAATCAGCGCTCCGTCGCCATGAGACTGGAGTGGTTGATCAGCTCATTCTGGAACGCCTGGTTGAATTTCTCTGCGCTCGGGTTGCTGCCCTTGATGCTCAGCACAGCGTGCTTGCTGCCGCCTTCACTCACCCAGTTGCTGAGCGTGACCGGGTTGGCCGTCAGCGTGAGGTTCTTCGAATACGAGTTGTCGCATGGCACGCGCAGCACCACCGACACGGCGCCAAGCTCGTCGGAGCGCGCCTGGTTCATCTTCCGGTATTCCGACTCGGTCAGATCGAGAAACACGGACAGACCCGACGGTGTATGTGCGTAGTCCGAATCGCGCGCCTGCCAGGCGGTACCGGTCTTGCGCCAATCGGCAAAACCGAAGTGATACAGGTAGCTGCCGCTCGGGCAGCCTTCGATGGCATGAGCGTGAGCCGGCACGGCGGCCAGCATGGCTGCCGAAGCAGCAACAAGGGCAGCGGCGCGACGCGCCAACAGGAACGTATGTTTCATGGTGAACTCCGTTGATCAGGGTTGGGTGCGCGGATGCGCTCCCTGATCGTGTCTGCGCGGCGGCGCGCCAACAATGGAGCAAAGGACAGGGACCAGCGGCCCGGGCGTTGCGTTTCGCGCCCGCATCCACCTTATCCGGACACGAAGCCGGTCATTTCATTGCATTCACGCGACCACGCCATACACTGGTTGGAAGGCGGCGCACGGTGCATCGCCGTCTTTTCATGGAGGCCGCCCATGGAAACCATCGAATTCCACGCCAGCCCGCCACGCTATTGCGCCGCGGATCTCACCCTGACCTGCACCGCCAGCGTCGACGGCCGCCTCGCCTGCTACGCGGTGACGGCGGAAGCGCTCGAAGAGCATTTCGGCGCGCGCTCGTGGCGGCAGGAAGATCTGCTGCAAGCAATGGAATCGCATCGCGGCACCATTGAAGACATGGCGCGGTCGCTGTTCAAGCTGACGGACTCACACAACATCGTGCTGCGCAGCGGCCATTTCCGCTTCGGCATGTAGCTGCGCCGTGAGCAGCATGGTCGACATCCGTGTCGGCGGCAGACAAAAAGAAGGCCAGCGCAAGGCTGGCCTCGTGGAAGCAGGCGCGGGCTAATCGGGCTTGCACTCGTGCTTCATCTCGCGTCGGCCGTCTTCATAGACCACCTCCAGCCGGCAGGTAAAGCCCCACAGGCGCACGACGTGCCGCAGCATCTCTTCGTAGTTGGGCCCAATCGGGCGGCGATTGCTTTGCAGGTGGCGCAGCGTCAATGAGCGATCCCCGCCCACGTCGACGTTGGTCACCTGGATGTTGGGCTCGATGTTCGACAGATCGTACTGTCCTGCCAGCAACTCGCGGATCCTGCGATAGCCATCGTCATCGTGGATGGCGGTGACGCGCAGCCTCGCGTCGCGGTCGTCATCGAGCACGGAGAACAGCTTCAACTCACGGATCACGCGCGGCGAGAGGAATTGCAGCAGGAAGCTCTCGTCCTTGAAATTGCGCATGGCGAAGTCGAGCGTCTTTTGCCAGTCGCTGCCGGCAATCTCCGGGGCCCAGCGGTAGTCCTCTTCGTCCGGGGATTCGCAAATGCGGCGGATGTCCTGGAACATCAGGAAACCGAGCGTGTACGGGTTCAGGCCGCTGTAGTACGGGCTGTTGAACGGCGGCTGGTAGATCACGTTGGTATGCGCCTGCAGCAGCTCGAGCATGAAGGCGTCGTTGACGAGCTTTTCGTCGTACAGCTTGTGCAGGATCGTGTAATGCCAGAAGGTGGCCCAGCCTTCGTTCATCACCTTGGTCTGCCGCTGCGGGTAGAAGTACTGCGCGATCTTGCGCACGATGCGCACGATCTCTCGCTGCCACGGCTGCAACTTGGGCGCGTTCTTCTCGATGAAGTACAGCAGGTTTTCTTCAGGTTCCGGCGGGAATTGCGGATCGGGTTCCGGAATGTCGTCCGCCGTTGCCAGCGCGCGGGCACGGTGCGTCGGCAGCGTGCGCCACAGATCGTTCACCTGCGCTTCGAGGTATTTCTCGCGCTCAGCCTGACGCGCCTGCTCTTCGTTGATCGACAGTTTCTTGGGCCGCCGATAACGATCGACCCCGTAGTTCTGCAGCGCATGGCAGGAGTCGAGCAGCAATTCCACCTCCTGCTCGCCGTAGCGCTGCTCGCATTCGGCCACGTAGTTCTTGGCAAAGAGCAGGTAATCGACGATGGCGTCGGCGTTCGTCCAGGTTCGGAACAGGTAGTTGCCCTTGAAGAAGGAGTTGTGGCCATAGCAGGCATGCGCGATCGTCAGCGCCTGCATCGGCATCGTGTTCTCCTCCATCAGGTAGGCGATGCAGGGGTTCGAATTGATGACGATCTCGTAGGCCAGCCCCATCAGGCCGCGCTGGTAGCCGCGTTCGGACGCCAGGAAATGCTTGCCGTACGACCAATGGTTGTAGCCCAGCGGCAAGCCGGACGACGCGTAGGCGTCGAGCATCTGCTCGGCGGTGATGATCTCGATCTGGTTCGGATAGGTGTCCAGACCGAAGTCTGCGGCAATCTGGGCGATGCTTTGGTCGTAGCGCCTGATCAGCTCGAAGGTCCACTCCGAGCCCGTAGATAGGTAGGCCATGCTCGTTCCCGTTGGTCCATCACACAGGGTCACAGGTGGCGTGCTCGCCATGGCTCACGCTGCCACGGCACCGCGGTGCCGTGCCAGAGCACGCTGCTGCCGCCCGATCAGCGATCAAGCGGCGCGCTTCTGAAACAGCTCGTGCAAGACCGGATAGATTTCATCCGCCTTGAGAATGCGCTGCATCGCGAAGTTTTCGTGCCCCGCCTTCAACGTAAGATACTCCTCCCACAGGTTCTGAGGCTCCGTGGAGACCACCTCGACATAGGCGTAATACTGCGTCAGAGGCAAGATCGTTTCGCGCAGCAGCTTTGCGCAGAGTTCCGAATCGCCTGCCCAGTTGTCGCCATCCGAAGCCTGCGCGCAATAGATGTTCCATTGGCTTGGCGAATAGCGCTCCTGCATCACTTCCGCCATCAGCTTGAGTGCGCTCGACACCACAGTGCCGCCCGACTCGCGCGAGTGGAAGAAATCCTCTTCGTCCACCTCCTTGGCCACGGTGTGGTGACGGATGAAGACGACGTCGATGCGTTCGTAGTTCCGCTTCAGGAACAGATAAAGCAGCATGAAGAAGCGCTTGGCCAGGTCTTTGCGCGATTCGTCCATCGAACCGGACACGTCCATCACGCAAAACATCACCGCCTGCGCCTGGGGGCGCTTGCGCAGCACGCGGTTGTTGTAGCGCAGGTCAAGCTTTTCAATGAACGGGACGCGATCGAGGCAGGAGCGCAGATGGCGCATTTCCTTCATCAGCTCTTGCGCGCGTACGCTGTAGGGCCCGTCGTTTTCCAGTTCTTCGTTGTACTCGCGTTCCAACTCGTGCAGGCGGCGCTGATACGGGCTGGACAACGCGATACGGCGACCGAGCGAGCTGCGCATCGTGCGCAGAATCGACAGGTTGGACGGTGTGCCATCGAGCGAGAAACCCGCGCGCACTTTGCGCACCTCGGCAATCTTGGCCAGGCTGCGCTTGGCCAGATCGGGCAACGCCATGTCTTCGAAGAAGAAGTTGAGGAAGTCCTCGCGCGAGAGCGTGAAGATGAAATCGTCTTCGCCCTCGCCCGAGTCGCTGGCCTGCGAGCCTGAGCCGCCGCTGCCCTGCTGCGGGCGGTCAAAGCTGTCGCCGCGAATGAACTCCTTGTTGCCCGGGTGAACGCTCTCGCGGCGCCCGCCCGAGCCGTGGTGGAACATGGGCTCGGAGATGTCCTTGACGGGAATGGACACCTGCCCGCTCTGCTCGATGTCCATGATCTTGCGGCCCGTCACGGCCTTGGCCACCGCGCGGCGGATCTGGTCTCGGTAACGCTTGATGAAGCGTTGCTTGTTGACGGTGCTCTTGCCGCCACCGTTCTCCCGCCGATCAATGATCGTGCCCATGTAACTGCCCTCGATTGGAAGTTCGCTGGGTGTCCTTGCCCTCTCGTGATCTCCTTAAGATGACTTCCTGACGCGCAGATACCACTCCACCAGCAAGCGGACCTGCTTCTGGGTGTAGCCCTTCTCCACCATGCGGTTGACGAAGTTCTCGTGCTTTTCCTTGTCGTCGTGCGACGACTTGGCATTGAACGAGATCACGGGCAGCAAATCTTCCGTGGTCGAGAACATTCGCTTCTCGATCACCGCGCGCAACTTCTCGTAGCTCGTCCAGACCGGGTTCTTGCCTCCGTTCTTGGCCCGCGCCCGCAGCACGAAATTGACGATCTCGTTGCGGAAGTCCTTCGGGTTCGAAATGCCCGCCGGTTTTTCCACCTTTTCCAGCTCGTCGTTCAACGCACTGCGATCAAGAATCTCGCCGGTGTTCGGATCGCGATATTCCTGGTCCTGGATCCAGAGGTCGGCAAACACCACGTAGCGATCGAAAATGTTCTGCCCGTACTCGGAGTAGGACTCCAGATACGACGTTTGGATCTCCTTGCCGATGAACTCCACGTACGGCGACGTGAGGTACTCCTTGATATAGGACATCAGCTTGGATTCCGTCTCCGGTGGGAACTGCTCGCGCTCGATCTGCTGCTCGAGCACGTACAGCAAGTGCACCGGATTGGCGGCCACCTCTGTCCCATCGAAGTTGAAGACCTTCGAGAGCACCTTGAACGCAAAGCGCGTCGACAAGCCCGTCATGCCCTCGTCGATGCCGGCAAAGTCGCGGTATTCCTGATACGACTTCGCTTTCGGGTCGACATCCTTCAGGCTCTCACCGTCATACACGCGCATCTTCGAGAAGATGTTGGAATTCTCGGGCTCCTTGATCCGCGTGAGCACCGCGAACTGCGCCATCATCTTCAGCGTGTTCGGCGCGCAGGGCGCCGCCGCGAGCGAGCTGTTACGCAGCAGCTTGTCGTAGATCTTCACCTCGTCCGACACGCGCAGGCAGTACGGCACCTTGACGATGTAGATCCGATCAAGAAACGCCTCGTTGTTGCGATCCGACTTGAAGCTCTGCCACTCCGCCTCGTTGGAGTGCGCCAGGATGACGCCATCGAACGGAATTGCGCCAAAGCCCTCCGTGCCCTTGTAGTTGCCTTCCTGCGTGGCCGTCAGCAGCGGGTGCAACACCTTGATCGGCGCCTTGAACATCTCGACGAATTCAAGCAAGCCCCGGTTGGCCAGGCACAGCCCGCCCGAATACGAATACGCATCCGGATCGTCCTGCGGATAGTCCTCCAGCTTGCGGATGTCGACCTTGCCGACCAGCGACGAAATATCCTGATTGTTTTCGTCGCCCGGCTCGGTCTTGGAGATCGCAATCTGCGACAACACCGACGGATGCAGCTTCACCACGCGGAAACGCGTGATATCGCCATTGAACTCGTGCAGCCGCTTGACCGCCCACGGCGAAGCGATCGAGTTCAGATAGCGCCTCGGGATACCGTAGTCTTCCTCCAGAATCTTGCCGTCTTCCTCGGGCGAGAACAGCCCGAGCGGGGACTCGTGTATCGGTGAGCCCTTCAGTGCGTAGATGGGGATCTGCTCCATCAACGACTTCAACTTCTCGGCAAGCGAGGATTTGCCGCCGCCCGGAGGCCCGAGCAGGTAAAGGATCTGTTTGCGCTCTTCAAGGCCCTGCGCGGCATGTTTGAAGAAGGAGACGATCTGCTCGATCGTGTCTTCCATGCCGTAGAACTCCCGGAAGGCCGGGTAGATCTTGATGACCTTGTTGAAGAACAATCGTGACAGCCGGGGATCGTGGTGGGTGTCCACCAGTTCGGGCTGACCAATCGCGGTGAGCATGCGCTCGGCGGCAGTCGCATAGGCGGTCGAGTCTTTTTTGCAGATATCCAGATACTCCTGGATGCTGTACTCGTCCTCTTTGCGAGCTTCAAAACGCGTTGCGTAGTGGCGGAAAATATCCATATCTCCCCCGTAGATTTCTTCCCTACTCCACACCAACAAGCGAGAGCCAGGCTAGTTCTTGCGTGCGTTGCTGATTCCACTGTAGACGAATCACCGATGATCACAAGAACGGTTGACGACCTGGAACGGTGCACAACTCATCGCGATTGCGTTAGCGCTCGACTGCATCAAGTGCTAAACGAACCTTGCACGATGCATCAGCCCATGCACCACGACGATCGGCTACCCCGAGCACAGCAGAAAGCGTACCCATGACATCCGCCGCGCGCTCGCACATTGGTACGTAACCGATCTGCGGGAGTTCCCGCCCGCACGCTGGGGGATATCCCTGCATTTCAGCGCTTTGCCAACGGTGATAACGCAGAGAGCGCGCATGGCACCGGACCGGGGCGGTACGTTTGTAGCGGCAGCCTTTCTCACCGTGACGCAACGAGGCATTGTGCAAAGTATTGGGCGAAACGCGTTTCCGACCCGGCACCCATCCGACGGAAGGAGGGAACGGCTCCACGGAAGATGTCTCTTTTTTGCGCCACGGGGAAAGTTTTGCCGGACGCTTCGGACGAGCGTACGGGAAAGCCCGCACAGAGAGCGCGGACAAAGAAAAAGGCCCTCGGCGTTTGCCTGAGGGCCTTTTAAGCGATTTCTCGCCAGTTTGGTGGGTGGTACAGGGATTGAACCTGTGACCCCTGCCGTGTGAAGGCAGTGCTCTACCGCTGAGCTAACCACCCGAATGCGGTGAAAACGAGATTATGGCGAAAAGGCGCGGCCGTGTAAATACCCCGGCCGCACATTTTTTTGATCAGGCAGCCGGTGCGGCTTCCACAGCCTCGCGCGTCCAGACCGTTTTGCCGCCGCTGGCCTTGTCAATTTCCTTCAGGACACCGGCGTGCGCCTCGGCCTCGGCTTCGGTCGCCAGCAGCACGGGCAGCTGCAGCGCGCTCAGGTCGACGGCGACGGCTTCGTCCGACGCGCCCTCGCCCGACTCCAGCATGTCGATCACCAGCGTGTTCTGGCCGCGCGTCATGGCGAGGTAGACCTCGGCCAGCAGTTCCGCATCCAGCAATGCGCCGTGCAGCGTACGGTGCGCGTTGCTGACGCCCAGACGGTCGCACAACGCATCCAGCGAGTTGCGCTTGCCCGGGAACATCTGGCGCGCCTCGCGCAGCGTATCGATGTGGCCCGACAGGTGCTCGCGGAAGGGCGGCAGGCCCAGGCGCTGGAATTCCATGTCGAGGAAGCCCAAGTCGAACGCGGCGTTGTGGATGATCGCCTCGGCGCCCTGCACGTAGTCGCGGATCTCGTCGACGATCTCGGCAAACTTCGGCTTGTCGGCCACGAACTCGTTGGTGATGCCGTGCACGGCCATCGCGCCCGCATCGATCTCGCGCTCGGGGTTGATGTAGAAGTGCAGGTTGCGGCCGGTCAGGCGGCGGTTGACCATCTCCACGCAGCCGATTTCGATCACGCGGTCGCCGGTGGCGGCATTCAGGCCGGTGGTTTCGGTATCGAGAATGATCTGTCGCATCGCGCGCTCCCCTACTCTGACTGGATTACTTGAAGACGACGGTCTTGTGGCCGTTGAGCAGGATGCGGTGTTCCGCATGCCACTTCACGGCACGGGCCAGCGCCACGCATTCCACGTCGCGGCCCACGGCGGTGAGCTGTTCCGGGTCCATGCTGTGGTCCACGCGCTCGATTTCCTGCTCGATGATCGGACCTTCGTCCAAGTCTGCCGTCACGTAATGGGCCGTTGCACCGATCAGCTTCACACCGCGCTCGTGCGCCTGGTAATACGGCTTGGCGCCCTTGAAGCTGGGCAGGAACGAATGGTGGATGTTGATGGCGCGGCCTTCCAGCTTGCGGCACAGATCGTCGGAAAGAATCTGCATATAGCGCGCGAGCACGACGAGGTCGATCTGCTGCTCCTGCGCGATTTCCCAGATGCGGGCTTCCTGCTGGGCCTTCTGCGCGTCCGTCGCCTGCAGCAGGGGCAGGTGCATGAACGGCACGTCGTATGACGCAGCGAGTTGGTAAAAATCGCGGTGGTTCGACACGATGGCCGCAATCTCGATGGGCAGCTGCCCTGCGCGGGCACGGAACAGGAGGTCGTTCAGGCAATGGCCGATCTTCGAGACCAGGATCATCACGCGCGGCTTGACGGCCGCGTCGAACATGCCCCACTGCATGGAGAAACGATCCCCGATGGGCGCAAAGCGGTCACGCAGGGCGCACAGGTCCAGCGGCTGGCCCTGCGGCACAAAATGCACGCGCATGAAGAAACGGCCCGTGAATTCGTCGCCGAACTGGTCCGAATCGAGAATGTTGCAGCCTTGCTCGAACAGCAGACCCGACACGGCGTGGACGATGCCGGGCTGGTCCGGGCACGACAAGGTAAGAATGAAACCGGAGTGACTCATGAAGCGTTTTATGTATTGTTGTCGGGCGCAAACCGCTGTGGCGTAGGGGACGGGCCCAGCCGCGCCAGGGCGTCGAGGGTGACGAGCGTCGCGTCGACCGTCATCGCGAAGTCCGCCATGATATCAAGCGCCGCGTCGGGGCTGGCACGCAAGTGGCCGGCGACCTCCCCGTCCTGATTGACGGGGACGAAGCTGTCCGGCAGCGTCAGGTCAAAGGCGAACAGCGTTTCGCACTGGATACCTTCGGGCACTTCGCGCAGCACATCCAGCGTGCCGCACGGCACCAGTCGCGCCGCCAGGTCGGCCCCGATGCCCGCCTCTTCCCAGCATTCCTTCTCCAGCGCGCCGCGTGCGTCGAAGCCATGACCGATGCCGCCAGCGACGAGGTTGTCCCACATGCCTGGGTCGATCGGTTTGGTTTCGGCGCGGCGGGCCAGCCAGAGCGACGGCCCGGCGTCATCCGCGCCGGCAATCAGGCCATTCATGTGTGCGGCATAGGTCCGGATGCCGAAGAAACGCGCGGCGGCGCGCTCGATCAGCGCCAGCGTGGGCGTACCCCAGCCGGTGTTGACGGCGAAACGCTCGTCGCGCCAACCCCGCACGTGGCCATCTTCGGCAAGGCGCGCGATGACTTCAGCCAGCGCCGCGGTGCGGGCGGCCTCGTTGGCGAGCGTCTCCCGCAAATCGACCCGCTTCGTCGACACGTCGAACCACTGCGGCCAGCGCGCAAGCAGCGACGCGCGCTCGCGGCTCAGCCAGCCGACGCGTTGTCCGGCAACAATCCACGGGATCAGCGCGTCGGCGTCGAACGCCTGCCGGGCCGCCAGACCGTCTCGTATGCGCTGGATGCCCGGGTCCGTCATGCCGGCACCCCACACTGTCGGGCGTGCATTGTGCTTTCCGTGCAGCACGGGTCGCGCGATAATGCGCCGTTAATACAAGCCGTCATCAGACTGGAGAAACAAGGATGGATGAAATCGACGAGCTGTCGGATCTGCCGACCCCGCGCTTTATCTGGGGCTTCGCCATTGCCGTCACACCGTCCGGCGAAGTGTCGCACGATGAATTCGAATACCTGACGCACACCCGCACACCCCGCTTCACTTGCCGCGTGGTCGAACTCGAAGACGCGCCTGCCGAGCCCGAAGACGAAGGCGACATCGACGGCCGCATCGTCCACTTCGACAACCCGAAGCGGATGTTCTACATCACCGATCTGGGCCTGGCCCTAATGAACTTCACCCTGTTCGACAAAGTGGATAACAAGTCCAAGCTGAAGAACGCCTGCGACCAGGCCATTGCCGACTGGCTCACCCGCCGCGATTTTCTCGACTCCGAACCGGACGACGACGAGGACGATTGAGCCGAATCACTTGATCGCTCAATCGCTTGATCGCGTGATCATTCAGCCCTGACCGGCGGCACCGCCATCCTCGGCAAAGCGCAGGTCGGTCAGGCGCACATCGGCGTAGGAACGCCCGGCATCGAGCAAGGCCGAAACCTGCGCCTTCACCCGCTCTTTCTGAGCGCGCAACGCACGCGGCGGCACGGTCGAATCCTGACCGGTGTGGTGCAGATACAGCATCTTGTAGGTGAGTTGGCTCACCATCCACTGCCGCAGCACGCGGCGCCGGCCGGCATGGTCGGCTTCCAATCCATCGATGTGTCCAAGCAACGCAGAAAACGCGCGCGCCAGGCTCGCCGGCTCTGCGGCCTCGCCGGCGATGCACCGCTCGGCCAAAGCACGCGCTTGCGCGGGTGACATGGTCTCGTCCGTTTCGACGAAGCGCTCGGTAGCAGGGTCTGGTCGCGGCATCGGTGGCCGGTTTGCCAGCCGCGCCGACACCGCAGACAGCGCTTCCTGCGCTCGGCGCATGGACGCTTCAAGCGATTCCGCATTGCCCAAGCCCACGCCAATTGTGGTCGGCATGTCGCTGGATTCTTCGTCGCGTTTTTTGACGTCCATCGCTCCCTCCGGTGATCGTCCGCGACAGCGTGCCTGGGCGGGCGAAAACCGAATTGTAGAACGCGACGCACATTTCGCGACAAATCGACACAGACGTTCCTTATTGCAAGACCGCGCAAACGATAACGTGGCGTCACAAACCACGGTGCACTGTTGGCGGCTGTCCACGCGGTGCTGCGCGGCCGCGGGTAAAATGCCGGATTGCGCTGACAGCGCATGCACTCAATTGCTGACCGCCTTCGCGCGGCAAGGAAATCGCCTTGATCAAGTGGATTATCGTGGCCCTCTACCTGGGCTCCATTCTGTACGTGCACTTTCGCGGCAAGGTGCGCCTGAAATTCTGGCGCCAGATGTTCGACCACTCGGCCGTCGTAGCACCGGTCAATTGCTTCATGTACGCGTTTTCGGGCGTGCCGCAGACGCCGTATGTGCCGGTCGAGCGCTTCCCGGATCTGGAAAAGCTGCAGGCCGCATGGCCGCAGATTCGCGACGAAGGCCTGGCGCTCATCAACCTGCGCAAGATCAAGGCCGCCGAGAAGAACGACGATGCCGGCTTCAACTCGTTCTTCAAGAACGGCTGGAAGCGGTTCTACCTGAAGTGGTATGAGGCGCATCACCCGTCGGCTGAACAGCTTTGCCCGCAGACCGTCGCGCTGCTGCGCGATCTGCCCAGCGTGAAGGCGGCAATGTTTGCCGAGCTGCCGCCGGGCGGCAAGCTGAACCCGCACCGCGATCCGTTTGCCGGCTCGCTGCGCTATCACCTGGGCCTGTCTACGCCCAACGACGACCGGTGCTTCATCGAAGTCGACGGCCAGCGCCACAGCTGGCGCGACGGCCAGGGCGTCGTCTTTGACGAAACCTATCTGCACTGGGCCGAAAACGCCTCCGACAAGGACCGCCTGATTCTCTTCTGCGATATCGAACGCCCGATGAAATTCGGCTGGGCGCAGCGCGTCAATAAATGGCTGGGCCGCAAGGTCATGACCGCCGCCAGCTCGCCCAACGACGACGGTGACCAGACCGGCGGCATCAACAAGCTGTTCCGCTATGTGTGGGTGATGGGCCAGTACCGCCGCCGTTTCAAGGCGTGGAACCGCAAGGTCTACTACGTGGTGAAGTTCGGTCTGATCATTGGCGTGGCCGCGCTGATCATCTGGATCTGAGCGCGGAACCTCTTCCCGCATCGCACAAGAAACCGGCCTGAAGCGCCGGTTTTTTGTTGCGCGTGAAAAAGCTACGCACATTGCGGTCGGCTTGCGTTTTTACAAAGCAGTGAAGGAAAAGCGCCACATCAGCCACAAATCTCGCCTAATGTCAGGAATTGAGCGCTCCGGCGCTTATGCGATATGGCGGGCACGCCGCTTGCTCCACCTTCCCTCGACAACCCCTGCTCGTTGCATGGGACCGAGTCAGAGCGGGGACGCGTGTGCCTGTGTCCCTCGTCAACAACAAAGACAGTGAGATCAATCGCCATGAAAAAGAACCTCATTAGCCGCCAGACCATCGTCACCCGCGCCGCCGCGCTTGCTGCTGTCGCACTGCTCGGTACCCAGCTCGCCGCGTGTACCACGACCAGCCCGAATGCGCAGGGCTCCGACGTGATGTCGTCGACCAACAAGCACGCGACCACCAACTCGCAGGCGGACTCCGTGCTGTCGCGCCTGTACACCACCGCCAACGGCTCGCGTGAACTGGTGGGACGCGCCAAGGGCGTCTTGGTGTTCCCGTCGGTGCTGAACGCCGGCTTCGTGGTGGGCGGCCAGTACGGCGAAGGCGTGCTGCGCACCGGCGGCGGCCGTCCGCTGGGCTACTACAACATCGCCTCGGCGTCGGTGGGCTTCCAGGCCGGCGCGCAATCGCGTGCGCTCATCATTCTGTTCATGACGGACGAAGCGCTGCAGAAATTCCAGGCCAGCCAGGGCTGGACGGCCGGCGTGGATGCCACCGTCGCACTGGCAAAGATCGGCGCGAACGGCGCGGTCGATACCAACACCGCCCAGCAGCCGATCATCGGCTTCAACCTGACCAACGCAGGTCTGATGGCCGGCGCGTCGATCGAAGGCACCAAGATCACGAAGCAGAACAACTGATCTGCGCATCGCTGGTTGCCAATACCGCCGTCTCGTACGGCGGTTTTTTTTTGCGCGAAATCGGATAAGCCGTTGCTGCAATGTCGCAGCCCTAGGGAAATCCGGAGGCGGCGCCGCGCGGCTTCTCCGCTAGCATCGTCCCGCCGAGGGTGCGATGCCGATGCGTATCGCCGTCTCGGCACACAAAAAACAATCACCCAGAAAAAGGGGGGAGACATGATAGGTTGCAATGCCGCCTTGCAGCGCGCCATCGCGTGCGCATGGCTGTCGGGGCTGTTGCTGGCGTCGGGGCCGGCGATGGCCGAACCGGGCGTCACCGATGGCAAGATCGTCATCGGACAGACTGCCGGCTTCACCGGGCCCGCCGGCGAGCAAGTCCAGGAGATGACGCAAGGCGCCAGGCTCTACCTCGATGCGGTGAACCGCGCGGGCGGCGTGAACGGACGCAAGGTCGAACTGATCTCGGAGGACGACGGCTTTGATGCCGGCGCCTCGAAAAAGCACGCACATACGCTGCTGGTCGACAAGCAGGTCTTCGCCCTCTTCCTGCCGCGCGGCACGCCCAACACCGAAGCGATCATGACGGAAGCGCGTCCGCTCGGCGCGCCGGTGGTGGCACCGTCCACCGGGGCGTCAACCTTCTTCGATCAGCCGGACCCGCTGCTCTTCATGGTGCGCGCGAAATACCAGGCGGAGATTGCCGAGCTGGTGCATTACTTCGACACGCTCGGTTTGCGCCGTCTGGCGCTCGTCAACGTGAATGACACCTTCGGCAAGGACACCGAGATCGGCTTCAGCAACGCCACGAAAAAGCTGCCCGCCGACGCGCACAGCATCTTCACGGTCGACCGCCTGAAACCGGATATCGCCAAGGCCACGGCAGACGTGGGCAAGTTCGCCCCGCAAGCGGTCATCCTGGCCTGCCCGGGCACGACCGCCCGCGCCATGATCGAGGCGCTCAACAGGCAAGGCACGGTGACGCAGATTGCCGCGCTGTCCAACAACGCCGGCCTGGCGTTTGCGAAATCGCTCGGGGCGCTGGGGCGCGGTGTGGTGATCTCGCAGGTGATGCCCTCGCCGGTGCGATCGACGTCGTTGCTGGGCCGGGAACTGGCGTCCGGCGCGAAGTCTGCCGGCGTGGCGCCGTCGTACGCCATGATGGAAGGCTATGCAGCGGCGCGCGTGCTGGTCGAAGGGCTCAAGCGCGCCGGCAAGTCGCCCACGCGCGCCAGCTTTGTCGCGGGGCTGGAGTCGGCCGGCACGATCGACCTCGGCGGGCTGGAGGTTCGCTACGGCCCCAACCTGCGCAAAGGATCGAACTACGTCGAACTGACGGTCATCGGGCCGAACGGCACGTTCGTCAAATAGAAACAGGCGGCTGTGGCGCGGCGCTGCCTGGGCAGTGGCTGCACCGCACGAAATAGCGGTTGCCAGCGCAAAACGCATGAGTACATAAGAAAATACTATTTGGAATTCGCATACTGCCTCTACCAGAATGCATGAACCACATGCATGACTGGGATCAATCAGGCGGATGGAACTCCGACAACTCGAAGCGTTTGCCGCGGTCATGTCGACCGGCAGCGTCACTGCGGCAGGCAAGCTGCTGGGACGCTCCCAGCCCGCCATCAGCCGGCTCATCCAGGATCTGGAAGCCGAAATCGGCTACGCCCTGTTCACGCGCGCGGGGCCGCGCGTCTCGCCCACGGAGCAGGGTTTCCTGCTGTACGAAGACGTTGAGCATACGCTGATCAGCTTACGTCAGATCCGCACGCGTGCCGAAGAAATCGCGCGCGGCGAGGCGCGCCCACTCCGCCTGGCAGCGACGTCGGCATTGGCGGCCGGTTTGTTGCCCGCCGCCTTGGCCGACGAGCCGGAACTCGCGCAACACGTCCAGATTCGCAGTGCCTCGCCCGAGCAGGTCGTGCACGCCGTGCTGACCGGCGCGGCCGACCTTGGCCTCAGCAGCCTGCCGCTGGAGCATCGCGGCGTGACGGTACATTGGATTGGCGAAGCGGCGTGCGTGGCCGCTGTGCAGGCAGACGACCCGCTCGCTGCCGGCCAGCGCGTGGCATTGGCCGATTGTGCCGGGCACCGCATCATCACGATGCACAACCCGTATCGCTTGCGCCGCCGTCTGGACCAGGCACTGGCGAAGGCCGGCGTGGAACCGACCTCCCTCATCGAGACGAATGCCTCGTTGAACGCGCTGACCGCCGTGCGCGCGGGCCTGGGCGTCGCGTTGCTGGAGCCCGTGACGGCCTACGGCGTGCCGATCGACGGCGTGACCGTGCGCCCGATCGACGCCGACATCCCCTTCTTCTTTGGTGTGATCACCCCCGAGGCCAAGCGACCCTCGGCGGCGGTGACCTCGCTGACCGACGCGCTCGCGCACGCAGCGCAGCGCCTGCTGCCGGACTGCAAGCTGCACGACCCGGCACGCCATGCCAGCATGCTGCAGGTGCTGTATGGCGAACCCATCAACGAAACCGAAGGCGCGTCCGCATGACCGCTGCACAACAAGACAACGCGCTGCAAGTCACCGGGCTTGCAGCGCTGGAAGCCCGTTTGCACCAGGACCTGTCCTGGCTCGAACTCCCCGCAAAAAACTGGACGCTGCCCCACACGTTGGAAGGGCAACCCGTGCTGGACGTGGCCGTCATCGGGGGCGGCATGGCGGGCCTGGCGGCGGCGGCATCGCTCAAGCATCTTGGCATCGGCGCGGTGATATTCGACCGCTCGCCCGCCGGCTTCGAAGGCCCGTGGGCAACGACGGCGCGCATGGAAACGCTGCGCTCGCCCAAGCAACTTACGGGCCCTGCGCTCGGCCTGCCGGCGTTGACGTTCCGCGCATGGTTTGAAGCGCAGTTCGGTACCGATGCGTGGGAGGTGCTCGACAAGATCCCGCGCCTGCAATGGATGGACTACCTGCGCTGGTACCGCCGCGTGCTGCAGCTCGACGTGCGCAACGAACACCACGTGAAGGCGATCCACCCGCGCGTGGATGGCGCCGTTGAATTGCTGATCGACGCGCTGGGCCAACCGACGCAGCGCGTGTTTGCGCGCCGCGTGGTGCTGGCCACCGGCCGTGACGGGCTTGGCGGCCCATCCGTGCCGGACTTCGCACATCGGCTACCGCGCCGCTGGTGGGCGCATTCGTCTGACGAGATGGACTACGGCACGCTGGCCGGCAAGCGCGTGGGCGTGATCGGCGCAGGCGCATCCGCGATGGATTCGGCCGCGACGGCGCTCGAAGCCGGCGCCGCCAGCGTCGACATGCTGATCCGCCGCCCCGACCTGCCGCGCGTGAACAAGGGCAAAGGGGCCGGCAGCCCGGGCCTCGTGCATGGCCACCTGCATCTGCCCGACGCGTGGAAATGGCGCATCCGCCATTACATCAACGTCGAGCAGGTGCCCCCGCCGCGCGGCAGCACGCTGCGTGTGTCGCGGCATCCGAATGCGCGCTTCAACCTGGGTTGCGGCATTCTTGGCGTCGACGAGCACGACGGTGTGCTGCACGTGGCCACCACCAAAGGCGTATTCCAGTTGGACTTCCTGATCTTCTCCACGGGTTTTCGCACGGACTGGGCCTCGCGCCCGGAGTTCAGCGCACTGGCACCGCACATTCGCCAATGGCGCGATCGCTACACACCGCGCCCCGGCGAGGAAGATGCAGAACTGGCCGATTCGCCCGACCTTGGCCACGCGTTCGAATTTCGCGAGAAAACGCCCGGCACGCTGCCCGGCCTGTCGCGCGTGCATTGCTTCTGCTATCCGGCGTCGGTCACGCACGGCAGCGTCTCGGGCGACATCCCGGCCATCAGCGAAGGTGCGAAGCGGCTGGCGCAGGGCATTGCCGGCTTGCTGTACCAGGAAGACATCGACGCGCACTACGCCGCCATCCAGGCGTATGCCGAGCCAGAAATCTTCGGCGATGAATGGACACCCGCCCCGCCGCCCGGTGCAGAGGCGAATGCCACTTCGGGCCAGGAGGCTGCACGATGACAGGTTGGTTAATCCGACGCATCGGCCAGGCACTCCTGGTCGTGCTGGTGATGACGGTGATCGTCTTCATCGGCCTGCACGCCATCGGCAACCCGGTGGACATCCTGATCGGCCAGGACGTGGACCAGATCGACCGCGCCCGCATCATTGCCGAGCTGGGCCTGGACAAGCCGCTGTGGGAGCAGTACCTCGCCTTCCTGAACGGCGCGTTGCACGGCAATCTCGGCAAGAGCTTCGTCTACAACGAACCGGCCATCCAGCTGATCCTCCAACGCCTGCCGGCCACACTGGAGCTGGCGTTCTCTGCGCTGATCATCGCGGTGGTGATCGGCGTGCCGCTGGGACTGTTCGCGGGACTGTATCCGCGCCATCCGGTGTCGCGCCTGCTCATGACGGGCAGCGTGGTGGGATTCTCATTGCCGACGTTCTGGGTGGGCCTGATGCTGATCATGGCGTTCAGCGTGAGCCTCGGCTGGCTGCCCGCAAGCGGACGCGGCGAAACGGCGCGCCTGTTCGGCATCGAATGGTCGTGGCTGACCGTCGATGGCCTGCGGCACCTTGTGCTGCCGGCGGTCAACCTGTCGCTGTTCAAGCTCTCGCTGGTGCTGCGGCTGACGTCTGCGGGCGTGCGTGAGGTGCTGCCGCAGGACTTCGTGAAGTTCGCGCGTGCCAAGGGCCTGTCGCCGCTGCGCGTGGTGCTGGCGCACGTGCTGCGCAACACGCTGATCCCGCTGGTGACGGTGCTGGGCCTGGAGCTGGGCTCGACCATCGCCTTTGCGGTCGTGACGGAAAGCATCTTCGCGTGGCCCGGCGCGGGCAAGCTGATCCTCGATAGCATCAACTCGCTCGACCGGCCGGTCATCGTGTCCTACCTCATCGTCGTGGTGTGCCTGTTCGTGTCGCTCAACCTGATCGTCGACATCCTGTATCGATTGCTGGACCCCCGCGTGCGTGCGGCAGACAGCGCGGAGGCTGCATGATGAATACGACTCCGCAATCCACGACCGCAGCCGCGGTTGCCGCCCCGCGCAAGCAATCGCCGTGGCGCCGCGTGGTGTCCGATTTTCTGGCATCCAAGACCGCCGTCTTTGGGCTCGTGGTGGTCGTGATCCTGATGCTGGCCGCGCTGGCCGCACCGTGGATCACGCCACAGAATCCATACGACCTGATGCAGCTCGACGTGCTGGACTCGCGCCTGCCGCCGGGTTCGCCAAATGGCCTGGGGACGTTCACGTACTGGCTCGGCACCGATGGCCAGGGGCGTGATCTGTACTCGGGCATCCTCTATGGCCTGCGCATCAGCCTGGGCGTGGGGATCGGCTCGGCAGCCGTGGCAGCCGTGATCGGCACGCTGCTCGGCCTGATTGCCGCGTATGCCGGCGGCCGCGTCGACAGCATCATCATGCGCACGGTCGACCTGCTGCTGTCGTTCCCGTCGGTGCTGGTGGCGATGATGATCCTCGCCTATCTCGGCAAGAGCATCACGAACGTCGTGCTGACGCTGGTGCTGCTGGAGTGGGCGTATTACGCGCGGACGGTGCGCGGCCAAGCCTTAGTCGAGCGTCGCCGCGAATACGTGGAAGCCGCCCGCTCGCTCGCCCTGCCCGGCTGGCGCATCGCGCTGAGGCACATCCTGCCGAACTGCCTGCCGCCGCTGATCGTCGTGGGCACGCTGCAGGTCGCGCGCGCGATCACGCTGGAGGCAACGCTGTCGTTCCTGGGCCTGGGCGTGCCGATTACCGAGCCATCTCTGGGCCTGCTGATTTCCAACGGATACCAATACATGCTGTCTGGCCAGTACTGGATCAGTTTCTATCCGGGCATCGCGCTGTTGCTGGCACTGGTGGCCATCAACCTGGTAGGCGACCGCCTGCGTGAAGTGCTGAACCCGAGGACGCAACGATGACGGCGTCCACCAACGCGACCACCCTCGAAGTCCGCAACCTCCGCACGCATTTCTTCACGCGCGAAGGCGTGCTGCCGGCCGTGGACGACGTGTCGTTCTCGCTCGCGCGCGGGCGCATCCTCGGGCTGGTGGGCGAATCCGGCTCAGGCAAGTCCGTCACCGGCTTCTCGATCATGGGCCTGGTGGACCCGCCCGGCCGTGTCGTCGGCGGAGAGATCCTCTACCAGGGCCACGACCTCACCAAGTTGCCCCCGCGCGAATTGCGCAAGCTGCAGGGCAACCGCATCGCCATGGTCTTCCAGGACCCGATGATGACGCTCAACCCCGTGCTGCGCATCGATGCCCAGATGATCGAGGCCGTGCGCGCGCACAGCAGCATGAGCCACAAGCAGGCGTGGGACCATGCGCGCGACACGCTCGGCCTGATGGGCATTCCAAGCCCCGAAGAACGGCTGCGCGCCTATCCGCATCAGCTTTCGGGCGGCATGCGCCAGCGCGTGGCGATTGCCATTGCGATGCTGCATCGGCCAGACCTGATCATTGCCGACGAACCCACCACGGCGCTGGACGTGACCATCCAGGCGCAGATCCTGTCCGAAGTGCAGAAGCTCGCGCGCATGCACGGCACGGCGCTGATCTGGATCACGCATGACCTGTCTGTCGTGGCCGGCCTGGCCGACGAGGTGGCCGTGATGTACGCCGGCCGCATCGTCGAACACGGGCCGGTTGATGCGGTGCTCGATGCCCCGCTGCACCCCTACACCATGGGCCTGATCGACAGCCTGCCCAGCGAGAACCGTCGCGGCCAGCGGCTGCGCCAGATTCCCGGCATGACACCGAACCTGCTGTCGCTGCCCGCGGGCTGCGCGTTTGCGGCACGCTGCCCGCGTGCCACCGAGGTCTGCGGCGTACGCCCCGACATCACGCAGCCCATACCCGACCGCCTCGTGCGTTGCTTCCATCCGGGCGCGCAGCACGCTTCCTCGCAGGAGGTCGCATGAGCACGCCGCTCGTCGAACTCAAGCAGGTCAGCAAGCGCTTTGGCGATCGCAAGGCCGGCGCGGCCGATCGCGTTCTGCAGCGCTTTGGCCTGGCGCATCCGCCGGCGATCGTTCGTGCTGTCGATGGCGTCGACCTCGCGATCCAGCCCGGTGAAGTCGTCGGGCTTGTTGGCGAATCGGGTTGCGGCAAATCCACGCTCGGCCGGATTGCTGCCGGCCTCATGCCGCCCTCGGCCGGCGAGGTGCGCGTGGACGGCAAGGCTGTCGACACGCTTTCCGCAGAAGAAACCCGCGCGGCCCGCCTGAAGATCCAGATGATCTTCCAGGACCCGTATGCGAGCCTCAACCCGCGCTTGCGCGTGGAAGAGATCGTCGGCGAAGCGGCGCGCGTGCACGGCCTGACGGACCGCGCCAACTTTGCCGATTACGTGGCCGCGCAGATGCAGCGCGCGGGCCTCGACCCCGCCCTGCGCGACCGCTATCCGCATCAGTTCAGCGGCGGCCAGCGACAGCGCATCGGCATTGCGCGTGCGCTGGCGGTGCAGCCGTCGATGCTCGTCTGCGATGAAGCGGTGGCCGCGCTGGACGTGTCGATCCAGGCGCAGATCCTGAACCTGTTCATGGACCTGCGCGAGCAGCTCAACCTGACCTACCTGTTCATCAGCCACGACCTGGGTGTGGTGGAACACCTCTCCGACCGCGTGGTGATCATGTACCTCGGCCGCGTGGTGGAATCGGCCCCGGCGGAGGAAGTCTTCCGCCGCCCGAACCATCCTTACACGCAGACGCTGCTCGCGGAGATTCCGCGCCTGTCGGCCCGGCACAAGACGTTTACCGCCATTCAAGGCGAGATGCCGAGCCCGCTGCACCCGCCCACCGGCTGCCATTTCCACCCGCGCTGTCCGCACGCCATGCCCCGCTGCAAGACCGAAACGCCGACGCTGCGCGGCATTGCGGTCAACCACGTCAGCGCCTGTCATTTGAACGACGCGACCTGAACGACATTCAATAAGCCAACCATTCCAAAAACAGGAAAAGGGAACCCACGTGAAACGCCTCCTAGCCTCGTCGCTTGCTGTCGCGCTGTTTGCCGCTGCCGGCGCTGTCAGCGCGCAGACGCTGAACATCGCCTTCGCCGATCCGCTGTCGTCGCTCGACCCGCAGTTGAACAACCACGCCGGCGACCGCTCCGTCGACGTGCATTTCTGGGATCTGCTCGTCGAAAACAAGTGGAACAAGCTGCAGCCCGGCCTGGCGCTGTCGTGGAAGACGCTGGATCCGAAGACGTGGGAATTCAAGCTGCGCCCGAACGTGAAATGGCACGACGGCCAGCCGTTCACGGCCGATGACGTCGTCTTCTCGTACCAGCGCGCGCGCAGCGTGCCGGGCAGCGTGGCAACGTTCGCGGGCTATCTGCGCACGGTGGAGTCGGTCACGGCCAAAGACCCGCTGACGCTGATCATCAAGACGAACATCCCGAACCCGGACCTGCCGCTGAACCTCGCATCCGTGCACATCGTCAGCAAGCATGTGGGCGAAAAATCGTCGACTGAGGACTACAACGCCGGCCGCGCCGTGGTGGGCACGGGCCCCTACAAGTTCGTCTCGTATGTGCCGGGCGACCGCGTGGTGATGGCGCGCAACGACAACTACTGGGGCGGCAAGCAGCTCTGGGAGAAGGTCAACTACCGCTACATCAACAATGCTGCTGCGCGCACGGCCAACCTGCTCTCAGGCGAGGTGGACGTCATCGACAAGGTGTCGGTGTCTGACCTTGCGCGCCTGCGCCAGTCGCCCAACGTGAAGGTATTCGCCTATCCGGGCCTGCGCGTGATGCTGCTGCAACCGAGCTTCCGCAAGGGGCCGAACGATTACATCACCGGCAACGACGGCAAGCCGCTGCCGAACAATCCGCTGCTGGATGTGCGCGTGCGCCGCGCGCTGTCGCTCGCCATCGACCGCAAGGCCATCGTCGACCGCATCCTGCAAGGCGCCGCCACCGTCGCCAACCAGTGGATGCCGTCGGACACGTATGGCTACAACCCCGACGTGAAGGACATTGCCTACGACCCGGCGCAGGCCAAGAAGCTGCTGGCCGACGCGGGCTTTCCGCAGGGCTTCAACCTCGTGATGCACGTGCCGAACGACCGCTATCCGCAAGGCCCCGAAACGGCGCAGGCGGTGGCGCAGTTCTGGACGCGCATCGGCGTGAAAGCGCGCGTGGAAGTGGTGCCCTGGTCGGTCTACTCGGGCCGCGCCAACAAGAATGAATATGCGATGAGCATGCTGGCCTGGGGCAACGGCACGGGCGAAGCAAGCTACGCGCTGGTCAACGTGCTGGCCACGGTCGACACCAAGAAGGGCCTGGGCGCGTCCAACTGGGGCCACTACAGCAACGCGGCTGTCGACAACGCGCTGAACGCCTCCACCGAGGAATTCAACGTGGAAAAGCGCGCGGCCATCCTCCGTCATTCGGTCAAGCTGGTATCGGATGATGTTGGCGTGATGCCGCTGTATCACTACCAGAACGTGTGGGCCGCCAAGAAAGGCCTGAAGGTGACGCCGATGACAAGCGATCGCACGGCGGCGCAAATGGTCACCAAGGACGGCAAGTAAGCGCCATGGGAACGTTCGCGCTCAGCGTGACGCCGGCGGATGACCTGATCGACGTATCGCGCGGCATCGTCGTGACGGGGCTCGCGCCCGGCGCCCAGGTCGGCATCGTCGCGCAAACGCGTCGTGGCAACGGCGTGCTGTGGCACAGCCGCGCTGCATTCGTTGCCGATGCGCACGGCACCGTGGACCTGACGCGCGACGCGCCCGTCTCCGGCGACTACGCCGGCGTCAGCGCGATGGGCATCGTCTGGAGCCAGCGCCCGGAAGACGGCAAGGCACGCGAGGTGTTTCCACAGCCAGTCACGGAGCCGTTGACCACCACGCTGACGGCCACGACCAACGGCGAGTCGGTCCACGCGCGCTTCGTGCAACGGCTGGCCGCGCCGGGCGTGACGCGCCACGATGTGCGCGACGATGGTCTGGTGGGCACGCTTTATCTGCCCGATCCGTATGCGCACCCGGGGCCGCGCCCTGCGGTGCTCATCCTCAACGGCTCGGGCGGCGGCATCAACGAGCCGCGCGCGGCGCTGTATGCCTCGCACGGCTATGCGGCGTTTGCACTGGCGTACTTCAAGGCACCAGGGCTGTCGGACTACATCTCGAATACGCCGCTGGAATATTTCGAGCGTGCGCTTGCCTGGCTGCGCAAACGCGTGGAGCCGCTGCACGACTTCGTTGCCGTGAGCGGCCAGTCGCGCGGGGGTGAACTGGCACTGCTGCTGGGCGCGACATTCCCCGAGGCGGTATCCGCGGTCATTGGCTACGTGCCGGGCGCCGTCGTGCACAGCGGACAGAACGCCGCGGACCCTGCCGTCGGCCGCGAAGGCCCGACGTGGCTGTATCGCGGACAGCCGCTGCCGCATCTGTGGGAAGGCAACCGCACGGCGACCTGGGCACCGTTCGACGAAGGCCCCGCGCCGCATCGCCACGAGCGCGCCATCCGCACCGCGCTGCAGGATGCCGATGCCGTGGCACGTGCGCGCATCCGCATCGAGCGCGCGCGTGGACCGGTGCTGCTGCTCTCCGCCTCCGATGACGGCTCGTGGCCCTCGAGCGACTACTCGCGCATGGTGACCACCAAACTGGCCGAGGTACGCCACCCCTACCCCGTCCAACATTTCGATTACGAAGACGCGGGTCACGCCATCGTCTTCCCGTACGTGCCGACCACGCAGCTCGTCTATGCGCACCCGGTGTCGGGCCGCATCAGCACCGGCGGCGGCGAGCCGCGTGCCAATGCCCGCGCCGACGCCCAGTCGTGGTCAGCAGTGCTTCGCTTCCTCGCCAGCGCGGTGGCCGCGCGCGGCGCGTCCGTACCCGATTCCCGGAGTCTTTCATCGATGGATTTCACGCCCGCACAGGATGTGGTCGACCAGGTTGCCGGCCTGGAAGACGGCAGCGCCACGCACGCGCTGCGCCATGCCCGCGAAAAGGTCGCCACGGCCACGCAGGGCAGCTACGACGCATTGTTCGACGCAGGCCTGCCCGGGCTGACGTTGGGCGAACGCCTGCTCGTCGCGCTGTACGCCTGCCGCCTGACACCGGCGGCTGAACTGGCCGAACACTACCGCGCACGCCTCGCGAATACGCCGGTCGACGCAGATGCGTTGCAAGCCGTCGACCACGGCGATATCGACACGCTGACCGACGCCCGCCTGCGCGCCATCCTCGCCTTCACGCGCACGCTCGTCGAACGCCCCATCGAGGGCGACCGCGATGCGCTGTTGCGCTTGCCCGCCGCGGGCCTCGCCACGGCCGACGTCGTGACGCTCGCGCAGCTCATCGCTTTCCTGTCGTATCAGACGCGGCTCGTCGCCGGCTTGCGCGCCCTCCGCGAAGCCGCCGGCAGCGGCAGCACCACCGCCTCCACGGAGACCGCAGCATGACCGAGATCATCCGCGCCCACGGCTTCACCAACGAATCGCTTGAATGGCAAGCGTGGCTGGATGTGGTCGACCTCGACCGCGCCACGCCCGAGCAGATCGCCGTGCTGGAAGAAAGCCATCCGAAGGCGAAAACGTCGGACTACTACCGGTTTCTCGTTCACCAGCCCGAGATCCTGCGTCAGCGGTCGGCGGCGTTCAACGCGATCATGTATGCGCCGGGCGGCCTGTCGCGTGCGGAACGCGAACTCGCCAGCGCGGTGGTGTCGCGCGTCAACGGCTGCGTGTATTGCGCATCCGTCCACGCACAGCGCTTCGAGCAGCTGGCCAAGCGCAACGACGTGATCAAGCAGGTCTTTGAAGACCCACACATCGCCGGCACGAACGCGCGCGAGCGAGCCATCGTGCTGTTCTCGATCGACCTGACGATGCGCCCGGGCGATGTACGCGGCGAAGACTTGCAGCCCCTCAAGGCCGCTGGCCTGACCGACGCGGAGATTCTCGACCTGATCCATGCCGTGGCCATCTTTGCGTGGGCCAACCGGCTGATGCTGAACCTCGGCGAACCGGTGTTTCCGGACGCGGCCTGAGCCGGGCGGCGTCGCCACAAAGAAAAAGCCGCAGGCACACACCTGCGGCTTTTCTGTTTCAACGCAGCGGCATCACACCATGGGCAGCTGCCGCACCGGCTTACCCGTCAACTGCGCCACAGCGTGCGCCACGGCCGGCGCGATCGGCGGCACGCCCACCTCTCCCATGCCGCTGGGCTCCGCGGTGCTCGGCACGATGTGTGTTTCGATGACGGGTGTCTCGGCCATCTTGAGCGCGGGGTAGTCGGGAAAGTTCGACTGCACGACCTGACCGTCCTTGATGTCGATCCGGCCATAGAGCGCCGCCGTCAGGCCGAAGATGACCGCGCTTTCCATCTGCTGCGCAACGATGCCCGGGTTGACCACCGTGCCGCAATCGACCGCGCACACAACGCGATGCACGCGCGGCTTGCCATCCTTCATCGACACCTCCACCACTTGCGCAACCACGGAGCCGAAGCTCGGATGCAGCGCAATGCCGCGCGCACGCGGTGCGCCGTCAGCGGCCGGGGCCAGCGGCTGTCCCCAACCCGCCGCCTGCGCTGCTGTGTCCAGCACCTTCAGCTCACGCGGATGGTCCTTCAGCAAGTCGCGCCGCATCGCCAGCGGATCAAGCTTGGCCTGGGCCGCCACCTCGTTGAGAAAGCCCTCCATGAAGAACCCGTTGTACGAGTGTCCCACGCTGCGCCAGAAGCCCACGGGAACCGGCAGATCGACCGCCAGATGCGCGATGTGCTCGTGCTCGATTTCATACGGCAGGTCGAACAGGCCTTCGGCGGTGTAGCGATCGATGCCCGCAGAAGGCGCACCGAACAGTCGATCGAGCTCGCCCGCGAGAATCGATTGTCCGGCGCTGCGCGAGGCAATCGCGGTGACCTTGCCGTTCTCGACACGCGCCTTGAGCCGGGCGATGGCGTGCGGACGATAGAAGTCGTGGCGGACGTCTTCCTCCCGCGACCAGATCACCTGCACGGGCTTGCCTTCGGTCTTGGTGGCGATGGTCACGGCCTGGCCGACGAAGTCCGATTCCAGCCGTCGCCCGAAACCGCCGCCGATGAGGGGGATGTCGATATGGACCTTGTCGCCGCTCACCCCGGCCGCGCGCGCTGCCACCAGCTGCGCCAGCGTGGCGACCTGCGTCGGTGCCCAGAGATGCACGCCGTCTGCCGTCACCTGCGCGGTGCAGTTGATCGGCTCCATCGTCGCGTGCGCGAGATAGGGCGCGCTGTATTCGGCCTCGACGATGGTGGCGCCATCGGCCTTGTCGAAGGCTTTCAGGCCATCGCCCATCGACCGATACGTGAAGCCGCCCTTGTCGCTGTCGAGCGCGCTGACAAGCTGCTGCCGGATGCCTGCGGAATCGAGCTTGGCATGCGGGCCGTTGTCCCACACGGGTTCGAGCGTTGCCAGCGCCTGCCGGGCCTGCCAGTAATGGTCTGCCACCACGGCCACGCCCGGCGCACCACCGCCCGTGCCCTCGAACGGCACCACGTAACGCACGCCCGGCATGCCAAGCGCCGCTTTCGACTGGAACGTCTTGAGCTTGCCGCCAAACACGGGGCACATCACGACCGCGGCATACAGCATGCCCGGCAGGCGCGTGTCGATGGAGAAGCGCGCGCTGCCATCCGTCTTCGCGGCGAGGTCGTTGCGCGGCGCCGGTTTGCCGATCAACTGGAATTGCGAGGCCGGCTTGAACGTCACGCTGGACGGCGCAGAAATACCACGCGCCGACTTGGCCATCTCGCCAAACGTGGACTGCTTGCCGCCGGGGCCGATCAACTGGCCTTCGCGGATGCTGACGTCGGCCGCCGACACGTTCCATGCGCGCGCTGCCGCTTCCACCAGCGCAGCGCGCGCCGTTGCGGCGGCTTCGCGCACGGGCTGCCAGCCGTCGGCGGTGCTGCTGCTGCCGCCGGTGATGATGAGGCCGATCTCGCGCGCGCTCTTGGCCATGATCCAGTGCAGTGCACGGGCCCATGTCTTGTCAGCGCTATCGGGATGCAGCGGCAGCGAACTGTCGCCCATGGCGACGACGTTGCCGTAGATGCGCTCCACCGGTGCGCTTTCGATGCTCACGCGCGAGAGCGGAATGTCCAGCTCTTCGGCCGCCAGCATCGACAGCGCGGTGTGGATGCCCTGGCCCATCTCCACACGCGGCATGGCAAGCGCGACGTTGCCTTCGGGCGTGATCTTGATCCAGCCGTTCAGCGCAATCTCGCCGTTGTGCTCGGGGAAGATGCCCGGATCGCCCACGCGGCTGCGCGGCGGCATCACGCCCCAACCGACGACGAGTGCGCCGCCAATGCCAAGCGCACCCAGCAGGAAACGGCGGCGTCCGCTGCGCGGTTTCGTTGCCTTCGCGTTCATGCGCGGCCCTCCCGCAGCGCTTTGGCAGCGCGCTTGATGGCGGCGCGCATGCGCGGATACGTGCCGCAGCGGCAAATGTTGGTCATGGCCGCGTCGATGTCGGCATCGGTGGGATCGGGATGTTGGGCCAGCAAGTCGGCCGCGGCCATCAGCATGCCGGATTGGCAGTAACCGCATTGGGGCACCTGCTCATCGACCCAGGCTTGCTGCAGCGCGTGGCGCTTGCCTTCGCCGCCGGCCAACCCTTCGATGGTGGTGATGTGCTTGCCGGCCACCGCGGCCACCGGCAGCACGCAGGACCGCACGGCTGCACCGTCAACGTGTACGGTGCATGCGCCGCACGCCGCCACACCGCAGCCGAACTTCGTACCCGTCAAGTTCAGGTGATCACGCAGCACCCACAGCAGGGGCGTGGCCGGGTCGCAGTCAACGCTGACCGGCTTGTGGTTGACGTCCAGATCCATGGGGCGGTGGTCTCCTAGTCCTTGTGATTTTTTATGCTGGCAAAGCGTACGTTCAAACGGCTGGGAGCGGCAATAGTGGTCACCCTCGGTTGCTTGCTGCGCCGGAGAACCGACAACCTCGTCCAGACCAGGGCAGCAGGGGTTGGCTAGCTCGCCCGGTGTGCTACAATCGCGGGCTTCCGGAGAGATGGATGAGTGGTTTAAGTCGCACGCCTGGAAAGCGTGTATAGGTTAATAGCCTATCGGGGGTTCGAATCCCCCTCTCTCCGCCAGAACACCTAAGCCCTTGATTTATCAAGGGCTTTTTTCATTGGTTCACGCGACAGGTGTCCCAGACGGGTGTCCCAGTTTTCGTGGATCACCGCTTTGCACCTGCCTTCGCGCCTCGCCAAATCCCGCCACGGCGTCTTCTACTTCCGCCTGACCTTCCGCACAGGAGGCGTCACCACAGAGCGGCGGATCTACTTGTGCACCAAGAACCCCGGCAGCACGGTTCTGAAAGCCCAGCTTGCAGGGATGAAGGCACGCGCCCCTACCTGCACAAGGACTCGCTGGGCTTCACGACAATTGGCCGGGGCCACAACATTGATGCCGATCCGCACTACCCCGTACACAGTGGCCGACGATCCCGGGCGACTTCTTTGGCATCTCTGCCGCCCAGCTCGTTGCGCTCATGAGGCGGCCAAAAGAAGCCGCCAAGATCCGCCCGCAGGGCTCTGTCATCATCGGCAACATCAGCGGTTATCTGGCAGCGGAGGAAAGGCAGCGGCGGCGTACTACTTCGGCACGACTCAGGATAGGGGCACAAGACTGAACTGTTCGCCTAGTCGTCGCCTGCGCAAACACGAATCCCGCAGTGATTTGACGTCAGGACGTAAGCCCGAGGCAGCATCAAGCCGCTGAGCTAGGGTCGGCATTCGACACCTTGATAGCCACAGCGTGCCCTCGGCGCGCCAGCGCGCCAAGCGAAACGAACCGACGCACCGGAATCAGCGGCCCAAGGATCAGTAGCACCGGAAGCACTCGGACCCAGCCGATGCCGAAGCCGAAGAACTCCTGCTCGAACAGCATGAAGTAGAACGCCGCGACCACCGTCGCGAGCAGCCTGAACCCTGATCCACCAAGCACCAGGCTACGCGTGATAAGCCCGAAGATCAGGCCCTGCACGATCCCAGCAAGCAGGAACCCACCTAGGGACAGCGCCGCGAAAGCATCCGTCAAGCTGCAGCTCGGGTAGTCAACTTGCGGAAGGCGGGTGAAATTCGACAGCATGTAAGCCTTCGCCGTGGTAAGCCCTTCCGTTTTGAGGTACAGGGCGTCGGGTGATCCAATCAGCGGGCCGAACAGCGTCACGAATGCGTTGTGCCACACCTCGAAAGGCGCGGCTCTCTCAATGCCGAAGCGCGCAATGGTGATCAGGTCAAGGCAGTTCGTCCGGTCGATCCACTCGGCTGCAGTCGCCTGGGACGGCCCAATAGCCTCGCCAAACGGGTTCATCGCCAACAAGAAATCCGTCGATCCCACCAGGAACGCAGCACGGAACCGCATCAGCGTGATCAACAGATAGACGAACAGGACCGCCAGAGCAGGTGCCCAGCGCGCCAGACGGTGCAGGCGGATACCCGTCCAAAGCAGCGCGATCGCCGACAGCACGAAGAGCGATATCAACGTGATGCGCGAGTTCAGCAGCGCGAACACCAGCATGTCGGCGGCAAAGGCGACGGCCACGATCTTGAGCTGCTTCGGCGTGCCTTTTGAACGCCACAGGATCAGCGACACGAGCATGACGGCGGGCGCCACCAAATCGTGGAACTTGATCAACACAAGATCGAAATACCCGAGCCCGGCGAACAGTTCGGCGGCATACTCGGTGCCAATGCGGCGAAAGAAATAGCCAGCCATCAGCGCGCGCACGTAATACAGCGCTAGCATGCACAGCAGCACATAGGAGAAGCGCTTAATTGCTCGAACGTCGCCATACTCGATGCGAAACCCATCAGGGTTCGGCAGGCGGCCGACCATTATCCGATACACGATCAGCATCGGCAGCAGGTGTAGGAACGATGCGCCGACCCAGAGGCGGACGTATTCCCCAGCGTACTGTTCGCCCCCAACCATCAGCGATGCCAACGGCGAAACGTAGACGTAGACGAAAACCTGCAGCGCAAAGAACAGGAACAGCGCATCGCGGCGCAGTCGGAAGCGGCAGGTCAGAAAAAAGAGAAGAGCGGTGCCCACGCCAAGGATGGCGCAGACAGCATAAAACTCGTTCATGCGGTAGCAAATGTGACGAGAAGGGGCACGGCGATAGCCGCGGCGATGATCGACCGTTCTGGTGCCTGCTCATCGATCAGTCGTTGCACGACAAGGAACGGGACGAGCAGCAGCAGTGCTGGCGCGGCGTACTCCATGATTTCCCCATATTTGACGCGGCACGATTCTAGCTGATGGCGAATTGACCGGCCAATTTCCTACGACTTACCCGGCATTTTACCGCAGCATCTGGTTTCAAATGGCGTAACTGCGTAGAGCAACGGGGGTTCGAATCCCCCTCTCTCCGCCAGAACACAAATGCCCGCGCAAGCGGGCATTTTCATTTCTGCAGCACCTTCCATCGCTCAAAAACAAAAGGCCCGGTCTCCCGACAAGGCCTTTTGCATCCCACCGCCGACGCGTCTGCGCGGTCGGCATCCCCTCGCGTAACTCAATGCAGCGTGGCGGGCGTCTCGCTCGTCAGCAGCGTCTGCGTAACTTGATCGCGAATCGATTGGGCTTTCAGCAGCAGGCGCAAGGCGATATCGGCACCACGGCTGTTTGCCACGTGTTCGATAAACGCGTTGCGTGCGCGCTCATTCAGCGTGGCAACGTGCGCAGCCTCGGACCACACGCGCCACGCGGACGGCTGACCGGCAAACTGCTCGCGGCGGCGAAGCAGGTCCGAGTCAATGGCAGCGGCAATCTCGATGTCTTGAACGGTGCGATTCATGATGGCCCCCTTGCGGTCTGTGCTGTCTTTGCGATCTCTTCGCGGTGCCCTGTGCCGGGCGTGCAGCCTGACTATGCAACGTCCATGCCAATACCCGGCGGCCGCTCCATTCGCAGTTTGTGCATGCATGCGTTGTCGTTTTGATCTGTTTGAAACGCCCTGTTGACGCGGGTTGGCGGACAGCATCCCTACGTTGGTGGGGTGCGGAATTCTCATCTGAACACGGCCCCGCCGGCCGGTTCGTTACGCGGAACGTTACGTAACGCGCGCGGCGTTCCACAACCCAATCACGCGCCTCGCACGGCAGCACCACGCCATCTGCGGGGAACGCGTCCACAGGCATGCTTGGTGCTTTACCCGTGCGCCCAAGCCCGCTGGCGCGCGGTCGGTCGTGTCACCCACCCCTCTTCTGCGCCGGCCTCTTCGCTTGCTTCGCTTCCCCACCCGGAGCGATCGGCCGCGTGCCGCCACCCTCGGCGCGCCGGCCATCCCCCCACACAAACACAACAAGAGCATTCAAGAGGAGACCCCCATGCAGATGGGCAACCCACGCGTGCGGCACGGCCGCATGCTGATCTCTGCGCTGCTGTGCGCGGCGCTTTCGCTGCCGGGCTGCGGCGGCGGTGACAGTTCCACCGTCGCCAACAGCACACCCGCCGATTCAAACACCACCACGCAACCAACACAGCCCACGCAGCCGGCACAGCCTGCCGCTGTCAACTGGACCACGCTTGGCACGCGCGCCACGCCGGCGCAACCAGGAACGTCCATCACCAGCAACGCCGGCGCCAAGTGGGCCGACTACAATCCGCCCGCGCTCTACGCGGGCGTTGCGAAGCAAGCCACGCAGTACATCACGATGCCCGACGGCACAAAGCTGGCGGCATACGTGACGCTGCCCGCCGACGCATCCGGCAAAGCCGCGACCGGCACTTTCCCGACGGTGCTCGTGCAGACCTCGTACAACGGCGGGAACGCGCAATACGAAGCATCGATTGGCGCAGCGCTGGGCGCGGCGGATCCGTACATCGTCCAGCACGGCTACGCGACGGTGGTGGTGGATGTGCGCGGCACCGGCCAGTCGCAGGGCACGTGGGACGCCTTTGGCACCGATGAGCAGAGCGACTACGGCCACGTGGTCGACTGGGTGACGCAGCAATCGTGGAGCAACGGTGCGATCGGCCTGTACGGCGTGTCGTACCTCGGCATCACGACGGTCATCACGGCGGCGCAGAACCATCCGGCAGTCAAGGCGGCCTTCCCCATCGTGCCGATCGGCGATGGCTACCGCGACATCGTCTTCACGGGCGGGCAGACCAATCTGACCTTCATCCCGGCGTGGTTCGGGCTGGTGTCGGTGCTGAGCCTGACCGACCCGACGCTGGTGACAGACCCGACGATCGGTCTGCCGGCCGTGCTGCAGCATCTGGTGTCGGCGGTCACGACGTTCCAGTTGCCGACCATGTTGCAAGCGCTGCTGGGCAGCACCGCCACGGCCTATGACGGCGCGTTCTGGGCGACACGCTCGCCGCTGGAGAACGACGGCAAGATCAAGGTGCCGACCTTCGTGGTGGGCGGCCTGCACGATCTTTTCCAGCGCAGCGAGCCGCTCACATACGAGAGCATCAAGACGCAGGCGCCGGCCAAGTTGCTGATCGGCCCGTGGACGCATTTGCAGGCCGCGTTGGGCAGCAGCTTGCCGGTCGATGGCGTGCCGCCGCTGAACCACATTCAGTTGCAATGGTTTGACCAGTACGTCAAAGGTATGAAGGTGGGTGCCGATGCGCTGCCCAACGTGACGCAATACGTGACCGGCCTCGGCCACTACGCCACCGCCACGGACTGGCCGCATCCGCAGGTGCAGGCGCAGCAGCTCTTCCTGCGCGGCGACAAGAGCCTGTCGACCACCGCCCCGGCCGCCAACGAAGCGTCGAACAAGGTCGCGCAGCAGCCGCTGAATGGCGCGTGCTCCATCAGTCTGTCGCAATGGACGGCAGGCCTGACGGGCTTCATCCCGCTGCCGTGCCAGACGGACGACACGCTTGCCGAAGCCGCCGACGTGAAGTTCGAAACGCCGCCCATGCCGGCCGACGTCTATCTCAACGGGCCAATCGAAGCGGATGTATGGATCTCGACCACCGCACTGGACGCCGGCGTCTCGGTACGCATTGACGACGTGGACGCGGCTGGCAACGTCACGCCGCTCACCGACGGGCTCCAGACGGCGTCGTTGCGCGCGGTGGACGCCAGCCGTTCGCGCACGATGAACGGCCTGATGATCCAGCCATGGCATCCGTTCACGCCCGGCTCCGTCCGGCCGCTCGTGCCGGGCCAGGCCGTCATGGTGCCGGTGGAGGTGTTCCCGACCAGTGCGCTCATCGCCAAAGGCCACAAGCTGCGCGTAGCGGTGGGCGCAAGCAACCTGCCGCAGGGCGTGCCGCCGTTGCCTACGCTGCTCAACTCGTTGATCGGCGTGCTGACCGTCTATAGCGATGCGGCCCATCCGTCCAAGGTGGTTCTGCCCGTGGTGCCCGCCGCCACGCTATAGCACAAGCGGCTTCTGGCAGTCACACGGCCCGCTTCGGCGGGCCGTTTTCTTTACACATCCGACACCACCAAATTACCTAGCGGGCTAATTCCATACGTAAAACTACGCACAGCAAGTGATGCGAAGATAAACACGGATAACTGACATTAAATAACTTAAATACGGTAGGAAAACGTTGGCGTCACCCGGTCCGCATAATCCATCGCACGATTCGAAATGGTGGTAAGCCAGCCCTTGCCACACAAGGTTTCATCGGCAAAACAATCCCCCCGCATGCATTAAGTAAAAACGCGCATGAGAAAGTTATTCAGGATTTTCTTTTGAATGCCGATAACCCCGTGGAGACCGGAAAATCGGACAAGGATGATTCGGTCACACCATGACATAACCTGCATCTTCCCCAAGTACGCAGCACCTTGCATATAACAAACGTGGTCGTCGACCGTCCTTTTCGAGCCGCTCCGGTGCGCGACCGCATCTCCATTCATTCAGCAAACCGGAGGACGCTGTGAACCTTTCCCAGATGACCATCAAGGCCAAGCTCACCACGGGCTTTGGCGTGCTGGCAGCCATTGTTGTCGTGGTATCGGGCATGTCGTTGCGGGCGCTGTCCGAGTCGACCGAAGGATTCTCGAGCTATGTGCACGGCATCAGCGCCCGCGCGGATGTCGCCAACGACGTGCGCACGGCGGTCGACCGCCGCGCCATTGCCGCGCGCAACCTGGTTCTCGTGGTGACGCAAAAAGACCTGGACCTGGAAAAAGCAGAAGTCCTGCGCGCGCACGACGACGTGAAGAACAAGCTCAAGCAACTCAACGACATGATCGCGAGCGCCAAGGACGCGACTGACCGCGGGCGCTCGCTGGTACAAGACATCAATCGCGTGGAAGCGCAGTACGGCCCCGTAGCCACCGACATCCTCGGGCTGGCGCTGGCCGGCAAACGCGACGAAGCCGTCCAGAAGATGGACAACGAATGCCGCCCGCTGCTGGCAGCGCTCATCAAGACCACTGACGCGTATGCCACCTACACCCACGAACGTCAGGAGCAGCTCGTGCAGGCGTATGAGGCGCAGTACGTCACGCAGCGCAATCTGCTGACCGGCTTGTCGATCGGCGCGGTGCTGCTGGCCGTGATTGCCGGCATGGTCATCACGCGTTCGATCACGCAGCCGATCCGCACCGCAGTGGATGTCGCCCGGACGGTGGCGCGTGGTGACCTGAGCAGCCGCATCGACGTGCGCGGCAAGGATGAGACGAGCCACCTGCTTTCCGCCCTGCGCGACATGAACGGCCGCCTGACCGAGATCGTCGACAAGGTGCGGGACAGCAGCAGCAGCGTCGCGGGCGCCGCCAAACAGATTGCCGCCGGCAACGCCGACCTGAGCCAGCGCACCGAAGCGCAGGCGTCGTCGCTGCAGGAAACGGCGGCCAGCATGGAAGAGCTGACGTCCACCGTGAAGCAGAACGCCGAAAATGCACAGCACGCCACCGCGCTCGCCTCCACCGCGTCGGAAGTGGCGCTCAAAGGCAGCACGGTCGTTGGTCAAGTCGTATCGACCATGCACGATATCAGCGAGCGCTCGAGCAAGATTGCAGACATCACCGGCATCATCGAAGGCATTGCATTTCAGACCAACATCCTCGCGTTGAACGCCGCCGTGGAAGCCGCACGCGCAGGCGAGCAAGGCCGCGGCTTTGCAGTCGTCGCCAGCGAAGTGCGCAGCCTGGCGCAACGTTCGTCAACGGCGGCCAAGGAGATCAAGGAACTGATCGCCTCGTCGGTGGAACGCATTCACGACGGCTCCACGCTGGCGGGTGAGGCCGGCGAGACGATGACGGAGGTCACGCAGGCCGTGGCCCGCGTCACGCACATCATGGAAGAGATTGCCGCCGCATCGGTTGAGCAGAAGCGCGGCATCGAACAGGTCAACCAGGCGATCTCGCAAATGGATGAAGTCACGCAGCGCAATGCGGCGCTGGTGGAAGAAGCCGCCGCCGCATCGCAATCGCTGCAGGACCAGGGGCAGGAGTTGAACGCGACGATGTCGTTCTTCCGCGTCGATCCGCACGCCGTACACGCCTGACCCGGGCACAGTTACCGTAGTAGCCGTCATCTCCAAGTTGTCCTTACGCCCGCCGCCGGGAGGCCGCGGGCTTTTTCTCTTTGTGTTCTGTGTCTTTCGTTAGGCCGTCGTTCGTGACTTCCGCTGCATTGGCGGACTTGCCCGCGCGACGCACAGTGAACTTGCCCCGTCCAACACCCTCGACGGAGCAAGCTCGGGCCGCGTACGGCCCGCCCTGCCGACGAAGGTCACCATGCAAGCCAAGACCTCAGACTTGCGGCGCAGCGCGTTCGGCGCTGCCATGCCGTACACGCCAGCCAGCGACGGGAGGCCCGTATGATCCCGCTCGCCCTCACGCAGTGGCTGCGGCTGCGCGCGGTACAAAAGCCGCAGCCGCAAGCGCGGCCCCAACCCAGTCCGGCCCTCGCTGAACAACTGCGTGAAGAGTGCGAGGCCATGGCGCGCTACGCCCTGCATCACGGGCTGCCCGTCGCGCCGGATCTCATCGCTCAGCTCGGCGCGCTCATCGACGGACAGATGCCGGCGCATGCCACGCCGCATCACGCGCTGGCAGCCATCCACCGCAAGCTTGCCGCCGCCATCGCCCCGGCCACGCCGCAGGCCGTCACGCTGCTCGACGCGCAGCATCGCAGTGATCACCCGTTCCCGTGGCTCGGCCCGGTGCCGTTGATCCGGCTGCTGACCAGCGCCGCCATCGTCTTCCTGATCGCCGTGATTGCCACGGGCATGTCGCCCGACGTATCGAGCGCGAACATCGACCGGGGCTTTCTGGATTCGGACGGCGCGCCCCTGCTCTGGAACACGCTGTTCCTGCTGTTCTGCGCGGGGCTGGGCGCGTCGTTTGCCACGCTGTTCCAGGCACATCGCTACGTGGCCGCGTCCACCTACGACCCGAAGTACGACGCCTCCTACTGCGCCCGATTGATCCTCGGAGTCATCGCCGGATTGATCCTGGTGGAGATGCTGCCCGCGCAATTGTTCGACCGCGGCAGCATGCACAGCTTCGGCAAACCGGCGCTGGCGATGCTGGGCGGCTTCTCTGCCACGGCGGTGCACCGGCTGCTGCAGCGGCTGGTGGACGCGCTGGAAACGCTCGTGCGCGGCGATCGTTCAGCCGATGCCGACGCCGCCATGCAGGCCTACCGTGCCCGCGCCGCCAGCGAGCGCACGCAGTGGCAAAGTGAACTCGCCGCCAACCTGATCGATCTGCAGCAGTCGTTCGACGGCACCGCCTCTCCCGAGGCGATGCGCAAGCGCCTGGCCGACTTCACGCGCGCCATGCTCGCCGCCAGTGACCCGGCGGCCGCCCCGCCGCCCTCTCTCTCGGCCGGCGACCCTTCCAAGGAGTGACCTCATGCTGTTCCTCTACAACATCCCCGCGTGGGCGATGGGCGCAGTCATCGTCTTCGCGACGCTGCTCGTAGCGTTGGTGGGCTACGCGCTGTTCCGCCGCATCTTTCCGGTCACGCTCGACGCCGAACAGCGCAACATGACCCTCGCCATGATGACGGCCGTCACCACCATCAACTCGTTGCTGGTCGCGTTTTCAGCCATCTCGGTATGGGGTGCCTATCAAGCCGCTGCCGACATCGTGGCCGCCGAAGCTGCGTGCGCCACGGAACTTGCCCGCGACCTCTCGGCGTTCTCGCACCCGAGCGCTGCTGCCGCGCGACGCGAGCTGATCGTGTATCTGGAACGCGTCGTCCATGACGAATGGCCGAGCATGCAACAGCAAGCGCGCCCGGATGCCGACACGGAGGTCGCATTCAACAGCATGTTCGCCACGGCCAACCGCATCACACCGCGCGACGACCGCGAGCGCGTGCTGCTGATCGAAGTGCTCGCTCGCGTCAACGAGATGGTGAAGCATCGGGAGAAACGACTGCAGAACCTGGAAGCCGCCATGCCCGCCACGCTGTGGGGCGTGATGTTGATCGCCAGCGGCTTGTCGCTCGTGCTGCTCTATGCGCTGCCGGCCACGCGCTTTCACATGGCGCTGGTGGCGGTGTGGGCCACCACGCTGGGCCTGGCGTTCTTTTTCGTGCTGGCCGTGGACCGGCCGTTTGCGGGCGAAGTCAGCGTCAGTGCCGCGCCGCTCGAGCGGGCCATCCAAACGCTCTCGAACGACAAGCCGCAGATCCATCCGTTAGCGGACTGAGCGCGCCACTTCGCCGCGCCGCCCCAGCTCGGCATGTGGGCTGGCGGGAGAGGTCAGCCCCCAAGGGCCGGAGCCCCACACTTCGGCCCTGCCCTTTGCCGGCTCGTCGGGAGCCGGTTTTTTTTACAGCGGATCGCGAATGTAGCCAACGAGCTTGTCGACCACCGGCCGGTTCGGCTTGGTCAGCAGGCTCACGACAATCGCCGCGACAAACCCCGCCGGCACGCCGAACGCACCCGACGCAATTGGGTCGACACCAAACCACGGCTGGCCGAGCACGCCCGTCATGCGCGTGAAGAACGGGTAGTTGGCGATGATGTAGTACACGCTCACAGCGAGCCCTGTCAGCATGCCCGCGATGGCGCCGGCGCGGTTGGTGCGCTTCCAGAACACGCCCAGCACCAGTACCGGGAAGAAGCACGACGCCGCCAAGGAGAAGGCCGCGCCGACCAGGAAGAGGATGTTGCCCGGCTTCAACGACGTCACATAGGCGGCCAGCAACGCCACGCCGAGCAGCACCACCTTCGCGCTCGTGACACGCCGCTGGTGGCTGGCCGTGTTGTCGATCATGTGGAAGTACACGTCGTGCGACAGCGCGTTGGCAATCGTCAGCAGCAGGCCATCGGCCGTCGACAGCGCCGCCGCCAGCGCACCCGCCGCAATCAGCCCGGACAGCACGTAGGGCAGCCCCGCAATCTCAGGCGCAGCCAGCACGATCATGTCGGGCTGCATCATCACCTCGGCCCACTGCACGATGCCATCGCCGTTGATGTCATGCAGCGCGAACACGGGCGGGTCGACCTTGCGCCAAGGCACGATCCATTGCGGCAGGTCGGCAAACGGCGCACCCACCAGGTGCTGCAACAGATCGAGCTTGACGAGCGCCGCCAGCGCCGGCGCCGACACATACAGCAGCGCCACGAATACGAGCGTCCAACTCACCGAGTTGCGTGTCTCCCGCACCGACGGCGTGGTGTGAAAGCGCGTGAGGATGTGCGGCAGGCTGGCCGTGCCGACCATCAGGCAGAACACCAGCAGCACGAAGTTCAGCCGCTCGGTGCCGCGCTCGTTTTCTGATACCGAGGGGAATGGCTCGGTGGATGGCGGGGCCATGCGGCTGCGCGCCAGCGCGTCTTCTCGTTGCTGGTTCCAGAGGATCGACGCGGTAGCTGCATCGGGCGGAAACTCTTCGCGCTCGCGCTCCAGCGCCTTGATCTCACGCAGCGGCGCGTTGCGTTCGCGTGCAAGTTTGAGCTGCGCATTCAGCGCCTCGCGCGCATGATCGAACGACTGCGGCAACTGCGAGATTCGCTCCTGCAGCGCCTGGGCTTCGTTCAGGAAGTGGTCCCGCACGTGCTGCTCGGCAGGGTCGTGCGCGATGCGCCGCTCCTCTTTCTCGATCTGCACCAGCAGGCGGCCCGTCGACAACTGCGGCACCGGATCGTGATACCGATGCCAGCCGATGATCCCCACGACGCCCAGGAACGACACGATCATGATGATGTACTGCGCCACCTGGGTCCACGTCACGGCGCGCATGCCACCCAGGAACGAACACACCAGAATGCCTGCCAGCCCAAAGAACACGCCCACCGAAAACTCGACGCCGATAAAGCGCGTGACGACCAGCCCGACACCCTGGATCTGCGCGACAAGGTAGACGAACGAACACAGCGTCGCGCCCAGCACCGCGATGCCGCGCACGACAGAACTGCCGCCGCGCTCGCCGTTGCCATAGCGGTTGGCCAGGAAATCCGGCACCGTGTAACCACCGAACTTGCGCAGGTAAGGCGCCAGCAGGAAAGCGACGAGGCAGTAGCCGCCCGTCCAGCCCATCACATACGCCAGGCCCTCATAGCCTGAGGCAAACACGATGCCCGCCAGGCCGATGAACGAGGCGGCGCTCATCCAGTCGGCCGCAGTGGCCATGCCGTTGAAGAACGCCGGCACGCGGCGTCCTGCCACGTAATACTCGGTCAGATCGGCCGTGCGGCAGATCAGCCCGATGCATGCATAGATGGCGATGGTGACGAACAGGAACACGTAGCCGAGCCACACGCCCGCCCCGCGCACGCGCTCGATCGCGCCCATCATCACGATGAACAGCAACAGCCCTACGGTATAGAGCCCGTAATAGAGAAACAGCCGCTTGCGGAAGCGGCTGTCTTGTTGGGTGTCGATGGCCAAGGTGGGCGGCCAGCGCGGGCGGTTAGCGGGTTTCCTTCAGTTGATCGAGGATGGCTGGGTTTTCAAGCGTGGACGTATCCTGCGTGATGTCCTCGCCCTTGGCCAGCGAGCGCAACAGGCGGCGCATGATCTTGCCCGAGCGCGTCTTGGGCAGGTTGTCGCCAAAGCGGATGTCCTTCGGCTTGGCGATCGGCCCGATCTCCTTGCCGACCCAGTTGCGCAGCTCGTTGGCGATCTGCTTGGCTTCGTCCCCATCCGGGCGCGAGCGCTTGAGCACCACGAATGCGCAGATGGCTTCACCGGTCATGTCGTCGGGGCGGCCCACCACGGCGGCCTCGGCCACGATCGGGTTCGCCACCAGCGCCGATTCGATTTCCATCGTGCCCATGCGGTGGCCCGAGACGTTCAGCACGTCGTCAATGCGGCCCATGATGGTGAAGTAGCCGGTCTCCTTGTCGCGGATCGAACCATCGCCCGCCAGGTACAGCTTGCCGCCCAGTTCTTCCGGGAAGTAGCTCTTCTTGAAACGCTCCGGGTCGCCCCAGATCGTGCGGATCATCGACGGCCATGGACGCTTGACGACCAGGATGCCGCCCTGCCCGTTCGGCACGTCGTGCCCGGTTTCATCCACAACGGCGGCCATGATGCCCGGCAGCGGCAGCGTGCACGAACCCGGCACCAGCGGCGTGGCGCCCGGCAGCGGCGTCATCATGTGGCCGCCGGTTTCGGTCTGCCAGAACGTATCGACGATCGGGCAACGGCCGCCACCGATGTTCGTGTGGTACCACATCCAGGCTTCCGGGTTGATCGGCTCGCCCACGGTGCCCAGCAGGCGCAGACTGGAGAGGTCGTACTGCTTCGGGTGGACCTTCTCGTCTGCCTCGGCGGCCTTGATCAGCGAGCGGATCGCCGTCGGTGCGGTGTAGAACGTGTTGACCTTGTGACGCTGGATCATGTCCCAGAAGCGGCCGGCGTTCGGATACGTCGGCACACCTTCGAACACGACCTGCGTGGCGCCGGCAGCGAGCGGACCGTACGCGATGTAGCTGTGGCCCGTCACCCAGCCGATGTCGGCGGTGCACCAGAAGATGTCGTCGGGTTTCAGGTCGAACGTCCACTGCATGGTGAGCAGCGCCCACAGCAGGTAGCCGCCCGTGCTGTGCTGTACGCCCTTCGGCTTGCCCGTCGAACCCGAGGTGTAGAGGATGAACAGCGGGTGTTCCGCACTCACCGGCGTGACTTCGCAGGTGTCCGGCTGGCCGGCTTCGATCTCGTCCATCGCACGGTCGCGGCCTTCCACCCAGTTCACGTTGCCATTGGTGCGGCGATAGACGATCACGTGCTTGACGGCGTCCGTGCCTTCCATGGCGAGCGCTTCGTCGGCGATGGCCTTGAGCGGCAGCGCCTTGCCGCCGCGCATCTGCTCGTCTGCCGTGATGAGCGCCACGGCGCCCACATCGACGATGCGTTCCTGCAGCGACTTGGCCGAAAACCCGCCGAACACCACCGAGTGCGTCGCACCGATGCGCGCACACGCCTGCATGGCGACGATGCCCTCCACCGACATCGGCATGTAGATCACCACGCGGTCGCCCTTCTTGATGCCCAGGGCCTTCAGGCCGTTGGCGAAGCGGCAGACGCGCGCGTGGAGTTCGCGATACGTGATGCGCGAAACCTTGCCATCGTCGGTCTCGAAAATGATGGCGACCTTGTCGGCGTTGCCGTTCTCAAGGTTGCGCTCGAGGCAGTTGTAAGACGCGTTGAGTTCGCCGTCTTCAAACCACTTGTAGAACGGTGCGTTGGATTCGTCCAGCACCTTGCTGAAGGGCTTGTGCCACAGCAGGTGCTCGTGGGCGAGGCGCGCCCAGAAGCCTTCGTAATCTTTCTCGGCTTCGGCGCACAGGGCACGGTACGCATCCATGCCGGCGATGTTTGCCTGTTTGACGAAGGATTCGGGCGGGTTGAAAACGCGCGTTTCCTGCAGGACAGATTCAATGCCAGCCATGGTGTCTCCTGATAGCGATGTCTGTAGTCGTTTTGCGGCGAATCTAAGGGGCTGACCTGACTCCAGCCTTACGCATTTCTACGCCGCAAACCGACGTGAAGGGCATTACTATAATGCGTCACTTCTTGTTACGGCACGCATCGCAACGCAACATAACCGGCCAAAGAGCCGCGTCCCGTGCCGGTTTCCACTGAATTCTCATCGTGCCCATCCACGCCCTTTTCCTGATTGCTGCCATGGCACTGGTCGGCAGCAACGTCGGTTTCGGTAAATCGATCGTCGCCGTCATGCCGGTAATGCTGTTTGCGTTGCTGCGTTTCCTGATTGCCATCGTCTGCATGGCACCGTGGTACAAGCCATCGCGGATGCGCCGCGTCACCCGCGGCGAGTGGACGAACCTGTTCCTCCAGGCCTTCTTCGGTACGTTCGGTTTTACGCTGTTGATGCTGAACGGCGTGCGGCTGACCTCGGCGCTGGCCGCGGGCATCATCACCAGCACGATTCCGGCTGCGGTGGCACTGCTGTCGTGGCTGGTGCTGCGAGAAAAGCCTTCGGGCCGGACGCTGGCGTCGGTGGTGCTGGCGGTGGCCGGCGTCGCGATTCTCAACGCCTATCGCGGCGGCGAATCTTCGGGCGCTGCGCCTGCCGATGCCGCGCAGGCGCTGCTCGGCAATGCGCTGGTGATGGGCGCGGTGCTATGCGAATCGATCTACGTGATCCTGTCGCGCCGACTGACGCAGACCTTGCCCGCCATCGAAATCTGCGCATACACGCACGTAATCGGCGGCCTGCTGATGCTGCCGCTGGGGCTGGTGCCGCTATTCACCTTCGATCTGTCCGGCGTGCCGTTGCCCATCTGGGGCCTGGTGCTTTGGTATGCGCTGTCGGCCAGCATCTTCTCGTTCTGGCTGTGGATGAAGGGCATTCGGCACGTGCCCGCTCACCTTGCAGGCGTGTTCACGTCGGTGCTGCCGATTGCGGCGGCCACGTACGGCATCGTTGCGCTGGGCGAAACGCCGGGCTGGCCGCACGGCATTGCCCTGGCGTGCGTGGTGGCGGGCATTCTCGTGGCAAGCTGGCCTGCGCGGCCACGCCAGCCGGCGCGCCGCCGGGCGGTCGACCCTCTGGATCCGCTCGATCCGTCGCTCGATCGGGAGTAAAGCGCATCGCAAGCGTTTTCCGGTAAGCAATTTCGCAATCACGGGCCGTTACAATCACGCGGTTTTTCGACCACTCGCCCGTCCTGCCCATGAAGTCGCCCCTCGCTCCGCTGCGCCCCATTCCGCGCCTGATTTTCTTTTCCCGCTGGCTGCAACTGCCGCTTTACCTGGGGCTGATCATCGCCCAGGCAGCCTATGTGTACCTCTTCATCGTCGAGGTGTGGCACCTGGTTTCGCACCTGGGCGACATGGACGAAACCAAGATCATGCTGGCCGTGCTGGGCCTGATCGACGTGGTGATGATCTCGAACCTGCTGATCATGGTGATCATCGGCGGGTACGACATCTTCGTGTCCAAGCTCGGCATCGAGGGCCACGAAGACGAGCCCGAATGGCTGGACCACGTCAACGCGGGCGTGCTCAAGGTGAAGCTGTCGATGGCGCTGATCAGCATCTCGTCGATCCACCTGCTCAAGACGTTCATCGATGCGGCCCAGAAAGACACGCACACGATCCTGTGGCAGGTGGCGATCCACGTGGCGTTTTTGGTGTCTGCGCTGGTGATGGCCTGGGTGGACCGCATCGTTTCGCACGCGCATCCGCACGGCGAGGCTGACGACGCACATTGACGCTGCGCCCTTGTTGGCGCGGCGATTCCGACGAACGCGCTCGGACAATCCACGCCCGACATTGGGTGTATGATCTCAGGCTGTTCTGAGCCTGCGGCGCCCGCCGTCCAGGTCACAGGCAGGGAGCGAAGGTCACCGACCACTGCCCTGCCGCACCGGCTTTTCATTCCTATACGTTGGTCCCCCACCATGACCGTCATTCGTCAAGAAGACCTCATCCAGAGCGTCGCCGACGCGCTGCAGTACATCAGCTATTACCACCCGATGGACTACATCACTGCTCTGGGCCGCGCCTATGAGCAGGAGAAGAGCCCGGCGGCCAAGGATGCCATCGCGCAGATCCTGACCAACAGCCGCATGTGCGCCGAAGGCAAGCGCCCGATCTGCCAGGACACCGGCATCGTCACCGTGTTCCTGAAGGTCGGCATGAACGTGCGCTGGGACGGCGCCACGATGAGCCTGGAAGACATGGTCAACGAAGGCGTGCGCCGCGCGTACAACGACGTCGACAACAAGCTGCGCGCCAGCGTGCTGGCGGATCCGGCCGGCAAGCGCACCAACACGAAGGACAACACCCCGGCCGTGATCAACATGTCGATCGTGCCGGGCGACACGGTGGACGTGATCGTCGCGGCCAAGGGCGGCGGCTCCGAAGCCAAGTCGAAGTTCGTGATGCTGAACCCGTCGGACTCGATCGTCGACTGGGTGCTCAAGACCGTGCCGACCATGGGCGCCGGCTGGTGCCCGCCGGGCATGCTGGGCATCGGCATTGGCGGCACGGCTGAAAAGGCCATGCTGCTGGCCAAGGAAGCCCTGATGGAGCCGATCGACATTCAAGACCTGATCGCCCGCGGCCCGAGCAACCGCGCAGAAGAACTGCGCATCGAGCTGTACGAGAAGGTCAACGCGCTGGGCATTGGCGCGCAAGGCCTGGGCGGCCTGGCAACCGTGCTCGACGTGAAGATCCTGGACTACCCGACCCACGCAGCCAACCTGCCGGTCGCCATGATCCCGAACTGCGCCGCCACGCGTCACGCGCACTTCACGCTGGACGGCAGCGGTGTTGCCAAGCTGGAAGCGCCGGATCTGTCGCAATGGCCGAAGGTCGAGTGGGCACCGAACACGGAAACGTCGAAGCGCGTCGACCTGAACACGCTCACGCCGGAAGAAGTCGCCTCGTGGAAGCCGGGCCAGACGCTGCTGCTCAACGGCAAGATGCTGACCGGCCGCGACGCCGCGCACAAGCGCATCGCCGACATGCTTGCCAAGGGCGAGAAGCTGCCGATCGACTTCACCAACCGCGTGATCTATTACGTCGGCCCGGTCGACCCGGTGCGCGACGAAGTCGTCGGCCCGGCAGGCCCGACCACGGCCACGCGCATGGACAAGTTCACCGAGACGATGCTCGCCCAGACGGGCCTGATCGCCATGGTGGGCAAGGCCGAGCGCGGCCCGGTCGCCATCGAATCCATCAAGAAGCACAAGTCGGCCTACCTGATGGCCGTGGGCGGCGCGGCGTACCTGGTGTCGAAGGCCATCCGCGGTTCGAAGGTGCTGGCGTTCGAAGATCTGGGCATGGAAGCCATCTACGAATTCGATGTGAAGGACATGCCGGTCACCGTCGCGGTGGACAGCTCGGGCACGTCGGTCCACAAGACCGGCCCGGCGGAATGGCAGGCCAAGATTGGCAAGATTCCGGTCGCGGCAGGCTGATTCGTTCACGCATATCCAATATGACGACACGCGCGCAGGCACCGGTCGGGGTCTTTGATTCCGGCCTCGGAGGGCTCTCCGTCCTGCGCGCGATTCGCGCCGAACTGCCGGCCGAATCGCTTCTCTACCTGGCGGATTCCCGCCATGCCCCGTACGGGGAAAAATCTCCCGAAACCATTGCCGATCGCACGCTGCGTGTGTGCGAATGGCTCGTCGACCAAGGCTGCAAGGCGTTGGTGATCGCCTGCAACACCGCCACGGCGCAGGCCGTGCACGTGCTGCGCGAAAAACTCGCGGTGCCGGTGATTGGCGTGGAGCCGGGCTTGAAACCAGCGGTTGCCACGTCGAAGAGCCGTGTGGTCGGCATTCTGGCGACTGAAAGCACCTTGCGCAGCGAGAAATTTGCACGCCTGCTGGCCGCTGCCTCCGGCGATTGCCAAGTGCTGAGCCAACCCGGCTACGGCCTCGTCCCGCTGATTGAACGCGGCGATACCCACTCGCCGGCCGTGCTGGAACTGCTGCAGGCCTATCTGCAGCCGATGCTCGATGCGAATGCCGACACGCTGGTGCTCGGCTGCACGCACTACCCATTCCTGGAAGATGCCATCCGCGAGATTGCGGGCGACCGGCTGACATTGATCGACACCGGACACGCCGTCGCGCGCCATCTCGGGCGCACGCTCACGGCGGCGGGGCTGCCCGCGTCAGGCCAGGCTGCTTCGCCGCGTTTCATGAGCACTGGCGACGTGCTCCCGCTGCAAGCCATGGTGGCTGCATTGCTGGGAGAGGCACCCATGGCGCAGCGCGTCGACATTGGCGATGCGCCGCTCACCCCTGGAGCGACCTCCCTCGCTTCGCAAGCTGAATAAAAAAACGCCACCTGGGTAGGTGGCGTTTTTACTTGGGCCTCAGCCGAGGTTCGGCTGCGCGGCGGCTTCTGCCTCGCTTTCTTCTTCAGCCGGTTCGTACTTCGCCACCACAGCCGTGGCCAGGCTGTTGCCGATCACGTTGGTGGCCGTGCGGCCCATGTCGAAGAACTGGTCGATGCCGATGATCAGCAGCAGACCGGCTTCGGGCAGGTGGAACATCGGCAGCGTGGCCGCCACCACCACCAGCGAGGCGCGCGCCACGCCAGCCATGCCCTTGCTCGTGAGCATCAGCACGAGTAGCAGCGTGACCTGCTGCGTAAAGCTCATCTGGATGTTGTACGCCTGCGCAATGAACATCACCGCAAACGCCTGATACATCATCGAGCCATCGAGGTTGAACGAATACCCCAGCGGCAGTACGAAGCTGGCTACGCGCTTGGGCACGCCAAACTTTTCCAGCGCTTCCATCGTCTTCGGATACGCCGATTCGCTGCTCGCCGTGGCAAACGCAAGCATGGTCGGCTCACGGATCAAGCCCAGCAGACGGCCCAGCGACCGGCCCAGCAGCACATAGCCGACGAAGAACAGGATCGCCCACAGCAGCGCGAGGCCGAGGTAGAACTCGCCGATCAGCTTGCCGTAGGTCAGGAGCACGCCGACGCCCTCCACCGTGATGGCAGCGGCCATGGCGGCAAACACGCCCAGCGGTGCAAAACGCATCACGTAGTCGGTAATGCGGAACATCAGCTTGGTCAGCTCTTCCAGGCCGCGGCCGATCACGGTGTCCATCGGGTTCTTCATCGTCGACAGCGCAGCGCCGAAGAACAGCGAGAACACCAGGATCTGCAGGATCTCGTTGGTGGCCATGGCCTCCACGATGCTGCGCGGGAACACGTGCGTGATGAACGCCTTGAGCGTGAAGTCGCCCGTCTTCAGGCCCGACGTGGCCGACACGTCCGGCAGCGCCAGGTTCATGTGCACGCCCGGCTGGAAGAAGTTGACCAGCAGCATGCCCAGCGCCAGCGACGTGGCCGACGCGCACACAAACCAGATCATCGCGCGCAGGCCGACGCGGCCAACGGAGCGGCCACCGCTCATGCTCGCCAGCCCCGTCACCAGCGTCGAGAACACCAGCGGCGCAATGATCATCTTGATCATGCGCAGGAAGATGTCGGTGATGATGCTGAAGTACGAAGCGATGTCCTTGGCCGCCGCAGCGTCCTTGGCGTATTCGTGGCAGCCCCAGCCGACGGCAATGCCCAGCAGCATTGCCAACCCGATGTGGGAGGTCAGACGTTTGGTGTTCAAGACTTTCTCCAAGGAATATCGTGGCCGGAGGGACGGCGCGCGACAGACGCGGATCTCATGGGGCCAAGGGCCGGCCCAAGTTCGTCACGCTTTGTAAAAAGCGACGATATTAGAGAAGCGCATGGCGATCGTTATGTCGATGTTGCATAGCACCATGCAATTTCTGCATACATTGAAATGACGCCAACGGCTCCCTGCTGCAATGCCGCACGGGCAGCGGAATCCCGAGGTGTATGCGGATTATTGAGCACCACGCAATACCGTCGGGGCGTACCAACAAGCGCCGCAGACAGCACTCAAAATGCGGAGCCTGCATCACGCCGGCCGCTGATACCATCCTGGATTCAGCTCACCCACCGGAGTCCCGCGATGAAAATGGCGCCCTTCGCCTTTGGCACGACCGACTGGTCGACCATCGAGCCCACCGAACACACCGGTGAGACCGGCATGGCGATCTGGCGCACGCGTTACTTTGGCGACGAATCGAATCGCATCCGCGTGCGCATGGTCGAGTACACCCCCGGCTACCTGGCGGATCACTGGTGCAAGAAAGGCCACATCCTCTTCTGCCTGGAGGGCGAGCTGGAAACCACGCTGGAAGACGGCCGGAAGTTCACGCTGACGCCAGGCATGAGCTATCAGGTAGGCGACGATGCCGAGGCGCATCAGTCCCACACCAAAACAGGGGCCCGGCTGTTTATCGTTGACTGACCGGCACGCGCGGCCGAGCCGGCCTCAGTCGCTGCGGCCGGCATCCGTTCGTACCGTCTACAGCCCCACCGTCAACGCGGCGTGAATCCGATGGAGCGCCGCTCGCGCAACTCGGGCTTGATGGAATGCTCCTGCCGCAATTGTGCGAGGAAGGCCTCCGGATCGAGCGTCTCGCCCAGCAGCACAGACTGCTGCTTGACCACCGCGAAATCGCCGGGCGTGAGCATGTCCAGCGACGCCAACATCTCGCGCCACACAGGCTTGAGCGCTTCGGCCTTGCCGCCCAGGGCCTCGGCAATGAACATCTGCTCGCGCTGCGCACGCACCAGCGGCTTGAAGCGGATCTTGAACGCGAACCGCCGCAGCGCCGCCTCGTCAATCCGATCAAACAAATTGGTGGTACAGACGAAGATGCCGTCAAAGCGTTCCATGCCTTGCAGCATCTCGTTGACTTCCGACACCTCGTAATTGCGCACCGCGCCCTGGCGGCTCTGCATGAAGCTGTCCGCCTCGTCGAGCAACAGCAGTGCACGTTCCTCTTCGGCGCGCGCGAACATCGCCGCAATCTGCTGCTCGGTTTCGCCGACGTACTTGCTCATCAAATCTGACGCGCGGCGGATCATCAACGGCATGTCGAGCTGCGCGGCAATATGCTCTGCCAGCACCGTCTTGCCGGTGCCCGGCGGTCCGTAAAAGCACAGCGTTCCGCGTCGCCGCGCGCGCAGCGCCTCGATGATCCGCTCCACAGAGAACCGCGTTTCCAGGTTCAGGTAATCCAGCTTGTATTCAGTCACGACGCGATGCGCCTGCACTTCCGGGCGCAAGCCCATCGCCTGATCGGCGTGGTCAAGCTGACGCTCGATCAGCGATTCGGCAGGTTCTTCCATGGCCGGCTGCGTCAGGCGAGCAAAGCGTGCAGCGGAGTCGATCTGCGCCGGCGTGAGCGTCTTGCGCGCCGCCAGCTTCGCCATGAAGGCGTCCGACACCTCCAGCCCTTCCAGATGCTTGCGGATGATGCTTTCGCGCACCGTCGGCGGCGGCACCTTCAGCTCGAGGTGGAACTGGAAGCGGCGCAGATACGCCGGGTCGATCTGCCGAATGGAGTTCGACACCCAGATCACCGGCACGGGGTTCTGCTCGAGCGTCTGGTTCACCCACGCCTTGCCGTTGACGGAGCCACGCGGCTCCTCGTGGCCGAAAAGGCTCATCAGTTCGCGCGTCGGGCCGGGAAAGACGTCTTCCACCTCGTCGAACAGGAGCACTGCGCCGGGCCGTCCGCGCAGAAACGCCTGCGACACCTGCAGCGAGCGATAGCGGTCTTTGCCCGTGAGGCTGTTGCCGTCCTTGTCGAGGCAATCCACTTCGTACAGCTCGCAACCGGCATCGCGCGCCAGCACGCGGGCGAGTTCGGTCTTGCCGGTGCCGGGCGCGCCATACAGCAGGATGTTCACGCCGGCCGCACGCTGCTGGGAGGCGTTTTCCAGCAGCGCCGTCAGGTAGCGCGCATCGGTTTCCACATGCGGATAGTCGGACTGCGACAGCGTGGTCGGCGGCGCGGGGCGCGTGAAGACGGCCATCATGTCCGCCTCGCTCGCATAGTCACCGAGCAGGACGTGCAACAGGCGGTCGGAGATGCGCATCAGATCGCCCAGATCGGTGACGCTGTTCTCGGGCAGCGGCGGTTCGATCAGGCCCAGCGTCTCGAGCCGAGAACCCGGCCGCAATGACGCGGCAACCTCGGCCGTACTTGCGCCCGCCAAGTTGGCGAGCAACTGGAACGCTTCCTGGCTGTGCGCTACCTTGCAGTCGACCATCACGGCGCGCAGGTCGCGCTTGTATTTCACGAGGGAGGCAAACAGCAGCAACGCGCGTTCGTGCGGCGGCAGGCCGAGCACGCGGGCCAGCATGTCGATGTTGCCGACCAGCAGGACGCGCTCGCCGGAGAGCCGCTCGCCCAGCGCATCGCACGACGCGCCGAACACGGTGAACATGTCCTTGGCGTGATGCTTGACGTATTCGTCCAGGTAATAGAACAGCGAGCTTTCATCAAAGGCGCTGCTCCACTGGCCGTGCCGATCCATGAACGTAGGCAGGTCAAGCTTGCCGACAGCGCGCCAGCCCGGCATGTCGGCGCAGCGCGCAGACAGAAAGCGCTGCAGGCGCTGGATGACCGTCACCGGCCAGATCAGCTCCGGCGCGCAAACGGTGAGGATGTCGTTGATGTTGGTGCGCAGATTGAAGCGCAGGCCCATCGCGCAGACGGTACGCAGCGCAAATTGCGCACACATGGAATCCAGCGACGACAACTGCAGCGCCTGCGGCTGCCTTCCGCCGGTGGGGACGAACGTGCCATCGTCGTCAGCGTCGTCCATGTTGAGGTTGGCTTCATCCATGGTCGCCCCCTTCTTCCCCGTTTCACGGTTGGCCGGCCGGTCACCGTGTTTGAATGATTTTCATCCTAGCGCGTTTGCGCACACAGCGTACCCCGGGTCGACCCGTGTCTTTGCAAGTTACGAGCCAACGGCGCCCGGCATCGCCAACCGCCAGCACAGGCAGTTTCGCGCCATCAGCCGTCTGGACGTGATTCCCACCCCACGAAAGACAGGGAATTTCCGCGCAAATAGGAATCATTATCGTTTATACTTCACCTATCGACACAATAGGCTGAACGCAAACCGTGCCCGGTTGTCGCAACACTGTTGCAGTTGCAGGCCTACAATATCTGTCACGCTGGCGGCGACCCCGCCGGCTTCAACGCTAGGCGCCATGGAATTGCTCCTGAGTCTGCTCATCAGCATTGGGATTTCACTGATCGTCTTCGGCAAGCGCTGACGCTGCGCCGCTTTCGTTGTTCATCCCACCACCATCGCATCGCATTCCTTTTTTCTGCTTTCGATTCCCGGTCGTTGATGATTCACCCTCGTACTCTCAAGATTCTGGTGGTCGTGCTGTTGCTGCACGCGGGCGTGCTGATGTTGATTCAGCTGGGCCTGATCGCGCCGCGCCCGACCGTCGAAGAACCGCTGGAAATCCAGGCGCACATCATTCCGGCCGCGCCTCAGCCGATCAAGCAACCGGAGCCGCCCAAGCAGCAACCGGTCAAGCAAGAGGCACCCAAGCCCGTCAACATCGTCAAGCCGGTCGCGCAACCCAAACCCACGCCGATGCCGACACCCGCGCTGCCGCCGTCGGATACCGCCCCCGTGGTGCCCGCCGCCCCGCCCGCGCCGCCGGCACCGGCCCCTGAACCCGCGCCCGCGCCGGCACCTGCGCCGTCTGGCCCCATCAGCATCGGCATCAACGACATCCAGTGCAGCGAGCCGCCGCTCGTCTATCCCAGCATGTCGCAGAAAATGGGCGAGGAAGGCCGCGCCATGGTGAAGATTTCCATCGGCACCGCCGGTGAAGTCACCAACGTGGCAGTCACGTCGTCGTCCGGCTCGCCGCGCCTGGACCGCGCCGCCACCGATGCCGCGCGCGCCATCAAGTGCAGCCCCTACAAGCAGAACGGCCGCGCGGTGCCCGTGGTGGCCAGCAAGCCGTTCGTGTTCAAGCTCGATAACTAATTCGATTCCGCTTCTCGCTTAGCCTTTCGCTCAATTCAGGACATTCATCATGCAGGAACTCGGTCTTTCCCACCTCTGGACACAAGGCGACATCGTCACCCGCGCGACGGCGATTCTGCTGCTCATCATGTCGCTCGCCTCGTGGATCGTCATCTTGACCAAGGCGTGGGACATCGTGCGTCTGAAGTCGATGGCGCAAGGCGCTGAAAAGCGTTTCTGGCACTCGGACGATTTCGATCACGCCATGCAGACGCTGGGCTCGCCCAAGGACAACCCATTCCACACGCTCGCGCAAACAGGCCGCGAAGCCGCGCAGCATCACCGCGCCAGCCAACCGCAGCTGCATGATGTGATGGACATCTCCGACTGGATCACGCGCTCGCTCAAGAGCGCCATCGATGAGTCGGTGGGCCAGATGCAATCGGGCCTGGCCGTGCTGGCATCGGTGGGCTCCACCGCACCGTTCGTCGGCCTGTTCGGCACGGTGTGGGGCATCTATCACGCCCTGCTGGGGATCGGCGCGGTGGGCGTGCCCACCATCGACAAGGTGGCCGGCCCCGTGGGTGAATCGCTCATCATGACGGCCTTCGGTCTGGCCGTGGCCATTCCGGCGGTGCTCGGCTACAACGCCCTGACCCGCGGCAACAAGGCCATCATCGCCAAGCTCAACCGCTTTGCACACGACCTGCATGCCTACTTCGTGACCGGCGCGCGCCTGCGCCCGGGCGCCCCGCGTGACGAGGCTGGCGTGCGTCTCGCTGCGGTCAAGCAGCAGTAAGGAGGCGCCATGTCCTTCGGATCTTTCGACAGCGATGACGAGGTGATGAGCGAGATCAACATGACGCCGCTGGTCGACGTCATGCTGGTGCTGCTGATCATCTTCATCATCACCATTCCGGTGATCAACCACGCGGTAAAAATCGATCTGCCGCGTGCGTCCAACAAACCCGACGACGCCAAACCACAAAGCGTGAACGTTGAAATCGACGCACAGGGCCAGGTGTTTTGGAACAACCAACCGGTCGACGAGGCCACGCTGCAAGCCGACATCGCCCAGGCCGCGCAGCAGCAGCCGCAACCTGAGATGCACCTGCGCGCAGACCGTAACGTGCGCTACGAGCGCGTGGCGCAGGTCATGGCGTCCATCCAGCGCGGCGGCCTCTCACGCATCGGCTTTGTAACGGAGCCGCAGCACTAAGGCGTCACCACGTTGGCCGAGCGCCGCTCGCGCAGAATGTCCGGCGTCGCGGCACGGCTGATTCACAGCACATCTACACGACCGGGCCTCGCGCCCGGTTTTGTTTTTTTCGGGCATGGATCGGCACATCGTCAGTCCACCCTTGTAATGATAACGATTCTCATTTAATCTATTTGGCATTCGCTGGAAACCCTTTGCCAGCCAACGTCTCAGCCCATGTTTCCGCCCGCCAGGACATCGCCATGAACGCTTCCGAACACCAAGACGCAGGACGTACCGTGACCCGCCGTCGCCACGTCATCGTGGCCCGCAAGCAACCCGCCGAGCTGCACGCCACTGCGGCAACGTCCGCGGCCGAGACCGTTCGCGATATGCCAGTCGCCACCATCGGCGACACGCGGACGATGACCTCCGAACAACTCTTTGCCGGGCAGAACGCGGTGGCCATCCGTCACAACGGCGCGGTCTACACGCTGCGCGTGACGCGCTTCGGCAAACTGATCCTGACCAAGTAACGCCGCAATACGCACCGACTTTTGTGGGGACGTCTCTCTCAGGAGACATTCGGCCGTAGCCAGCCGTCGTCATTTCACATTGCCGGACGACCGCCAGCCAAGCCCTTCTTTCTCCCCTACCGCGCCCAAAGAAAAAGGGCGCGACCTCCGCCGCGCCCTTCCCTTTGAATCTCTTGCGTGATCGCGTATCAGCAGATCACGTTCACGGCGGCGATACCCGCCTTGGCAATCACGACATCCTCGGTCGACTTCACGCCCGACACACCTACCGCGCCGGCGCAGACGCCTTCCACCATCACCGGCACGCCGCCTTCGAGCATGCCTTGCAGATGCGGCGCCGACAGGAACGAGATGCGACCGTTGTTGATGATGTCTTCGTAGATCTTCGATTCACGGCGGCCCAGCGCTGCCGTACGCGCCTTTTCGGGGGCGATGTACGCCGAGATGGTGGCGCAGCCGTCCATGCGGCGCAGGCCCATCAGATGGCCCCCGTCGTCCACCACGGCGATCGTCACGTTCCATTGGTGCGCGCGCGCTTCTTTCTCGGCGGCATCCAGGATCTTGGTGACATCGTCCTGGCACAGGCACGGTTTCGTTTTCATGACGTTCTCCTTGGTGGTTGTAATGCAATGGCGCAAGGGCTGCGTAGAGCCCGTATCAGGCAAAAGTATGCCACTGGCATCGACCGCTTCCACGACTCTTCCTGAACCAATGACGCAAAAGAGCCGATACATTCCTGCGCTTCAGTATGGTTGAGGATCGTTCCGCTTGCGCCCTACGCGAGCGTTTTCGCGGGCCGTTGCAAGCCGACGTTAACACGAGGCCGGCATCAGAAAGATGCACAAAGAAAAAGCCCGGGTATCGCCCGGGCTTGATGTTGCGATGCGGCAGCGCCTCTGCCGCTCTTCCCTTATTTCTGATGATCGCTGCACGCGCCGTCCGTGTACGGATCGATGCGACCCACCTTGGCCCCATCGGTATAGGGGTCGGCGCGACCCATCTTCGCGCCATCGGTGTAGGGATCGGCACGGCTGACCTTGGCCCCGTCGGTGTAGGGGTCGGCGCGGCTCACCTTCTGGGCGGCCTGATACGGATCGATCGAGCCGGCGTGCGCGACCGCTGCGCCCAGCGCCAAGGCCAAGCCGCTTGCGGCCGCAATCAGGGTGCGCGTTGCAATGCGTTGCGTGGTGACTTGCATAGGAACTCCTTCGGTCATGACACTGCGAACATGACGTGCGCCGCTGCGGCACACGTGCCCGCATCATTCATGCGGACGTCATATCGACCGGGTAGGCAGACCGTCGGTTCTGCCCCGCGCTCCTTTGTCGCGGTGCAGGTTGGGCGCCTACCCGTCATGCAAATCGACGCAGTTCCTGTGCCACGCCCGCGCACGCCGATAAAGAAAAAGGCTCCCGGAGGAGCCTTTGTTTTCGGCAGAGGGCTTAACGCCAATGCCCCCAGTGACGGCCGTCGTACCAGCGGTAACGCGGGCCCCAACGGTACCAGCCCGCGCCCACAACCACAGGTGCCGGGCCATAGGCAGGCGGGCCGTAGTAGACCGGCGCCGGCGCGTAATACGCCGGAGGCGGCGGAGGCGGCGCGTAGTAAGCCGGGGGCGGCGGCGGGTAATACACCGGCGCCGGTGCCACATACACAGGCGCTACCGGCACGCCAAATCCGATGCCGACGCTCACGTGCGCCGACGCCATCTCCGGCACAGCCAGCACTGCCAGTGCGGCTGCACCTGCAATCCACAGCACATTGCGTCGAATCATCTTCATCACCTGCAGCTTGGAGCGCCGGGCAAATCCGTAGCCGGCGCGGAATACGGTATTTGTATTGTATTCAGGGCCGCTGACACAGGTGATACGGCGCTGGCGAATTGGTAACAGAACGTAACGCCACGCCGCGACGCCAGCATCATCAAAATCGCTGACGTCAATCCAGCGCGGGGCTGCAGTCTAGCTCGCCGGAAGCGATCATCGCTTCGGCATATGCGCGCGCCGCCTCCATGGCGCTTGAAGCGCTCGGATACGTGTTGGCCGATGCGCGCACCGTCGTACGGGCTAACAGGGTCTCGCCATCGCTGACGCGCAGGATACTGACTTCGGCGCGCCACGCTTGCGGCGAGAGTTCATAGGCAGATACCTCGATTTTGCAGTCGTCTCGGAAAGTCATGCGTCCTCCGTGTCGTATTGGATAAGCCAGGCTGCGTGTCAATGCACGAATAGCCAGATCACCAGCAACACAATCGCGGGAACACCCAAGAGCCACGCAACGAGATAGGACATGACGACCTCCTACATGTTGATAGGCATGTAGGAAGTGTAGAGATGCGCGCACGGGCGGACTGTCGACCTCCGCCCGTGCTGTTTTGTAGGACTGTACCGAAATGACTGTCGGCCCACGCCGACGCTTCTCACCCGTATAGAGGAGGTTCAGCGTGCAGTGCCGTCCCTGGCGGCCACGTCACTTGGCACCAGAATCCGGCTCCCGCCGGCATCCTCAGCCGCTTCTGCGGCGGCCACTTCCAGACCCACGGACGCCTTGAAAAAGTTCACCGCCGCCTCGGCCCCGGGAGGCGCCGCGTCCGCAAGATTTTCGGCAACGAAACCCCATTGGCGCCGCACTTCATCGCCGTGGCGTTGCAAGGCGCGGGCAATGCCGTTTTGGGTCTCCACGCCAATCTCTACAAAGTTGCGTGTGTAGCCGGAGACGCGTTCGCCCGCGGGTTGCAGATAGCGCGCTTGCGCATTCCACCATTCGCCTGCGTCCTGTGCGCCAGCGGCGTCTTGCAGGCAATGTTCCGTCTCGCCAAGACCCGCCTTGATGGCCTGCAGATTGAGCCCGATCAGGCGATTGACACCGCTCACCGCCTCTTCAGTGACGGCCATCCAGGTTTCAAGTTGTGATCGTTGCAGAACGCCGAGTTGCTCCAGAGTCATCATGTCGGTTGCTCCCTTGTGAGATCGATGATTACGGCCAGCAGGTGCCGGGCGTTTCAGTGTAGTTGCGTGTGAAGCCGATTTCCGCGACATCACCCGTTTGTCCTACAGGTGTTTCGGACGCGCTCGCCTGCGCCGGCAGCCGTGTGCGCGTTAGAGTCGATTGCATCCTTCACCAGACCACGGAGTCACGATGAAACGTCTCGCTGCTGCCCTGATCGCTACCGCCTCCATTGCCGCCGCGCCGCAAGCTTTCGCGCAAGTCGCGGGCCACGCCGCGCTCGGTGTATCCGTGACCGAGCTCGATGCGGTCATCAAGGGCGTGAGTGTGAAGAAACAAGTGCTGGGCAAGACCATCTACAACGAGGCCAACGAGAAGGTTGGCAATGTGCAGGATCTGATCGTGACGCCGGAAAACGCCGTCTCGTTCGCCATCGTGGGTGCGGGCGGCTTTGTAGGGGTCGGCCGCCACGACGTCGCCATCCCTGTGAATCAGTTCAAGTACGACCAAGGCAAGATCGTGCTACCGGGCGCCACCAAAGACGCCATCAAGGCGCTGCCGGAATTCAAGTACGAGCGTCAGCCGAAGCCCGCCAAGGCCTGACCGGGACCGGAACTTTCCTCTCTGAAACGTCGCGCGATGTGTGGGAATCGACTGACACACCTTTCAGGCAACGTCACCTGCACATCTTGACGCGCACGACCTTCAATAGAGGCACACAAACGACAAAAGGAGTTTGTTATGCGTGCCTTCGTATCCTTGGTTCTGGCGGCCGCATTGGCATCCGTCAGCGGATGCGCGGACATGACGCCAAAGCAGCGTAATACCGCGTTGGGCGCAGCCGCAGGTGGTGTCGCCGGGGCGGCCATCTGGGGCGGCCCGGGCGCGACGCTCGGCGGCGCTGCGCTGGGTGGCGTGGTCGGTAACGCCGTCACCAAGTAACCCGCCAAGCGCGCTGCGATGCGCGCGCTGCAAGCTCGGGCCAGGCCATGTTGCCTGGCCCTTTTTATTGCCTGAGAGCGGCACCCTGCCATCGCACATTCCCCTCATACGCATATGCAAATGCCGGCGCATAATCGGCGTTTTGCAACGGAGGCAATGTGCGATACGAGCAAGAGGGTTTTGGCGTGAGCAGCACACCGATCCTGAGCGTCGAAGGCCTGCGCAAACGTTACGGTGACCAGACGGTCGTCGACAACCTCAGCTTCAGCGTCCGGCGCGGCCAGTGCTTCGGGCTGCTCGGCCCCAACGGCGCCGGCAAGACCACCACGCTGCGCATGCTGCTCGGGATGACGATGCCCGATGCGGGCAGCCTGAGGCTGTGCGACGAGCCGGTTCCCGAAGCCGCACACCGCGCGCGCATGCGCGTAGGCGTGGTGCCGCAGTTCGACAATCTCGACCCTGATTTCTCCGTCTCGGAAAACCTGCGCATCTTCGGCCGCTACTTTGGCCTGTCGGCAGCGACCATTCGGGAACGCATTCCAACCTTGCTGGAATTTGCGCGGCTCGAACAAAAAGCCGATGCGCCCGTGCGCGCGCTCTCGGGTGGCATGAAGCGGCGGCTGACGGTCGCACGCGCGTTGATCAACGATCCGGACATCCTCGTCATGGACGAGCCCACCACGGGCCTCGACCCGCAGGCGCGGCACCTGATCTGGGAACGCCTGCGCTCGTTGCTCGCTGCCGGCAAGACCATCCTGCTGACCACGCATTTCATGGAAGAAGCCGAGCGCCTGTGCGATGAACTCTGCGTGATCGACAACGGCCGCAAGATCGCGCAAGGCAAGCCGCAGGAACTCATCGCACGCGAAATCGGCTGCGACGTGGTTGAAGTCTACGGCGACGATCTCACCGCCCTGCGCACGCTGCTCACACCGCTGGCGGAGCGCGTCGAAATCAGCGGCGAGACGCTCTTCTGCTACGCGCGCGATCCACAGCCGCTCGTGGCCGCGCTGCGCACACAGGCGGAAACGCACACCATGCCCGGCCTGCGCTACCTGCACCGCCCGGCCAATCTCGAAGATGTGTTCCTGCGCCTGACCGGCCGCGAAATGCGTGACTGAGAGAACCGCACATGTCTACTGAAACCGCACTCACTCCGCCACAGCAGCAGGCCTTTCCGCAGCCGCTGCTGCCACTCAACTTCCGCAACTGGCAGTACGTCTGGCTGCGCAATTTCATGGTGTGGCGCAAGCTGGCCATTCCGTCGATGGCAGGCAACTTGGCCGACCCGATGATTTACCTGTTCGGTTTGGGCCTCGGGCTCGGCCTGCTCGTCGGGCGCGTTGACGGCGTGTCGTATATCGCCTTCCTGGCGGCCGGCACCGTGGCGTCCAGCACGATGATGTCGGCGAGCTTCGAAGCGATGTATTCCGCGTTTTCGCGCATGCACGTGCAACGTACGTGGGAGGCGATCCTGTACGCGCCGCTGAGCCTGGGCGACGTGGTCCTCGGCGAGCTGTTCTGGGCGGCCAGCAAGTCGGTGCTCTCTGGCCTGGCGATCATGCTCGTCGCGGGCGCCCTTGGTTATGCGTCGATGCCGCAGGCGCTGCTTGCCCTGCCCGTCATCGTGCTGACCGGATTCACGTTCGCCTGCCTGGCGATGAACATGACGGCGCTTGCGCCCAACTACGACTTCTTCATGTTCTACCAGACGCTGGTGATCACGCCGATGATGCTGCTCTCGGGCGTGTTCTTCCCGCTGTCGCAGCTGCCGGCGCCTGTGCGCGTGGCGACAAGCGTCCTGCCATTGCCGCATGCGGTGGACTTGATCCGCCCCCTGATGCTCGGGCGCACGCCTGACAACATCGCGCTGCACCTCGGCGTCTTGCTGCTGTACGCCGTGGCCGCGCTGCTGCTGTGCCTGTGGCTGCTGCGTCGTCGCATGCTCAAGTAAGGCACGATCGCAACGCCCAACAAAAAAGCCCGTCGCAATGACGGGCTTTTCGTTTGCTGCGTTCGAGATTTACTCGTTCACGGCAGAGCGCTGCAGGTGCAGTTGCGTGCGCGGATCATCGTTCTGCGCATTCTCACGATCCGCCTTGGCCGAATTGTTACGCGCAGCTTCGAGCCGATCGAGGTACGCCTCATCAATGTCGCCCGTGACGTACTTGCCGTCAAAGCACGAGGCGTCGAAATCCTTCAGTGCCGGATTGACGTCGCGCACGGCGCGCTTCATGTCTTCCACGTCCTGGTACACGAGCTGGTCTGCGCCGATGATCTTGGCGATCTCTTCGTGCGTGCGCCCATAAGCCACCAGTTCGCCGCGCGTCGGCATATCGATACCGTACACGTTCGGGAACTTCACCGGCGGCGCGGCCGAAGCGAAGATCACCTTCTTGGCACCGGCATCGCGCGCCATCTGCACGATCTCCGACGACGTCGTGCCACGCACGATGGAGTCGTCGACGATCAGCACGTTCTTGTCCTTGAACTCGATCGCCATGGCGTTGAGCTTCTGGCGCACGGATTTCTTGCGCACCGCCTGGCCCGGCATGATGAAGGTGCGACCCACGTAGCGGTTCTTGAAGAAGCCTTCGCGGTACGGCACGCCCAGGTGATTGGCCACCTGCATGGCAGCCGGGCGGGACGAATCCGGAATCGGCATCACCACGTCGATCCTGTCGGTCACCTCGCGCTTGATCTTCTCTGCCAGGTAATCGCCCATGCGCAGGCGGGCGTCGTACACCGACACACCGTCCATGCGGGAATCCGGACGGGCCAGGTAGACATATTCAAAGATGCACGGCGAAAGCACCGGGTTGGCGGCGCATTGCTTGGTGTGCAGTTTGCCCTCGAGGTCGATGAAGATGGCTTCGCCCGGCGCGACGTCACGCTCGAACTTGAAGCCGATGCCTTCCAGCGCCACCGACTCCGACGCGACCATATATTCGATGTGGCCTTCCGGCGTTTCCTGGCTACCCAGTGCGAGCGGGCGGATGCCAAACGGATCGCGCACAGCCAGCACGCCGTAACCCGAAATCTCGGCAGCGATGGCGTACGAACCGCGCACCCGGCGGTGCAGGCCTTCCACCGCGGTGAAGATGGAATCGCGGTTCAGCGGAATATCGTTGCTGGCGCGTTGCAATTCGTCGGCCAGCACGTTGAGCAGCACTTCAGAGTCAGACTGCGTGTTGATGTGGCGGCGGTCGCGCCGGAACATCTCTTCGCGAAGCTGATCGGAGTTCGTCAGGTTGCCGTTGTGCGCCAGCACGATGCCGAACGGCGCGTTGACATAGAACGGCTGGGCCTCTTCCTCGCTGGACGAGCCCGCGGTCGGATAACGCACTTGGCCGATGCCGCTCGTGCCCGGCAGGCCGCGCATGTTGCGGGTGCGGAACACGTCGCGCACCATCCCGTTGGCCTTGTGCATGTGGAAAGTGCTGCCTGATGCGGTGGCGATGCCCGCCGCGTCCTGCCCCCGGTGTTGCAGAAGCAACAGGCTGTCGTAGATCAGCTGATTGACGGGCGTGGCGGAGACCACCCCAACGATACCGCACATGTCGAACTCCAGCGAGAACGTATTTGATGGCGCCCACACCCGTTGCGGGCACCGAAAAAGCTTCCCGGATCGCCTAGCTTGTGGCCAGACGCTCCAGATCAATAGTGAACATACTTTGCGACGTCCGGCGGCAACAACGGCTTGGCTGCTTGTGCCGCCTGCTCCGCATAGGGCCGCGTGATCGCATCGCGCCAGAACGGTTGCTCGGGCAGACTGGTAAAGCCGGCCACCGTCATCAACACGAGGATGATCACGCCACCGCGTGCCAATCCGAACACCATCCCCAGGCCGCGATCTGCCGGCTTGAGCCCTGCGCTTGCCAGCGCCGCCGAAAGCAAGGCACCCACCAACGAAGTCGCAATCACCGTCACGATAAACAGTAGGACGAAACCGAGAATGGTGCGTGCGACCGGGCCCCCAGGCAGCGATTCCGGCATCCAGCCCGCCGCTACGCCCGAAAACGTGTACGCCACCCACGCGGCAAACAACCACCCGAGCAGCGCCAGCACTTCGCGAATCAGTCCGCGAAACAACCCGATCAGCGCCGACGTGACGATGATGAACAGCACACCGTAGTCAAAAAAAGTCGGTTGCATCAGGCAGCGGCTTGCATTGACGGTGGCGGAATGCGGCGTGCGCTGAATACACGGTGGGCCGCATCGTCATTGCTGTACGAGCTTGGGCGTCAGGCCGATCTGCTCGGCACGTTTCTGCGCCGCTTCGGCGGACGCACGATCGTTGAACGGGCCCGCGCGCAGCAGCGCCAGATCGCCCTTTTCAGGCACCTTCTTGTGTTCGATGTAACCGGGAATCTTTTCGCCCTTGAGCTTGCCCAGCCAATTGCGGGCGCGGTCTTCGGAAGCGAAGGCGCCGATCAGCAGGATGAACTTGCCGCCGCTGGCATCGGTGCTCGGTGCAGCCGCTTGCTGTGCGGGCTGGGCGGCGGGTTGGGCGGGTTTCGTCGCTGGCTTGGGCTCGGCGGGTGGCGTCACGCTGGCGACCGGCTTGGGCGGTGTCGCCGGCTTGGCCGAAGCCGGTGCGTCTTGAGCTGCCGGCGCTTCATTGTTGGCGACGACCTCTTCGCCCTGATCAAGCGCCTGCGCCTGATCGCTCGACGAATTTGCAGGACGCGACGCAGAGCGCCGGCTGGCGACCTTCGGCTCGTCGGTCGACGGCTTTGCCCCACGATCGACCGGCTGATCCTGGATCTGCACGGCCACGGCATCCGCCACGGGGCGCGGCTTGGCGTCGAATATGAGCGGCAGCACGATCACGGCGGCGCCCACCAGCACCACGGCGCCGATCAGGCGACGGCGAGCGCGTTGTTTTTGCGGGAGTTCGGGATCAAGGCCGTCGTCGTCATCGTCGGTGCGACGCGAGGCCCGGCTGCGGGCATTCGACGATGCGCGAGAGCCGCGCACCGCATCGCGGGCCACATCGGCAGCACTGCCGGCGGTTGCGCCGCGTGTGCGTTCGCCTTCAGCGTTCTTGCGGGAGGAGAAGATGGAAAACAGTCCCATGAGGGCCCCGGGTTTAGTGCGCGCGACTCTTGCGCTCCGCCAGCACGCCGGCAACGGTGTAGAACGATCCGAAGACCACGATTCTATCATCCTCGGTCGCCCGCTCCATGGCGTTGCGATAGGCTGTGGCGGGATCGCTGAATGTGCTCACGCTGGAGTCCTTCCCTTCGCGGAAACCGGCATCGGCCAGCGCCTGGGCCAAGCTCGCGGCGCTCGCCGCACGCGGCGTGGGCAAATCGGTCAGGCACCAGTGGTCGACCTTGTCGAGCATGTGGCCCAGTACACCGGCGATGTCCTTGTCCTGCATCGCGCCGAACACCGCGTAGGTGTAGCGGTAGAAGCCCATGTTCTCGAGGTTCTGGCCCAGCGCGGCCGACGCGTGTGGGTTGTGCGCGACGTCCAGGACGACGGAAGGACGCCCCGGCAGCACCTGGAAACGCCCGGGCAGCACCACCTGCGACAGCCCCAGACGCACGTCCTGCGCCGAGATGGGCAACCGGTCGCGCACCGACTCCAACGCCGCCAGCGCGGCGGATGCATTCAGCAGCTGGTTCGCCCCGCGCAATGCCGGGTAGCCGAGGCTCGGCCAACGACGCCCGCGCCCGCTGAAGCCCCACTGCTGCTTATCACCCTGGAAGTTGAAATCGCGGCCGATCAGCCAGAGGTCTGCGCCGATCGCTTCAGCGTGTTTGACCAGGGAGATGGGCGGCACCGGGTCAGAACAGATCGCCGGCTTGCCTGCGCGGAAGATACCGGCCTTCTCAAAGCCGATGGCCTCGCGGGTGTCCCCCAGGTAGGCCATGTGGTCGAGATCGACACTGGTGATGACGGCGCAATCGGTATCGACAATGTTGACCGCATCCAGCCGACCGCCCAGGCCGACTTCCAGGATCACCGCATCGAGACCCGCGTTGGCGAACAGATGCATGATCGCCAGCGTGGTGAATTCGAAGTACGTCAGGCTGACGGGCTCGGGAAAGCTGCAGCGCGCGCGTTCCACCGCCTCGAAATGCGGCAGCAGCATCGCGTCGGTGGCGATCTCGCCATTCACGCGTGCACGCTCGTTGAAATCGATCAGGTGCGGCGAGGTATGGCAACCCACCTTGTAGCCGGCAGCCAGCAGGATCGCCTCCAGCATCGCGCAGGTCGAGCCTTTGCCATTGGTGCCGCCCACCGTGAAGACCACGGGCTTGAATTCCAGTCCGAGCGCATCGCGCACGCGACTGATGCGCGCCAGGCCCATGTCGATGCCGACCGGGTGTGCGGTTTCCAGATGAGCGAGCCAGTCGGGCAGCGTGTCGAATGTAGGCATGCGAAATAGGTGGCGCGGCGTCAGCGAATCGGGCCGCGCAAAAACAAGAAGCGCGGACTCTCGCCCGCGCTTCGGTTCAACAGATGTGCGGCATCAGGCCAGTGCGTCGGCCGGTTGCTTCTGCAGGAGCGCCAGAAGCTCGGCGATCTCACGGCGCATGTTGCGGCGATCGACGATCATGTCGATGGCACCCTTCTGCAGCAGGAATTCAGCGCGCTGGAAGCCTTCCGGCAGCTTCTCGCGAACGGTCTGTTCGATCACGCGCGGGCCGGCAAAGCCGATCAGCGCCTTCGGTTCGGCGATCACCACGTCGCCCATGAAGGCGAAGCTGGCGGACACGCCGCCCATGGTCGGATCGGTCAGCACGCTGATGAACGGCAGCTTCGCTTCAGCCAGCTTCTGGATCATCGACGTCGTCTTCGCCATCTGCATGAGCGACAGCAGGCTTTCCTGCATGCGCGCGCCACCGGTGGCCGACACGCAGATGAACGGCACCTTTTGCTCCAGCGCCGTCTGTGCGCCGCGCGTGAAACGCTCGCCCACCACGGAGCCCATCGAGCCGCCCATGAATTCGAACTCGAAGCACGCCACCACGACCGGCAGCGCGTGAATGGCGCCGCCCATCACGACCATGGCGTCGGTTTCACCCGTGTCGTCCATCGCCGCCTTGATGCGGTCGGGGTACTTCTTCGTGTCCTTGAACTTGAGCGCGTCGACCGGGAGGATCTCCTGGCCCAGCTCATAGCGGCCTTCGGCGTCCAGCAGTGCGTCCAGGCGGGCGCGGGCGCCGATGCGCATATGGTGATCGCACTTCGGGCAAACGTGCAGGTTGGCCTCGACGTCGGTCCGGTACAGCACGGACTCGCAAGCCGGGCATTTGACCCACAGGCCTTCGGGAATGCCCTTGCGCTGTGACGGGTCGGTCTGTTGGATCTTGGGCGGAAGCAGTTTGTCCAGCCAGCTCATGCGTGCTCCTTGAATGCAGTGTCGCGCAGATCAGGCGTCCAGCGCCTGGCGGATCTCCGCGATGAAATCAGTCAAGTATTGTACCGCTTGTTCGCGAGGAGCTTCCTCCAACAATTGCACAATGCGGGATCCGATGACCACCGCATCCGCAACACCGCCGATCGCACGTGCAGTTGCCGCATCACGGATGCCGAAACCGACGCCCACCGGCAGCCGCGCGTGCCGGCGGATCTGCGGGATGCGCTCAGCCACCGCGTCCAGGTCGATGGTGGCCGCGCCCGTCACGCCTTTGAGCGAGACGTAATAGATGTAGCCGCTTGCGACACGGGCGATCTGCGCAATGCGTGCTTCGGTGGAGGTGGGCGCCAGCAGGAAGATCGGATCGATGCCGGCGGCGCGCATGGTCTTGGCAAAGGCCTCGCATTCTTCGGGCGGGTAGTCGACCACGAGCACACCGTCCACGCCCGCTTCGGATGCCGCCTTGGCAAAGGCTTCGACGCCCATCCGCTCAATCGGGTTGGCGTAACCCATGAGCACCACGGGTGTCGTCGAGTCAGTGGCGCGGAAAGCACGCACATACTCCAGCACCGTGCGCAGGCCCACCTTCTTGGCCAATGCGCGCTCGGACGCACGTTGGATCACCGGACCGTCGGCCATTGGGTCGGAAAACGGCACGCCCAGTTCGATGACGTTGGAGCCGCCCTTGACCAGTGCGTGCATCAGGTCGACGGTCATCTCGGGGTACGGATCGCCCGCCGTGATGAACGGAATCAGGCCCTTGCGGCCCTGCGCAGACAGTTGTGAGAAGGTTTGAGCGATGCGGGACATAGGGGGATCAGGTTTCAGGCGACCTTGATGGTCTCAGGCGCCTGCGATTCAGTCGGTTGCGCGTTGGCGTCGGCGGCGGCATGCACAGCAGCCACCCGTTCGCGCGCCACGCGGCAATAGTCGGCGTTGATCTCGAAGCCGGCGAAGCGGCGGCCAAGCCTTGCACAGGCGGCCGCCGTGGTGCCGCTGCCCAGGAACGGGTCCAGCACCAGGCCGCCCGGCGGGCAGCTTGCCAGGATCATGCGTTCCACCAGTTCCAGCGGCTTCTGCGTCGGGTGCTCGGCGCGCTCCGGGTCTTGCCGGTGCAGGCGGGACACGCTCCACACGTCCTTCGGGTTGTAGCCGACTTCCAGCCACTTCTTGCCCTCGAAACGCTTGCGGCTACGCGCCTTCTTCGTTTCGGCGTCGTACGGAATGCGCACGGCGTCGACATCGAAGTAGTAATCGCGTGAAGCGGCAAAAAAGCCGATGTTGTCGTGCACCGACGAGAACTTGCGCGTGCTGCCACCCATGCTCGGCACGCGGCGGTCCCAGATGATCTCGTTGACCATGGTCAGGCGTCGCTTGAGCATCACGAACAGTTCCGGCGCATATTGCCACGTGCAGAACAGGTAGAGCGATCCGTTGCGCGCCAGCTTCGGCCGCACCGCATCGATCCAGCGTTCGGACCAGGCGAGGTAGGCATCGCCCGACAGCTTGTCGGAATCGTTGCCGTAGTCCTTGCCCAGGCCGTACGGCGGATCGGCGATGACGAGGTCCACACTGCCGTCGGCCAGATGCCCGACCCCGGTAATGCAGTCCTCGTTGAAGATGCCGTCGATGGCGCGCTCGGTCATGCGGCGTCCGTCAGAGCTTGATGCCGGAGAATTCGGCGACGGTATGCATATCCTTGTCGCCGCGGCCCGACAGGTTCACCAGCAGGACCTTGTCCTTCGGGAGCGTCGGCGCCAACTTGCACGCATACGCCAGCGCGTGGCTCGATTCCAGCGCGGGGATGATGCCCTCCATGCGGCACAGATCATGGAAAGCCTGCAGCGCTTCCTTGTCGGTAATCCCGACGTATTCGGCGCGCTGCACGTCCTTCAACCAGGCATGCTCCGGACCGACGCCCGGATAGTCCAGCCCCGCCGAAATCGAATGCGTCTCGATGATCTGGCCGTCTTCATCCTGCAGGAGATAGGTGCGGTTGCCGTGCAGCACGCCCGGCGAGCCGCCCGTGAGCGATGCGGCGTGGCGGCCGGTCTCGATGCCCTCGCCCGCCGCCTCCACGCCGATCAGCTTGACGTCGGCATGGTCGATGTACGGATAGAAGACGCCCATGGCGTTGGAGCCGCCACCCACGCAGGCGATCACGGCGTCGGGCTGGCGCCCGGTCATCTCCGGCATCTGCACCTTGCATTCCTCGCCGATCACGGCCTGGAAGTCGCGCACCATCATTGGATACGGGTGCGGGCCTGCCACCGTGCCGATGATGTAGAAGGTGTCGGCCACGTTGGTGACCCAGTCGCGCATGGCTTCGTTCAGCGCATCCTTGAGCGTGCGCGAGCCCGATTCCACTGGCACCACGGTCGCGCCCAGCAGCTTCATGCGGTAGACGTTGGCCGCCTGGCGGCGCACGTCTTCGCTGCCCATGTAGACGACGCATTCCATGCCGTAGCGCGCGGCAATCGTGGCGGTGGCAACACCGTGCTGGCCCGCGCCCGTTTCGGCAATCACGCGCGGCTTGCCCATGCGGCGCGCCAGCAGCGCCTGGCCGATCACGTTGTTCACCTTGTGTGCGCCGGTGTGGTTCAGGTCTTCGCGCTTGAGGTAGATCTGCGCGCCGCCGCAGTGTTCGGTCAGGCGGCGTGCGTGATAGATCGGCGACGGCCGGCCAACGAAGTGCTTCAGCTCGTATTCGTATTCCTTGATGAACTCGGGATCGTGCTGGTAACGCGCATAGGCGTCGCGCAGTTCATCGAGCGCGTGGGACAGCGTTTCCGCAACGAAGGTGCCGCCGTAGGGGCCGAAATGGCCGTGGGCGTCGGGCAGGTTGTACATGGCAATCTCTCGAGGCGTCCGCCGAGGTCAGGGTGAAGCCCCGTCGGCGGAGATATTCAGGAAGGCGTGCGTCGCGAAAGACCTGCCGGATCGGCTCAGGCCTGCACCGATGCGCCCAGGGCTGCATCGGCCTCGCGGACCGCACGCACAAATGCGGTCATCCGGGCGTGATCTTTCACGCCCCGTGCGGCTTCGATTCCGCTGCTGACGTCAACAGCGTACGGCCGCACGCGTTCAATCGCGCCAGCGACGTTTTGCGCGCTCAACCCACCACTCAAAACGAGCCGAGGAGCGGCGCTTGTGGTTGGCAAGGATGGCGATTGCGGGAGCCATTGCGGAGGAATGAGGGTCCAGTCGAAGACGTGGCCGCCACCGCCATACCCCTCGACAAACGCGTCGAGCAGCAGGCCTTGAGCAGCGGCATACCGATCCGCGAATTCTACCAAATCGGCCCCAGGCTGAACACGCAGGGCGCGCAGCCACGGCAGCCCCACCTGCCCGGCAATCTCGGCGCACAGCTCTGCTGGCTCATCACCGTGGAACTGAAGCAACGTCAGCGGCACTTGGTCGAGCACGCGCGCCACGTCATCCGCGCTGGCGTTGACGAACAGGCCCGTCACGGTGACGAACGGACCCGCGCGGCGCGCCAACTCAGCCGCGCGCTCGATGGCGACGTAACGCGGGCTGGGCGGATAGAACACCAACCCGATCGCGTCGGCACCGAGCGCCACTGCGTGATCGACGTCGGCCGGCTGGGTCAGGCCGCACAGCTTGATACGGGTACGGTGCAACGGCATGGCGGAAGCGGGATTCACAGGCCGGCGTGCTCGTCGAACACGCCGCGAAACAGGCTGGACGATGTCGGAGACGTCGGCAACGAGAAAGCATCAGGATAGCCGACCTCGGCCAGATACAGGCCGTCGGGCATGAAAGTTGGCGCGGCGGCCACGCGGCTGCGGGCGGCCAGCACATCGCCCATCCAGGACACCGGCTGCCGACCGCGCCCGATCGCCACGAGGCAGCCCATGATGTTGCGCACCATGTGGTGCAGGAACGCGCTGCCGCGAATGCGCACGAACACCCATTCGCCCTCGCCTCGCACCTCGATGGAGTACATCGTTTTGACGGGCGACTTGGCCTGGCATTCGGCCGCGCGGAACGACGAGAAATCGTGCTCGCCAACCAGCACCTGGGCCGCCTCGTTCATGGCTGCCACGTCAAGGGAGTGGCCGGGCGGCAGCATCACGTAGCCGGCCTTGTCTTCGAGCAGCGGAGCCCGCGTCGGACCAAAGGTCAGCGCGTAGTAATACGTGCGGCGATGCGCGGAGAAGCGTGCGTGGAAATCTTCCGGCATCTCCTGCGCCCATCGCACGGCCACCGTCGGCGGCAGAAAGGCGTTGGTTCCGCGCACCCAGGAGAACGGTTCGCGCACGAGGTCAGTGTCCAGATGGACCACTTGGCCCAGCGCATGCACACCGGCATCGGTGCGGCCGGCCACCGTGGTCGGCAACGCCACGCCGGCAAACTGCCGCAGCGCCGCCTCCAGCGCGTCCTGCACGGTGTTGCCGTGCGGTTGCGATTGCCAACCCGAAAACGCGGCACCGTCGTACTGGATGCCAAGCGCGATGCGCGTCATGCCGTGTGAATCCTCATGCGGAAAGAAAAACGCCGGCAGGATACCACCCTGCCGGCGCTGTCGATGGCGTAGAACGCGGTGCGTCAGCCGATCTGGCGCATCAAGGCTTGCGCCTCGGCGTGGAACGACGGATCGCCCAGGTCCAGCACTTCCTGCAGCAGTTCGCGAGCGCCTTCCTTATCGCCAATCTCGATGTAGGCCTTGGCCAGATCGAACTTGATCTGCAGATCGCGCACACCATCGGCACCGTGCTCGCCCGACAGCGTGTGCGGCAAGTTGGTGTCCAGACGGATCGCCGATTGCGGCTCGTCGTTGGCAACCTCGGCGTGCTCTGCATGATGCGGCTCCGATTCGAAGTGCATCGGGGCCTGCGACAGGTCCGCCGGCTGCGCCCAGCTCGGCAGGCTTTCCTCGGCAGCGACCGATGCTGCCGGAGCCGCTGTTTCCGCCGCGGGCGGCGTCGGGTTCAAGTCCAGCGACAAGTCCGACAGATCCATGTGCAGCGGCGGCGCAGCGACGGGCTGATAAGCCTCGCCAGCGTGCGCGTTGAACTGCGGCAGATCGGCCTGGGGTTCGGCATGCACCTTGAAGATATCCGAGGCCTCTTCCGGCGCAGTGATCGGCTCGCCCGCTGCGGGCGCAGGGAACGACTCCAGCGGCAGATCGAAATCGGCCAGTTGCGGTGCCTTGGTCGACGGCGCAGACGGATCCAGATCCGGAGACAGCGTCGTCCAGTCATCACCGCGGCGGGTGGTCTGCCCCGTCACCGTCGGGCTGAAGGCTTCGGCGGCCACTGCGGCGCCCACACCTGCCAGCGCAGCGGCGCCTGCAACCGCGGCACCTGCGTGGCTGGGCTCTGCGTGCGCTTCGGCACCCGGATGGCTTCCGTCGCCCTGCACCGTCAGATACAGCGGGTTGGCCGGATCGAACTTGCGGCCCATTGCGGCAGCCTCCGCCCATTCCGGCGAGGACGCGCCAACTTGCGCCAGCATCTCTTCAGCAATGGTCTGGAAGCCGTGGGCATCCTGACGATTGGCGTAAATTTCCATCAACTTCAGGCGAATGGCTTGGCGCTCCGGATGCTGCTCCAGTGCCTCGCGCAGGATTTCTTCGGCTTGCACGTCGCGGCCGTAGGCGATGTAGACATCGGCTTCGGCGATGGGGTCGACCTCGTTGCTCTCGTTGCCGCCGCCAATGCGGAAATCCGCACCGAACACGCTGTGCTGCGAGGTGTCGACGCTTTGACCGCCGGCGGCGCCGAACAGCGAGTTGGCACCCGCCATCACGGTGCTTTCCTGTGACAGCAAGCTGTCCTGGAAGCCATGTGCCTGCTCAGGCTTCTGCTGGCGACGGCGATACACCACCAGACCGCCCAGCAGCGCGACGACCAAGCCACCCAGGCCCAGGGCCATCGGGTTGCCCAGCAACGACGAGAGGAACGATTCCTCTTGAATCGGGGGCGGCGGGGCCACAACCACCGGGGCCTTCTTCGGCGCGGCGGCGGGCGCGGAGGCAGCCGCCACCGGGGCGCTGGCCGCCTGCGGTGCCGACGCTGCCGCTACCGGCGCCGAGGCCGCTTCCGGCGCGGAAGCTGCCGTCGCAGCCGTCGCGGAGGAAGCCGGTGCAGCAGCGGCCGTTTCTGCAGGTGCAGCGGCAGCAGGAGCCGGCGCTGACGAAGCAGCAGCGGCCGGTGCGGGTGCCGGGGCATTGGCCGCGGCCACTGCAGGCGCGGCCGTCGACGGGGCAGCACCAGCGGCAGGCTTGGCGGCGCTGGCCGCCTTGGCCAGCTCGGCGTTCTTCAATTCGACCAGGCGCTGCATGTCGGAGAGATTCTTCTCCAACTGCGCAACGCGCGATTCCATTTCCTTGAGCGCACGCTCCTTGGCGACGAGTTCCTCATCGCGGGCGGCTGCCGCACCCGCCTTGCCGGTACGGTCTGCCTTGGAGAGACGCAGTTCGTCGCGGCCGCTGGCAGCCGGCGTCGCTTGATCCTGCACGCGGGCCGACACGCTGCCGCTCTGCTGGCGGGCGGAGTCGGTATCCGTGGCGGCGTTGGCTTCTGCCGCCGTGGCGAGGCGATTGCGATACCCGCCAAAGCCGGACGTCTGCGCAATGACTTCGCGGCGCGCTTCACGCGCTGGCGTTTTCTGCGCTTCGGCCTGCGACGGCACCTTGAGTACCGAGCCGGTACGCAGACGGTTGATGTTGCCGCCAATGAAAGCGTTGGGATTGTTGCGATACAGCGCCAACAGCATCTGGTCGAGCGAAACGGCGTCCTGGCCTTGCGCGGCCGTCGAAGCCACGTCGTACAGGCTATCGCCGCGCTGCACCGTATACGAACCACCCGGCGTAGCATCCGGCGCGGCGGCAGCAGGTGCCGCTTGCTGCGGACGTGCCGCCTGACGAGCAGCACGGGGCTGCCGGGTCGGTGCCGGGGAGGCGGCAGCCGGGGCCGCCGCTTGCGGTTGAGCAGTCGAAGCAGACGGTGCCGGTTCAGCCGCGCCAGGCGTCGTGGCCTGCACAACCGGCGTCGGCGCGAAATTCTGTGCGGTATTGCTGGAGCCGACCGGGTCCAGCAGGAACGTATAGGCGCGCGAAACGTGGCCGCTCGCCCAGTTCAGGTCAACCAGAACATCGACGAACGGCTCTGCGACGGGCTGCGTCGAGCGCAGGCGCACCACGTAATTGCCGTTCGACTGGCGTTCCAACGAGGCACGCAGCGAGGAGACGATCGGGTTGTAGGTCAGGCCGGCACGCGAATAGGCATCCGGTGCAGCCAGCTTGGCGACCAGGTTTTGCGCCTCTTCGGGCGTCACGCCGGTCAGATCGATTTCGGCCTGCAGCGGCTGGCCGAGGCTGGAACGCACATGCAGCGCGCCGAAACCCGCCGCTTGCGCAGCAGGCTGGATCAGCAGCAGGCTCGCCGCAGCAAACGCGACGGCCGACCAGCGAGGACTGCGATGGGACGATTCTCTCCGGCGGTATTGGCTCACCCTCACCTTCGACTCCGTTATCTTTTAATGTGCAAACGAACTTAACATCAACGAGTTAGCGCAGCAAGTTCACCCAAAACGTGAAATGCTGGATAAGAACCGCCGTCAATTTTTTATGAAAACGACACAATTGGCGAGATTCTGAAGCACCCGACGTACCCCCCGGAATGCGCGTGCTTCATGTGGCGCTAACCCTTCCCCGTGCTGCGTCCACCCCACGAATGGGCGGACGGCGTTCCGGCCGCTATTGTGTACCAACGTTACAAGCCGTGGGCATCCAGATGGCACAACGCCGCGCAGGCCGCGCGGCGTTGGTTGAAAAAGCACACTTTCTGTTGTCAGGCCGCAACGACCGTCTCCGATGCAGGCCCCGACAACGAAAGCAAAGCCTGAATCACTTGCCCAGCAGGATACGGAGCGTACGGCGCAGCGGCTCGGCGGCGCCCCACAGAAGCTGGTCACCGATCACGAAGGCGCTCACATATTCCGGCCCCATGTTGAGCTTGCGCACGCGACCCACGCCGATTTCCAGGCCACCGGTGATGGAGGCCGGCGTCAGTTCCTTCTCCGTGATGCTGCGATCGTTCGGGACCCACTTCACCCACGGGTTGCCCGAGCGGATGATCTGCTCGATTTCGTCGAGCGGCAGGTCGCGCTTGAGCTTGAGCGTCAGGCCCAGGCTGTGGCAGCGCATTGCGCCGATCCGCACACACAGGCCATCGACCGGAATCGTCTGCGCCGTGCCCAGGATCTTGTTGACCTCGGCCTGCCCCTTCCACTCTTCCTTCGACTGACCGTTGTCGAGCTGCTTGTCGATCCACGGAATCAGGCCACCAGCCAGCGGCGCCGGGAAGAATTCGGTCGGCACATCTTCGCGGATGGTCTTGGCAACCTTGCGGTCGATGTCCAGGATGGCGGAAGCCGGATTGGCCAGCTCATCGGCCACGGCACCGTGAATTACGCCCATGCCCTTGAGCAGTTCGCGCATGTGGTTCGCACCACCGCCCGAAGCCGCCTGGTAGGTCATCGAGCTGACCCATTCGACCAGGCCTTCGCGGAACAGGCCGCCCACGCCCATCAGCAGGATGGAGTTGGTGCAGTTGCCGCCGATGAAGTTCTTGGTGCCAGCCGCCACAGCGTTCTTAATGAGCGACAGGTTGACCGGGTCCAGCACGATCACGGCGTCGTCTTCCATGCGCAGCGTCGAGGCGGCGTCGATCCAGTAGCCGTTCCAGCCGGCAGCGCGCAGCTTCGGGAAGACTTCGGTCGTGTAGTCACCGCCCTGGCACGTGATGATCGTGTCGCAGGCCTTCAGTGCTTCGATGTCGTTGGCGTCGGCCAGGGGTGCATCCGTCTTGGCGAATGCAGGCGCCTTGCCGCCGGCGTTGCTGGTGCTGAAAAACACGGTGTCGATCAGGTCGAAATCCTTTTCTTCCTGCATGCGCTGCATCAGCACGCTGCCGACCATGCCGCGCCAACCGACGAGACCTACCTTCATGATTGTGAACCTCTAGTGATTTTCCCCGCCTCGGTCGCCCGGCGTGACCGCGCGGGGAAGGCGAACGGGCACGACGGACGATCTACGAGATCGTTTTTTTGGTAATGATTTTCGTGGTCGTGCGAATCTCGACAGGCGTCATGCGAGCGCGCGCGGCGGTGCCCTTGGCGGCGATAGCCAGGGTGCCCAGAATGCCCAGTACGAGGACGGGGAGCGCGATCGAGATCATCTGCAAAAATATACACGATTTGGCGGCCACACAATGCACTGCAACATGTGTCCACCGAAAAAACGACGATTGCGGCGCCAGATGTGACGGCACCGCAACGCGCGTTTGGTTTACAGGGCAGCGACCACCGCGTCGCCCATCTCGACCGTACCGACCTGCTTGCAGCCCGGCGTCAGGATGTCACCCGTGCGATAGCCCTGGGCGAGCACCTTCTTGACGGCGTTTTCGATGCGATCGGCCTGCTCGGCCTTGTTCAGCGAGTAGCGCAGCATCATCGCGGCGGACAGGATCGTCGCCAGCGGGTTGGCAACGCCCTTGCCCGCGATGTCCGGCGCAGAACCGTGCGACGGCTCATACAAGCCCTTGTTGTTCGCGTCGAGCGACGCCGACGGCAGCATGCCGATCGAGCCCGTCAGCATGGCCGCCTCATCCGAGAGGATGTCGCCGAACATGTTGCCGGTGACGATCACGTCGAAGTTCTTCGGCGCCTTGACGAGCTGCATGGCCGCGTTGTCGACGTACATGTGCGACAGCTCGACTTCCGGATACTCCTTGTGCACGTCGGTGACGATGTCCTTCCAGAACTGGAACGTCTCGAGCACGTTGGCCTTGTCGACGCTGCACAGCTTCTTGCCGCGCTTGGCGGCAGCCTGGAAGGCGACGTGCGCGATGCGGCGGATTTCCGGCTCGGCGTAGCGCATGGTGTCGAAGCCTTCGCGCGCGCCGGCGAACACACCGTCCGGTGCGGCACGCACGCCCCGCGGCTGACCGAAGTAGATGTCGCCGGTCAGTTCGCGCACGATCAGGATATCGAGACCGGACACAATCTCGGGCTTCAGGCTCGATGCGCCGGCCAGTTCGGGATAGCAGATCGCCGGACGGAAATTGGCGAACAGCTGCAGGTGCTTGCGCAGGCCCAGAATGGCCTGCTCCGGGCGCAGTTCGCGCGCCAGCGTGTCGTACTTCCAGTCGCCCACGGCGCCGAACAGGATCGCGTCGGCTTCCTTGGCGAGCTTGAGCGTGTCTTCCGGCAGCGGATGACCCTTGGCCTCGTAGCCCGCGCCGCCCACCGGGGCGAATTCCATCTCGAACGGCTCGCCCAGCACCTTGAGCACCTTCACGGCCTCGGCGACGATTTCCTTGCCAATGCCGTCACCCGGCAACACTGCAATCTTGGTCATGTGGTTGTCCTTGTTGTTCTGTATCCGCTCAGCCGACGAGCTTGTGGGCGAGCCACGGCATCTTGGCCAGACGCTGCGCTTCGTAAGCCTTGATCTGGTCGGCGTAGCGCAAGGTCAGGCCGATGTCGTCGAAGCCGTTGAGCAGGCAGTATTTGCGGAACGCCGTGATGTCGAACGGATAGGCCGTACCGCCCGGCGTGACGACGACCTGCTTGTCCAGGTCGACGGTCAGCTGGTAGCCCGTAAAGGCTTGCGTCTCGTTGAACAGATGGTCGACTTGCGATTCCGTCAGCACGATCGGCAGCAGGCCGTTCTTGAAGCAGTTGTTGAAGAAGATGTCGGCAAAGCTCGGCGCGATGATGGCGCGGAAGCCGTACTGCTGCAGCGCCCACGGTGCGTGCTCACGCGAGCTGCCGCAGCCGAAGTTCTTGCGCGCCAGCAACACCGAGGCGCCCTTGTAACGCGGCTGGTTCAGCACGAAGTCCGGATTCAGCGGTCGCTTGCTGTTGTCCTGGCCAGGCTCGCCCACGTCTTTGTAGCGCCACTCGTCAAACAGGTTCGGGCCGAAGCCGGTGCGCTTGATCGACTTGAGGAACTGCTTCGGAATGATCGCGTCGGTGTCGACGTTCTCGCGGTCGAGCGGGGCCACGAGGCCGGTGTGGATGGTGAATTGTTCCATGATTGCTCTCTCTATCCTGCCGCTCAAGCGAGCTTGCGCACGTCGACGAAGTGGCCTTCCAGCGCGGCTGCGGCAGCCATCGCCGGGCTGACCAGATGGGTGCGACCACCCGCGCCCTGACGGCCTTCGAAGTTGCGGTTGGACGTGGACGCGCAGCGCTCGCCCGGCTCGAGGCGGTCCGCGTTCATGGCGAGACACATCGAGCAGCCCGGCTCGCGCCACTCGAAACCTGCCGCCTTGAAAATCTTGTCGAGCCCTTCGCGCTCGGCCTGCTCCTTCACGAGGCCCGAGCCCGGCACCACCATCGCCAGCTTCACGTTCGACGCAATGCGTTTGCCCAGCTTCTGCACGACCCACGCTGCGGCGCGCATGTCTTCGATCCGGCTGTTGGTGCACGAGCCGATGAAGACCTTGTCGATGTTGATGTCGCTGATGGCAACGTTCGGCTGCAGGCCCATGTATTCGAGCGCGCGCTCCATGGCATTGCGCTTGTTCGGGTCTTTCTCTTTGTCGGGATCCGGCACGCGGTCTTCAATGCTGACCACCATTTCCGGCGACGTGCCCCAGCTCACCTGCGGGCGAATCTCTTCCGCACGCAGCTCGACCACCTGATCGAAATGCGCACCCTCGTCGGAATGCAGCGTGCGCCAGTAGGCGACGGCCTGCTCCCATTCCACGCCTTGCGGCGCGAACGGGCGGCCCTTGACGTACTCCAGCGTGACATCGTCCACGGCGACCATGCCGGCGCGGGCGCCCGCCTCGATCGCCATGTTGCACACCGTCATGCGGCCTTCCATGGACAGCGCGCGAATGGCCGAGCCGCCGAACTCCATGGCGTAGCCCGTGCCGCCGGCCGTACCGATCTTGCCGATGATGGCGAGCACGATGTCCTTGGCCGTGCAGCCACGCGGCAGCGTGCCTTCCACCTTCACGAGCATGTTCTTGCTCTTCTTGGCGAGCAGCGTTTGCGTGGCCAACACATGCTCCACTTCCGACGTACCGATGCCGTGCGCGAGCGCGCCAAATGCGCCGTGCGTGCTGGTGTGCGAATCGCCGCAGACCACCGTCATGCCCGGCAGCGTCGCGCCCTGCTCCGGCCCGATCACGTGCACGATGCCCTGACGCTTGTCGTTCATCTTGAATTGCGTGATGCCGTAGCTGTCGCAGTTGGCATCGAGCGTGTCGACCTGCAGCTTGGAAACCGGGTCGGCAATGCCGTGCGAGCGGTCGGTGGTCGGAACGTTGTGATCCGACACGGCCAGGTTTGCGCTGATGCGCCACACAGGACGCTCGGCCATCTTCAGGCCCTCGAACGCCTGCGGGCTCGTCACTTCGTGCAGCAGTTGACGATCAATGTAGAGGACGGTCGTGCCGTCTTCTTCGGTATGAACGACGTGATCGTCCCAAAGTTTGTCGTAGAGCGTCTTGGCCATGATGCGATCCGTACACAACGTGCCCATCTTGGAAATTCAGGGCCGCTGCGCGAGCTGTTTCGTGGGGAGTGATCGATTATGCCACCCGGTGCATTGGGCACCGGACGTGACTGGCGAAAGGGGGTTTCGCCATTTCGCGAAGGCCCTTTCCGGGCTCTCAAGCGGCGCCCAACAAAAAAACCCCGCCGGTTTCCCGGACGGGGTTTCTGCAAGGCGAACAGCCTTGGCTTAGCGCTTGTCGATCGACGGCACTTCGCGGGTAGCGGCGCCGTTGAACAGCTGGCGCGGACGGCCGATCTTGTATTCCGGATCGGTGATCATCTCTTCCCATTGCGAAATCCAGCCAACCGAGCGGGCCAGCGCGAAGATACAGGTGAACATCGAGGTCGGGATGCCCAGCGCGCGTTGCACGATGCCCGAGTAGAAGTCGACGTTCGGGTACAGCTTGCGGCTGACGAAGTATTCGTCTTCCAGGGCGATCTTTTCCAGCTCCATCGCCAGCTTAAACAGCGGGTCGTTATGCAGGCCCAGCTCGTTCAGCACTTCGTGGCAGGTTTCGCGCATCAGCTTGGCGCGCGGGTCATAGTTCTTGTACACGCGGTGGCCGAAGCCCATCAGGCGCACGCCGCTGTTCTTGTCCTTCACCTGCTTGATGAACTCGGGCACCTTGTCCACGGTACCGATTTCTTCCAGCATGTTCAGCGCAGCTTCGTTCGCGCCGCCGTGCGCCGGGCCCCAGAGGCAGGCGATACCGGCAGCGATGGCAGCGATCGGGTTGGTGCCCGACGAGCCCGCCAGACGCACCGTCGACGTGGAGGCGTTCTGCTCGTGGTCTGCGTGCAGGATGAAGATGCGGTCCAGTGCCTTCTCCAGCACCGGGTTCACCTTGTAGTCTTCACACGGCGTGGCAAACATCATGCGCATGAAGTTACCCGTGTACGACAGGTTGTTCTGCGGATAGATGAGCGGCTGGCCGATGTTGTACTTGTACGCCATGGCCACCAGCGTCGGCAGCTTGGCGATCAGGCGAATCTGCGAAATCTCACGCTCGCGCGGGTCATTGATGTTGGCAGCGTCCGGATAGAACGCGCTCATGGCGCCGACCAAGCCCGTCAGCACGGCCATCGGGTGGGCGTCACGGCGGAACCCGCGCAGGAAGAACTGCATCTGCTCGTGGACCATGGTGTGATTCGTCACCACATGGTTGAACTCTTCCTTCTGCTTGGCGTTGGGCAACTCGCCCTTCAGCAGCAGATAGCAGATTTCCATGAAATCGCACTTGCTGGCCAGATCGTCGATGGCGTAGCCGCGGTACAGCAGCTCACCTTTGTCACCATCGATGTAGGTGATCTTGGAATTGCACGACGCAGTCGACATGAAGCCGGGGTCGTACGTGAACTTGCCCGTCTGACCGTACAGCTTGCGGATGTCGATCACGTCCGGGCCAACCGTGCCCTTATAGATCGGCAGCTCGACGCTGGGCGAGCCATCGGAAAACGATAGGGTGGCTTTCACTTCGGACGGCGTCATGTCGGTTTCCTTCTCTGCTGTTTATAAAAATGAAGTCGGGAGACTCCCGCCAGACGGATCAAGGGGCGCCGGCCGGGGGCGGCTGGACCGATTCGTCTTGCGGCAACCTCTCGCGCGCCAGTTCAGACCGAGCGCAGCAAGGTCAGGACGTGCTGAATGTGGGGCACGTCGAGTTCGCCCTCCGGCTCCTTGCGTGCAAGCAGGAGATCCATCAGGTCGTTGTCGGGTAGCTCGAACAACTGCGAGAGCGCGGCAACGTCGTCATCCGACAGTTCCGTCTCATAGCGGTTGAAGAAGCGCTCGACGATGATGTCGTTCTCAAGCAGGCCGCGTCGGGCACGCCAGCGCAAACGGGCACGCTTGTGCGGATCGGACTGATGGGAGAACGTCGGAGTGTTCACAGCAACCATACTTTCCAGAAATGTGTCGCCGGAGAAACCGCTCCGGCGACACACAATGCCAAAGTGCCCTGACTCGCGCCTTACACAGCGCGACGCACCATCAATTCCTTGATCTTGCCGATGGCTTTCGTCGGGTTCAGACCCTTCGGGCACACATCGACGCAGTTCATGATGGTGTGGCAGCGGAACAGGCGGTACGGATCTTCCAGGTTGTCCAGGCGCTCGCTGGTGGCCTGATCACGGCTGTCAGCGATGAAACGATACGCCTGCAGCAGACCGGCCGGGCCGACGAACTTGTCCGGGTTCCACCAGAACGACGGGCACGACGTCGAGCAGCTCGCGCACAGAATGCACTCATACAGGCCGTCAAGCTCTTCACGCTCTTCCGGCGACTGCAGACGCTCCTTCTCGGGCGGCGGCTCGTCGTTGATCAGGTACGGCTTGATCGAGTGGTACTGGTTGAAGAACTGCGTCATGTCGACGATCAGGTCGCGCACCACGGGCAGCCCCGGCAGCGGACGCAGCACGATCTTCTCGGGCAGTTCACGCATGTTGGTCAGGCAGGCCAGACCATTCTTGCCGTTGATGTTCATGGCGTCGGAGCCGCACACGCCTTCGCGGCACGAACGACGGAACGCGATCGACTCGTCCAGTTTCTTCAGCTTGACCAGCGCGTCGAGCAGCATGCGCTCGTGACCGTCGAGTTCAACCTCGTAGGTCTGCATGCGGGGCGCTGCGTCCTTGTCCGGATCGTAGCGATAGACTTCAAAAATACGCTTCATTTTTGTGGGTCCTTCTTATCCGTTAGAACGTACGCGCCTTGGGCGGCACGGTTTCCACCGACAGCGGTTTCAACTGCACCGGCTTGTAGTCCAGGCGGTTGCCTTCGGAATACCACAGCGAGTGCTTCATCCAGTTTTCGTCATCGCGGTTCGGGAAGTCGCTGTGGGCGTGTGCACCGCGCGATTCCTTGCGAGCGGCAGCCGACACCATCGTTGCCTTCGCCACTTCCACCAGGTTGGCCACTTCCAGCGCTTCGACGCGCGCGGTGTTGAACACCTTGGACTTGTCCTTCAGGTGGATGTTGCCAGCGCGTTCGGCCACTTCCAGGATGCGCTCGACGCCTTCATCCATGAGCTTCTGCGTACGGAACACGCCAGCGTGCGACTGCATGTTGCGGCGGATGTCGTTGGCGACGTCCTGCGCGTACTCGCCCGAGCTGGACGAATCGAGCTTGGCCAGGCGCGACAGCGCACGGTCGGCAGCGTCGGCCGGCAACGGCTTGTGCTCGCGATTCTTCAGGTTCTGCGCAATGATGTGGTTGCCCGCCGAACGGCCGAACACCACCAGGTCGAGCAGCGAGTTCGTGCCCAGGCGGTTCGCGCCGTGCACGGACACGCACGAGCATTCGCCGATCGCGTAGAAGCCGTTGATGACCTCGTTCGGGTTGCCGTTCTTCGGCACCACGACCTGACCGTGATAGTTCGTCGGAATGCCACCCATCTGGTAGTGGATGGTCGGCACCACGGGAATCGGTTCCTTGATGGCGTCGACGTTGGCGAACTTCAGGCCGATCTCGCGGATCGACGGCAGGCGCTTCATGATGGTCTCGGCACCGACGTGCGTCAGGTCGAGCAGCACGTAGTCGCCGTTCGGGCCGCAGCCGCGGCCTTCCTTGATTTCCTGGTCCATCGAGCGCGACACGAAGTCACGCGGCGCCAGATCCTTCAGCGTCGGGGCATAGCGCTCCATGAAGCGCTCGCCATCCTTGTTACGCAGGATGCCGCCTTCTCCGCGCACGCCTTCCGTGATCAGCACGCCCGCGCCGGCCACGCCGGTCGGGTGGAACTGCCAGAATTCCATGTCTTCCAGCGGAACGCCTGCGCGCGCTGCCATGCCCAGGCCGTCACCGGTGTTGATGAAGGCGTTGGTGGAAGCTGCGTAGATCCGACCTGCACCGCCCGTTGCGAACAGCGTCGTCTTGGCTTCGAGGATGTAGACCTCGCCGGTTTCCATTTCCAGCGCCGTCACGCCCAGCACGTCGCCGTCCTGATCGCGGATCAGATCCAGCGCCATCCATTCGACGAAGAAGTGGGTCTTGGCCCGCACGTTACGCTGATACAGCGTGTGCAGCAGCGCGTGGCCGGTACGGTCGGCCGCGGCGCAGGCCCGCTGCACGGGCTTCTCGCCGTAGTTCGACGTGTGACCGCCAAACGGACGCTGGTAGATGGTGCCGTCGGCGTTGCGGTCGAACGGCATACCGAAGTGTTCCAGTTCATAGACCACGTTCGGCGCCTGGCGGCACATGAATTCGATCGCGTCCTGGTCGCCGAGCCAGTCGGAACCCTTGACGGTGTCGTAGAAGTGATAGTGCCAATTGTCTTCGCTCATGTTGCCCAGCGAAGCACCGATACCACCCTGCGCCGCAACGGTGTGCGAGCGGGTGGGGAACACCTTGGACAGCACGGCCACGGAGAGGCCGGCTTCTGCCAGCTGCAGCGATGCGCGCATGCCCGAACCGCCCGCACCGACGATCACGACGTCGAATTTGCGGCGCGGCAGCCCAGTCTTGACTGCGACCATGTCTTAAACCCTCCAGAGAATCTGAGCTGCGTAGCCCGCACAACCGACGAGCCACAGAATCGTCAACACTTGCAGCGTCAAACGCACTGCCACGGGCTTCACGTAGTCCATCCAGATATCGCGGACACCGATCCAGGCGTGATACGTGAGCGACACAAACGCCAGGAACGTCAGCATCTTCATCCACTGGTTCGAGAACAGGCCGGCCCAGCTTTGGTACGACGTGTCTTTCGAGAGCAGGAATGCAGCCAGCAACACGATCGTGTAGACCGCCATGATCACGGCGGTGACGCGCTGCGCGAGGAAGTCCTTCAGGCCGTAGTGCGCGCCGACAACGAGGCGCTTGGGACCAATATTGTTATTTGCCATCAGGGACTCCTCAGAACAGGCCGAACAGCTTGGCGCCGAACACGACCGTCAGCAGCAGGCTGACGATGAGGACGCTCACAGCCGACTTGGAGGCCGAGGTCTTGTCGATGCCGATATGCAGATCGAGGATCAGGTAACGGATGCCTGCGCAGAAATGGTGCAGATAAGCCCAGATGAGCGCGAGGACGACAACCTTGGCGAAGCCGTTGGACAGAAGCGCCGAGAACTTGGCGAAACTGATTTCCGACGTGAGACTTTGCTCAAACAAGTACAGCACGAACGGAAGAAGAAGGAACATCAGCGCACCGCTGGCACGGTGCAGGATGGACACCTTACCGGCCCAGGGCAAGCGGTAGCGGGCGATATCGCCCAAACCGATGTTCCTGTAGACCGGCCTGGCTTTCTTGATGGCTTCTGCCATGGTCAGACCCCAATTGGCTAATCAACAAACAAAACAGCTTTGCACAAATCCGCGAGATTCTAGCGCGCTTTTGTTGCGCAGCGCACCAATAATTCCATGCGACGCGCTCCACTTTTGTGCTTCGTGCCCTCGCCTGCCAGCGGCGTGATACGGGGGCAGATTGTCCTCTTTACCTTGCCCTCATGACGCGCAATGCGCTGTTGCGCGACGCACAAGGTGAAACGCCATTGAGTTGGCTCAACCGCACGAATCGCGCCTGAGGAAGCACCGTCAACTCAGCTCGTTCTGGTAGTAATGCCGCGTCGTGACGTACAGGCCACGGCGTATTTCCACGGGCTTGTCGCCGAACGTGTGCGAGACGCGCTCCACCGACAGCAGCGGCGAGGCAACCGCCACCGACAGCAACTCGGCCGTAGCGGCGTCCGCTGCCACAGCGCGGATGCGCTCCGTGGCACGCAACATGCGCACGCCGAACTCCGCCTCGAAGAACGCGTACATCGGCCCCTTCCACTCCGTCAGCTTTTCGGCTGTGAGGCCCTTGAAGCTCGCCCCCGGCAGCCAGATCTCCTCCAGCACCGTCGGCTCGCCCGAAAAGAACAGGATGCGGCGGATCTGCACGACGCTGTCGCCGGCCTTCAGTTCGAGCAGCCTGGCGATCTCGGCCGGCGCCCGCATGCGCTTGCACTCGAGTACGCGGCTGCTCGGGTAATGCTGCTCGCCCTGCTCCGGCATCAGACGCAAGAAGCGGAACTGCACGCCTTCTTCGTAATGCGTGGTCACGAAGGTGCCCTTGCCCTGGCGCCGCGCGACCAGGTTTTCGGCAGCCAATTCGTCGATCGCCTTGCGCACGGTCCCCTGGCTGACCTTGTAGCGGGCCGCCAATTCCATCTCGCTGGGGATCATCTCGCCGGGCTTCCATTCGCCGGCTTGCAAGCTTTGCAGGATCAGCGTCTTGATCTGCTGATACAGCGGGCTGAAGGTGGGAGAGCCGCCCGCGCCGCCAGCAGACGCAGGCGACGCGCCGCCTTCGCCGCCCGAGGGCGGCATCGCAGCAGATAGAGGGCTGGGTGTGCTCGACATAACTGCCGATTTCACCACAAAAGCGACAAAGGCGTCCAGCCCGTTTATAGAATGTCTTATGTCTTATATAAGACAGAAGATTAATTGACTTTCGAGCAAGGCCGGACCTACACTCGCGCCTGTTCCGGGCGACGGCCCACACACACGCCACGACGGCCTCAAGGTCAATCGCAAGTGTGTTTCCACATCGTCATGCGGACGCAGTAAACTGCGAGGCTCTTGCCGATTCTGAGCCGACCGCCCACGAGGCGCCGACCGTTGCCGGCAATGCCTGCGAGGCTGCACCGACATCCTGCCGGGATGCCCGCCGCGCGCAGTGCGATCCGCTTTCACTACCGTTTGGAGAGTTCTCATGGCAAAAGCACCCATGCGCGTCGCAGTGACCGGCGCTGCTGGACAGATCGGTTACGCCCTGCTGTTCCGCATCGCCGCCGGCGAAATGCTGGGCAAGGATCAGCCCGTCATCCTGCAACTGCTGGAAATCCCCGATGAGAAGGCCCAGAAGGCGCTCAAGGGCGTGATGATGGAGATCGAAGACTGCGCATTCCCGCTGCTGGCTGGCATGGAAGCGCATTCCGACCCGATGACCGCGTTCAAGGACGTCGACGTGGCCCTGCTGGTGGGCGCCCGCCCCCGCGGCCCGGGTATGGAGCGTGCTGACCTGCTGTCGGCCAACGCCCAGATCTTCACGGCACAAGGCAAGGCCCTGAACGCCGTTGCCTCGCGCAACGTGAAGGTGCTGGTGGTAGGCAACCCGGCCAACACCAACGCCTACATCGCCATGAAGTCGGCGCCGGACCTGCCGCGCGAGAACTTCACCGCCATGCTGCGCCTGGACCACAACCGTGCCCTGTCGCAGATCGCCGCCAAGACCGGCAAGCCGGTGTCGAGCATCGAAAAGCTGTTCGTGTGGGGCAACCACAGCCCGACGATGTACGCCGACTACCGCTACGCCACGATCGACGGCAAGAGCGTCAAGGACATGATCAACGACCCTGTGTGGAACAACGACGTGTTCTTGCCGACCGTTGGCAAGCGCGGCGCCGCCATCATCGAAGCGCGCGGCCTGTCGTCGGCTGCTTCGGCTGCCAACGCAGCCATCGACCACGTGCGTGACTGGGTGCTCGGCAGCAACGGCAAGATCGTCACGATGGGCATCCCGTCGAACGGCGAATACGGCATTCCGAAGGACGTGATGTTCGGCTTCCCGGTCACCACGGAAAACGGCAAGTACAAGATCGTCGAAGGCCTGGAAATCGACGAGTACAGCCAAGGCAAGATCAAGATCACGCTCGACGAGCTGGAAGGCGAGCGTGCAGGCGTGCAGCATCTGCTGTGATCCGCATGATCTAAAAGAAAAAACCGGAGCGGATCGGCAGCGACCCCTCCGGTTTTTTTACACCTGCATTTCGAACAAAACGCAGGCGCCACAAGCGCCGCCCAACCGATACCACCCCGTGCACCCCACCGAGGTTTTGTTCCAGGACGATGCCCTGCCGGCCCAGTTGCCGGTCTGCGACCACTACGCGGGCGCAGAAAAGCTGATGCGCAAGTCGCTCGCCCTGCAACAAGCCCTTGGCCCCGTTTTCGATATCACGTTTGACTGCGAAGACGGCGCCGCCGTCGGCCAGGAACGCGCGCATGCCGAACTGGCCGCCGCGCTCATCAACAGTGACGACAACCGCTTCAACCGCGTCGGCGTACGCATCCACGATCCGAACCACGACGCGTGGACGCAAGACGTCGACATCCTCGTCGGCCTTGCCGGCAGCCGACTCGCCTACGTGACCGTGCCGAAAGTGCGTGACGTGGTGGAAGTGGCACGCGTGACCGATCGCGTCAACCAAGCCGCCAAGGCGGCGGGCATTGCACGGCACCTGCCGATCCACGTCTTGATCGAAACGCATGGCGCGCTGGCGCAGGTGTTCGATATTGCGTCGCTGGTACAGGTCGAATGCCTGAGTTTCGGCCTGATGGATTTCGTTTCCGCGCACAACGGTGCGATTCCCGGCGCGGCGATGGGCTCGCCCGAGCAGTTCGAGCATCCGCTGATCCGCCGCGCGCTTACCGAGATTTCGGCCGCGTGCCACGCGCACGGCAAGGTACCGTCGCACAACGTCAGCACCGATATCAAGCACCCGGACCGCGCCGGCGCCGATGCCGCCCGTGCCCGCAACGAGTTTGGCTATCTGCGCAAGTGGAGCATCCACCCGGACCAGATCGCGCCGATCGTTTCGGCGTTCCGCCCGTCGCACGAAGAAGTGACACACGCGAGCGCCATTCTTGCGGCTGCGCAGGAGGCCGCGTGGGGCCCGATCCAGCATGAAGGCCGGCTGCACGACCGCGCGAGCTATCGCTATTGGTGGGCCGTGCTGCAACGCGCGCATACCACCGGCGTGGAAATGCCGGCCGACGCCGTTGCGCGCTTCTTCGCGTGACGAGCATAGAGAGGAGATTCGCCATGACGGCAAACACCCAAACCAGCGCAGGCGCCCGCTTCCGCCAGGCGCTGGTCGAAGAATCGCCGCTGCAGATTGTCGGCACCATCAACGCCAACCATGCGCTGCTGGCCAAGCGCGCCGGCTATCGCGCGATTTATCTGTCGGGCGGCGGTGTGGCGGCAGGCTCGCTGGGCTTGCCTGACCTCGGCATATCTGGCCTGGACGACGTTTTGACCGACGTCCGCCGCATCACCGATGTGTGTGACGTCCCACTGCTGGTGGACGTCGACACGGGCTTTGGCGCTTCCGCGTTCAACGTGGCGCGCACGACCAAGTCGCTCATCAAGTTTGGCGCCGCGGCCATGCATATCGAAGATCAGGTCGGCGCCAAGCGGTGCGGCCATCGGCCCAACAAAGAGATCGTCTCGAAGGACGAGATGGTCGATCGCATCAAGGCAGCCGTCGATGCCCGCACCGACGCCAACTTTGTCGTCATGGCCCGCACCGATGCGCTGGCCGTCGAAGGGTTCGACCGCGCCCTGGAACGCGCCGTGGCCTGTGTGGAAGCCGGCGCGGATGCGATCTTTCCCGAGGCGATGACGGAACTGTCGATGTACCGCAAGTTTGTCGACGCGGTGAAGGTGCCGGTGCTGGCCAACATCACTGAATTCGGACAGACGCCGCTGTTCACGCGCGACGAGCTGGCCTCCACCGGCGTGTCGATGATCCTGTATCCGCTGTCGGCATTCCGCGCGATGAACAAGGCTGCGGAGAACGTGTACGCAGCCATTCGCCGCGATGGCACGCAACAGAACGTCGTCGACACCATGCAGACGCGCATGGAACTCTACGACAGCATCGGTTACCACGATTACGAAGCCAAGCTGGACGCGCTCTTCGCACAGAACCGCGGCTGAGCCGGCCAGCATCCATCCCAACGCAAGCAAGGAGAACGGAAGGCAAAAGTGGCGGGGTAAATTGCCCGGGAACGCCCCAAAAACGATGCTGATGCCGGCACGACACCCCCGTTTGGCGGAGATGTCGGACCCGCATGTAACAGAACGTTGGGCACGGCGTGCAAATCGGTCAAAATACCGGCCGGTGTGCGAAATGCCGTGGCATCCGTGACCTGGCTGCCGCCTCCCTACTCTGTCTTACCGAATTACCGAAGGAAACCCTATGAACAAATTCATCGTGGGCGCCTGTGCCGGCGTTCTTTCGCTGGCTGCATCGCAGTACGCAACCGCCCAGACCGCGCCCGCAAAGCCGGCCGCCAAGAAGGCTCCGGCCAAGAAGAAGGTCACCAAGAAGGCAGCGCCTGTTGTCGCCGCCAAGCCTGAAGGCGTGCAATGGAAGTGCGAACTCGGCAACGAGCTCTACATTGCAGGCGACATGACGCGTGACCAGATCATCAAGCTGCACTGGAAGGGCAAGAACTACGACCTGCCGCGCCAGCTGACGCGCACCGGCGCTGACCGCTACTTCGACCAGAAGACCGGCTTCGACCTGGTGGTGATCCCGGCCAAGGCCATGCTGTTCGACCGCAACGAAGGCCACCGCCTGGCCGATGAGTGCCAGACCGCCGAAATGGCTGCCGGCGCACCGGCCCCGACGCAAGCCGGCGCCCTGCGCGCTCCGGCCGGCCTGCCGCTGATGACGCCGGACAGCGCGGCTCCCGCCCCGGCCCCCGCTCCGGCACCGGGCACCGCCCAACCGGCCCAGCAATAACGCGCTATCACGCAACAGGCCCACAGGAACCGCCCATGTCCGCACCCGTTGCGAACATCCGCCCGCATCCGGACAAGGTCATCGTCGACGACGTGACCTTGCATGGATGCGCCGGGCGCCTTGGGCCCGCCGCAGCTGGAGCCGTCGAGCCACATGGCACGATGGCTCCAGGCACCGCCCTCTTCGCCCCTCGGGCAATCGAGGCGCACCAAGATACCGTCGCCCGCGGCCAACGCAGCCATGCGCTGCGCATGAAAATTGCCCGCGTTGGCGACAAGCGTTTCACCACGAATGACCTCGACGCCAAGAAGCGTTCGATTGCCCATGGCATCCCCGCCCGCATCCACGGCGGCAAGACGTTCAGCGGCGTCGTGGCGCAGTACCCGACCGGCCAGCAGCCATGCCGGTCAATGCATTTGCCGGTTTGTATGTGATTGATTTTGTCGATTTGATGTATCCGCACGGGGCGCCCCGGCACCCCGCGCAATCCTCAAGCCTTGGAGTCATGCCATGCCCCACAATCTGAAAAAAACACTCAAGGAATTTAAGATCAACGGTGGCCAGACCGGCAAGTTCTACTCCCTGCCGCAATTGGGCAAGGAACTGGGCGTGGCGATCGAGCGCCTGCCGGTGTCGATCCGCATCGTGCTGGAATCCGTCCTGCGCAACTGCGACGGCAAGAAGGTGACCGAAGAGCACGTCGCGCAACTGGCCAACTGGAAGCCGACCGCCGAGCGCGTCGACGAAATCCCCTTCGTGGTCGCCCGCGTGGTGCTGCAGGACTTTACCGGCGTGCCGCTGCTGGCCGACCTGGCCGCCATGCGCAACGTGGCCGAGCGCATGGGCAAGAACCCCAAGAAGATCGAGCCGCTGGTGCCGGTCGACCTGGTCGTGGATCACTCGGTGCAGATCGACCACTTCCGCGAGAAGAAGGCGCTGGATCTGAACATGCAACTGGAGTTCTCGCGCAACAACGAGCGCTACCAGTTCATGAAGTGGGGCATGCAGGCATTCGACACGTTTGGCGTGGTGCAGCCGGGCTTCGGCATCGTCCACCAGGTCAACCTGGAATACCTGGCGCGCGGCGTGCACAAGAAGGACGGCGTGTTCTACCCGGATACGCTGGTCGGCACCGACAGCCACACCACCATGATCAACGGTATCGGCGTGGTGGGCTGGGGCGTGGGCGGCATCGAGGCGGAAGCAGGCATGCTCGGCCAGCCGGTGTATTTCCTGACGCCGGACGTTGTCGGCGTTGAGCTGAAGGGCCGCCTGCGCGAAGGCTGCACCGCCACCGACCTGGTGCTCACGATCACCGAAATGCTGCGCAAGGAAAAGGTCGTCGGCAAGTTCGTCGAATTCTTCGGCGAAGGCACGGCCAGCCTGTCGCTGCCGGACCGCGCAACCATCGGCAACATGGCTCCGGAATACGGCGCCACGATGGGCTTCTTCCCGGTCGACGAAAAGACCATCGATTACTTCAAGGGCACGGGCCGCACGCAGGAAGAAATCGCTGCGTTCGAAGGCTACTTCAAGGCGCAGAAGCTGTTCGGCGTGCCGAAGGCCGGCGAAATCGACTACACCAAGACGCTGACGCTGGACCTCGGCACGGTGGCCCCGTCGCTGGCCGGTCCGAAGCGCCCGCAGGACCGCATCGAGATCGGTAACGTGAAGTCGACGTTCTCGTCGCTGTTCTCGAAGCCGGTTGCGGAGAACGGCTTCAACAAGAAAGCGGAAGACCTCGACAAGACCTTCACGACCACCAACGGCGTCGACGTGAAGAGCGGCGACGTGCTGATCGCGGCCATCACCTCGTGCACGAACACCTCCAACCCGAGCGTGCTGCTGGCAGCGGGCCTGCTGGCCAAGAAGGCCGTCGAAGCCGGTTTGGAAGTGGCGCCGCACATCAAGACCTCGCTCGCCCCGGGAAGCCGCGTGGTGACGAAGTACCTGGAAGCCGCCGGCCTGCTGCCGTATCTGGAAAAGCTCGGCTTTGGCGTGACGGCCTACGGCTGCACGACCTGTATCGGCAACGCCGGCGACCTGACGCCGGAACTCAACGAAGCCATCGTGAAGAACGACATCGTTGCGGCCGCCGTGCTGTCGGGCAACCGCAACTTTGAAGCGCGCATCCACCCGAACATCCGCGCCAACTTCCTGGCCTCGCCGCCGCTGGTCGTGGCCTACGCGATCGCCGGCAACGTGACGCGCGATCTCATGACCGAGCCGGTCGGCAAGGGCAAGAATGGCAAGGACGTGTATCTGGGCGACATTTGGCCAAGCTCGGACGAGATCGCCAAGCTGATGAAGTTTGCGATGAACGCCGACACGTTCCGCACGAACTACGAGCAGGTCAAGAAGCCGTCCAAGCTGTGGGCCAACGTCAAGGGCACGAAGGGCCAGGTCTACGACTGGCCGAAGTCGACGTACATCGCCGAGCCGCCGTTCTTCGAAGGCTTTGGCATGACGCCGGCGGCTGCTTCGGCATCGGTCAAGGGCGCCCGCGCACTCGGCGTGTTCGGCGATTCCGTGACGACCGATCACATCTCCCCGGCCGGTTCGATCAAGGAAACGTCGCCCGCCGGCAAGTACCTGCTGGCCAACGGCGTGCTCAAGGCCGACTTCAACAGCTACGGTTCGCGCCGCGGCAACCATGAGGTGATGATGCGCGGCACGTTCGCCAACGTGCGCATCAAGAACCTGATGATCCCCGCCAAGGCGGACGGTTCGCGCGTGGAAGGCGGCGAAACGCTGTTCCAGCCGAGCGGCGAACAAATGTCGATCTACGATGCCGCCATGAAGTACATCGCCGAAGGCACGCCGACGGTCGTGTTCGGTGGCGAAGAGTACGGCACGGGCAGCTCGCGCGACTGGGCCGCCAAGGGCACGCAGCTGCTGGGCGTGAAAGCCGTGATCGCACGCAGCTTCGAGCGTATCCACCGCTCGAACCTGGTGGGCATGGGCGTGCTGCCGCTGCAGTTCAAGGGTAGCGACTCGGCGCAATCGCTGGGCATCGTAGGCGACGAAACCTTCGACATCGAGGGCCTCGACGGCGAAATCAAGCCGCAACAGGACGTCACCCTGGTCATCCATCGCGCCAACGGCGAGACCACGCGTGCGCAAGTGCTGCTGCGCATCGACACGCCGATCGAGGTGGATTACTACAAGCACGGCGGCATCCTGCCGTTCGTGCTGCGCCAGCTGCTGGCGGCTTAAGTTTCAAGCCACCACGCTGCGAAGGTGCAGATCGAAAGCCGGCTCTTCGGAGCCGGTTTTTTATTGCCTGCCAAATCAAACAAGGTGACGATGCCCCAATCGGCAAGCAGGCTTTGGTACAGTGTGCCGAATCGGCCGTGTGATGTGCCCGCCCCGTTGGCGGCACGCTCGCCGCCCGGCCTCGCCTGACCGTTTCATTGCTGGAGTCCCGCACCCATGGCCCAAGTGGTACTTGCCTTCATCGTCGTGGCGGCTGCCGTGTTCTACATCCTGTTCAAGGCACCGCAGACCGACGCCCAGGCGCCAGCCCCGGCAACGCCCGCCGTAGCAGCGGCGCCTGTGCCCCCGCCTCCGCCAATGGCAGCTTCCGCGCCGATAGCCGAGACGCATCCGGCACCGGCCAGCACGCCGGCTGCATCCGAACCCGCAGCGGCTTCCGCACCTGCGAGCGCAAGCAGCCCGGCCTCCGCAGCCTCGGCGCCTGCGGCCAAGCCTTAAGGTTTTCGCCTGACAGGTTTCGCAACGGGCGTCGCGCAGCAGCGTACAAGGGTAAAATAACGCCCCTTCATTCTTCCAACGAACGGTACGGCACAGCATGGCAGGATTCCGCTCCAAGGCTCCCCAACGTCTTTCCCCCGATGCAGAACGGCTGGTGGCCGATGCGCTGGCGCTCGACGCGTCGGGCAGCCGCATCGAAGACGTCTATTGGGAACAAAGGCTGTCCGAACGTCTTTCCCGGCTGCTCAAGAACGGCAGCCAGACCGCGCTCGACGCCGCGCTAGACCATCTTTTCAAGCACAACGAGGAAGCCTCCGACGTGCTGGCCGAACAGGCCGAGACGCTCGCCGAATCGGCCATCCTCAGCTCGGGCGGCGTCGAATATGACGCGCTGCTGATCGCGGCGCCCATCCTCGCGCACACCCGCTACATGATCCCCTCGGGCACCATCAAGCCCGAGATGGCGCAAACGCTGCAGGTACACCTGCAGGCGCATGTGATGGCGTCCAACGCCCGTGTGGCGCTGGCCCCTTACCTGTACAGCATCGATCAGCTGCCGCGCACGCATTCCGACACCTTTGCGCTCACGCACAAGCTGGCCGCGTATGCGCTGTCGGGCCAGCCGGCCAAGGTTGAACTGCGCGACATGCCGGAAACGGCGCCGATCCTGGCCGACCCTCGCTACCTGGTGGCGATCGTCGTGGCGCAGCACGGCCAGGCGCTGTTCCGCTGGCAGGAAGATGCCAAGGAGCACCACGCAGAGCGCTCCGCCTGCCTGGAGCAATGGCGCGAACAGGTCACGCCGACCATCTCCACGCTGATGCCCGGCTGCGAGTTCGACCTGCTCCTGCCGGACGCCTTCTTCCTGTCCTGCCGCGAGTCCGACAAGCAGATCCGCCCGCTGACCGTGCGCGCTGCCGTCAATTACCTGCAGGGCGCGCTCGATATGCCGGCCAACCGCTTCGGCGCCATCATCGGCGCGTTCGGTGAAGAACAGATCGAGGAATACCGCGTGGCCTTCACGGTGCGCGGCGAGAAAGACCTCATCTACGGCATTGTCTGGCCCGTCTACGGCCGCGACGGCGGCGCCACGGATGTCACCGCGGAAGGCGAACCGGGCAGCCCGCTTGAGCAGATTTGCGATGAATTGCGTGCCTGCGGCATCGAAGACATCTTCCGCCACGGCCAGCTCTTCGAACCCGAGTACTGCGAAGACTGCGGCGCCCCGCTCTATGCGGACCGCTCGGCCGAAATCGTCCACGCAGAAATGCCGGAAGACGCGCCGACCCAGCAGCCACTGTTCCACTGACGGCCGACGCGCGTGATCAAAGCCACCTTCGGGTGGCTTTTTTATTGCTCCGCGATCGTTCATATTGATTGTCGGTTTGCGTCGCACGCGCCCCGCCGGGCTGCGGCACAATGACGGTCTTCCGCCACATGGCATCACCGCCGAACCCCAGGAGCCTCCCGATGACAACCCGTGCCCTCTTGTGTGTTCCCATCCGCGCCCTGATCCGCAACCTCGCAGCCTGTGCGCTGGCAGCGGCTGCCGCGGCGCCGTTCGCCGTGCACGCCGACGACCTGCGCATCGGCCTGTCCGCCGACGTCACGTCGATGGACCCGCAGTGGAACAACGCCGGCCCCAACAACGCCATGGCGCTGCACATCTTCGAGTCGCTGGTCTTTCTCGACAAGAACGGCCGCTACACGCCTGGCTTGGCCACCTCTTGGAAGCCCGTCGACGCCAACACCTGGGAGATCAAGCTCCGCCCCAACGTGAAGTGGAGCGACGGCACGGCGTTCACCGGCGAAGACGTGAAGGCATCGATCGAGCGGCCGGCGCGCCTGACCAACAGCCCGGGCCCGTTCACGAGCTATACGAAATCGATCACCGAAGTACAGATCGTCGATCCGCTCACGGTGCGCCTGAAACTGTCGACACCGAATTACGCGAGCATTCCCAACGATCTGAACAGCCTGCCCATCCTCCCGAAAAAGGTGGCCGATGCCGCGCAGGCGGACTTTGATGCGGGCCGCGCCATGATCGGCACCGGTCCGTTCCTGTTCGACCACTTCACGCGCGGGCAGGAAATCGTCCTGAAGAAGAACCCGCACTACTGGGGCCGCGCGCCGCAGTGGGACAAGGTGACCTTCAAGATCATCACCGACAATGCGGCGCGCACAGCCGCGCTGCTCTCGGGCGATGTGGATGTTGTCGAGGCCGTACCGGCTGCGGACGTGCCGCGCATCAAGCAAGACCCCAAATTCCACCTCGAACAGCAGGTGTCGTGGCGCACGATTTTCTGGCAGATGGATCAGAGCCGCGATGCTTCGCCGTTCGTGACCGACAAGGCCGGCAAGCCGCTGGCCAAGAACCCGCTCAAGGACCATCGCGTGCGCGAGGCCATCGCGCTGGCCATCAACCGCGATGCCATCGTCAGCCGCGTGCTGGAGGGCCAGGGCGTGGTGGCATCGAGCATCGTGTCGCCGCAGATCTTCGGGCACCCGGGAGGCAAGCCGATCGCATATGACCCGGCACGCGCCAAGAAACTGCTTGCCGAGGCCGGTTATCCGGACGGTTTCGGGCTCACGCTGCACGCCACCAACAACCGGTATCTGAACGACGCGCAGGTCGCGCAGACCACCGCACAGCTGCTCACGCGCATCGGCATCCAGACGAAGGTGGAAACGCTGCCGGTGGCGGCGTACTTCTCGCGTGCGCGCCAGGGCGAGTTCTCCTTCATGATGCTGGGCTGGGGCTCGGTGGCGGCGGATGTGGCGCTGCGCAGCATTCTCGGTACGCCCAACGCGCAAACCGGCTACGGCTCGTGGAACTGGGGCCGCTACAGCAACCCGGAACTCGACAAGCTGGTGCAAACGTCGCTCTCGACGGTGTCGAGCGAACAGGCACACGAGCAGGCCGCCAAGACCGCGGCGCGCTTTGCGCAGACCGACTACGCCATCATCCCGTCGCATCACCAGCTCGCCACGTGGGCCATGCGCAAGGGCATTCGCTACGAGGCCCGCACCGACGAATGGTCGCTTGCCTGGTTGTTCACCAAGCAATGATGATGGGTTGGTAACGAACACCGTGCCGTAACGCGCTGTTACAGCAAATTCGCCTGATGTGCCGCATTGGGGTAACTAGCAGGAACTTTCGTCCTGAGCTTTCCTCTATCATGGCGATTTCCACGCCGACACCCTGTAACACTCGTGATGTTGCGACCCAAACTACTCTGTCTCGGCGTCGTCGCTTTGCTGGCCGCCTGCTCCAACTTGCAGACTGAACCGACCGATGCGTCGGCCCAGGCCACCAACGCCACGCCGAGCACTCCGGCAGCGCAAGCCAAGCCGGCCACCCCGCCCGCCCCGACCACGCCGCCCATCGTCTTCGGCTCGACCGACAGCAGCGGCACCACCACGGTTAACCTGCCGTCCAAGGACAAGATGAGCTTGTCCGAGTACCGCGCACAAACTCGTGATCGCCTGATTCAATCGGAAGGTGCCCGCCCCGACGTGGCCGACTGCGCTGCGCATGCGAGCTGGATCATTCCGCGCTCGACCAATTTCGATCAGTTCCGCCTGCCGACGGGTGCGCTTTCCAACGACCAGGCCAAGGTCGAGCCATGGGACTCGCGCTTCTCGTCCAGCAAGCAAGGTGCGATCAAGGTGTCGAGCGTGATCACCTTCAATGCCGCCGTGCACAAGCGCGGCACGGGCAATGACCAGTGGGAACCCGTGCGCGTGCGTTGCGGGTATGACGAAGGGATGATGCTGGCGTATGAACTGCTCGACGCCAACGGTCAGCCATTCGCCGCGCCAGCCGCTGCGCCTTCGTCGTCAACAGCGCGCACGCACTGCCGCCGCGGTCATCGCTGCACGACGAGTGCGGCGGCACACGGCAAGGCCACCGCCAAGGGCAAGGCCTCGACAAAAGCGACGGCCAAATCAGCCAAGGGCAGCGGCGCCGCCAAGACCAAGTCGACCACGGCAAGCAAGTCCACCGCCAAGTCGACGTCAAAGAAGACGACGAAGAAGTCGTCCTCCAACTAAGCGCAACGCGCCGCCACCCGAGGCGGCGCGGCGTTTATCTTCAGCCGAGATACTCCAGGATCGCCTGCAGCATGGCCGCGCCCAATGCGGCGCTGCGGGCGCCGTCCCAACCCACGCGTGCGTCGGGCAGGTCGGCGTTGTCCTTGAACGGCATTTCCAGCGTCAACGACAGGCAGCCATACGTGTGGCCGATGTACTTGGAGGCGAGCTTGAGCGCGTCTTCGTTGTACTTGCTGGCCTCGTAGCCGTATCGCGTCTGGAAATCCGGTGATGCCCGCAGGAACGCCGCCACAAAGCGGTCCTGGTCGGCGCGCTGTGCATCGGTAAAGCCGGGCAGCATTTCACTGCCGGCCACGAACACATAAGGCAGCGCCTCGTCGCCGTGGATATCGAAGAACAGATCGACGCCGGTTTGCTCGATGGCCTGGCGCACCGCCAGCACTTCGGGGCTGCGCTGCGCGTCGGGTTCCATCCACTCGCGGTTCAGGTTCGCACCCGCGGCATTGGTGCGCAGGTTGCCCAGCGACGAGCCGTCCGGGTTCATGTTCGGCACGATATGGAAGACGGCGCGCTCGGCAAGCACACGGCCGATGGGATCGCCGCTCCAGACGCCTTGGCGCGTCAGACGCGCGAGCAAGCCCTCGACGAACCACTCGGCCATCGTCTCGCCCGGATGCTGACGCGCGATGATCCACACGTTTTTCTTGCCCGGGCCGGGTTCACCGACGGTGATGCTGGTCATGTCGCGGCCCTGCACCGTTTGCCCCAGGCGCTGCGTGCGCACGCCGGGTTTCGTTTGCGCAGCGGCCACGAGCGAAAGGTGGCGCTCATCCGAATACGGCTCGAAATAGGCAAACCAGATGCTGTCGTGCTCGGGCGTCACCTCGATCGTCAACGTCTTGCCGTCGTAGCGGGTCGGCACACGGAACCAATGCTCGCGGTCGTACGAGGCGACGGCGCGGTAGTCCTTCCAGCCGGCGGCGTAAGTGCATTCGCCGGCGTTTTCCAGTGCGAGCTTGCAGGCCTGGCCCCGCACACCTTGCAGGCGGAAGTGGAACCACTGCGTGAAATCCGCGTGCGAATCGCGGCGAATGCGCAGGCGGATGGCATCGGCGCGTGCGACATCGACGATTTCGATGGCGCCGCTGTCGAATGCGCTGGAAATGTGCGGTTGATTGGCAGTCATGTCGGATCCTGTCATCAGGTGAGCTTGCGGCGGAAGACCCAGCGCTCGTCGTCGGAATCGGCAGCGGCAAAGGCATAGCCGTCGACATCGAACGCCTTGAGCTTGCGCGGATCGGTGATGCGATGCTCGATCGCGTAGCGCGCCATCAGACCACGCGCACGCTTCGCATAGAACGAAATGATCTTGTACTGGCCGTTCTTCCAGTCTTCAAACACCGGCGTGACGATGCGCGCCTTGAGCACCTTGGGCCGCACCACCTTGAAATACTCTTCCGACGCGAGATTGACCAGCACGGGATCGTCGTCCTGCTTGAAGAGCTTGTTCAGCGCCAGCGTCACCTCGTCGCCCCAGAAGGCGTACAGGTCTTTGCCGCGCGGATTGGCAAGGCGCGTGCCCATTTCCAGCCGATACGGCTGCATCCAGTCGAGCGGGCGCAGCACGCCGTACAGCCCCGACAGAATCCGCAGATGCTTCTGCGCGAACTGCAGATCGTCGACCGCCAGCGAATTGGCGTCGAGCCCGCCGTAGACGTCGCCGTCGAAGGCGAGCGCGGCTTGCTTGCTGTTCTCGGCCGTGAATTCGGGCGACCAATCGGCGTAGCGTGTGGCATTGAGCGCCGCCAACGGATCGGAAATGTGCATGAGCGTGCCGATCTGGGCCGGCGACAGCTTGCGAAGCACTTCGATGAGTTCTGCGGAGCGCGCGATGAAATCGGGCAGCGTGTGGGTCTTGGTGCGCGGCGGGGTGTCGTAGTCGAGCGACTTGGCCGGCGAGAGGACGATGATCATGTCAGAATCGCGGTTCACAAGTCTGGAATTGTATCGAATGGCAGACGCTGCCGCCCTCGCCCACTCCACCCAGGCTCCGGCCCCGCGCGTGGTGCTGGACTCCAACATCTGGGTCGACATCCTGGTCTTCGACGATGCGGTTGCGCGCCCAATCCGCGCTGCGCTGGAAGCCGGCCGGCTGGATGCCATCATCAGCCCCGCCTGCCGTGAAGAACTGCGCCGCGTGCTCGACTATCCGCAATTCGCCCGCTACGCCGTCGACGCGGAGGCCGCACTCGCGTGGGTCGACCGCGTGACCCGGTCCGTCGCTGATCCTGAAGACGCGGCCCGCGCGCAAGGCGAAGCGTTCGTCCCGCGCTGCAAGGATCGCGACGACCAGAAATTTCTCGCGCTGGCCGATGCCGCCGACGTTGCCTATCTCGTTTCCAAGGACCGCGCCGTGCTCAAGCTCAAGCGCCGCATGGCAAAGTATTGCGACGTGGCGGTGCTGCCGCCCAAGCAGTTCGTCGCGCTGGTCCAGTTGGAAAACACGCCCCTAGCTGCCATCCCGAATCAAGCCTGAAGCCGTCTTGTCATGACCACTGTTGAATCGCTCGCACCCATCGTCCCGCCGCCGTCGCGGCTGCCGAATGTCGGCACCACCATCTTCACCGTGATGTCTGCGCTGGCCGTGGAAAAGCAGGCCGTCAACCTGGGCCAGGGCTTTCCCGATTTCGATTGCGACCCGCGCATCGTCGATGCGGTATCGGACGCCATGCGCGCCGGCCTGAACCAGTACCCGCCGATGACCGGCGTGCCCGCCCTGCGCCAGGCCATCGCAGCGAAGATCGCCAATCTGTACGGCCACGCTTACGATGCCGACCGCGAGATCACCATCACCGCCGGCGCCACGCAGGCGCTGCTGACGACCGTGCTGTGCTGCGTGCACCCCGGCGATGAAGTCATCGTCTTCGAGCCGACGTACGACAGCTACATTCCATCGATTGAACTGGCAGGCGGCAAGGTCGTGCCGATCACGCTGAACGCACCGGACTTCCGCATCCCGTTCGACACGCTGGCGGCGGCCATCACACCGCGCACGCGCCTGATCATGCTCAACACACCGCACAACCCGACCGGCACGGTCTGGCATGCGGACGACATGCGCAAGCTCGCTGAGATCCTGGCGCCGACCAATGTGCTGCTGCTCTCCGACGAGGTGTACGAGCACATGGTGTACGACGGCGTGCCGCATGCGTCGGTGGCGCGCATTCCCGAGCTGGCGCGGCGCGCCTTCGTGGTCTCGAGCTTCGGCAAGACGTATCACGTGACGGGCTGGAAGGTCGGCTACGTGGCCGCCCCCGCCGCGCTGATGGCGGAATTCCGCAAGGTGCACCAGTTCAACGTGTTCACCGTCAACACGCCGGTGCAGCACGGCCTCGCAAACTACATGGCGGATCCGCGTCCATACCTGGAGTTGCCGGCGTTCTATCAGCACAAGCGCGACCTGTTCCGCGCGGGGCTAGAGAAAACGCGCTTCAAGCTGCTGCCCTCCCAGGGCACGTACTTCCAGTGCGTGGATTACAGCGCCATCTCCGGTCTGCCCGAGGCCGAGTTCGCCAAGTGGCTGACGAGCGAGATTGGCGTGGCGGCAATTCCCGTATCGGCGTTCTATTCGCAGCCGCACGAATCGGGCGTGGTGCGCTTTTGCTTCGCCAAGAAGGACGAAACGCTCCAGGTTGCCCTGGAGCGCTTGTCGAAGGTGTAAGACCGTAAAGCTGAGGCCGATCAGCGCTTGCTGGCGTAGTGCGCCAGCATCTTTTCCAGATTGGCCTTGCTGTCTGCCCGAACCTTCTGCACGTTCGGGTTTTCCGCCATCTGGGCCAGGTAAGGCTTGACGCCCTCGACCTGCGCCAGCAGGTCTTCACCGTAGATGATCTTGGTGGCCTGGCTGACCAGCGGGAAGTGCACGATGGCCGCGCAGTCCGCAATGGTGAACGTCTCGCCCGCGACGTAAGGCGCGAACTTGAACAGCTTGGCCGCCGCCGGGATGTTCTTCTGCAGTTGCTCGCGCACCTTGACCTTCAGGTTGTCGCTGATCTTGCCGCCAAAAAACGCCTCGGGAAACAGCTGGCGCGCCACCAACTCCAGGTGCAGCTCCAGGAAGGTCACCACCTCCCGCACCTTGGCCGCCTGGAACGGATCGGCCGGAATCAGCGGATGTTCCGGATAGCGCGCTTCCAAGTAGTCGACAATGACCTGCGATTCGCACATGCCGCGATCGCCATCTTTCAGATACGGCACCTTGTGCAGCGGCGAGATTTCGCCGTCCGTCTGCTCCGGCCAGCACAGTGATTCCTCAAAAGGGATGCCCTTTTCCAGCAGGGCGAGCTTGACCTTGTTGTAGTAGTTGCTCGCAGAAAAGCCGTAAAGCGTCAGCATGAACGCGTCTCCTTGGTAATTTGGCCGCTGGTTATGGTCGGTGCGGATGCCAGAAATCGCACGCTCGTGCTATTTTAGCCAGACTTCTTTCGATCGCAGCGGATTTCATATGCAGACTATCGGGATTGTGGGCACAGGCGCCATGGGGCGTGGCATTGCGCAGATCGCGGCCCAGGCAGGTTTGCGCGTCAAGTTGTTCGACGCCAACCCGCAAGCCGTGGAAGCGGCGCGCACTGCACTGGCCGATACGCTCGCCAAGTTGGCCGCCAAGGGCAAGATGACGGCGGAGGAAGCCGACGCCACCGTCGCGCGGCTCGTCCATGCAGGAGCGCTCACCGATCTGGCCGACTGCGACCTCGTGGTCGAGGCAATCGTCGAGAAGCTCGACGTCAAGCGCGATCTCTTCCGCCAGCTCGAAGACATCGTCCGCGCGGATGCCATCCTGGCGTCGAATACCTCATCGCTGTCGATCACCGCGATTGCCGCGACATGCAAGCACCCCGAACGCGTCGCGGGCTTTCACTTCTTCAACCCGGTGCCGCTGATGAAGGTGGTCGAAGTCATCGACGGCCTGCGCAGCGCGCCTGCCACCGGTGACGCCCTGGCCGCACTCGCCAAGCGCATGGGGCACACCGCCGTGCGCTGCATCGACATGCCGGGCTTCATCGTCAACCACGCCGGTCGCGGCATGAATACCGAAGGCCTGCGCGTGGCGCAGGAAAGTGTGGCGGCCTATGCGGACATCGACGCCATCATGCGCGAGCAGGCCGGCTTCCGCATGGGGCCGTTCGAGTTGATGGACCTCACGGGGCTGGACGTTTCGCACCCGGTGATGGAATCGGTCTACCGCCAGTTCTACGACGAGCCGCGCTATCGTCCGTCGCAGATCACGGCGGTGCGCTTTGCCGGCGGCATTCTGGGCCGCAAGACGGGCGAAGGTTTCTATCGTTATCCGGATGGACAGAAACAGGTGCCGGCGGAAACGCCCGCCCCGTCCGCGCGCCCGTCTTCGGTGTGGATCAGCCGCGCGCATGACGCCGGCCACGCCGCAGCGCAGCGCCTGTTGCTCGATCTGGGCATCACGCCCGAGGGCGGTTCCAAACCGTCCGTCGATGCATTGATCATCGTCACGCCGCGCGGGCTGGACGCGACAGCCTGCGTGGCCGCCGAGGGACTCGACGCACGCCGCACCGTCGCGCTCGACACGCTTTATCCGTTTGCCGCCACCAAGCGCCGCACGCTGATGACCACGCCCGCCACCGACACGGCCTACCGCGATGCCGCCCACGGCTTGCTGGCCTCCGACGGCGTGCCCGTTACGGTGATCCGCGATTCGGGTGGCTTTGTGGCGCAGCGCATCGTCGCGTGCATCGTCAACATCGCGTGCGACATCGCGCAGCAGCGCATTGCCACGCCTACCGACATCGACCTCGCTGTCACGCTGGGGCTCGGTTATCCCAAAGGGCCGCTGGCGCTCGGCGATACGCTGGGGACGAACGCCATCCTTGAAGTCCTGCAGAACCTCTACGTGCTCTATGGCGACCCGCGTTATCGCCCGAGCCCGTGGCTGCTGCGCCGTGCCCGTCTGGGCCTGTCGCTGCTTACGCCTGACGCCTGATTGCCGCTTACCCTCACGAGGCTGCCATGACCGCGCAATTGCTCTCCAAACGCATCGGCTCGACGCTGGTGCTGACGCTGTCCAACCCTGACGCGCGCAACGCGCTGGACCCGGTGATGTACACCGCGTCGATGGAAGCGCTGGACCGCGCCGCCAACGACAACGAAATTCGCGCCATCATCTTCACGGGCGACGGCAATGCCTTCTGTGCGGGCGGCAACCTGAACCGCCTGCTGGAAAACCGAAGCAAGCCGAGGAGCGTGCAGGAAGACGGCATCGACGCGCTCAACCACTGGATCGAGACGATCCGCACGTTTCCCAAGCCCGTGATTGCCGCGGTGGAAGGCCCGGCGGCAGGCGCGGGTTTCTCGCTGGTGCTGGCGTGCGACTTTGCGATTGCCGCGTCGGACGCGAAGTTCGTGATGGCATATGTGAACGTCGCGTTGACGCCAGACGGCGGTGGCTCCTGGCACATCGCGCGCTTCCTGCCGCGCCCGTTGGCGAGCGAAATCATCATGCTCGGCAAGCCTGTCAGCGCGGAGCGGCTCGCGCACTTCGGCCTCATCAATGAGGTGGTCAAACCCGGCGAGGCGCTGGACCAGGCATTGGCACTGGCCGAGAAACTCGCCGCGCAATCGCCGCACGCGGTAGGCCGCATCAAGGGCCTGATCGCGCACGCCGAAGACGCCTCACTGCACGATCACCTCAAGGCCGAACAGCACAGCTTTGTCGAAGCGTTGCACCACGCCGACGGCAACGAAGGCATCTCCGCCTTCCTGCAAAAGCGCAAACCCCGATACCGCTAATTTCCGGCTCGCATGGTCCCCTTTCCGACGCCCAACCGCCGACGCGTCTACCTGATGCGTCATGGCGCGGTCACGTACTTCGACGAAACGGGCCGGCCGGTTCCGTCGCCCGAGGCCGTGCCGCTCAACGAACTCGGCCGCAGCCAAACCACCGCTGCCGGCAAGATCTTCGCCGCCGAGAACATCGTCTTCGACCGCGTGATCGTTAGCGGCCTGCCGCGCACGGTCGAAACCGCGCAGCGCGTGCTGGCCGAGATGCCCGCAATGCAGGAACGCGGCATCGCGCTTGAAGAATGGCCCGAGCTGCAGGAAATCCGCGGCGGCAAGCTGGCGGAAATTCCCGAGCACGAACTCGCGCAAGCCTTCATCGGCGCGTTTGAAGGCACGGTGTCCGAAGACCGGCGCTTCCTCAACGGAGAAAGCATCGGCGAATTTCTTGACCGCGTGATTCCGGCCATCGCCCGGCTGCGCGCGCAAACGGACTGGGACACCGTGCTGCTCGTGCTGCATGGCGGCACCAACCGCGCGATCCTCTCGCATGCCATCACCGGCGGCGAGCGCGTCTTCTTCGGCAGCCTCGCGCAGACCGCCGGCTGCATCAATGTGCTCGATGTTGGCGAAGCCCCGACCGACTGGGTGCTGCGCATGAGCAATTTTTCGGCGCCGTCGCCCGCGCATGTCGGCTCGCGGCTGACGACGATGGAAGTACTGCTGCAGCAGTACCTTCGCCATCGCCAACCGACCTGAACTTTCCTCGATACACAACAAGATTCGGAGACACACCCATGGCACAAACGGACCAGCAGGATTTCTCGGCCTTCGAGGGCACGCGCCCGGTAGCAGAGCAGCAGAAGTTCGACATCGGCACGCTGGAAGCGTGGATGCGCGAACACGTGGATGGATTTGCCGGCCCGCTCACGGTTGAGCAGTTCAAGGGCGGCCAGTCGAACCCGACGTTCAAGCTGATGACGCCGTCGCGCACGTACGTGATGCGCGCGAAGCCCGGCCCGAAGGCGAAGCTGCTGCCGTCCGCACACGCCATCGAACGCGAATATCGCGTGATGGATGCTCTCGCCAAGACCGACGTGCCCGTCGCGAAGATGTATGCACTGTGCGAAGACGAAGCCGTGATCGGCCGCGCCTTCTACATCATGGAGTTCGTGCAGGGCCGCGTGTTGTGGGACCAGGCCCTGCCCGGCATGGCGCCCGCCGAGCGCACCGCGATCTATGACGAGATGAACCGCGTCATCTCTGCGTTGCACACGGTGGACTACGCCGCCATCGGCCTGGCCGATTACGGCAAGCCCGGCAACTATTTCGCGCGTCAGATCGAGCGCTGGAGCAAGCAATACAAGCTGTCGGAAACCGAGTCGATTCCGGCCATGGACAACCTGATCGAATGGCTGCCCAAGCACGTGCCGCAGGAAGCCGAGGAAATCACCAGCATCGTCCACGGCGACTACCGGCTCGACAACCTCATCTTCCATCCGACCGAGCCCCGCGTGCTCGCCATCCTCGATTGGGAGCTGTCGACGCTCGGTCACCCGCTCGCCGATTTCAGCTACCACTGCATGAGCTGGCACATCGAGCCGGGGCAGTTCCGCGGCGTCGCTGGCCTGGACTTTGCCGCACTGGGCATCCCGACGGAAGCCGAGTACATCCGCCAATACGAAGAACGCACCGGCCGCCGCATCACCGGCGACTGGAACTTCTACCTCGCCTACAACATGTTCCGCATTGCCGGCATCCTGCAGGGGATCATGAAGCGCGTGGTGGATGGCACGGCGTCGTCGGCGCAGGCGATGGAAGCGGGCAAGCGCGCCCGCCCGATGGCCGAGCTGGGCTGGAAGTACGCCCAGCAGGCCGGCGCATGATGTCGCGCCTCACTTCGTAGCAGGCTTCTCGTACTCGCGCGCCGCTTCCAGCGGACCGGACAGCGGCGCCTCCAGCTCCAGCACCACCCCGCCCGCCAACTGCACGAAGATCTGTGCGGCGGGCCGCGCGGGGTGTTTTCTGACCTGGTGCGGCACGCCACTCTCGCGCACGGCGGCCAGCACATCGGCCGCGTCCTTCCCGGTGCGGAACGCGATATGCGAGAACACCAGTTCCGGCGTATCGCCCGCCTGCGTCACGAGATGGACCAGCGCATCGTCGTTCTGGTACAGCCACGTGCCGGGAAACGGAAATGCCGGTCGCGGCCCCGGTTTCCAGCCAAGCACATCGGCGAAGAATTTCAGGATGGGCGCATCTCCTGCCACGTGAAAGTTCACGTGGTCGAAGGTCCAATCGCTGTCAGTCGTCATAGCAAACCACCTCCTTCAATGTCGATGATGGCGCCGGTCATGAAGCCGTTGTTCATCGCCAGCAAGTAGCCTTGGGCGAGGTCTTCCGGCGTGCCGACACGGCCGACCGGCAAGCCGCTGCCGATGCGCGCGAGCATGGCCTGCCGGTCGGCCGGCGCGCCCCACACTTCCGTATCCACCACGCCGGGGCTGATCACGTTGACACGGCGCGGCGCGAGTTCCTTCGCCAGGTTCTTGGCGGCGGCTTCCACTGCAGCATTGATCGAGCCACGCAGCAAGCCGGTTGCCGTCGCCTTGCGCGAGAGCAGGCCCGAGGTGAGCGTAATCGATGCGCGTTCCGTCAGATACGGCAACGCTGCCTGCACCGCCATCAGCGCCGCAAACAACTTGGTGCCGAAGGCCTGCTCCAGGTCGGCACGCTGCAGCGAAGCGAACGGCGGCGGGCTCGTGCGCGAGCCGATGGTGATGACAAGGTGATCGATCCTGCCGCTGGGCGACAACTGGGCTGCCTGTGCCAACGCGCCGGCCAGCGACGCCGTGTCGTTCGCGTCGACGGCAATGCCTTGAATGCCATCACTCGTCTTGGCCGAGCGCCCAAGCACCGCCACGCGCGCGCCTTCGGCCGCTGCCGCGCGTGCCACCGCCTGGCCAATACCGGCCGTACCGCCCAACACCACCACGGACTGATCCTGCAAGGTCTTCGAAGTCATGCCAATGCTCCTTTGAGAAGAGAAAAAAAACCGTCAATCGACTGGGGCCATTCTTTCATCAAACAAAAGCAAGATAATCTGGCTATGCTTTGATGATTCTCCAAATCTGCTTTGACAATGATCGCCCTCGACGACCTCCGCCTGCTGGTGCGCATTGCCGACGCCGGCAACCTTTCCGCCGCCGCGCGTCAGCTCGGCTGGCTGCCCGCCACCGCCAGCGCAGCGCTCAAGCGCGTGGAGACCGAACTCGGCGCCCGCCTGTTCGAGCGCACCACGCGCAGCATGCGTCCGACCGAAGCCGGCCAGCGTTATCTGGGGTATGCAAGACAGGCGCTGGAAGCCCTGGACGAAGGCGCCGAAAGCCTGGGGCAGGATCGCACCGAGCTGTCGGGTCCCATCCGCATTGCCGCCACATCAGACCTGGGCCGGCACATTCTGCGCCCATGGCTCGATGCCTTCTGCGACGAGCACCCCGGCGTGCGGATCACGCTGGTGCTCGGCGACCGGCTGGCCGACCTGATGCGCGAAGACCTCGACTTCGCGCTGCGCTATGGGCATCTGCAGGATTCCGCGCTGGTGCGGCGGCCGCTTGCGTCGCATCCACGTGTGATCGTGGGCGCGCCGTCGTATTTCAAGCAGCACGGCCGGCCTGCCCACCCGAGCGACCTCGCCGACCACCGCTGCCTGATCCTCCTGCGCAACGGCGAGCCCGTCACCCGCTGGCAACTCACGCACGCCAGTGGCCCCGCCCCGATCGACGTACGCGGCGATTTCCAGTGCGACGACGGCGCCGTGGTGCGCGACTGGGCGATCGCCGGGCGCGGCCTGGCCTTCAAGTCGTGGCTGGATGTTGCGCAAGACGTGAGCGCGGGACGGCTGGAGGTGGCCTTGCCGGCATGGAGCCATGCCCCCACGCCGCTACAGCTCGTGGCCCTGGCGCGCCGCCATCGGCCGGCGCGGCTGACGGCGTGCGCGGATTTTCTTGCCGCGCGCTTTGCGGAGTTCAGCGCGCGTTACCCGTTCCCGGCTGCAAAGACGGCAAAGGCGGCAACGGCATCGCCCAAACCCACCAAAGCCAAGGCGGCCGTCCCCGCGAATACGTAGACGTTCTTACTGGTTGTTGCGGCGGCGGACCACCCACCACGCCACGACGCAGGTGAACGCCGCCACCAGCCCGACCATCAGCCAGAAGCCGTGATGGTTGTCGGCCAGCGGTACGCCACCCACATTCATGCCGAAGAGCCCCGCGACGATGTTGATCGGCAGGGCCAGCACGGTCACCAGCGTCAGCGTGAACAGCGTCCGGTTGTTCTGCTCGTCCAGGCGGGCGATCACCTCTTCCTGCAGCAGCTTGATGCGCTCGATCAGTCCGCTCATGTCGCGCAAGACGACGGAGAACTCCTCGGTCGATTCCCGCAATTGCTGCACATCTTCCGGATGCAGCCACGCCGGCGGCCGGGCCAGCAGGCGAAAGACCGAACCGGGCTCCGGCGCCAGCATGCGTTGCAGGCGCACCAGCACGCGGCGGGTGCCTGCCAGCTCCTGTCGCCCTGACGTGATCTTTGACGCAAGGAAACGGTCTTCGATGCGGTCGATGTCGATGCCGGTGGTGCGCACGATCTGCGTCATCAGATCAGCCTGATCGCACATCAGATGGCCCAGCAGGTCGGCCGGCGAGCGAAACGTCTCCCCGCTGCGCACGCACTCGCGCAGGCGGTCGACCGAATGCAATGGCTTGCGGCGTAACGTCACCAGCAGGCGCCGGTGTGCGTACACCCACTGCGTTGCCACCTGCGTGGGCGTGCGCTCGAAATCGAAGATCACATCATTGAAGACCGCGACGAGCGCACCGTCCTGCTGCTCGATGCGCGTGGAATGCGCTTCTTCGCCCAGCAACTCGAGAAACGATTCGGGCAGATCGAGATGGCCCTGCAGCCACCGCATGCAGCCCGCCCGCGACAGGTTGAAATGCAGCCAGATGAACGCGTCGCCGGCATCCTCGCTCTCTGCATGCTGGAGCGCATCCGCAATCTCGGACGAATCCAGCGCCACGCCGGGCTTGCCCGGTTCGAAGCGAAAGCCGCAGATGAAACCGGTGTTGTCGGATTGGAAACTGATCGCGGACGCAGTCGCAGTCATACATCGGAAGAGAAGACGGTTTGCTGGGAGCGCAGGCGCTGGACAGTGGCACACGAAATGCCATCAATCTGTCATAAACCGGCGTGGTTACGCCATTTGCGCTGCGCAGCCCCGATGATTGCGTCCGCCCTTGCGTTCGTCAACGCCCGTCTGCGAATGCCGCCACGGCGTCGTCCAGGGCCACCTCTGCCATCGCGGCGAATACGTGGTCCCGCAGCCAACGGCTGGCGGCATCCTGGTCGCTGTTGGTGTGCCAGTACAGATACAGCTCCAGCGGCTGCACGTTGAAGGGCAATGGCAGCATCACATTGCCATACGGCTCGTTGGCGATGCGCGCGTAGCGGATCGGCAACGTGGCGAGCAGATCCGTGCAGCTCACCACGCGGCAGGCAGCCGGGTAATGCTGACAACGCAGCCGCACGCGCCGCTCGTGCCCCAGGCGGCGCAACTCCACGTCTTCCAGCCCAGCCCCACGGCGCCGCGACGACACATGCACGTGCTCGCACGCGAGGTAGCGCTCCAGCGTCAGCGGTTCATTGGCGATGGGATGGCCGGGGCGCGCCAGCACCACCATCGGGTCAGTCAGCAACGGCGCATGCCGGATGGCCGGAGATGCCGGCAGCAGAATGTCCGCTGCCGCGTCGATGGTGCCGGCCAGCAATTCGGTTTCGAGCTGGCGGCGGTCTCCGCGCACGGTCGTCACGTCGATGCGCGGTGCCTCCTTGGCGATGGCGGCCATGAGCGGCGGCAGCAACGTCGCTTCCAGCGCATCGCGCATCGACAGCGTGAAGCGGCGCTCACTCGTGGCCGGGTCGAAGCGCGTGCCCTCGCGCAGGGTGCGCTCGAAGCCCTGCAGCGCCGTGCGGACTTCGGCGATCAGCGTGCGCGCCAGCGGCGTCGGCACCATGCCCTGCCCGCGCCGCTCGAACAGCGGGTCGTCAAACAGCTCGCGCAGCCGCCCCAGGGCGTGGCTCACCGCCGGCTGCGTCAGGTTGAGCGTGCGGGCGGCCGCCGTAATCCCGCCTTCCGTATAGATGGCGTCGAAAACGACAAACAGGTTCAGATCGACACGCGATATATGCATGACATTGATGGACTGCAATCTACGAAATTCATTTCTCTTATTGTAGGCGAAGGCTTATTCTGCCGACACCACTTGTGAGTTGCGCCGCGCGCCATGACCACAACCCCCAATCTCGCCGTACCGACGGGCTTTGAACTGCTGAACAAGCCGAGCCCCTTCCTGACGATGCTGGGGCCGGTGTATGCAAAGGGGATGGGCGCGTCGATGGTGATGGGTTTTCACGTACAGCATCACCACCTGAATCGGCGCGGCATCCTGCATGGCGGCGTGGTGGCATCGCTGGCCGATGCGGCGCTCGGTTATTGCCTGGCCGAGCCTGGCGAAGGCACCGGCGGCGCGCTGGCCATGTCGACCGCCAGCCTGACGGTGGATTTCATCGCCTCGGCCGGAGAAGGCGACTGGATCGAGATCACCCCGGAGGGGTTGCGCACCGGCAGCAAGCTGGCCTTTGCGCAGGCCCTCTTCCATCGCGGCGATCGGTTGATTGCACGCGCGAGTGCCGTATTTGCCGTGCTCGGCGGGCGTGTTTGACGCATGGCCGCGCGCGCCAGGTCTGAACTGATTGATGACTGCCCGTTCGAGGCGCTTGTTCGATGTACTGAGGAGACACCATGAATTTCGATTACACGCCCAAGGTCAAGGAAATGCAGGCACGCCTGCTTGAATTCTTCGACCAGCACATCTACCCGAACGAGCACCGCTTCCACGAAGAAATCGAGGCCAACCGCCGTGCCGGCAATGCGTGGATTCCGACCAAGGTCATCGAAGAACTCAAGCCGCTGGCGCGCAAGGCCGGGCTGTGGAACCTGTTCCTGCCGCGTTCGCCGCGCGCGCCTGAAGGGCTGTCGAACCTCGAATACGCGCCGCTGTGCGAAATCATGGGCCGGGTGCCCTGGGCGCCGGAAGTGTTCAACTGCTCCGCGCCCGACACCGGCAACATGGAAACGCTGGAGCGCTACGCGTCCGAAGAACTGAAAGACCGCTGGCTGGAGCCGCTGCTGCGCGGCGAGATCCGCTCCGCCTTCCTGATGACCGAGCCGGCCGTGGCCTCGTCGGACGCCACCAACATCGAATGCCGCATCGAACGCCAAGGCGACGAGTACGTCATCAACGGCCGCAAGTGGTGGTCGTCAGGCGCCGGCGACCCGCGCTGCGCCGTCTACATCGTCATGGGCAAGACCAACCCCGATGCCGGCCGCCACGAGCAGCAATCGATGATCGTCGTGCCGGCCAACGCGCCGGGCATCACCGTCATGCGTCCGCTGAGCGTGTTCGGTTACGACGATGCGCCGCACGGCCACATGGAAGTCGACCTCAAAGACGTGCGCGTGCCGGTGGGCAACATCCTGCTCGGTGAAGGCCGCGGCTTCGAGATCGCGCAGGGCCGCCTCGGCCCGGGCCGTATCCACCACTGCATGCGCAGCATCGGCGTGGCCGAGCGCGCGCTCGAACTGATGTGCAAGCGCTTGAGTTCGCGCATCGCGTTCGGCAAGGCCATCGCGCAGCACAGCGTCTGGCACGAACGCATTGCCGAAGCCCGCTGCATGATCGAACAGGCCCGCCTGCTGACGCTCAAGGCCGCGTACATGATGGACACCGTCGGCAACAAGGTCGCCAAGGCCGAGATTGCGATGATCAAGGTTGTGGCCCCGAACATCGCTTGCCAGATCGTCGACTGGGCGATCCAGGCACACGGCGGCGGCGGCGTGTCGGGCGACTTCCCGCTGGCGTCGGCCTACGCGCACCAGCGCACGCTGCGCCTGGCTGATGGCCCGGACGAAGTGCACCGCGCCGCCATCGCCAAGCTGGAACTGGCCAAGCACCTGCACCTGAAGGACGTTGTCGACATGCCCGTCACGCGCGGCGCCTGATACGCCGCACGGCCGTACCGTTCACTCCTTAACCCCGCCTTGAGCGGGGATTTTTTTTGCCCTCTGCCGGGCGTCTGCGCGTTTCTGCGTTCTGTGCTGGAATGGAGCACTTTGCAGGCTGCTGGTGGCCTGCACCTCTCTTCCCGGCCAGAAGCCAAGGAGCCAACTCGATGATCGACGTCTATAGCTGGGCCACGCCCAACGGGCACAAAGTGCACATCATGCTGGAAGAATGCGAGCTGCCTTACCGCGTTCACGGCATCAACATCGGCGCCGGCGACCAGTTCAAACCCGACTTCCTCAAGATCAGCCCCAACAACAAGATCCCGGCCATCGTCGATCAGGATGGCCCGGACGGCAAACCGATCTCGCTGTTCGAATCGGGCGCGATCCTGCTGTACCTCGCCGGCAAGACGGGCAAGTTCCTGCCCGACGACGTCCGCGGCAAATACGAAGTGCTGCAGTGGGTGATGTTCCAGATGGGCGGCGTCGGCCCGATGCTCGGCCAGGCGCACCACTTCCGCATCTACGCGCCTGAGAAGATCGAGTACGCGGTCAACCGCTACAGCAACGAAGCCAAGCGTCTGTATGGCGTGATCGACAAACGCCTGGGCGAATCGAAATTCCTCGGCGGCGCGGATTACTCCATCGCCGACATTGCGACGTGGCCGTGGCTGCGCAGCTGGAAGAACCAAGGGATCGAGCTGTCGGATTATCCGAAGCTGCAGCGGTGGTTTGAGGCCATTGAAGAACGCCCGGCCGTGCAGCGCGCGGTGAAGGTGCTCGCCAAGGAACGGCCGGCTGTGCAGGACGACAAGGCGAAGGAGATTCTCTTCGGCGCGACGCAGTACGAGCGGCGTTGATTTGGCGTTTTCGTTTTGCTGGAAGGGCTGCCTTGTTTGGCGGCCTTTTTTGTTTTTGTGGTTGGGGGTGGGCTTTTGTTTTGTCCTCTGCGAGGCCGGCTTTTGTGGTGCACCTCTATTTCTCCCCCTGCCGGGGGCGACTCACTTTCTTTGTCTTGCCAAAGAAAGTAAGCAAAGAAAGGCGCGCCCGAGATGGCGAAAGACTCCTTGAATTTCTGTAACCGGGCGGGGAAGGAGGCAAACTCGCTGCGCTCAAACAGCCTCCTTCCTTTTTCCGCCCGCTTACACAAATTCAAGGCGCCATCTAGGGCAAGGTACGGCCACACAATCTGTGTGCTGTCCCGGGTGGCTCTTGTTTGCTGCGGTGTTGCTCGCTTTGCTTCGCGTTGTGCTGCTGGTTCCTGCTGCACTCGTAGTCGATGGTTTGGCCGTTGACGCTCCTGCCCTAGATGGCGCCTTGGATTTTTGTTGCGGGGAGGAAAAAGAAGGGAGGCCTGTCTGAGCGCAGCGAGTTTGCCTCCCTTCCCTCCCCGCGACACAAATCCAAGGAGTCTTTCGCCATCTCGGGCGCGCCTTTCTTTTGCTTACTTTTCTTTGGCAAGACAAAGAAAAGTAAGTCGTGCCCGGCAGGGTACGAAACAGGGATGGACCACAAGCGTCCACCGCAGGAAACACACCGCCCAAAAAAAACTACCCCCCCACCAACATCCCCTGCTTCTCAATAAACCGAATCACCTCATCCAACCCACCCTGCGCCCGCAGATTGCACATCACGAACGGCCGATCGCCGCGCATCTTGCGCGTGTCGCTCTCCATCACCTCCAGCGATGCCCCGACATACGGCGCCAGGTCCGTCTTGTTGATGATGAGCAGGTCCGACTTGGTGATGCCCGGGCCGCCCTTGCGGGGGATTTTCTCGCCGCCCGCCACGTCGATCACATAGATGGTCAAGTCCGACAGCTCGGGGCTGAATGTCGCCGCGAGGTTGTCCCCGCCCGACTCGATGAAGACCACATCCGCATCCGGAAACTTGGAGAGCATGCGATCCACCGCTTCGAGGTTGATCGACGCATCTTCGCGGATGGCGGTGTGCGGGCAACCGCCGGTCTCGACGCCCATGATGCGTTCGGCCGGCAGCGCGCCGGAGATGGTCAGCAGGCGCTGATCTTCCTTCGTGTAGATGTCGTTGGTGATCGCCACGAGGTCGTAACGCTCGCGCATGGCCTTGCAGAGCATTTCGAGCAGCGTGGTCTTGCCGGAGCCCACCGGGCCGCCCACGCCAACGCGCAGGGCAGGAAGTTTCTTGGTTCGCATGTTGATCAGGTTCAGGATCGAAAGAGTCGTGAGTATTGCGTTTCATGCCGGGCAGACAGCACGCCCAACCCAGGCGAAAACGTAGACAGTTCAGGCGGATGACAAGCCGCACGGCGCGTGGCTTCTTCCACCGCACCCGCCACCGCTGCGTGCAGGCCAAAGAGAATCCGCTGCCCCGCAGCCTGCCCGAGCGGCACGGCCTTCACTGCCGCTGCCATCTGGTTTTCCACCCAGGCAAAGCAGTACGCCGTCACGCCGTCGCGCGGGTCGACATTCAGTGCGGCAGCGGCGGCGGCAAAGGCGGTCGGAAACGTCACTGAAGCGCGCGCGGCCAATGCGCTGCGCAGTGCGTCATCGCCCCATTCCATCTGCTGGATGAGTCGACTGAGCGACCAGCCCATCTGCGACGTTTCGAGCCGCAGCTCGCGCGTCTCGCGGGTGGCAAGGAACCACGCATCGCGCTCGGCCACGGCATCGAAGCGGCCTGCCTGCCAGTCGGCAAACTGCAGCAGCCACAGCGGCGCCTCACACGCGGCGAGCACGTCGAGCCCCTCGGCAATCCACGCGGCAGCCGACCCTTCATCGGTCACGTGCCGCACATCCACCGCCGCCTCCAGGCCCTGCGAATAACTGAACGCGCCCACCGGCAGCGCCGGGGACGCGAGATGCAGCAAGGCAGTGAGCTGCGCCGCGCTAGTCATGGTGATGGTGGTGATGCCCGCAGCCGGGGCCATGCACATGGCCGTGATCGTGGTCATGACCGTGCGCGTGATCGTGGCTATGCGAGTGACCATGGTCGTGGTCATGCGCGTGACTGTGGCCATGATCGTGCCCGTGGTGCTCGTGGTAGAGCGCCTGCGCGGCCGCGTAGTCCTCTTCGAACGTCGCATCGTGACCGTGACGATGGCCGCCGCCATAGGCACCCGCCTCGGGCTCGAACGGCGCTTCCACATGCGCGACGGTCACGCCGAGGCGGACCAGCATGTCTTCGAGCACCGGATCGGCTTCGAGCTGCAGCGCATCGGCGCTGACCTGCACGGGCGTGTGGCGATTGCCGAGGTGGTAAGCAGCGCGCATCAGTGCGAGACGGTTGTCGCTGCTCACGCGCAGGACCTGCTCCGGGGCAGCCTGCACTTCCACCAGCGTGCCGTCTTCAGCGACCAGCACATCGCCGCCGCGCATGACGGTGCCGCGCGGCAGCACGACGGCCACTTCACGGCCATCGTCGAGGGTGGCGCGCAGGCGGCTGCGGCTGCGCTCAAGGAAGGGGAGCACCAGCTTGGGCGCACGCTTGACCAGCACGGAGGCCAGGCCATGTGGTGCGGGAAGGTGTTTGTTGATGGAAAGCATTTTTACGACCTGATTCGTCATCCAACTATGAAGCTCGAAGTTCTGAACTCCGCGCGCTGGGTTCTGAACTACAAGCATCGAGTTCTGACCCCCAAACGCCGAGTTCTGATCTCCGAGCGTGGAGTTTTGATCTCGGCGTGGCAGCGCATCTTCTATTTCACCCCCTGCCGGGGGCGACTCACTTTCTTTGTCTTGCCAAAGAAAGTAAGCAAAGAAAGGCGCGCCCGAGATGGCGACCCATCCCTTGAATTTTCGTAACCGGGCGGAGACGGGAAAAACTCGCTTCGCTCAGACAGTTTCCCGTCTTTTTTCCGCCCGCTTACGAAAATTCAAGGCGCCATCTAGGGCAGGGGTAAAGCCCACAATCTTCTGCCCGTGCGCTACTCCGTTGTACGTCTGGAACCATCACACGCACTTGCACTTGCACTTGCACTTGCACTTGCACTTGCACTTGCACTTGCACTTGCACTTGCACTTGCACTTGCACTTGCACTTGCACTCGCACTCGCACTCGCACTCGCACTCGCACTCGCACTCGCACTCGCACTCGCACTCGCACTCGCACTCGCACTCGCACTCGCACTCGCACTCATCGAGTCCCGGCGCTCACCCCAGTTTCCCGCCGGTGTGGCCGTTGACGTTCCTGCCCTAGATGGCGCCTTGAATTTCTGTAAGCGGGCGGATAAAGGAAGGAGGCCTGTCTGAGCGCAGCGAGTTTGCCTCCTTCCCCGCCCGGTTACAGAAATTCAAGGAAGGGGTCGCCATCTCGGGCGCGCCTTTCTTTTGCCTACTTTTCTTTGGCAAGACAAAGAAAAGTAGGTCGTGCCCGGCAGGGTACGAAACAAGGATGGACCAACAACAAAAAAACAGAGCCCCCCCCAACCCACCAGCTAGAACAAAAAATACCTCTGCGCCATCGGCAACACCTCCGCCGGCTCACAAGTCAACACCGTCCCATCCGCCACCACCTGATACGTCTCCGGATCAACAGAAATATCCGGCCGCCAGTCGTTATGAATCATGTCCGCCTTGCTCACAGTGCGCGTACCCTTGACCACCGCCGTGGTCTTGGCCAACCCATACTGCTCCGCCACGCCGGCAGCAGCAGCGGACTGCGACAGGAACGTCAATGAAGTGCGCCCCAGCGCCCCACCGGCCGACCCAAACATTGGCCGATAGTGCACCGGTTGCGGCGTCGGGATCGACGCATTCGCATCGCCCATCGCCGCAGAGGCAATCATCCCGCCCTTCAGGATCAGGCTCGGCTTCACGCCAAAGAACGCCGGCTTCCACAGCACGAGGTCTGCCCATTTGCCGACTTCAACCGAGCCGACTTCATGTGCGATGCCGTGCGTGAGCGCGGGGTTGATCGTGTACTTCGCCACGTACCGCTTGACGCGGAAGTTGTCATGCCCGCCGCGCGCATCGTTCGGGTCGCCGGCCAGCTTGCCGCGCTGCACCTTCATCTTGTGTGCGGTCTGCCACGTACGCAACACGACTTCGCCGACGCGGCCCATGGCTTGCGAATCGCTGGAGATCATCGAGAACGCGCCCAGGTCGTGCAGGATGTCTTCGGCGGCAATCGTCTCGCGGCGGATGCGGCTCTCGGCAAAGGCGATGTCTTCGGCGATCGACGCATCGAGGTGATGACACACCATCAACATGTCGAGGTGTTCGTCCAGCGTGTTGACGGTGAACGGCCGCGTCGGGTTGGTCGACGACGGCAGTACGTTCGATTCACCGCACACGCGGATGATGTCGGGCGCATGTCCGCCGCCCGCGCCTTCGGTGTGATACGTGTGGATCGTGCGACCCTTGAATGCCGCGACGGTCGCTTCAACAAAGCCCGATTCGTTCAACGTATCGGTGTGGATGGCGACCTGCGTGTCGGTGTCGTCCGCCACGCCCAGGCAGCAGTCGATGGCGGCGGGCGTGGAGCCCCAGTCTTCGTGCAGCTTCAGGCCGATGGCGCCTGCGTCGATCTGCTCGCGCAGCGCGCCCGGCAGGCTGCCGTTGCCCTTGCCCAGGAAGCCGATGTTCATGGGGTACGCATCCGCGGCCTGCAGCATGCGCTGCATGTACCACGGGCCCGGCGTGCAGGTGGTGGCGTAGGTGCCAGTGGCGGGGCCGGTGCCGCCGCCGATCATCGTCGTCACGCCGCTGTTCAGCGCTTCGTCGATCTGCTGCGGGCAGATGAAGTGGATGTGCGAGTCGACGCCGCCGGCGGTGACGATCATGCCCTCGCCCGCGATGATCTCGGTGCCGGGGCCGATGACGATGGTCACGCCGGGCTGGATGTCCGGATTGCCCGCCTTGCCGATCGCCGAGATGCGGCCGTGCTTCAGGCCGATGTCGGCCTTGACGATGCCCCAGTGGTCGATGATCAGCGCGTTCGTGATGACGGTGTCGGCGCAGTCTTTCGATTCGCGCTGGCTCTGGCCCATGCCGTCGCGGATGACCTTGCCGCCGCCGAATTTCACTTCCTCGCCGTAGAGGGTGAAGTCGCGTTCGACTTCGACGATGAGTTCAGTGTCGGCCAGGCGGACGCGATCGCCGGTCGTGGGGCCGAACATTTCCGCATACGCGCGGCGATTGATCTTCAATGTCATGTCCGTGTCTCGCTCAAAGCTTGCCCATCACGCGGCCGGCAAAGCCGTAGACCACGCGGTCACCGGCCAGCGCCACGAGTTCGACCGTGCGCTCCTGCCCCGGCTCGAAGCGCACGGCGGTGCCGGCGGCGATATTGAGCCGATACCCGCGCGCGGCTTCGCGGTCAAAGCGCAGCGCGTCATTCACTTCATAGAAGTGGTAATGCGAGCCGATCTGCACGGGGCGATCACCGGTATTGGCCACCGTGACCGTCACTGTCGCGCGGCCTGCATTGAGTTCGAGATCGCCGTCTTGCGGCAGGAGTTCGCCGGGGATCATGGTGCAAGCCCCCTCAGATGGCCGTGACGAGCAGGCCTGCGCCGTACAGCGCTACGCCCACGCCCGACAGACGCGCCAGCCATGCCAGACGCGGCTTCAGCGCAAAGCCCGCGCCAATGCCCGCGGTGTGCAGCAGCGCCGTCGCCACGGCAAAGCCGCCGACGAAATACGGGAACATGGCTTGCGCCCCTGCGGGGAATTCCGTGCCGTGCGCATAGCCGTGGAACAGCGCGAACGCGCCGCACAGCAGCGCGCCGCCCCACGTCGGCAATTGCGCGCGCGCTGCAATCAGCAGGCCGAACACCAGCAGCGATGCGGCGATCATCGGCTCGGCCATCGGCACCGCCACGCCACCGGCGCCGAGCAGCGCGCCCAGGATCATCAACGCGACAAAGGCGACGGGCGCCCACAGCGCATCGCGTACCGAGCGCGAGGCCAGTGCGCTCCACACGCCCACGGCCACCATCGCCAGCAAGTGGTCTGCGCCCGTGAGCGGATGCAGGAACCCGGCGAGCAGGCTGCCCTCAGCGGTATGGCCCGGATGCCCCGGGTGGGCAAACGCGATGGAGGCGCCGAACGTAAGCGCGATGGCCGCAGCGGGCCGGACGAAGCGAGACAGGGTAGGCGTCATGGCAGGACTCGTAGTGATGAGTGGCGTGCGGACTTCAAACTTGAAAATCAAAATTCAGACGATCGGGTGGTGGACGGTGACGAGCTTCGTGCCGTCCGGGAACGTGGCTTCGACCTGGATGTCGGGAATCATCTCGGCCACGCCGTCCATCACGTCGTTGCGGGTGAGGAGCGTGGTGCCGTAGTGCATGAGGTCGGCCACCGTCTTGCCGTCGCGTGCGCCTTCCATGATGGCGGCGCTGATGAAGGCGACGGCTTCCGGGTAGTTGAGCTTGAGGCCGCGGCCCTTGCGGCGCTCGGCCAGCAAGGCGGCGGTGAAGATCAGCAGCTTGTCTTTTTCGCGCGGGGTCAGTTCCACGAGGGGCTCTCTTCGGTGAGGGTCAATTCAGTTCAGTGCAGATCGGGTGATACGAGGTCGGGTCGCCATCATGTGGCCGTCATGTCGCCCACAGGCGCAGCGGACGGCCCGCCACGCCATGCATCGGTTCGCGCAGCGCGAGCCAAGTCTGTGACAGCAACGCGCGCGCATCTTCGGGCCGGCGTGCGAGCACGCGCAGCAACAAAACGTTTGGCAGGCCGGGCGCATCTTGCGTGAGACACGTGACACCCGCGCGCAGGTCGGCGTTGTACGGCAGGTGCTCGGCCATCGATTCGGCGAGGGCTTCGGTGGCGCCCTCGCCCACGGCCCACAGCGTGCCGACGACGTGGAAGCCGGCCATGCCCGTCGCCGCATTCAGCACGGGCGATTGCGCGTCGAACGCCGCCGACTCGATCCACAGCGGCTGACCGTTGCAACGCAAAGCGGTGCGCATGGCGATGCGGCCTTCGGCCCATGATTCACCGGCGGCGTGGCGGCCGAGCATGGTGGTATCCCAGCCGATGGCGGTGGCGCCTGGCGCCAGGTCCAGCGTCAGGTCGATGATCGGGCGGGCCTGGTTGAAGACGATGTTTTCCTGCGGCAGCCAGTCCAGCCGCGCTCCTGCCTCCGCCCGGATGGCAACGCGCTGCGTGGCCGTGCGGCCGAGCGACTTGTACCACTTGGTGGCGCCGGGCGTGGTCAGCACGGCATGCGCATCGGCACCGACTTCGATGTCGATATCGAGTACATCACCGCCGGCAATGCCTGCAGGCGGATGCAGCATGACGGCATGGCAGACGCCCTCGCCTTCCGGATACAGCGCCTTCTGCACCCGCAGCGGCCCCTGATGCCGGCACGTGGCCAGCACGGTGCGCTCACCGCGCCGTGCAAACGCCAGGCGCAGCGAGGCTTCCCAGGACGCGAACGAATCGGTCTGCGGCGGGACAGGAAAATCGGGATGGCGCATCAGGAAGGCAGCACGGCGGCTAGGAATTTTCTCATCATAGCCAGATGCCACAGATTTGGCATTCGACTTTTTCCCTCGAATGCCAGGGCATCAGCCGGGGCATCAGACGGCGACCAGATCACGCACGCCATCGGCTTCCATATTGGCGCCGTCGCCCTGGGCGATCACCTCGCCACGGCTCATGACGACGTAGCGGTCGGCAATGCTGCGCGCAAAGTCGTAGTACTGCTCGACCAGCAGCACCGACATGCCGAACTCATCCACGAGGCGCCGCAGCGTGCGGCCGATCTCCTGGATGATCGACGGCTGGATGCCTTCGGTCGGCTCGTCCAGGATCAGCAGGCGCGGCTCGCTCATCAGCGCGCGGCCGATGGCAAGTTGCTGCTGCTGGCCGCCAGACAGATCGCCGCCGCGCCGGCCCTTCATCTCCTTGAGCACCGGAAACAGCTCGTAGATGGAATCGGGCACCTTGGACGGCGCGCGCTTGGCGGCGGCACCAATCAGCAGGTTCTCTTCCACCGTCAGGCGCGGGAAGATCTCGCGCCCCTGCGGCACATAGGCGAGCCCCTGCGAGACACGCTCATACGCAGGCAACTTCTGGATGGTGCGCCCTTCCCAATCGATCGCGCCGCTCGCTGTGGGCACCACGCCCATCAGGCATTTGAGCAGCGTCGTCTTGCCCACGCCGTTACGGCCAAGCAGCGTGGTCAGCTTGCCCGTAGGGACGTCAAAGCTGACGTTGCGCAGGATGTGGCTGCCGCCGTAGTACTGGTTCAGTTGTTGGACCTGCAACATCGCGTTCTTTCCTTTTGCCTTGAGAAGGCTCTGAAAAACGTAGCGAGCGGTCCGATGTTGGCCCGAGAAGCGCAGCCGTACACGGGTACGGCCAGCATCACAGGGGCAAGATCGGGACGCGCAGTAGTTTTGCGGAGCCTTCTAACGCCCCAGATAGGATTCGATCACTCGCTCATCGCGCTTGACGGCGTCGAGCGTGCCTTCGGCCAGGACGCTGCCCTCAGCCAGCACGGTCACGCGCCCTTCCGCCCCTGCCAGCGCGGCGACAAACTCCATGTCGTGCTCCACGACCATGATCGAGCACGAGCCACGCAGGCCGTTGAGCAACGTTGCAAGCTGCATCGTCTCTTCATCCGTCATGCCGGCGACCGGTTCGTCGAGCAGCAACAGTTGCGGTTGCTGCATCAGCAGCATGCCGATCTCCAGCCGCTGCTTCTGCCCGTGTGAGAGCAGCCCGGCAGGCCGATAGGCCTCCGCTTCCAGATGGATGCGGCCGAGCGTTTCTTCGATGCGCTGGCGGCCGTCGTGCAGCAGGCGCGCGCGCAGCGAGACCCACCAGCGCTTGTCGGCCTTCATGGCCAGTTCCAGGTTTTCCCACACGGTGTGCTGCTCGAACACGGTCGGCTTCTGGAACTTGCGGCCGATGCCGATCTGCGCGATGCGCGGCTCGGTCAGGCGCAGAAGGTCGATGGTCTGGCCAAGGAAGACGCGGCCGGTGACGTCTGCATTGCGCGGCCCGGTCTTGCCGGTAATCACGTCCATCATCGTGGTCTTGCCCGCGCCGTTGGGGCCGATGATGCAGCGCAGTTCGCCGTGGTCGATCGACAGCGTGAGCGCGTTCAGTGCGCGAAAGCCGCCGAAGCGCACGGTCACGTCTTCGAGATACAGGATGGCGCCGTGCGAGACGTCGATCGTGTCCGGCTCGACCAGGTGGCCCATGCCGGTGGCGGTGCCGGTCTCCGCACGGTCGGGGAGTTCGGTGAACGTGCTCATGCGTGGTCTCCGGTGACGGTCGCGGCTTCATGCGTCTCGGCTGGCGTGGGTGCCCGCTTTTTCATGCGGAGCTTGCCCAGCAGCCCCAGCACGCCGTTCGGCAGATACAGCGTCACCAGCACGAAGATCGCGCCCAGCACAAACAGCCAGTACTCCGGCACCCATGCGGTGAGCAACGTCTTGGCGCCGTTGACGAGGAACGCGCCGATGATCGGGCCGATCAACGTGCCGCGCCCGCCCACGGCCACCCACACGGCCATCTCGATGGAGTTGCCCGGCGACATCTCGCCCGGGTTGATGATGCCGACCTGCGGCACGTAGAGCGCGCCCGCAATGCCGCACAGCACCGCCGAGAACGTCCACACGAACAGCTTGTAGCCGAGCGGGTTGTAGCCGGAGAACATCACGCGCGCTTCGGCATCGCGGATGGCGGTGACCACGCGGCCGAACTTGGACGTGACGATGGCGCGGCAGGCGATGAACGCCAGCACGAGCGCCACGAACGTCGCTACAAACAGCACGGTGCGCGTCGGCAATGCGGAGATCGGGAAGCCGAGGATGCGTTTGAAGTCCGTAAAGCCGTTGTTGCCGCCAAAGCCCGTTTCGTTGCGGAAGAACAGCAGCATGGCCGCATACGTCATCGCTTGCGTGATGATCGACAGGTACACGCCTTTGACGCGCGATCGGAAGGCAAAGAAGCCGAACAGCCACGCCAGCACACCAGGCACCAGAATCACCAGCAGCATGGCCCAGGCGAAATGCTCGGTGCCGTGCCAGAACCACGGCAGCTCCTTCCAGTCGAGGAAGACCATGAAGTCCGGCAGATCGCTCTTGTACACGCCTTCGCGGCCGATGGAGCGCATCAGGTACATGCCCATGCCATAGCCGCCGAGCGCGAAGAACAGCCCGTGGCCGAGGCTCAGGATGCCGCAATAGCCCCACACCAGATCGAGCGCCAGCGCCGCGAGCGCGTAGCACATGATCTTGCCGATGAGCGTGAGCGCATACGCCGACAGATGCAGCGGGCTGCCCTCCGGCACCAGCAGCGCGCACACCGGCGCGCCAATGCACACGATGAGCGACACGAGTACCAGCGCAGACCACCCGCGCCGCGACAGCAACGGCATGCGCGCCGGAATATCGAGAGAGAACTTGGTCGTCGTCATATCAGGCCTCGGCGCTGCGGCCCTTGAGGGCGAACAGGCCCTGCGGACGCTTCTGGATGAACAGCACGATCAGCACCAGCACGATGATCTTTGCCAGCACCGCGCCGTAGAACGGCTCGATGAATTTGTTGATGAGGCCCAGCCCGAACGCACCGATGATCGTGCCGGCCAGTTGCCCCACCCCGCCCAGCACCACGGCCATGAACGAATCGATGATGTAGCTCTGGCCGAGGTCCGGCCCGACGTTGCCGATCTGCGAGAGTGCGCAGCCCCCCAGGCCGGCAATACCGGCGCCGAATGCAAACGCATAGCTGTCGACCTTCCACGTGCGCACGCCAACGCAGGCCGCCATCGTGCGGTTCTGCGTGGTGGCCCGCACGAACAGGCCCAGGCGCGTACGGTTGAGCACCGCCCACGCAATCGCCACCACAGCCAGCGCAAACAGCAGGATGACGAGCCGGTTGTAAGGCAGTACGAGGCCCGGATACAGCGCAATGCCGCCGCTCATCCAGCTCGGGTTCGCCACCTCCACGTTCTGCGCACCGAAAATCGAGCGCACCGCCTGCATCAACAGCAGGCTGATCCCGAACGTGGCGAGCAGCGTTTCGAGCGGACGGCCATACAGGTGACGCAGCACCAGTCGCTCCAGCGCAAAGCCGACGATGGCCGCCGCCAGGAACGCAGCAGGCAGCGCCGCGGGCAGATACCAGTCGAACGCGTTCGGAAAGTAGTTGCGGAAAATCGTCTGCACCACGTAGGTGGCGTACGCACCGATCATCAGGAACTCACCGTGCGCCATGTTGATGACGCCGATCAGTCCATACGTGATGGCCAGCCCAAGCGCCGCCAGCAGCAGCACCGAGCCGAGGCTCAGCCCCGCAAACAGGTTGCCGACCAGCTCGGCCTTGCGTTGCTGCGCAGCGAGGCCGTCGAGCGCCTGCTGGGCTGCGGCGCGCAGTTCATCGTCGGCGCCGCTGTCCTTGGCGAGCAACGGGGCGATGCGCTGGCGCGTCTGCGGGTTGGTATCGCCCGCAAGCAGCTTGAGCGCTTCGAGTTTCTCGGCATGCGTGCCGTCGTCAAGCGCGAGATTGGCCCAGAGCACATGCAACTTGCTGCGCAACTCCGGATCGGTTTCATGCTTGCGCGCCGCGTCGACAATGGGGCGCGACGCCGTCTCGGGATGCGCAAGCAACGTATCGACGGCCTGTGCGCGCACGGCACGATCGGGCGATTGCAGCACGAAGCCGCTCGCCGCGCTGTCCACTTGCGCACGCAGGGCATTGTTCAGTGTGAGCGACTGCAGATCGTCGGCCTTGACGGTGACGGGTTGGCCAGTGATCGCGTCCAGATACTTCTCGCCGTCCTGACGCACCATGCCGGCGGCGGGCGCGAAGAACAGCGCGTCATTCTGCAAGGCTTGCAGGATCGGCCCGGCTTGTTCGGCGGGCGCAGCGGTCAGCGCGTTGAGCGCCTTGACCTTGGCATCGAAGTCGTCTTCGGCCAGCGGCTTGAGATCGGCCTGGGTCAGGGGTTGTCCGGCGGCCCACGCAGAGCCCTGGGGCGTCGCAGCCAGACAGAAAGCGCACAGCAGTGCGGCAAGGGAATGAAACAACCAGCGGGACAAGCGCATCATGGCGATCCGATGCGTGGCGGCCGGTATTGGGCCGTCCGCCACGTCGTGCAGCGTCGTTCAAAGGACCGGCCGCGCTGCATGCGCCGCCGGTCCGCCTGATTACTTCACTTCGTCAGGCTTGCCCTCGTTGCCCGGGATGTACGGGCTCCACGGCTTGGCGCGGATCACCGTCGGCGTCTTCCACACGACGTTGAACTGGCCGTCGCCACGCACTTCGCCAATCATCACGGGCTTGCTCAGGTGATGGTTGTTGTTCATCACCAGCGTGAAGCCCGACGGTGCCTTGAACTGCTGGCCGTACATCGCCTTGCGGACCTTGTCCACGTCGGTGGAGCCGGCCTTCTCGACGGCCTGCTTCCACATCATGATGCCGACGTAGGTGGCTTCCATCGGGTCGTTGGTGACGCGCTTGTCGCCGCCGGGCAGGTTGTTGGCCTTGACCCATGCAGCCCACTTCTTCTTGAAGTCGTCGTTGACCGGGTTCTTGACCGACATGAAGTAGTTCCATGCAGCCAGATGGCCCACCAGCGGCTTGGTGTCGATGCCGCGCAGTTCTTCTTCACCCACTGAGAAGGCCACCACCGGCACGTCCTTGGCCTTCAGGCCGGCGTTGCCGAGTTCCTTGTAGAACGGCACGTTTGAATCACCATTGATGGTCGACACCACGGCCGTCTTGCCGCCCTGCGAGAACTTCTTGATGTTGGCAACGATGGTCTGATAGTCGGAGTGACCGAAGGGGGTGTAGACCTCTTCGATGTCGCTGTCCTTCACGCCCTTGCTGTGCAGGAACGCGCGCAGGATCTTGTTGGTCGTGCGCGGATAGACGTAGTCGGTACCGAGCAGGAAGAAGCGCTTGGCGCCCCCGCCTTCCTTGCTCATCAGGTATTCCACGGCCGGAATGGCCTGCTGGTTGGGCGCCGCGCCGGTGTAGAAGACGTTCTTTGACATCTCTTCGCCTTCGTACTGCACCGGGTAGAACAGCAGGCCGTTCAGCTCTTCATAGACCGGCAGCACCGACTTGCGCGACACCGACGTCCAGCAGCCGAATGTCACCGCCACCTTGTCCTGCGTCAGCAGCCCGCGCGCCTTCTCGGCAAACAGCGGCCAGTTCGATGCCGGGTCCACCACCACCGGCTCCAGCTTGCGGCCCAGCACGCCACCACTCTTGTTGATCTCGTCGATCGTCATCAGCGCAACGTCTTTCAGCGACGTCTCGGAGATGGCCATCGTGCCCGACAGCGAATGCAGGACGCCGACCTTGATCGGTTCTTTTGCCTGAGCAAACGCGAGGCTCGACACGGACAACAGCGTTGCGGCGGCGACGGCAGACAGCTTCAACAGCTCACGACGTTTCATTGCGGCTCCTTGGGTTTATTGGTGGCGAGAACGACTCCCCGGGGCCCAAAAGTGCAACTACCGTGCCATCGCATTCGGCTCATTCGAAGGGAAATTCGCGCCAAAACGGTGCCAAAGCGGCGCCAAGTCAGCGCATTTGTCCGTTGGAATGCGCCTGCTTGGGGCGCAAGAAGACAAGCACAAAACAAGCGGGGTGCAAGGGCAAACCGATGCAAAAAGAAAGGCCGGCATTGCGCCGGCCTCGGAGCCTTGCGAGAACAGAACTCAGGAATAGCGGCGCGAAATCGATTCGGCCACGCACACGGGGCGCTCCTGCCCCTCACGCTCGATGGTCACGGCCCAGGTCATCTGTGCGCCGGTCAACGCGGGGGCATTGGGCAGCGGCGGCAGCGCTTCCATTTCGACCAGCTTCACGCGCGCACGCACGCGGCTGCCGACCGGCACCGGCGCCGTAAAGCGAACCTTGTTCAGGCCGTAGTTCACGCCCATCTTCACGTCGGACATCTCGATCGCATTGGCCATCAGCATCGGCAGCAGCGACAGCGTCAGAAAACCGTGCGCCACCGGTGCGCCAAACGGCGACTCGCGCTTGGCACGCTCCACATCCACGTGAATCCACTGGTGATCGCCCGTGGCCTCGGCAAAGAGGTTGACCTGCTGCTGCGTGATCTCGGTCCAGTCACTCACGGCAACTTCCTGACCGATCAAACCTTTCAGCTCGTCGAGCGATTCGATGATGCGCATCTGGGTTGTCTCCTTGTTGTGATGCGATGAGGTGTCCTCAAGTCTTCGGGCGTCGGCCAAACAAGCCCATGCCCGTGACCGTGCAGACGAGTTCGCCGCGCTGGTTGCGCGCTTCCCAGCGGTTGACCGCCACACCGCGGTCCGGCTTCGACTGCGAGGGACGCACCTCCATGCACGTGCTCGACACCGACAGCGTGTCGCCCGGATACACCGGCTTCATCCAGCGGATTTCATCCACGCCCGGGGAACCCATGCTGGCTGCCTTGCCCAGGAAGCCGGTCACCATCAGCCGCATCATGATCGAACAGGTCATCCAGCCGCTCGAAATAATGCCGCCGTAGATGCTGTGCTTGGCGGCCTCTGCATCGATGTGGAACGGCTGCGGATCGTACTGCCGCGCGAAGCTCAGGATCTCTTCTTCGGTGACGGTGTAGGTACCCATCTGCAGCGTGCGGCCGACCTCGAAATCGTCGAAGTAGAACTCGTACGATCGTGTCGCTGCTGCGTTTTCGTTTTCCGCCATGTCGTCTCCTCCAAATGACAACGCCCCGCACGAATGCGGGGCGTTCAGGTTTGCCGTTACGCCGCCTGCTGGAAGCCGGGCAGCGATGCGAAGCGTGCCAAGTGATGATCCACGTCACCCAACGTCGTGTTGATCATCGTCAGCCGCTTGAACATGTGTGCGGCCGGCAGTTCGTTCGTCACGCCCATGCCGCCGTGCAACTGCACCGCTTCCTGCCCAACATCACGCGCAGCCTGGCCGACACGCGCCTTGGCCGCCGACACATAGCGGCGGCGCGCCTCGACATCGCCATCTTCAAAGTGCGCAGCCGCCAGATACGTGATCGAACGCGCCTGCTCGCCATGGATGAACATGTCGACCATGCGGTGCTGCAGCGCCTGGAAGCGCGCGATGGGCACGCCAAACTGCTGGCGGGTCTTGGTGTACTCCAGCGTTGCGGCGTTCAGCGCATCGATCAAACCGATCGCTTCAGCACACAACAGCACGCAGCCGAGATCGGCGACGGCATCGATGGTCTCCCACGCTTCGCCGGCCTTGCCCAGCAGCGTTGCCGGCGCGTTGTCGAAGCGGATGTCCGCAGCGTGCAGGTTGTCGATCGTGCGGTAGTCCTTGACCGTCACGCCAGCGGCATCGCGCTCGACCACGAAGAGCGACAGGCCCGACGTATCACGCGCTTCGCCACCGGTGCGCGCCGAGACGATCAGCTTGTCTGCCTGCGCGCCATGCACCACAACCGCCTTCTCGCCGGTCAGCGTCCAACCGGCGCCCTGCTGTGTGGCGCGCGTGGTGACGTTGAACAGCTCGTAACGCGATTGGCGCTCGCCGAATGCAATAGCCAGCTTCACAGCGCCGCCAGCAACTTCTTCCAGCAATGCCTCTTGGCCGCCCGCCAGCTTCAGCGCCTGGGCGCCGAGCACGGTGGCCTGATACGGTTCCACGACCAGGCCGCGACCCAGTTCCTGCATCACCACCAGCAAGTCCATCGCGCGGCCGTCAAAACCGCCTTGTGCTTCAGGCACAGGCAGTGCGGTCAGGCCCAGTTCGGCCAGTGCATCCCAGTGGCCCTGCGACACACCTTCCGGCGAATACACGACCTTGTTGCGCGCCTCAAAGCTGTAGTCCTTCTCGATGAAGCGGCGCACCGCGTCGGCCAGTTGCTTCTGTTCGTCGGTGAACGAGAAATCCATGTTTGTCTCCGCTATGTGTTCTGTCGCCGTTCTGCTCAGACGCCAAGGATCATCTGCGAGATGATGTTGCGCTGGATTTCGTTCGACCCGCCGTAGATCGAGGTCTTGCGATAGTTGAAGTAGTACGGCGCAAGCGGCGCGGCATCGTTGTCGCCCGTCGCGGCCTGCGAGGTCTCGCCTTCAAGGTAGCTCGGGTCGAACGGCTGGGCGTATGGCCCCACGGCCTCCACCATCAGCTCGGTCAGCATCTGCTGGATCTGCGTGCCCTTGATCTTGAGCAGCGACGCCTCGGGCCCCGGGCCCTTGCCTGCGTTCTCGCTCGACACCACGCGCAGCACCGTCATCTCCAGCGCCAGCAGTTCGATCTCCAGCGACGCCACCTTGGCACCGAATACCGGGTCCTGCAGCAGCGGCTTGCCGTTCTTCTGGTGTTGCTTGGCAACGCGCTTGAGGAACGCCAGTTCGCGCTTGGAATTGCCCACACGTGCAATGCCGGTGCGCTCGTGGCCGAGCAGGTATTTGGCGTACGTCCATCCGCGGTTCTCATCACCGATCAGGTTCTGGACGGGCACCTTGACGTTGTCGAAGAAGACCTCGTTCACCTCGTGCTCTTCGTCCAGCATGATGATCGGGCGCACGGTAATGCCCGGCGTCTTCATGTCGATCAGCAGGAACGAGATGCCTTCTTGCTTCTTCGCATCGGGGTCGGTGCGGACGAGACAGAAGATCATGTCGGCGTGTTGGCCGAGCGTCGTCCAGGTCTTCTGGCCATTGACGATGTAGTGATCGCCTTCGCGCACAGCACGCGTCTTGACGGAGGCCAGATCGGACCCGGACCCCGGCTCCGAATAGCCCTGGCACCACCAGTCGGTGCAATCAACGATGCGCGGCAGGAAGTAGCGCTTCTGCGCTTCATTGCCGTACTTCATGATCACGGGCGCGACCATGCTGACGCCGAACGGCAGCACGCCAGGTGCGCCGACCTGCGCGCACTCTTCGTCCCAGATGTGTTTTTGGATGGGGGACCAGCCGGTGCCGCCCCACTCGACCGGCCAGTGCGGTACCGACCAGCCCTTCGCTGCGAGCGCCTTGTGCCAGCGGACGAAATCGTCGCGGCTCAGGCGGCGGTGGTTCAACACCTTGTCCTGGATGTCCTTGGGCAGATTGGCTTCCAGCCAGCCGCGGACTTCCTGGCGGAACGCATCGTCGGCCGCCGAGTAGTTCAGATCCATGCCTGTCTCCTGTGGTTGGCTCCCCACCGTGGCAAATCGGCGAAGAACGTTCTGTCGGACCGGCGCGGACCTGAATCGGGGCTGCTAGTGCACGGGCTGCTTCAGCGCGTCGGGCACCAGCAGCGGCATCACGTCGATGCCTTCCTCGGCCAGTTCCTGCGCTTCCTCCCGAGACGTCGTTCCGCGAATGCCCCGCTCCGGCGCCTCGTTGTAGTGCATGCGGCGCGCCTCTTCTGCAAACCGCTCGCCGACGTCCTCGGTATTGGCAAGGACATGGCGCACGGCTTTCAGGTAGAGCTGTTGCAGGGTTGCGGATACACCGCCCTCGCCTTCGGCTGTCTTGGCGGCAGCGCCCTTCTGGGCGGCCTCCGTTCGTGACGACGACAGATTCAGGCGCGGCGCACTCGGCAAGCGCTCAACCTCGTTGTGACCGCAGACAGGACACGTCAACAGCCCGCGTTCTTGCTGCGATTGCAGGTCGGCATCAGAGCCGAACCAGCCTTCGAAGCGGTGGTCATTGGCACAGCGGAGGTCCAGCACTTTCATGATCGGTCCAGCGCATGGGGATGAGTGTATCCCCGATTCAAAAATTTGTGAACGGTCGTGCTAATTTTTTCGCACGACCGTTCGCCATGGTAGCGAAGACAGCAAAATCGTGCGATCAAGCGACGGCAGCAAGCGGCTCAGGCTGCACCTGGGGTCCAGGCTCCGGACAGGATCTTCTCAAGCCAGAACGTGCCGATGATGGTCTTCACGTCCGAAATTTTGCCATCGCGCACCCAATCGATGAGCTGACCAGCCGAGGTGACAAAAGTCTCGAGAAATTCGCCTTCATCGAGCATTGCCTCGCCTTGCTTCAGATCCCGGGCAAGATAAATGTCGATGAATTCGGTGGAATACGAAATGACCGGATGGATGCGTGTGAGGTAGTCCCAGCGCTCGGCCGTGTAGCCGGTTTCCTCCCGCAGTTCGCGCTTGCCGCATGCCAGCGCGCCTTCTTGCGGGTCGAGCTTGCCGGCGGGAAACTCGATCATCACCCTGTCGACTGGATAGCGAAACTGGCGCTCCATGAGCACGGTGCCATCGTCGAACAGCGGAATCATCATCACTGCACCGGGATGAACCAGGTATTCGCGGCTGGCATTTCGGCCGTCCGGCAGACGGACGATGTCCTGCTTGAGCGTGAGGAATTTACCCTGGTGCATCAGCGCAGAGGCCACCTGCGTCTCGCGCAGGCCGGCGTCCGAGTCCTGCGCAGTCTCAGAGGTTTCGTTCGGCGGGGTGTGATCGGACATGGCGCTCTCTCATGCCGAGACAGCGGGAACCTGCCCGGCGGGAATTAACGGGAATCGCGGGGATGGCGAACCAGGTATTGCCACGTAAAGCCCGGAAACGCGAACACCAGCATCAGGCATGCGGTGATCGCGTAGAACTGCCAGCCTTGCGCAAACGCATTGCCCTGGCTCGATTCAATACTGAAGCCGATCAGCCCAACCACAACATACATGGCAATCAGCTCGGTGCCGCGCAGCCAGAACGGCTTGCGCGGCCAGCGTGCCGGCACCAGTGCCAGCACGCGTTGGTTGACGAACGGCAGGTTGGCACAGATCAGTGCCAACACGATGACAAACAGGCCGCCCGTCGACGTGCTCATGACGCTCGGCGTATTACGAAGCCAGCGTCAGGCGGATCGCCTGATAGCACACGGCCATCAGGCCGGCCGGAAAGATACCGAGCAACAACACCAGCAAGCCATTGATCGACAGCAGCGAGCGCAGGCCGAAGGTGGCTTCCACAGGGCCTTCGTCAGCCGGCACGTCAAAGTACATGACCTTGATGACGCGCAGGTAGTAGAACGCGCCCACCAGCGAGAACAGCACCGCCACAACGGCCAGCCACGACATGCCCGCATCGACGACTGCGCCCAGGACCGACAGCTTGGCGTAGAAACCGACCGTCGGCGGCAGGCCCGCCAACGACATCATGATGAACAGCATCAGCAGCGCGAACCACGGGCTCTTCTTCGACAGGCCTTTCAGGTCGGCGATGTCTTCCGCCTCGTACCCCTTGCGCGACAGCAGCAGGATGACGCCGAACGCGCCCAGTGCGGTCAGCACGTAGGTGATGGCATAGAACATCGACGCGCTGTAGGCCTGTGCCGTCAAATCCGGCTTGCCGGAGCTGACGCCCGATACCAGGCCCAGCAGCAGGAAGCCCATGTGCGAGACGGTCGAATAACCCAGTAGACGCTTGAAGTTGGTCTGCACAACGCCTGTGATATTGCCGATAGCCAACGACACGACAGCCAGCACGATCAGCATGTTCTGCCAGTCGAATGCCAGCGGCAGCAGGCCTTCCACCAGAATACGCAGCGTCATTGCGAAGGCGGCCACTTTCGGCGCACCGGCAATCAGCAGCGTCACGGCCGTCGGCGAGCCCTGGTACACATCCGGCACCCACATGTGGAACGGCGCCACACCAAGCTTGAAGCCCAGGCCAGCAACAATGAACACCACGCCGAACACGAGGATCGTCTTGTTGATCTCACCGTTCTTGATGGCGTCAAACACCTTGCCCAGCTCCAACGAGCCGGTTGCACCGTACAGCATCGACATGCCGTACAGCAGCAGGCCAGATGCCAGCGCGCCCAGGATGAAATACTTCATGGCCGATTCGGACGACACGTTCGAACGGCGACGCAGCGCTACCAGCGTGTAGGACGCAAGCGACAGCAGTTCCAGGCCCAGATAGAGCACGAGGAAGTTATTGCCGGTGATCATCACCACCTGGCCGCCCAGTGTGAACAGGGCGAACATATAGAACTCGCCCGCGTACATGTCACGGTCGGCCAGATAGCGGCGCGTGTATACCAGCGTGGCAAACAGCGTCAGCGCACAGAACGACGCCAGCACGTTAGCCATCGGGTCGATCACGGCCATGTTGCCGAACACGTAGTGCGTCTCACCGTTCGCAGCATTCAGCGCGAACCACACCGCCAGCACCAGCGTAATCACCAGCGAAACCGGATACGCCACGCTGCTTCGTTTCTGGCCGCGTGCCAAGTCAATCCAGTTGACGGCACCAATGCCCAGCGCGAGAAAAACGATTGGGGCAAAAGCCGCAATAGAGGAGGACGATTGCATAGTTTCTTCTCGCTGCTTACAGCTTCGACTGAGCCACGTGGGTCAGCAGATTGACCACGGACGCATGCATGACATCGGTGAAGGGCTTCGGATACAGGCCCATGTACAGGGTGGCGATCGCGAGCACGCCCAGCATGAAGAACTCGCGGCAATTCAGGTCCTTCAGCTCGGCCACATGCTTGTGCGTCACATCACCGAAGATCACGCGCTTGACCATCCACAGCGAATACGCTGCGCCAAAGATCAGCGCCGTGGCGGCCAGGAGGCCAATCCAGAAGTTGAACTTCACGGAACCCAGGATCACCATGAACTCGCCGACGAAACCAGAGGTTGCCGGCAGGCCGCAGTTGGCCATCGCAAAGAAGACCGACAGCGCCGCAAACTTCGGCATCGTGTTCACCACACCGCCGTAATCGGCAATCTGACGCGAGTGCACGCGGTCATACAACACGCCAATGCACAGGAACATTGCGCCCGAGATGAAGCCGTGCGAGATCATCTGGACGATACCGCCCTCCACACCGATCTCGTTGAAGATGAAGAAGCCCAGCGTGACGAAGCCCATGTGCGCGATCGACGAATACGCGACCAGCTTCTTCATGTCGGCCTGCACCAGCGCCACCAGACCGATGTAGATCACGGCAACCAGCGAGATCGCGATGATGAATGCGGACAGGCTGTGGCTGGCATCCGGCGCGATCGGCAGCGAGAACCGCAGGAAGCCGTAGGCGCCCAGCTTCAGCATGATGGCAGCCAGCACCACCGAACCACCAGTCGGCGCTTCCACGTGCGCATCCGGCAGCCAGGTGTGCACCGGCCACATCGGCACCTTCACGGCAAAGGCCATGAAGAACGCGAGGAAGATCAGGATCTGCTCGTTCATCGACAGCTTGACCTGATGCCACTGCAGGATTTCAAACGTGCCGCTGTGGAAGTACAGGTACAGCAGCGCAACCAGCGTCAGCAAAGAGCCCAGCAGCGTGTAGAGGAAGAACTTGAATGCTGCGTAGACGCGGTTCGGGCCGCCCCACACGCCGATGATGATGTACATCGGGATCAGCGTGGCTTCGAAGAACACGTAGAACAGCAGACCGTCGAGCGACGCAAACACGCCGATCATCAGACCCGACAGGATCAGGAACGCGGCCATGTACTGCGCCACGCGCTCGGTAATCACTTCCCAGGCGGCGATGACGACGATGACGGTGATGAACGCGGTCAGCACCACGAACCACATTGAAATGCCGTCGACACCCAGGTAGTAGCTGATGTGGAAACGCTCGATCCACGACGACTTCTCGACGAACTGCATGGCAGCCGTCGTCTTGTCGAAACGCGTGATCAGCGGCAACGTCATCACAAAGCTGATCAGCGAGCCGATCAGCGACATCCAGCGGACATAACCGGGATTGCGGTCTGAGCCCGAGGCCAGCACCAGCACGCCGAAGAAGATCGGCAGCCAGATCGCAAAAGACAGAACCATTTTTGTAATCCCTTATTTGCCTGCCAGGAACACGAAATACGTCAGCAGCCCAACCGTGCCGATGATCATCGCGAACGCATAGTCATAGATGAAGCCGGACTGGAGCAGGCGCACGACCGTCGCGAACCAGCCCACCAGACGCGCGCTGCCGTTCACGACAACACCGTCGATCACACCTTGATCGCCGCCCTTCCACAGGCCTCGGCCGAACTTGACCGCACCGTTGGCAAAGACGATCTCGTTGATCTTGTCCATGTAGTACTTGTTGTCCAGCAGCTTGTAGACGCCGGAGAAGCGCTTGGCGATCGCCGCCGGAATATCCGGGCGCTTCAAATAGAAGAACCACGACAACACGACACCCAGCACCAGCAGAATGAACGGGGCCGACGTGAAACCATGCAGCGCCATCGCCACCCAGCCGTGGAAGTCTTCGGCCAGCACCTTCATGGCTTCATGGTTTTCGCTGTTGAAGATGACTTCCGAGAACACCACACCGTGCTTGAAGAACTCGCCGAACAGCATCGGCTGGATCGCCATTGCACCGATGATGACCGACGGGATCGCCAACAGCACCAGCGGGACCGTCACCACCCAGGGCGACTCATGCGGCTTCTGGCCGGGGGCCAGACCATGATGATGGTCGTGGTCGCCCTCTTCCTCTTCATGGTGGTCGTCGTGGTGGGCGTGGGCCTTGCCGAAACGCTCTTCACCGTGGAACACCAGGAAGTACATGCGGAACGAGTAGAACGCGGTCACGAACACGCCCGCCAGCACGGCCCAGTAGGCAAAGCCCGCGCCGGGCAGATGCGATTCACGCACCGCTTCGATGATCGAGTCCTTCGAATAAAAGCCCGAGAAGAACGGCGTACCGATCAGCGCCAGCGAACCCACCAGAGACGTCAGCCACGTAATCGGCATGTACTTGCGCAGGCCGCCCATGTTGCGCATGTCCTGATCGTGGTGCATGCCGATGATGACCGAGCCGGCACCCAGGAACAGCAGTGCCTTAAAGAAGGCGTGTGTCATCAGGTGGAACACGGCCACTTGGTAGGCCGATGCGCCCAGCGCGACGGTCATGTAGCCGAGCTGGGACAGCGTGGAGTACGCCACCACGCGCTTGATGTCGGTCTGGATGATGCCCAGGAACCCCATGAACAGCGCGGTGATAGCGCCGATGATCAGCACGAACGACAGCGCGGAATCCGACAGCTCGAACAGCGGCGACATGCGTGCGACCATGAAGATACCGGCCGTCACCATGGTGGCCGCGTGAATCAGCGCGGAAATCGGGGTCGGGCCTTCCATCGAGTCCGGCAGCCACACATGCAGCGGGAACTGTGCGGACTTACCCATCGCGCCGATGAACAGGCAGATGCACGCGACCGTCAGCATGTGCCAGTCGGTACCCGGGAAGCCGATCGTGGCCAGGTTGTCGCGGGCGGCGAACACGTCGGCGTAGCTCAGGCTACCGCTGTATGCAAGCAGCAGGCCGATACCGAGCACGAAGCCGAAGTCACCCACACGGTTGACCAGGAACGCCTTCATGTTGGCGTAGATGGCCGTCGGACGCTTGAACCAGAAGCCGATCAGCAGGTAAGACACCAGACCCACCGCTTCCCAGCCGAAGAACAGCTGCAGGAAGTTGTTGCTCATCACGAGCATCAACATCGAGAAGGTGAACAGCGAGATGTACGCGAAGAAACGGTTGTAGCCGTCGTCTTCCGCCATATAGCCGATGGTGTAGATGTGCACCATCAACGAGACGAAGGTCACCACGCACATCATCATCGCCGTGAGCGAATCGATGAGGAAGCCGACTTCCATCTTCAGCGAACCCACCGTCATCCATTCGTAGACGGTGCCGTTGTAACCGGTGCCGTTGATGACGTCGGACAGCGTCAGCGCCGACAGAATGAAGGCGATCGCAACACCGAGGATGGTGACGCTGTGGGATGCCGTGCGGCCGATCTTCTCGCCAAAGAACTTGGTGCCGAACAGCCCGGCGATCGCCGCGCCGGCCAGCGGCGCGAGCGGGATCGCCAGCAGCAGGTTGGGATTGAGCGTGGTAGCCATGGAACGCTTCTTATAGGTGGATGCGGAGGTCAGCCCTTGAGGCTGTCCAGATCGTCGACGTTGATGGTGTCCAGGTTACGGAACAGCACCACCAGGATGGCGAGACCGATCGCGGATTCCGCCGCGGCCACCGTCAGGATGAAAAACACGAACACCTGCCCCGCCAGATCCCCCAGGTAGTGGGAGAACGCGACGAAGTTCAGGTTGACCGCCAGCAGCATCAGTTCGATCGCCATCAGCAGCACGATGACGTTCTTGCGGTTCAGGAAGATGCCGACGATGCTGATGGCAAACAGCACCGCGCCGAGCACGAGGTAATGGGCAAGGGATAGCGAAGACATATGGGTTCTCCCGGGGCTCAGCTCTTGGATTCAGCCGAAGCTGCGCCAGCCGACTTTTCCGCCGGCATCGAGACCAGTCGCACGCGGTCCTTGCGCTTCACGCGGATTTGCTCGGACACGTTCTGTGCCTTGGTGTCCTTGCGACGGCGTGCGGTCAGCGCCACGGCCGCGACAATCGCGAGCAGCAGAACCGCGCCGGCCACTTCAAAGGCATAGATGTAATCGGTGTAGATCAGCTTCCCGAGCGCCTGCGTGTTCGGGCCGGTAAAGCCCTTCGGCAACTCCTGCACGGGCTGCACGCGGCCCATGAAGGTCTTGGTCAGCACAACAGCCATTTCCAGGATGATGACGACGCCCACGAAGGCAGCCATCGGCACGTAGGTCCAGAAATCGCGTCGCAGGTGTTCGATGTCGATATCGATCATCATCACCACGAACAGGAACAGCACCATCACTGCCCCAACGTAGACCAGCACCAGCGTGATGGCGAGGAATTCCGCCTTGAGCAGCATCCAGATCGCCGCCGCAGTGAAGAACGAGAGCACGAGGAACAGCGCCGCGTGCACCGGGTTCTTCGCGGTGATGACCTTCAGCGCTGCGAGCACCAGCACGAGCGCGAAACAGTAGAAGATGATCGTCGTGATTTCCATGATCCTGGCACGGGCCGTTTTGCGGCACGCGCTTGTCCAAAGCCGCGGTGGCATGACGCCACCGCAACTGGTTGGCTCTCGAAGAGCCGTTGTCCAACCGGGATGTCAACTGCAACGCCCGCCAACTCCAGCTGCACGGCGGACGTCTTGAATCAGCGGTACTTAGCGTCGGCCGCCTTGTTGGCCGCAATTTCCGGCTCGAAGCGATCACCCACGGCCAGCAGCATGTCCTTGGTGAAATACAGGTCGCCGCGCTTTTCACCGTGGTATTCCAGGATGTGCGTCTCGACGATGGCGTCCACCGGGCAAGCCTCTTCACAGAAGCCGCAGAAAATGCACTTGGTCAGGTCGATGTCATAGCGCGTGGTGCGGCGGGTGCCGTCGTCGCGCTGATCCGACTCGATCGTAATGGCCAGGGCCGGGCAAACGGCTTCGCACAGCTTGCATGCAATGCAGCGCTCTTCCCCGTTCGGATAGCGACGCAGTGCATGCAGGCCGCGAAAGCGCGGCGACAGCGGCGTCTTCTCTTCCGGAAAGAGAACAGTGATCTTGCGCGCGAACAGATAGCGCCCGGTCAGCGCCAGGCCCTTGAAGAGTTCCTTCAGGAGCAGGCTGTTAAAGAATTCCTTGATGGCAAGCAACATGGTGCCTTCCTATTGTCCCGTTACTTCCAGATGTTCCACGGCGACACCAACCAGATGGCGACGACGACAAGCCAGCCCACAGTGAGCGGAATGAAGATCTTCCAGCCCAGACGCATGATCTGGTCATAGCGATAACGCGGGAACGATGCACGCAGCCAGATGAAGACCGACAGCAGCAGGAAAACCTTGATCAGCAGCCAGAAGAAGCCCGGAATCCAGTTGAGGACCGGTGCGTCGATCGGCGAAGCCCAGCCGCCCAGGAACAGCGTCGCCGTCAGCGCCGAGATCACGATCATGTTGATGTACTCGGCCAGGAAGAACAGCGCGAACGCCATGCCCGAGTACTCGATCATGTGGCCGGCTACGATCTCGGATTCGCCTTCCACCACATCGAACGGGTGGCGGTTCGTTTCAGCCACACCCGAGATGAAGTAGACGCCGAACATCGGCAGCAGCGGCAGCCAGTTCCACGACAGGATGTTGATACCGTGACCTGCAAAGAAACCGCGGTTCTGCGAGTTGACGATGTCCGACAGGTTCAGGCTACCCGTCACCATCAGCACCGTCACGAGCGCGAAGCCCATCGCGATTTCGTACGAAATCATCTGTGCCGAGGCGCGCATCGCACCGAGGAACGCGTATTTCGAGTTGGAAGCCCAGCCCGCCAGAATCACGCCATACACGCCGACAGAGCTGATCGCCATCACGTACAGCAGGCCGGCGTTGATGTTCGACACCATCGCCTCGGCCTGGAACGGAATCACCGCCCAGATCGCCACGGCGGGCATCAGCACCATCAGCGGCGCGATGATGTACATGCCACGGCTGACCGCGCTCGGCACCATGACTTCCTTGAGGAGCAGCTTCAGCACGTCGGCAATCGGCTGCAGCAGGCCCATCGGGCCCACGCGGTTCGGGCCCAGACGCACGTGCATCCAGCCGATGAGCTTGCGCTCCCACAGGATCAGGTAAGCCACGCACAGCAGCAACGGCAGAATGATGCAGACCGCACGGACCAGCGTCCAGATCAGCGGCCACCACCCACCGAAGGTGGCGGTACCGAAAGAAGTAATCGACTCGATCATGTTGACCCTTACACCGTAGCCGCCAGCGCGGACGATTCAACCTTCTCAACGCTCACCGCACCGAACATGGCACCCAGCTGCGCCGACGCCTCGGTCGCCGCGGGCACACGGATCACGCCGGAAGCCAGCGACTTGTCCAGCACTGCCGGCAGCACCACACTGGTCTGCCCTTGCGTCACGCGCACGGCATCACCATCGACCAGGCCCAGCTGTGCATAGAGATCTGCCGGCACGCCAGCGCGCACCGCGGCGCGTGCTGCAGCCGTCAGTTGCAGGGAGCCCGCACGACGCACGATCGGGTCGGCGTGGTAGATCGGCACATCGGCCAGACGTTCGATGCCTGCCGCAGCGGCAGCAGGCGCGGCGGTCTGCGCGGTCGTCGCGTTCGACAAACGCTCGCTGACCGGCTTGGCCAGCACTTCGTCGCGCACCACTTCCGAGCTGTCGTATTCAAAGCCCGAGACGTTCAGCAGGTTGCCCAGCACGCGCAGAACCTTCCACGCCGGACGCGAATCGCCCAGGCCGCGCACAACGCCGTTGAAGCTTTGCGGCAAACCTTCGCAGTTGATGAACGTGCCCGACGTTTCCGTGAACGGAGCCGTCGGCAGCAGCACGTCCGCGTACTCAAGGGCGGCGCGGGAAGCGAACGGGGCGAGCACGATCACGGTGTCAGCCTGGTCCAGCGCGGCACGGGCTTGCACGGGGTTCGCAGTATCGAATTCCGGCTCAGCGCCCAGCAGCACGTAAGCGCGACGCGGTTGCGCCAGCATGGCGGCGGCGTCCAGACCATTGCCTTGCGGCAACGCACCGGCAATGTAGCCGCCCACGGTGTTGGCCGCTTCCGTCAGGAAACCCAGCGTCGCGCCGGTCTGCTGCGCCACCCACTGGGCCAGCGCATGCAGTTGCGAGAACTGCGGATGCGCCACAGCAGCGTTACCGAGGAACACAGCCTTACGCTCTCCCGACGCAAGGCTCGCAGCGATGCGCTTGGCAACGTCACCGGCTTCGATGCTATCGGTGCCACCCGGGCGGGCAACGTTGTTGGCAGCTGCCACCGCCACGGCAACTTGCGACAGCAGCGACAGCCATTGCGACGGCGCGCCCAGCAACTGCGTGGCAGGCATCAGCAAATCTTCGCCACCTGCGCCGATCACGCTCAGTTGCGCACCCTTCTTGCCTGCCTGACGCAGACGCGCGGCCAGCAGCGGGTGATCCTTGCGCAGGAACGAGCCAACAACCAGCGTACGCTGCAGCAGCGACACGTCGGCGATCGGCATGCCGAGCCACGGAGCGCCCGTCGGCTTGGCCGAGAAATCAGACTGACGCAGACGGAAGTCGACGTTGTCGCTGCCAATGCCGCGCACCAGTTTTTGCAACAGGAACAGCTCTTCCAGCGTGCTGTGCGGGCTCGCCAATGCACCAATCTGCTCAGCGCCGTGATCACGCTTGATTTCGTTAAGGCCGTTGGCCACGTATTCCAGCGCAGTGGTCCAGTCGACCGCCTTCCACTGTCCGCCTTGCTTGAGCATCGGCTGGGTCAGGCGGTCGTCGCTGTTCACGCCTTCATAGGCGAAACGGTCCTTATCGGACAGCCAGCATTCGTTGATGGCTTCGTTGTCCAGCGGCAGAACGCGCATCACGCGCTGATTCTTCGTCTGGACGATCACGTTGGCGCCCAGGCCATCGTGCGGCGACACCGACTTGCGGCGTGCCAGTTCCCACGTACGGGCCGAATAGCGGAACGGCTTGCTGGTCAGCGCGCCAACGGGGCACAGGTCGATCATGTTGCCCGACAACTCGGAGTCAACAGTCTGACCGACGAACGTCGTGATCTCGGAATGCTCGCCGCGGTTGAGCATGCCCAGTTCCATCACGCCGGCAATTTCCTGGCCGAAACGGACGCAGCGCGTGCAGTGAATGCAGCGCGTCATTTCTTCCATGGAGATCAGCGGGCCCACATTCTTGTGGAACACCACACGCTTCTCTTCCTGGTAGCGCGATTCAGACTTGCCGTAGCCCACGGCCAAGTCCTGCAACTGACACTCGCCGCCCTGGTCACAGATCGGGCAATCCAGCGGGTGGTTGATCAGCAGGAACTCCATCACGGACTTCTGCGCCTTCACTGCCTTCTCGGAATTTGTGAAGACCTTCATGCCCGCGGTGACGGGCGTGGCGCAGGCCGGCAGCGCCTTGGGCGCCTTCTCGACCTCGACCAGGCACATCCGGCAGTTGGCCGCGACCGACAGTTTGCGGTGATAGCAAAAGTGAGGAATGTAGGTGCCCGTCTGGCGGGCCGCCTCCATCACCAGGCTGCCTTCGGCAACCTCGACCTTCTTGCCATCAATTTCGATTTCAACCATGTTCTGCCACGCTTAAAGGTAGGTGGGCACCATGCACTGCTTGTGTTCGACGTGATACGCGAACTCATCCCAGTAGTGCTTGAGCATGCCGCGGACCGGCATCGCAGCGGCATCGCCGAGTGCGCAGATGGTCCGGCCCATGATGTTTTCGGCCACGTTGTTCAGCAGGTCCAGGTCTTCCTGGCGGCCCTTGCCGTGCTCGATGCGATCGACGACGCGGTACAGCCAGCCGGTGCCCTCACGGCACGGCGTGCACTGGCCGCACGACTCTTCGTAATAGAAATACGACAGGCGCAGCAGCGACTTCACCATGCAGCGCGTTTCGTCCATCACGATGACAGCGCCCGAGCCCAGCATCGAGCCGGCCTTGGCGATCGAGTCGTAATCCATGTCGGAGGCCATCATCAGATCAGCCGGCACCACCGGCGCCGACGATCCGCCCGGGATGACCGCCTTGAGCTTCTTGCCACCGCGCATGCCGCCCGCAAGCTCCAGCAGCTTGGAGAACGGGGTGCCCAGCGGAATCTCGTAGTTGCCCGGACGCTCCACGTCGCCGGACACAGAGAAGATCTTCGAGCCGCCGTTGTTCGGCTTGCCCATCTTCAGGTAGTTATCCGGACCGATGGCCAGCAGGAACGGCACCGCGGCAAAGGTTTCGGTGTTGTTGATGGTCGTCGGCTTGCCGTACAGGCCAAAGCTCGCCGGGAACGGCGGCTTGAAGCGCGGCTGGCCCTTCTTGCCTTCCAGCGACTCGAGCAGTGCGGTCTCTTCACCGCAGATGTACGCGCCATAACCATGGTGCGCATGCAGCTGGAAGTTGAAGCCGGACCCCAGGATGTTGTCACCGAGGAAGCCCGCAGCGCGCGCCTCTTCCAGTGCCTGTTCGAAGATCTTGTATTCGTTCCAGATCTCGCCGTGGATGTAGTTGTAGCCCACGGTGATGCCCATCGCGTAGCCGCCGATGGCCATGCCTTCGATCAGCGCGTGCGGGTTGTACCGGATGATGTCGCGATCCTTGAACGTGCCCGGCTCACCTTCGTCCGTGTTGCAGACGAGATACTTCTGGCCCGGGAATTGACGCGGCATGAAGCTCCACTTCAGGCCCGTCGGGAAGCCTGCACCGCCACGGCCGCGGAGGCCAGAGGCCTTCACGTCGGCAATGACCTGCTCGGGGGTGATCTTCTCGGTGAGGATGCGTTTGAGCTGCTGATAGCCGCCACGCTTGACGTAATCTTCGAGGTGCCAGTTGTCGCCGTTCAGACCGGCCAGAATCAACGGCTGGATATGTCGATCGTGCAGGGAGGTCATTTACTTGCCTGCTCCGTTGGTCGGCGCCTTCGACTGGAGGTCGGCGATCAGCGCGTCGAGCTTCTCGTTGCTCATGAAGCTGCACATGTGGGTGTTGTTGACGATCATGACCGGTGCATCACCGCACGCGCCCATGCACTCGCCTTCCTTCAGCGTGAAGTTGCCGTCGGCGGTGGTCTCGTTGAAACCGATGCCCAGCTTCTTCTTCAGGTAGTCGGCAGCACGTTCGCCGCCCGACAGCGCGCACGGCAAGTTCGTGCACACCGACAGCTTGAATCGGCCAACCGGCTTGGTGTCGTACATGTTGTAGAACGTCGCCACTTCCTCGACCCACACCGGCGGCATTTCGAGGTACTCGGCCACGAACTGCATGACTTCGGGCGAGACCCAGCCTTTCTCGCTCTGCGCGACCGCCAGCGCCGCCATCACGGCGGACTGCTTCTGGTCGGCGGGATATTTCGCGACCGCCCGGTCGATTTCCTTGAGAGCTTCTGCTGATAGCATGTTCGTTGCGATTGGTGCGGGACGCGGGGCGTATTACCTGACTGCCTTACCCCGGCGTGCGTCCTCGTTTCACAGCCGCGCTTGCCTGCGCGTCAAACCGTTGTTTCCTGCGTGTTCAGCGATCGATCTCGCCAAACACGATGTCCTGCGTACCGATGATCGTGACGGCATCGGCAATCATGTGACCCTTCGCCATTTCGTCGAGCGCGGCCAGATGAACGAAGCCCGGTGCGCGGATCTTCAGACGGTACGGCTTGTTGGCGCCGTCGGAGATGGCATAGATGCCGAACTCGCCCTTCGGGTGCTCAACGGCGGCATACGCCTCGCCTTCTGGCACATGCATACCTTCGGTGAAGAGCTTGAAGTGGTGAATCAGCTCTTCCATGTTGGTCTTCATGTCCACGCGCGACGGCGGCGCCACCTTGTGGTTATCGGTGATCACCGGACCCGGGTTCTTACGCAGCCACTCAATGCACTGACGGATGATGCGATTGCTCTGGCGCATTTCTTCCACGCGCACCAGATAACGGTCGTAGCAATCACCGTTCACGCCGACTGGGATATCGAAATCGATGCGGTCGTACACCTCGTACGGCTGCTTCTTACGCACATCCCATTCGATGCCCGAACCACGCAGCATCGCACCGGAGAAGCCCTTGTTCAGTGCGCGCTCCGGACTCACCACGCCGATGCCAACCAGGCGCTGCTTCCAAATCCGGTTGTCCGTCAGCAGCGTTTCGTATTCGTCAACGTACTTCGGGAAGCGGTTGGTGAAGTCTTCAATGAAGTCCAGCAGCGAGCCCGAACGTGTTTCGTTCAGGGCGGCCAAGGCCTTCTCGTTGCGCACCTTGGATGCCTTGTATTGCGGCATCGTGTCGGGCAGGTCGCGATACACGCCGCCCGGACGGTAGTAGGCCGCGTGCATGCGCGCGCCTGACACCGCCTCGTACATATCGAACAGATCTTCGCGCTCGCGGAAGGCGTACAGGAACACCGCCATGGCGCCCACGTCCAGCGCGTGCGAACCGATCCACATCAGGTGGTTCATGATCCGCGTGATCTCGTCGAACATGACGCGGATGTACTGGGCGCGCAGCGGCACCTCAAGACCCAGCAGGCGCTCGATTGCCATCACGTAGGCGTGCTCGTTGACCATCATCGACACGTAGTCGAGACGGTCCATGTACGGCACGCTTTGAATCCAGGTCTTTTGTTCGGCGAGCTTTTCCGTCGCGCGATGCAGCAGACCGATGTGCGGGTCGGCACGTTGAATGACTTCGCCGTCCAGCTCAAGCACAAGGCGCAGCACGCCGTGTGCGGCCGGGTGTTGCGGACCGAAGTTCAGGGTGTAGTTCTTGATATCTGCCATGATCGGGCGCCCTTCAGTGCTTCAGACCACCGTATTGATCTTCACGGATCACACGCGGCGTAATCTCGCGCGGCTCGATGGTTACCGGCTGGTAGACCACGCGGCGCTGCACCGGGTCGTAACGCATTTCAACGTAACCCGACACGGGGAAGTCCTTGCGGAACGGATGGCCAATGAAGCCGTAGTCGGTCAGGATGCGGCGCAAGTCCGGATGGCCTTCGAACACCAAGCCATAGAGGTCAAACGCTTCACGCTCATACCAGTCAGCGGAATTCCAGACCGTGGTCACGGACGGCACCACGGGCAGATCATCGTCCGGCGCGAACACGCGCACGCGGACACGCCAGTTGTGCGTGATCGACAGCAGATGCACCACAGCAGCAAAACGCGGGCCGTTCCAGGCACCGTCGCCGTAGTCGGCATAATCGACGCCACACAGGTCGATCAGTTGCTCGAATTTGAGCGAGGCATCATCGCGCAGGGTGTGCATGACGTCGTAGTAATCGGCAGCCTTCACTACGAGAGTGAGTTCGCCGATCGACTCGGTCAGGCTTTGAACGCGATTACCCAGCGCCTTTTCCAGCGCGGCCTTCAGGGTGGCAAGCTTCTCGGTCATGTCAGGCCTTGCGCGCAATGGTGTTGGTGCGGCGGATCTTGGCCTGCAACTGGATGATGCCGTAGATCAGCGCTTCGGCCGTCGGCGGGCAGCCGGGCACGTACACGTCGACCGGCACGATGCGATCACAGCCGCGAACGACAGAATACGAGTAGTGGTAATAGCCGCCGCCGTTTGCGCACGAGCCCATCGAGATGACCCAGCGAGGCTCGGCCATCTGGTCGTACACCTTGCGCAGCGCCGGCGCCATCTTGTTGCACAGCGTGCCGGCCACAATCATCACGTCAGACTGACGCGGTGACGGGCGAAACACCACGCCGAAACGGTCCAGGTCGTAACGCGACGCGCCAGCGTGCATCATTTCCACGGCACAGCATGCCAGACCGAACGTCATCGGCCACAGGGACCCAGTACGGGTCCAGTTGATCAGCTTGTCAGCGGTTGTCGTGACAAAGCCTTCGTTAAGTACGCCTTCGATCGCCATTTCACATCACTCCCAATCGAGCGCGCCTTTTTTCCAGATGTAGACGAAGCCCACGAGAAACTCGAGAAGAAACACGCCCATCGCGAAGAACCCCGGCCAGCCGATCTCACGCAGCGCCACGCCCCAAGGGAAGAGGAACGCGGTCTCCAGATCGAACAGGATGAACAGGATGGCGATGAGGTAATAGCGCACGTCGAACTTCATGCGCGCGTCTTCGAATGCTTCGAAGCCGCACTCGTACGGCGAGAGCTTGTCAGGATCGGGATTGTTCGGACCGAGGACTCGGCCGATGGTCATCAGAGCAAGGCCGAGGCCAACACCGACAACGATGAACAACAGTACGGGGAAATAGGCTTCGAGGTTCAAGGGACGCCCGCCTTTTTGAATGGTTGCAACAGCACTGCCCGCAGGCGGCGCCTTGTCGCCCCATCGAAGGCGCCGGGTCCGCAGCCTTACGACGCCTCGACTGCGCGTCGTCTTGCGGAGGGGCCTGCGCGGAACATCCCGTGGAACAGACCCCGAATTTGATTGGTGCCGACGGCGAGACTCGAACTCGCACAGCTTTCGCCACTACCCCCTCAAGATAGCGTGTCTACCAATTTCACCACGTCGGCTGGGGGAAGAAACTCTATCAGGAACCCGGTTGAGACTGAGTGCCCCTGCCCGTTTTCCGTATTGTTTCAAGCCTTGCATTCTACCGCAAAGCGAAGCTTTTGTTCAATGCACAAAGAAAAATCTTATGCTTCGCGGCGCGCTGAAAAACCCAGACAGTACGCCGCGATCGTTACATCAAATTACTTGGGCACAGCCGGCGAGGAAGCCGCACCCGGAGCAGCGGCAGGAGCCGAGGCTGCCGGCGCCGATGCCGTCGACGTAACAGGTGCGACCGAACCCATCACACCCGCAGACACGCTGCCCTTGCTGGTGCCGATCAGCGTCAGCGCCAGCGTAGCAATGAAGAACACCGTAGCCAGCACGGCCGTCGTACGCGACAGGAAGTTGGCCGAGCCCGTGGCACCAAACAAGCTACCCGACGCGCCCGAGCCAAACGCCGCCCCGACGTCGGCGCCCTTGCCGTGCTGCAGCAGCACCAAACCAATCACGCCGAGTGCGCTCAGAATTTGCGCCACCAGCAGCAGAGTCTTCAGAATTGCCATTTCGTTTCTCTCAATATTATGTTGCAGCCGCACATGGGGACATGGCGACCCGATTCGTCGTTTATGCGCGACCGATCGCCAGGAAATCTTCCGCCTTCAGCGATGCGCCGCCGATCAGGCCGCCATCGATGTCCGCCATAGCAAACAACTCGCCGGCATTGTCCGGCTTGACGCTGCCGCCATACAAAATCGCCAGCCGCTGCGCCACACCAGCGTCACGGGCAGCAACGCGCGCCCGCAGGAACGCATGCACAGCTTGCGCCTGCTCGCTCGTGGCGGTTTTGCCGGTGCCGATGGCCCAGACCGGCTCGTAGGCCACGACGATACGGCCCAGCTGCTCCACCGACAGCGCCTCCAGCACCGCATCCAGCTGCCGACCGACCACTTGCTCGGTCTCACCCGCTTCGCGTTGCGCCAGCGTTTCGCCTACGCAGACGATCGGGGTGATGCCGTGTTCCAACGCACGCAGGGCCTTGGTCGCCACTTGCGCATCGGTTTCGCCGTGGTACGAGCGGCGCTCCGAGTGGCCAACGATCACGTAGCCGCAACCAAATTCCGACAGCATCGACGCCGCCACTTCGCCCGTAAAGGCGCCGCGCGCTTCAGCGGACACATCCTGCGCGCCCCAGGCCACCGCAGAACCAGCGAGCAGCGACTGGCACTGCGCCAGGTACGGGAACGGCGCACACACCGCCAGCGCGGCGCCGGTTTTGCCTGCGGCCTTGATCTGCTCAAGCAGCGCGGCGTTCGTGCTCAGACTGCCATGCAGCTTCCAGTTGCCCACCACCAGCTTCGGTCTTGCGTTCACGTTTTGCCCGGTCGACTGTCAAATAAACCCGGCATTCTACCGCGGCGGCAAAAACAGGGTCAATTTTGGCGTCTTGGCGTCAATCCCAAACCAACATGATCTTGCCGATATGCGCGCTCGATTCCATCAAGGCATGCGCCTGCGCCGCCTGTGCGGCCGGCATGACCTCGTGCACGACCGGCTTGATACGCCCCGACGACAGCAACGGCCAGACGGTTTCATACAGATTGGCGGCGATGGCCGCCTTGAATGCAACCGGACGCGGGCGCAGCGTCGAGCCCGTCAGCGTGATGCGCCGACGCAGGATGTCGCCGAGCGGCACCTCGGCCTTGGCACCGCCCAACAGCGCAATCAACACGATGCGGCCGTCGTCGTCGGTGCAGGCGATTTCGCGCGCGACATAGCTCCCGCCGACCATGTCGAGCACCACGTCGGCGCCGCGTCCCGTTTCGGCCTTGACGATTTCGACGAAATCTTCGGTCTTGTAATTGATGGCGCGCGTGGCGCCGAGTTCGACGCAGGCAGCGCACTTGTCGGCGCTCCCCGCCGTCGCGAAAACGCGGTGGCCCAATGCGGAGGCGATCTGAATGGCCGTCGTGCCGATGCCGCTCGAGCCGCCCTGCACGAGCAGTGTTTCATCGGCACCGTGCGCGCCCTGCCCCAGCAAGCCGCGATCGAACACGTTCGACCAAACGGTGAAGTAGTTCTCCGGCAACGCAGCCGCTTCGACATCGGACAGGCCAGCCGGCACGGGCAGCACTTGACCCAGAGGCGCGGTGCAGAACTCCGCGTAGCCGCCGCCTTGCACCAGCGCGCAGACGCGATCGCCCACCTTCAAGCCGTAGCGATTGTCAGCATGCGCCAGATCGCCACTGACGATCTCGCCGGCAACTTCCAGCCCCGGAATATCCGAGGCGCCGGGCGGCACCGGGTAGTTGCCCGTGCGCTGAAATACATCCGGCCGGTTCACGCCGGCAGCGCGCACGCGGATCAGCACCTCGCCGGCCTTGGCTTCCGGCATCGGCCGCTCGCCAAGCTGCAAGACTTCGGGGCCACCGTATTGCGTAATTTCAATCGCTTTCATGGGAATCGGATCAATGAGGTTGAGACGCAGGGCGTGAGTTACGAGACGCTACGCTTGGGCTCGACAAAGTGCTGCGGAATGCCGCGCGTCGTCTCGCGCATGATTTCTTGTTTGCCGTGGACGATGCCGTCGGCGATCTTGCCGATATGCAATTTGAGCCACATCTCCGTCGGCGAGCCGGCGCGATAGTCGGCCGGGCCGAGCATGTCGACGCGATCATCCGCACGCAAGTTGTCGGCCTGTTCGAATGAGCGAGGGCTCTCAGGGTTGTAGACCGCATAGGTGCGGCCACCGCCCTTGCGGGCAACCGAAAACGCCGGAATATCGCTCGGCCCATCCGCCACGTAGATCATGTTGGCGAAGGGCACGCGGCGCTCGTCCTCGGCAATCGACGAATTCACGCTCACCGCTTCCGGGTGCTTGTTGACGCCCTTGTTGATCTCGAACAGCGCCCGCGTCTTGGTGGTGTTGTCGATGGCGTAGATGACTTCCGAGATGACCGGCCGCCCGTTTGCGTTCGAATCGGGCGCCTCCAGGAATTCGCAGCCCCATACGCCGTCGATGTATGGGGCAATGGGCGAACCCTTGATCATCTCTGTCAGGCCTGTGCTGACAATGTAGTGCTCGAGCTTGATGTCGAACGCCTGGTAGGCCGCGTTGTCGCGCACCCACGCTTTGCTGCGCTCGAAAAAATCGGTTACGCCGGGAAAGAATTCGAGTTCAGCGCCCAGCTCGCGCAGCGTGGCATTGTCGAGGCCGCCCATGCGTCCGTCGCGCACATGACGCAGCAGCACGTTGAGGTAGAACGTCTCCTGGTTGACCTTCTGACCGCGCGATTCGATTTCGCGCGCGCCCGCGGCCACTTCGTCCCAGAAACCCTGTTCGGCGATATTGAAACGGTCGAACAACGGCACTTGCATGTAGCGCGGGATCAGCGTCTTGTCGAAATCCCAGACGATGGCGATGCGGTTTTGCTCGAACAGACGGCTCATGATGGGGCGCGAAGAGACAACGGGAGGGAACTCGCGACGCAGTGTAAACAAAAAAAACGGCTGGACATCGTCCAGCCGTTTTTCTTGGCGAAAACCGCTTGCTTACTGCTGTTGTTGCTGCTGTTGCTGCGAGGCAGCGTCGCCAGCACCCGGGGCTTGCGGTGCAGCGGCAGGCACGTCGCCTTCTTCAGCCTTGGCAGCCTTGATCGACAGACGCATGCGGCCCTTCTCGTCGGTGCTCAGCAGCTTCACGCGCACGGCCTGGCCTTCCTTCACATAGTCGGAAACCTGGTTCACGCGCTCGTTGGCGATTTCCGAGATGTGCAGCAGACCGTCCTTGCCCGGCAGGATGTTCACGATCGCGCCGAAGTCCAGCAGCTTCAGAACCGTGCCGTTGTAGATCTTGCCCACTTCGGCCTCGGCCGTGATGCCTTCGATGCGACGCTTGGCTTCTGCCATGCCTTCCGACGAAGTCGACGCGATAGTGATCGTGCCGTCTTCCTGGATGTCGATCGTGCAACCGGTTTCCTTGGTCAGCGCCTGGATGGTAGAACCGCCCTTGCCGATCACGTCGCGGATCTTCTCCGGATTGATCTTGACGGTGATCATGCGCGGGGCGTGCTCCGACAGCTCGGTGCGAGCGCCGCCCATGGCAGCCTGCATCTTGCCCAGGATGTGCAAGCGGCCTTCCTTGGCTTGCGCCAGCGCCACCTGCATGATTTCCTTGGTGATGCCCTGCACCTTGATGTCCATCTGCAGCGCGGTGATACCTGCGTCGGTACCCGCCACCTTGAAGTCCATGTCGCCCAGATGATCTTCGTCACCCAGAATATCGGTCAGCACGGCGAACTTGTTGTCTTCCAGGATCAGGCCCATGGCCACGCCGGCCACGTGCGCCTTGAGGGGCACGCCAGCATCCATCAGTGCCAGCGAACCGCCGCACACCGAAGCCATCGACGACGAGCCGTTCGACTCGGTGATTTCCGACACCAGACGGATCGTGTAAGCGAATTCGTCGTCCTTCGGCAGCACCGGAATCAGCGCGCGCTTGGCCAGACGGCCGTGGCCGACTTCGCGGCGCTTCGGGCTGCCCACGCGACCGGTTTCGCCCGTGGCGAACGGCGGCATGTTGTAGTGGAGCATGAAGCGGTCACGGTACTCGCCTTGCAGCGCGTCGATGATCTGCTCGTCGCTCTTGGTGCCGAGCGTGGCCACCACCAGCGCTTGCGTTTCACCGCGCGTGAACAGAGCCGAGCCGTGGGCGCGGGGCAGCACCGACGAACGGATCTCGATCGGGCGCACCGTGCGGGTGTCGCGGCCGTCGATACGGGGTTCGCCGTTCAGGATCTGACCGCGCACGATCTTCGATTCGAGTTCGAACAGGATGTTGTCGACTTCCACGCCGTCGGCTTCCACGCCGGCTTCGGCCAGCTTGGTCGCAACCGACTTGTAGACTTCCTTCAGCTTCTGGCTGCGGGCCGACTTCTGGCGCAGTTGGTAAGCGGCTTGCAGATCGGCCAGGCCCAGCTCGGACACCTTGGCGACCAGCGCTTCGTTCTTCGGAGCAGCTTGCCAATCCCACTCGGGCTTACCGCCGTCGCGCACCAGCTCGTGGATCGCGTTGATGGCAATCTGCATCTGCTCGTGGCCGTACACCACGGCGCCCAGCATGACTTCTTCCGAGAGCTGCTGCGCTTCGGACTCGACCATCAGCACGGCACGCTCGGTACCGGCCACAACCAGGTCCAGATCCGAATGCGCGAGTTGGGCACGATTCGGGTTCAGCAGGTATTGGCCATCCTTGTAACCCACGCGGGCAGCGCCCACCGGGCCGTTGAACGGCAGGCCCGACACAGCCAGCGCAGCCGAAGCCGCCACCAGCGCCGGAATGTCAGCCGGCACTTCCGGGTTCATCGACAGCACGTGGATCACGACCTGGACTTCGTTGTAGAAGCCTTCCGGGAACAGCGGACGCAGCGGACGATCGATCAAACGCGAGGTCAGCGTTTCGTTTTCCGACGGACGGCCTTCGCGCTTGAAGAAGCCACCCGGGATCTTGCCGGCGGCGTAGGTCTTCTCGAGGTAATCGACGGTCAGCGGGAAGAAGTCCTGGCCCGGCTTCGGGTTCTTGGCGCCCACCACGGTGGCGAGCACGACGGTGTCGTCCATGTCGAGCAGCACAGCGCCGCTCGCCTGACGGGCGATCTCACCCGTCTCCATGCGGACCTTATGGCCGCCCCATTGGAATTCTTTGACGACCTTATTGAACATGGTCATAGCATCTCCTGTTCGGTATTCGCGGCGCGCTTCATTGCGCTTCACCGCGACAAACACGTTCCGTAAGACGGTGCGGTTGCAGAGGTGTGTTTTATGCCATTCCAGCGCAGCGCTGGCATCAATGCCGCGTTGGAATGACACAAGGCCCTGCTTCCTGCCGCCCCCGGTCCATGGCAGCCGCTTCATCTTGAACTGGCCGACTGCCATCACTCACCGGTTGCCCGGCGCGGCCACAAACGCAGCCGCCAAAAACAAAATGCCTGCATCAGCACGCTGACGCAGGCACTTTTCATCACGCGCAGTGCGTGATACCCACCATTACTTACGCAGACCCAGCTTCGCAACCAGGGCGGTGTAACGGTCAGCGTCCTTGCTCTTGAGGTAGTCCAGCAGACGGCGACGACGGCTCACCATGCGGAGCAGGCCGCGACGGCTGTGGTGATCCTTCATGTGCGCCTTGAAGTGCGGCTGCAGTTCGTTGATGCGAGCGGTCAGCAGTGCAACTTGCACTTCCGGGCTACCCGTATCGTTGGCGCTGCGGCCGTTATCTTTGACGATGTCTTGCTTTTTGATGTCAGCGACGGACATTTTGATTCCTTTGACTTGCGGACACTGCAGCGCCTGAATAGCCGCCGTTGGTGCCGTGTTGAACAATGATCTTGCCGCCCCGTCCGAGTCTGGACCTAGACAGCAAGACCGCGATTATAGCCTAGAACCCCACTCCAGCGACAGCCCCACCTCGTTTCCCTCAATGGCGCGCCATCTTGCACGTCGTTGGGAGGGCCGCTTGAGCTTCCGGAATCACTTTCAACGTACGAAACCCGTAGCCGGAGCCCTCGATATCGAAAGGCGCACCGGGCGTGCCCGCACGCTCCATCTGCGTGACAACAAGGGGCTGGATGGCTTGATGATCCTCGGGCCGCAGCGTGATGCGGTGGAAACCGATGTCCAGAGAAGCGCCTTCCAGCGCACGTGCGACGGCGGCAGCTTCCGTGGTTCCCGCTTTCTTGATGGCCGCCGCCAGCATGTCGACCATCATCTGGTCACGCAGCAGCGGGTAGTCGTCGGTGGGGGCGGGATAGCGGGCACGGAAGGCCTTATAGAACGCGTCGGACTTGGCGCCGCCCAAATTCGGATGCCATTCCGCAACCGCCACCACACGGCCAACCCCTGCGTCGCCCATCGCACCTGGCGCCCCCAGGGAGTTGCCATAGAACGTAAAGAACCGCGCCTTCAGTCCGGCATCCCGCGCGGCCTTGACGAGCAGCGTCAGATCATTCCCCCAGTTGCCGGTGACGACCGTATCCGCACCGGACGCAGCAATGCGCGCCACGTACGGTGCAAAATCCTTCACCTTGCCGATGGGGTGCAACACCTCACCAACGATTGCGACGTCCGGCCGCTTCTCGCTCAACTGCTGCCGCGCCAGTTGCGCCACCTGGCGGCCGAATGTGTAGTCCTGCCCGATCAGGTAGACCCTTTTGACGGCCTTTTCCGCGCGAATCACTTCCGTGAGCGCGTGCATGCGCATGTCGGCCGATGCGTCAAAGCGGAAATGCCAGAAGCTGCATGCTTCGTTGGTCAGCGCAGGATCGACGGCGGCGTAGTTCAGGAAGAGCACGCGCGCGTCCGGATGACGTTCGTTGTAGCGCGAGATCGACGTCGACAACGCTGCCGCTGCCGCCGAACTGTTGCCCTGCAGCACAAAGCGGATACCGACATCCGTGGCGGCTTGCAACTGCAGCAACGACTCATCAACCGTGTTCTTGCTATCAAAGCGCACGAGCGCAAGCGGATGGTTGCCATCGGGCAACTTCACACCACCGCGCGCATTCACACCTTCGATGGCCATGCGCAGATTGCGCTCGACTGCTTCGCCCGCGTTGGCAAACGGGCCCGAAAGACCTTCAATCAGCGCCAACCGGATCGGCGCGGCTTCGGGCTGGGCACCCGCCGCCCCACACAACCCCAAGGCCGCCAGCGCGGCCACAAACCAACGAAACATCATGGCAAATCTCCGTGAAGCGCGGATGGTAAAGCGCCGCTGCGTATCGACACAAGCCAGCGTAAATCGCACGCCCGCCTACACTGAAGCCATCGGGAGGACCCATTGTGAAGATTCGATCGACATGGCAGTGCGCGGCGCTGCTCGCCGCAGCGCTGGCGTCAACAAGCGCGTGTACCGTGTTGGCGCCCGTACAAACGGGCGAAGCACTGGTCGGCCAACCCGCTTCTGCCGTGGAAGCACGATTTGGCACACCGTCGGAACGGTATCCGCACGCCGGTGGCGGCACGCGCTGGCTCTATCCGACGCAGCCCTACGGGCAATTCACTTATGCCGCCGATTTCGATGCGAGCGGCAAGCTCGTCTCGTTCCGGCAGATTCTGACCACGATGGATTTTGCACAGGTCCGCGTCGGCACGGCGACGCAAAACGATGTGCTGCAGACGTTCGGCAAGCCCGAAGAAACCGCGTATTTCCGGCTGATGGATCGGCAGGTTTGGTCCTACCGTTTCAAGCATGAAGGCGTGTGGCCCTCGCTGATGCACTTCTATTTCGACCGCGACGGCATCGTGCGGCTCACGCAGGTCAGCCCCGACCCGATGTACGACCACGATCACGATTCCAGCCGCTGAGCCCGCGTCAAAAGCCAGAACGGCAACATCCACGCGAGGCGCATCGCCTGGCGTGGACGTTCGGGTCGGCCATGTCGTGGATCGCACAGACATCGCGCTCAAAGACGGCTGGCATGGCGCACGCTCCTGACGTGTCCGGTGCCGCCGCACCCGCTTCGCGTTCCGGTGGATAACCGGGTGCGCGCTCAGTGGTGATCGTGTTGGGGTCTGGGCTGACTCCTGCGTGTGTTGATGGAACCTGCGATCAGATCTGCGGGTTAAGTTTTTCGCTGCTCTTGTCCTGGAGCTTGTTCAGCGCGGCAAGGTAGGCCTTGGCCGAAGCCGCAACGATGTCCGGATCGGTGCCCACGCCGTTGACGATGCGGCCCGACTTGGACAGCCGCACCGTCACCTCGCCCTGCGCCTGCGTGCCGGTGGTGATCGCGTTGACGGAATACAGCAGTTGCTCTGCGCCGCTGGCGACCTTGCTCTCAATCGCATTCAGCGTGGCGTCGACCGGGCCGTTGCCCTCCGCTTCGCCCGTCACTTCCTTGCCGTCTGCCACGAAGACGATGCGGGCATGCGGCCGCTCGCCGGTTTCCGAGCGCTGGGCCAGCGACACGAAACGGAAGTGCTCGCCCTCGCTGTGCTGCGCCTCGTTGGAAACGATGGCGACAATGTCTTCGTCGAAGATCTCGGCCTTCTGATCGGCCAGCTCCTTGAAGCGCGTGAAGGCGGCGTTCAGTTCGGCCTCGGAATCCAGCTCGATGCCCAGCTCCTGCAGACGCTGCTTGAACGCGTTGCGGCCCGAGAGTTTGCCGAGGACGATCTTGTTGGCCGTCCAGCCCACGTCTTCAGCTCGCATGATTTCGTACGTGTCGCGCGCCTTCAGCACGCCATCCTGGTGAATGCCGGAAGCATGTGCGAAAGCGTTGGCACCAACGACCGCCTTGTTCGGCTGCACGACGAAACCGGTGATCTGCGAGACCAGCTTGGACGCCGGCACGATCTGCGAGGTGTCGACACCGACATCGAGGTTGAAGTAGTCGCGACGGGTCTTCACGGCCATCACCACCTCTTCCAGGCTGGTGTTGCCGGCGCGCTCGCCCAGGCCGTTGATCGTGCACTCGATCTGGCGTGCGCCGCCCAACTGGACAGCGGTCAGCGAGTTGGCAACCGCCATGCCCAGATCGTCATGGCAATGCACCGACCAGATCGCCTTATCGGAATTGGGAATGCGCTCACGCACCGAGCGGATCAGCGCGGCGTAGCCTTCCGGCACCGCATAGCCCACCGTATCCGGCAGATTGATGGTGGTCGCGCCTTCGGCGATCACACCTTCCAGCACGCGGCAGAGGAAGTCCATATCAGAGCGGCTGCCGTCTTCCGGCGAGAACTCGATGTCGTCGGTGAACTGGCGCGCGAAGCGCACCGCCAGGCGCGCCTGCTCGTACACCTGGTCCGGCGACATGCGCAGCTTCTTTTCCATGTGCAGCGCCGATGTGGCGATGAACGTGTGGATGCGGAACTGCCCCGCCGGCTTGAGCGCCTCGGCAGCGCGCGAAATGTCGCGGTCATTCGCACGGGCCAGCGAGCAAATCCGTGAATCCTTGACCGACTGGGCAATCGCGCGGATCGCTTCAAAGTCACCATTGGAGCTGGCCGCGAAGCCGGCTTCGATCACGTCCACCTTGAGCCGCTCGAGCTGCTTGGCGATGCGGATCTTCTCTTCCTTGGTCATCGACGCCCCGGGGGACTGCTCGCCGTCGCGCAAGGTGGTATCGAAAATGATGAGTTTGTCGCTCATGGCGGCTCCTTGGTGGGGTGACGTTTTTGGCGTCGGTCTTAGTGGTGTTTTGAATGGTTTCTTGCGGCGCAGAATGCAAAACGCCCCGGCGTGCATGGTTGCAGGCCGGGGCGCTGTGAATTCTGGTTCGCGAAAACTTGGCGGTTTCTGCTTGCCTTGTCTTGCGATTTCCTATGCACGTGTCCCGACCTGACGACCTAGTAGGCCATCAATCGAGACTAGCGTAATCAGAATGGAAATCGGGCGCGAAAGCATGCGAACGACTATAGACGAATTCAAAAATTGACGCAAGCGCACACTGATGAAGCGCATGGGTCACTCATGGGTGTCGTCTGCCGCCTGCTTCGGCAAGCGCGGGCTACCCTGCTGCCCATGCAGCGCGCGCCAGCCCCAAAGCACGTAGCCCGAGACTGCGTAGCCAACAAACAGTCCGAACAACGCCACCGGCGGATCGCTCGATATCACGACGAACAACACAAGCACGAGCACCATCACACCGAATGGCACACGGTGGCGAACATCCAGCGCTTTGCCGCTGTAGAACGGCGCGTTCGACACCATCGACAGCCCGGCATACAACGTCAGCCCGAAGGCGACCCACGGCATCCACAGCTCTTTGACGGGCAACTTGTTGTCGATCGCCAGCCAGACAAATCCGGCGATGAGCGCGGCGGCGGCTGGGCTCGGCATGCCCTGGAAGAAGCGCTTGTCGACCGACCCGATGTTCGTGTTGAAACGCGCAAGACGCAGTGCAGCACCAGCGCAATACACGAACGCCGCGAGCCAGCCCCACTTGCCCAGGTCGCGCAGGATCCATTCGTACATCACCAATGCCGGCGCCACGCCAAACGACACCATGTCCGACAGCGAATCGTACTGCTCGCCGAACGCACTTTGCGTGTTCGTGATGCGGGCGACGCGGCCGTCCATGCCATCGAGCACCATCGCCGCGAAAATGGCGATGGCAGCCGTCTCGAAGTTCAGGTTCATCGCCTGCACAATGGCGAAGAAGCCGGCGAACAGCGCAGCCGTCGTAAACGCGTTGGGCAGCAGATAGATGCCGCGGCGGCGCGGGCGCACGATCTCAAGATCGTCGTCATCCGGCCTCGGCTGGTTGTGCCGAAGCGGACGCAGATGCGTCACGTTGCCGGCGGTAAAACGCTTCTTGCGTCGGTTGAACGCGGGCATGGCGGCCTCCGGATCAGTCCAGCTCAGCAAGCACCGTGAGCGTGGCGGACACCTTCTCGCCAATGGTCACGCGAGGGCGTGCCGTCAGCGGCAGATACACGTCAACGCGCGAGCCAAAGCGGATGAAGCCATAGCGCTGGCCCCGCGTGAGTACTTCCCCTGCCTTGGTATAGCAAAGGATGCGCCGCGCGATCAATCCGGCCACCTGCACCGAAGTGACGAGCTGGCCATCAGCACGGCGCAGCACGATGGCGTTGCGCTCGTTTTCGAGCGACGCCTTGTCCAGGTCGGCATTGACGAACTTGCCCGGGAAGTACTGCACCTGCTGCACCGTGCCATCCACCGGCGCGCGGTTCGAGTGCACGTTGAACACGTTCATGAACACGCTGATCTTCAGCGAGTCGCGATCCGCATACGGGTCACGCACCTGCTCGACTGCGACGATGCGACCGTCGGCCGGCGAAAGAATGGCGTTGGCCTGCGTCGGCACAGCGCGCGCCGGATCGCGGAAAAACTGCAGGACAAACAGCGTCAGCACCCAGAACGGCCAGGCCCAGCCGAAGCCGGCGGCAGCCTGCACAATGAGCGTGACGATGAAAATCCCGCCCAGGTACGGCCAACCCTCGCGGGCGATGATGGGATGCGGATACGTGTTGTTCAAATCAGACCTCGACAGCGTCTTGAAGGAAATGCGGCATTCTAGCCGACACGGGGCCGCGCCAGCACTTGAAACAATATCCGGCGCCCTGGAATCAGCATAAAAAAAAGCCAGCCCGAAGGCTGGCTTTCTGGCACAAGATGCGTCCGATCAGTTCTTCGACTGGTCGACCAGCTTGTTCTTGGCGATCCACGGCATCATCGCACGCAGCTTGGCGCCAACTTGCTCGATCTGGTGCTCTTCGGTCAGGCGGCGGCGCGAGATCAGTGTCGGCTGGCCTGCCTTGTACTCCAGCAGGAAGCTCTTGGCGTATTCGCCGGTCTGGATGTCCTTCAGGCATTGCTTCATGGCCTTCTTGGTCTCGTCCGTCACGACGCGCGGGCCGGTGACGTACTCGCCGTATTCGGCGTTGTTCGAGATCGAGTAGTTCATGTTGGCGATGCCGCCTTCATAGATCAGGTCGACGATCAGCTTCAGCTCGTGCAGGCACTCGAAGTAAGCCATTTCCGGAGCGTAACCGGCTTCCACCAGCGTCTCGAAACCAGCCTTGATCAGTTCGACGGTACCGCCGCACAGGACGGCTTGTTCGCCGAACAGGTCGGTTTCGGTTTCTTCGCGGAAGTTCGTCTCGATGATGCCGGCACGGCCGCCGCCGTTGGCGGTGGCGTACGACAGAGCGATATCACGTGCGGCGCCCGACTTGTCCTGGTGCACGGCGATCAGGTGCGGCACGCCGCCACCTTGCGTGTACGTGCCGCGCACGGTGTGACCCGGTGCTTTCGGGGCGATCATGATGACGTCCAGATCCGCACGCGGGATTACGGCACCGTAGTGCACGTTGAAGCCGTGGGCGAATGCCAGTGCGGCGCCCTGCTTGATGTTGTTGTGCACTTCGTTCTTGTACACGTCGGCGATCTGCTCGTCCGGCAGCAGGATCATGACAACGTCGGCTTCCTTCACCGCTTCGGCCACTTCCTTGACCTGCAGGCCGGCGTTGACGGCCTTGTTCCACGACGCGCCGTTCTTGCGCAGACCGACCGTCACCTTCACGCCCGAGTCGTTCAGGTTCAGGGCGTGGGCGTGGCCTTGCGAGCCATAGCCAACGATGGTGACGTTCTTGCCCTTGATCAGGGAGAGGTCGGCGTCCTTGTCGTAAAACACTTTCATGTTGATGTCCTAATTTTCAAATACTTCGATATCGATGGGGTCCGGCCGCAGTTGCACGCTGGTGCACGCGCCGGTTCAAACCTTCAGAATGCGCTCGCCGCGGCCGATGCCCGAGCCGCCTGTGCGAACGGTCTCGAGAATGGCAGTGCGATCGATGGCATCGAGAAACGCGTCGAGCTTGCTGCCGTTGCCGGTCAGCTCGATCGTGTAGGTCTTCTCGGTCACGTCGATGATGCGGCCGCGGAAGATATCCGCGGTGCGTTTCATCTCCTCGCGCTCCTTGCCGACCGCGCGCACCTTCACGAGCATCAACTCGCGCTCGATGTGCGCACCTTCGGTCAGGTCGACGACCTTGACGACTTCCACCAGGCGGTTCAGGTGCTTGGTGATCTGTTCGATGATGTCGTCCGAACCGGTCGTGACGATCGTCATGCGTGACAGCGAGGGGTCTTCGGTCGGGGCGACCGTCAGCGTCTCGATGTTGTAGCCACGCGCCGAGAACAGGCCCACCACGCGCGACAGCGCGCCCGGTTCGTTTTCAAGCAGGACAGAAATGATGTGGCGCATTACAGATCCTCCGCGCCGAGCAGCATTTCGGAAATCCCCTTGCCCGCCTGGACCATCGGCCAGACGTTTTCAGTCGGGTCGGTCTGGAAGTCGAGGAACACGGTGCGATCCTTGAGTCGGAAAGCCTCGCGCAGTGCGGGCTCGACGTCAGACGTCTTCTCGATGCGCATGCCGACGTGGCCATACGATTCGGCCAGCTTCACGAAGTCGGGCAACGCCTGCATGTAGGAATGCGAGTAGCGGTTGTCGTACTCGATTTCCTGCCACTGGCGGACCATGCCGAGGTAACCGTTGTTGAGCGAGCAGATCTTCACGGGCGTGTCGTACTGCAGGCAGGTCGACAGTTCCTGGATGCACATCTGGATCGAGCCCTCACCCGTAATGGTGACGACTTCCTTGTCCGGGAACGCCTTCTTGATACCCATCGCGTACGGCAGGCCGACACCCATCGTGCCCAGACCGCCGGAGTTGATCCAGCGGCGCGGCTCGTTGAACTTGTAGAACTGCGCGGCCCACATTTGATGCTGACCGACGTCGGAGCAGATGAAAGCGTCGCCATTGGTCAGTTCCCAGATCTTCTCCACCACGTATTGCGGCTTGATGATCTCGGAGGAGCGGTCGTACTTCAGGCAGTCGACGCTGCGCCACTGTTCGATCTGTTCCCACCACTTGGCCAGCGCCGTCTTGTTCGGCTTGGCTTCGCCAGACTGGATCTGGGCGATCATCTCCTGCAGCACGTCCTTGACGTTGCCGACGATGGGGATGTCGACCTTCACCCGCTTCGAAATGGAAGACGGATCGATGTCGATGTGGATGATCTTGCGCGGCTGCGAGGTGAAGTGCGCCGGGCTGCCGATCACGCGATCATCGAATCGCGCGCCGATGGCAATGAGAACGTCGCAGTTCTGCATCGCCATGTTGGCTTCGTACGTGCCGTGCATGCCGAGCATGCCCACGAACTGCTTGCTGGTGCCCGGGAATGCACCCAGGCCCATCAGCGTGTTCGTCACGGGGTAACCGGTCAGCGCAGCCAGCTGGCGCAGCTCTTCGCTCGCCTCGGCGAGCACCACGCCGCCGCCCGAATAGATATACGGACGCTCGGCCTGCAGCAGCAGGCTCACTGCCTTCCGGATCTGCCCCGAATGGCCCTTGTTGACCGGGCTGTACGAGCGCATCTCGATGGTCTTCGGGTACTCGTACTTGCAGAGTTCGCGCGAGACATCCTTGGGGATATCCACCACGACCGGACCCGGACGGCCCGTTGCGGCGATGTAGAACGCCTTCTTGATGGTCGAGGCGAGGTTGCGGACGTCCTTGACCAGGAAGTTGTGCTTGACGATCGGGCGGGTAATGCCGACAGTGTCGCACTCCTGGAAGGCGTCCTGGCCGATGGCGTGCGTCGGCACGTTACCCGTGATGATCACCATCGGGATCGAATCCAGATAGGCGGTGGCGATGCCGGTCACGGCATTGGTCACGCCCGGGCCGGACGTCACGAGGGCGACACCGACCTTGCCCGTGGCGCGCGCATAGCCGTCAGCCGCATGGACTGCCGCCTGTTCATGGCGCACCAGGATGTGTTCGATCTTGTTTTGCTTGTAGAACGCGTCGTAGATATAGAGCACCGCGCCGCCGGGGTAACCCCAGACGAACTCGACGCCCTCTGCCGCGAGCGCATTGACGAGGATGTCAGCCCCCATCATGTCGGCAGATGAACCGCTATTGGCGTGGGAAAATTCCGCGCTTGGCATATTCATGTCAGTCCTTTGCAATTTTCGGCAAAAAATTGTTTGGATGCTCTCTACCGGGCTTGTGGCGCGGATTTGAGCGGTGCGCGTCTGCATGGATGGTCCGCCTGATGGGCGTCCAGATGAGACAAACCACAGATGTTGTGAACCGGGGATGATACTGCAATGCCGCATAGCGGTCCAGCGCCGGCGCGATTCTCGCCAGCAAGCGGTCCGCCAGACAGTCGGACTGTCCGCGGAGCCGCATTTTTGCTAGCATCGCAACATTTTTCACGGCCAAGGCCGTTGACGCCACGCGGCGTGATCGTCACATCTTGAGAATGTGAATTTTCGCGCGGCTGCCTCACAGGATTCGCACCCGCCGTTGTATGGCCTCTGAACAGGAACTGTCGGCCTTTCTCCTAAGCGTCGAGAAACGCGCCTTCAAGCAGGCGGTCTTCGCGGTGCGCGACGACGACGCCGCGCTCGATATCGTGCAGGACGCCATGATCAAGCTGGCCGAGAAATACGGCGACAAGCCGGGGGCCGAACTCCCCCTGCTGTTTCAGCGCATTCTGCAGAACACGATTCACGACTGGTTTCGCCGCTCCAAGGTGCGCAACACGTGGGTGAGCCTGTTCTCCAGCTTCCGCACGGACGCCGAGGGCGACGACACCGACCCGCTGGAACTGATCGAAAGCGAAGCCGGCACCACTGCGGCGGAAAGCAGCGCCGACAAGGTCGAGCGCTCGCAAATGCTGGAAATCCTGGAACGCGAAATCGAGAAACTCCCCACGCGTCAACGGGAGGCCTTCCTGATGCGTTACTGGGAGGACATGGATGTTGCCGAGACAGCCCAGGCGATGGGCTGTTCCGAGGGCAGTGTAAAGACGCACTGCTCGCGGGCGACACACGCCCTGGCCCAAGCGCTGCGGGCGCGAGGGATCCGACTATGAACAAGGTAGAACTTCGAGAACGCCGTTTTGTGCATGCCGTCCGAACCGCTCTGAACGAGTCGGCAGGACAGTTGCCGCCCGACGTGCGCGACCGCCTCGCAGCGGCGCGCCGGACGGCGCTTGCGCACAAGAAAGCGGAAGTGCCGAGCACGGTGCGCTCGCCTGCCTTGGCAATGCCGGGCCTCGGCTCGGTGTCCTTCGACACGGAAGGCGAAGCACCATCGCCGCTGCAGCGCGCCGCCGCAGTCCTGCGCCGCCTCGGCCTGCTGTGGCCGACCATCGCGCTGGTGGCTGGGCTCGCGGGCATCTATCAGTGGCAGCAGCAGCAACGCGTCGACGAACTCGCGGAGGTCGATGCCGCCATGCTGCTCGACGATTTGCCGCTGGCCGCTTACGCCGATCAAGGCTTCCATCAGTACCTCAAGCACGATCAGTGAAAGGCTGATCGATGAGCAACTTCGAGCACACCCACGGCCAACCACCGCGAGGCGAACGGACACTGCGCCTGCACGCCGGCACCGTTGCCTTGATCGGCGCGATCGGGCTGACGGCGGGGCTTGCGATCGCGCAGGTTCCGGCCGCTTCGGCGCCTGCCGTAGCACCCGGCGTGACAGTCAACGCGCCGGTCGATCTGCCGACGCCGCCTGCCACCAATCCCCTGCCCGCCGTTCACCCGAACTGGGGCGAGCTGACCATCGTCCAGCAGCGCATCTTCGCGCCTCTGGCGCCGGAGTGGAACGGTCTGCCGGAATTGGCCCGCAAGAAGTGGCTGCAGATTGCCCAGGCGTATCCGAAATACACGCCCGCCCAGCAGCAGCGCCTGCAAACGCGCATGGCGGATTGGGTCAAGCTCACTCCGGAACAGCGCCACCGCGCGCGTGAAAATTTCCAGACCACCAAGTCGCTTCCGGTGCAGAAGAAGAGCGAGGCGTGGCAAAGCTATCAGCAGTTGACGGAAGAGCAGAAAAAAGCACTGGCTGCTGCGGCAAAGGCGCAAAAGCACCCGTCTGCCGTCACAGCGCTTCCGGGCGGCACAGGCCTGGCGAAGGACGCTGCCAAGTCGCTCCACCACGGTGCGCGCACCAAGCCTGGCACCACGAAATCGGTGCCGACGAACAAGGCGACCGCCACGGCATCCGCGCCGGCTGCAACACCCGCGGCACCACCTGCCGCTGCCGCGGTGGCACCTGCACCGGCAAGCACGCCGACGGTGCCGGCACACCCCGCGGCACCGCCTGCGACCACGGGTGGAGACTCCGGTAACCCGCCACCCTCGACGGTGCTGGGCGGCTGAAACCCGCACACCCTTTGGCATAATCCGAACCACGTGCCGTGCGACCTCCGCGCGGGCACACGATGGACTGCGCTCCCGGCGCTCACACTCTGTTCGATGGCCACCTCCGCTTCTTCGACTTCACCGGTCGCGACGCCTGATCCGCTCGCGGCACCCACGCTGCGTCGCCGTCTTGCCGCGATGCTGTACGAAGGCCTGCTGCTGTTTGGCGTGATGTTTGGCGCAACGGCTGTCTTCTTGCTGCTGCGCCTGATCGTCCCACCCCTTGCCCGGACCGGAGATGTTGGACTGCAGGTGTGGGGCTTTCTGGCGCTGGGCCTGTACTTCGTGTGGTTCTGGCGCAAGCGCGGCCAAACGCTCGCGATGCAGACATGGCGCATGCGCGTGGTCAACGCCGATGGGTCGCGTATTTCGCTGGGCCGTGCCGTTGTGCGCTATCTGCTGGCCTGGGTGTGGGTGGCCGCAGCAGTTGGCGTCATTCACCTGAGCGGCGCGTCGCGCTGGGCCGGTGCCGGTGTCGCTCTCGCATGCCTGCTGGCCTGGGGCGCGTTGGCGTGGCTCGATCCGCAGCGCCAGTTCCTGCATGATCGCCTGGCCGGCACGCGGCTGGTGCGCGACTGATTGGCTTCACACACGGCGGCGACCTCCACCATGACGCGCGCCGATCTGCCTACTTCCCCGGTTCCCTTCGCCTTCCTGACCGCAGCCACCGCGCGTCGCATTGCGGTGGCGCTGCAGTGCGCGGCGACGCTGGCGGTCGGCTGGGCGGCACATCGGTGGGGCGGATGGAGTTGGCCGGCCGCAGGTGTGCTCGCGGGCGTGGCGTTGGTGCTCGGGTATCTCGTTTCCATCGGGTGGGCGTTCCTCGTGTCGCTGAAGAGCCTGGGCACCGCGGTACCGGACGACCCCATGTGGGACCGCATGCCCGTGCCGCGCGAACAGCGCATCGGCATCGCGGGCTTTATCGCGTGTTGGTTGCGCGAGTGCGTCTCCGTCGCGTGGATGTTCAACGTGCTGCAACCGTTCCAGGCGCATGCCGCGTTCGAGGCCCCCGCCGATGAGGGCAAGCGCGTGCCTGTGCTGATGATTCACGGCTATGGCTGCAATCGCGCGGTGTGGCTACCGATGCAGCGTCATGTGGCCGCCGCCGGACACCCGACCGACGCCATCGATCTCATGCCGTTGCTGGGCGACATCGACGAATACGCCCGGGACATTGCTGCTGCCGTCGCGCGCCTGACGCGCACGCACGGCCGCGCGCCCGTCTTGCTCTGCCACAGCATGGGCGGGCTCGCTGCCCGAGCGCTGCTGCGCCAAGTGCAGCCTTGCCCCGTCGCACATGTCATCACGCTGGGCACGCCACATCGGGGCACGGCAATGGCGCGTACAGGACGTGGCCGCAACGTCCGTCAGATGGCGTGGGCGAGCCCATGGCTGCGCCAACTTGCGGCGTCTGAAACGCCGGCCGTTCGGGCGCGCATCACCTCCATTTTTTCTTGGCACGACTCCATCGTTGGGCCGCCCGGTGCGTCTTGGCTGGAAGGCGCGCGGCACGTTCCATTCGCGGGCGTTGGCCATGTGTCGCTGCTATGCGACGCACACGTGCGCGATGCGGTGCTGGCAGAACTCGCACGGATTGAGGGCATCTCTGCGACAGCGTCTGCTTGAAACGCGCACGGGGCGCAGTTCTTCGGCGCACGCCCTCTCTTTCTCGGCAACTGCGTCATGTGACGGTCATGTTTCTGACACGGCTTCTTCATGCGGCGATGGCGAAATCCGTCCAACGCAGCCTCTGTTGCCGACATGGTCCTGCCAAATCTGCCATCGCGCCCTGGATTTCTCCGCCGCCTCGCGCAACGCTTTCGCGCTGCTCCCCTCACCGGTTCCGACTGGAACGCTCCACCGCCGCTGATGCAAATGGCCGCCGGACTCGCCGCCGCAGGTGCGCTGGGCTCGGCTGTACCGGCAGGTCGGGGCGATGTGCGCGAGCACGAAGCACCGGTGGCCACGCCGGCTTCGACGCTGGCGCCCGATCGATCGGCCGACACCGACACTGATCCGCCTGCCGAAAAAATCCAGCGCTACCGCACGATCTGGCTGTCGGATATCCATCTCGGCACGCCGGGCTGTCAGGCCGACTATCTGCTCGACTTCCTCAAGCACCACGAATCGGACACGCTGTACCTGGTAGGCGACATCGTCGACGGCTGGCAACTGCGCAAGGGCTGGTACTGGCCGCAGGCCCACAACGATGTGGTGCAGAAGGTGCTGCGCCGCGCGCGCAAAGGCACACGCGTCGTCTTCATCCCGGGCAACCACGACGAGATGGCTCGCCAGTTCCACGGCCTGAACTTTGGCGATATCGAAGTCGCTGAAGATGCTGTGCACGTGACCGCCACGGGCAAGCGCCTGTGGGTCGTGCACGGCGACCTGTTCGACGGCGTGATGCAGCATGCGCGCTGGCTGGCCTACGTCGGCGACTCGCTCTACACGTTCATCCTGGCGATGAACCGGCACTTCAACCGCATCCGCGTGCGGCTGGGTTTTCCGTACTGGTCGCTGTCGCAATACCTGAAGCACCAGGTCAAGAACGCGGTGAACTTCATCAATTCGTTCGAGCGTGTGATGACGGACGAAGCGCGCCGCCGCGGCTGCGACGGCGTGGTCTGCGGGCATATCCACAAGGCCGAAATCCGCGAGATCGACGGCCAGCTTTACTGCAACGACGGCGACTGGGTGGAGAGCCTCTCTGCCCTGGTCGAAACCATGGAAGGCGAACTGCAGATCGTCTACTGGACGCATCTGCTCGATGCGCCGCGCACCTCCCGCCGCGCACGCCGTGCCGCTGCGGCCGCCGCCTGATGGAAGCCTCTATGACCCACACCAGCATCGACCTCGTGCAGCCCGCTGCCGCCCACCCTACCCCCCAAGGAGAGCCCGTGAAAGTCATGATCGTCACCGATGCCTGGGAACCGCAGGTCAACGGCGTCGTCCGCACCCTCACCCAGACGCGTCGCGAGCTGGAGGCCATGGGGCATATCGTCGACATGATCACGCCGCTGGAATTCAAGACGGTGCCGTGCCCGACGTATCCGGAAATCCGCCTGTCGATCCTGCCGTCCAAGCGCGTGCGGGAGCGCATCGAACAGTTCGCCCCGCAAGCCCTGCACATCGCGACCGAAGGCCCGCTGGGCCTCGCCGCACGCGCCTATGCGCTGCGTCACAAGCTGCCCTACACGACGGCGTATCACACGCGTTTTCCGGAGTACGTGCAGGCGCGCTTCGGCATTCCGCTGGCCTGGACGTATCGCTTCCTGCGCTGGTTCCACAGCCCCGCCCAAGCCGTGATGGCGCCCACGCCCGTGGTGCTGAAAGACCTTGCCGACTACGGCATCACCAACGGCGTGCTGTGGACGCGCGGCGTCGATCTGGACATCTTCACCGCCCAGCGCAGCAACGTGCTCAACACCGCGCACCCGATCTTCCTGTACGTCGGCCGTGTGGCCGTGGAAAAGAACGTTGAAGCCTTCCTGGAGCTGGACCTACCGGGCTCCAAGTGGGTGGTGGGTGAAGGCCCCGCGCTGGCCGGGTTGAAGGCGAAGTACCCGAACGCCAGCTACCTCGGCGTGCTCAAGCAACCGGAGCTGGCCAAGGTATATGCCTCGGCCGATGTGTTCGTCTTCCCGAGCCGCACCGACACGTTCGGCCTGGTATTGCTAGAGGCACTTGCGAGCGGCCTGCCGGTTGCCGCGTATCCGGTGACGGGCCCGATCGACGTGCTGGGCGATTCCCCGGCCGGCGCGCTGCGCGAAGACCTGCGCGAGGCCTGCCTGGAAGCGCTGCGTATCGACCGTGCCACGGCACGGGCGCATGCCGAGAAGTTCTCGTGGCGCGCCGCCTCGGAGCAGTTCCTCGCGCACCTGCGTCCGATGCCCGCGGCCCCCGCCGGCAACACCAAGGCTGCCGAGCCGTCCACCGCTGCGGGTGCCTGAGTCTTGCGTTCCATGAAGCCCACCACCCCGCCGGATCGGCGATTGGACAATCCCCCCGCACCGCCGGCGCCAGGCGCGTACTCGCCGGCCGACAACCCGCATAAAGGCAATCGCGGCATCACGCGGGCGTGGTTTGCGCTCAAGAACTCCATCAGCGGCATCCGCTTCGCCATCGACGAGGAAAGCGCGTTCCGCCAGGAGCTGACGCTGTGCGCGATCCTGCTGCCGTGTGCGTTCGTCATTCCCGCCACGGTGGTCGAGCGCATTCTGATGCTCGGCACGCTGGTGCTGGTGCTGATCGTGGAACTGCTCAATTCGAGCGTGGAAGCGGCGGTCGACCGCATCTCTCTGGAGCAGCACGGGCTGTCCAAGCGTGCCAAGGATTTCGGCAGCGCGGCCGTCATGCTGGCCCTGCTGCTGTGTGTGGGGACGTGGGTGGCGATCGCGTGGCCGTGGGCGGCATCGCTGTTGCGCTAGGAACACCCGCGAAAAGCCGGCGACAACGTTTGGCACTGTATTCCCCGCAGCATGTGGGGATCGTTGCACAAGCACGATCTCTTATAATCCGGGCACCAATACGCCACGGAGACAGGGCCACCGGCCTTGGCAGTTCAATGGAAACCAAGCAGCATTCCACCGGCCCGCGCCGGACGCGCGATCGCATTCTCGAAGTGTCGCTGCGCCTGTTCAACGAACTGGGCGAGCCCAACGTCACGACCACGACGATCGCCGAAGAGCTGGAGATCAGCCCGGGCAACCTGTACTACCACTTCCGCAACAAGGACGACATCATCAACTCGATCTTCGTGCAGTTCGAGCAGGAGATCGCGCGTCGCCTGAAGCTGCCGGATGACCACAAAGCCACGCTGGACGAAACCTGGGGCTACCTGCAGTACATGTCGGAGTTTCTCTGGAACTACCGCTTCCTGTACCGCGACATCAACGATCTGCTCGCGCGCAACCGCATGCTTGAACTGAACTTCAAGCGCATCGTCGAGCAGAAGCGCCACTTCGCCATGGACATCTGCCACCAGTTCATCGAAGACGGCGAGATGGAAGCCACGGCCGAGCAGGTCGACGTCATTTGCACCAATATCGTGGTGATTGCGACCTACTGGCTGTCGTTCCAGTTCGTGCAGCACCCGCGGCAGTACAACGACCAGAACGCGATCCGTGACCACCTGCACGGCGCGAGCTACCACATCCTGTCGATCCTCGCGCCTTACCTGCGCGGCAAGCCGCGGCGGGCGTTTGATCTGCTGGCCGTGAGCCGCAGCAACGATCCGCCTATCGGCACCCCGGGCACCTCCAGCAACAACACCCCTGCTCAATGAAATCGATCTGCGTCTATTGCGGTTCCAGCCCGGGCGAGCGCCCGGAATACAAAGCCAACGCCATCGCGCTGGGCAACGAAATGGTCAAGCGCGGCCTCACGCTCGTCTACGGCGGCGGCAACGTCGGCCTGATGGGCGTGGTGGCCGACGCAGTGCTGCACGGCGGCAGTCCGGTCATCGGCATCATCCCGAAATCGCTGGTGCGCAAGGAGGTCGGGCATAAGGAGCTGACCGAACTGCACATCGTCGACAGCATGCATCAGCGCAAGCAGATGATGGCCGATCGCGCCGATGCCTTCATCGCCATGCCCGGCGGCGTCGGCACCTACGAAGAACTGTTCGAGACCTTCACGTGGCTGCAGCTCGGCTATCACAACAAGCCGATCGGCCTGCTGAACGTGGCGGGTTTCTACGACAAGCTGCTCGCCTTCATCGACCATGCGGTGCAGGAAGGCTTCCTCAAGCGTCACCACGCTGACCTGCTGCACGTGAGCGACGACCCCGCCGCCCTGATCGACATGCTGGCCCGTGCGCCGCGCGAGACGGTCGACAAATGGTCGGAGCGCCGCGAGCGCACGTAAGCCCCGCCAGGGCTAAAACGACGACCCTGGCTGTTTCAGAAACTCGACTTCCTCGGGCGTGGAAACGCGCCCGAGCGCTTCGTTGCGATGCGGAAAGCGCCCGAAGCGCGCGACGATCTCGCGGTGTTTCTCCGCCCAGATAAGCGGGTCCGCATCACCTTCCTGGTCGCGCAGGCGCGTGTAAAGGCGAATCGACTCATCCTGCGCCGACAGCGCCTCGCTGTGCTCGAACGGCAGGTAGCAGAACACACGGTGATGGCGCGTTGGCAATTGCGCATCCCATCCTGCGGCCACGACAATCTGCGCGGTATGCAACGCAGCGGCGTCGCTGGCAAAGGCGCGCGCGGTGCCACGAAACATGTTGCGCGAGAACTGGTCGAGCACGACGATGCGCGCGATGGCCTCGAGCGGCGTGTCCATCCAGGTGTCGGCGTCGCCCGTGGAAAGCGCTTCCCACAGCGGCAGGAAACGCGCGCGGATCTCGGCATCGAACGCATCGGACTTGGTGAACCACTCCGGGCGGGCGTCAATCAGCGGCGCAGTGCCGAACCAGAACGCGAGCACGTCGTCTGCGGTAGGCAAACCGATCATCAGGGTCTCCTCGAATATGTTCTTGTAGGGTGCGCTTTCGCGCGGCACCTTAGCGCTGCACGTTCCGCATCCAGTCGGCGGTCTGCCAGAAGGCCTGCATCAACCGCATCTGCAGGGCTTCGTCCAGTCCGATGTCTTGCATGGCGAGGGCCATGCAGCGCATCCATTGATCACGCTCCTGCGTGCCGATCTCGAACGGCATATGGCGCGCCCGCAGGCGCGGGTGGCCAAAGCGCTCGATGAAATGATTCGGGCCGCCAAGCCAGCCGCACAAAAACCAGAACAGCTTGTCGCGCGATCCATCGAGGCTTTGCGGATGCAGCGCGCGCAGCACGGCAAACTCGGGCTCCAGATCCATCAGGTCGTAGAAGCGGTCAACGAGTTCGCGCACGCGCGCCTCGCCGCCGATGAGGTCGAACGCCAGGGTTTCCTGGCCGGAAGTTGCATCAGTCATACAGCGTTGGTCACTTCTGAAAATTCGGGCGCCATCATGCGTCACGGAGCGTCGCCATGGCGGGGCGACGCAGCACGTCGCGCAAGCCCAGCCAGCCGCCAATAAAGGCGCACGCCATGCCGCTCACGATGCCCACCGGCAAGATCGCCGGGTTGAAACGATACGGAAAATCGAAGACGTACGCCGACAGCACCCAGCCGATGGCGATCGCGCCCAGGCCGGCCATCAACCCGGCGAGGCCACCCACGATCAGCACTTCTGCGTACTGCGTCTGACGTACCACGCCGGAGCCTGCGCCAAGCGCACGCAGCACGCCTGCATCACGCAGGCGCTCGTCGCGCGAGCCGGAGAGCGCTGCATACAACACCAGCACACCCGCCGCCAGCGTAAAAACGAAGAGGAATTCCACCGCCGCCGTTACCTGGTCCAGCACGCCCTGCACCTGCTGCAGGATCAGTTCGGTATCCACCACCGTCAGGTTCGGAAACTCGCGCACAAGCTTGGCCGGCAGATCGGCCTGCCCGGCGGGAATGCGGAACGCAGTCACGTAGGTCTGCGGCATGTCGCGCAGCGCCACGGGCGGCAGGATGACGAAGAAATTCACGCGCATCGAACTCCAGTCGAGCTTGCGCAATGACGTGATGGGCGCATCCACCGTCTGCCCGGCGACGTCGAAGCGCAGCACATCGCCCAGGTGAAGGTTGAGCGTCTTGGCAATGCCCTCTTCCACCGACGCCTCAGGCTTTTGTCCACTGAACCATTGGCCGGAAACGATGCGATTTTCGGGCGGCTGCGCGGTGGCGTACGACAGGTTGAATTCGCGCTCGACCAGATTGCGGGCGCGCGATTCGGCATAAGTCTGGCGATCGATCACCTGGCCATTCACCTGCGTCAGGCGCCCGCGCACCATTGGATAGAGTTTCGGATCGGCCACGCCGGCCTGCGCGAGGGCCTGCGCCACCGCCTGCATCTGGTCAGGCTGGATGTTGATGATGAACCGGTTGGGCGCATCGGCCGGCGTGGCGTTATGCCACGAGCGGATCAGGTCGTTGCGCGTCATGGCGAGCAGCAGCAGCGCCATCAGGCCAACCGCAAGCGCCACGGTCTGCAGCACGCTCACGCCGCGACGGCGCTCCAGCACGGCGAGCGCAAAGCGCCAGCCCACGCTCAGCGCACGGCCTCGGCCCAGCGACACCGCCAGCGCACGCAACCCGCCTGCTGCCAGCAGCGCAAACACGACGATAGCGCCGGCAAACCCGGCGGCGGTCAGCGCGCCAAGCTTCACGTCACGCGCAGACACGACCAGCAGCGCAAAGAACGCCGCCGCACCCAGCGCATAGCCAATCCATGCGGCAACGGCGCGCTCGGCCACATCGCGCCGCAGCACGCGCAGCGGCGCCACGCGCACGAGGCTCAGCAACGGCGGCACGGCAAAGCCGATCAGCAGTACCAGTCCTGCCGTCACGCCCACGACCGCAGGCCAGATGGATGGCGAGGGCAATGTCACCGTGACAAGGTCGCCAAGCGACGCCAGCAACAGCCAATGCGCGCCGTAACCCAGCGCCACGCCCACCGCCGAACCGATCACGCCGATGAGCAAAAACTCCAGCGCGAACGTGCCGAGAATCTGCCCTTGCTTGAGGCCCAGGCATTTGATGACGGCCACCGCATCGGTATGCCGCGCGGTGTAGCGGCGCGCGGCCATGGTGATCGCCACCGCGGCAATCATGGCCGCCAGCAAGGCGACCAGCGAAAGGAAGCGCTCCGCACGGTCCAGCGTTTCGCGCATCTGCGGCTGACCGTTCTGCAACGATTCCACGCGCACGCCACGCAACTGGCGCGTCTTCGCTTCGTTCTCGGCCCAGGTGTGGAACGCGCTCACAGCGGCATCCGGGCCCGCCACCAGCAGGCGATACGTGACCCGGCTGCCGTAGGTGACAAGGCCCGTCGAACCGAGGTCCGACATCGGCAGCATCACCCGAGGCGCGAAATTCATGAAACCCGCGCCGCGATCGAGTTCCTGCGTGATGACATGCGCGATCTTGAAGGTGCGCGTGCCGAGGCGTATCGCATCGCCCACACGAAGGCCCAGCGCTTCGAGCAGCGGCGCATCCACCCACACTGTGCCGGCGGCGGGAATGCCCCGAATGGGCGCACCGGCGGTATCCCGACCGTCATCACTGACCTTCAGCGTGCCGCGCAACGGGTAGCCCACATCGACGGCCTTGATGGCGGCGAGTTGCGAAGCAGGTTCGCCCGACGCGCCCTTGGTCAACGTGCTCGCCATGCTGGGGAACGTGGCGGTGTGCGTGACCTGCAGGCCGCTCGCGCGCGCATGCGCTTCGATGTCGGGCGGCAGCGGTTGGTCGGACACGACAAGCACATCCGCGCCGATCAGCTGACGCGCGTCGCGCTCCAGACCGGCGTGCATGCGATCGGCGAGGAAACTGACGGACGCCAGCGCGGCCACCGCCAGCACCAGCGCGACGAGCAACAGGTTCAGTTCACCGGCGCGCCAGTCGCGGCGCAGCATGCGCAGGGCTTGGGTCCAGACGGAGAAACGTGACATGGGCGGAACATGGACGAGGCGCGCAATGGCGCAAACCCCGCCATGTTCGCACGACTTCAGCGGGCCAGCGCGCGAGCCTCGTCAGCGTGCCAAGGCAGCGCCTGCTCCGCGGTGAGCAGCGAAACGTGCTCGGTCGGCCGGTAGCCGGCGAGATGGCCCAGACCTTCGCGGAAGGCCGGCTGCCCGATGCGCTCGATCAGCGCGCGCACCCAAGGCGACAGCGCGTCGTTGCGGCGCACCGCTAGGTAGTACGTTTCGCGCGTCAGCGGCACAAAATGCAGGCCGTGGGCTTCGGCGCCGGGGCGCAGGCCGAAGCCGACGTCCGCCCGCCCTTCCTGGACGGCCACGGCGATCTTGTCGCTGGAGAACTCCTGCTCGTCATACCCATTGATCTGGTCGGGATACAGCCCGGCCGCCACCAGCAACTGATCGAACAACAAGCGCGTGCCCGAACTGCGCTGACGGTTGATGAAGCGCGCTTGCGTGCGCGCCAGGTCCCCCAGCGACTGCACCCGCCCCGCCCATTCCGCCGACATCATCAGCCCCTGCTCGCGATCGGCCAGGGCGATCAGGCGCACGGCGGTGGGCCGCAGCCACTTGCGCAGGGTCTGGTGCGCGATCGATCCCGCACCTTGCTGCGGCGCCACGTAGAAACCGGCCACCTCGCATTGCTTTTCCTGCAGGCAGATCAGCCCCTCGACGGCGCTGCAGAACACGGTGTCGATATGGGCCCCGTGGCTTTGCCGCGTAAACGTCTCGGCCAGCAGTTCCACGGCCGGGTCATGGCTGCCCGAGAAGCGGATGCGCGCCTGCGACTGCGAGGCGTCGTCCAGCTCGGACAGGAATTGGCTCATGGCCTGATGCAGTGCCGGATCGAGCTGCTCGCGCAGGCGCATCTCTGCGCGCAGCATGCGCTCACCGAAAAGCGTGAGCGAGGCGCCCCGGCCCCGCTCCATGTCCAGCAGGGAGCGGCCGAGCATCTCTTCCCACGACCGCATCACCCCCCAGGCGTGCCGGTACGACAGCCCCACCTGTTTCGCCGCGCGATGCAGCGACCCCGTCTCTCGAACAGCCCGCAGCAACTGAAACACCTTGCCGTTCGCACGCGGGTTGTCGTCCGGCCCCACCACCGGAAATACCTCGAACTGGAATGTCATTATGTTTATGGTTTCCTATTTACTTCCGCCGTGGCCCGGGAGAACAATCCTGCCCATTCCGGGGCGGGCATCTCGTGGTCGCTGGCTGCCCCCGACGTTGCCGCCATCATGCAGCATCCGACATAAAGCGTCCACGCCTTCGCGCTAACCCCCACAACATGCCCGGATTGTCCAAAGCCCTTCGGCTACCTGCCCTCATTTGTCTGACGTTCGCGGTTGCCATTGCCGCATATGCTGGCGATCTCCGCATGGCCACCACCACCAGCACCGAAAACTCCGGTCTGCTGAAGGTCCTGTTGCCCAAATTTGAGGCGGCCACCGGCGTTCATGTGCAGGTGATTGCCGTTGGCACGGGCAAGGCGGTCAAGCTGGGCGAATCGGGGGATGTGGATGTGGTGCTGGTGCACGCCCGCCAACTGGAAGACGCCTTCGTCGCGTCAGGGGGCGGCATCGACCGCCGCGACGTGATGTACAACGACTTCATCCTCGTCGGCCCAGACACGGACCCGGCCCACGTGCGCGGCCAGAAGAACGTCATTCAGGGGATGGAGACGATCGCTGCGGCGGGCGAAAAAGCCGGCGCCAAGTTCATCTCGCGCGGAGACAACTCCGGCACCGATGTCATGGAAAAAGCCTACTGGAAGACCGCCAACATCGACCCGAAGGGCAAGCCGTGGTACGTGAGCGCAGGACTCGGCATGGGCGAAGTGCTGAACATGGCCGCGCAGATGAATGCCTACACGCTCTCGGACCGCGCAACCTACGGCGCCTACCGCGCCAAGACGGGCCTGGACATCGTGCTGGCCGGAGACCCGCGCATGTTCAACCCCTACGGCATCATCGCGGTCAACCCGAAGAAACATCCGGGCATCAACTACGCCGATGCCACCAAGCTGATCGAATGGATCACGTCACCGGCGGGCCAGCAGGTCATTGCCGACTTCAAGGTCAACGGGGAGCAGGTGTTTTTCCCCAACTACGGGAAGGCCGTCGCAAGCGGAAAGTGAGCCCGGCCCGGCGCAGGTTCAGGCCACCGCCGATTCCAGCTGCGAATGCTGCGGCAACTCGGCCGCCACTTCGCCGATCATGCGACGTAGCCACATCACGTCGGGCGCGGCATGGCTGCGCTCGTGCCAGAGCTGGTAAAAGCGCATCTTCGGAAACGCCATGGGCGGCGGCAGGATGCGGATCGGCAGATACTGCGCGCAATGCGCGGCGAACTGGCGGCCGGTGGTGAAGACCAGATCGGTGCGCATCAGGACATACGGCACCAGCCCGAAGTACGGCAGCGATACCTGGATCTGCCGTTTCAGCCCCTGCTCGGCAAGTGCCTGATCGATCATGCTGCGCTGCATGACGGCATACGGGGCCGGCGCAAGATGCGGCATCTCCACATAGTGCTTGAGCGAGATGCCCTTGCGCGCCAACGGGTGCTGCGCACCCAGCATGCAAACGACTTCATCGTCGAACAACGGCGAGATATGCAGGTGTTCCGGCGGCGAAAGCCAATTGCCGATCACCAGGTCCATACCGCCCTGCTCGAGCGCGGCCAGGTAATCCACCCCGGCATTGAGCGGATGCACCACCAGCTTGGCTTGCGGCGCCTGCTTGCGCAGACGCTCGACGATGTTGGGCAGGAAGAAGGCGTCAAGGTAGTCCGGTGCCCCCAGGTGGAACGTGCGCGTGGTGTTGCCGGGGTCGAACTCCTGAGACGGGCGGGCGATACGTTCCATTGCCTCCAGGCTCTGCTGGGCCAGCGTCAGCAGATCATGGCCGCGCTCGGTCGGCACCATGCCGTTCTTGCCACGGACCAGGATGGCGTCGCCGGTGATCTCCCGCAGGCGCTTGAGCGTGTTGCTGATGGCCGGTTGCGACTGGCCGAGCTTGACCGCCGTACGGGTCACGCTCTGCTCGGTGAGCAGCGTGTAGAGAACGCGCAGGAGGTAGGTATCGAGGTGATCTTTGCCGTGCATCTGGAGGCGGGTAACGGCTGCGCCGACCCTTCTAAAAAAACGTGCTTGGGGACGCTGTCAGTGTATGTCAGTTGCACGCCGCGCCGCCAGACCGCTACCGGCGGGTATACCCCGGATTTTGGCTTTCCGATGCGGGTTATCACATGGGCCAAATATTGCATTCCTAGGCCGGTGCTATGGTTCCGTTACACACACAAACAGGCGTAGAACCCCCCATGGAGACTCAGCCCATCCGCTTCTTCCACCGCGGTCAGGTCCGCACCGTTACGGATGCCCCGATCACCCGAACGGTGCTTCAATACCTGCGTGAAGACGCACACTGCACAGGCACCAAGGAAGGGTGCGCCGAGGGCGATTGCGGTGCGTGTACCGTTGTGCTCGGCGAACTGCAGGAAGACGGCAGCGTCGGCCTGAAGGCCGTCAACGCGTGTATCCAGTTCCTGCCCACACTGGACGGCAAGGCGCTGTTCACCGTGGAAGACGTGCGCGGCAAGGACGGCACGCTGCACCCGGTGCAAGAGGCCATGGTGGAGTGCCACGGATCCCAGTGCGGCTTTTGCACGCCTGGCTTTGTGATGTCGCTGTACGCCCTGTACGAAAACACCGGCAACCAGGCGCCGATCCCGTCGCGCCAGACCATCTGCGATTCACTGACCGGCAACCTGTGCCGCTGCACCGGATACCGTCCCATCATCGACGCCGGCGAACGCATGTTCGAGCTGCCCGCGCCGGCAGGCATCGACCGCACGCAGTTGGCTGAAACGCTGCGCAAGCTGCAGCGCAACGACACCTTCAGCTACGCCCCCGCCGGCACCGAGAATGCGCCACGCTTCTACGCACCGCGTACCGCATCCGCCTTTGCCGCCATCAAGGCCGCGCATCCGAACATCCGCATCCTGGCCGGCAGCACCGACGTCGGCCTGTGGGTCACGAAGCAGTTCCGCGACCTGGGCGACATCCTGTACATCGGCCAGGTGGCCGATCTCTACGCCCTGGAAAAGCGCGATGGCTGGATCGAGATCGGCGCCGCCGTCTCGCTGGAAAAGGCCTACGCATTCCTGGCTGCGGACTACCCCGAAGTGACCGAATTGTGGAAGCGCTTTGCCTCGCTGCCGATCCGCAATGCCGGCACGCTGGGCGGCAACATCGCCAACGGCTCGCCGATCGGTGACTCGGCACCCGCGCTCATCGCCATCGGCACGCGCGTCGTGCTGCAGCGTGGCGACGTCCGCCGCGAGCTGGCGCTTGAAGACCTCTACCTCGCCTACCAGAAGAACGCGATGGAAGAAGGCGAATTCGTTGCGGGCCTGCGCATCCCCGCACGTGAGGGCCGCGATGCCCTGCGCTTCCGTACATACAAGCTCTCGAAGCGCTTTGACGAGGACATTTCCGCCGTGTGCGCGGCGCTTGCTATCGAGCTGGACGGTGACATGGTGCGCAGCGCACGTATCGCTTACGGCGGCATGGCGGCAACCTCCAAGCGTGCGACGGAGACGGAAAATGCCATCACCGGTCAACCCTGGAACGAAGCGACCGTGCGTGCTGCCATGGCAGCCATGTCGCGCGACTACACCCCGCTGACCGACATGCGCGCGACTGACAACTACCGTCGCATATCGGCCGCCAACACGGTGTATCGCTTCTGGCTGGAAACCCGCGTCGATGCGCCGCTCGCGCCCGAACAGATCAATGTGCGCGCGGTCGAATTGAATACCCTCACGGCAGCCTAAGAACATGAACAAGCAAACCGAAGCCTTCCTGCTGGCGGAAGCCGATATTGCTGCCGCCATGCCCGGCCAGCGCGGCGCTGTGGTGGGCATTTCGCGCCCGCACGAATCTGCGCACCTGCATGTTGCGGGCACCGCCACATACACCGACGACATTCCGGAGCTGGCCGGCACGCTGCACGCGGCGCTGGGCATGAGCACGCAAGCGCATGCGCGCATCGTGAACATGGATCTGGATCGCGTGAAGGCCGCGCCTGGCGTGGTGGCGGTATTCACGTCGGCCGACATTCCGGGCACGAACGATTGCGGCCCGATCATTCACGACGACCCGATCCTGGCGACCGACACGGTGCACTTCATCGGCCAGCCGATGTTCATCGTGGTGGCCACGTCGCACGATGCGGCGCGACGCGCAGCGCGTCTGGGCAATATCGAATACGAAGTGCTGCCCCCGCTGCTGACGCCCGAAGAAGCGCGCGCCGCCGGCAAGTCCGTGCTGCCGCCGATGCACCTCAAGCGCGGCGAACCGGCTGAGCGCATCGCTGCCGCGCCGCACTCCGAAGCCGGCAAGATGTCGTTGGGCGGGCAGGAGCAGTTCTACCTCGAAAGCCAGATCTCGTACGCGGTGCCGAAAGAAGACAACGGCATGCATGTGTGGTGCTCGACGCAGCATCCGACCGAGATGCAGCACATGGTGTCGCACATGCTGGGCTGGCACGCCAACCAGGTGCTGGTCGAATGCCGCCGCATGGGCGGTGGTTTCGGCGGGAAGGAATCGCAGTCGGGCCTGTTTGCGTGCTGTGCCTCGCTGGCGGCGTGGAAGCTCGCCTGCCCCGTCAAGCTGCGTCCGGACCGCGACGACGACATGATGATCACCGGCAAGCGGCATGACTTCCGCTTCGCCTACGAAGCCGGCTACGACGACGACGGGCGCATCCAGGGCGTCAAGGTCGACATGACCTCGCGCGCCGGTTTCTCGGCCGACCTGTCAGGCCCGGTGATGACGCGCGCCATCTGCCACTTCGACAACGCCTACTGGCTGCCCGAGGTGGAGATCGACGGCTTCTGCGCGCGCACCAACACGCAGTCGAACACCGCATTCCGCGGCTTCGGCGGCCCGCAAGGCGCGTTCGCCATCGAATACATCATGGACAACATCGCGCGCTCGGTCGGCAAGGATGCGCTCGATGTGCGCCGCGCCAATGTTTACGGCAAGGACAAGAACAACGTCACGCCGTACGGGCAGACCGTGGAGGACAACGTCATTCATGAACTGCTCGACGAACTGGAAGCGACGTCCGACTACCGCGCCCGCCGCGAAGCCATTCGCGCATTCAACGCGACCAGTCCGGTGCTCAAGCGCGGCCTGGCGCTGACGCCGGTGAAGTTCGGCATCTCGTTCAACGTGAAGCACTTCAACCAGGCTGGCGCGCTGGTGCACGTCTACAACGACGGCTCGATCCTCGTGAACCACGGCGGCACCGAAATGGGCCAGGGCCTGAACACGAAGGTCGCGCAGGTCGTGGCGCACGAACTGGGCGTGTCGTTCTCGCGCATCCGCGTAACGGCCACCGACACCAGCAAGGTGGCCAACACGTCCGCCACGGCGGCATCCACCGGCAGCGACCTGAACGGCAAGGCTGCGCAAGACGCCGCACGCCAGATCCGCCAGCGCCTGATCGCGTTTGCAGCCGAGCATTACGAAGCGCCCATCGAGACGGTGGCGATCGTGGGCGACCATCTCAAAATCGGTACGCGCCGCGTGCCGTTCGACGAGCTGATCGGCAAGGCCTATGTTGCCCGCGTGCAATTGTGGTCCGACGGCTTCTATGCCACGCCCAAGCTGCACTGGGATCAATCCAAGCTCAAAGGCCGTCCGTTCTACTACTACGCCTATGGCGCAGCCGTGTCGGAAGTGGTCGTCGATACGCTGACCGGCGAATGGCGCCTGCTGCGCGCCGACGTGCTGCACGACGCCGGCCGCTCGATCAACCCGGCCATCGACATCGGCCAGGTCGAAGGCGCGTTCATCCAGGGCATGGGCTGGCTGACGACCGAAGAGCTGTGGTGGAACAAGAACGGCAAGCTGATGACGCATGCGCCGTCCACCTACAAGATCCCGACGGTCAACGACTGCCCGCCGGATTTCCGTGTGAACCTGTTCAACAACGCCAACGTGGAAGACAGCATCCATCGTTCCAAGGCGCTGGGTGAGCCGCCGCTGCTGCTGCCGTTCTCGGTCTTCTTCGCCATTCGCGATGCGGTGGCTGCGGTTGGCGATGGCCGCACGAACCCGCCGCTGAATGCGCCGGCCACCAGCGAGGAAATCCTCAAGGCCGTGGATGCCATCCGCAGCGCCCCGCTGACTGCCTGAGTTGGGAGACACCATGGACCACACGCAACTGCGCCCATTCCGCTTCGCCGATGTGCTTGCCACCGTGCAGGCCGGGCAGCCGTGCGTGCTGGTCACGGTGACAGACGTCCAGGGCTCGGCGCCGCGCGAACCGGGCACGCTCATGCTGGTGGGCACCGACGGTTTCTACGGCACCATCGGCGGCGGCCATCTCGAGTGGCGCGCGATGGAAATCGCCCAGACGATGATGGCCGCGCCCGAGGCCACCGGCGAAGCGCGCCGCCAGTTCGTGCGTATTCCGCTGGGGCCGGCGCTCGGCCAATGCTGCGGCGGCGTGGTCCGCCTGTCGTTGGAGCGCCTCGATGCGCGCGATGTGGAATGGATCCGGCTTGCGGATGACGCCATGCGCCAACGCCGCAGCCTGCGCCGGTTTGTGCCGGCCGATGTGGAAGCGCCTGTCGAAGCGAGCATCGGAGATGCCGCCGCAGCCGGCGTAACGCTCGACGCCCGCGGATTCACCCAAACCGTGCTGCCGCCCGACATGTCAATCGTGCTGTGCGGCGCGGGGCATGTCGGCCACGCCATCGTGCGTGCGCTGGCCCATCTGCCGTGCCGCGTGACGTGGGTGGACGAGCGCGATGCGATGTTCCCGTTTCCCACGGAAGTGCCGCCGAATGTCGTCATCGAATCCACCGACACGCCGGAAGCCGTGATCGATCAGGCGCCCGCCGGCAGCTACTTCCTGGTCATGACGCACAACCACGCGTTGGACCTCGCCCTGTGCGAACGCATCATGCGCCGCACGGACTTTGCCTACTTCGGCCTGATCGGCTCCAAGACCAAGCGCGCGCGCTTCGAGCATCGCATGGTCGAACACGGCGTGGACCCGGCGCGCCTGCCGGAAATGGTGTGCCCGATCGGCGTGGCGGGCATTGTGGACAAGGCGCCGGATATCATTGCGGTATCCGTCGTCGCGCAACTGCTGCAGGTGCGAGAGCTGCAACAACAAGCGCTCACCAGCGCCAGCAGCGGCGCGGCGGTCCCTTACCGAGTCCCCACGCCTGTCTGATCATGCCGATTTCTTCCGCGCTTGCAGAACGCATTGCCACCAGCCCGAAAGCTGAACTGCATATCCACATCGAAGGCTCGCTCGAACCTGAACTGATGTTCGCGCTGGCCGAGCGCAACGGCGTGAAGCTGCCGTATGCATCCGTTGAAGAAGTACGCGCCGCCTACGCCTTCGACGATCTGCAATCGTTCCTCGACCTGTACTACGCCGGCGCCAGCGTGCTGCTCACCGAGCAGGATTTCTACGACATGACCGCCGCGTACGTGGCACGCGCGCTTGCCGACAACGTCCACCACGCCGAAATCTTCTTCGACCCGCAGACGCACACCGCCCGCAACGTGCCCATGCATGTGGTCATTCACGGCATCGTCCGCGCGTTGGATGACGCCGAGCGCGAGCACGGTTTCTCCAGCGCGCTGATCCTCTGCTTCCTGCGCCATCTGAGCGAAGAAGACGCTTTCGACACGCTCGAAGCAGCCCTGCCCTACATCCAGGACCCGGCCAACCGCATCATCGGTGTGGGGCTGGATTCGTCCGAGCGCGGCAACCCGCCGGAAAAATTCGCACGCGTATTCGCACGCTGCAAGGAACTCGGCCTGCACCTCGTCGCCCACGCCGGTGAAGAAGGCCCGGCGCAATACGTGATCGACGCGCTCGACATCCTGAAGGTGGAGCGCATCGATCACGGCGTACGCGCCATCGACGATGCCGCGCTCGTCAAGCGCCTCGCGGCCGAACGCATCGCGCTGACGGTCTGCCCGCTGTCGAACGAAAAACTGAAGGTCTACCCCGACTTGCGCGACCACTCGCTCAAGCAACTGCTGGACGCCGGCTGCGCTGTGACGCTGCATTCCGACGATCCGGCCTACTTTGGCGGCTACATGAACACCAACTGGCTCGCCACGTTCAACGCCCTTGACCTGTCTGCGGCTGATGCCCACGCGCTCGCACGCAACAGCTTCGAGGCGTCCTTCCTGCCCGAACAGGACAAAGCCCTGTGGCTTGCCAAGGTCGACGACCACTGGAAAGCCGCACACTAAAAATCCACGAGACGACGATGACCACGATGCCTCCGACTTCCAATTCCGTTCACGCTTACCGCGGCCGTGTGCTGCATTTCCTGCACGACCCGCAGTATCGCGAGCGCGATGCCTATGAATACTGGGAAGACGGCCTGCTCGTAGTTTCGGACGGCAAGGTGGTCAAGGCCGGCGACTATGCCGCGCTGCGCGAAGACCTGCCCCTCGGCACGCAACTGCACGACTACAGCGGCAAGCTCATCGTTCCGGGCTTCATCGACACGCATATCCACTTCCCGCAGACGGACATGATCGCGTCGCCGTCGCCGGGCCTGCTGCACTGGCTGGAGACGTACACCTTCCCGGAAGAGCGCCGCTTCGAAAGCGAGCAGTACGCCGCCGGTGTCGCCTCGTTCTTCCTCGACGAACTGCTGCGCAACGGCACGACCAGCGCGATGGTGTGGAGCACCGTGCATCGCGGCTCCGCCGAGACGCTGTTCACCCAAGCACAGCAACGCGGCATGCGCATGATCACCGGCAAGGTGATGATGGATCGCAATTGCCCGGAATACCTGCGCGACACGGCCGAATCCGGCGCGCGCGACACCGCCGACCTCATCTCGCGCTGGCACGGCAAGGACCGGCTGGCCTACGCCATCACGCCGCGATTCGCGCCAACCTCGAGCGAAGCGCAGCTGCAGGCCTGCGCAGAACTCGCCAAGCAATACAAGGACGTCTTCATCCAGACGCACGTCGCAGAAAACCCCGACGAAGTGAAATGGGTTGCCGACCTGTTCCCCAACGCACGCAGCTATCTGGACGTCTACGACCGCTACGGGCTGCTGCGCAAAGGCGCCTTCTACGGCCACGCCATCTGGCTGGACGACGGTGACCGCCAACGCATGGCCGAATCCGGCGCAGCCGTTGCGCACTGCCCTACGTCGAACCTGTTCCTGGGCAGCGGCCTCTACAACTTCCACAAGAACGACGCGTACCGCCTGGCGCTCACGCTGGCGACCGACGTGGGCGGCGGCAGCTCGTTCTCGATGCTGCGCACGATGGGCACGGCGCATAAGGTCGCGCGCATGGGCGGATATCACCTGACGGCGTTGCGGATGTTCTACCTGGCCACGCGCGGCGCCGCCGAAGCGCTGGGCTGGGAAGACCGCATCGGTAGCTTCGTGCCGGGCGCCGAAGCCGACTTCATCGTGCTGGACCCCGCCGCCACGCCGCTGCTGGCTCGCCGCAACGCTCGCTCGGAAACACTGGAAGAGCTGCTGTTCTCGTTGGCGCTGCTGGGCGAGGACCGTGCGGTATCCGCCACATACGTGCAGGGTGAACCGGCGAAATTTGCGGTTGGCGCCAACGCTTGATGCACTTATAATCGCGGCTTCCATTGGGGAGTAGCCGCTCGAAGTCGTCACTTCGAGGGCCACGTCAACAGACTTGACCGCCGTCGCAACGACAGGTGGTTATGGCGTGGTCAGCCGCACTCAGGGTGCCATCCGTGCACCGGTGACGCGCCTGGCGAGACCGATGACAACCCACTGCGGACAGGGCCGGCAGTGGCGCGTCATTGGTTCGCATACGGCCCGGACACCACAACAACATGGAAGCCTTTCTCGTCTCCACCGGCATCGTCGCGCTCGCAGAAATCGGCGACAAGACGCAGCTGCTGTCGATCCTGCTGGCCGCGCGTTTTCGCAAGCCGGTACCGATCATTCTCGGCATCTTCATCTCCACCCTCGTCAACCACGCACTGGCCGGCGCCGTCGGTGGCTGGATCACGCACGTGCTGGGCGAAAACGTGCTGCGGTGGATCCTGGGCGTGGGCTTTATCGCCATGGCCGGCTGGATGCTGATTCCGGACAAGCTCGACGACGACGAAGCACCCTCGACGACGCAGCGCGGTCTGGGCATCCTCGGGACCACCATCGTTGCGTTCTTCTTTGCCGAGATGGGCGACAAGACGCAGATCGCGACCGTGGCACTGGCGGCCCGTTTTAACGACGTGTTTTCTGTCGTGGCCGGCACAACCGTCGGCATGCTGCTCGCCAACGTGCCGGCAGTACTGATGGGCAACAAGTTCGCTGCGCGCATGCCGATCACACTGGTGCATCGGATTGCGGCGCTGATCTTCCTGGTGCTGGGCGTACTGGCGTTGCTCGGCGTCGGGAAGTAAGTCGCCAATCCGAGGGGCTGGGGGCCGCCCTGCCTGCGCCCCTTGCGGCCGATGACGCAGAGGCAAATTCAGCCCAGCCACGGACACATCTCTGCAGACGCTTCAGGCGAAAAAAAAAACGGGGCCGCAGCCCCGTTCAACCCTCACCGGTCATGCCACCCGCTAGGGAACGAATGGCATGCTCCGATAAACCGTTCTGTTGTTGCTCAGCGTGCGCCTCAGTTCGTCTTGGCGCCGCCTTCAAACCACTTGGCGATGATCGTGCGCTCGTCGTCGGTGATTTGCGTCACGTTGCCCAGCGGCATCAGCTTTTGCTGCACGACCTGCTGGTAGACGAGCTGTGCATGCTTGCCCAGTTCTTCCGGCGTATCGAGCAACACGCCCTTGGCCGGTGAAGGCATCAGGGTAGGATGCGCCGAGTGACATTGGTAGCACCGTGCGGTAACGACTGCCTGTACTTTGGCGAAGTCCGAACCGCCGGCAGCTGCCGCAGTGGCCTGGTCTGCTGCAGCCGGTGTTGAAGCGCTGCCTTCTGCCGCTGCTGCAGGCGCCGTCGCCGCCGGGGCTTCTGCCACCGGGGCTGCCGGACGCGACACCGGAGCCAGCCACACCGCCACACCCAACAGCACAGCCACGCCCGCTGCCGGATAGCCCCAGTTCACGACGCCCTTGTGCTTCAGGATGAAGAACTGGCGGATCAGCACGCCGGCCAGCATGATCAGCACCAGCACAACCCAGTTGTACTTGGCGGCGTACGTCATGCTGTAGTGGTTCGACAGCATCGCGAACAGCACCGGCAGCGTGAAATACGTGTTGTGCACGCTGCGCTGTTTGCCGCGCTTGCCGTGGATCGGGTCCGGCTTTTCGCCGGCCTTGAGCGAGGCGACCACCTTGCGTTGCCCCGGGATGATCCAGAAGAACACGTTAGCGCTCATGATCGTTGCGATCATTGCGCCGATCAGCAGGAACGCTGCGCGGCCCGAGAACAGGTGGCACGCCGCAAACGCCGCAATCACCACGTAGATCGCCACGAGAATGCCCACCACGCGGTCGTTCTTGCCGAACACGCGGCAGATCGTGTCGTACACGAGCCAGCCGACCACCAGGAAGCCCAGCGCTAGCAACACCGCCGTCGTCGCCGTCATGTCGAACACGCTGCGATCGATCATGTAGACGTTGGCGTTGAACAGGTACACCACCGTCAGCAGGGCGAAGCCCGACATCCACGTCGAATACGACTCCCAGTAGAACCAGTGCAGATGGTCCGGCAGCTGCTTCGGCGCCAGCAGATACTTCTGCGGGTTGTAGAACCCGCCGCCGTGCACGGCCCACAGCTCGCCGTCGACGCCCTTGTCCTTCAGGTCCGGCGCGGTCGGCTTGGTCAGGCTGTTATCGAGCCAGACGAAGTAGAACGACGACCCGATCCACGCGATCGCGACGATCACGTGCAGCCAACGCAAGAGCAAGTTGGCCCAGTCGAGGATATAGCCTTCCATGATGACTCCCTGCCCTGTTAGCTACCGCGATAGGTCGAATACGACCACGGCGACACCAGCAGCGGCACGTGGTAGTGCGCACTGGTGTCGGCCACGCCAAAGCGCAGCGTCACCACGTCCAGGAACGCGGGCTCGGGGAGTTTGACGCCGGCGGCGCGGTAGTACTCGCCCACGCCGAAGTCCAGCTCGTACACGCCGGTTTGCAGCGCGTCGCCTTCAAGCAGCGGCGCATCGCAACGGCCATCGTGATTGGTGCGGACCGACTTGATCGGTTGCCGCTGATTGTCGACAATTTTAAACAGTGCGATCGCCAGGTTTTGGCCCGGCGTGCCTGCAGCGGTGTCGAGCACATGGGTGGTCAAGCGTCCCATTTGTCTTCCTCTGTAGTTCGAATTTTCAGAAGCGCCGCTGCCTCCACTTGCACCTCGCGCCAAACCCTTGTGTGACAAGGGCTGGCGTCGGGGCCCGCTCGGTACGTGCTGTGCACGCATCCCGGCGCGCGTCCAGCCGGTTTACGCCTGCCGCCCATGTTGGGAGGGTGCATGCCAAACCGGCAAAGCCGTCGCTCGTTCTGGGTCCGACGCCTTGCTTCCGCCGTGTCGCTGGACTCGGCTTGAAGCAGGGATTTCCCTAGTTTGTCGGATTCCCGAACGCATTTTGTTGACAATATTGAAGGCCGCCACGAATAATTGTCAACAGATTTTCGCAGTTGCTTATGCTGCGGCGCGTTACTCAAAGGCGGATCTGCCATGTCCAAGAATCTCAAGCTGGTCTCCACGGAAGCGACGTCGAAGTCGGGCGTCAAGGCATCGGGAGCAACACGCATGTCGGTCGAAGAACGGATGTATCACGAGATCTACGACGCGATCATGGAGCACCGCCTGCCCCCGCGCACCAAGCTGACGGAGCATGCGCTGTGCGAAATCTATGCCACCGCGCGTCATACGGTGCGCAAGGTCTTCTCCCAACTCGCCGCGGACGGCCTGGTCGACCTGGAACCGAATCGCGGCGCGTTCATCGCCGCGCCCTCCATCGACGAAGCCCACGCCATGTTCGAGCTGCGTCAGATCCTGGAGCGTGCGGTGCTCGACAAGGTCGGCCGCAGCAGCAATCCCAAGGCGGCCGTCGCCCCGCTGCTCGAACTCGTCAAACAGGAACGCCAGGCGTTTGTCACGCAGGATCGTCCGCGCTGGATTCGCCTGTCTGCGGAATTTCACGTGGCGCTGGCCGAGCAATCCGGCAATCCGCTGGTGGTCGAGATGATGCGCCGGCTGGTGTCGCGCACCACGCTGATGATCGCCAGCGTTGAGGCTCCCGGCAACAACGCGTGCTCGTTCGACGAACACCTCGACATCCTCAATGCCCTGGAGCGTGGCGACGCCAGCGCTGCCCAGGCCCACATGGCCCAGCACTTGCAATGCTGCGCCGATCGCGTGCGCCCCGAAGCGCCCGCTGATTTCGATCTGCGTTCGGTATTGGGCCCGCGCGGCGGGAAGGACAAAGTCTAGGACCGGTTTAGCTGTACGGGGCGAGCTGGCACGACAGAGGCCGGCCGCCCAAGAACCTGTCCACGATCCGTAGCGACCCGCCGAAGGTTGGCCCGAGAGACACCGCCCGACATCAGGACGGCACGTGTCACAAGGCCAGAACCGGGGCTCGCAGCAGGAATGTGGACAGGCTCCAAGCCGGACGCCGTCCGGCTTACCACCCAAAGGAGACCTTTATGGCAAGCAGCACCATCGCCGCCCCCACGGCGGATCTGACCAATGAGCGCGTGGCGTACGGACGCCTGCTCGCATTGGGTCTGCAACATGTATTGGTGATGTATGCAGGCACCGTGGCAGTGCCTCTGATTGTGGGCGGTGCACTGCATCTGCCCAAGGAACAGCTCGCTTTCCTGATCAACGCGGACTTGTTTGCCGCTGGCCTTGCCACCCTCATCCAGGCCTTCGGCATTTGGAAGTTCGGCATTCGTATGCCGGTCATGATGGGCGTGACCTTCGCCTCGGTGGGCCCGATGATTGCCATCGGCACCGACCCGAGCATCGGCCTGCTCGGCATCTACGGCGCCGTGATCGCGGCGGGGTTGTTCGGCATCATCGTCGCGCCGCTCATGGGTCGCGTGCTCGGGCTCTTCCCGCCGGTCGTGACGGGCACCGTCATCACGCTGATCGGCATGTCGCTGATGGGCGTTGGCATCAACTGGGCAGCGGGCGGCCAGCCGACCATGAAGACGATGGTGGACGGCGTACTCAAGACCGTGCCCAACCCGGCCTACGGCGACCTGAGCGGCCTTGGCATCGCGCTGGCCGTGCTCGTCATCATCCTGCTGCTGACAAAGTACGGTCGCGGCCTGATCGGCAACATTGCCGTGCTGCTGGGCATCGTGATCGGAACGTTCATCGCCATGGCATTCGGCAAGGTCAGCTTTGCAGGCATTACCGAAGCTGACTGGGTGGCCGTCATCACGCCGCTGCACTTCGGCATGCCGACGTTCCACTTCGGCGCCATCGCTTCGATGTGCATCGTGATGTTGATCACGCTCGTCGAATCGACCGGCATGTTCCTGGCGCTGGCGGAAATCACCGGCAAGAAGCTGTCCACCGATGACCTCACACGCGGCCTGCGCGCCGACGGCCTGGGTACCGTGATCGGCGGCGTGTTCAACACGTTCCCGTACACCTCGTTCTCGCAGAACGTTGGGTTGGTGACGGTCACGGGCGTGCGTTCGCGCTTCGTGGCAGCCATGGGCGGCGTGATCCTGATCGCACTGGGCCTGTTCCCGAAGATGGCGCACATCGTGGCGTCGGTTCCTTCGTTCGTGCTGGGCGGTGCGGGCATTGTGATGTTCGGCATGGTGGCCGCCACCGGCGTACGCATTCTCGGCTCGATCGATTTCAACAAGTACCGCCACAACCTGTTCATCGTCGCCATCTCGATCGGCTTCGGCATGATCCCCACGCTGGCACCGACCTTCTTCCAGTACCTGCCGCGTTGGCTGGAGCCCGTCACGCACAGCGGCATCGTGCTGGGCACGCTGGTCGCGGTCATCCTGAACCTCTACTACAACGGCATGCAGTCGGCCGAGCACGCAATGCGCGACGCTGCCGCCAACACCCACGGCACGGAGTAATTGCATGAACGCCACTGTCGCGCACAACGACCCGCTTCTGATCGCCCGTCATGCCGACGTGCTGGTTACCATGGATGCGCAACGCCGCGAGATCCCCGACGGCGCTTTGGTGGCGCGCGGTGGCGTGGTCGAATGGGTCGGCGCCACAGCCGACCTGCCGTCGCAGTATCGCGACACCATCGGCCAGCCCAACGTGCGCGTGATGGAACTTCGCGACCACGTGGTCACGCCGGGCTTCGTCAACACGCACCATCACATGTATCAGAGCCTGACGCGCGCCCTGCCCGCCGCGCAGGATGCCGAACTGTTCGGCTGGCTGACCAACCTGTATCCGGTGTGGGCGGGTCTCACGCCCGAGATGGTTCGTGTTTCTACGCTCACTGCGATGGCGGAACTGCTGCTCTCCGGCTGCACGACGTCCAGCGATCACCTGTATCTCTATCCGAACGGTAGCCGGCTCGATGATTCGATCGAAGCCGCGCAGCAGATCGGCATGCGTTTTCACGCGGCGCGCGGCAGCATGAGCGTCGGCCGCAGCCAGGGCGGTTTGCCGCCGGACCGCGTGGTCGAAGGCGAAGAGGCCATCCTGAAGGAGACGCAGCGCCTGATCGAAACCTGGCACAACGCCGATCGCCATTCGATGCTGCGCGTGGTGGTGGCGCCGTGCTCGCCCTTCTCCGTCTCGCGCGACCTGATGCGCGAATCGGCGAAGCTCGCGCGCAGCTACGGCGTGTCGATGCATACGCACCTGGCCGAGAACGACAACGACATCGCTTACTCGCGCGAGAAGTTCGGCATGACGCCGGCCGAGTACGCGGAAGACCTCGGCTGGGTCGGCCGCGACGTCTGGCATGCGCACTGCGTGAAGCTCGACGCGCACGGCATCGACGTGTTTGCGCGCACCGGCACGGGCGTTGCGCATTGCCCGTGCTCGAACATGCGCTTGGCGTCGGGCATTGCGCCCATCCGCACCATGCGCGATGCCGGCGTCCCGGTCGGCCTGGGCGTGGATGGCAGTGCATCGAACGATGGCGCGCACATGCTCGGCGAAACGCGCCAAGCCATGCTGCTCGCACGCGTCGGCTTTGGCCCTGCGGCGATGAGCGCGCGCGAGGCACTGGAGATCGCCACACTCGGCGGCGCGCGCGTGCTCAACCGCGACGACATCGGCGCGCTCGCACCCGGCATGTCGGCCGACTTTGTCAGTTTCGATCGTCACCAGGTCGGTTTTGCCGGCGCCGACCACGACCCCGTCGCGGCGCTGGTGTTCTGCGCCCCGTCCAACGTGGCGCACAGCGTGATCAACGGGCGCGTGGTCGTCGAAGACGGCCGCCTGACCACGCTTGAACTCGATGCCCATCTCACGGTTCACCGGAAGCTCGCGCTGGAACTGGCGCAGGCTGCCCGGGCAGTCCCGGCCTGACGCGATGGCGCCTGGCCTTCTTCATGACGCCACTGTGATGTCGTGAATTTGGAAAGCCGCATTCCACTGTCCGACCGGTGTTGTATGAAGTCTCCTCGATATGAAAAAACCATGACAAACAATAACTATCCGCGCGATCTCATCGGTTACGGCAAGAACCCGCCGAACGCCAACTGGCCGGGCGGCGCGCGCGTGGCACTGCAGTTCGTCCTCAACTACGAGGAAGGCGGTGAAAACTGCGTGTTGCACGGCGATGCCGGCTCCGAGCAGTTCCTGTCTGAAATCATCGGCGCTGCGGCTTACCCTGCGCGCCACATGAGCATGGAGGGGATTTACGAATACGGCTCGCGCGCAGGCGTGTGGCGCATCCTGCGCGAGTTTGAGAAGCGCGGCCTGCCGCTGACGATCTTCGGTGTGTCGATGGCCCTGCAGCGCCATCCGGACGTGACGCAGGCTTTCGTTGACCTGGGCCACGAAATCGCCTGCCACGGCTGGCGCTGGATCCATTACCAGAACATCGACGAAGCGACCGAGCGCGAGCACATGCGCATTGGCGTCGAGATCATTCGCGAGCTGACCGGCAACGCACCGCTGGGCTGGTACACCGGCCGCGACAGCCCCAACACGCGCCGACTGGTGGTCGAGCACGGCGGCTTTGCCTACGACGCCGATTACTACGGCGACGACCTGCCCTTCTGGACCGAAGTCGAAACCTCGTCCGGCGAGCACAAACCGCACCTGGTGGTGCCGTACACGCTCGACACCAACGACATGCGCTTTGCCAGCCCGCAAGGTTTCAACACGGCAGACCACTTCTACCAGTACCTGAAGGACGCCTTCGATGTGCTGTACGAGGAAGGCGATCCCAATGGCCTCGCGCAGCCGAAGATGCTGTCGATCGGCATGCACTGCCGCCTGCTGGGCCGCCCGGCGCGCTTCCGTGCGCTGCAGCGCTTCCTCGACTACGTGCAATCGCACGACAAGGTCTGGATCTGCCGCCGTATCGACATCGCGCAGCACTGGATCCAGAACCATCCGTATGCCAAGCAACCCGTTTTGAGCACCGCAGCATGAGCCAGACCACCTACACCCTCTCGCAACTCAACGGCATGGACGCATCGCAGTTCGTGCAAGTCCTCGGGGGCGTCTACGAGCACTCGCCGTGGGTTGCCGAACAGGCCGCCACGCAGCGCCCGTTCGCTTCGGCCGAGGCGCTCGCGGCTGCCATGCGCAATGCCGTGGACACCGCCGGCATTGAGCCGCAGCTCAAGCTCGTGCGCGCTCACCCCGAGCTGGCGGGCAAGGCGGCCGTGCGCGGTGAACTGACCGCCGAGTCGACGCGCGAGCAAAGCGGTGCGGGCCTGAACCAGTGCACGCCGGAAGAGTTTGCACGCCTGCAGGCACTCAACGCGCAGTACAACGAGAAGTTCGGCTTCCCGTTCATCCTGGCGGTGCGCGGCTATGACCGCCACGGCATCATCGACAACTTCAGCAAGCGCGTGGAAAACGACCGCGATACCGAGCTGCGTGCGTCGCTCGAACAGATTCATCGCATTGCAGGTTTCCGCCTGGCCGATTTGATTTCAGCAAACTGATTTTTCAGGTTCATCAGCAAAAAACAACGCTGTGGGCACGGTGTCATGGGGCATGGGACACCGTCCGGCATGGAGCCTGACCAGCCGGCCTGTGACCGCATCGAAGAATGCGGCGCAACCTGCAGTGATCTTCAACAACAAAGGAGGTAGCAATGCAGTCGAAATTCAAGCGTGGCATGGCCGCGCTGGCAGTGGCATCGGCACTGGGGGCAGCAAGTGCCGGTGCACAGGCGCAATCGTCCGTCACGCTGTACGGCCAGGTGGACGCCTGGGCGGGCGCCACCAAGAGCCTGGGCGCATCGGATCGCGCCTGGGGCGTCAACTCGGGCGGGATGTCCACGTCGTACTGGGGCATGAAGGGCAGCGAAGACCTCGGCAACGGCCTGAAGGCGATCTTCACGCTGGAAGCGTTCTTCCGCCCCGACACCGGCAAGTACGGCCGCTTTGACGGCGACACGTTCTTCGCTCGCAACTCGTTCGTCGGCCTGCAATCAAGCACCTGGGGCTCGATCAAGCTCGGCCGCCTGACGCCGCCGTATTTCGTATCGACGATCCTGTTCAACCCGTTCATCGATTCGTACACGTTCTCGCCGATGGTGTTCCACACGTACCTCGGCAACGGCCTGAGCGGCCCCGGCGGCATCTCCGGCCTCGTCGGCGATTCGGGCTGGAACAACTCGATCATGTACTCCACGCCGGACTTCAACGGTCTGACCGCCAACTTCATCTACGGCGCGGGCGAGCAGGCCGGTCACAACGGCCAGAACAAGTGGGGCGGCAACTTCCTGTACTTCCGTGGCAACTTCGCGGCCACGGCGGCCTTCCAGCAAGTGCGCTTCGACTCCGCCCCGGGCGACCTGAACGCACTGGTGGCAGGCTTCTCGCGCCAGACCGCGGCGCAGCTGGGTGCCACGTACGACTTTGGCGTGGCCAAGGTCTACGGCCAGTACCAGTACATCAAGAACGCCATCAACTCCGGCGATGCGAAGAGCAACGGCGGCCAGCTGGGCGTATCGGTGCCGGTCGGCCCTGGCAGCATCCTGGCGTCGTACGCGTACACGAAAACGTCGGGCGCGGCCGACGTGAAGCGCAACACGTGGGCCGTCGGTTACGACTACTCGCTGTCCAAGCGCACCGACGTGTACGCCGCGTACATGCGCGACAAGGTGACAAACCTCAGCTCGGCCGACACCTTCGGCGTGGGCATCCGCGCGAAGTTCTAAGCAGTCGGCAGCAAAGAAAAACGGCGCCTGGACTCTCCCCAGGCGCCGTTTTCTTTTGGGCCGCCCACCTTCTGCGGCCCAAGCGTCGGATCAACCGATCAACGCGTAGCCGACACGTCTGCCACCGCCAGCGCCGTCATGTTGACGATGCGGCGCGATGTGGCCGACGGGTTCAGGATGTGCACCGGCTTGGCTGCCCCCAGCAGGATCGGGCCCACCGTCACGCCCTGCCCACCCGTGATCTTGAGCAGGTTGAACGCGATGTTGGCGGCGTCGAGCGACGGCATCACCAGCAGGTTTGCGCTGCCCGAGAACGCGCTCTTCGGCAGGAAGTGGTGGCGGATGTCTTCCGACAGCGCCGCATCACCCTGGATCTCGCCTTCCACCTGCAGGTCCGGCGCTTCCGCCTTCAGCAGGTCATACGCAGCGCGCATGCGGCGGGCCGATGCATTTTTCGACGAGCCGAACATCGAGTGCGACAGCATCGCGACCTTCGGCTCCTGGCCGAAACGGCGCACTTCTTCTGCCGCCAGCTTGGTGATATCGGCCAGCTCTTCTGCGCTCGGCATTTCGTTGACGAACGTATCGGTGATGAACAGCGTGTGCTTCTCCAGCATCAGGCCGTTCATGGCGGCGAACACCTTGGCGTTCGGGGCCAGGCCGATCACGTCGCGCACGTGTTCCAGGTGCGCGTCGAAGCGGCCAACCGTGCCGCACAGCAGCGCATCGGCATCGCCCAAGCGCACAAGCAATGCACCGATCAGCGTGTTCGAACGGCGCAGCGCCGACTTCGCCATGTCCGGCGTCACGCCGTTGCGGCCCATCAGCTCGTGGTAAGCGGTGTGGTACTGGTGATAGCGGCGGTCGTCTTCCGGGTCGACCAGCTCGAAATGCACGCCCGGCTTCAGGCGCAGGCCGGCCTTCTGAATGCGCATTTCGATCACGTGCGGACGGCCGATCAGGATCGGCTTGGCGAGGCCTTCGTCGACCACCGTCTGCACCGCGCGCAGCACGCGCTCTTCCTCACCTTCGGCGTACACGACGCGCTTCGGGTTGGCCTTGGCGGCCGAGAACACCGGCCGCATGGTCAGGCCCGTGTGGTACACGAAGTCGCTCAGCTGGGCGCGATAGGCGTCCAGATCCTTGATCGGGCGCGTGGCCACGCCGGACTCTTCTGCGGCCTTGGCAACGGCCGGCGCGATCTTCTCGATCAGGCGCGAATCGAACGGCTTCGGGATGATGTAATCCGGGCCGAAGGTCAGGTCCTGGCCGGCGTAAGCCTGCGCCACGGCGTCGTTCGTTTCGGCTTCTGCCAGCTCGGCAATGGCCTTCACGCAGGCCAGCTTCATCTCTTCCGTGATCTTCGTGGCGCCGCAATCGAGCGCACCGCGGAAGATGTACGGGAAGCACAGCACGTTGTTGACCTGGTTCGGGTAGTCCGAACGGCCCGTGGCGATGATGCAGTCCGGGCGCGCGGCCTTGGCGATTTCCGGACGGATTTCCGGCTCGGGGTTGGCCAGCGCCAGGATGATCGGCTTCGGGGCCATGGTCTTGACCATGTCGGCGGTCAGCACGCCGGCCGCCGAGCAACCCAGGAACACGTCGGCATCGCGCACGATGTCGGCCAGCGTACGGGCCGACGTGTCTTGCGCATAGCGCGCCTTGTTCGGCTCCATCTTGGCGTCGCGGCCGGCGTAGATCACGCCCTTGGAGTCGACCACGTAGACGTTCTCGCGCTTGACGCCCAGGCCCACCATCACGTCCAGGCAGGCAATGGCCGCAGCGCCGGCACCGGACACGGCCACCTTCACGTTGCCGATGTCCTTGCCGACAACCTTCAGGCCGTTGAGCAGCGCCGCCGACGAGATGATCGCCGTGCCGTGCTGGTCATCGTGGAAGACAGGAATGTTCAGGCGGTCACGCAGCTTCTGCTCGATGTAGAAGCACTCCGGGGCCTTGATGTCTTCAAGGTTGATCCCGCCCAGCGTCGGCTCCAGCGAGGCGATGATGTCGACCAGCTTGTCCGGGTCGCGCTCGGCCAGTTCAATATCGAATACGTCCACGCCGGCAAATTTCTTGAACAGGCAGCCCTTGCCTTCCATCACGGGCTTGCTGGCCAGCGGGCCGATGTCGCCCAGGCCCAGCACCGCGGTGCCGTTGGTAATCACGCCGACGAGGTTGCCGCGCGAGGTGTATTCCGCCGCCAGCGACGGATCTTGCTCGATCGCGGTACACGGATACGCCACGCCCGGCGAATACGCCAGCGAGAGGTCGCGCTGATTGATCAGCGCCTTGGTCGGGCGAACCTCGATCTTGCCGCGCGTGGGTGCGCGGTGATATTCAAACGCCGCGCGGCGCAGTTCGGCCTCGGCGCCTTGGTCTTGGGAATCCGGCGAGGCGTCGTGAAGCTTGTCGTTCATAGCAATGCATCCTGATGGGGAGTTCCGCGGATGAGGCGCACAGGCGCTCAGGCAGAAACTCCCTGAGACAAAGTGGCAAAAACCAGTGGGAACAGAGAGAAACCGGGGGCGAGGCCGCACGCGTTCTGGGGCACCGTCAGGAGGGTAGCGACGGAGCGGACGCAGCGCCGGCCAAGGGTGGCGGTCGGCGCGAGACGGGATGAAGTGACAACGCTCAAGCGGGGTACGGCTGGCGGCCTACAGATTAGGTCCCGCATTCTAACGTAGACCGCCGGCCAAAACCCACCCGGGCGCACTACTTAGGTGCCGGCCCGGATGCGGGTTTCGCGGCGGGTTTCACCGATGGATCAACCGGCAGTTCCACGAGGATCGGCTGCGCATTCGGCGCCGGGAAATTGGCAAAAGCGCTGCGCACCAGATACGGCATCACAGCCGTCAGCGAGCCATCCCCACCCTGCGTTTGCGCCGTCACCTGGTAAACACGCTTGCCGGTAGCTGCCTCGTCAATTTCCACGTGATAGGCGTAGAACGGCACCTGGACGTTCGTGTCGACGTATTGCGGACCCCACGGGCCCCAGGGTCCCCAGGGACTACGCCACGGCCCCCAAGGCCCGGGGCCCCAGTACGGATCCGGATACACGGGCTGGCGCACCTGCACGAGCCGCGTGGCGGTCGAATAGTCCAGGCGGACCACATAGCGGGCGCTGGCGCGGGGTACGCTGGTAAAACCGTGGGCGGCCAGTTGGTCCGATGTCCAGGCCTCGTAAGTCTGGCGCTCCAGGTCATTTTGCTGCGCTGCGGTGCGTTCGAAGGCATAGGTGCGCGGCGGGGTGTCGGTCCAGCCGGGTTGCCGGAACGCCGTCACCTGACTGGTGACCGTGCTCGCACAGCCCGCCAGGAGGCTGGCCGCCATCAACGCGCCGGCCATCGGCCAGACGCCCGATGACTTGATCCATTTCCACATAAAAATCCCCCTACTCTCAATCAGACAGATGGCCGCGGGCCCGGGAAACAGGCTGCGCGCGGTCTGTTACTCAGAGTGACGCCGAGCGCGGAAGATTCCCGCCGAGCGGCTGAGTACAATGGCCTTTTGCGTACCTCTACGAGGATGTTACCGATGTTGCGCACCGATACCGCCGTCACGATTTACCGCAAGGACTACACCGCGCCCGCGTTCCGCATTGACGAAGTGGCCCTGGAGATCGATCTCGTGCCCGAGCGCACCCGTGTCGTCAACCGCATGCGCCTGACGCGCACGGATGCCGGCAAGCCGCTCGTGCTGGCGGGTGAAGGGCTCGAGCTGGCGGGCGCAACGGTCGACGGCAAGGCGCTGTCCGGCCTGCAGGTCTCCGGCGACACGCTCACCATCGATGCCGTGCCGGCCGATGTTGGCGCCAGCTTCACGCTGGAACTCACCACGTACTGCAATCCCGCCGCCAACTCGTCGCTGATGGGTCTGTACGTTTCCAACGGCAACTTCTTCACGCAGTGCGAGGCAGAGGGCTTCCGCAAGATCACCTACTTCCTCGACCGCCCGGACGTGATGACGGTCTACACCGTCACGTTGCGTGCGTCGCAGGCGGATTACCCGGTACTCCTGTCCAACGGCAACCTCGTGTCGGAGCGCGACCTGCCGGACGGCCGCCACGAAGCCGTATGGCACGACCCGTTCAAGAAGCCGTCGTACCTGTTCGCGCTGGTCGCAGGCAAGCTCGAGTGCATTGAAGAACGCATCCAGTCCGCCTCGGGCAAGGAGAAGCTGCTGCAGGTCTGGGTAGAAGCGCAAGACCTCGGCAAGACGCGCCACGCGATGGATTCGCTCATCCACTCCATCCACTGGGACGAACGCCGCTTCGGCCTGGAGCTGGATCTCGACCGTTTCATGATCGTCGCCGTGGGCGACTTCAACATGGGCGCGATGGAGAACAAGGGCCTGAACATCTTCAACACGAAGTACGTGCTGGCCAATGCAGAGACCGCCACCGACGTTGACTTCGCCAACATCGAATCGGTGGTCGGCCACGAATACTTCCACAACTGGACGGGCAACCGCGTTACCTGCCGCGACTGGTTCCAGTTGAGCCTGAAGGAAGGCCTGACGGTGTTCCGCGATCAGGAGTTTTCCGCCGACATGGCGGCACAAGCGGCCGCGCAAGCCGGCAATGAAGCCGCCGCTGCCAGCGCTCGCGCCGTCAAGCGCATCGAAGACGTGCGCCTGCTGCGCCAGGCGCAGTTTCCCGAAGATGCAGGCCCGATGGCCCACCCGGTGCGGCCCGATAGCTACGAAGAAATCAACAACTTCTACACCGTGACGGTGTATGAAAAAGGCGCCGAAGTCGTCCGCATGTACCAGACGCTGCTCGGCCGCGACGGCTTCCGCAAGGGCATGGACCTGTACTTCCAGCGCCACGATGGCCATGCCGTCACCTGCGACGATTTCCGCGCCGCCATGGCTGATGCCAACGGCCGCGACCTCACGCAATTCGGCCGCTGGTATAGCCAGGCCGGCACGCCCGTCGTGGCAGTCGAAGGCCACCACGATGCCGCCACGCACACCTACACGCTCACGCTGCGCCAGCGCTGCGAGCCGGTCGGTATCGAAGTGAACAGCGGCATCCAGAAGCAACCGTTCCACATTCCGTTTGCGATCGGCCTGATCGACAAGAACGGCCGCGACTTGCCGCTGCGTTTGCGTGGCGAGGCCGCATCGCCCTCGCCCGTGACCACGCGCGTGCTGGACTTCACCGAAACCAAGCAGACCTTCGTCTTCGAAGATGTAGCCGAAGCGCCGTTGCCCTCGTTGCTGCGCAATTTCTCGGCGCCGGTGATCGTCGAATACGGTTATACGACGGAGCAGCTCACATTCCAGCTCGCGCACGATTCCGACCCGTTCAACCGCTGGGAAGCCGGCCAGCGCCTGGCCACCGACACCCTGCTGCGCATGGTGACGGACATCCAGCACGGCCGCGCGCCGGTGGTTGATCCGGCGCTGGTCGATGCCCTGCGCGCCGTGGTCGCCGACACCTCGCTCGATCCGGCCTTCCGCGAGCAGATGCTGATCCTGCCGGCCGAAAGCTATCTGGCTGAGCGCATGGACGTGGCCGACCCGGCCGCCATCCACACCGCACGCCGCACGCTGCGCCGCACGCTGGCGGAGAAGCTCAACGCAGAGTTGCTGCGCGCCTATCAGGACAACCAGACCGAGGGGCCCTACTCGCCCGACGCGGTGTCTGCAGGCAAGCGCGCCCTCAAGAACATCGCCCTCGGCTATCTGGTGGAAACCGAAGCCCCTGAGGCGCTGGCCCTGGCCGAACAGCAATATGCCGGCGCCACCAACATGACCGACCGCATGGGCGCCCTCTCCGCGATGGTCAACAGCTATGCCCCCGGCCGCGAGGCAGCGCTGGCCGATTTCTACACGCGCTTTGCCGACGACGCGCTCGTCATCGACAAGTGGTTCTCGCTGCAGGCCATGCAACCGGGTGCTGCCGGCAAGCCGACGCTGGCCACCGTGCGCGCGCTGATGGCACATCCGGCCTTCACGCTGCGCAACCCGAACCGGGCGCGTTCGCTCATCTTCAGCTTCTGCTCGGGCAACCTCGCGCAGTTCCACGCCGCCGATGGCTCCGGCTATGCGTTCTGGGCCGAACAGGTGCTGGCGCTCGACGCCATCAACCCGCAAGTCTCTGCCCGCCTGGCACGCGCGCTGGACCGCTGGCGCAAGTACGTGCCCACGCTGCGCGACGCCATGCAGGACGCGCTCAAGCGCGTAGCGGCACATCCGAGCCTCTCGCGCGATGTGCGGGAGATCGTCGGTAAGGCGCTGGCCTGAATGTCACCGCTTGTATCGTAAAATCGCGCCCGTCTCAGGAGAACCCATGAAGCGCATCAACCTCACCCGCTACCTGATCGAAGAGCAGCGCGAGCACAACACCATCCCGGCCGAGCTGCGTCTGCTGCTCGAAGTCGTGGCGCGCGCCTGCAAGGCGATCTCGCACAGCGTCAACAAGGGGGCCCTTGCCGGCGTGCTCGGCTCGGCCGGCACCGGCAACGTGCAAGGCGAAACCCAGCAGAAGCTGGACGTGATCGCCAACGAAGTCCTGCTCGAAGCCAACGAATACGGCGGCAACCTGGCCGCCATGGCCTCGGAAGAAATGGAATCGTTCTACGAGATTCCGCACCGCTATCCGAAGGGCGAATACCTGCTGCTGTTCGATCCGCTCGACGGCTCGTCCAACATCGACGTGAACGTGTCGATCGGCACGATCTTCTCGGTGCTGCACATGCCCAAGCCCGGCCAAGCCGTGACCGAGGCCGACTTCATGCAGCCCGGTGCAAAGCAGGTGGCCGCCGGTTACGCCGTGTACGGCCCGCAAACCACGCTGGTGCTGACGGTTGGCAACGGCGTGCACATGTTCACGCTCGACCGCGAAGTCGGCAGCTTCGTGCTGACCAGCCGCGACGTGAAGATTCCGGCCGACACGAAGGAATTCGCCATCAACATGTCGAACATGCGCCACTGGGCCCCGCCCGTGCGCCGCTACATCGACGAATGCCTGGCCGGCACCGAAGGCCCCCGCGGCAAGGATTTCAACATGCGCTGGATCGCCTCGATGGTGGCGGACGTGCATCGCATCCTCACGCGCGGCGGCATCTTCATGTATCCGTGGGACAAGCGCGAGCCGGGCAAGGCCGGCAAGCTGCGCCTGATGTACGAGGCCAATCCGATGGCCTTCCTGGTGGAACAGGCTGGCGGCGCGGCCACCAACGGCGAGCAACGCATTCTGGATATCCAGCCCGAAAAGCTGCACCAGCGCGTGGCGGTCGTCCTGGGGTCGAAAAACGAAGTGGATCGCGTCACGCAATATCACCTCGAGGCCAAGAAAACGGCGTAACGACGCCATGTAAGGCTGTTGTTCCAGCGGTTCTTGCAGAGCGACAAAAAGTTCTGTTAGAATCGCTGTTTCCGACGCCGCTGTAGCTCAGTCGGTAGAGCAGCGCATTCGTAATGCGAAGGTCACCAGTTCGATTCCGGTCAGCGGCACCAGAATAAAAAAAGGGTTACAGGTTCTGCCTGTAACCCTTTTTGCATTTCTGCCTTCCGGCACCTTTCCCGCAACGAATCCAATTCGCCCCGCCCAAGGCAACAGGCGCCCGTCAGCCATCCAGCACGACCAGCCTATTGCTGATTCGGCGAAACAATCCCGAACCGTTCCATCTGTCGATAGACTGTCGCGCGCGCGATGCCAAGCTCGTGCGCAACGTGGGTGATGCGCCATTTGTTCCGGCGCAACGCAGCGAGCAGGATTTCCCGCTCGTTGTCCGGCGCAGCATCGGCCGCGATTGAAACTGCGGCGGCCGTGCCGTCCGTCGAACTTTCGAGCACCTCCGGCGGCAACGCGTCGACATCGATCAGGCCGTCGTCGCTCATGGCCAGCGCAAAGCGCAGCACGTTGCGCAACTGCCGGACATTGCCCTGCCACGGGTAGCTGCGCAGCACCGCCAGCGCAGCCGGCGCGAGCTGCGCGTGCATGCCGAGCTGGCGCGCCTCTTCTTCGACGATGCGGGCGATCAGGTAGTCCTTGTCACAGCGCTCGCGCAGCGTGGGCAGGTGCAGCGTTGCGCCGCACAGCCGGTAGTAGAGATCCTCACGAAACCGCTGCTCGGCAATCAGCTGCCGCAAGTCACGGTGGGAGGCGGCAATCACGCGCAGGTCGACCGGCGTCGGCTTTTCCGAGCCCAGCGGCATCACCTCGCGCTCGGACAACACACGCAACAGACGGCTCTGCAGATGCAGCGGCATGTCGCCGATTTCGTCGAGAAACAGCGTGCCGCCGTCCGATTGGGCGATCAGACCGCGCATACCCTTGCTGCGGGCGCCGGTGAAAGTGCCTGGCGTGTAGCCGAACAGTTCGCTCTCGATGAGCGACTCAGGAATGGCTGCGCAATTGACCGCAACAAACGCTTTGCTGCGACGCTCGCTCGCGGTGTGCAGCGCCTTGGCCAGGACTTCCTTTCCGGTGCCGGTCTCGCCTTGTACCAGGATGTTGAGCGGCTTGTTGGCCAGACGCTTGGCCTGCAGAATCAGCCGCTGCATCTGCGGATCGTCGGCGCCGAGCGCCTCCAGGGCGGCACTGGCCTCGGGGCTGGGCAACGCCGGCTGAGCTGCCGCCGCAGACGGCATAGACGGCTTGCTGGGCGCGCCGCGCGGCGGAATTCCCGTCGCGTAATACAGCCCGTGATCGAACATCCGAATCGCCGTGCGTTCGGATGACGTGCCAGCCCGGGCGATGCGCCACAGCTCGCTCATGTTTTCGCGAAACACTTCGGTCAGGAGGTGGCCACGCACATCGGCGTGCGGATCGCCCTCAAGCCGCAGCTTGCGCCGGCCGCCGCTGTTGATGCCGCGAATCACGCCGTCGGCGTCGAAAGCGACCATGATTTCGCTGTCCACATCCACCAGCGACCATGTTGACCCCAACCGCAGAATCCATTGATCGCGGAAATAGCGCAGGAAGTTCGCGTCTTCGATCTTCTGCGCGTACATGGCGGTCATCTGCAGCGCGAGGTGCTGCCCTTCGCGCGGGGCCGGCGCACTCAGCGCAGACACATCGAGCACGCCCAGGAAGTTGCCCGTCGGATCAAACAACGGCGCGCTGTTGCAGGTGAGCGTGATATGGCATGCGTCGAAATGATCGGTCTGATGGCACGTCACCGGGGCCTGCTCGACGATGCAGGTGCCGACCGCACAGGTGCCGGCGCGCGATTCGCTCCAATCGGCGCCTAGGTACAGGCCAGAACGTTTGAGTTCGCGGTCGAGGTTGTCGTTGCCGATGAAGTCCACTGTGACGCCGTAGGCGTCGGTCAGCAGCAGCACGTAGTCGAGGCCGGAGACGCGCTTATAGAGCTGCTCCATGCCGGTACGCGCGACGCTCAGGAAGTCTTCGATCTGGTCCTTATGTTCGCGCAGGCGCTGCGCCTCGACGATGTAGGCGGGTGTCGGTCGGCTGGGGTCGCGACCGTAGTCGTCCAGGCAACGCCGCCATGAGCGCTCGATGACGCCTTGCGCCTCGCTCGTCTGCTGCGAGAAGGCGAGCAGCCGCTCGATATGTGCGCGGTGTGCTTTTTGCTGCACGACTGTCTCCTTAGCCGCCGCATTTGAAGGGTGCGATGCCCGCGCCGCCGGTCTTTGCCGGCCTTTGGAGCGAGGGCAGATGCGGTTCTACGCTAATCGATTTACCCGGTTGCCGCAACGTAGCGGCCCTGCACAGGCAACCGGGCAGACCGGCTTAGATCTCCTTCCGATTCAATGCCCCGGCAATGTATTCGGCCTGCCGGATCGCCAGGGCCACGATGGTGAGCGTGGGGTTGGCCGCTGAACTCGACGTGAACTGGCTGCCGTCGGAGATGAACAGGTTCTTCACATCGTGTGCCTGGCCCCAGCGGTTGACCACGCCGTCGCTGGCCTTCGCGCTCATGCGGTTGGTGCCCATGTTGTGGCTGGCGGGATAGGCGGGCATGTCGATCACACGCGTCGCGCCCACCGCCTCGGACACCTTGCGCCACTGCACCAAACCATGCGCGGTGATTTTTTCGTCATTCTCGTGATAGGTCTTGGTGACGATGGGAATCGGCAGACCGTACTGGTCTTTCTCGGTGGGATGCAGCGTGATGCTGTTCTGCTCGCGCGCAAGGTCTTCCCCGCACACCCAGACGCAGCTCATGTGGTCGTACATTTCCATGGCCGATGTGAAATCGCGCCCCCAGCCGCCCGGCTTCATGAACGCGGCCGTATACGGCAGGTGAATGGCCAGACCTTCGAGGTAATAGCCGCCGACAAACCCGCGCTTGGTATTGAGCGGCACCTCATCGGCCACCACCGCCGCGATGTCGAAGCCGCGATACATGTAGACCGGCTTCTTGTGGATGGACACCGCCGCTGCCGTGGCGTGGTTCATATAGTTCTTGCCCACCTGCCCCGACGAATTGGCGAGCCCGTTGGGGAACATGCTCGACGCGGAGTTCAACAAGAGCCGCGGCGACTCGATGGAATTGCCCGCCACACAGACCACCCGTGCCTTCTGCAGCTGCTTGCGGCCCTTGTTGTCGACATAGAGCACACCATTGGCGCGGCCCTGCTTGTCATGCTGGATCTGCAGCACCATCGATTCGGGTCGCAGTTCGACATTGCCGGTGGCCTGGGCACGCGGCACTTCGGTGTAGAGCGTGGACCATTTCGCGCCGATCTTGCAGCCCTGCATGCAAAAGCCGATCTGCATGCAACCGGGGCGGCCGTCATACGGTTCGGAGTTCGACGCCGCCGGACGCACGATGTGCTTGTAGCCGACCTTTCTTGCGCCCGCTTCGATCACCTTGTAGTGGTTATTTGGCGGCATGGGCGGCAGGCCACTGGCCTTGGTGCCGCACACGCCCATCTTCTTCTCGGCCAGTTCGTAATACGGTTCAAGCTCGGACAGCGTGATCGGCCAATCCAGTACATTGGCCCCGTCGATGGCGCCGTACGTCGTTTTGGTGTGGAAGTCGTGTTCCTGAAAGCGCAATGCCACGCCGGACCAGTGCACCGTAGACCCGCCCACGCCCTTCACGATCCAGGCAGGCAGGTTTGGATACGTCTTGGTGTGATGCCAACCGCCCGCCGAGATGCGTTTGTCCAGCCACGAGATCTTGTTGAACATGGCCCATTCGTCGTTCTCGAAATCGGCCTGCGTGTAGTGCTTCCCGGCTTCCAGCACCACACATTTGACACCGCGCTGCGCCAGCTCGTTGGCGAGCGTGCCGCCGCCCGCGCCCGAACCGACGATCACAACGACGCTGTCGTCGTCGAGGGAAAACTTTGCCTGATCCGTCATGATGGTTGTCTCCGTTTTTTTATGCGCTGGCGCTCAGAGCCAGTCGATGTCGTCGAAGCCGCGGTGCAGATAGCCGCCCTTCTGCCACGAGGAGCCCTCGTAGCCGAACAGCGGCCATAGCTTCTTGTTGTTGTAGAGGCCGGTGACCAGATCGCCCTGGACCTTCTTGAAGAAGGGCGTGGACTCGATGTCCTTGAGCAGCGCCACACGTTCGTTCTCGGTCTTCACCTGGATGTACGGCACGCCATAACGCTGCCTGGCGCGTTGGTCCAGGTCGTGCACGCCGTTGATCAGCAGCGTCTTCACTGTCGAATCCTTGCCTGCAGCGGCGTCATAGGGCGCCACGGCCTCCACGTAGAACTTCTCGGCCAGCTTGTCGTGCGGATAGATGTCGCGCGCCATGCGCACCAGGGTCTTACCGGTGACGGCGCCCAGCAGGGGAAAGCTGTGCTCGACCACGACGTCCTTGGTGACCGCCATGGCCGCCGGTACGACCGTGACACTGATGGCGGCCAGGCCGCCACAGCGCAGGAAGCCGCGTCGCGACACCTTCGGTTGCTTGTCCAGAACGCGCATGGCCGAGCCAGCGGTTGGCGTGGGTTTCATGTTGGTTGCCTCCGTTATCGGGCGTGCACAGTGCGCGCCTTATCTTGTTGAAATGCACTACGTTGCCCGGCGGCTCACGGTCCCGCCGCGGCGGTCCGGGACACCTGCGACGCATGTGGCGCGCCGTGGGAATGACTGGGTTCATTTGTGAGATCGCGCTCGCCGAGCACATCGACCAGCATGTGGTGCAGACCCTCGGCCAGTACGGTGGCCAAGAGCGGCGCTCCCAACTGCTCGGTACAGGACGTCGTACACGCCTGCAGGCGCTCTGCCTGCGCCGGATTCGCTCCCAAAGCCGCGCACAGCAGCGGCCAGTCCGGCGGCGAGACGAGCGTGCCGCACGTCAGCAGCACACCCGTGCGCCGCCGTACCTGCGCGAGACCCACGATCTTGCGATGCCCAACCACCACCTCCCACGGCGATAGCGAGCCGAAGCAGGCCCACTTGAGTGACGGGGAGGGCGATGCCAACCGCACTTCTTCCGGCGGCACTGCATAGGCCGGAATGCCGAGGTCTCGCAACAGCCCTGCGTGCAGCACGCCCAGCCACCGGTAGCTCGACACCGTGCCTGTCCCCGCGACGAGGGGGTGGTCCGCCGGCAGCACGATCGACGCTGACAACATCCAGGGCCCGGCCAGCACCGCACCGCCGCCAGCGTCGCGCACGACCACCGGCGTGGCGCCGCCTGCCATGCCCGGATGCAAGGCCGCCTGCGCACGACCGAGCACGACACCGGGGCCCGCATACGTCCACAGCCGCACCGCGGGCCGCAGGACCGGCTGCGCAAGTTGCGCGCGGTTCCAGTCCTGCTCGTCCGCGCAATGAATTCCATCGGAGAGGAAAGCGGCGGTCAGCATCACAGACCTTCAACGGTTTCCAGCCGCACCTTCAGATCGGTCAGGAAGCGTGCGGCCGGGTAACCGTCCACAGCGCGGTGATCGAAGATCAGATGCAGGCCCATCATTGGCGCGATCACGATACTGTCGCCCTTGACCACCGCCCGCTTGGCAACGCGCGTCACACCGAGGATGGCCACCTGCGGCACGTTGATGATGGGCGTGAAACTGTCGATGCCCGTCATGCCGAGGTTGGTCACGGTGAAGGTGCCGTGTTGATAGCTGCCGGCGGACAAGGTACCGGCGCGGGCTCCAGCAGCCAGGCGGCGGCTTTCCGCGGCAATGTCGGCCACTGACTGCGTGTCGACATTGCGCAGCACCGGCACCATCAGCCCTTCATCCAGGCTGACGGCCAAACCGATGTTGATGTCGGGCATCAACTCGATTTCTTTCTCGAGCGCGCGGGCATTCAGGCGTGGATGCTCGCGCAGCGTCAATGCCACCGCACGCAGCACGAAGGCCGTCAGCGTGACCTTGCACTGCTGCCCGACCTGCTGCTGCAGTGCCTGCACGGCGGCTTCCAACCGGGTGGCCTCCACCTCGATCGACTGCGCCACGCGCGGCACCTGCCAGGCAGCGCTCATGGTGCGGGCGATGGCACCGCGCATGCCGGCGAGCGGCACGACACGACGCTCGCCGGCATCGGGCACGAAAGCGACGGCCTGGTTCATGCTTTTGGCTCCAGCCGCGCCAGCACCGCGCCGCGCCCGAAGGTGTCCTGGGCCGCGACCTCCAGCGCAGCGACAACGCCATCGGCCGGGGCAGCCACCTCGTGCGTGGTCTTGACCAGCTCGACCACCGCCAGCGCCTGCCCCGCGCTCACCGCATCACCGGGCTTGACGAGCCAATCCTGCAACAGGGCCTCGGTGCCCTCTTCCACGTCCTGCCAGGCGGCGTCAGACATCAGTACGTCGATCATGCTGCTTCTCGCTTGAGTGAATGGAAAGCCGGTTGGTGCTGCACGAGTGCGCGCACCTGGGTGACGATGCTGTCGACCTGCGGAATGACGAACTGCTCGAGCGGTCGCGAGTAAGGAATGGGCACGTCGGGCACCGCCAGCCGCCGCACGGGCGCGCGCAATGCCACGGTGTCGAGGTTCTCCGCCACGATGGCGGCAATCTCGCCTGACAGGCCGAAGCTGAGGTAGTCCTCGTCGGCCACCAGCAGACGGCCCGTCTTGGCCACCGAGCGCAGCACGGCCTGGCGGTCGAGCGGCACGATGGTGCGCAGGTCGATCACCTCGACATCGATGCCCTCGGCGGCGAGTTGCTCTGCTGCAAGCAGCGACTTCTGCACCATCTGCGACAGCGTGACGATGGTCACGTCGCGGCCTTCGCGCGCGACACGGGCCTGTCCGAACGGGATCGTGTAGGCCTCTTCGGGCACCGCGTTCGTGCTGCCCTCGAAATAGGACATCCACGACAGGCCCATGATGCCCTTGTGGTAGCAGAAGATGACCGGGTTGTCGTCGCGGATGGCCTGGGTCATCAGGCCCTTGGCGTCGTACGCGTTGGACGGTACGACCACCTTCATGCCCGGCATGTGGGCAAAGCTGGCGTACAGGCATTGCGAGTGCTGGGCCGCATCGTTGTAGCCGCCGCCGATGCCGGTCGTGATGACGGCCGGCAGCGCGACACGGCCGCCGGACATGTAGGTGTTCTTGGCCAGGTGGTTGTAGATCTGGTCGAAGCACACTCCGAAGAAATCCACGAACATCAGCTCGGCGATGGGACGCAACCCTTCTGCTGCTGCGCCGAGTGACGCGCCGATGAAGGCCGTCTCCGAAATCGGCGTGTCCATGATGCGATCCGGCCCGAAGCGGTCGAGCAGCCCGGTGGTGGCGCTGAAAATGCCGCCGTACTTGCCGATGTCTTCGCCCATGACGAAGACACGCGGGTCGCGTTCCATTTCCTGGCCGATGGCTTCGGAAATGGCCTGCGCCATGGTGAGGGTGCGCGCGCCCTGCGCCGCGCCTTGTGAGGCTTGCATGGTGAATCTCCTGTGATGGCCGCAGGGGCTGCTTAATGAACGAAAACGTGATCCAGCGCTTCGCCCGGTTCCGGGTACGGGCTGTTGCGGCCAAAGTCGTAGGCCGCGTCAATGCGTGCCGAGATGGCGGCCCGCAACGCGCTGTCCGCCTTGTCGTCCAGCAGCCCCGAAGCCCGCAGACTGTTGCCCAGCAGGTTGATGGGATCGGACTCGCGCAGGTGCTTCGCCTCGTCCTTCGGACGGTAGGTTTCCGGGTCGCCCTGGAAGTGGCCGAGGTAGCGATCGGTCTTGACCTCGATGAGCGTCGGCCCCTCGCCGCGTCGCGCGCGGGCGATCGCCTCGCCGGCCGCGCGGTACACGGCCACGGCGTCGTTGCGGTCCACCAGCACGCCGGGCATGCCATAGCCGGCAGCACGTACATCGTTGGAAGGCACGGAGGTCGAATCGGCCTTCTCGACCGAGATGCCGTACTTGTTGTCTTCGCAGATGAAGACGACAGGCAGCTTCCACAGCGCCGCCAGATTCAGCGACTCATGGAACGCGCCCTGATTGGCCGCGCCCTCGCCAAACACCGCAATGGCCACCCAGTCCTTGTTCAGCTTGCGCGCGGCGAGCGCGGCGCCACAGGCTTGCGGCATGCTCGCGCCGACGATGCCGCTGCACGAGAACTTGGTCTCCGGGTGAAACAGGTGCATGTGGCCGCCCTTGCCGCGGCCGAGGCCCGTTGCCTTACCGAAGATCTCGGCGGTCATTTCATTCAGGGGCACGCCCTTGGAGATGGCGAAATGGTGGGCGCGGTGCGGGCCGACCACGGTGTCTTCGGGCCGCAGATGCGCACACACGCCCACCGCGACCGGTTCCTGCCCCGCCGACAGATGCATCTCGCCAGGCACTGGCCCGGCGCCAATATCAAAGGCCAGGCCCTTCTGGATTTTCGGCGGCAACTTGCCTTCCAGATAGACCTTCGCCATGGCCTCTTCGTACTGGCGAATCTCGATCATCTTCTCGTACATCCACAGAAGATGTTGCGGTGTGGGGTCCATGCAAAGTCTCCTCTTGCTCTCGTATCGGTGTCCGGCTGCTGGGCCGGCTGACCGGGAATTGCAAGAGGGGTGCCAGCTGCAAGCGCAAGCGGCTCGCGTACATGGAGAACACCCACGAAGCCTTTGTTGGCAAGGGATTGCGGTGAGGCAACCCGCGCTTGGGGTGCACCTGAAGTCGTCTCATTAGAGCCCTGCGCGGCGAGACAGACGTCGCAGCGAATGCGACAGGTGTCTCACTCAACCGTCCTGCGCTGGCAAAAGAAAAAGGGCCCGAAGGCCCTTTGTCTTGATGCAACCGCCGCCAGTTCACGCCGCCGGAATACGCAGCTTCTGCCCCGGATAGATCTTGTCCGGATTCGACAGCATCGGCTTGTTGGCCTCGAAAATCGTCGGGTACTTGTTGGCATCGCCGTAGAACTTCTTGGCGATGGCCGACAGCGTATCGCCGCGCTCCACCGTGTGCCATTGCGATTCTTGCGACTCGGTGTTGACCGACATCTGGTCATCGACCGACTTGATGCCTTCGACGTTGCCGCAGCACAGGATGATCTTCTCGCGCGTAGCTTGATCGGGCGCGACGCCAAACACCTTGGCGGCATCGCCTTCCACCTGCACCGACAGCGCCGTGGCACTCAGGCCCTGTTGCGCGATGTAGTCCTGAATGGCTTGGCCCTTGGCATCGTCGGCGGCCTTGGCGGCGTCGGCATCTGCTGACGCATCGGCCGGCGCGGCTGCTGCGGCGCCATGGAACAGCTTCTCGCCAGCCTCTTTGATGAAGTCAAAAAAACCCATAACGACCTCCATAAGTACACAACGGGGAACGGGAAAGCGGAAAGGCGTGCCATTGCAGGGCGCGCCCGTCGCGGCAGTGTAGCCGCTCACCAACGGTGTCTCCATGACAGTCGCGCTCAATTGCAAACTTTGCGCGCCACTTGGCCCCTGATGCGGCGCTTCGCCCACTTTCAATGCTGCAACGCAACAAAATCACTGGCACACTGTCTTACCAACTGGCACCATCGCCCTCATCGGAGTTCCCTCCCGCCGCCATGCACCGTTCGTGGATGAAATCGATCACCCGACTCGTCGATGCCCTGACCACGCCAGGCTTCGGCCGCCAGTCATGGCCACCGAAACCGGTGAAGCCGCTCAAGCCGACGGCGCGCCGCGACAGCCCGCGCCGCGCGCGCCCTACGCCCACCGAAGGCACCTTCGTCCGCGAGCAATTCATCTACCAACCCGAGTCGCCCGTCGTCGTAGCGCGCCGGCCGGAATACTGGCTGTATACCCCGCCCCTCCGGGGCAGCAAGCCCCCCGCGCTGATGGTGATGCTGCATGGTTGCAAGCAATCGGCCGAAGTGCTGGCGCATGGCACGCGCATGAACGCGCTGGCAGATCGCGAGGGCTTTATCGTGCTGTATCCGGAGCAGCCGCGCCGCGCGCATCCGCAATGCTGCTGGCACTGGTATGACCCGGAGCACGCCGGCGCGCGCGAGGCCGACGGCATTGCTCAACTGATCGAACAAACCCTGGAACAAACCGGGGCTGACCCGTCGCGTGTGTATCTGGCGGGGCTGTCTGCCGGCGCGGGATTGGCTGGCCTGATGGCGCTGCGTCATCCGAAGCTGTTCGCCGCGCTGGCGTTGCATTCGGGCCCGGCGCTGGGCGTGGCGCGCTCGCCGGCATCTGCATTGAATCTAATGCGACGCGGGGCACGGGTCGATGCTGTCGAGGCGCTCTCCAGCGTGGTCGACGTGGCGACCTACCCCGGCATGCCGACGATGCTTCTACACGGGTTGCGTGACGAGGCCGTCAACCCGGCCAATCAGGCGCAGCTGGCGGCGCAATTCCGCGCACTGAATCATCTGGGCGATGGCGGCCATGTCTCGCGCGACACCACGCGCGGCGACGGCTATGTGCTGCGCAACGACATGCGCGACGGCGAATGCATCGTCAGCTTGTGCCAACTCACCGCCATGGGCCACGCGTGGAGCGGCGGCGACCCGCGCTACGCGTTCCACGCGCCTGGGCCCGACGCGACGTGGCTGTGGTGGCAATTCGCGCGCAGGCACATTCGCGATACAGCGCTCGCGGCGTAAGCAGACGTTAGAGATCGATCGACTGCTGCACGGCGTTGCGCCCAAGCAATTCGTCGATCAAGCCATAGCCGCGCGTGAGCCCGGCGTCTTCGGCAGCTTCACGCGTGGGTAGCGGACGCTCGTCATGCGAATGGGCGACGAGCGTTTCGACGGCCGTCGGGTCCGCGCCGGACTCGCAGATGCGCACGACAAAATCCCACTGTGCGGGGCCCTGCCCGCTTTTATCCGATTTGCGCTCGGCCCGAGGAATGGCCAGGACGTAGACGTCGAAGTCCTTGTACAGCTCGGTGCGCCAGTTCGATTCCGTTGTCATGTTGCCTCCCGGAAGGCGCCGCAATCTCTCATGCAGCCATCGCGGCGTCGAAAGACTTGCCCGCAAAAAACAGGCCGGTGCGTGACCGGCCTGTTATTACAGCATCAGCATTCGCCCTTCTTGGCGTGGCCCGGAGGGCAGTGATAGCGGCGATCATCGCGATCCCGATCACGGCCGTGCCAATGGCCATCGTCGCCGCGGTCCCAACCACCGTCACGCATTTGCCAGCCGCGCGGACCTTGCTCCCAACGCGGCTCGCGCCAGTGGTAACCCGGTCGGCCATGTTCACGATAGCCGCGACGCCAGACATAGCGGCCGTCACGCCATTGCCAGTAACCCGGCACCCACACGTAGCCCGGCTGCAGGACCGGCACAGGCTCATATTGAGGCGGCGGCGGCGCGTAGGTCGGGCCGATCTGCACACCGATCGACACCTGCGCCTGCGCGGGCAAGGCGATCACACTCGCCACACCGGCAGCGGCCAAGCTTGCAGCGAGAATCCATGCATTCTTCTTCATATTGGGGACCTCCTTTTCAAACCCATCGAACTTGAGTGGATCGTAGCACCGGGTTTCGCCGCCGCCTCTAGGGTGTTACGCGGCGTTACCTCCGTTACCGAAGGCCGGAAATGTGTTCACGTTTGCGTGACGTTTGGGGCGTTCCTCGCCCAGCCACGTACAAAATGCCTGCACCACGTCGTCACCGAGATTGCGCGCCGGGCTGTACCAGTAATAGCTGCGCGCCACTAACGCGAGATCGGGAAACGGCGCTACGAGACGCCCCTCCTCCAGGTCCTCCGTGATCAGCGCGGAGGGGCCCATCGCGACGCCCAATCCATCGATGGCGGCCTGAATCGACAGATAGAAATGCTCGAACGTCAGCGCATGCGCGGGCCGCAGGTTCGGCACGCCAGCCAGCACCAGCCAGCTGGGCCATACCGAAGGCAACGTGTCCGAATGGAGCAGCGTGTGATGCCGCAAGTCCGACGGGGCCGCGAGCGGCAAGCGCTCCAGCAACCTCGGGCTGCACACCGGAAAACGGCTCTCGTCCAGAAAGCGCCCCGACTGAAAGCCCGCATGAATCTCCGGCCCGCCCCGGATGATGACGTCGAAATGATCGGGCAGGTCCGCGATCTCTTCGATGGACGTGGTCAACCGCACCTCCACACGCGGAAAGCGCATCTGGAACGTGGAGAGCCGCGGAATCAGCCAGCGCATCGTGAACGTCGGGATGCTGTTTACGCGCAGGATGCGCACCGCATCGCGGTCACGCAGCGCTTGGCTGGCCGTGCTGATCCGGTCGAGCGCCACGCCAATCTCCGATAGATAGCGCTGCCCCGCATCGGTCAGTTCCACACGCCGATTCAGCCGACGAAACAGCGGGACACCCAGCCACGCCTCCAGCGCCTGGATCTGACGGCTGATCGCGCCATGCGTGACGCTCAGCTCTTCGCCTGCGCGCGTAAAACTCAGATGGCGCGCCGCCGATTCAAAAGCGCGCACGGCATTCAGAGGAGGCAGCTTGCGCATATCGCGTGAGTTTTTTGCACAGATCGAGTCAGTATATATCGATTGTTGAGCACACTATACGGCGCTACGCTATGGCCTTCCCGCTCTCGCCGATCCAGCATCGAGTGAGAAAAATCGACCCGATTTTCACTTCCCCACTCCGCGCATATCGTCACCGTGACCCCCGCCGTCATCGCCCTCGTTCTCTGCGCCGCCCTGCTTCATGCCTCGTGGAACGCGCTGCTGAAAAGCGGCTCCGACCGACTGCGCGCCATCACGCTGATGACGCTGGCCTCGGGCGTGGCCGCAATACCGATGGCGATTGCACTGCCGTTGCCGGCACCGGCTGCATGGCCCTATGTGGCACTGTCCGCGGTGCTGCATGTCGGCTACAACGTGTTTCTCGCACGCGCATATCGGTTTGGCGAGTTCGGGCAGGTGTACCCGATCGCGCGCGGCTCATCACCGCTGCTCGTCACGGTGGGCGCGTCGCTCTTCGCGGGTGAAATGCCCGGCGTGATTGCACTCGCAGGCGTGGTGCTGGTCAGCGGCGGCATTCTCAGTCTCGCGCGCGGCCGCAAGGCTGATCTGGGCTCGACACTGGCGGCGCTCAGCACGGGCGTATTCATCGCGTGTTACACGGTGTGCGACGGCATCGGCGCGCGAGCCGCCGGCAATGCGAACGCGTACTCGGCATGGTTGTTCATGCTCGACGGCCTGCCGATGGTGCTGCTCTATCGCGTGTGGAAAGGCCCGTTGAACATCGACCTGCGCGACGCCAACACACTCAAGACGTTTGGCGGCGGCGTGGTCTCGCTCATCGCCTACGGCATCGTCATCTGGGCTGTAACGCTCGCCCCGATGGGGCCTGTGTCGGCCCTGCGCGAAACGTCGGTGGTATTCGCAGCGCTGCTCGGCCGACTGTTCCTGAAGGAGTCGCTCACCGCGCGGCGCCTGTCGGCCTGCTCCGTCATCGCCTTCGGTGCCTACTGCCTCGGCCACCCGGCCTGAGTAGAAAACTCACGCCGAGCGCGGCGGATATTTGACTTCAAGGATGTCGATCTGCTCGACACCCGTGGGCGTGCGCAGCGGCACCGTATCGCCTTCGCGCGCCTTGATGAGCGCGCGCGCAATCGGCGAGATCCAGCTCACGTGCCCGATGTCCAGATCGACCTCGTCCATGCCGACGATGGTGATGGTCGTCTCTTCACCGCGCTGGTTCGCGTAGGTGACGGTCGCACCAAAGAAGATTTGATCGTTGTCGCCCTGCAAGCTGGCGTCGACAACCTCGGCCTTCTCGATACGGCGCGTGAGAAAGCGGATGCGGCGATCGATCTCGCGCAGACGCTTCTTGCCGTAAAGGTAGTCGCCGTTTTCAGAGCGATCGCCGTTGGATGCGGCCCACGACACGATGCCGACCACTTCGGGCCGCTCGGTGTCGATCAGGTGCATCAGCTCAGTGCGCAAGCGCTCGTAGCCCGCCGGTGTGATGTAGTTCTTGGAACCCGGCGGCAAGGGCGCGGCGCCTTCGGGCAGATCGTCTTCGTCATCGCCGGAATCTTCCCGGACGAAAGCCTTGTTCATGATGGAAGCCACGGTGGATCAAGGCTCCATTATAGAAAGTTGACCCCTCTCGAAGAAAAAGTGAAGAAGGGGGTTCACAAGACGGAAAATCTCTGTATAATCTCATTTCTCGGTTGCGGCTGTAGCTCAGTTGGATAGAGTACTTGGCTACGAACCAAGGGGTCGTGGGTTCGAATCCTGCCAGCCGCGCCAACCTAATACGAGAATGAGAAGGGCTTCCAGAAATGGAAGCCCTTTTCTTTTGTCCACTTCGGACTCGCATGCAGCGCTACGTCGAAGCGCTGTTGTGTGTGCGGCAAGCGGACCATGAACAAAAAAGGCGAAGCCCCGCGGCCTCGCCTTTTTTGCTTTCGCCCCAGAAGCCTTAATCCAGGCCGCGATCTCGCGCAATACGAATCACATCCGGGTTGCGTCGCAGCGCGCGCATCACATCGGCCAGGTGCACGCGGTCATGCACCTGGATCAGGAACGTCATGTACGTCGCCTCCTGATCGCCCTCCTGCTCCATCGACACGTGTGCCACGTTGGCATCAGCCGACGTCAAGTCGGCGGCGACGCGCGCCAGAATGCCCTTCGTATTGCGCACCAGCACTTTGATCGACACATCGAAGGCGCGTGTCGTGTGCTCAGCCCACATGACGTCGATCCAATGCTCCGGATCCTTGCCATGCAGGCGCTTGGCCACGCGACATTCCTGCACGTGGATCTGCAAGCCTTCACCCTTGCCGATATAGCCGACGATCGGGTCGCCGGGAATCGGGCGGCAGCACGACGAGAACACCATCGCCATGCCTTCGTCGCCACTCACGGTAACGGCGGGCGCCTCGTCGCCAGCGAAGGTGTGTACAGCGGCCATCAAGGCTTCGTCGCCCTCGTGCCCGCCTTCCTGCAGGAGGATTTCCAGACGGCGCGCCACCACCGCGGCTACGCGGCGGCCGAGCGCGAGATCCGCAAAAACGTCTTCGCGCGCCTTGTTGCCTGTCCACTGCACGACGCGCTCCCACACCTGGGCGGACACGGCCTTCATGTCGATGCCGATCTGCCGCAGCGCCTGTTCGAGCAGCCGCTCGCCCAGTTGAATCGCCTCGTCCAGCTTGGCCGTCTTGAGGAAATGCCGGATCGCCGCGCGCGCCTTGCCCGTGCGCACGAACGTGAGCCACGCCGGGTTCGGCTTCGAGTACGGCGCCGTCACCACCTCGACGATGTCGCCGTTTTTCAGCTCCGTGCGCAGCGGCAGCAGCTCGTTGTTGATCTTGACTGCCACGCACTGGTTGCCCAGATCGCTGTGCACTGCGTACGCAAAGTCCAGCGCCGTGGCGCCGCGCGGCAGCGCGCGGATCTCGCCTTTCGGCGTGAACACGTAGACCGCATCGGGGAACAGGTCGATCTTGACGTGCTCGAGAAACTCCTGCGAGTCGCCCGTCTGGCTCTGGATGTCGAGCAGCGACTGCAGCCACTGATGCGCTTGTTGCTGCGCGCGGTCCGGCTCGTCGTGGTGCTGCTTGTACATCCAGTGCGCGGCCACGCCGGCTTCCGCAATCTGGTTCATCTCGCGCGTGCGGATCTGGAACTCGACCGGCGTGCCGAACGGCCCTACCAGCGTCGTGTGCAGCGACTGATAACCGTTGATCTTGGGGATGGCGATGTAATCCTTGAACTTGCCGGGCATCGGCTTGTACAAGCTGTGCAGCGCGCCCATCGTCATGTAGCACTGCATCTGCGTGTCGACCACCACACGGAAGCCATACACATCCAGCACCTGCGAGAACGACAGTTGCTTGTCGTGCATCTTGCGGTAAATGCTGTACAGCGTTTTCTCGCGGCCAGTCATTTCGGCCGGGATGCCCGCGTCGGTCAGCGCACGCTGCGCCGTTTCAAGAATGCGGCTTACGACTTCGCGCCGATTGCCGCGCGCGGCCTTCACCGCCTTCTCGAGCGTGGCATACCGGAACGGCGAGCCGATGCGGAAGCTCAATTCCTGCAGCTCCCGATATGTCGTATTCAGGCCAAGGCGGTGCGCGATCGGCGCGTAAATCTCCATCGTTTCGCCCGCAATGCGGCGCCGCTTTTCCGGCGGCACGTGGTCGAGCGTGCGCATGTTGTGCGTACGATCGGCGAGCTTGACGAGAATCACGCGCACATCGCGCGCCATCGCGAGCAGCATCTTGCGGAAGCTCTCGGCTTGCGCCTGCTCGCGGCTCTGGAATTCGAGCTTGTCCAACTTGGTCAGGCCGTCGACCAGTTCCGCGACCTTGGGGCCGAACTTTTCGGCCAACTCGCTCTTCGTCACGCCCTGGTCTTCGATCACGTCGTGCAGCAGCGCTGCCATGATCGATTGCACATCCAGCTTCCAGCCCGCGCAGATCTCTGCCACGGCCACGGGATGCGTGATGTACGGCTCGCCGCTCTGGCGGTACTGCCCGAGATGCGCCTCGTCGGAAAAGTGGAAGGCTTCCTTCACCAGCTTCAGGTCTGCCGGCTTCAGATACGACAGCTTTTCGGTCAGCCCCGAAATGGAAACGACCTGCTGGCGCGGTGGTGCCGCTGGCTGCGAGGTCGGGCCGAACAAATGCCGATAGGTCTGCTCCAGCACCGCATCGATGAACAGCGTGTCGCCGCTCTCCGGCTTGGCGGCCGGCGCGGGCGCGTCGGCGCTTGCACCTTTATGCGATTTGGGCGGCAGGGCTGCCCGCTCCCCCACCAAGTCGGCACCACGCGGATCAGGCAAGTTCGGCGCGCCCGTACGGGGCGACGCGGGGCCGGAGCCGGAAGCGGATGACGGCATGGGAACGACGGAAGCAGTGGAGGACCCGGAGGGGACCGTGGAAGTGCCCGACTCAGGACCGGACGACCTCGCGGACGATTCCACCGACGGCACGTTGTGTTCGTGCGCGGCGGAATGTTGGGTCCTGGGCGAAGAAGAAGCGGGCGAGGTAGGCATGCCGGGGTCTAGTGCGTTCGCGGCTTTCACATCCACGAAAGATCGCAAGAACGATCAGTGACCGAGGCAGCGTACCACGCCAGGTAATGCCAAGTAACGCGTGTCAGCTCAGGACGGAACCTTCTTGAGCATCTCGATACCGACCTGGCCCGATGCGATTTCGCGCAATGCGGTCACGGTCGGCTTGTCCTTGGCATCGACCTTGGGCGTGTGGCCCTGCACCAACTGACGGGCGCGGTACGTTGCGGCCAATGCCAGTTCGAAGCGATTCGGAATCTGTTTCAAGCAATCTTCGACGGTAATACGCGCCATGAAAACTCCACCTGGTGGCAAATCTAGTTGATCTCGATATTTTAGCAGCAGCGCAGCACTCCCTTCCGACTGCACTTGGGCACAGGCGCTACCACACTTTCACAACCGCGCTGAAAAACGCGATTGCGCTGCTGGCTCAGTGAATGCCCAGCTCGACGAACAGCTCGCCGTGGCGCGCCTTCTGGGCACCGAAGCGCAGGCGCGTGGCCTGCACCACGGTACGCAGCTCGGCCAATGCCGTATCGAACACTTCGTTGATGATCACGTAGTCGGCCTCGGGAGCGTGCGCCATCTCGGAGCCCGCCGCGAGCAGGCGGCGCACGATCACGTTGGGTTCGTCCTGACCGCGCTTCTTCAGACGATCCTCCAGCGCCGTAAGCGACGGCGGCAGGATGAAGATCTCTACGGCATTGGCGAAACGCTGGTGTACCTGCTGCGCGCCCTGCCAGTCGATCTCGAGCAGCACATCGGTGCCGGCGCGCATCTGTTCTTCGATCCACACGCGCGAAGTGGCGTAGTAGTTGCCGTGCACCTCGGCCCATTCGAGAAACTCGCCGCGATCACGGCAAGCCTTGAATTCCTCGACGGTCATGAAGTTGTATTCGCGGCCGTGCTGTTCGCCCGGACGCGGCTTGCGCGTGGTGGCCGAAACCGACAGGCGAATCGACGAATCGTGCGCCAGCAGCGCATTCACCAGCGTCGACTTACCGGCGCCGGACGGTGCCACGACCATGAACAGGCTGCCCGGGAAGTGATTCTCGATGGGGGTATCGACGGCAGAGTGCGCTTGAGAGGATGGCATGTTGTCGTTCTAGCGTTTCAAGTTATTCGAGGTTCTGGACCTGCTCGCGCATCTGCTCGATGAGCAGCTTGAGTTCCATCGATGCATCGGCCAGTTCCTTGGCGGCCGCCTTCGAACCCAGCGTGTTCGCCTCGCGGTTCAGCTCCTGCATCATGAAGTCCAGGCGCTTGCCGATCTGGCCGCCCTTTTCCAGGATGTGGCGCGTTTCGCGCAGATGCGCCTGGAGGCGCGAGAGTTCTTCGGCGATGTCGATGCGAATGCCGTAGACGGTGGCTTCCTGGCGGATGCGCTCGGAAAGCTCGTCGCGCGTCAGTGCCGGCGTGCCGTCGGGCGCTGCCAGGCCAAACGCCTCGCGCAGGCGTTCGGTCAGCTTGTCCTGATGCTGCTGGATCAGGACGGGCACCATCGGCGTGAGCTTGTCGACGATGGCCAGCATCCCGTCAGCGCGGTCCAGCAACACGGCCTTCAGTGCATCGCCTTCGCGACGGCGCGACTCCAGAAGTTGCTTGAGCGCCTCTTTGGCCGCCTCGATCACGGCGTCGCGCAGCGCGTCTTGTGTCAGCTGCGGCTCGGCGAGCACGCCGGGCCAACGCAGGATTTCACCCATGCGCAGCGAACCCGATGCCGGCAGGTAGCGCGTGACCGCCTGCTCCAGCTTGGCCAGTTGTTGCAGCAGTTCCACATTGAGCGCCGCAACATCGCTGGCGGCTTCCTGCCGCTGCAGGTTGATCCGGCATTCCAGCTTGCCGCGCGACAGTGCGCTCATCAGCATTTCGCGCAGGGCCGGCTCAAAGGCGCGGCACTCTTCCGGAGCACGGAACAGCAGATCGAGGAAGCGGGAGTTGACGGTGCGGAATTCGACCGAGACGGTAGCGACGCTGCCGCTGGGGGCGCCATGGGCATCGGTAAAGGCTGCCTGGCGTGTGGCAACGCCGTAGCCGGTCATGCTGTGGATCATGGAATCGTGGTGTGTTGTTCTTGGTCGAATCGGGAAATCCGGTGGCGGTATTTAACGCCCGGAATTGGCGGGGAATCCCCCACCTTTTGTCGCTTTACAACGTGTGGACTGGTCAGGGAGAATCCGACAGCCATTTCGCCACACAAACCCATGACAGAGTCAAAAGGCTCAGGACAGCCGCGCAGTGCCCCGTTGCCGGTCGGCACCTTGCTGTCCAATTATCGTATTGTAAAGAAGTTGGCCAGCGGGGGGTTCAGCTTCGTCTATCTTGCGACCGACGAGCATGGGACGCCGGTGGCCGTAAAGGAATATCTGCCTTCTTCGCTGGCCCGTCGCGCGCCGGGCGAATTGATTCCCGTCGTGCCTGAAGAAAGCGCGAGTGCGTTCCGCCTCGGGCTCAAATACTTCTTTGAAGAAGGCCGGTCGCTGGCCAAGATTTCGCACCCCGCTATCGTGCGCGTGCTCAATTTCTTCCGGGAAAATGGCACGGTCTACATGGTGATGACGTATGAGCAGGGTAAAACGCTGCAGGAACACATCCTCACCGCGCGCCAGCAAGGCAAGCTGAAGATGCTGCGCGAGCGCTTCATCCGCCAGGTGTTCCATGACCTGATGAGCGGGCTGCGCGAAGTCCACATCCACAAGCTGCTGCACCTCGACATCAAGCCCGGCAACATTTACCTGCGCGAAGACTTTTCGCCGATCCTGCTCGACTTCGGCGCCGCGCGGCAGACGCTCACCGCCGAGGCCTCGCGCTTCCAGCCGATGTACACGCCGGGCTTTGCCGCGCCGGAGCTGTACCGCAAGCACAACGAGCTGGGCCCGTGGACGGACATTTACAGCATCGGCGCCACGATCTATGCCTGCATGGCCGGCACGCCGCCCCAGGAAGCCACGCAGCGCGAGAAAGACGACAAGCTGGAAGAAGGCCTGGAGCGCCTGCGCAAGGTCTACACGGCCAGCCTCATCGACCTCGTCGGCTGGTGCCTGAAGATGAAGCCCGAAGAACGCCCGCAGAGCGTGTTCCGTCTGCAAAAGGTGCTGCGCGAAGAAAGCAACGCGCTGACCGAATTGCAGGCGCTGACCGCTGTCACCCAAGGCGGCCCCGTGCCAGAAGAAAAAGAGGCGTTGACGACGCGTTTCATGAGCCGTCTGTTGCGCCGCCGGGACAGTTGAGCGCCCGATTGCCGCTGACAGGCGGAGTATGATTCCAGAATGGTGCAACACTAGGCGGGACTTGCCGCTGCACCGCCTCCCTCACCGAATATTCATCTAGCCGCAATGCGATTCTCGGTTTATCAAGAAAGCAAAAAAGGCGCGCGACGCGTCAACCAGGACCGCATGGGCTACTGCTTTACGCGTGACGCCATGCTGATGGTGCTGTGCGACGGCCTGGGCGGGCACTCGCTGGGCGAAGTCGCGGCCCAGCAGGCGCTGCAGACCATGGCGCGCCAGTTCCAACGCCACGCGCGTCCGTCGATTCGCAATCCGCGTGATTTCCTGCACGAGAGCATCATGCTCGCGCACCGCGACATCCATCGCTATGCGGAGACGAACGGCCTGCCCGATGCGCCGCGCACGACCATCGTCTGCGCGCTGGCCCAGCGCGGCTCGCTGCACTGGGCGCACGCCGGCGATTCGCGCATGTACCTGATGCGCAAGGGCGAACTGGTGACGCGCACGCGCGATCACTCCAAGATCGAGAACCTGCTGCAACAAGACCGTGTGCTGCCGATGCAGGTCGCGCACCACCCCGAGCGCAACAAGATCTACAACTGCCTGGGCTCGCCCAATCTGCCGCTGATCGACATCGGCGGGCCGGTGAACCTGGAGCCGGGCGACGTGGCCATGCTGTGCTCCGACGGCCTGTGGGGCAGCGTGCAGGAAGACGAACTCATCGACACCTGCACCAGCTTCTCGGTCACGCAGGCGATTCCTGAGCTGATCGCCCGCGCGCTGCGCAATGCCGGCGACACGGCCGACAACACGACTGCCATCTCCATGATGTGGGAGCTGGATGCCGTGACCACCACGCAGGATTCGGTGCAGACCGACACCCTGCCCCTGAACGCCTTCACGACGTCGATCCTGGACGCGCCGCAAAGTGAATCGGGGTTGATGTCGGAGGAGGAAATCGAGCGCTCCATCGCGGAAATCCGCGCCGCCATCGACAAGACGAGCAATCTGACGCGCTAAGCGCCGTCGCTCAGTCCTCGCAGACCCTCCTCCGGCCCGCCCTGCCAAGCGCAGCGCGGGCCGGTATCATGTCGGGCTATCCGTTTTCTTAAGCGAGACCCCACATGCGACCCAGCGGCCGCCAGCCCGATCAACTCCGCCCTGTCACCCTCACCCGCAACTTCACGCGCCACGCCGAAGGCTCGGTGCTGGTGTGCTTTGGCGACACGCAAGTGCTCTGCACGGCCAGCGTGCTGCCCAAGGTGCCGCCCCACAAGAAAGGCAGCGGCGAGGGCTGGGTGACAGCCGAATACGGCATGCTGCCGCGCTCGACCCACACGCGCTCCGACCGCGAGGCCGCACGCGGCAAGCAGACCGGCCGCACGCAGGAGATCCAGCGCCTGATCGGCCGGGCGATGCGCTCGGTGTTCGATCTGCGCGCGCTCGGCGAGCACACGCTGCACCTCGACTGCGACGTGCTGCAAGCCGACGGCGGCACGCGCACGGCCAGCATTACCGGCGCGTTCGTCGCGGCATATGACGCAGTCTCGGTCATGCGCGAAAAGGGTCAGTTGGTCGGCAACCCGATCCGGGATTTCGTGGCCGCCGTATCGGTGGGCGTGGTCGACGGCGTACCGGTGCTCGACCTGGACTACCCCGAAGACTCGGCGTGCGATACCGATATGAACGTCGTCATGACGGGCAGCGGCGGCTTTGTGGAAGTGCAAGGCACCGCAGAAGGCACGCCGTTCTCGCGCGCTGAAATGGATGCATTGCTGGGCCTGGCCGACCAAGGCATCCGCACGCTGATCGGCCTGCAGAAGCAGGCGCTGGGCCTCTGAGCGACACGGCCATGCGCAAGATCGTCCTCGCATCGAACAACGCCGGGAAGCTGGCCGAATTCAACGCGCTGCTGGGCACCCTCGGGTTCGACGTGACGCCGCAAGGCGCGCTCGGCATTCCCGAGGCGGAGGAGCCCTATGCGACCTTCGTTGAAAACGCGCTCACCAAGGCACGCCACGCGAGCCGTGCGTCCGGCCTGCCCGCGCTGGCAGACGACTCCGGCATCTGCGTGCATGCCCTGGGCGGCGCGCCGGGCGTGTATTCCGCGCGCTACGCACAACTGGCGGGCGAGCCCAAATCGGATGCCGCCAACAACGCCCGCCTCGTCCGCGAACTGGCCGGCAAGGCCGACCGCGGCGCGCATTATGTTTGCGTGCTCGTCTACGTGCGCCACGCCGATGACCCGCAGCCGATCATTGCCGAAGGCAACTGGTTTGGCGAGGTGATCGACACACCGCGCGGCGACGGCGGCTTCGGCTACGACCCGTACTTCCTGCTGCCCGACCTCGGCAAAACCGCCGCCGAGCTGACCAAGGCCGAGAAGAACAGCGTGAGCCATCGTGCACAAGCCCTCGCGCAGCTCGTCGAACGGCTGCGCACCTTTGAAAACGCGTGACGTTCCGATGATTCCGATTCACCCCGCCGGCGCAGCCAAGACGCCCTCCGCGACCGCCGCTGAAACCGGTGACAAGGTCACCTCCGCCTTCCTGCAGCCGGGCAAGATCAGCCTACCGGCCTCGCCGCCGCTGTCGTTGTACGTGCACGTGCCGTGGTGCGTACGCAAGTGTCCGTACTGCGATTTCAACTCGCATGCGGAGCCGGAACAGGGCATCCCGGAGGAGCGTTTTCTGGCCGCCGTGCGGCAAGACCTGGAAGCCGCGCTGCCGATGGTGTGGGGCCGGCATGTACACACGATCTTCATTGGGGGCGGCACGCCGAGCTTGTTGTCAGCGCAGGGGCTGGACCGACTGCTGTCGGACATCCGCATGCTGCTGCCTGTTGACGCCGACGCCGAGATCACGATGGAGGCCAACCCCGGCACCTTCGAGGCCGAACGCTTCCGCAGCTATCGCGCCAGCGGCGTGAACCGCCTGTCGATCGGCATCCAGAGCTTCAACGACGCGCACCTGCAGGCGCTGGGCCGCATCCACAGCGCCGCTGAAGCGCGCGCCGCCATCGACATCGCCCGCGCGCACTTCGACAACATCAACCTCGACCTGATGTTTGCCCTGCCCGGCCAGACGCTGGCCGAGTGCGAGGCCGACGTGGAGGCCGCGTTGTCATTCGATACGAACCACGTGTCGCTGTACCACCTGACGCTGGAGCCAAACACGTACTTCGCCAAGTACCCGCCCGCGCTGCCGGATGACGACGCGGCGTTTGCAATGCAGGACTGGATCCACGCGCGGTTGGCGGCGGCAGGCTACGAGCACTACGAGGTGTCGGCATACGCCAAGGCCGGCAAGCGCTGCAAGCACAATCTGAACTACTGGCAATTCGGCGATTACCTCGGCATCGGCCCCGGTGCGCACGGCAAGCTCAGCTTTCCGCACCGGGTCATCCGCGAGATGCGGCACAAGCATCCGGACACCTATCTACGTCAGACCGAGACTGCCGGGGGTGCGGCCGTCATGCAGGAGCAGCGCGAAGTCGACGCTGCCGACCTGCCGTTCGAATTCATGCTCAATGCGCTGCGCCTGACCGACGGCTTCCCCGTCACGCTGTTCCAGGAACGCACGGGCCTGCCGCTGCGCTCGATCGAGCGGCAGCTCGATGCCGCAGAGCAGCGCGGTTTGCTCACGCGCGACCATGTCGCCATCCGCCCGACCGAGCTGGGGCAGCGATTCCTCAACGATTTGCAGTCATTGTTCTTGGCCGACGACGAAAACTGACGGTACCCGGTGCCAAGTTTCGCCAGGTACCGTTACAATGGCGCCCTTGCTCGCAACGAGCAGCGCAGTACGAAGGAAGCGTGGCCGAGTGGTTTAAGGCAGCAGTCTTGAAAACTGCCGATGGGGTGACCCATCCGTGAGTTCGAATCTCACCGCTTCCGCCATCTAGCCATCCGCAGGCGTCCGACAGATTCCGAAAAAGACCGAAAGAACCGCGCAACCACGCCGTTTTGGGGGTATTTCTCTTCTTGCGGCGTCTGACCGCCTCCGACACAATCCGCCTATCAAACAGGGGTGAGAATGGGGGTTGGAAATGGCGGCACGACAGCTTCATAGGCTGACAGCGCTCAAAATCAGCAAGTTGGATGCTCCGGGTCAGTACCCCGACGGCGGCAACCTCTATTTTCAGATTTCACAGACGGGTTCCCGTTCCTGGATCTTCAAATTCACGCTCCGCGGGAAGTCTCGCGAAATGGGGTTGGGACCCCTGTCCGCAGTCTCGTTGGCTGCTGCGCGCGCCGAGGCTGCACAGTGCCGAGATCTCCTTCGGGATGGAATCGATCCGATTGAAGCCCGAAAAGCCGAGCACAGGAAACGGGCCTTGGAAACCTACGGGCCACGAGTCTTCAAGGCGGCAGTCTCGGACTACATCACCAAGCATCGCGCCGGCTGGAAGAACGCCAAACATGCCCAGCAGTGGGAAAACACGCTTTCCACCTATGCGGGCCCCATTCTTGACGCCCAGGACGTGCGCGACATCGACACGGCCATGATCGTGCGGGTGCTGCAACCGATCTGGATCGCAAAGCGCGAAACAGCGTTCAGGCTGCGCGGATGTCTGGAATGCATCCGCCGCAAGTTGATGAGCGACTGGGCACGCTTCTGTGCTGGTGAGAGCGCGACGGTCATTCCCCTGCCCGCCAAAGCGCAGTCGAACCTCGGCTAGCGCTGGCAAAGCACCGTCTCAATGGCAGCCCGGAGAGCTTCCGGATATGCTTTGCCGCTGGCTTCTGGGTGGGCGGCAATATACGAAAGGTAGGCTTGGCGCAGTCGCTCGGGCGCTTCAAAGCTGTCGTCGACGGAACAGCGCGCGCGAGGCAGGATGGCGCCCGCTCTACGCTGCATGTCTTTGCCGCCTTCGACGAGCATCATCACCTGCTTGTCGTCCAGATAGACACGCATTAGTCCTTGGTACGTGCCTTCGACAAAACCGTCGCGGTATGCGCCCAACATCATCCCGCATACTGCCCAGTCGAAGCTGCTACTGTTCACCGTGGTCAGAGGCCCCCCATTGCGGCAGCGCTGCGCCAGTTCGCCCGCGTTCATGGCAGCGTGAGCGAATGGTGTGAACCCTAATAGAAACAGCATTACCCAAATTCGTGCGCGCATACCTTTTGCCTCGGAAAAGTGACTGGCCAGTGTGGCACACCACTTCACAAGCTTCCACCTACCTTTTTGCTCAACCGCACCATGCCAAGTATCGAACAGCCTTCCGTTCAATCGCTGCTGATCAGAATGCGGTTCAACGATCAGCAGTTGTCGACCGGCACAGCCTTTGTCGTAATGGGCAGGACCGGCCGATGGCACCTAATCACGAACCGACACAACGTTACTGGCCGCCATCAAGATACTGGGGCGCCGCTGTCATCAACAGGTGGGATTCCAAATAACATCGTCATTGTCCACAACCGCCTTGCCCGGCTGGGCGAATGGATTGAGAAGACAGAGGATCTCCACGACCAGCACGGCTCTCCTAGATGGATAGAGCATCCAACCCTCGGGGCGCGCGCTGACTTTGTCGCGCTACCACTCACTCAAACCCAAGGCGTCTCGTTTTTCCCGTACGACCCGGGCAACCCTGGGCAAAATATCAAAGTCGGGCCCGCTGATCCCGTTAGCGTCATCGGGTTTCCTTTTGGCTTGTCAGCAGGGGGCGCATTTCCGATATGGGTTACCGGCACGCTCGCGTCCGAGCCCGATGTGGATTACGACAATTTTCCCCTCGTGTTGATTGATTGCAGAAGTCGGCCTGGACAATCCGGCTCTCCCGTACTGGCTTACCGACCTGGGGGCATGATCAGAATGGCCGATGGAAATACGAACGTCTTCAATGGACCAGTTGCCCGCTTCATTGGAATTTACAGCGGCCGCATCAACGAGCAATCGGATATTGGTCGCGTGTGGAAAGCGAGCGCTATCGCGGAGCTGGTCCACGCCCTTTAGCACACCCAGGGGCGAGCGACGCCCCTAGAAGAGTAGCTGTCAACGAATTGCCCATGAACGCCATCAAGATCAAACGTGTTGCTGAGAACGTTTCGCTGGGCCAATCCACCATCTACCGGTGGATCAACGAACGAAAATTCCCTAAGCCATTCGACATTGGCGGCAATCAGAAGAGGTGGCTGGAGGAGGACATCGATACGTGGCTCGCTGAGAAAGCGGGTAAGCCCTGGCCGCCGGAAAACTCATAACGTCGCCATCCTCTCAGCTATCGTTCAGGAACGCTCCCCATGATCGAATCCCAAACCCTCACGCGCCCCCAACTCTACGAGGCGGTCTGGTCCAAGGCGATGACGAAGGTGGCGGCCGACTTCGGTCTGTCCGACAACGGGCTAAGGAAAATCTGCAAGCGGTACAACGTGCCCTACCCCCCGCGGGGATACTGGGCCAGGCTGGAAGCGGGGAAGCCTGTGAAGCGTACTCGTCTGCCACAACCTAGCAAGGAAGAGAGCATTCGCGTCGCCCCCTCCGGCGTGGTGCTCGGCCCCAGGCCTGACATCACCAAGATTAAGCCGACCCTTGAAAGCATCGTTGTCGTACAGGCGTCATCGCTCGAAAGCGCCCATTCTTTGGTGAAGTCCACACAAGCGGCATTGGAACGAGCGGACAAGCGTATTCGCGATCAAAAGACACGTGCCGTTCGGAAACCATGGGAGCCCAATTTTGGGGGCATTGAGGTGATGCGTCTAGATGACCGCGGTAGACGTGTTCCCGATGGAAAAGCGCTGGAATGCTTGGTCTCGCCGCCCTTACGCGAGCGAGCACTGCTGATATGGGAAAGTATCATTCGCACAGGAGAGGCGTGCGGACTTTCATTCAAGGTTGCAGACCGAACCACCGTAGAAGGCTACGGGGGCTCAGCAACACTCGGCCTGTATGAAATAGTCACGAAGGCCGACCGTAAGCCTGAACAGTTCTTCCGAGACAATGTCTTGACTGGCACCCTCCGAATTGTCTGCGACGGGACAGATTGCCCCGCGATCAAGGTCACCGACGAAAAGGGCAACCCCCTAGAAGAGCAGTTGCACAGCCTGATCACCAAGATCGTCAAGGCGCTTGCTGGCATGAAAGAACGACGCGAGGCTCGTTTGCAGCGAGAGGAAGAGAATCGCCGACGCTGGGAAGAACAGAGGCAAGTCGAGGAAGATCGGCAGGAGCAAAGACGCATGGCTGCGGAGGAGGCAGCTCGGGAACGAGAGCGACGAGAACAACTGGCGCAGGAAGCCGGTCGTTGGGTTCAGGCTCAACAAATCAGAGACTATGTTGCCGCGGTGAAGTGCAGCGACATAAGCCGTCAGAATTCTATGGCCACCGATGAATGGTTGAACTGGGCACAAGGCGTCGCCGACTCTCTCGATCCCCTCCCCTCTCGACTTCGCTCGATCACAAAGCAGTAATTCCAGAGCCAGCCATGGTGCGCTACGTGACCAGATCGGCATCAACGTCGGTTGGATTGAGTCCGAAGTCCAAGCCTGGATCGACGAGCAGATTGCCGCATCGCGCGGCATCACATCGGGAGATTAGTAGACAGCCCTGCAACCTTGGCGCTCTGTGCCATGTTCACACTTGATCTAACGCAAAGGCCCGTACGCGGGCCTTTGTCTATTTGCCTCCGCTGGTTTCCCGTTGGATGGTCGCTGCACTATTCTGCTTCGGCCAGCAATCCGCTGGCTTAAGGGAGGGAGATATGAGCATCGATGGATGGTACAAAGTCCAATTCGGAGCTGCGCTACGTGGCGCAGGAGGAATCATCAGGCTGCGTAATGGAGACATTGCTGGTGCCGACGATCAGTATCTGTATGAAGGCAGTTACAAGCTTTCAGGTGACCAAATTTCTGCGAAGATCATTGTCGCAGCGTACGCGCCCAATGCCATCTCTGTGTTCAATACGCATGGCCGCCAGTTTGAGTTGAACCTCACTGGATCCTATCAAGCATCCGCGTTCGTTCTGCATGGCAAGTCGCCAGTCGGCGGTGCAGACATCCATGTGGCCGGCACACAGATCGGACCATTGCGGCTAACTACAGCATAGGGAAGGAAGTCGGCCGCTCCGATGGCGCGGCCGCCCCAAGAATCCGATGAAGATCACTCTGGCGAAGTGGGCGGAACGGAACTTCGATTCGCCGCCACATATCAGCACGCTACGAGCATGGGCCCGCGATGGAAAGATCTATCCACCACCGCTGAAGGTCGGCAGGACGTACTACGTTGCCGACGACGCTGTGCACATAAGCGAGTACGAACGGGGCCCCCGACTCGTTCATCGCCTGGGGCTTGAGAAATTCCCGAAGTAGGACGGCTTGAGTTCTATTGGACGCGCGCCTTGGTGCGATAAGAGCCACAACTGGAGGCAGAACGTGGAAGGAAACGCTCTTGAAATTGCATTCTATGCTGTGCGTCTGTATGCAGAAACACACCCGCGGCCGCCCCAAGTGACCCAAGGACAGGCCGCCGAGATGCTCGGTATCAGCCGCTGGACGGTCGCCAAGATGGTTGAGACAGGCAAACTCCGCCTCAACAAATGCGGCCGGATTCCCATTGAACAGATCGACAAGCTGCTCGCCACCGACTCCTGAGACGCGAGCAGAGAAGCACGGGACCGATCCAAGCCAGATACAGCTAGGCCCCGCGAAGAGATAGTTCATTGAAGGTTGTCACCACCACGCCCGAGAAAAAGCCCGCATTCGCAAGCTTTTTCGTTTCGACACAAGAATGCGTACGTGCTGCGCCGTCCCGGAGGCACTCATTGCAACTGGGGTGAAAACAGGGGTCGAGGTTGACTTACTATGCGAGACCCAAACCCAGCAAGGGTTGGCCCGACGTGTTTGTCCCCCACCGCTTCCGCCAGCCCTTGGTTCCAAGGCGCTCCAGATTTCTCCCCACTCTTTTCCAGCCCGCGCCGCTTTGTCAGTGCCGCGCCGTGGGCCACAGCACATCGGCGTCTTCTCCGAGCGCCTTGGCAATGGCAAGGCGAACGCGCTTCGCTCCATTGCCCGCGATAGAAGACGACAGCAATTGCGGCGTGACGTCGTCCAAACCCAGTTTTTCCGAGAGCCCACGCAGCGTTGTCTTCCCGAAGCGCTCTTCAAGGAGACGTTTAACGAGTGAAACAGCGCGAGAAGCTTCACGAGGATCAGACGGCAGTCCCCCTGCCGGGTTTCTCTTCTTGCGCTCTTTCGGCTTGATGGGGAGATCGACCGATTGAGGGAGAGGATTCTCGGCCATGGAGCGGCCCAGATTTGCTAACGCTTCGGCTACGTTTCGCCCGGTGCTGGAGCACATCGCGTCCGGCGCCACCAACACCGCAAAATAATTGCCGCGATCTTGGTACAACCTGACCTTGCAAATCAAGTCCATATGTTTCGAGCGTTAAAACAAAATAGTTCTATTTCTTATTCTTTTGTGGAATGAAATAACCCGGCGGCGCGCTGTCATGCCCCGTTGGCAACGCCCGGACACGAGCACTACCCCAAGCCCCGAGGGGCTTGAGGCAGGCCGAGCGCGTAAAGACACTCCCCGTTCTTCGAAGTAGGTATGACTCGTTTTTATATGGCCTTCACCAATCATCTGATTGGTGATCACCTGCGCATCAACGCCAAGCAATATCGCCGGAATGCCAGCTCGAAAAAACAGGGTGAATTAGCTCACCCTGTTCCTCCGAAGCTGGCCTGACCTGTTGATAGGCCAAGCGACTTGCTGCTTTCCCCGTTGCCCGCCCTGCGTCGGCTCCATGGAACCGCGCGGGCGCTGAACTTTTTTATCAGGCGTGATGCCGATGCCGAATATTGTCGGAAACGATAACAGACGCTATTCTGGCTGGCACCCTGCTAATTAGAGGGTAGGAACGTGCCGGCAGACGCCGTTTATGCGAGCCAGAGTGCGGGCAAATGGGGCAGAGTCGCGGTAATCGCAACCTAGTGCAACCGCTTGTCGCCGTCTGAAGATGGCGACCAAACCCTGTAATGCTCACCGGCGCCTTCCCATCGGTTCTTTGTATTGCAACCCACCGCTGACGACCATGGAAGCCCTCAAGGATGTAAGCGCAATTGCTTTGGCCAATAGTCTTCCGGATGGCGTCTTTCTGGTCGACGAGCGAGGGCGGATCCGTCACGCCAATGCTGCGTGGGAAGACATTCTTGGTTACCGCCCCTCCGACCTGCTTGGGCAAACCATGCTGGAACTCGTGGCGCCTGACGATCGCGACAGAACGCAAAGGCAAGCGGGTCGTGTTCAGGCTGGCGTCAAGTGCACCGGATTTGAGAATCGCTATCGGCACCAGTCGGGCGCCGATGTTCATTTGTCGTGGTCCGCACAGTGGAACGTGGAGCATCGACTGCGCATCGGTGTGGCGCGTAACGTCACCGCGGCGAGGACGCTTGCGGAGCCCAGTCCGTTGGCGCAACTGCAGGCGCGTCTTGCGCCTCACGAATCCCGGGTATTGCAGCTGTTGTTGACGGAGGCCGCGGAAAAACAGATTGCAGAACAGCTCGGTCTAGCCACATCGACCACGCACTCTTACATCACGAGCGTCTATCGCAAGTTCGGTGTGCGTGGCCGCGCGGGGCTGATGAGCCTGTGGCTCAAAGAGATGCAGAACCGCTGATCCTCGCTTTACTCATGGTCGGGCTTTGGTAGAGGAGCGCTTGCGCTCACCGGTTACCTACGACACCGGCACGCCAACTCTGCCTTGTGCCCGGCCACCCCGCTCGATATCACAGCATCGTTGCATCACCATCTGGCACAAATAGCGCGTGCCCCCTGCGCTATACTGCCGCCCGTCACGCACACAACGTGACCTCGGATTGGCGTCCGAGAGCAGATACAGGCGGGTAACCGCCGGCTGGCGGTTTTTTTACGCCCGTTCATCAAGCGCCTCCTATGGCCGGGCCTTGGTGAGGGAGCGCTTGCGCTCGCCGGTTTCCTGTATCGCCGGTACGCCAACCTTGCCTTGTGCCCGGCCACCCCGATTGGCGTCGGGGTTCGGGTACCTAGACCCGATACAGGAGCATCGAAATGCGCCACGCCCTTGCTTGCCGAGAGGACACGCACTCCCCTTTCCCAGATACGCGCAGCAAACGCAGCGACGGGACTGAGCCGCTTCAACAGCAACGAGCCGAGCTTGTACGAGCGTTGGCAGCGGCCGAAGCATCCGTAAGAACATTCCCCATCGGCTCATTGCAACAGGCCAACGCACGGGCCCGCGTCACGCGTTTGCAGAGAGAATTGCGGCGCTTGAAAGCCGCCCTTGGCACGTCGAAGCGGCATCAGGACGTCGGCGACTTCCTGATCGAGATGTTCCGCGAGCGCGTCTCATTCAGCGAATGGCAGTGCATCGTGGCCGAGGCGCGACGCCGCCATGATTCAAAGGCGACGGAAGGTCAAATCGGTACGCTCGCTGCGGGGCCGGGCGCACAAAGCTGATATAGTCGCGTCGCCTCCGATTTCTGAACTTTGCGATGTCTCTCGTACTCCGCCGAACCGTCCTCACGTTCGTTGCCGCAGCCTCGGTTGCGGCCGCCGGCCTCGTCCACGCGCAAGCCAGTGCACCACAAGCGCCGGCAGTGTCCACGGCTGCGTCGGGCGGCACCGTCGCTGAACTGCAGCAATTGCTGGCGCAGAAGCGCCTGACCGAACTGCGCACGACCTACAACGGCGACTACGGCACGAGCCTGCTGCTGGTCAACGAAGACACCACGGCCTACGTCGCCTTGTCGTATCGCAAAGAACTGTGGCGTGTGTACAAATTTGCGTCGGTCGCTCCGGCCGAGGGCGCGTACGAAACGCTGGCCGGCCAGACCCGTACCTGGGCCGAAGACGATCTGCGCCGCGCCGTCACGGCGGGCCAGAAGGCGCAACTGGAGCGCGAAGCCCAGGCGGCCCAGCAGCGCGCCGCATCGCTGAGCCAGGAAGTGCGCATCATGCAGGCGCAGCGCCAGAAAATGCTGACCGAACAGCAAACCATGCGTCAGGAAACGAAGGCGCTGGACATCGAGCGGCGCGCGTACCAGACCCAGGTCGAATCGCTGCAGCAGCAGATCCGCTTGCTGGAAAAACAGCTCAACGATCCGCACTGGTCGCCGGCGCCGTAAAGGTCTGCGGCATTCACCTTCCTGGCCTGGCGCAGCTGCGGCGGGCCAGCGACCTCTCCGCCTTTGATGCAGCACGCATCGACTTAAGACCAATCTGATCGACCACCGTCCATCTGCCGCTTAGCATGGCGCCTGCTCGCGCAGCCAGCCTGGATGCGCGCTGCGGCCATCAGCGGAGACGGACTTGGAATCCCCCAACTTCATCATCGACGGACACCTGCGCCTACCGGGCTTGGTGCGTATGCCGCCGCCCTTCGGGCCTGCACTCGACAGCGCGCAACCCAGCGCCGCGACACAGGTGAGCGCATCGTCCGATCCGGTCGCTCACACGTGCGGTGACGCCGGTACAGCCCGCCATGGGCAGTGGCGTCAACGCATGACTGCGCTGTCGATTGGCATGGCATGCACGTTGGCGGCCGCGTTGCTTGGCTGGCAGACCGGGCAGCATCGGCAGCCCGCCGCCCAGATTGATCACCCAACCGTGGCCGCAATCGCCCAGCAGACCGTACCGCCCCTTTCGCTCGAACATGCTCCGGCATCACCGGCGGCGTCGACGGAAACCAAGGAAGCCACGGAATCCGAGGTCGTTGCCACAACGGTAGCCAACGTGGTCCAGGCGCCCGACGTGGTGTTCGACGAAACGGAAGTCGCCACGCCGGTCATCGTCGCAGCACCGCCGGCCGTAACGCAATTGCCGGCGAAACCGAGGCGACCGCGCCCCGTGGTGCAGGCCGCCGTGGCCGCGTCGACGCCGCCGAAGTGGCAGCGCTCGCGCGTATTGCACGACGAAGCGCCAGCGGCCATCGAAGTCGAGTGGGCAACGGCCGAGACGGCGCCGATCACCTCGGCCTATGCAGAGCCGGGCACGCCAGTGCGCATCGAACTGCAACGGCATACGCGCTTCACGGACTGACCGGAGCGCGTGCCGCCACGCCGGCTCAGTGCAGCTGGCCGCCCGTTTCGCGTACGTCGTGCAGCGTGCGCAGCGTTGTCTCGATGGCGATGCGCAGCCCGGCGACGATGGTGTCGTGCGCCATGCTCGGTTGCCCCGGGTGCTTGGCGGCCTGCGACGGCAGATACGGAATGTGGATGAAGCCGCCGCGCGTGGGCAGCTTGTGGCGGGCGATGGCGTGCATCAACCCATAGAAGACGTGATTGCAGACAAAGGTGCCCGCCGTCTGCGAGACGGACGCGGGAACGCCGCCCGCACGCAGTTCGCGCACGATGGTCTTGATCGGCAGCGTTGAAAAATACGCTGCCGGCCCATCACTCGCGATGGCGATATCGATCGGTTGCTTGCCGGCGTTATCGGCAATGCGCGCATCGTCGACATTGATGGCGATGCGCTCGACAGCCATCTCGGCACGGCCACCGGCCTGCCCCACGGCGATCACCACATCCGGCTGCAGCGTTTGCAGCAACTTGCCAAGCACTTTGTTGGACTCGCCAAAGATGGTCGGCAACTGGCGCGCGACGATGTCGGCCCCTGCGATTCCCTGGCCATCGAGGGTGCGTACGGCTTCCCACGACGGATTGATGGGTTCGTTCTCGAACGGATCGAAACCGGTGACGAGGACGGTAGGCATGACGTTCTCCTGCTTGCTGCGTAAGACAAAAACGATGATAAACGTCCGTCGAACATCATGCCCAAGCGCGTTGCGGCGTCAGTTTGCCTTGCTGCGCTTGTTCTCGAAGTTCAACAGGATGTCGACTTCTTCCGTGCCCGCGGTGTGCAGCCATTCACGCGTCAGACGCTCCCCCAGGCGGCGCATGTCGCCTTGCAGGGTCACGTCGGGATTGAGCACGCGCACGCCGGTCTTGGCGAGTTCGGCTTCATCGCGCTCGTAGGTCTGGCGGCTGGAATCCCAACCGCGCGTTTCGTAATCCTTGGCGAGCTTCAGCACCGTCTGCTGCATTGCGGGCGGGAGCTTGGCAAAGCGCGCTTCGTTCACGAACACGGCGTTCTTGGGAATCCACGCATTGACCTTGTAGTAGTAGGTCATGCGCTGGCCGGCCTTCGTCTCCAGACCGGTGGACGGCGAGGTGACCATGGTGTCGATGCGGCCACCGGCAATCGCGGCGGTCAGATCGGCGGCTTCCACCTGCACGGCCTGCGCGCCATACAACTCGGCAATGCGCTTTTGCGCCGCGTTATACGTGCGCAAACGATGTCCCTTCAGGTCAGACAAACGGGCAATCGGTGTTTCGGAATACAGGTTCTGTGGCGGCCAGGGCACGGCGTACAGCAGACGCAATCCGTTGGCCTTCATCAACGCTTCGATGTGGCTGCGCGAGGCATCCCACAGCAGGCGCGCATCGTTGTAGCCCGATACCACGAAGGGAATCGAATCCACACCGAACAGCGGATCGCGCTGCGCCAGCGTCGACAACATCACTTCGCCCGCCTCGGCCTTGCCTTCCTTGACGCCGTCAAAGATGGCGGCCGGCTTGAGCAGCGTGCCGTTCGGATAGACCTCAAGCTTGAGCCCGCCATTGGTGGCGCTGCTGACGGCACTTGCGAAGGCCTGCAGGTTTTGCGTATGGAAATTGAGGGCCGGATACGGCGTGGCCACTCGGAGCGTTTCCGCACGGGCTTGCGCGGCGGAAATCAACGACAGCGCGCTGGCTGCGAGAACACAAAAAAAGCGGCGTCCCGACATGGAACGGCCGCTCGTCATCTGGCTGCTCATGAATCCCCCCGGAGAAGAGCACGATGCGAGGTCTACGACCGCGTGCCCTTGTCTCGCGGGCAGCGACCGCGCTCGGTGGCGTCTGCCGGCTGAGAACCGCCAGCGTGACGCGCACCGCACGCGTCGCATTAAACACGATTAGTGAAGCATCAGGAAGTACAAGAGCACGATATTGGCTGCAAGCAACAGTAGCGCGGTCGGGACTTGCGCTTTGATCACAGCGTTCTTATCGGACAACTCCAACAGCGCGGCGGGCACGATATTGAAGTTCGCCGCCATCGGGGTCATCAGCGTGCCGCAGTAGCCCGAGAACATGCCGATCGCCGCCATCACGGCGGGGTTGGCATGGAACACGCCCACCAGAATGGGCACCCCCACCCCGCCCGTCATGACCGGGAACGCCGCAAAGCCGTTGCCCATGATGACGGTGAACAACGCCATGCCCACGCAATAGACGATGACCGCGACGAGGCGATAGTCCATGTTGATGTAGGCGGTGGTCAGGTGCGCCACGGCCTTGCCCACGCCGGCATCGGCAAAGACGAGACCCAGCATGGCCAGCATCTGCGGCAGCACCAGCGCCCAGCCGAGCGACTCCGTCAGCCGACGCGACTCACGCATGGCCTGCACCGGCGTGTCACGCGTCAACCAGCACGCCAGCGCCAGCGAGATGATGCAGCCCAGGCCCAGCGAGACGAAGGTCTGGTTCTTCGGATCGAGCAGCAAATCGCCGCCGATCTTCACGTCCTTCAGGAACACGCTGCCGATGACGGTGACCAGGGGAATGGTCAGCGCCGGAATGAAGAGGCGGTTGCCCAGGCGCTTGGCGGATGCGCGGCGCTCTTCCGCCGGCAGTTCACCGTGCTTGCCCAGCGTCACGCCGCCCGTGCCGGCCAGCAGTGCCATCACCACGGCACCCACGCCCACCACGATCGGCGGGAGCTTGTCGCCAACGAGGAAGATGACGGCGAAGATCGCCCAGAACAGGCCCGTGGTCCAGCGGCGCGGGTGGTCCTTGTCGGCAAAGGTCATCAGCGCGGTGATCGTCAGGATGATCCCGGCCAGCCAGTACAGATAGTTGATCGACAGAATCATGGCTTACCCCTGCTTGGCCGCAGCCGTGTTGGTATTGCCGGCGGCGCCCCGCTGGTTACCCATTTCCCGGGCAAGCCAGCCGTCCAGGCGCTTGAGGCGCACCGAGTGGATCAGGAACGCACAGACCGCAGTCGGGATGCCCCATACGGCGATATGCAGCGGTTCCACGTCGATGCCCGAGCCGAGCAGGAACGTGTGCATCAGCGCGATGGCGCCGAAGGCCACGAAGATGTCTTCGCCGAAGAACAGGCCGACGTTGTCGGTGGCGGCGCAGAAGGCCAGCAGGCGTTCACGCACCGGCGCCGGCAGCTTGCCGAAACGGTTCTCGGCAGCGCCTTCTGCCATCGGTGCCAGCAGCGGACGCACCATCTGCGGATGACCACCGAGGCTCGTCAGACCGGCAGCTGCCGTCAGCTCGCGCACGGCGAGGTAGACGATCAGCAGACGGCCAACCGTGGCCGATTGAATGCGCGCGATCCAGTTCTGCGCGTGTTCACGCAAGCCGTGGCGCTCGAGCAGGCCCACCACCGCGAGCGGCAGCAGGATGATCAGCGGCAACGTCCGCGTCTTGATGATGCCCGTCCCGATCGCCGTCAGGATTTGTTCGATGGACATCGATGCCGCAAAGCCGGTGGCGATGGCGGCCACGGCCACCACCAGCATCGGATTGAATCGCAGGATGAACCCCGCGATGATGACGACCACCCCGATCAGCGGCCATAGATTCACTGCCGTACCCATGTGGTGCTTCCCCCCAAGTTAATAAAAAGCCCCGCTGGAAGGACGGGGCCGTGGCTCAGGCGCCGGCACGGACAGCGATGCCTTCGCTGCCAAGCCGTTCCCGAATGCGTCGCGCGAACGCCAGCGCATGCGCGCCGTCGCCGTGCAGACAAACCGTTTCCGCGCGGATCGGAACCCACGTGCCGTCGATGGCCTTCACGCGCTGCTCGCGCACCATCGTCAGCGTCTGGTCCAGCGCGGCATCTTCGCTGTCGATGAGGGCGCCGGGCGTGCCGCGTTTGACGAGCGAGCCGTCCGGGTTGTAACCGCGATCGGCAAACACCTCTTCCTTGGCCTGCAGGCCAAGTTCACGCGCGGCCTTGACCAGCTCACCGCCCGCCAGGCCAAACACCACCAGCGACGGATCGAAATCACGGATCGCGCGCACGATCGCCATGGCCAGCGGCCGATCGCGCGAAGCCTGGTTGTACAGCGCGCCGTGCGCCTTCACGTGCGCCAGCTTGCCGCCCTGCGCACGCACGATCGCCGAAAGGCCACCGATCTGGAACAGCACGCCCGCGTAGATTTCATCCGGCGGGAGGTGCATTTCAGTACGGCCAAAGTTTTCGCGATCGGGAAAGCTCGGATGCGCGCCGATCGACACGCCCTGGCGCAGCGCCCAGCTCACCGTCTGGCGCATCGTGTTGACGTCGCCGGCGTGCCAGCCGCACGCGATGTTGGCGGAACTCACCAGGGTGAGGAGCGCCTCATCGGTATCGCAGCCTTCGCCGAGATCGGCGTTCAGATCAATTGCAGTCATGATGTTGTCTTCCGGTGCATCAGGCGTTCAGTCGCGTCTTTGCGGTGCGATGCGCGCTCGACAGAATGCCCTGGCGCTGCCAGTCCAGCGCGGTTTCGATTTGCTGCAGATACCGTGCCACGTCGGCGCGGGCGGCTTCGGCTTCTTCCAGCGTCACACGCTCGAAGCGCACGCGCGTGCCGAGCGGAATCTGCGCCAGGCGCCATTGGTCGGCCAGGATGACGGAGCCGATCTTCGGATAGCCGCCGGTGGTTTGCGCATCGGCCATCAGCACAATGGGCTGCCCGGACGGCGGCACCTGGATGACGCCCGGCACCACGCCGTGCGAGAGCAGATCGCCGCTGCGCTGCTTCTTGCGTTGGAGTTCCGGGCCCTGGAGGCGAAAGCCCATCCGGTTGCTGTTGGGCGTGAGCGTCCAGTCCGATTCCCAGAATGCGGCTTGCGCGCCGGCAACGAAATCGTCGTATTCAGGACCGGGCAGCACGCGCATGACGGGCGTGTCCTTCTGCGCGCGGTCGAACGTCCAGCGGGCTGCCTTCACGGCAACGGTGTCGCCGCTGATGTCGGGAGCGTACGTCGTATCGGCGGGCAGCACGGGCAGCCTGTCGCCGTCCTTGAGCGGGCGCCCTTCGAAGCCGCCGAAGCCGGCTTTCAGATCGGTGCTGCGCGAGCCCATCATCTCCGGCACATCGATGCCGCCGGCCACGCAGAGATACGCGCGCACGCCGCCCTGCGCCACCCGCAAGGTCAGCATCTGCCCGCGTTGCACAGGGATGGCGCGCCACGCATGCACCGGCGCGCCATCGAGCGTGGCGCGGCAATCGGCGCCCGTCAGCGCGATCAGGCCATTGGCGTGGAAGCGCAGCGTGGCGTTGCCCAGCGTGAACTCGATGCCCGCGGCGTCACTGCGGTTGCCGACCAGCCGGTTGCCCACATACAGCGACAGCGGATCCAGTGCGCCCGACGTGCAGACGCCAAAGCGGCGATAGCCGGTGCGGCCCAGGTCCTGCACAGACGCCAGCACGCCGGCCCGCACGATCTCGATCATGGGTTGGGGTTTCGAACTCATGCGCGCACCTTCGAGGCAACAAAGCGGATGCGGTCTCCGGGCGCCAGCAGCGTGGGGGGATTACGCTGCGGCATGAAGAGCGCCGCGTCTGTGCGGCCCAGCAGTTGCCAGCCACCGGGGGATGCGGCCGGGTAGATGCCGGTCTGCTCGCCGCCGATGCCGACCGAACCGGCCGGCACGGCCATGCGCGGCTCGGCGCGACGCGGCGTGGCGAGCGACTTGTCGAGCCCGCCCATGTAGGCAAAGCCGGGCTGGAAGCCCAGGAAATAGACGATGTATTCCGGCGCAGTGTGACGGCGCACGACTTCGGCCGTGCTCAGGCCGGTGTGCTTGGCGACTTCGCGCAGGTCGGGGCCTTCGTCACCGCCATAGGCGACTTCGATATCGACGAGTTTGCCGTCGGCCACCAGCGCCTGGCTTTCTTCCCAGGCTTCGCGCAGTTGGGTGATCAATCGCTGAGCATCGGCCAGTGGGCCGAACACGAGCGTGAGGTTGTTCATGCCGGGCACCACGTCGACCACGCCCGCCCAGTTGGACGCGCGCGACGCCATGGCCCAGATGCGCTGCTGGCAATTCAGGGTGGCCGGTGGCGGCACTTCGCACAACAGCGCGAGTTCGCCCAGCCGGTGAATCGTGCACTGCAACTTAACCCCCGTCTCGTCTGCGCCGTTGGCGGGAAGATCCCGGCAAAACGGCGCGTGTTTGAAAACGAAAGCGATACGTTAATAAATTGTCGATAAATTCTGTATAAGAAGTAACCCTTAGTCATTCAGGGCCAAGTCGCTGCTGAACGCGGTCCGGCTGCACCCATCATAGGTGCCGAACACGATCAGCGTGACGGGCATGTTATGCCAAAGTCATATGAAAGGATGAATACGCCCCTAGAACAAGAGGCGTAGATCGAAGCCGGAAGTGGGGGTCAGGCGGCGGGCGCTTCGCGCGTGATGCGCAGGCCCAGAAGGAGCGCGACGATGGCGCACACAGCCATCATGCCCAGCAGCGGCAGCGCGGTTTGGCCGATGGCGGCGACCACCGTGCCGGTCACCATGCCGAGGCCAAACTGCATGGCGCCCATGAGCGCCGAGCCCGTACCCGCACGCGCGCCCTGCCCCGCCATTGCAAGCGCGCCGGTGTTGGGCGAGATGCAGCCGATCGACGCGACGTAGCAGAACAGCGCCACCAGCACGAGCGGCAGCGGCGTAAAGCCAGCCGCCGCGGCGGCAGCTGCCAGCGCGCTGGTGATGGCCGGCACCCACAGCGCCCGGCGCAGCACGCGCGCCGGCGAGTACTTGCGCACCAGCCGCACATTCACGCGCGAGGCGGCGATCATCCCCGCTGCGTTGCTGCCGAACACCCAGGCGTACTGCGACGGCGTCAGCCCATAACCGTCGATCAGCACGAACGACGACACGGTGATGTACGCAAACATGCCCGACAGAAACACCGCCCCGCACCCCATATAGGCGGCGTAGTGATGATCGCGCAGCAGTTCCCAGTAGTCGCGCAGCACATGGCCGACTGCCAGCTTGCGCGCCTGCTCAGGCGCCAGCGACTCGCGCATCAGGTAATGCACCGCCACCAGCGACAACACGCCAAACGCCGTCAGCAAGGCAAAGATGACCCGCCACGTTGTGAACTGCAGCACTGCGCCGCCAATCATCGGCGCCAAGATGGGCGCCACGCCCATGACCAGCATCAGCGTCGAATACGCTTGTGCGGCGCCGGCCGGGTCCATGCGATCGCGCACGGCTGCACGCGCGATGACCATGCCCGCGCAGCCGCCAAACCCCTGCACGCCGCGCAGCACGGCCAACATCGTGGCATCCGTGGCGAAAGCGCAGCCGATGGACGCCGCGACGTACATCGCCAGGCCGATGTAGAGCGGCGGTTTGCGGCCGAAGCGATCGCTGGCCGGGCCGTAGATCAGTTGGCCGATCGCCAGGCTGATCAGGAAGACCGTCAGCGTGAGCCCCGCCGCAGCCGACGATGTATTCAGGTCGCGCGCGATGGTCGGCAGGCTGGGCAGGTACATGTCGACCGACAGCGGGCCGATGGCCGTGAGCGCGCCAAGCAGCAGGAGCCAGCCGGGAATCGGGCCGGGCATGCGGGATCGTGCGGGAGCGGGAGCAGTCATGAAGGCAGAGCGGGACGCGGCGGGCGGGAGGCCCGCGCCGAAGCAAACCGAGAACTGTAGCGCAAAGCGTCGCGCCACGTGCGCGCACCGGGCAGGTGCAAGACGGCCTGCGCGCCCCACCCGAGGGCTGCGCGTGCCACCTGCATACGTCGGCATGACAAGCTGGAAGCGACAAATGGCCTCAATGCGCCCGGCACGGGATTTGCACTCCGCCACCCCTCGTACGAGGCAGGCGCAAGCGGGCCGAAATCGCCGTTCGGCGCGGTGCCGAACGATATAATTCTCGGCTGATGGAAAGCATCACCTTGTCATGATGTTTGCTGCGATGCGTCGGCGCGAATCTGCGTCGGCGTTGCCTGTTGTGAAGTGTCGTCAACACCCAAAAAGAGACCGCCTCCGATGCGTATCCGCACGGTGAGCGGCACGGAAACCACGAGCCAACTGTTGTGACACCACTCCCACCACGCCTGTCGCTGACGGGCATGACCAAGCGCTATCCGAGCGTGGTCGCCAACGACGGCGTCAGCCTGACTGTCGCGCCGGGCGAGATCCACGCCGTGCTGGGCGAAAACGGCGCCGGCAAGTCGACGCTGATGAAGATCATCTTCGGCGCGGTGCAGCCTGACGCCGGCGAGATGCTGCTCGACGGACAGCGCGTCGAGATCGCCAATCCGCACCAGGCGCGCGCCCTGGGCATCGCCATGGTGTTCCAGCACTTCTCGCTGTTCGACACGCTCACGGTGGCGGAGAACATCCTGCTCGGCCTGCCCGCAGGCACCGATTTGCGCGACGTGGCTGACCAGGTGCGCAGCACGGGCGAGAAATACGGCCTGCCGCTGGAGCCGCATCGCCATGTGCATACGCTTTCCGTGGGCGAGCGCCAGCGCGTGGAAATCGTGCGCGCCCTGCTCACCAAGCCGCGTCTGCTGATCCTTGACGAGCCAACCTCGGTGCTGACGCCGCAGGCCGTCGAAAAGCTGTTCGTGACACTGCGCCAGTTGGCGGCAGAAGGCACGAGCATCCTCTACATCAGCCACAAGCTCGACGAGATCCAGGCCCTCTGCCACACCGCCACGGTGATGCGCATGGGCAAGGTCACGGGCGTGTGCGATCCGCGCCAGGAAACGGCGGCGTCGCTGTCGCGCATGATGATCGGCGGCGAGCCTCCGCGCGAATTGCGCCCCCAGACCACACCCGGCGAGGTGCGCATGGAGGTGGCCGGCCTGTCGCTGCCCAAGGCCCACGCCTTTGCGACGGAGCTGCGGGACATCGCCCTGCAGTTGCGCAGCGGCGAGATCGTCGGCATTGCAGGCGTATCGGGCAACGGGCAGCAGGAACTGCTGGCAGCCCTGTCCGGCGAAGACACCCGCGCATCGGCACAGACCATCAGCATCGGCAACGAGCCGGTCGCCAAGCTGGACCCGCGTGCGCGCCGCAAGCGCGGGCTGTCGTTCGTGCCGGAAGAGCGCCTGGGGCGCGGCGCCGTGCCCTCGCTGTCGCTGGCCGCCAATACGCTGCTGACGCATCAGCGTGCACCCCAGGTGCGCGGCGGGCTCATCGACAAGAAAGCCGCCGCCAAGCTGGCTACGGCCATCATCAGCCGGTTTGGCGTGAAGGCGGGCGGCCCCGACGCGCTGGCCAAGAGCCTGTCGGGCGGCAACCTGCAGAAATTCATCGTCGGCCGCGAAATCGAATGCGCGCCGCGCGTGCTCATCGTCGCGCAACCCACCTGGGGCGTCGACGTGGGCGCCGCTGCCCAGATCCACAACGAAATCCTCGCGCTCAAGGCGGGGGGCTGCGCCATCCTTATCGTGTCGGAAGAACTCGACGAACTCTTTGCGCTGTGCGATCGCCTGCACGTGATCGCCAACGGGCGCCTCTCCCCCTCCACGCCCACGCACGCCACCGACCGCGAACAGATCGGCCTGTGGATGAGCGGCATGTGGGACAAAGCGTCGGCGCCGGCCGCCGCCAGCTCGGAGGTGGCCCATGGCTGACGTCATGCATGGCAGCCGCCTGGCGCTGCCGGTTTCGCTGGAACTGCGCGCCATTCCGTCGCGCACCATGGCCTATGCCTCGCCGCTCATCGCGCTGGTGCTGACGATGGTGTTCGGCTTGCTGCTGTTCGCGCTGCTCGGCAAGGACCCGGTCGCGGGCCTGCGCGTGTTCCTGGTCGAACCGCTGGTCAGCAAGCGGGCGATCGGTGAAGTGCTGCTCAAGACCGTGCCGCTGGTGCTGTGCGCGCTGGGCTTGTCGGTGTGCTATCGCGCCAACGTGTGGAACATCGGCGCGGAGGGGCAGCTCATCGTGGGCGGCATCTTTGCAGCGGCCACCATCATCTACTTCGATACGCCGACGCCCGCCATCCCCGGCGGCTTTGCGCTGGTGCTAGCCATCGTTGCCGGCCTCGTCGGCGGCGCACTGTGGGCGGCGATCACCGCGCTGCTGCGCGATCGCTTTCATGCCAACGAAATCCTCGTCTCGCTGATGCTCACGTACATCGCGCAGTTGCTGCTGCTGTACGTGGTCAACGGGCCGTTGAAAGACCCGAACGGCATGAACTTCCCGCAGTCGATCGTGTTCGACAGCGCATTCGTTCTGCCGACGCTCGTGGCCGGCACGCGCCTGCACGTCGGCTTCCTGTTCATGCTCGTGATGACGGCGGCGATGACGTTGTTCGTCTTCCGCAGCTTTGCGGGCTATCGCCTTCAAGTCGGTGGCCTGGCGCCGCAAGCCGCGCGCTATGCAGGTTTCTCGTCGCGGGCGGCGCTGTGGACGGCGCTGCTGGTGTCGGGCGGCCTGGCAGGCGTTGCCGGCGCCTTCGAAGTCACCGGGCCGATCGGGCAACTGCTGCCATCCATTTCCCCCGGCTACGGCTTTGCCGCCATCGTGGTGGCGTTCGTCGGGCGTCTGAATCCGGTCGGCACCGTGCTGGGCGCGATCGTGATGTCGCTCTTCTATATCGGCGGCGAGCTTGCGCAATCGCGCCTGGGGCTGCCGTCGGCCATTACCGGAGTGTTCCAGGGGATGCTGCTGTTCTTCCTGCTCGCCTGCGACACGCTCATCGAATACCGCCTGCGCTGGCGCGCGCACCACTGATATGGAAAGTCTCGCTCCCCTGATCGCCGCGTCGATCAACGCCGGCACCCCGCTGCTGCTGGCCGCCCTGGGCCTCTTGATGAACGAGCGCTCCGGCGTGCTCAACCTCGGCGCCGAAGGGATGATGCTGGTGGCGGCCGTGGTCGGTTTCATGGTCGGCTACCAGACGCAGATTCCGCTGCTGGGTTTTGCTGCCGGCGCGATTGCCGGCATGGTGATGGCGTCCCTGTTTGCATGGCTCGCGCTGGTGCTCGTCACCAACCAGGTCGCCACGGGCCTCGCGCTGTCGATTTTCGGCACCGGCCTGTCGGCCTTCATGGGCCAGCGCTTTGTCGGCATGTCGCTGCCGGCGCAGGCGCACGGCATCCCCGGGCTGGAGTCGATCCCGTTTGTCGGCCCCGCCCTCTTCGCGCACCACTGGATGGTCTATTTCAGCCTGCTGCTGTGCGGCGCGATTGCGTGGTTCCTGTTCAAGACGCGGGCTGGTCTCACGCTGCGCGCGATCGGTGAATCGCCGGAGTCGGCGCATGCGCTCGGCTATCCGGTGCGCACCGTCCGCTTTGGCGCGCTGTTGTTTGGCGGCGCATGCTGCGGGCTGGCAGGCGCGTACCTGTCGCTGGTCTACACGCCGATGTGGGTCGAGAACATGGTCGCCGGCCGCGGCTGGATTGCCCTGGCGCTCACCACGTTTGCCACCTGGCGCCCGCTGCGCATCCTGTTCGGTGCGCTGCTGTTCGGCGGGGTGACGATCCTGCAATTCCACCTGCAAGGGATGGGCGTGTCGGTGCCGTCGCAGATTCTGTCGATGGCGCCGTTTGCGGCCACCATCGTCGTGCTGGCCATCATCTCGCGCAATCCGGACTGGATTCGCCTGAACATGCCCGCATCGCTTGGCAAGCCGTTCCGCCCCGGGGCTGCCTAAACTGCATGCAGCCTCAGCTTCTGCATTCCGCTTTTATTTGCTTCAACACAGTCAACGAGCCACACAACAGGAGAAATCGATGAACGTCACTCGCAGGATCACGCTGGCCGCCCTGGCCGCCGGCGCTGCCCTGACCCTCTGGGGTTGCGGCAAGTCCAACGACAACGCCGGCGGCAATGCCGCGCCCGCAGCGTCGTCGGCCCCCGCCGCTGCCGCACCGGCGCCGGCCAATGAGCCGCTGAAGGTTGCGTTCGTCTACGTCGGCCCGGTGGGCGACGCAGGCTGGACGTACGCCCACGACGCCGGCCGCAAGGAGGTCGAAGCCAAGTTCGGCGACAAGGTCAAGACCAGCTTCGTCGAGAGCGTCCCCGAAAGCGCTGCGGACGCCGAGCGCGTGTTCCGCGATCTCGCCACGCAAGGCAACAAGGTCATCTTTGGCACGAGCTTCGGCTTCATGGAATCGATGCTCAAGGTCGCCAAGGAATTCCCGGACGTGAAGTTCGAGCACGCCACCGGTTTCAAGACCGCCGACAACCTCGGCCAGTACGACGTGCGCACGTATGAAGGCGCGTACCTCGCGGGCGTGGTGGCCGGCAAGATGAGCAAGTCGGGCAAGCTGGGCGTGGTGGGTTCGGTGCCCATCCCCGAGGTGATCCGCAACATCGATTCGTTCACGCTGGGCGCGCGCAGCGTCAACCCCAAGGCCACCACCCGCGTGGTGTGGGTCAACAAGTGGTTTGACCCGGGCAAGGAGCGCGAAGCGGCCACCACGCTCATCGGCCAGGGCGTCGACGTGCTGATGCAGAACACCGACTCCGCCGCCGTCGTGCAAACGGCCCAGGAAAAAGGCGTCTACGCCATCGGCTGGGACAGCGACATGACCAAGTTCGGCGAGAAGGCCCACCTGGCCGCCTCGATGAACAAGTGGGGCGTGTACTACACCAAGGTCGTCGGCGACGTGCTCGAAAACAAGTGGAAGCCGGAAACCGTGTGGTGGGGCCTGAAGGAAGGCGCCATCGACCTGGGCGCCTACAACGCTGTGGTGCCGGAAGACGTGAAGACGCTGATCGAAACCCGCAAGAAGGGCATCATCGACGGCTCGGCACCGATCTGGAAGGGTCCGCTCAAGGACAACACCGGCAAGGAAGTCCTGCCCGCCGACAAGGTCGCCGACGACGGCTTCCTGCACGGCATCAAGTTCTACGTGGAAGGCGTGGAAGGCAAGATTCCGGGCTAACCTGCCCACGGTCCTGCTGCGCGCTACGGACCTTGAACAGGTCCGTCGCGGCAAAAAGCCGGCACCTCGCAAGGGGGTCGGCTTTTTTCATGGACGATGCAGCCCCACCTTGAAAACCGGGCCGTTTCCCCAAGCTGATACGATGGTTTGCTGGCCAAACGCTCTCATGTGACGCCGGCTTTTCATCAAGGAGCCCACGATGTTCGGACGACTTTTCCGCCTGTGGAGCGTGGTGCGCAACGACGTGCGCCTGCTGTGGTTTGCGCTGCGCCATCCCGACAAGCCGTGGTGGCTCGCGCCGGCTGCGCTGCTGCTGGTGGGATATGTGGTATCGCCGGTCGACCTGATCCCGGATGTCATCCCGGTAATCGGCTGGGTGGACGACATTGTGCTGGTGCCGTTCGCGCTGCACATGCTGCTGCGCGGCCTGCCCCACCGCGTGCGCGAGGATGCGCGCTTTGCCGCCGCCCGGCGGGTGAAGCCCTCCGGGCGGTAACGTCTCAACTTACGGCAGGAGGATCGTCGACCCGGTCGTCTTGCGCGCTTCCAGATCGCGGTGCGCCTGCGCCGCGTTCTGCAGTTCGTAGCGCTGGTGAATCTCGATCTTCACCTTGCCGCTGCTCACCACATCAAACAACTCTGCCGCCATCGGTTCCAGCAGCTCGCGCCGCGCCGTGTACGTCATCAGCGTCGGTCGCGTGATCTTGAGCGACCCTTTTGCGCTCAGCACGCTGAGGTCAACCGGCGGCACCGGCCCCGATGCGTTGCCGTACGTGACCATCATCCCGCGCGGCGCCAGGCAATCCAGCGAGCCCGTGAACGTGTCCTTGCCAATACCGTCGTAGACAACCGGCACGCCCCTGCCGCCCGTGATTTCACGCACGCGTTCGGTAAAGTTCTCACGCGTGTAGACGATGGTGTGATCGCAGCCGTGCGCGCGAGCAAGTTCGGCCTTGGCATCGCTGCCGACGGTGCCAATCACCGTGGCACCGAGCGCCTTCAGCCACTGGCACGCAATCAACCCGACCCCGCCAGCGGCCGCATGAAACAGCACCGTATCGCCGGGCTGCACGCGATAGCTGTCGCGAAGCAGGTACTGAGCGGTCATGCCCTGCAACATCATCGCCGCGCCGGTTTCAAAGTCGATCGCATCCGGCAAGCGCACGAGAATGTCGGCCGGCATCGTGCGCACCGCAGCGTAGGCGCCGGTCGGGCGGCCGGCATAGGCGACGCGGTCGCCCGGCTTGACGTGGGTGACGCCATCGCCCACCGCTTCCACCACCCCTGAGGCTTCCATACCGATGCCGCCCGGCAGCGGCTGCGGATACAGCCCGGTGCGGAAATAGACGTCGATGTAGTTCAGGCCGATGGCGTGCTGCTTGATGGTGGCCTCGCCGGGGCCGGGTGCAGGCACGTCGACATCGACGTACTGCATCACTTCCGGACCGCCGGTCTCGAAGATGCGGATGGCTTTCGCTTGTGTCATGCGTGGATCTCCTTCGGGTCGGGCTGCACCAGCTGCAGGGCAGACATCACCAGGTCGGCGGTCGCCAGGTTGGTGGCACAGGGGATGTTGTGGACGTCGCACGCACGGACCAGCGCATTGATGTCGGGTTCATGCGGTTGCGGCGTCATCGGGTCGCGCAAAAAGATGACGGCGTCGACGCGGCCTTCGGCCAATTGCGCGCCAATCTGCAGGTCGCCGCCCCACGGGCCAGACAGCATGCGCTGCACGGTCAGGCCGACTTCCTTCTCCAGGCGGCCGCCGGTGGTGCCCGTCGCCAGCAGGTCGCATTGCGACAGGAAGGCCTGGTGCGTTTGTGCGAAAGCGACCATGTCGTCTTTCTTGTGGTCGTGTGCGATCAGGGCGACGCGGCGTTTGCGAACTGCGCTTTCGGGCGTAATTGGCGTAAGGGTGGTCATGTCGATTGGCTTAAAAGGTGCCAGGGAAGCTGCCGCCATCCAGCAGGATGTTTTGCGCGTTCAGGTAGCCGGCGTGCTGGCTGCACAGGAAGGCACACACGGCGCCAAATTCGGCCGGCTGGCCAAAGCGTCGCATCGGATTGCCCTGGCGCTTGCGGTCGAAATTCTCTTCTGCGCTGATGCCGGCAGCCTTGGCGCCCGCTTCCAGCGTCTTGGTCAGGCGATCGGTCTCGAACTGACCGGGTAGCAGATTGTTGATGGTCACGCCGTGCTTGGCGACTTCACGGGCCAGGCCGGCCACGAAGCCGGTCAGGCCGGAGCGCGCGCCGTTGGACAAGCCCAGCACGTCGATCGGCGCCTTGACGGCACCGCTGGTGATGTTGACGATGCGGCCCCAGCGGCGCTCGATCATCTTGTCGACGGTGGCTTTGATGAGGTCGATGGGCGTGAGCATGTTGGCGTTGAGCGCGGCATTCCATGCGTCGCGGTCCCAATCGCGGAAGTTGCCCGGCGGCGGGCCGCCTGCGTTGTTGATGAGGATGTCGGGCGAGCCGCCCAGGCGCTCGCACGCGAGCAGCGCTTCGGCGCGGCCTTCCGGCGTGGTGATGTCGGTCGCCACGGCTTCCACGCGCACGCCATGCGCCGTGCGGATGCGCTCAGCGGCTGCCGACAACGCTTCGGCACCGCGCGCGACGATCACCACGTCCACGCCTTCGGCAGCCAGCGCGTCGGCGCACGCAAAGCCCAAGCCCTTGCTTGCGCCGCACACCAGCGCACGCTTGCCTTTCAGGCCCAAGTCCATCTGTCTGACTCCTTGTGATTGTTGTTTGGATTATTTCGATCGGCCGCCCGTCAGCCGCGACGGCGTGACAGCAGCGCCATACCGGCAAGCACCAGCGCGCTGCCGGCAATCTGCCAAATCGTGATCGGCTCGCCCAGCAGCCACCAGCCCAACAGCAGCGTCGACACCGGCCCGATCATGCCCGCCTGCGACGCCACCGGTGCACCTACACGCGCCACCGCCATCATCGTCATCGTGACCGGCGCCACCGTACAGAACACCGAGTTGATGGCCGACAGCCCATACACCTGCCAGGGCAACACCAGCGCCGACACCGGCCGCAGCACCAGAAACTGGACGATACAGGCCGCAGTCGACACGCACATCGCGTAGGCGACGAGCCGCATCGAACCCACGCGCTTGACCAGCTCACCGCTGGCCAGCAGATAGATACCGTAGCTGACGGCGCTGGCAAGCACCAACCCGCCGCCCAGCCAGACGTTGTTGCCGCCCAGGTTCAGGTCGTGCGCGAACACCAGCACGATCCCGGCATAGGCCAGCGCCAACGACACCCACTGCAAGCCGGTAATGCGCCGCTTGAATACCGTCGACGTGATCAGCAGCACGAACGACGGCGTCAAAAACAGGATCAGCCGCTCCAGCCCGGCCGTGATGTACTGCAGGCCGAGGAAGTCGAGAAAGCTGGAGAGGTAATAGCCGATCAGCCCCAAGCCGACGATACGCCAGCGGTCGGCTCCGGTCAGGGGCTCCGCGCGGCGCGACTGCCACCACCCCATCGCCATGAACAGCGGCGCGGCCAGCAGCATGCGCAGGGTGATGACCATGACGGCGTCCACCTGGTAGCGGTACATCAGCTTGGCGACGATGGCCTTGGCGGAAAACAGCACCGCGCCCGCGGAGGCAAGCAGCAGCCCGCCGGTGTCGGTGGTTCTTGCGGGAGTGGTGGACGCAGAGGACGCGGTGTTCACAGCGGAACGCGGAAGAACCGCGGGCGGTGTTGGAGAGCGTCGTCGATTGTATTGGAATTCAACAAAACGTTCCGGCGCGGGGTGCGCTGCACTTGGCACAGCTTTCGCTTGAGCACGCCGGGGAGCGCCGTACAATCGCGCCTGCATTCCGAATATCTACAACGACAACGGATCCCACATCGACATGAGCCAAACCACCTCTTCCGCCTTCTCCGCGGATGCCGCCGGGGCACCCGACCCGACCCTCTGGAACGAAGACCTCAACCCCACCCCGCCCGCGGCCCGCACCTGGACGGCGACCAATTACGCCGCGCTGTGGGTGTCGATGGTGGTGTCGGTGCCGGCCTACATGCTGGCTTCGGGGCTGATGAGCGAGGGCATGAACTGGTGGCAGGCGGTGCTGACGGTGTTCCTCGGCAACCTGATCGTGCTGGTGCCGATGGTGCTGGTGGGCCACGCTGGCACCAAGTACGGCATTCCCTTTCCTGTGCTGGTGCGGGCGTCGTTCGGCGTGCGCGGCGCGCAGCTGCCGGCCATTCTGCGAGCCATCGTGGCGTGCGGCTGGTTCGGCATTCAGACGTGGCTCGGCAGCCAGGCGATCTATACGATCCTCAACGTCGTCACCGACAACATGCTGGTCGGCAGCAACATTCCGGGCCTGGGCATCAACCCCGGCCAGGGATTCTGCTTCCTGCTGTTCTGGGCGCTGCACATCTGGCTGATCACCAAAGGGCTCGAATCGATCAAGCGCTTCCAGGCGCTGGCCACCCCGCTGCTGATCCTGGCCGCGCTGGGCCTGGTCTGGTGGGCGTATGTCCATGCGGGCGGTTTTGGCCCGATGCTGTCGGCGCCGTCGGCGTTTTCTGCAGGCGGCAAGCGCGCCGGCGAGTTCTGGGGCTTCTTCTGGCCGTCGCTTACCGCCATGGTGGGCTACTGGGCCACGCTGGCGCTGAACATTCCCGACTTCACCCGCTTCGCGCGCAGCCAGCGCGATCAGCTGGTCGGGCAGGCGATCGGCCTGCCGCTGCCGATGGGGCTGCTGGCGCTGGTGGCCGTGCTGGTCACGTCGTCCACGGTGGTCATCTACGGCCAGGCCATCTGGGATCCGGTCACGCTGGCCGGCAAGATGACCGGCCCGTCGGTCATCGTCGCGCTGCTGGCGCTGATCACCGCCACGCTCATGACGAACATCGCCGCCAACGTGGTGTCGCCGGCGTATGACTTCTCGAACCTGGCGCCGCACCGCATCTCGTTCCGCATCGGCGGCTACATCACGGCGGGCATCGGCCTGGCGATGATGCCGTGGAAGATCCTGGAAACCACCAAGGGCTACATCTTCACGTGGCTGGTCGGATACGGCGCGCTGCTGGGCCCGGTGGCCGGCATCATGATGGTCGACTACTTCCTGGTGCGCCGCACGGTCCTCAAGACGGGAGAACTGTTCCGCGTAGATGGCCCGTACGGTTACGGCAACGGCTGGAACGGCCGTGCCATCGTCGCGCTCATCATCGGCGTGCTGCCCAATCTGCCGGGCTTCTTCAAGCAGGCCGGGTTTGTCGCCAGCGTCCCGGGCGTGTTCGAAGCGCTGTACACGTATGCGTGGTTCGTGGGCCTCGCGATCTCCGCCGTGGTGTACGTCATCCTGATGCGCGGCCGCCGATAAGCCGTCCAATCCTTCATACGGGGCGCACCGTACAATGCGCCCCACTACCGCATTCGTCTTCGCCATGAAACAAGATCCGCGCTTTCCGAACCTGTTCATCCTCAATCACCCGCTGATCCAGCACAAGCTCACGCACATGCGCGACAAGGACACGTCCACGCGCACGTTCCGCGAGCTGCTGCGTGAGATCACGCTGCTGATGGGCTACGAGATCACGCGCAACCTGCCGCTGACCAGCCGCCACATCGACACGCCGATGGGCCCGATGGAAGCGCCCGTCATCGCGGGCCGCAAGCTGGCCGTGGTGCCGGTGCTGCGCGCGGGCGTGGGCATGAGCGACGGGCTGGTGGAGCTGATTCCGTCGGCGCGTATCGGCCATATCGGCGTGTACCGCGATGACCAACACCGTCCGGTGGAATACCTCGTGCGGCTGCCCGACCTGGAAGACCGCACCTTCATCCTGTGCGATCCGATGGTCGCCACCGGTTACTCCGCCGTCCACGCGGTCGACGTGATGAAGAAGCGCGGCGTGCCCGACGAAAACATCCTCTTCCTGGCGCTCGTGGCGGCGCCCGAAGGCGTGGAGGTGTTCCAGCAGGCGCATCCGGGCGTGAAGCTGTTTGTCGCATCGCTCGATTCGCACCTGGATGAAAACGCCTACATCATCCCGGGCCTGGGCGACGCGGGCGATCGTTTGTTCGGCACGAAAAACTGATCGCGCGCGGTCTCAGCGCAAACAAAAACAGCCGGCAATGCCGGCTGTTGTCTTTGGTGCCTCGGATGCGCTCAGCGCTTCTTCGACCCGCCGAGAATACTGCCCAGCACGCCGCGCACGATTTCGCGCCCGACGGTGGAGCCAATGGTGCGCATCGTCGACTTGGCCAACGTTTCGACAATCGAATCGCCACGGCCGCTGCGGCCCGTGCCCTTCGTGAGGATCGAGCCGACATCGCCGAGCCACCCGCCGCCGCTCTCCTGTTGCGCCGGCGCCGGTGCAGGCGCAGGAGCTGAGCCTGTCGATGCCCCGAAGTCCGTGCCGATGGAACCCGGAGCCGGCGCCGATGCCGCCCCGCCGTTCGCCACGCGGCCGCTCAGGATTTCGTACGCCGATTCACGGTCGATCGCCGTGTCGTAACGGCCCGCCACCAGCGAATTGGCCATCAGCGCGCGACGCTCGTCGTCCGAGATCGGGCCGATGCGCGACGCGGGCGGGACGACAAACGCACGCTGCGTGATCTCCGGGCGGCCGCCCTCGTCCAGCATGGAGATCAGCGCCTCGCCCACGGCCAGTTCGCCGATGGCCTCTTCGATGCTGAACTCGGGGTTCGCGCGCATCGTGGTGGCCGCAGCCTTCACGGCCTTCTGGTCACGCGGGGTGAAGGCCCGCAGCGCGTGCTGCACGCGGTTGCCGAGCTGGCCGAGCACCGTGTCCGGCACGTCGGCGGGGTTTTGCGTCACAAAGTACACGCCCACGCCCTTGGAGCGGATCAGCCGCACGACCTGCTCCACCTTCTGCAGCAGCGACGGCGGCGCATCGTTGAACAGCAAGTGCGCTTCATCAAAGAAGAAAGCGAGTTTGGGCTTGTCCACGTCGCCCACCTCGGGCAGATGCTCGAACAGCTCGGAGAGCATCCACAGCAGGAACGTCGCGTACAGCTTGGGCGCGTTGAGCAGCTTGTCGGCCGCCAGGACGTTGATCACGCCCTGGCCACGCACGGTCTGCATCAGATCGTTGATGTCGAGCATCGGCTCGCCGAAGAACTGGTCGGCGCCCTGCTCTTCGAGCGCGATCAGGTTGCGCTGAATGGCCCCGATGCTGGCCGACGAGATATTCCCGTACTTGTTCGTGTAGTCCGACGAATGCTCGCCAACGTGCTGGAGCATCGCGCGCAGGTCTTTCATGTCGAGCAGCGCGAGGCCCGCGTCGTCCGCAATCTTGAAGACGAGGTTCAGCACGCCGGTCTGGATGTCGTTCAGGTCGAGCATGCGCGAAAGCATCAGCGGGCCCATGTCGGACACGGTGGCGCGCACGGGGTGGCCACGCTCGCCGTACACATCCCACAACGTGACGGGGCAACCGGCCCATTGCGGCTCTTCCAGCCCGCGCTCCTGCAGGCGGGCCTTGAGCTTGTCGTTTGGCTGGCCGGGCTGCGAAATGCCGGTCAGATCACCTTTCACGTCGGCCAGGAAAACCGGTACGCCAATCTTTGACAGGCCCTGGGCGATGGTTTGGAGGGTGACGGTCTTGCCGGTGCCGGTGGCGCCGGTGATCAGGCCATGCCGGTTGGCGAGCTGGGGCAGCAGCACCAACTCGGCTTTGGCGTTCTTGGCAATCAGGATGGGATCGGTCATGGCGTTTGGACGAGGATCAATCTGGGGGGACGACACACCGCCAAATCGACCGGATGGACGGGGCGGCAGGCGTGTGCAGCATGCTAAAATCCGCGACCGATTATAGAGCGTGCAGGTGGCGTCAAACCGCCATCTGAGCGCCAGATTCCACTGCATTCCGCTCGGAGAGTTTCATGGCCGGTCATTCCAAATGGGCCAATATCAAGCATAAAAAAGCCGCTGCCGACGCCAAGCGCGGCAAGATTTGGACGCGCCTGATCAAGGAAATCACCGTGGCGGCCCGTCTGGGCGGCGGCGATGCCGACTCCAACCCGCGCCTGCGACTGGCCATGGACAAGGCCACCGACGCGAACATGCCCAAGGACAACATCAACCGCGCCATCCAGCGCGGCGTGGGCGGCCTGGAAGGCGCGAACTACGAAGAAATCCGCTACGAAGGCTACGGCATCAACGGCGCAGCCGTGATCGTCGACTGCCTGACCGACAACCGCACGCGCACCGTGGCCGAAGTCCGTCACGGGTTCGACAAGTACGGCGGCAACATGGGCACGTCGGGCTCCGTCGCGTTCCTGTTCGACCACATCGGCCAGTTCATCTTTGCCCCGGGCACGCCCGAAGACAAGCTGATGGACGCCGCGCTCGAGGCCGGCGCAGACGACGTCATCACGCACGAAGACGGCTCGCTCGAAGTCATCTGCCCGCCGCACGATTTCGCCAAGGTCAAGACCGCGCTGGAAGCCGCCGGCTTCAAGGCCGAACTGGCCGAAGTCATCATGAAGCCGCAGACCGAAGTCGTGTTCACCGGCGAAGACGCGGTCAAGATGCAGAAGCTGCTCGACGTTCTGGAAAATCTGGACGACGTGCAGGAAGTCTTCACCAACGCGGTCATCGGGGAGTAAGCCCCGGACGCGCGCATAACGGCGATCGACCTCACGATCGCCGTTTTTGTTTTCCAGATTTCGAATCGGATTTGCAATTTCAGGTAGGTACAGCATGAAAGTGATGGTGGTCGGTTCGGGCGGTCGAGAGCACGCCCTGGCATGGAAGCTGGCACGCTCGCCCAAGGTACAGGTGGTGTACGTGGCCCCCGGCAACGGCGGCACGGCGCTCGACAAGCGCCTGCAGAACCTCCCGATCACGGATCCGGAAGTGCTGGCCGCCTTTGCCGAGCGCGAAGGTATCCACTTCACGGTGGTGGGCCCGGAAGCGCCGCTGGCGGCCGGCATCGTCGACCTGTTCCGCGCCAAGGGCCTGCGCATCTTCGGGCCGACCAAGGCCGCCGCGCAGCTCGAATCGTCGAAGGATTTCGCCAAGGCGTTCATGCACCGCCACGGCATTCCGACCGCCAAGTACCAGACCTTTGGCGATGCTGCGCAGGCACATGCGTACGTTGACCAGGAAGGCGCACCGATCGTCATCAAGGCCGATGGCCTGGCCGCCGGCAAGGGCGTTGTCGTGGCGATGACGGTCGAAGAAGCGCACAGCGCCATCGACATGATGCTGGCCGACAACCGTCTGGGCGACGCCGGCGCGCGCGTGGTGATCGAAGAATTCCTGGCCGGCGAAGAAGCCAGCTTCATCGTCGTGTGCGACGGCAAGAACGTCGTGGCGCTGGCCACCAGCCAGGACCACAAGCGCCTGCTCGACGGCGATGCCGGCCCCAACACGGGCGGCATGGGCGCCTACTCGCCTGCGCCAGTCGTTACGCCCACACTGCACGCCCGCGCGCTGCGCGAGATCATCATGCCGACCATCCGAGGCATGGAGAAGGACGGCATCCCGTACACCGGCTTCCTGTATGCCGGCCTGATGATCGATGCAGAAGGCAATCCCAAGACGCTCGAATTCAACTGCCGCATGGGCGACCCGGAAACGCAGCCCATCATGGCGCGCATGAAGACCGACCTGTACGACGTGCTCGACCGCGCCATCGACGGCAAGCTCGACGGCATGGAGCTGGACTGGGACCGCCGCACCGCACTGGGCGTGGTCATGGCCGCCCACAATTACCCGGACACGCCGCGCAAGGGCGACGTCATCACAGGCATCCCGAAGGAAACCGAAGACAGCGTCACGTTCCACGCCGGCACCACGCTCAAGGACGGCGTGCTGACCACCAACGGCGGCCGGGTGCTATGCGTGGTCGGCCTGGCCGACACCGTCAAGGCGGCGCAGCGTGCGGCGTACAACGCCATCGAGCAGATCCACTTTGACGGCGCCCAGTACCGTACCGATATCGGACATCGCGCCATCCGCCATTGAGCGACCGCCCGCCGCGCCCATGCCCCACGATGGGGCAGGCGCGGCATCCGTCACCCCGGGTGATCCCCAACTTGCCCGCGCAGCCCGCCCGCTACAATGGTGACAACCGTATGACTCGGCCCGACTCGCCCCTACGAGCGGCCTCCTTCTGATCGCATGGATACCCAAGCCGTCCGCGCCTACCTGCTGGACCTGCAGGACCGCATCACCACTGCCGCCAGCGCGCTGGACGGCGGCACGTTCATCACCGACGCATGGGAGAAGCTGCCCACCGAGCGCCTGCGCGGCAGCGGTCGCACCCGCATCCTGGAAGGCGGCACGCTGCTCGAGCGCGGGGGCGTCGGCTTCTCGCACGTGATGGGCGACACCCTGCCCCCGTCGGCAACCGCCAACCGGCCCGAATTGGCCGGGCGCGGTTTCGAGGCGATGGGCGTGTCGCTGGTCTTCCATCCGCGCAACCCGTACGTGCCCACGGTGCACATGAATGTGCGCTGCTTCGTCGCCGTGCGCCCGGACGCCGAGCCCGTCTGGTGGTTCGGTGGCGGCATGGACCTCACGCCCTACTACGGCTTCACCGAAGACGCCTCGCATTTCCACCGCACCTGCCAAGGCGCCCTGGCCCCTTACGGCGATGAGCTGTACCCCCGCTTCAAGCAATGGTGCGACGACTATTTCTATCTGAAGCACCGCAAGGAAGCGCGCGGCGTCGGCGGCATCTTCTTTGACGACTTTGCTGAGCTGGGCTTCGAGCGCAGCTTCGAGATGATGCGCTCGGTGGGCGACGCCTTCCTGCCGGCCTGGCTGCCCATCGCCGAGCGACGCCACGCCACGCCCTACGGTGAGCGCGAACGCGCCTTCCAGGCCTATCGTCGTGGCCGCTATGTCGAGTTCAACCTGGTATTCGACCGCGGCACGCTGTTCGGCCTGCAAAGCGGCGGCCGCGCGGAATCGATCCTGATGTCGATGCCGCCGGTCGCCAATTGGCGCTACGACTGGCAGCCGGAACCGGGTTCGCCAGAAGCCGCCCTGTACACCGATTTCCTGCCGGCGCGCGATTGGGTATGACGCTTCCCACATTCGTGCGCCCCGATCTCGATCGCCCCTACCGGCTTGGTTTGCTGGGCGGCACGTTCGATCCGCCGCATGTCGGCCACATCGCCCTGGCCGAGCTGTGCATCGCGCGCCTCGACCTGGATGAGCTGCTGTGGATTCCCACCGGCGTGTCGTGGCAAAAGGCCGCCGACATCACGCCAGCACCGCTGCGCTTCGCCATGACCGAACTGGCCGCCAAAGCGGTACGCGGTGGCCGCGCGCGGGTCCACGTGAGCAGCATGGAAGTCGACCGCCACGGCCCCAGCTACACCATCGACACCGTGCGCGAATTGCGCGGCGTCTACGGCCCGGATACCTCCATGGCGTGGCTGATGGGCGCCGACCAGCTCGTCGGCCTGGACACCTGGCACGGCTGGCAGGACCTGTTCGAATACGTCCACCTGTGCGTCGCTACACGCCCGGGTTTCGACCTCCAGGCACTGCATGTGCCGGTGCAGCGCGAACTCGATGTGCGCCGCGGCGACACGGCATTGATACAATGCGCACCCGCCGGCCACATGTGGATCGACCAGACCCTGGCCGTCGACCTGTCATCCACGCGCCTGCGCCAGCAGCTGGCCACCGGCGCGCGCTGCGACGCCGACCTGCCCGCCGGCGTGGCCGACCTGATCCAATCGCATTCGCTGTACCGCCGTGCCAATGGCACAGTCAGTGCTTGACCGCGTGATTGACCGCATTCACGCGCTTTTTTGACCTTTTTTCTCGCCCTTTAAACGTTCTTCTCACTCAGTATGGATATTCGCAAACTACAACGCGTGATCGTCGACGCGCTCGAAGACGTCAAGGCGCAAGACATCAAGGTCTTCAATACGACGCACCTGACCGAGCTGTTCGACCGCACGGTCATCGCCAGCGGCACGTCCAATCGCCAGACGAAGGCCCTCGCCGCATCGGTGCGTGACGCCGTGAAGGAAGCCGGCGGCCACATCATCGCCGTGGAAGGCGAAGACGTGGGCGAATGGGTGCTGGTCGACTGCGGCGACGCTGTGGTCCACATCATGCAGCCGCAACTGCGCCAGTACTACAACCTCGAAGAAATCTGGGGTGACAAGCCTGTGCGCATCGAACTCGGCGGCACGGGCAAGCGTGGCCTGCCCAAGGCCAGCGAAGGTTACGACGACGAGGAAGACGAGACCGAAGAGGCCACGCCCGCCAAGCGCCGGACCACCAAGCCGAAGCTGGCAGGCGAGCGCCCGACCAAGGCTGCAGCGCCGGCCAAGAAGGCGCCTGCCAAGACGGCTGCCAAGAAGCCCGCCACCAAGCGCGCGGCTGGTACGGGCAAGACCGCCACGAAGACGGCCACCAAAACCGCCGCAAAAACGGCTACCAAGACGGCAGCCAAGCGCGCGCCGGCAAAGAAGCGCGCGGCGTAACGTCGGGCAGGCTGTCTCGCCATGCAGTTGCTGATCGTCGCCGTCGGGCACAAGATGCCGTCCTGGATCGAGGACGGTTTCTCCGAGTATGCCAAGCGCATGCCGCCCGAACTGCGCATCGAACTACGCGAGATCAAGCCCGAGCAGCGCTCGGGCAGCCGCACCGCCGCCACCGTCATGCAGCTCGAAGCCGCGCGCATTGAAGCCGCGCTGCCCAAGGGCTGCCGCATGATCGCGCTGGACGAGCGAGGCAAGGACCTCACCACCGTCGCGCTGGCTGAATCGCTTACCGGATGGCAACAGGAAGGCGGTGACATCGCCTTCGTCATCGGCGGCGCGGACGGGCTGGACCCGGCGCTCAAGGCGAAAGCCCGTACGCTGATCCGCCTGTCGAGCCTGACGCTGCCGCATGGCATGGTGCGCGTGCTGCTGGCCGAGCAGCTCTATCGCGCGTGGAGCATCACGCAGAACCACCCGTACCATCGCGTATGACCATGGATGCACCCGGCGCGCCGCACCTCTATCTCGCCTCACAGAGCCCGCGCCGGCAGGAACTGCTGCGCCAGATCGGCGCGCGCTTCGCGCTGCTGCTGGCCGGCGACGATGAAGATGCCGAAGCGCTGGAAGCCGTGCTCCCCGGCGAGACGCCCGACGACTACGTCCAGCGAGTCTGCGCACTGAAGGCACAGGCTGCGGTGCGCCGCCGCCTCGCACGCAGCCTGCACGCCCTGCCGATCCTCACGTCGGACACCACGGTATGCCTGGGCGGCGAGATCCTCGGGAAACCGTCTGACGCCGCCGATGCCCACCGCATGCTGCGCGCGATGTCCGGCCGCGAGCACCGTGTGCTGACCGCCGTAACGGTCGTCACCGCCAGCGGCACGCCGATGCATGCGCTGTCCATTTCCGACGTGCGCTTTGCCGTGCTGACAGACAACGACATCGCCCGCTACATCGGCAGCGGCGAGCCCTTCGGCAAGGCCGGCGCGTACGGTATCCAGGGCCGCGCAGCCGCCTTTGTGGCCCATATCTCGGGAAGCTATTCGGGTATCATGGGTCTACCCTTGTTCGAGACCGCAGCACTGCTCGCACAGGCGGGCATCACGCTGTAACTCGCCCCTGACCGGCCGCTGTAGCACGCACCGGACAGCGTGCGAGGGCCGGTTTCAAGACACGCTTCGGGCGCATGCGATCAAGCCTTGAGGCGGGTGCTGAAACCCGCTCTCCTGGTACCTCTCCATGTCCGAAGACATCCTCGTCAATATCACGCCGCAAGAAACGCGCGTGGCCATCGTCCAGCAAGCCGCCGTTCAAGAGCTTCATATCGAGCGTACGCTGACGCGCGGCCTGGTCGGCAACATTTACCTTGGCAAGGTGGTGCGCGTGCTGCCCGGCATGCAGTCGGCCTTTATCGATATCGGGCTGGAGCGCGCAGCGTTCTTGCACGTTGCCGACATCTGGCACCCGCGCGACGCCAAGGACGCGCCGCCCACCCCGCAGGTCGCCATCGAAAAGACGCTGTTCGAAGGCCAGGCGCTGATGGTGCAGGTCATCAAGGATCCGATCGGCACCAAGGGGGCGCGCCTATCCACGCAGGTCAGCATTGCCGGCCGCACGCTGGTGTATCTGCCGCAAGACCCGCACATCGGCATCTCGCAGAAAATCGGCAACGAGGCCGAGCGCGAAGCGCTGCGTGCGCGCGTGACAGCCATGGTGCCCGTCGAAGAGCGCGGCGGCTTCATCGTGCGCACGATCGCCGAGGAGTCGACCGACGAAGAACTCGCCAACGACGTCGCTTACCTGCGCAAGATCTGGGCGACCATCCGTCACAACGCGACGACCCTGCCCGCGCCGTCGATCCTGTATCAGGACCTGAACCTCGCCCAGCGCGTGCTGCGCGATTTCGTGACAGACGAAACCCGCAGCATCCAGGTCGATTCGCGCGAGAACCACCAGAAGCTCATCGAGTTTGCGCAGGAATACACGCCGGCCGTGGTCGAGCGCCTGACGCACTACACCGGCGAGCGGCCCATTTTTGACTTGTACAACATCGAGGCGGAAGTCGAGCGCGCGCTGTCGCGCCGGGTCGACCTGAAATCGGGCGGCTACCTGATGATCGACCAGACCGAGGCGATGACGACGATCGACGTCAACACCGGCGGTTACGTGGGCGCGCGCAACTTCGACGACACGATTTTCAAGACGAACCTGGAAGCGGCGCACACCATCGCGCGGCAACTTCGGCTGCGCAACCTGGGCGGCATCATCATCATCGACTTCATCGACATGGAGTCGGCCGAGCATCGCGATGCGGTGCTGGCGGAACTGCGCAAGGCGCTGTCGCGCGACCGCACGCGCATCACGGTCAACAGCTTCTCGCAGCTGGGGCTGGTGGAGATGACGCGCAAACGCACGCGCGAATCGCTCGCGCATGTGCTGTGCGAGCAGTGCCCGGTATGCCAGGGCAAGGGCCAGGTGAAGACGCCGCGCACGGTGTGCTACGACATCCTGCGCGAGATCATGCGCGAGTCGCGGCAGTTCAATCCCCGCGAATTCCGCATCCTTGCGTCGCAGTCGGTGATCGACCTGTTCCTGGAAGAAGAAAGCCAGCACCTTGCGATGCTGGGCGACTTCATCGGCAAGCCGATTTCGCTGCAGGTGGAATCGTCGGCGGCCAGCCAGGAGCAGTACGACATCATCCTGATGTAGTGCTGCTCCCCCTGGCCGTCAGCTACGGCTTGACCGGGCTGCCGTGCGAAACCGGCACGGCAGCCATGGGGGCTTGCGCACGCTCCGCGAGACGCGGAATCTGCTCGCGCATGGCGAGCAGCGCTGCCAGTACCACCAGCATCACGATCCCGAGCATGGCCAGATAGGCCACCGAGCCGCCAGCGGTGATGACCAGCGCGCCGGCAAACGCACTGAGGATGGCGCCGAGCCGCCCGAATGCCACCGCCAACGCCGTACCCGTGGCGCGCACCGCCGTCGGATAGACATAGGCGCACAGCGCGTACATCGTCGATTGCACGGCGTTGACGAACAGCCCATGCAGCCCCAGGCCGACGATCAGCAGGTTCGTGTTGAGCTTGGCGTCGACACCCTGCAGCGCAAAGGCGCTCGCGGCGGCGCCCACGCAACACAGCGCCATCGGCCAACGTGAACCCCATCGCGCAATCGTCACCGCGCAGACCAGCGCACCGATCACGCCGCCCAGGTTGTACGCCGTCAGCCCCGAGCCCGCCACGCTGACGCTCAAACCTTCTGAAGTCAGCATCGTCGGCAGCCAGCTGAACGCTGCGTACACGGCCAGCAGGCACATGAAGAACGCTGCCCAGAGCGCCATCGTGTCGCGAGCCTGCCCAGGCGCGAAGAGCGAGCGGAAACTCGCGTGTTGAATGACCTTCTGGCCAGCCACATCGGCAAATACGGCATTGCCGGGCACATCGCGCTCCATTTTCGACAGCAGCTGCGCCAGTTGCGGCCAGCGCGATTGGCGGCGCGCCAGGAAGCGCGGCGATTCGGGCAGCGCCGCCACCAGCACGAACCCGAGCACCAGCGGCAGTGCGCCGCCGATCCAGAACAGGCCCCGCCAGCCGTAGAGCGGCAGCACGTGGCCCGCAAACAGGCCCGCCAGCATCCCGCCCAGCGGCACGCAAACAATGGTGGCCGTCACGGCCAGCGTGCGACGACGCGCAGGCGTGAATTCCGCCGTCATCGTGGTGGAGCTGGGCAGCGCGCCACCAATGCCAAGGCCTGCGATAAACCGCAGCGCGGCAATCGTCGCAACGTTAGGCGCAAAACCGATCGAGCACGTCGCCACGCCGAACAGGAACACGCTGCCGATCAGCGCCCAGCGTCGCCCGAAGCGATCGGCAAACAGGCCCGCCAGCGCGCTGCCCAGCCCCATGCCAATCAGGCCCGCGGCCACCGCCGGCGCAAACGCGTTACGCGTGATGCCCCACTCCTTGATGAGTACGGGGATGGCGAAGCCGATCAACTGGCCATCAAAGCCGTCCATGACGATGGCGAAGGCGGCCAGCAGGACTGCCATCTTTTGCGCGAGAGAAAACGGCCCGTCATCGAGGACGGTGCCGATATCGACCGTGGTGGGGTTCTGCCTCATGCTGGCCTCCGCTGGGACGCCGAACATGCGAAAGCGCGACGCAATACCAGCGTCGCGCTTACCAATCTGGAACAGCTGATCATGGTTTGTCTCCGTTGAGGTGGCGTCTGCGCGCCATCGAATGAAAGCTTGGGCTGCTCGGTCTGCTAACGCCCCTGCTGGCGTGGGGCCTGCGCCTGCGCCTGCACCAACCGTACAAGCTGCATCAACGTCTCGGTGTGCGGCACCGGCACGCCATGCCGGCGCGCTGCCGCCACCACTGCGCCGTTGATGGATTCGATCTCGGTCGGCCGACCGGCCAGCACATCCTGCAGCATCGACGGCTTGTGCCCGCGATGCGCGACGATGGCGTGCCGCACGTTGTCGTTCACCTTGGCGGCGTCGACCGTAATGCCGCTGGCGCGCGCCACGGCCAGCACTTCGCCCACGATGGTCAAGGCCAAGGCGGGGCCGTCTTCCACCGCACCCAGCGCGTCGACGGGCTGATTCAGCACGGTGCACAGCGGATTCAGCGCGGCGTTAAAGGCCACTTTCTCCCACACCGCGCCCCACACATTGGCATCGGCCTGGCAGTTCAGACCGGCGGCGCAGAGCGTATCGACCAAGCGTGCCAGCATCGGACGCGGCGCGCCGTCTGCGGTCATCAACCGGATCACGCCCGCACCGTGGGAGCGCACGTGGCCGGGGCCGGCAAGATCCGCTGGCCACGTCGTCACGCCAACGAAGATCCGCTCTGCCGGCACGACCGAAGCCAGCGCCTCCACATTGCCCAGCCCATTCTGCAGCGTCAGGACATGCGTTGACTCACCGATGAGATGACGCACGCTAGCCAATGCGGCTCGCGTGTGCATCGCCTTCGTAAAGACGATCAGCAAATCGGGCACCTCTGTCGCATCGCCCGGGCGCAGCGCCTGCAGGTTGCGCACCTGGCGATCGCCACGATCGGTTTCCAACCGCAAACCCTGCGCAGCGATGGCGTGCAAGTGCGCGTCGTTGATGTCGAGCAGCGTGACGTGCTGGTCGGCTTCAGCCAGCAGCCCGCCAAACAGCGAGCCCATCGCGCCCGCACCGAGGATTGCGATCTTCGTCGGCATCGCGGCTCAGAACGGGTAATGGCGCGGCGTGGTCTGCACCGTCATCCAGCGCAGCTCCGTGAATTCCGCCACGCCAGCGCGGCCGCCGAAACGCCCAAAGCCGCTCGCCTTGACGCCGCCGAACGGCATCTGCGCTTCGTCATGCACGGTTGGCCCGTTGATGTGGCAGATGCCCGATTCGATGCGGCGCGCGACGTTCATGGCGCGGGCCACGTCGCGGCTGAACACGGCGGACGACAAGCCGTACGCGTTGTCATTCGCGCAGGCGACGGCGGCATCGTCACCGCTCACGCGCACGATGCCCTTGACCGGGCCGAATGATTCTTCCGCGTAGATCAGCATGTCGGGCGTGACGTGGTCGAGCAGCGTGGCGGGCATCAGCGTGCTGGTGGCCTTGCCGCCGCACAGCAGCTTCGCGCCCTTGGCGAGCGCGTCGTCGACGAGGTGATTGCAGCGTTCGACCGTGCTCATGTCGACCACCGAGCCGAGCACCGCCGGGCCCTTGCGCGGATCGCCCAACGGCAGCGCTGCCGCCTTGGCAGCCAGCTTGGCGACGAATGCATCCGCGATGGATTCGTCGACGACGATGCGCTCGGTGGACATGCAGATCTGGCCCGAATTGGCGAACGCGCCGAAGGCCGCGCCATCGACAGCGGCGTCGATATCCGCATCCGCCAATACCAGCAAGGGTGCCTTGCCGCCAAGCTCCAGCACAGCAGGCTTCAGATACGTCGCGCACGTCTGCGCGATGATGCGGCCCACGCGCGTGGAGCCCGTAAAGTTGACGCGCCGCACGGCCGGGTGGGCGATCATCGCCTCCACGACCGCGCCTGCGTCGGCCGGGGCGTTCGTCACGAAATTGACCACGCCGTTTGGCAAGCCCGCCTCTTGCAAGGCTTCAATGATGAGCCCGTGCGTGGCGGGCGAGACTTCCGAGCCCTTGAGCACGACCGTGTTACCGCACGCCAGCGGCAACGCAATGGCGCGCACGGCGAGGATGACCGGCGCATTCCACGGCGCGATGCCCAGCACGACGCCGGCCGGTTGACGCACGCCCATGGCGAGGCTGCCGGGCACGTCGGACGGAATGATCTCGCCGGCAATCTGCGTGACCATGGCGGCCGCTTCCTGCAAGCCGCTCGCGGCCAGATGCACGTTGAAGCCGGCCCACAGTGCGGAGGCGCCCGTTTCGGCAGCCATCGCCGCCGCAAATGCCTCGCCCTTGGCTTCAAGCGCTTGTGCGGCGCGCATCAGCAGCGCGCGGCGCTCCGTCGGTCCCATTGCGGCCCAGGCGGGGAAGGCTGCAGCTGCGGCGTCGACCGCGCGACGGGCATCGTCCACAGTCGCCGCCGGCGCGCGCGTGGCGACGGTACCGTCAAGCGGATTGCGCCGCTCGAACACCGCACCATTGGCCGCTTGCACGCGCGCGCCGTTGATCAGCATCGAGATGTTCTGCGCCGCGTCCAGCGGGGCAATGTTCGTATTGGTCATCAGGCAATCTCCACTTCAATCACGGTTGGTCCTGCGGATTGCAATGCGGTGCGCAGCACGGCTTCCAGCGCATGCGGGTCGCTCACGCGTTCGCCAGTGCAGCCCATGGCACGCGCCAGACCGACGAAGTCGATACCGTTTAGGTCGGTCCCCTGCACCACGTCGGTGGCGGCAAAGCCGAATACCGGCGCAAATTCCTGCAGCGCCGCGTAGCGGCGATTGTTGAGAATGACGAATGTCATGGGAAGCCCAAGCAGCGACGCGCTCCGCAGCGCCTGGATCGAATACATGCTCGACCCATCGCCAATCAAACCGATCACGCGCGTACCAGGCGTCGCCAAGGCAACACCGACTGCAGCGGGCATGCCGTAGCCCAAGCCGCCGCTATCCATCGTGTAGAACCCGCCGGGGCGCCGCATCGGCAGATAGGCCTGCATGACCGGCCGCGCGCTCGGCGCTTCTTCGACGATGATGTCTGTCGCGCCGCGTACGGCGTCGAGCGTCTGCAACACGAAGGCGGCCGACATGGGCCAACCTGGCTCGGCGCGCGGCGCTTTGGCGCGTAGCGGCGGCAGCGGTCGCGCTGGCGGTGCGGGGCGGTCGAGCAAATCGAGCACGCCCAGGCGGATGTTGCCAACGGCGGAAATGCCCTGTGGCGTCCACGCAGCCGTCGCCGGGTCATCGATCAACTGCACGAGCTTTGCGCCAATCGGGACATGCGGCCCGTGCCCTTCCACGTGATACGTAAACGCCGGTGCGCCGAGCGCGAACACCACGTCGTGTCCCTGCAGCAGGCTGACGATCTTCTCGCGCATCGCGGGCAGGAAACCGGCGAACAGGCGGTGGTCTTCGGGAAACGCGCCGCGCCCGGCCATCGGGGCGGTGAACACACGCGCGTTGTGGGCCTCGGCGAGTTGCACGACGGCATCCCACGCGCCAGCCCGATCGACCGCTGCGCCCACCACGAACGCCGGCCGCTGTGCCGCATCGAGCAGGTCGCCGATGCGCCCCAGCGTGACTGGATCGGGCCGCACTTCGCACGCCACTTCATGCACGGCGACAGGCTCCGTCGGCTGATCCCAGTCATCCACGGGAATCGACACCAGCACCGGTCCGCGCGGCTCCTGCATCGCGACGTGATAGGCGCGGGCCAGCGCCAGCGGCACGTCTTGGGCGCGCGCCGGCTCGATGCTCCATTTGACGTACGGCTTGGGCAGCTCCGTCGCCTGGATGGATGCGAGGAACGGATCGAATGGCAGGATGGACCGCGCCTGCTGCCCCGCCGTAATCAGCAGCGGCGTGCGGTTCTTGAAGGCCGTAAAGATGTTGCCCATGGCGTTGCCCACGCCCGCCGCCGAGTGCAGGTTCACCAGCGCCGCGTTGCCGGTTGCCTGCGCAAAGCCGTCTGCCATGCCCACCACCACGGCTTCCTGCAAGCCCAGGATGTAGCGGAAATCCTCCGGGAAATCGCGAAACATCGGCAGCTCGGTCGAGCCGGGATTGCCGAATACGTGCGTCATGCCGAGCCGGCGCAGCAGCTCGATGGTGGCGTCGCGCACGGTGGTCAGCGCGAGCGAGGTGCGGGTCATACGGGCCATCTCCTTGGAACAGGCTGCCAGTATGGAATCCGTAGTTCTTAACGCGATATTGAATTATTCCGCCAAAGTCATTACCTTTTTGCATGGCCTTCGATCTGCGCCAACTGCGCGCCTTCACCACCATCGTTTCCGCCGGCAGCCTCGGGCGTGCCGCGGACGTCTTGCACGTCACCCAGCCTGCACTGAGCCGCATCATCAAGCGGCTGGAAGACGAAGTCGGTGCGCCGCTGTTCGAGCGGCACTCCAAGGGCATGCAGCTGACCGCCATCGGGCAGGCGTTGCTGCCGCATGCCTCATTGCTGCAGCGCGAGGCGGACTACGCACGGGAAGAGATCGACGCCATGCGCGGGCTCGCCAAGGGCACCATTCGCGTTGGTGCAGTCGGCAGCATCGCAAGCTACGTCCTTCCGCTGGCCGTGGGCAACGTGGTGGCGCGCTGGCCGAACCTGCGCGTGGAGATATTGGAGGGCGTGTGGGACCGGCTGGCAGAGGGACTCGTCAAGCACGAGATTGACCTCGCGCTGTCCATGGCGATGCCGGATACCGAGGACATCATCGCCATCGCGGATTGCCGGTGGGAGGATGCGAGTTTCGTGGTCGCATCACCGGAGCACCCGCTGCGCCACCGACGCGGCCTGATGTTGGCCGATACGCTGGAGGCGCCGTGGGCCGTTCCACCGCGCGGCACCGGCCCGTACGAGCATATGCGACAGGTCTTCGAGGCTGCCGGGCTGGGTCTGCCGAACATCGTGGTGGAAACGCGCTCGGTGACGGCACTCAAGAGCCTGGTGGCGCGCTCGGGTTTCCTGAGCTGGATGGCCGAACCGATGATCGACGCCGAGCGTCGCGCCGGCGTGATCGAACCCCTGCCGATTCCGGGCTTGGTGGCGCGCCGCACGCTCACTGCGTTCCGGCGGCGTCATGGGATCCTCCCTGGCCCCGCCGTCAAGTTGCTTGAAGCGTTGCGCGAGCTGACGGCGTAGCCATCGCCTGCACCCTACTTCTTTTCGCGCGGCACGCGGCCGAGCAGGAAAAACTCGTCATTCGGCCGCATCGAAATCACATTCGCCATGCGGTTCGACAGACCGAAAAAGGCGGTGATGCCGGTGATGTCCCAGATGTCCTCATCATCGAAACCGTGCGCGCGCAGCGCTTCATAGTCGGCGTCGTTGACGGTGTGCGATGCGGTGCAGACCTTCATCGCAAAGTCGAGCATGGCGCGCTGGCGCGGCGTGATGTCGGCTTTTCGGTAATTGACGGCCACCTGGTCGGCCACCAGCGGATTCTTCTCGTAAATGCGCAGGATGGCGCCGTGCGCGACCACGCAATACAGGCACTGGTTGGCAGCGGAGGTGGCGACGACGATCATCTCGCGCTCGCCCTTGGTGAGGCTGCTGCCTTCGCGCAGCATCAGCGCGTCGTGGTATGTGAAGAAGGCGCGGCACTCGTCGGGCCGATGCGACAGCGCCAGGAAGACGTTCGGCACAAAGCCACTCTTCTCCTGCACCTCGAGGATGCGCGCGCGAATGTCTTCGGGAATGTCGGCCAGTTCAGGGACGGGGAACCGGCTGATGGGCGGCGTGGTGGTCGTCACGATGTCTCCTTTGATTTGAGCATCCTGAGCACGCCGCCCGCGAGGAAGGGCTTACTGGGTGGCGAACTGGATGCGATGGAGTCCAGCATACAACCCATCGCGCTCGATGAGTTCGCGGTGCGTGCCGGCTTCGGCAATCTTGCCGTGCTCCAACACGACGATCCGGTCGGCATTTTCGATGGTCGACAGGCGGTGCGCGATCACCAGCGTCGTACGGCCTTCCATCAGGCGTTCGAGCGCGGCCTGTACTTGGCGCTCGGACTCCGAATCCAGTGCGGACGTGGCTTCGTCCAGGATCAGGATCGGCGCATCCTTGTAGATTGCGCGGGCGATCGCCAAGCGCTGGCGCTGTCCGCCGGACAGCTTCGAGCCGTTGTCGCCGATATTGGTATCGATGCCCTCGGGCAGGTTGTCGACCACATCGGTCAGGTAGGCCGCTTCGAGCGCGCGGCGCACGCGCGCCATGTCGATCTCGGAGGCGTCCCGCGCGCCATAGGCCACGTTAGCTGCGATGGTGTCGTTGAACAGCACCACATCCTGGCTCACGAAGGCGATCTGGCGACGCAGGTCGTGCAGGGCCAGATCCGCCAGCGCATCGCCGTCGAGCGAAATCGTGCCCGAGGTCGGATCGAAGAAGCGCGGCAGCAGGTTCACCAGCGTGGTCTTGCCGCTGCCCGATGGCCCGACCAGCGCAACGACCTCGCCCGGCTTGACGTGCAGATTGACGTTGTCGAGCGCTGCCCGGCCATCTTCGCCATAGCGGAACGTGACGTTGTCGAAGCGGACATCGCCGCGGGCGCGATCGATCTTCTTGCCGCCCTCTTGCGGTTCGATCGGCGTGTCGATCAGGCCGAAGATGAATTCGGCGGCGGTCAGACCGCGCTGCAGCGGCTGGTTCACGTCAGTCAGGTGCTTGAGCGGCGAGATCAGCAGCAGCATTGCCATCACAAAGCCGGTAAAACCGCCGACCGTGGTCTGGTTGGCCTGCGCCTGCAACATGGCAATGGCCAGGATGACCGACAGCGCCAGCGCAGCCAGGAACTGCGTCACCGGCTGGTTCAGGCCGCCCGCCACGGCCACGCGCATGGCGTAACCACGCAGGCGATTCGTCATGGCATTGAAGCGCAGCGATTCGTACGCCTCGCCGCCGTGCAGCTTGACGACCTTGTAGCCGCCCACGGCCTCTTCCACCACATAGGCTGCCTGGTTGGTCAGGTTCTGGCTCTCGCGGTTGAGCGAGCGCAGGCGACGGTTGATGCGCGACATCAGCAGCCCGATGATCGGCAGGATCACCGCCACTACCAGCGTCAAACGCCAATTGGTATAGAAGAGGAAGACCAGCAGCGCCAGCACCGTCATCGAGTCGCGCACCAGCGTGATGAACACACCGGTCAGCACCTGCAGCACCTGGTTCACTTCAAAGATGACCGCGTTGATGATCGACGCTGCCGTATTGCGCTGATAGTACGAAGCCGGCGCCTGCAGCAACCGTTCGAACATCTTCATCCGCAGATTCAGCAGCACCTTGTTCGAGACGAGGCTCAGCAGATACGTCGACGCAAATTGCGCAATGCCGCGCACCACGGCTATCCCCACCAGCATGGCCGGCACCTGCCACAGCTTGCCGGCGTATTCACCGCCGAAGCCCTGATCCAGCAAATCCTTCACGACCTTGGGGATGATCCCCTCCGTGGCCGCCACCACACCCATGGCGACCATTGCCAGGATGAAGGCGGTCAATTCGGGGCGAAGGTAGCCCCACAACCGCTTGAGCATCGGCTTGGCGGGCGCTGGGTGGTCAGACTTTGCTTGTATACTCACGGCGTTTTCAAATGAGGGTGGGCAGCTTGCGTCGCATGGCGATCGCATGGCCGCCATGAAGTGCGTTGCAGCGACTGTCATCCGACAGACGGGCGACCCGGCATTTTAGCGGCAATCCACCACCCGGCCCATCCTGCTGCGCAATGCCCGGTCCAGACTGGCCGGCGGATCACCTGACGCTTCCGCAATGAGTTCGCGCGTTCCCACGTTTTTCATCAATCTCGACCACGACGCCGGCCGCCGCGAGGCCCTGAAGCAACAACTCGATGCGTTGGGCCTGCCGCATCGCCGCTTCCCCGGTGTGTACGGCAAGACACTTCCCGCCGACGAACTTGCGCGCCACTATGACCACGCACGCGCCACAAGCCAAAGCCGCGAATTGACCGTCGGCGAAGTCGGCTGCGCGCTGAGCCACCTTGGCGTCTACCGCGCAATGATCGAGCAGGACCTGCCCTACGCGCTCATTCTGGAAGACGACGCCAAACTGGGGCCGGAGGTGCCTGCCGTACTCGACGCCCTGGCAAAGAGCGTGTCACCCGACGAGCCCGTCGTCACGCTGCTCACGCACATCGACCGTTACTACAAGCGCAGCGCCCGGCCGCTGACAGCGAACCACCGCACGGTCAAACTTGCCAACTACCAGTGGCTCGCGCACGGCTATTTCGTCACGCGCGCCGCGGCCAAGCGCATGGTCGAGCAGCTCTATCCCGTGTGGCTGGCCGCAGACTACTGGTACAAGTTCGAGCGCGAAGGCATCGTGCAGATGCGTGCCGTCGTGCCTTATGTGATTGGCGTGCAGAACTTCGATAGCGGCTCGAACCTGGAAGCCGATCGCGCCATCAAAAGCCGCGAAGCCGACGACCGCCTGGGGCTCGGCCATCATCTGCGCCAGATCTTCGTGCGCAAGTTCCTCTATCAGATTTTCGTGCGGCCGTTTCTCGGCATCGTTAAGCAGAAGAAGACTTGGTGAGCAGACGGCGCGCGCTCAGGCGCCCTGCTCTCGCAGCTCTGCAAGCCCAACGTCTGCGCGGATGATGTCGGTATTGCGCCGAGCCATCATGCGTTGATAGTTGGGGCTTTCCTGCTCGCGCGATTGCTCGCGATGCCATAGATGGAAGACTTCGGTCGCGCAGAAGCCGCGCTTGCGCCGCACACCGGCGTTGTACAGGCGCACCGCCAGATCGGCGTCTTCATGACCCCACCCGACGAAGCTCTGATCGAAGCCGTTTACGCGCTCGAAATCGCTGCGCCACACGCCGAGGTTGCAGCTCTTGATGCCGCGCAGGCTGGTGTCCTTGAAAGTGCGCGGCACCGGCAGACCCGGCACCAATAGCGGCAGGAACTTGTTGATGCGGCCCGCACGCCAGGCGGCAAACCAATACGCGCGGTCCTTCAGGTGGATGTCGATCTGCTCGGCGACGACCTCACGCGTCATCGCCTCATTCAGCAGGATGCGGCTGCCGGACAGCAAACGCCCCCGCTCGGCGAGCGCGCGATGTCGCGCCACAAAATCCGGACGTGGCACGCAATCGCCATCGAGAAAAACGAGGTAGTCGGCGTCCGTCGCCAGCACGCCGCGGTTGCGGATCTCACCAGCGCGAAAGCCGTCGTCGGGATGCCAGACATGGCGCAGCGGATACGGCGCGGTCTTGGCAGCGGCTTCGACCGCCACGCGTGTGTCATCGCGCGAACCATCGTCGGCGACGATGACGTCGAATGCGCGATCCGTCTGTGCGCCACAGCCAGCCAGTACGCGAATCAGCGCATCCGGGCGGTTATACGTCGTAACGATGAGGGCGATGCGACGCGGCGGCTCAGCGCTTGCCATGACGATGCAGCATCATCAGCTTGACGTAGCGGTAATACGTGCCCTCGGCGTTCGACACGGCCAGCATGAAGCCCTCCGCACCATCGAGGAAGCCCCGCTGGATGATGTACGTACGGATGAACGCCCACAGCCCGTGACCGATGGCGCTGCCCAACGACGCGCGCTTGCCCTTGGCATAAGCTGCGGCCGCACCGGCGGTCGAATAATCGTTGGCCTTGTCGAGCGCGGCCTTCAGGTCAGGAATGGAGTAATGAATGATGGGCGCGCGGAAGTCGCCCACCGTACCCTCGAAGACCAGGTGCGAGTGCACCGGCGCATCGAAGAACGTCACTTGTTCGCGCTTGAAAAAGCGACGAATGCGGTCAGGCCACCAGCCCGAGTGCTTCATGAAGCGGCCGCAAAAACTGGAGCTGCGCGGCATGGAGTAGACAGTGTGCGGGCTGCCCGATTCCAGTACGGCGATCATCTCGGCCCGTAATTCGGGGCTGATGCGCTCGTCGGCGTCCAGCGAAAGCACCCAGTCGGTGCGCGCCTCGCGCAAGGCACGGTTGGACTGCTCCCCGTAGCCGGGCCAGTCGGTTTCGAACACGCGCGCACCGAGCTGGCGGCAGATGTCCTGCGTGCCGTCCGTGCTGCCCGAGTCGAAGACGATGACATCGTCCGCCCAGTCACGTACCGAGCGGATGCAATCGCCGATATCAGCGGCTTCATTCTTGGCGACGATGATGACGGCGAGCGTGGCTCGATTGGATGCAGGCATGCGAAAACAATCTCAGAAAACAGGAGCGGCACCAAGCTGCTGCCGGCGCCGGTGAATATGCGCGGTGAACACGGCCACCATCACGCTGTAGAACACGACCGTCTGCGCGATGATCAGCATCACTTCGGTCAGCCCGAACAGTAGAAAGCCGACACACAACGTGAGGCCCATCGCGCCCGTCGTGCGCAAGATGCGGTCGTCACACAGCGCGGCGCGCAGAAAGTAGGCGGCGGGCACCAGGTACAGCGCCAGCAATGCGCCGATGCCCAGCACGCCAAGCGTGGCGCCATTGTATAGAAACTCGTTGTGGGCATGCTCGAAGGCAGTCGCTTCCTCCGTGATGAGGCCTTCAGCGTGAATTGCCTTGAGAGCGGGCCCGAATTGGCCTCTTCCCACCCCGGCCAGCGGGTGACGCGTCAACATTAGCGTGGCGGCTTTCCACAGCTGGAAGCGAATACCGACCGAAGTGTTGGTCTGGCCAGCTTGATAGGCGCGCACATCACCGATCGCTTGATCGAAGCGGGTTTGGACGACGCTTGAAGAAATGCAAACAGCCGCCAGCAACGCAAAGAATCCCAGCAAGGTGGCCACCCGCTTCCTCCAGTCGACATGCCGGAGCGTCGCCACGGCAATCAGCAAGAGCACAGGGATTGCAATCCACCCACCACGCGCCTGCGACAGATACGACGCATAGAGCCCGGCGCCGCCCGCTAACAGACGCAGCCCGATCAGGGCCCAGCCGTCACCTTTCGCCCAACCAATCGATATGAGTGCGAACAATCCCATCAGCAGCGAAAGGTTGCCAAATGGAATGGCATTGGAAAACGCGCCAACGGTGCCAACGCGTCCGGCCCGCAATTCGAAATACGCCCACACTGCAGAGGCAAGGGAACCCGCCACACATCCCCACTGCACGCTCTCCAGCTGTTTAGGCCGCAATTGCAACAGCGCAAACAGCGCCAGCCCGAACAGCCAGAGCCGGCCATAGGCAAATGGCACGCTGCGCGGCGCCGCGGGGTTCAACTGAGCACTGATCAGCATGGCGGTCGGCATGGCGGCCATGGCGAGAATCAGCCAGCGATGTTCGCGCCACATCGTCCGCAGTTGGCTCAACACCTCTGCAGGCGCGGCGAGCATCGACCAGAACGCGGCCACCAGCAGCAGCAAGAACGACAGGAACGCTGCGCCACGGACCGACAGCATGAAGGCCGGGAGGATGGAGATTCCGAACACGGCCAGCGCCGCCGGCGCGCTCGCTATCAGCGTCCGGCCACGTTGCATCAAGCCGCTCATCGCAATGTCCCCGCGCCAGGGGCAAGCGCCAGGAGCGCGTCGATGTGCGCCGTGATGCCCGGGTCATAGCGAAGGTGCTCACGCGGATTTGACAGGCGCGCTTGCCCCGCGTGCACACGCGCAACAGCCGCCTCAATCGTGCGCCCGAGCGTGGCCGGATCATCCAGGTCGAAGGTAGGCGCCCCGTCTTCCGAGATCACCTCGGTGCAGGCAATATTGGCTGCGAGCACGGCGGGCGTGCCGCACAGCACCGACTCCACTCCGATCAGCCCGAACGGCTCGTAGTGCGAAGCGAGGATCGTGTAATCCGCCGCGCGGTAGACGTTCTCGATGTCCTTGCGGTATCCCAGGTAGCGGATGTTGGGCGAGGACGACGACACCGGCCGCCCGATCACCGCCAGCTGCACAGGCAAATCCGTTTTCGAGAAAAACGCCTCCAGCAGCGGATAGCCCTTGCGCTTGTGACTCGACGACGGGAACACAAACGTGACGCGGTCCTTCGCGAAGCCAAGCTCATCGCGCAGGCGCTGACGCTCCGCTTCATCCACCGGCGAGAACTTCGTCTCACTCACGGGGGGGTACACCGTCTTTACCTTGTCAGCGGGAATGTCGTAGTAGTCGAGCACTTCCTGCGCCATCAGCCGCGAGTGTGCGACGACAACGTGCGAGCGCACATAGTCCCGGCGCTCCAGGGCAATCTGCTGGCGATCCCAGAAGGCGGGCTCTTTTGAAAAGCTCTTCAGATAGCCGACGTGGGTACCGCCGCAAATCGCGATATCCGAAGCGCCCGTGCGATTGCAGCCGATCATCAGATCGATGCGCTCGCGCTTGGCCAGATAGCGCACAAGCCAGCCGAACGCGTGGTCATTCAATTTGCCGGGCAGCTTGCGCGTGGGCAATGCAACGGCCTTGACCTGGCGGTATTCGGGAAGCGCCTTGTCTACCATCTTGGCGAAGAACACAGGACGGATGGCGCGCTCATGCAGACCGCGCACCAGGTCCATCGCGTAGCGCTCGCTGCCGCCGCTGTAGCCCAGCGCGTTGCACGAGATTCCGACGTTCATGGATGCTCTAGTAATAATCGTATTGAGACTGCAGTCGTGCCGAGCACCCGCCCGGCAATGGCGCCCCCCGCGCCATCTTCGAACTACTCGTACACCGTTGCCACGTTCTCGGCGTCCAGCGCCTGACGCAGCGCGGCGATTGCCGCTTCGCTCGGAACAATGCGCCACGCGTCGCCAAGCACGGCTTCGCAGCGGGCCTGCTCGCAAACGTAGTTGATGCGTACCGAGACGCCATTGCCATCTGCCGCCACGTGCGGCGAAAGCAGATCGCGCAGCTTGGCCGCTGTCGAATCGCCGTTCATCGACAGCCGAATCGCCCGCGCAAACTTGGCGCGCGCCTGGGTCATGTCCATGACGGATTCGGCGGTCACACGCACACCGCCAGTGAACATGTCATGGCGGGCGCTGCCCTGCACGATCAGCACTTCGTCTTCCTTGAACAGCGCGCGATTGGCCTCGAAGACTTCGTTGAAGACCGTCACTTCGGTGGCTTCGCTGGCGGAGCCGTCGTCGAGCATGACGATCAGCATCTTGCCGCGCTGCGTCATCTGCGTGCGCTGCCCGACAATCACGCCGGCCACCGTCTTGTTACGTGCGTCGCGGTTGCCGTAGCCGCCGCCGTTGCCCTTGTCGGTCACTTCGCGGGCCAGATCGGCCAGCGTCGTGCGTGCAAAGCGGCGCACCTCGTCGCGGTATTCATCAAACAGGTGCCCAGAAAGGTAGAAACCCAGCGCCTGCTTTTCTTCCTGCAGCTTGCGCTTGGTCGTCCAGGCCGGTTCGTCGACGAGTTCGGGGCGATGCTGCTCTGCATCGTCACCGCTCATCAGGTCGAACAGCGACACCTGGTTGGCGGCCGCCGCCTTCTGCTCGGCGGCTTCCATGGCCAGGCCGATCGAAGCGAGGAGCTGCGCACGGTTGGCGTTGAGGCTGTCGAAGGCGCCGGCGCGCACCAGCGCTTCGATCGTGCGGCGATTGACCTGGCGGCGGTCGACGCGTTCGCAGAAGTCGAACAAGTCCTTGAACGGGCCGTCTTCGCGTGCACGCAGGATGTCTTCGATTGCGCCCTGGCCGCTGCCCTTCACGCCGCCCAGTCCGTAGCGGATGGTCTTGGCGTCGGTCGGTGCAAAACGATACTGGCTGGCGTTGATATCCGGCGGCAGGATGGTCAGGCCGTTCTTGCCACGGGCATCGTCGTAGAGGATCTTGACCTTGTCGGTGTCGTCCATGGCGAGCGACATGTTGGCTGCCATGAATTCGGCCGGGTGATGCGCCTTGAGCCACGCCGTGTAGTACGCCAGCAAGGCATATGCGGCCGCGTGCGACTTGTTGAAGCCGTAGCCTGCAAACTTCTCCATCAGGTCGAAGATTTCATCGGCCTTTTCGGTGGAGAGCCCGTCCTTGGCTGCGCCCGCACGGAACAACGCGCGATGCTCGGCCATTTCTTCGGCCTTCTTCTTACCCATCGCGCGGCGCAGCAAGTCAGCGCCGCCGAGCGAGTAACCGCCCACGATCTGCGCCATCTGCATCACCTGCTCCTGGTAGACCATGATGCCGTAGGTCTCCTTGAGCACCGGCTCGACGCGCGGGTCCGGGTACTCCACCTTCTCGCGGCCGTGCTTACGTGCGCAGAAGCTGGGGATCAGGTCCATCGGGCCCGGGCGATACAGCGCCACGAGGGCGATGATGTCCTCAAAGCGGTCAGGCTTGGCGTCCTTCAGCATGCCCTGCATGCCGCGGCTTTCCAGCTGGAACACAGCGACCGTGTTGGCCGTCTTCAGGATGTCGAACGCCTTCTTGTCCGTCAGCGGAATGTGGCTGCAATTCCAATCCGCCTTGGACGGATCGAGCATGCGGATGTAGCGCTCGGCCCAGTCGAGGATCGTCAGCGTGGTCAGGCCCAAGAAGTCGAACTTGACCAGGCCGACGGCTTCCACGTCGTCCTTGTCGTACTGACTGACGACGCCGGCGTCTTCACCGCCTTGGGTGTAGAGCGGGCAGAAATCGGTCAACTTGCCCGGGGCGATCAGCACACCGCCCGCATGCATGCCGACGTTACGCGTCATGCCTTCCACGCGCTGTGCAAGTTCCAGCAGCTGTTTGACCTCTTCTTCGTTGGCCTCGCGCTCAGCCAGCAGCGGCTCTTCCTTCTTCGCTTCTTCCAGCGTGACGAGCTTGCCCGGCTTGAACGGGATCAGCTTGGCCACGCCGTCAACAAAGTTGTAGCCGAGATCGAGCACGCGGCCCACGTCGCGCACCGCGGCCTTGGCGGCCATGGTGCCGAACGTGGCGATCTGCGAGACGGCGTCCTTGCCGTACTTTTCCTTCACGTATTGGATGACGCGGTCACGGCCGTGCTGGCAGAAGTCGATGTCGAAGTCGGGCATCGACACACGTTCCGGATTCAGGAAACGCTCGAACAGCAGGTTGTATTTGAGCGGGTCCAGATCGGTAATGCCCAGCGCATACGCCACCAGCGAACCTGCGCCCGAGCCCCGGCCCGGCCCCACCGGCACGCCGTTGTTCTTGGCCCAGTTGATGAAGTCTGCAACGATCAGGAAGTAGCCGGGGAAGCCCATCTTGATGATGGTGCCGGTCTCGAATTCCAGGCGGGCGTAGTACTCGGCGCGTTTGGATTCGCGCACGGCCTCGTCGGGGAACAGCACTTCCATGCGCTTTTCCAGCCCTTCCTTGGCGAGCTGGACGAGGTAGTCATCCAGCGACATGCCATCGGGCGTCGGGAACAGCGGCAGCTTGGGCTTGCCCAGTTCCAGCTTGAGGTTGCAGCGCTGCGCGATCTGCACCGCGTTGGCCAGCGCAGACGGGATGTCGGCAAACAGCGCGCACATCTCGTCCTGCGTCTTGAAATACTGTTCGGTCGTGAAACGACGGGCGCGGCGCGGATTGGCGAGCAGTTCGCCCTCGGCGATGCACGTGCGCGCTTCGTGGGCCGTGAAATCGTCCGGCGTCATGAACTGCACCGGATGCGTGGCCACCACCGGCAACTGCATGGCCGAGGCCAGCTTCACGGCCTGCTGAATGTAGGCTTCGGTGCCGGCGTGCCCGGCGCGCTGCAGCTCGATGTAGAAAGCGCCCGGAAACACGCGCGACCAATGCGTCGCGAGCTTGCGCGCCAGCGCATCGTTTCCGTTGGCCAGCGCCATGCCGATATCGCCCGCCATCGCGCCCGAGAGCGCCAGCAGACCGGTGGCCAGCGGCGCGTTTTCAACACCCGGCTCGTCGAACCATTCGGGGGCGATTTCCGCGCGGCCGCGATGTTGATTGGAAAGCCACGCCCGGGCCAGCAACTGGCACAGGTTCAGGTAACCCTGCTTGTCACGCACCAGCAACAGCAGGCGCGTCGGCTTGTCGCGCTCGTCGTGATTAGTGATCCACACGTCGGCCCCGACGATGGGCTTCACGCCCTTGCCACGCGCTTCCTTGTAGAAACGCACCAGCCCGAAGGCGTTGGCGAGATCGGTCAGCGCCAAGGCGCCCATGCCATCTTTGGCGGCAGCCTTGACGGCATCGTCGAGACGGACGTTGCCATCGACGACGGAATATTCGGAGTGGAGACGGAGGTGGACGAAGCGCGGCGAATTCATCCGCGTATTGTAACGGGTGACACCTTCCGCAAAGCATTCCGGGCATGCCCGATTGACCTGCAGCAACCCCGCACGGCTGCGCGGGCGGCTATAATTTCGGCTTACGAATCAACGGGTTACCCAAGGCGCCGGAAAACGGCGCGGCAGCACATGCAGATCGTCAATATTTCCGCTTACAAATTCGTCACCCTCGATGACCGCGAGACCCTGCGCCCCGCCCTGCTGGCCGAGTGCCAGGCGCGCGAGCTGAAGGGCACCGTGCTGCTGGCGCCCGAGGGCATCAACATCTTCCTGGCCGGCTCGCGTGAGGCCATTGACGGCATCGTCGGCTGGCTGCGCGCCGACCCCCGTTTTGCTGACTTGGCACCGAAGGAAAGCCTGTCCGATCACCAGCCGTTCCGCCGCCTGCTGGTGCGCCTGAAAAAAGAAATCATCACCATGCGCCACCCGCTGATCCGCCCGGAAGAAGGCCGCGCGCCGTCGGTCGCGCCGCCCGACCTCAAGCGCTGGCTCGACCAGGGCCACGACGACGAAGGCCGCCCCGTGGTGATGCTCGACACGCGCAATGACTATGAAGTCGCCGTGGGCACGTTCAAGAACGTCGTCGAATACAACCTCAAGAAGTTCACTGAATTCCCGCCCGCCATTGCCGCGCACAAGGAGGACTTTGCCGGCAAGACCGTCGTGTCGTTCTGCACCGGCGGCATCCGCTGCGAAAAGGCGGCGATCCACATGCAGGAGATCGGTATCGAGCGCGTCTATCAGCTCGAAGGCGGCATCCTCAAATATTTCGAGGAAGTCGGCGGCGCCCATTACGACGGCGATTGCTTTGTGTTCGATCACCGCACAGCGCTCAATGCCGAACTGCTGCCGGCAGGGCCGAAGCAATGCTTTGCCTGCCGCGCCGTGGTGACGCCGGAAGAGCAGCAGTCCCCGGACTACATCCCCGGCCAGCGTTGCCCGCATTGCGCCGGCAACCAAACGCGCGCCGCCGCATGAAGCGCCTCGCCGCCGGCCTCCTCGTCACCGCGCTGTGCCTTGCGGCATTGGGCGGTTGCGCGGCGAGTTGCGAGGGCGGATCGAACCGCGGCGTCTTCTGCGGAGCCGGCATGCGCTTCTGACCCTTCGCAGCGCGCCAGCAAAAAAAAACGCCGGACATGCCGGCGTTTTTCTTTCGGCGATCCGCTTTACTGGCGACCACGCACGAACTGGTTCGTGATGGCAACAATACGTTCGCCGAACAGCTTGGCGGTCTCCAGGTCGCCGGGCAGCGGACCTTCTTCCGGGCTCGCATCCGACGGCGATTGCGCCAGCGCGCCGCCAAAGCCAGCCAGGTAGTTCACGTCGTTGCGCGTGGCCGCCTTGCTGTTGGCCGGCATCATGCCCGTGCCGACCCAGATCATTCCGTGCTGCTGCGACAGCGTCCACAGATACTGGATCGACGCGTACTTGTCACCGTTCATCGATGCGGAATTCGTGAACCCCGCAGCGATCTTGTCCTTCCACGCACCGGTAAACCACGCCTTGGACGATGCATCGGCAAATTTCTTGAAGTCGCCCGACACGCCGCCCATGTAGGTCGGCGCGCCAAAGACGATCGTGTCGACGCCGGCAAGCAGCGCCCAGGTGTCGTCGTTGACGTCCGTGACGGAGATCAGGTGTGCTTCGGCGCCGGCGCCTTGAATGCCTGCAAATACGGCCTCGGCCTGCTTCTTGGTGTGGCCATAACCGCTGTGATAAACGACTGCAACTCGTGCCATGGGAATCCTCTTGGGGTTAGGGGTACGGCGGGGAACAACGGAAAAGAAAAATGGCGCACAGAGCGTGCGCCACCCACATTACGGCAGATCGAACACCAGCACTTCGCTGTCTTCGCCGCCGGAGAGCGTTACCGCTTCCTCTTGCGTCAGCTTGGCGGCGTCGCCGACCACCAGCGTGCGGCCGTTGACGCTCACCTTGCCGCGCACGACGTGCACATAAGCGCGGCGGCCTGCGGCGATCGGCAGGGACGCAGTTTCTGCGCCATCGAACTTGCCGGCGTAGAGCGCCATGTCCTGGTGCACTTTCACCGATCCGTCACGGCCGTCGGCGCTGGCGATCAGGGCCAGCTTGCCGCGCTTGGCCGCCTCGTCGAAATGGCGTTCTTCGTAGCCCGGCGTCAGGTTCAACTGCGCCGGCAGCACCCAGATCTGCAGAAAATGCGTGGTCTGGTCCTGCGCGTGGTTGAACTCGGAGTGACGCACGCCTGTCCCAGCCGTCATGCGCTGCACGTCGCCCCGGCGCAGCACGCTGCCGTTGCCCATGCTGTCCTTGTGCGCCAACTCACCGTCCAGCACGTAACTGATGATTTCCATGTCGCGGTGGCCATGGGTGCCAAAGCCCATGCCGGCGGCGACGCGGTCTTCGTTGATGACGCGCAACGGCCCGAATTGAACGTGCTCCGGGTCCATGTAATCGGCGAACGAGAAGCTGTGATACGACTTCAGCCAGCCGTGGTCTGCGTACCCGCGATCTTGAGAGGGGCGGATTTCAATCATTTTGATGAATCTCCTATCCAAATTACTGCGTCGATGTGTGAATGGTACGCAGATTGGCTATAGTTGCGCGGTATAGCTTTGATTCAATACATCAAAAATTCTGAATATGGCGCTCTCGCTGGAATCTTTGGAAGTGCTGGACGCGATCGAACGCAAGGGCAGCTTTGCCGCCGCGGCACATGAACTCGGCAAAGTGCCGTCCGCGCTCACCTATGTGGTGCGCAAGCTCGAAGACGATCTCGACGTCCTGCTGTTCGACCGACGCCGCCACCGGGCTGAACTCACGCCCGCCGGCCGCGCACTGCTCGACGAAGGCCGCCACCTGCTGCAGGCAGCGGATGAACTCGCCCGCCGCGTCAAACGCCTCGCCACCGGATGGGAAGCCACGTTGACCATCGTAGTCGACGATCTCGTGCACTTCCGCGCACTGATGCCCGTCATCCAGGATTTCTACGCGGAGAACACGGCCACGCGCCTGCGCTTCTGCCGTGAGGTGCTGGCCGGCACGTGGGACGCGCTGCTCTCGGGCCGCGCGGATTTGCTGATCGGACCAGCGCAAGTGATGCAGGTGCAGGGCATTCAGACGCGCACGGTGGGCAACATTCCTTTCGTGTTTGCGGTGGCGGCACACCATCCGCTCGCGCAACTGGAAGAGCCCTTGCCTGCCGCGGCCATTACGCGGCATCGCATCGTTGCCGTGGGGGATACGTCGCGCAACCTGCCTGCACGCACCATCGGCGTGATGGCCGGACAGGACACGCTCGTGGTGCCGTCCATGGCGGACAAGGTGCAAGCGCAGATTCGCGGCCTGGGCTGCGGCTGGCTGCCGGTGCCGTTGGCGCAACCGTATCTCGATTCCGGCGTGCTGATCGCCAAGGAAACCACCGAAGACAAGCGCGCCGGCACATTCCAGGTGGCATGGCGCAACAACATGCGCGGCAAGGCACTGCAATGGTGGGTCGACAAGCTGGAAGACCCGCGCCTGGGGCAGGCCTTGATGATGCAGTAGGCGCCTGGGGCCGCCAAATCGCGCACAATAGCGCAATCGACCTCTGCGCCTGGAGCGTTGCGTTGTCCCAAGCCAATCTCGATTTTCCGGAATCCGCCAACTCGTCGCGCGGCCAATACCGTGGCCGTTTTGCGCCCTCGCCCACGGGGCCGCTGCATATCGGCTCGCTGGTCACCGCATTGGCAAGCTGGCTGGATGCGCGCGTCCACGGCGGGACGTGGCTCGTGCGCATCGAAGACATCGACTTCCAGCGCAATGTGCCCGGCGCCGATCGCGACATCCTTGCTACGCTGGAAGCCCTCGGGCTCACTCCCGACGAAGCCCCGCAGTGGCAGAGCACACACCTTCCGCGCTTTGAACAGGCGCTTGAGCAGTTGCAGGCCGTCGGCCGCCTCTACCCGTGCGGCTGCACGCGCCGCGAAATTGCGGATTCCGTCACCAGCATCGACGCGAACGGGCACGTGCGTCACCAGACGCTGATCTATCCCGGCACGTGCCGGAACGGGCTGCACGGCCGCCCCGCGCGCGCATGGCGCGTGCGTGTGCCAGACGCCGACGCGGCCACGGTCTGCTTCGACGACCGCTGGCAAGGCACGCAATGCCAGAACCTGGCCGAGGCTGTCGGCGATTTCGTGCTCAAGCGCGCCGACGGCATGTGGGCGTACCAGATTGCGGTGGTGATGGACGATGCCGCGCAAGGCATCACGGACGTCGTGCGCGGTGCCGACCTGCTCGACTCGACGCCCCGCCAGATCTATCTGCAACAGCTGCTGGGCTTGCCGGCGTTGCGCTACCTGCACGTGCCGGTGGTCGTGAACGCAGACGGCGAAAAGCTCAGCAAGCAGACCGGCGCGCGCGCGATCAACCGCAGCCAACCGCTGGCCGCGCTCACCGAGGCGGCGCAGCACCTGGGGCTGGAAATTCGTGCAAGGGATGTGGAAGGGTTCTACCGGGACGCCGTCCCGGCATGGGCCAATCGCCTGGCGCAGCTGGCCTGATGCAATTGACCCGGGCGGCAGGAGCGCTGCCGCTTTCCGTCGACTGACTTAACGCTTGCGCGGCACGCCACCGAGCAGGGCCGCAATAGGCCGCTTGGCGGTGCGCGGGTGTCCGGCGGGCTGTGCCGGCTTGGCGGCCTCCGCCGATTCTGCCGGCACGGACGATTCGTACGGGCGGTTGAAGAACGGATCGTCCGATGGGCGGAACGCCGGGCGCACGATCGTGTGATCGAGCACGCGGGCGCCGTTACGCTCATCGCGCTCACGGGCGCGACGAACTTCGCTGCGAGCACGCTTTTCGTCACGCTCGCGACGCTCACGGTCACGCGCCTGTTCGCCGGTCGGATCGAAATCGGCCAGTTGCTCGCGCGGCAGATTGCGTTTGATCAGCTTTTCGATATCGGCCAGCAGACGTTCATCGCCCGGGGCGAACAGCGACAGGGCATCACCCGAAGCACCGGCACGGCCCGTGCGGCCAATGCGGTGCACGTAATCTTCTGCGTTGAACGGCAGGTCGAAATTGATCACGCACGGCATCTGCGAAATGTCGAGACCGCGCGCTGCCACGTCGGTGGCGACCAGCACATCGACGGTACCTTGCTTGAACGCTTCGAGTGTCTGCATGCGCTCGGTCTGCGTCTTGTCGCCGTGGATGGCGTTGGCGTTGATGCCTTCGCGCTCCAGCGCACGCGCCAGCCGCGAGCAGCCGATCTTGCTGTTGGAGAACACGATGCACTGGCGCGGCAGGCCTTGCTCGGCACGCTGCTTCAACAGGTGCACGAGCGCGGCTTGCTTGTGGTTGTCCGGCACGGTGTAGATGACCTGGCGGACGTTCTCTGCCGTGGCGTTGCTGCGGGCCACTTCAATGGTTTGCGGATGACGCAGGTAGCTGGCGGCCAGCTTCTTGATCTCCGGCGAGAACGTCGCCGAGAACAACAGGGTCTGGCGGTGTGCCGGCAGCAGGTTGATGATGCGCTGCAGGTCGGGCAGGAAACCCATGTCGAGCATGCGGTCGGCTTCGTCCAGCACCAGCATGCGCACCTGCGACAGGTTCACGCTGCGCTGCTGCACGTGGTCGAGCAGGCGGCCCGGCGTAGCCACGAGGATTTCGACGCCGCGGCGCAGTTGCTCCGTCTGCGGGTTCATGTCGACGCCGCCGAACACGACGGCGCTGCGCAACGCCGTGTACTTCGCGTACTTGGCAACGTTGTCGTACACCTGGTCGGCCAGTTCACGCGTGGGCGTGAGGATCAGCGCCCGCACCGGGTGGCGCGCCGGCGACGCGCTCGTATTGGCATCGGGCAACAGGTTATGGATGATCGGCAGCGAGAAACCGGCGGTCTTGCCGGTGCCGGTTTGTGCGGCGCCCATGACGTCGCGGCCGGCGGTCACCACCGGAATGGCGGCGGCCTGGATGGGCGTGGGCTTGGTGTAACCGCTTTCGGTCAGCGCGCGGAGGACGTCCGGATGCAGGCCGAAGCTGTCGAACGTCACCGATTCATTGGCCGGTGCTTCTGACGCTTCAGACATCGTTGCAGTATTCATAGGGGGAGATGCGGCATGCCGGTTGGCATGGCGGCGCGCCAAACCCAGGCGGAAAACCCGCGTGCGGCTCGCGCAAAGCGTTAAAAATCAAAAGTTTATCACGTGAGAACCGGCCCGGGACGGATGATCCGCCCACACCAGCCGACGGCAGCGCCACAGCTGCCTTGACACGGATCAAGTGGGCCGGGCACGCGCTGCGCCACCATCCAGGCATTCCAACCTGCGCCCTGCCTTCTCCCATGGTCACCACGCTCTATGAATCGCCCGAGCATGTCTGCCTGATGTTTTCCGACCTGGTCGACGATCACGACGACCTGCCCGTGCAGACCAACCAGTTCCTCATCGTCGATCACGGCCACGGCGCGCTGATCGATCCGGGCGGCCAGATGACCTACAACGCGTTGTTTCTGGCGATGAACCGGTACTTTCCGCCCAAGCAGCTGGACTACGTACTGGCCTCGCATGCGGACCCGGACATCGTCGCCTCGGCGGGAAGATGGCTCACGAGTTCCAGCTGCGACATCCTGATCTCGCGCGTGTGGGAGCGCTTCCTGCCGCATTTCTGCAACGTCGGCAAGACTGAAGGCCGCATCGTGCCGATCCCGGATACGGGCATGGCGATTCCGCTGGGGCAATCGCATCTGCTGGCCGTGCCCGCGCATTTCCTGCATTCGGAAGGCAATTTCCAGTTCTACGATCCGGTGTCGCGGATCCTGTTCTCGGGCGATCTGGGTGCATCGATGGTGCATGCCAACGTTGCAGCCAAGCCCGTGGGCGATTTTGATGCGCACCTGCCGCTGATGGCGCCCTTCCACCGTCGCTACATGAGCGGCAACCGGGTATGCCGGCTGTGGGCGCAGATGGTGCGGGGGCTCGATATCGAATGGATCGTGCCGCAGCACGGCCAGGCGTTTCGCGGCAAAGCCATGGTCAACCGGTTCATCGATTGGGTCGAAACGCTCGACTGCGGCATCGACCTGATGACGCCGGAGATCTTCCGCCTGCCCGCCCTGCCGAAGGCGCCAGCCGGCGCAACGATCAAGACGCGCGCGTAGCGCCAGAAGCCGGGGCAGCCGGCAGAATGATCTTCATCATGGCGCTCGACAGCTCGTGCGCCAGCACCCCGGCGTCGATGCGCGACGGGTCGTGCCACGTATACATGAATCCCATCACGCCGCCCATCGAGTGCGCCGCGACGCGCGCATCGCCAAAGTCAAACACGCCGGCGCGCTTGCCCTCGTCGAGCAGCGCATAGAGATCGCGGTAATACGCCCGCGACATGCCGTGCAGCCATTCCACCGTTTCCGGGCGCAGGTATTGCCGATCGCGATACGTCAGTGCCGCGGCGTAGTGGCAGTCGATGCACCGACGCGCCATTTCGAGCAGACAGGCCTGCAGGCGCTCTCGCACGGGCAAGGCCGGATCGGCGGTTTCCCGGATCGCCGACAGGCAGATCTGCGCGGCCTCGCGGCACAGGATGTCGAAGATCTCGTATTTGTCGGTGAAGTAGTAGTACACCGCCGGTTTGGTCACACCGAGCGCGTTGCACAGGTCGCTCATCGTCATGCCGGCATAGCCTTTGGTGAAGAAGAGCTGCGCGGCTGTGTCGAGAATCTGCCGGCGGCGGGCCTCCTGCCGCTCGGCGATGTGCGGGCGCGTGGCCGGCGGTGTGACGCCGGGGGCCTCGGCGGCCTCGGTTTCAGCAGACGGTTGCACGTCAGAAACGGCAGATTTGCGGACGGTGGACATGACACATATTTTCGCATGTCGCCCGCAGATGCGCCGTGGCATGCACGCATCTTGGCGACATCTTCGCTTCGATGCTTGACGCATCAAAGAACGCTTTCTATATTCTTACCCGTTGGTATAAAAAATTACTTTTCAGTATAGATAGTGCGGCGCCACGCTGCGCACGCACTGCACAACCCAACGGAGACAAGCTTTGGCGATGGACGAGTCCGAGTATCTCGGCCGCGTTCGCGCGCTCTGGGCGCGCGCATGGCCGGTCGATACCCCGCGTGAGCCGCATTACCCGATCGGGCGCGTTGCCCTCACCGACTATCTGCGGCACTGGGCGCGCACCACGCCAGACAAGCCGGCCATCCACTTCTACGGGCACGACACAACGTTCGCCCAGCTTGACGATCTGTCGGACCGCTTTGCCGCGCTGCTCGCGCAACACGGCATTGGCGCGGGCGACCGGGTGGCGGTCTTCCTGTCGAATTGCCCGCAGTTCAATGCCGTGTTCTTCGGCATTCTCAAGCTGGGCGCCGTGTACGTTCCGATCAGTCCGCTGTCACAGCGCGCCGAGTTGATGCATGCGCTGAGCGACGCGACACCGCGCGCCATCGTCACGCTGGACCGCCTCATGCCGCTGGTGCGTGACGTGGGCGCCGAAACATCGATCGAGCACGTCTTCGTCACACGTTACGCAGATGTGCTCCCCGCAGAGCCGACGCTGCCGCTGCCGGCCATGCTGACCGAGCCAGTGCTGCCCTGCGAAGACGCCATCGACTTGTTGCCGGCACTGGCGCAGACCACGCCGATCCCCCTACCGCCGGGCTCGCTCGATGCGGTTGCCGCGCTCAACTACACCGGCGGCACGACGGGGCTACCGAAGGGCTGCATCCACACGCAAGGGGACATGGTCGACATGGCGGCTGCGTTCTCGGCCGTGTCGCTGCGCGCGGATGCCGACACCGTCCTGCTCAGCTTTTACCCGCAATTCTGGATCGCGGGCGAAAACACCGGGCTGATCTTCCCTGCCTTCCTTGGCGTGCCGCTGGTGTTGCTCGCGCGCTGGGATGCCGAGGCCTTCATGGCTGGCGTGCAGCGCTACCGCGTGACCAACGGTTCGATGCTGGTCGACAGCGCGGCGGAGGTGATGGCGCATCCGCGTGTGCATGCGCACGACCTGCGTTCGCTGCGGCACACGGGCGTGTCGTCATTCGTGAAGAAACTGAACCCGGAATACCGCCGCGCGTGGCGCGAACTGACCGGCTCGATGATGGCCGAGAGCGCGTGGGGCATGACGGAAACGCAGACCTGCAACAGCTTCACGGTCGGCATGCAGGACGATGATTTCGATCTGCGCTCGCAGCCGATTTTCGTGGGGCTGCCGGTGCCCGGCACCGACTTCAAGATCTGCGATTTCGACACGCACGAACTCATGCCGATCGGCGCCGAAGGCGAACTCTGCGTGCGCACGCCAACGCTGCTGAAGGGCTACTGGAACAAGCCGGACGCCACCGCGCAGACGCTGCGCAACGGCTGGTTCCACACCGGCGACATCGGCTGCATCGACGAACAGGGCTACGTGCACTATCTCGGCCGCCGCAAAGAGATGCTGAAGGTCAATGGCATGAGCGTATTCCCGGCGGAGATCGAGGCCATGCTCGGCAAGCACCCCGCCATCCTCGGTTCTGCCGTGGTCGGCCGCGCCGACGCGCAACGCGGCCAGCTGCCCGTCGCCTTCGTGATGTTGCGCCCCGAGGCCGTCGGCACATTGGACAGTGCCACGCTCACCGGCTGGTGCCGCGAAAACATGGCCGTCTACAAGGTGCCCATCGTGCGCATTGTCGATGCACTGCCGCTCACGGCCACCGGCAAGGTGCGCAAGCAGGACCTCGCGCCGCTCGCTGAACAGCTCTAACCCACCTCTGCTCCATGACGTTTCGCAAACTGCTGATCGCCAATCGCGGCGAGATCGCCATTCGCATTGCCCGCGCAGCCGCCACGATCGGCTTGCCCTCCGTCGCCCTCTATTCCGAAGACGATCGCGACGCGCTGCATCCGCTACGCGCCGATGAAGCCGTGCCCTTGCCTGGAACCGGCCCGCGTGCCTATCTCGACGGTGCGGCCATCCTCGACGCTGCACGCGCAGTCGGTGCCGATGCTGTTCACCCGGGCTACGGCTTCCTGAGCGAGAGCGCGGCCTTCGCGCGCCAGTGCGCAGAGGCCGGCGTGCAGTTCATCGGACCATCAGCGCGCGTGCTCGAACTCTTCGGCGACAAGGCACGCGCTCGGGCCCTTGCGCACGAGGCCGGCATTCCCATCGTCAGCGGCACGCAAGGTGCGACCACGCTGGAAGAGGCGCGCGCCTTCTTCGCCGCGCTGCCGCCCTCGCACGGCATGATGATCAAGGCCGTATCCGGCGGCGGCGGACGCGGCATGCGCGCCGTGCACGATGCGCAGGCGATTGCCGATGCGTACGCGCGTTGCGTATCTGAAGCGACCGCCGCAGGTGGTGGCAGCGACGTCTATGTGGAAGCGCTGGTACCCGCGCCGCGCCATATCGAAATCCAGATCGTCGCAGACGCGCACGGCCACGTTACGCACCTCGGCGAGCGTGAATGCAGCCTGCAGCGCCGTCACCAGAAACTGATCGAGATCGCGCCCAGCCCGGCATTGGACGATGCGCTGCGTGCGCGCATTGCCGATGCGGCCGTCACGCTCGCCAAGGCCGCAGGCTACAGCGGCATCGGCACCTTCGAATTCCTCGTGGAAGGCGCGGGCACGCCGCACGCCACCTTCTACTTCATGGAGGCCAACCCGCGCGTGCAAGTCGAACACACGGTCACGGAAATGGTGACAGGTATCGACCTGGTCGTGACCCAGCTGGCGCTGGCGCAGGGTGCGTCGCTCGCAGATGTCGGGCTTGCTCAGCCGATCGCGCCGCGCGGGCACGCCGTGCAGGTGCGCATCAATGCGGAGACCCTCGATGCAAGCGGTCAGCCGCACCCGTCCACCGGCATGCTCACCGCCTTCGAGCCGCCCAACGGCCCCGGCGTGCGCGTCGACACCTGCGGCTATGCGGGCTACCGCCCGAACCCGCGCTTCGATTCGCTGCTGGCCAAACTGATCGTCCACGCGCCGCACGGCACATATGCGCAGACGCTGACACAGGCGTACCGCGCGCTGTGCGAATTCCGCATCGAAGGGCTGGCCACCAACAAGCGGTTGCTGCAAGACCTGCTGCGCGATGCTGACGTGCAGGCCAACGCCGTGCACACGCAGTTTCTCGATGCGAAGCTCGCCGACCTGGCCGCCGGCAACGGCGAAGCGCATCCTGCACTGCACGCCACGTCGGCCGCCACCCCAGACCTGACGCCCGCTACGTCATTCCTCGACGAGCTTCCTGACGAGGCCGAAGTGCTTACCGCGCCGATGGATGGCGCGCTGATCCAGATGCATGCACAAGCCGGTGCCACCGTCGCGCGCGGCGAGATGCTGGCCGTCATTGAAGCGATGAAAATGGAGCACGTCGTCACCGCGCCCGCAGCCGGTCGTGTGCTGCAGGTCTGCGCGCAGTCGGGCGCAACAGTGCGCGAAGGCCAGCCGCTGGCCGTGCTGCAGCCCGCCGACGCACAACATGACACCGCAGCCGCCAATGCCGAGATCGACCTCGACCACATTCGCCCCGACCTGCAAGCCGTTATCGAGCGCCATGCGTTCGGCCTCGACGCGAACCGTCCGGAGGCCGTCGCCCGCCGCCGCAAGACGGGCCAGCGCACCGCACGCGAGAACATCGCGCACCTGTGCGACCCCGACTCGTTCATCGAATACGGCGCGCTGGCCATCGCAGCGCAACGCCAAAGGCGCGCGCTCGACGACCTGATTCGCTCGACGCCGGCCGACGGCATCATCACCGGCATCGGGACCGTCAACGGCGCGCACTTCCCCGATCAGGATGCGCGCTGCATGGTGCTCGCGTATGACTACACCGTGCTGGCGGGCACCCAGGGCACCTTCAACCACAAGAAGACCGACCGTGCACTGGAACTGGCGCAGCAATGGAAGCTACCCGTTGTGCTGTTTGCCGAAGGCGGCGGCGGCCGGCCGGGCGACACTGAAAAGCGCGGCGTCAGCGGCCTGGACTGCCCGACCTTCATCCACTTCGCGCGTCTTTCAGGGCTGGTGCCGACCGTCGGTATCGTCTCGGGCCGCTGCTTTGCGGGCAACGCTGCGCTGCTCGGCTGCGCCGACGTGATCATCGCCACGCGCGACGCAACCATCGGCATGGGCGGCCCTGCCATGATCGAAGGCGGCGGGCTTGGCGTCTACGCGCCCGAGGAAGTCGGCCCCGTCAACGTGCAGGCGCCGAATGGCGTGATCGACGTGCTCGTCAAAGACGAAGCCGAAGCCGTGGACGCCGCGCGCCGCTACCTGAGCTATTTCCAGGGGCCGCTCGCCCATTGGGAAGCCGGCGACGTGCGCCACTTGCGCCACGTAATTCCTGAAAACCGCATGCGCAGCTATGACATGCGCGCTGTAATCGATGCATTGGCCGATACAGGGTCTGTGCTGGAACTGCGTCAGGCCTTTGGCGTGGGCATCATCACCGCGCTGATCCGCATCGAGGGCCGCGCCTTCGGCTGCATTGCCAACAACCCACGCCATCTGGGGGGCGCCATTGACTCTGCAGCGGCAGACAAGGCATCGCGCTTCATGCAGCTGTGCAACGCATTCGATCTACCGATCGTCTCGCTGTGCGACACCCCGGGCTTCATGGTCGGGCCCGAGGCGGAAAAGACCGCCACCGTCCGCCACGTCAGCCGCATGTTCGTGACGGCCGGCAACTTGCGCGTGCCTTTCTTCACCGTCGTGCTGCGCAAAGGCTACGGCCTTGGGGCGATGGCCATGGCAGCGGGCGGTTTTCACGCGCCGCTGTTCACCGCCTCGTGGCCGAGCGGCGAGTTTGGCGGCATGGGCATCGAAGGTGCCATCCGCCTGGGTTACCGCAAAGAGCTGGAAGCCGTGGAAGACCCGGCAGAACGCGAGGCCCTGTTCCGCAAGATGGTCGATGCGGCTTACGAGGAAGGCCGCGCGCTCAACATCGCCAGCTATCTGGAGATCGACGCGGTGATCGACCCGGCCGATACGCGCCGCTGGCTGCTGCGCGGGTTGCAATCGGCGCCGCCCGCGCCGCCGAGGCACACACGCGACCCGGCCACGCGCCGCTTCATCGACACCTGGTAGCCGAGAACACACACAAGGAGGAGACATGCCCGCAGCGATCCGCTTTGCCCGTCCGTTGTCCGCATCGGCCTGTGCGGCAGCGTTGCTGTTCGCACCGCAGGCCCATGCCGCAGACCCGGCGCCGATCAAGGTGGCGTTCATCGATCAGCTGAGCGGGCCGCTCTCGAATGTGGGCGAGCAGTTTCTAGCGAATCTGAAACTCGGTATCGACGATGCCAACGCGCAGCCGCAAGGCGTGCTCAACGGTGCGCGTTACGAGCTGTCGACCTACGACAACAAGCTCTCGGCGCAAGACAGTCTGTCGGCGCTGCAGAGCGCCATCGACGCGGGGGCGAAGATTGTTTTCACCGGCGGGTCGGGCTCCTCTGTGGTGGCGGCCATGGTGGATGCGGCCACCAAGCACAACGAGCGCAATCCGAACAACCGTGTGCTGATCATCAACTACGCATCGATCGACCCAGACCTGACGGGCGCGCATTGCAGCTTCTGGCATTTCGCCACCGAGGCCAACACGGCAATGAAGATGCGCGCGCTGGCCAACTTCGTGAAGACGCAGCCCGATATCCGGAAGGTCTATTCGCTGAACCAGGACTACGCGCACGGCCGGCTGTGGGCAGCGTTGGGCAAGCAGATGATCTCGGCCGCGCGGCCCGACGTGCAGTTCACCGGAGAAACGCTGCACCCGATCGGCAAGGTGAAGGATTTCGCGCCTTATGTCTCGAAGGCCAAGGCGACGGGCGCGGACACGCTCCTCACGGGCAACTGGGGGCAAGACCTGAACCTGCTCATCAAGGCTGCCGGCGACATGAGCTACGACGTGCGCTATCTGAACCACAGCGGCGCAGGCGCGCCGGGTACGGTGCTCGCCGTCTCGCAGGCCAAGATCGGCAAGGTGACTTGGGTGTCGGAATGGACGCCGGGCAACGGCAACGCGCAACTCATGCAGATGGATGCGCGCGTGCGCCAGACGCCCGCCGGCGAGCACTTCGCGCCGCGCACCGTATTGTCCGTCGAGCTGGTCACGGACGCCATCCGCAAAGCCAATTCGACCGATCCGCTGAAGATTGCGCTGGCGCTGGAAGGCATGCAGAAGCCGAGCTTTCTCGGCGACGTCACGATGCGCAAGGTCGACCACCAGTTGCTGCTCCCGCAGGTGGTCTCGACCATCGCGCCAGTGGACGGAAAGACCGTCAAGGTCGGCTACGACAGCACCCAATGGGGCCACAAGACCGAGAGCACAACCGCAGCCAAAGACTTGGACCTGCCGACCGCTTGCAAAATGAAGCGGCCGGCGGGCGCTTAAACGGTCGGGCCGAAAATCAATCAGCGCGGTCCGTGCGCAGCGGGCCGTATTCGATGGGCACCCAAGCGAAGGCGTTGCCATCGCGGCGCACGTGGCCCAGGCCCGGGAACGGCAGATGTGCGCCGGCCACCCAGAGCTTGTCGCGCGCTGCTTCTGCAAACAGTTTGCGGCGCGAGGCGATGGCGGCCTTCTTGTCGACGTCGTATTCAAACGCCACCTCGGGGTGCTGGAACTGCACGGCATGGCTATGCACGAGATCGCCCCAGACCAGCAGGCTGCGTCCCTTCGAGGCGAACAGATAGCCGCTGTGCCCCGGCGTATGCCCGTTGGCGACGACCGAGCGCACGCCCGGCACCACCTCATCGCCCGGTTTGAACTGCTTGAGCTTGCCCGCTGCTGCATACGGCGCCACGGAATCGCGCGCCATCTTGAAGAACGGCTGCATGTCGCTCGGCTTGGAAGCGGCGATCGTTTCGCTCAGCCAGAAATCGGCTTCCGGCGCGGCCACATACACCTGCGCATTCGGGAAGGCCGGCTGGCCTTGCGGCGTCAGCAGTCCGCATGCGTGGTCCGGATGCAGGTGCGTCAACAGCACGGCGTCAATCTGCTCGGGCTGGTAACCCGATGCACGAACGTTGCCGGCCAGGCCGCCCATCGTCGGACCAAAGCACGTGCCAGAACCCGTGTCGACGAGGATGCGTTTGGCACCCGTGTCGATCAGAAAGCCGTTCACCGCCGTCTGCATGCCCGGCGTGTTCGATACAAACATCCGCGCCAGCAGGCTCTGCACCGATTGCGCGTTCAGGCCAAGCAGGGTCTTGGCGGGCAGATCGGTGTAGCCGTCGTAGAGCGCGGTCACAACGTCGTCGCCCAGCGCCATGCGGTAATAGCCTGGCACTTGCGTGCGTTGTTGGGTTGGCGCGGCGGCGGCAGATGCTGGCGTCTGGGCATAGGCGGATCCGATGGACGCCACCATCGCTGCGGCCACGGCGACTGAAGTAAGCAAACGCATGTCTTGGCTCCCGTAAAAGGCCGCTGCCCCGGTGCAGCGGCAAAAGCCGGATCATGCCATCGCCGCAGCACATTGCATTGCCGCCATTGGCGACAGGGGTATTGCCCAGAGAGAAATACGCGCCCCAAAAGAAACAAGGCCCGACATGCCGGGCCCATGCTTCAGACCAATCGACGGCGGCTGCGCAACCGCCCGTCAACCGGGTACGTGCTTATTGCACGTGGAACTTCGGCGTCGACACCACCGTGCCGCTCACCGTACAGTCCGGCGTGAGCAGTGCGTTGGTGAACGTGAGCGACGAGTTCGGATCGTTCCAGGCCGTCACGACCTTGCTGGGGCCGCAGCTGCCCAGCAGGAACACGTTGACCGCCGCATTGTTGATCGACAGCTGGGTGGTGCTGTCGGCCTGGCCTGTCCACGGGGTCGCGCCGGAGATGAGGCCGCACGTCCCGCCGCCGGTAAACGATGTGGACGTGATGTTGACGATGCCCGAAGGCGTGATCGTGCCGGTGAAGGTCGCTGTGCAATTGGCGCTGATGGAGCCTTTGGACAGCGTGGTCTGGCCGGTGACCGAGAATGGCTCGCCATTCGGGTTCATCGGTTGACCATCGACACGCGAGACGGTGACGGCAAGTGCGGGTGTGGCTGCTACGGTGGCAAGTGCGAGTGCAAGAGATACGACTTTACGTGTGCTCATTTATTGCCTCACTAGAACTGACGGTAGAAACCGCCTTAAGAATGCGGCGCAAACCGGTTCCCGCTCGATTCACGCCGCGCCGATTAGCCAGGCGCAGACAGCCGACACCCGGCTAAAACTTGTACGACACCCCAACGAATGTGATGATCGGATTGGCCTTGAGCGTGGTCTTCGTCGTGGCCAGCGTGGTGCCGTCCGACGCCTTGATGACGGTCGCCGCTTCGGTCTTGAGCGGCAGGTACGACACCGTTGCCGTCAAGGCCCATTGCTTGTTGATCGCGTAGCTCGCACCGAGGTTGAAGATCGGCGCCCACGAGGACGACGACTTCCCTTCGACATACGTCGGCCCCGGCTTGCCCGCCCCCGCTGCCAGCACGCTGCCCAGCTCGCGATTCACCGCCGCCGCAAAGTACGGATTCAGCTCGATGTTGGTGAAGAAGCTGTAGACCACACCCACGCCCACGAACGGACGGAACGTCGACTGCGCGTGCCCGAAGTACCACTGCAGGATGACCCCAGGGCTCCATTGGCGCGCCTTGCGCACGGCCGGCTGGTTGGACGGGTCGTCCAGGTCGACGTGGCCGAGCGCCCCTGCGGGCCCGGGCGCGCGGATCACGCCATGCCCGGTCAGTTTGAATTCGGGCGGCACGCCGGCAATCGTGGTCAGCGCAATGTTGTCGGTAAAGAAGTGCGTCAGCGTCAGGCCCAGCGTGTTGGCGTTGCCCACACGCAGCCCGCTGTTGGGCGACGTGAAACTGCCGGGCAAGCGCAGCGGATCATTGATCGGCGCGTTGATCACGCTCGTGGTCAGGTTGTTGCTCGAGTCCTGCGGCATGATGTGGAACCAGCCCACCGTCGCCACGTTGTCACCGGCCTGCTGCGCCATGGCACCTGCGGATGCGCAGGCCGCCATCAATGCGACAGTCAGTTTCTTCATGATGCTTCCTCCTGTTGTTCTGAGCGGAGCGCGGTGGTCTGTGCCGCGCCCCGTGGCGTGTTATTCCGGAAACGTCACTGCACGAAGGCGCCCACGGTGAAGTACGGGTTCTTCGTATCGCTCATGTCCAGGAAGCCGAAGGTCTTGCCGGTAAAGATCAGCTTGCCCGTCGGGGCCGAGCCGGCCGGTGCGCTGGTCTGCGTGGTGCGGATCACGCCCGGGACGCTCTGCGTGAAGTCCAGGTTCAGCGGTCGCGCCAGCGCAGCCTGCGATGCGTTGAACGGATCGAGCATCGTGGCCTGCGCGCCCACCAGCGCCGTGGCACGGTAGTTGAACGTGCTGTCCACACCTGTGTATTCGCCGTCCTGCGAGCCCAGCGCGATGTTGCCGACTGGCGCCATGATCGAAATGCCGGACTCGTCATCTGCCACCGGCGGGCCGGCCGTCAGATCGGAATTGGCCGCACCGACGCGAATGAAGATCGGCACGAGTTGGCCATACAGCTTGCCCACGATCATCACGCCCTTGCCCGCCTTGGCCGGGTCGAGCGACGACACCGTTGCCGGCACCTGCGGCTGATAGTTCAGCGTGGTGAAGGCCGGGGCGTCGCCACGCAGCGTCAGCTTCTGGTTGACCGTCGCGCTAGACGTCAGGCACGCCCCGCCGTTCTTCACGCCGAGGTTGTCGCACTCGGTGTAGGTGCCATCCACGTTGATGGTGAAACGCGCATCGACCGCCTGCTGCGAGAAGCTCTGCGACGGCACCTGGTGGTAGCCGAGCTGGTTGTAGTTGCCCGCAATCTTGGTCAGATCGGTCTCGGTGTTCGAGAAGCTGATGAACGGGTAATACGGGAACGTGGTTTGCGCAATCTTGCCCACGCCAACGATGCCGTCGAACTGGATCGTCGCGCCCGGAATCGTGCCGCCCAGCACGCCCTGCCCCAGGAAGAACCGCGCCGGACGGCTCGGATCGAGGCTCGCATTATTCAGGCGGAACGCGCACTGGTTCAGTTTCTCGGTCGGCAGCGCCGTCTCTTGCGTGAGCGTGCCGGTCTGCACGTTGTTGGGCGCCGTATCGCGGGTGGGCGCCACGGTGCCCGTCTTGACCGGAATCGGCGAGGCCAGATACGTGATCTGGTACGTCATCTTCGTCGTGTCGAGCTGCACCTTCACGAGTTCGCCCGAACCCGATCCGCCAGTGAAGACGGTGTTGTAGTCGATGGCCTGCGGACACAGGCGCTGGATCACCGGAGCGGGCGAATCATCACCGCCGCCTCCGCACGCTGTCACCATCGGTGCGCAAGCGAGCACGACCAACCATTTACGCCATTGCATTTGCGTTTCCTCCGTGTTGTTGTTCCGTCGCGGCGGCGCAGCGTGCACAGGTCACGCACGCCGCCGCATGTGGTTTCGTTGCTGCGCGCCTCACTGGACGAATGCGCCGACCGTGAAGAACGGGTTGTACTTGTTGTTGTTCATGAGCATTGCGTACACGTTGCCCACCTTGACGGCCACCCCGGTGTCGCCGGCCTTGAACAGCGCAACGTTGCCGCTGGCGCCCTGCGCGTTGAAGTCGTTCTGCGCGGTCACGATCAACTTGCCCGGCGAGCTTTGCGTGTAGTCGAGCCCGAACTGCGCCGTCACACGTGACGTGAGCGGGTTGATGAAGGCGGCGGTGCCGTTCTGGAACAGCGTGGAGGTGTAGTTGGCGGCCAGCGTCGATACAGCCGTGCCGTCGCTGCAGTTGCCGGCGTTGGCGTGGAAGAAGCCACCGCTATAGGAGCCTGACAGTTCCGGGTGATCGATCGTCGCGTTCAAGCCATTGCCGCTGGCAGGCGCACCGCTCGGGCCGTTGTTGGTGACTACGCCACATGCCGAGCCACTGGTCGCCCCGACATAGCCACCCTTGAGTGCGTTGGCCGGGATTGCGGTTGCGGGCGAGAGGATCGAGATGCCGATCTGGTCATCCGCCACCGAAGCCAGAAGGTTCGCCGGATCGCTATGCGAGTAGCCGACGCGGATCACCACCGGCACCACCTGCCCGTTGAGCTTGCCGGCAATCAGAATGCCCTTGGCCTGACTTGGTGCCAGCAGCACCAGCGGCGAGACCTGGCCCACATACGGATACGGCACGCTGCTGCTGGTCGGGTTGCTGACAAACACGTTGTCCTGCGAGCCGTCTGTGTTCTGACGCAGCGTCCACGGGGTACCCGTCGTGTGGCAGGAATAGTCGATCCCTTCCGCCGTACACGTGCCATCGGCATTCAACGTTTGCGTCCAGTTGACGGCATCAGGTTGCCAGCCTTGCGGCGCCGAGGTCTGGCTGCCCGAACCCGTTGGCGTGACATGCACACCGACCTGGTTGTAGCGCCCCGCTACCTGCGAGAAATCTGTCACCGTCTCGGAGAAGCCCAGGAACGGATAGAAATCGAACGTGCGCGACGGCACCGCGCCAATCACGACGCCGGGAATCGGCTGAATGCCGTCAAACTGGATGGTCGCCCCCGGAATGCCGCCCCCCACAATGCCCTGCCCGACGAACAGCATCGGCGGGTCTTGCGGATTGACAGTGATCGCGTAGCTGTTGTCGGCCGTCTTGCCCGACTGCAGCACGAAAGCGCAGCGGTTCTGCTCAGGCGTTGGCAAGTTGGTCGGATGGACGAACGTGCCGTTGATGGTCAACCCCTTGCGCGTCGTATTGACCTGGCCCGCCGAGGTCGGCACCGACGATTCCAGAAACTGCATCTGGTACGTGTTCTTGCTCGTGTCGAACTTGACCTTGATGTACTCGCCGCTGCCCGAGCCGCCCGTGTACGTCGTCGTGTAGTCGAGCGCTGCTGGGCACAGACTGGTCGGCGTGCTCGGTGTGGTGACCGCTCCGCTCGGCGGACACGAACTGCCCGAGCACTGCGCAACATCCGACGAGCCGGGATCATCCGCCCCGCCGCACCCGCCAATAAACGGCATGGCCACTATGCAACTGGTTGCCATGACAACAAAAAGATGACGTCGACTACCCATGGTTGTCTCCTCACGTTTTGGAACTTGTTGTGTTTTGGGCCGGCGAATGTGTGCAACAGCCGGTCAATACCCCGTCTGCCGGCAAACGACAGCCGGCAGCGCACGATCTGCCCCGTCGGCAGATCGACTTGCATACGTCAAAAACGACGGGCGTGCTTTGGTCGCGTTACCGGCGGTCGGCCGGTATCACGCAGATCGGCGCGGTGCCGATCCCAAGAACAATCGAGGTAATGCTGCTAGCGTGGACGCACCTCGCCACCGCTGCTGCAGTGATGACGATGGCGATGACGCGCGTGGGCACGCGCAAAAGCGGAATGCTGGAAGGGCCCGTTTTGAATGCGTAACATCCTGTGTCTCCGAAGGGTACGCTACTGGCTATTTACTTATCGTTATGGCCGAAACTATGGTCCGGTCAGAGTATGAAGTAAATAGAGATTTCATTCAAAACAACGCCCGCAATCTCCCGCGCAAGCAGGCACGGCGCGGTTTGGCGACTTTTCAAACGAGGGAATGAAACCGTTTCGTTTGAAGCGTTTTAAACCCCTCCCCTCCGATCGGGGGGAATGTTGGTGCAATGCGGGTTATTCAATTATGTCGAAATGAATATATTTCGCCGAAAGAAAAGCCGGTAGCAAAATACGGTCCCGCAACAATAAGGCACGCAAGACAAGACAAAGCCGCCACATAACATGGCGTGCAAACGCGGATGAAGGGGGACGAGAAAGTGGGAGGGAAGGATGGTGGGCCGGGTGGGATTCGAACCCACGGTGTCCTTTCGGAGGCGGATTATGAGTCCGCTGCCTGCAACCAGCACGGCGTCCGGCCCTGTCCAACAGGAAAAAAAGAGACCCGGCGCTTAGGCCGGGCCTGGTGCGGGATTTTACCCGAAAGTGGGCGCAAGCCCACTCGGAAAATCGCCTGCTTCGCTAGAATCAGCTGCCCTCGAGGAAGCTCTTCAGCTTGTCGGAGCGGCTCGGATGGCGCAGCTTGCGCAGTGCCTTCGCCTCGATCTGACGGATACGCTCGCGGGTCACGTCGAACTGCTTACCGACTTCTTCCAGCGTGTGGTCGGTGCTCATTTCGATACCAAAACGCATGCGCAGCACCTTGGCTTCGCGCGGCGTCAGCGAATCGAGCACATCCTTCACCACACCGCGCATGGAGCCATGCAGCGCTGCTTCGGCCGGGGCCAGCGTGTTCGTATCCTCGATGAAATCGCCCAGATGGGAATCGTCGTCGTCACCGATCGGCGTTTCCATGGAGATCGGCTCCTTCGCGATCTTCATGATCTTGCGGATCTTGTCTTCCGGCATCTCCATCTTCTCGGCCAGCGTTGCCGGATCCGGTTCGTTGCCGGTTTCCTGCAGGATCTGACGCGAGATGCGGTTCATCTTGTTGATCGTCTCGATCATGTGCACCGGAATACGGATGGTGCGCGCCTGGTCGGCGATCGAACGCGTAATGGCCTGACGGATCCACCACGTGGCGTACGTCGAGAACTTGTAGCCACGGCGGTATTCGAACTTGTCCACCGCCTTCATCAGGCCGATGTTGCCTTCCTGGATCAGGTCGAGGAACTGCAGACCGCGGTTCGTGTACTTCTTGGCGATCGAGATCACCAGACGCAGGTTGGCCTCGGTCATCTCACGCTTGGCCTCACGGGCACGGCGCTCGCCTTCCGACATCTTGCGATTGACGTCCTTCAGCTCGGTCAGCGGCAGCACCACGCGCGCCTGCAGGTCGATCAGCTTTTGCTGCAGTTCGTGCACGGCCGGCACGTTACGCTCGACGATGGTGCTGTACGGCTTGCCGTCAGCCACCACGGTTTCAATCCACTTCAGGTTCGTCTCGTTGCCCGGGAAGCGCGCAACGAAATCGCCGCGCGGCATGCCGCACTTGTCGACCACGATGTTCAGGATGGCACGCTCAAGCTTGCGCACTTCGTCCACCTGGCCGCGCAGCGTGTCGCACAGACGCTCGACGTTGCGTGCCGTAAAGCGGATCGTCATCAGTTCGGCCTGGATGGCTTCCTGTGCCTTCACGTAAGGCTTGGACTTGTAGCCCTCCTTCTCGAACGCACGGCGCATCTTGTCGAACTGCTCGCCGATCACGCCAAACTTGACCAGTGCAGCCTGCTTGAGTTCTTCGAGTTGACGGGCCGAAGCTGCGGCAGCGCCGGCACCTTCATCGTCCTCGTCTTCCTCTTCGTCACCTTCTTCTTCGGCGTCTTCTTCCTCGAACTCCTCTTCTTCCTCGGCGGCGGCAGCGGCCTCGGCTTCAGCGTTCGGGTCGATCAGGCCGTCGATGAATTCGTCGATCTTGGACTCATCGTTGGCCACGCGCTCGCCCATGGCGAGGATTTCTGAAATGGTGACCGGGCAGGCCGAGATGGCCATGACCATGTCTTTCAGGCCGGCTTCGATGCGCTTGGCGATTTCGATTTCGCCTTCGCGCGTGAGCAGCTCGACCGTGCCCATTTCGCGCATGTACATGCGGACCGGGTCGGTCGTGCGGCCGAATTCGGAGTCAACCGTCGACAGCGCGGCTTCGGCTTCTTCTTCAGCCTCTTCTTCCGTGGTCACGGAAGGCGCGTTGTCGTTCAGGAGCAGCGTTTCGGCGTCCGGAGCCTGCTCGTACACGGCAACGCCGATGTCGTTGAGCGTGGCAACCAACGTTTCCATCGACTCCACGTCGACCATGTCGTCGGGGAGGTGGTCGTTGATTTCAGCGTAGGTCAGGTAGCCGCGCGATTTGCCCAGCTTGATCAGCGCCTTGAGCTTCTGGCGGCGGGCCTCAAGCTCTTCTTCCGAACCGCCTTGCTGCGAAGCAGCGAATTCCTTGAGCAGGGCTTTTTCCTTGGCCTTGCGGTCACGGGCCTTCAGCTTTTCGGTTTTCGGTGCCGGAGCGGCGGGGGTGTCAAATTCTTCAGTCACGTCCGTGCTGCTGTCATCGTCTGCCTGCGTCTCTGCCTTGGGCTTGCGGCCGCGCTTCTTGGGCTCGGCTGCGACCTCGGCGCGGGGCGCGGGAGGAGTTGTGGGGGTGGCCCCTGCCTGGGCGGTGCGCTTGGTGTCTTCCGCGGTTGCCTTGGCTGGCTTGGCTGCGGTGCTGGTACGAGCGGTACCCGTCTTGGTTGCGCTTGCGCTGGCAGTGGTCTGCTTGCTCTCGACTTCGGTAACTTTCGATTTCGCCACGGTGGTTGTCTTGCCCTTGAGTGCGACGGAAGCGGCTGTGCCGCCAGGTCTGGCGCTCGTGCTCATCGACGTCGAGACCTTGCCTGAGGTTGAAGATTGGATCGCGCCCTTTGTGCGCGCTGTCGGTTTGACAGTCTTGGCGGCGACGGTGATATCGGCGGTCTGGCGCGGCTGGGTTTTCCCCGTCTTTGCCGGCGCAGTGGCCTTCACTCCTGTCGATCCCGCCTGCCCTACATGGGTCCGACCATTCGCGACTTTCGCCGTTCCCGCTGGTGGCTTTCCTCCTCCCGAGCCGCGCGCCGATGAGGATCGCTTGGCAGAATCAGAAGCAGGACTGGCCTTGGAACCGGCCTTCGCGGAGGTCTTCACCTTCACCATGGGCACGCTCACTCCCCCAAAAATGGGAAAAAGGACTTGCAATCCAAACCGGCTATTCTAGCACGCCAGACCCAGCCGGTCTAAACGAAAATCGGGTTTTCGCCTGAAAAATCAAGGGGCTACCCGCAATTGCCCGCCCCGCTTGGAGCTTGGCTCTGCGGCTCATGCGCTACACGAGCTGCCGACGGCGGCTGATTTCGCCTACCAGCCAGCGCATGCGCTCCTTGTCGTCGTCGCCGGCATGACCGGCTTCCATCTTGCGCTGCAACATCTCCAGCTCGCGCTTCAGCGGCTCGGCGAGCATCTTTTGTACGGCGGTGTCGAATTCGGACATGGCCGGCTCCAATTCGATGTCGTCCTGGAGCACAGCCGTACGCAATCCGGCGAAGGCTTCGGCGTAGGGCGTCTGGTCCAAGCGCTCAACAAAGGCGCCGAAGTGCACTTCCGGCCCCGCAGCATCGCATTCGGCCAGCAGCGCGGCCAATACCTCACCTTGGGGCAATTGCGGCGCTGTCAACTGGGCACGGGCATCGGCGTCGAGCCGAGCGGCCAGCGCTGGATAGCGCATCAGGAGGCGCAGCACCTTCTGTTCAAGCGCCGTAGGTGCCGTGCGCGCCACGCGGGGCCGCTTCTGCGTCATGCGGCCCGCTTGGGCTGGGTCGCTGCGCAAACCGCACAGCGCTTCGATATCGGCGGGTGTGGTGCCGGTCATTTCGGCCAGACCGCGCACGATCTGCAGACGCAGGCCCCCGGCCGGCATGGCATTCAGCAGCGGCTTGGCCTCATATTGGGCGCGCGCCCGGCCCTCCGGTTGGCGCAGGTCGAGGTCTTCAGTCACAGCCTGCAGCAGGAAGCGCGACAGCGGCATCGCGTTGTGCACTTCACGGGCGAAGGCCTCGGTGCCCTCTTCGCGCACAAAACTGTCGGGATCGTGCTCGGAGGGCAGGAAGAGGAACTTGATCGTCTTGTTGTCGGTAGCGTGCGGCAGGCAGGCCTCGAGCGCTCGACGGGCGGCACGGCGCCCGGCGCTATCGCCGTCAAACGAAAAGATGACGGTGTCGACCTGCCGCAGCAGCTTCTGCACGTGGACGGGCGTACAGGCCGTGCCCAGCGTGGCCACCGCATTGGCAAACCCCAGCTGCGCCAGCGCGACGACGTCCATATAGCCTTCGACGACGAGCACGTAGTCGAACTCGCGGATGGCGTTGCGCGCCTCGAACAGGCCGTACAGTTCGGTGCCCTTGCTGAACAGCGGCGTTTCGGGGGAGTTGAGATATTTCGGCTCGCCCTGCCCCAGCACGCGGCCGCCAAAACCGATCACCACGCCCTTGGTATTGCGGATCGGGAACATGATGCGATCGCGAAAGCGGTCGTAGCGGCGGTGCGAGCCATCGGCGCCCGTCTTCTCGCTTTCGATGACAAGGCCGGCCTCGATGAGCGGGGCGGCAGTGGCGTCTTCGCGATACGGACCGAACACGGCTTCGAGCGATTGCCAGTCGTCCGGCGCGTAGCCGAGACCGAAGTGCGCGGCAATCTCGCCGGTCAGGCCGCGGCCCTTGAGGTATTGGATGGCGTTGGGGGCGCTGCGCAGCTGCTTGCGGTAGTGATCGCAGGCGCGGGCCATGACGTCGCCGAGCGCGACGGTCTTGGCTTGCTGTTCGGCACGCGCAGCGGGCGGCAAGCCACCGCGCTCCTCGGGCACCACCATGCCGACGGACTGTGCGAGGTCCTTGATGGCCTCGACGTAGGATTGCCCGGAAAACTCCATCAGGAAGCCGATCGCCGAGCCATGCGCGCCGCACCCGAAGCAGTGATAGAACTGCTTCGTGGGCGATACCGAGAACGACGGCGACTTCTCGTTATGGAACGGGCACAGCCCCATGAAGTTGGCGCCGCCCTTCTTCAACTGCACATAACGGCCCACCACGTCGACGATATCGACGCGGTTGAGCAGGTCGTCAATGAACGGCTGCGGGATCACGCGGGGTGTGCCCCTTCGATGCGGCGAGTGTAGAGCGGATTCAGGCGCCGGTCAGGGCGGCCTTCACGCGTGCCGAGACTTGCGTCATGTCGGCACGGCCGGCCAGGGCCGGCTTGAGGACGCCCATCACCTTGCCCATGTCCTGCGGGCCCGAGGCACCGACCTTGGCCACGGCGTCACGCACCGCGGCGTCGACTTCGGCTTCCGACAGCTGCGCGGGCATATAGAGCTGCAGCACCGCCACTTCTGCCGCTTCCTTGGCAACAAGGTCGTCACGTCCGGCTTGCTCGAACGCGGTGATCGAATCCTTGCGCTGCTTGAGCATCTTGTCGATCACGGCCAGCACGGCAGCGTCATCCAGCTCGATGCGCTCGTCCACCTCACGCTGCTTGATGGCGGCCTGCAACAGGCGGATCGTGCCGAGACGATCCATTTCCTTGGCGCGCATGGCCGCCTTCATGTCTTCCGTGATCTGGGCCTTGAGGGACAACTGCGACATTCCGAACTCCGATAAACGGCAAAACCCGCTTGGACGGTGGTCCAGCGGGTTGCAAACTTGGAAAAATGGATCACTGATCGTAGCACAGAACCCGAACAGTTCCAGGACCGATCCGTGGGGGGTCAGCGAGCGGAAGCGGCCTCTCCCGCCGCGACGGCCGAAGCCCACGCCCACTGGAAGTTGTAGCCGCCAAGCCAGCCCGTCACGTCGACCACCTCGCCGATGAAGTACAGGCCGGGCGCCGATTGGGCCTCCATCGTGGCGGAGGACAGCGCGCGCGTATCGACCCCACCGCGCGTCACTTCGGCTTTCCGGTACCCTTCGCTGCCCGACGGCGTCAGCTCCCATCGGTTCAGCGCCGCGCCAAGGTTGCGAAGCACCTTGTCGGGCAACTCGGCAATCGGGGCCTGCGGGTTGGCACCGTGCGTGGCGCACCACGCCTGCGCGACGCGTTCCGGCAAGCGCTGTGCCAGCACCGTACCCAGCTGCTTGCGTGAGCCGGATTTCTCGTCGCACAGCCACTGCCCGGCGTCGGTGTCCGGCAGCAGATCGATGAGAAGCGGCTGGCCGGCATTCCAGAAGCTCGAGATCTGCAGCACCGCCGGACCCGACAGCCCGCGATGGGTCAGCAGCAAGTCTTCGCGGAACGTCGTCGCGCTCCCCTTGCGACCACCCTTGCCCTGCGGCTGCGCAACGGTCACGTCCACTTCCATCGACACGCCCGACAACGCCGAAAACGGCGCCCAATGCTCGGCATTGAAGGTGAGCGGCACCAGTGCCGGGTGCGTCTCGACGATCTTCAAGCCGAACTGCCGCGCAATGCGATACCCGAAATCCGTCGCACCGATCTTGGGGATGGACAGCCCGCCCGTGGCGATCACCACCTTGCTGGCGACGATCTCGCCCGCACTGGTCGATAGTCGATAGGCCTCGCCATCCTTGCCGACTTCAGCGATCGAGCAGCCGGTGCGCCAGATCACATTGCCGCGCTCGCATTCCGTTTCCAGCATGCGGATGATGTCTTCCGCGCTGTCGTCGCAGAAAAGCTGGCCCTTGTGTTTCTCGTGATACGGGATGCGGTAGCTGGAGACAAGGCCGATGAAGTCCTGCGCCGTGTACCGCGCCAGCGCCGAACGGCTGAAATGCGGGTTGTTCGACAGGTAATTGGCAGGGCCCGCGTTGACGTTGGTGAAGTTGCAGCGGCCGCCGCCGGAGATGCGAATCTTCTCGGCCAGCTTCGTCGCGTGGTCGATCAGCACTACGCGTGCGCCGCGCTGCCCGGCCACGGCCGCGCACATCATCCCGGCCGCGCCTGCGCCGATCACCGCTACATCGCATCGCATCATGATCGCTGCGCCGCCCTATTCTTGAAGAAACCGCGCATTTTAACTTGTGCTATCTTCGGCGGCCTTCCCATTGCATTCCTCACACCCCGCTTGCCATGCTGGTCCTCGGCATCGAATCCTCCTGTGACGAAACCGGCGTCGCCCTGTACGACACCCATGCCGGCCTGCGCGCGCATGCGCTGTATTCGCAGATCGCCATGCACCGCGAGTACGGCGGTGTGGTGCCCGAGCTGGCCTCGCGCGATCACATCCGGCGCGTGATTCCGCTGCTGGAAGAGGTGCTGGGCAAAGCGGGCGCGACGCGCGCGAACATCGACGCGATCGCTTACACGAAAGGCCCGGGGCTGGCCGGCGCGTTGCTCGTCGGCGCTTCGGTGGCCAATGCGTTGGCGTTTGCGCTCGGCAAACCGCTCGTAGGCGTGCATCACCTGGAGGGGCACCTGCTCTCGCCGCTGCTGGAGGCGGACCGGCCGGAGTTTCCGTTTCTGGCGCTGCTCGTCTCGGGCGGGCATACGCAGTTGATGCGCGTCGATGCCGTCGGGCAATACACGCTGCTCGGCGAGACACTGGACGATGCCGCCGGCGAAGCTTTCGACAAGACCGCCAAGCTGCTCGGCCTCGGCTACCCGGGCGGCCCTGCCGTTTCGCGGCTGGCCGAGTTTGGCAACCCGGGCGTGTTCGACCTGCCCCGACCGATGCTGCATTCGGGCAATTTCGATTTTTCGTTCGCCGGGCTGAAGACGGCGGTGCTCACCCAGGTGCGCAAGCTCAACCTGACCGACAGCGAGACCTGCCACCAGCCGCGCGCGGATCTTGCCCGGGCGTTTGTCGACGCCATCGTCGAAGTGCTCGTCAAGAAGACGCTGCGCGCCGCACGCGAGCATGGCCTCAAGCGCATCGTCGTGGCCGGCGGCGTGGGCGCCAATCGCCAATTGCGCGAGGGCTTGAACGCCGAGGGCAAAAAGCGCGGCCTGCGCGTTTATTACCCCGACCTGCAGTTCTGCACCGACAACGGCGCGATGATCGCCTTTGCCGGCGCGATGCGGCTGCAGGCTGATCCCACCCAGGTGCAGGACGGCTACGGCTACGGCGTCACGCCGCGCTGGGACCTCGAAGACATCCGCATCCACCAGGCATGAAAAAAGCCGCTCGGTTGAGCGGCTTTTTCTTGGGGCGGCGCGTCGATTACTTGTCGGTGCGCTTGTCGCGCTCGATCAGCGCATAGGCGCTGTGGTTGTGAATCGACTCGAAGTTTTCCGCTTCCAGCGTGTAGGCGACGATGCGGTCGTCCTGGTTCAGGCGCATGGCGATATCGCGCACCAGGTCTTCCACGAACTTCGGGTTTTCGTACGCGCGCTCGGTCACGAACTTCTCGTCCGGACGCTTGAGCAGGCCCCACAGTTCGCACGACGCCTCTTCTTCGGCCATGCGGATCAGCGCTTCGACCGGCGTATCGGCGGCCAGCTCGGCGTCGATCGTGATGTGCGAGCGCTGGTTGTGCGCGCCGTACTGCGAGATCTTCTTCGAGCACGGGCAGAGGCTCGTCACCGGCACCAGCGCCTTGACGCGGACCTTGGTGTGGCCGTCGCGCACTTCGCCAATCATCGTCACTTCATAGTCCATCAGCGACTGCACGCCCGACACCGGGGCCGTCTTGCTGACGAAATACGGGAAGTGGACTTCGATACGGCCGGCGTCGGCTTCGAGCTTCTCCAGCATCTTTTCCAGCAGCAGCTGGAACTGCGCCAGATTCAGCGGCTCGCGCTCTTCTTCAAGCAGCGCGACGAAGCGCGACATGTGCGTGCCCTTCTGGTCGGCCGGCAGATGCACGTCGAGGTTGTAGGTGCCGACGGTGTTCTGCACGCCCGAAGGCGTCTGCAGCGACATCGGGTAACGCACGCCACGCACGCCAACACGCTGAATGGGAATCTGGCGGGTATCGTGGCTGGACTGCACGTCCGGCATCGCGAAAGCCGGGTTCATATCGTTCATGATCGGTTTCCTTTACGGTCGTCCGGCCATCGCAGTCGGCCGGCACGCAACGAGTGTGAAACCGCGGAACCTGGCTGATGCTGACCACCCCTCAAGTGATCGAATCGGCCCATCCCGCGACTGCGCACACAAATTCAGAAATAGGACTGGCGGAGTGTAAAAGAAATTTCCTACCTTTGCAGTCAACTACTCAAACCCGCAGCCGCAATACGGGTGATTGATTCTGCCTATGGGGTAGCGCCAGAAGTGCTTCATGCTTCAGGCGACGCGCGGGGTTGCAGCGCGCGGCTGTACGGCAAAACGCTCGCGGATGGAGGCCAGGATGCCGTTGGCGTCCAGACCACATTGCGCCAGCAGCGCCGCATGATCGCCGTGATCGATAAAGCGGTCAGGCAAGCCCAGCTGCAGCACCGGCGTGGCGACACCGGCGGCGGCCAGCGCTTCCAGGCAGGCGCTACCTGCCCCGCCCATCACGCAGCCTTCTTCCACCGTGACCACATAATCGTGCGTGCGAGCCATTTCCAGCACACAGGCCACGTCGAGCGGCTTGACGAAGCGCATGTTGACGACGGTCGCGTCCAAACGCTCGGCCGCTGCCGACGCCGGGGCCACCATCGAGCCAAATGCCAGAATCGCCACACGTTGGCCGGCCGGCGCTGTGGAAGCGCGGCGCACTTCGGCCTTGCCCAACGGCAGCGGCTCCAGCGTCGGCTGCACCGCCACGCCCGTGCCGGCACCACGGGGATAGCGCACGGCGGTGGGGCAATCCTGCGCGAAGGCCGTGCTCAGGAGTTGGCGGCATTCGTTCTCGTCGGCCGGCGTCATCACCATCATGTTGGGGATGCAGCGCAGGTAGGCGATGTCGTACGCACCTGCGTGCGTGGCACCGTCCGCACCGACCAGGCCTGCGCGGTCCAGCGCGAAGACCACCGGCAGATTCTGCAGCGCCACGTCGTGAATCAGCTGGTCATAGCCGCGCTGCAGGAACGTCGAATAGATGGCGACGACCGGTTTCAGCCCCTCGCATGCCAGGCCGCCGGCAAAGGTGACGGCGTGCTGCTCGGCGATGCCCACGTCGTAATAGCGATCGGGAAAGCGCTGCTCGAACTCCACCATCCCCGAGCCTTCGCGCATGGCGGGCGTGATACCCACTAGGCGCTTGTCGGCGGCCGCCATATCGCACAGCCACTGGCCGAACACCTGCGTATACGTAACCTTGGCGGGGCGCCCCGAAGGCTTGATGCCCTCCTGCGGATTGAACTTGCCCGGGCCGTGATAGAGGATCGGATCAGCCTCGGCCAGCTTGTAGCCCTGGCCCTTCTTGGTGACGACGTGGAGGAACTGGGGGCCGCCGCCTTCGCGCGCACGCTGGCGGATGTTCTGCAGCGTCGGCACCAGCGATTCCAGATCGTGCCCATCGATCGGGCCGATGTAGTTGAAGCCGAACTCCTCGAACATCGTGGCCGGCACGAACATGCCCTTGGTGTGTTCCTCGAAGCGCTTGGCGAACTCGAGCACCGGTGGCGCCACCGACAGCAGCTTTTCCACGCCCTTCTTGGTGGCCGCGTAGAACTGGCCGCTCATCAGCCGCGCCAGATAGCGGTTCAGCGCTCCCACCGGCGGCGAGATCGACATGTCGTTGTCGTTCAGCACCACCACCAGCGGCAGGTCTTTATAGACGCCCGCGTTGTTCATCGCCTCGAAAGCCATGCCGGCGCTCATCGCACCGTCGCCGATCACGGCAATGGCGACGCGGTCTTCACCGTTGGTCTTGGCGCCCAGGGCCATGCCCAGCGCGGCCGAAATCGACGTGGACGAGTGCGCAGTGCCGAACGTGTCATACGGGCTTTCGCTGCGGCGCGGGAAACCCGAAATGCCGTCCAGCTGACGCAGCGAGCCCATCTGGTCGCGGCGCCCGGTCAGGATCTTGTGCGGATAGCTCTGGTGGCCGACGTCCCACACGATGCGGTCTTCCGGCGTGTTGAAGACGTAATGCAGTGCAATCGTCAGTTCGACCGTGCCAAGGTTCGACGACAGGTGGCCGCCCGTTTGCGAGACGGAATCGAGCACGAAGGCGCGCAACTCGTTGGCAAGCGGCCCGAGTTGGCGGCGATCCAGTCGGCGCAGGTCGGCCGGATCGTCGATGGTGTTCAGAAGTTCGTACGTCATGTGGGACCGCCGCTCAGGCGTTTTGGCAAAGACTTCTAACGTCGATGCAATGTTGTTCAGTGGCCACGCCGCACGATCAGGTCGGCCATCTCGGCCAATCGGACGGTACGGGCCTTGCCCAGTTCGCGGGCCAGTTCTGCGACCGCCGCACCCGCTGCGGCATGCAGCTCATCGGCCAGCGCCCGGGCCTTGTCCAACCCGAGGATGGACACGTAAGTCGGCTTGTCGTTGGCCTCGTCCTTGCCGGCGGTCTTGCCCAGCGTTGCAGTATCGGCCGTCACGTCGAGGATGTCGTCGACCACCTGGAACGCGAGGCCGACAGCACCCGCATATGCATCGACATACTCCAAGGCAGCGGCATTCACGCCAGCACACAGCGCGCCCATCCGCAGGCTCGCCCGCAGCAACGCTCCGGTCTTCATGCGGTGCATCGCCTCCAGCTCGTCCTGCGACAGCGCGATGCCAACGCTTTGCAGATCGATGGCCTGACCGCCCGCCATCCCCAGCGAACCGGAAGCACGCGCCAATTCACCGACCAGCACGGCCCGCGTCGACGGGCTGACTGCACCCAGCTCGGCCAGCACGATGAACGCCTGCGTCTGCAAGGCGTCGCCGACCAGCAGAGCCGTCGCTTCATCATAGGCGCGATGCACGGTGGGGCGGCCGCGGCGCAGGTCGTCGTCGTCCATGCAGGGCATGTCGTCGTGGACGAGCGAATAGGCGTGGATCATTTCCACCGCGCAGCTCACACCATCAAGCGCCGCGGGCGATGCATCGCCCAGCGCACCGGCAGCATGGGCCAGCAGCGGACGCACGCGCTTTCCCGCCCCGAGCGTGGCATAGCGCATGGCGGCATGCAGACGTTGCGGCGCGACGGTTTCGGCTGGCAACGTGTGCTCGAGCGCGCTTTCCGTCCGCGCGACCACGGACGCCATCCATTGGGCGAAATCGCTCATGCGTCGCCCTGCTCGTTCGCGCCGGAGTCGTCGCCCAACGGCTTCAGGGCATCGCCGTCCAGCACGCGCACTTGCTGCTCGACGCGTTCCAGCACCTGCTGGCAGTACTTGACCAGCTCAGCCCCGCGTCGATACGCCGCAAGCGAGGCCTCCAGCGGCAATTCACCGGATTCCATGCTGGCGACAAGGGTTTCGAGTTCGGCCATGGCCGCTTCATAGGAAGCCGGCGTAGCGGAGGGCGTGGCGGACGCGCTGCTGGACGCGTCGTTTGAGGCACGGGGCATGCCGGTTGCGAATCAGAAAAGGACAATCCGGCATTTTACGGCAATTCCGCGTGCGTTCTGCGCACATCAGACAGGGTGCGAGATGACGATTCGTGGTCGCAACGCGAAGCATCATCCATCTGACGGCCGAATAGCTGGCGGCGGAAAGGGTTCGAAAATCAGGGACTTATCAATTTCCCTGGGGTACAATCCCCCCCTTTCCTCCAAAGGCCGGGCCGGCGTACGCCGCTCCGCACGATGGTTTGGGTCTGTTGGCCCATTGAACGTATGGTCGTTGGCCCAAGCGGGGGCCAGCAAACGCTCGTTTCCTACCTCAACAGACCCTAGGCCACCTGCCGATGGCGTCCTTTCCCAAATCGATCTTGTCGATGGTTGGGTTGTTCACTGCTTTCACCGTTATTGGGAGTGGGGATAATGTCCAATCTCAGCGCCGCACTGAATCTGGTGCCGTCTGAAACCCAGCTGCCCGTCTCTGCTTACTTCGACGAGGCGCTGTATCAAACTGAAATCGAACGTCTGTTCAAACATGGCCCCGGTTACGTCGGCCATGAGCTGATGGTTCCGGAAGTCGGCGACTATCACACGCTTGCCGCCGAGGCCGAGGGCCGCGTGCTGGTGCGCAATCCGAACGGCGTCGAATTGCTTTCCAACGTGTGCCGGCATCGGCAGGCCATCATGCTCAATGGGCGCGGCAATGCCCAGAACATCGTTTGCCCGCTGCATCGCTGGACGTACGACCTGAAGGGCGACCTGCTGGGCGCGCCACACTTCGAAAGGCAGCCGTGCGTGCATCTGTCGCGCTCGCCGCTGCAGAACTGGAACGGCCTGCTGTTCGAAGGCAAGCGCGATGTGCGCGAAGACCTCGCCCGCCTGGGCGTGGCGCGCGACCTCGATTTTTCCGGCTACATGCTGGATCACGTCGAGGTGCATGACTGCAACTACAACTGGAAGACCTTCATCGAGGTGTACCTCGAGGACTACCACGTCGTGCCGTTCCACCCGGGCCTCGGCCAGTTCGTCTCGTGTGACGACCTGGAATGGGAGTTTGGCGAGTGGCACAGCGTGCAGACCGTCGGCATCCACGCCAATTTGCGCAAGCCCGGCACACCGGCCTACCAGAAGTGGCACGACGCCGTGCTCCGCTTCAACAACGGCGAGATGCCGAAGTACGGCGCGGTGTGGCTCACGTACTACCCCAACGTGATGGTCGAGTGGTATCCGAACGTGCTGGTGGTCTCGACGCTGCACCCGCTGAGTCCGACCAAGACGCGCAACGTGGTCGAGTTCTACTACCCGGAAGAGATCGTGCTGTTCGAGCGTGAATTCGTTGAAGCCGAGCGCGCCGCCTATATGGAAACGTGCATCGAGGACGACGAGATCGCCGAGCGCATGGACGCCGGTCGCCTGGCGCTGCTCAAGCGCGGCACAAGCGAGGTCGGCCCGTACCAGTCCCCCATGGAGGACGGCATGCAGCACTTCCACGAGTGGTATCGACGCGTGATGCACTACTAAGCAACAACGGAAGGTAGGCATCCGCCCCCTTCCGCGTCACAATAGGAACGGTGCAGCCCAACGGGCCGCACCGTTTTTTTTCGCCCGCCCCCTCGCCATGCCCGCCGACACTGCAACCGCTGCCCAGACTGCCACCCAGACGGCTGAAAGCTCCTCCCGCCAATCGCTGTGGATGATCCTCGCTGCGTTCGCCTTCTCGGCGATGGGCGTGTGCGTGAAACTGGCCTCGGCGCACTACAGCACGGGCGAGATCGTCTTCTACCGCAGCGTGATCGGCATGACCGTGATGGGCGCCATCCTCGCCAAGACGGGCGCGGGCATCCGCACGCCCTACCTCACGGCGCACATCAAGCGCAGCGTGTTCGGGGTGACGTCGCTGCTGCTGTGGTTCACGTCGATCAGCCTGCTGCCGTTGGCCACCGCCATGACGCTGAACTACATGTCGCCGGTGTGGATCGCGTTGATCATCGGCGCGGGTGCCGCAATGGCCGGCAAGGCCGCGGGCGCCGACAAAAAGATGGTGGCCGCGATCCTGATGTCGTTCGTCGGCGTGCTGTGCCTGCTGCAACCGAGCGTGGGCAGCGGGCCATCGCAACTGGCCGGCGGCATGGTCGGGCTGGTCTCCGGCGTGTTCACCGCGCTCGCCTATGTGGAGGTCCGCCAACTGGGCGACCTGGGCGAGAACGAAGCACGCATCGTGTTCTACTTTTCACTGGTGAGCGCGATTGCCGGCGGCGTGTGGATGCTGATTGGCGGCGCCCAGTCGCATACGTGGCATAGCGCCGGCCTGCTGGTGGCGGTCGGGCTTCTCGCGACGCTGGGCCAGACCGCCATGACGCGCGCCTATAAGCGCGGCAACACGCTGCTGACTGCGAACCTGCAGTACACCGGCATCGTCTTTGCGAGCGGCTGGGGTATGTTGCTGTGGAATGATCACCTGAATGCGCTGTCGTGGGCGGGCATGGCGCTCATCATCGGCAGCGGCATCGTGACCACCGTCATGCGCGCCCGCCAGTCGGGCAACGAGCATCCGACGCCGCAGACCGCCGTGTCCGGCCCGGAAGCCGAGATCCACCCGGAAGTTTGATCGACCCTGGAGATTGCCGCCATGAGCGAACGCGCTCACTACGCCACCCTCATCACCGCGCCGCAACTGGCCGCGCTGCAGCAAAGCGCGCCCGAGGCGCTCGTCGTCATCGATTGCAGCTTTGACCTCGCCAACCCCGCCGCGGGACGCGATGCGTATCACGCCAGCCACGTGCCGGGCGCGTTCTACATGCACCTCGACAACGAACTGTCGGGCCCCAAAACCGGCACCAATGGCAGGCACCCGCTGCCCGATGCAGAGGCACTCGTCGCGCGCCTGCAGGCGCTGGGGGTGAATGACGACACGCAAGTCGTCGCGTATGACCGCCAGGGCAGCATGTACGCGGCGCGCCTGTGGTGGCTGCTGCGTTGGGTCGGTCATGCCGATGTGGCCGTGCTCGATGGCGGGCTGCAGGCTTGGGAAGCCGCGCACTTTCCCGTCGACCAGATCGTGCCGGAAGAACCGCAGCTCAACGCCACGCCCGGCAACATCACGCGCAAGCCCTCGCTCGTGCAAATGGTGACGGCAGATATCGTGCAGAAATACCTCGGCCACGCCGATAAGCCCGTCGTCGACGCCCGCGCCCCCGACCGCTATCGCGGTGAAAACGAAACGCTCGATCCGGTTGGCGGCCACATCCCTGGCGCCCGCAACCGCTTCTTCCGCGACAACCTACAGGCCGACGGCACGTTCAAGCCGGCAGACCAACTGCGCGCCGACTTTACGGCCGTGCTGGCCGGGGCTCAGCCGCAAGACGCGATGCTGCAATGCGGCTCGGGCGTGACTGCCTGCCACAACGCATTGGCCATGGAGATCGCTGGCCTCACGGGCGCCGCGCTCTACGCCGGCTCATGGAGCGAATGGTGCAGCGATCCGTCGCGCCCGGTGGCGACCGGGCCGAACCCGTAATCAGCGAATCCAGCGCGCAGCAAAAAGCCCGGCATCGACCGGGCTTTTTTTAAAGCGATGCAGCGCCTCAGTGCGCGTGGCCGTGCAAACCTTCGGTCAGCAAAAAGATCATTGCGATGCCTGCCGCAATCAACGCGACCTGAACCGCCGATTCCTGCCAGCGCGGCCGGCGTTTCATCTGCGGCATCAGATCGCACACGGCGATGTAGATGAAGCTGCTCGACGCCACCACGAGCACGTACGGAATCCACGACGTCAGACGGTCCAGCAGGTAGTAACCCAGCACCGCACCCACGAGCGCGCAGACGCTGCAGATCAGGTTGTAGACGAAGGCGCGCGTCTTGGAGAACCCGGCGTTGAGCAGCACCATGAAATCGCCGATTTCCTGCGGAATCTCGTGTGCAGCAATCGCCAGCGCGGTGACGATGCCGACCTTGGTGTCCGCCAGGAACGCCGCGGCAATCACGATGCCGTCCGAGAAGTTATGCAGTCCATCGCCCACCAGGATCATCAGGCCGCTGCGCCCGGCTTCCTGCCGGTCGTGGCCGTGGTGATGGCCGTGTCCATCGCCCTCGTGGTGATGTGAGTGGCGAATCAGGGAAATTTTTTCCAGCAGGAAAAATCCCAGCAGCCCGGCCAGCAGCGTGGCAAACAGCGCATGCGTATTGGGTTCGATGCCGCGATGCGCTTCGAATGCCTCGGGCAACGAATGTAGCAGCGACGTGGCCAGCAGCACGCCCACCGAAAAACTCACCATCCGATCGACCATGCGCGACAACACCGTCAGCGACAGCACGGCAGCGCCTGCCATGCTGCCGATGCCAGACAGCGCGGTGGCCAGGAGAATGCCTAACAGGGTGGTATCGAAGGTCATGCGGACGTAACGCAGCGGAAGCCGATAAACGCAACAGAGTTGCAAGAAGGGCGAATTGTATGCCGCTTTATCAACCTTTGCCAGTGCAGACAAAAGAAAAAGGCCCCGGGGCGACTCCCCAGAGCCTTTCGCGTTGAGCGCGTCGCGCTGCTACACCACGCCGTGGTCCTTGAACCAGGCGAGGCACTTCTTCCAGCCGTCTTCCGCATCGGCCTTGACATAGCTGGGGCGGTAATCGGCATGAAATGCGTGGCCGGAATTCGGGTAGACGATGATGCGCGACGCGTGCGCCTTGGGGTTCTTGGATTTTTCCAAGGTTTGCTTCATCGCATTGACGGCATCCTGCGTAATGCCAGTGTCCTTTGCACCGTACATGCCCAGCACCGGCGCCTTGAGATCGTCCACTTTATCGATCGGGAAAGCAGGCTGCAGCGCGGTCGGATTGCCTTTTACATGGCCGTACCACACGACAGCGGCTCTGATATCCGGGCTGTGCTCGGCAAACAACCACGTCTGGCGACCGCCCCAACAGAACCCGGTGATACCGATGCGCGCCGCATCGCCGCCGTTCTGCTTGGCCCACGCCACCGTTGCGTCCAGATCGCCCGTGACCTGCGCATCAGGCACCTTCGAAATGATCTTTTCCTGCAGCTCAGCGATGGTGCCGATTGACTGGGGATCGCCCTGTCGCACAAACAGCTCAGGCGCGATCGCCAGATAACCGAGCTTGGCAAAGCGCCGGCAGATATCGGCGATGTATTCGTGCACGCCGAAAATCTCGCTGACGACGATGACCACCGGCAGCTGCGTCTTGCCTTCGGGTTGGGCGCGGTAGGCCGGCATCTTGAAATCACCGACGGGCACGGTCACTTCGCCCGCCGTCAGCCCATTGAAATCGGTATGGACCGTCTGCGCCGACACCGGCAGCACCGCCGCCGCAAAGGCGGAGCCCAGCGCCGTCTTCATGAAGCCGCGACGATCGAAGCTGCGGCCGGGTACCAGACTCTCCACTTCTGCATCAAGCTGCATCGCACTCTCCTCGCGCCCCGCGGGCGGTTACGGTGAAGCGGCTAGTCTACCGAAGCAGATGGATTGCTGCCGAGCCAGGCATCCGGCCCAAGTACCAGGACCGGCCTAGTGCAGCTTGACGCGCGGATTCGTTTTGCTGCGCAGCCAGTGCATGACCGTATCGACCGACATGCGCACCCAGCCATGGAGCGCCAGCACGTGCATGCGATACAGCGACGTATACATCAACCGCGCCATCAGGCCCTCGATGAACATCGACCCGCCGATCAGCCCGCCCATCAGACTGCCCACCGCACTGAAATGGCCGAGCGACACCAGCGAGCCGAGGTCCTTGAACGCGAAAGGCTGGACCGGCTTGCCGTCCATGCGCTTGCGCAGCGCATCGAACAGATACGTGGCTTGCTGATGCGCGGCCTGGGCACGCGGCGGCACGCTGGAAGACGCCTCGGGCCAGGGGCAGCTCGCGCAATCGCCAAAGGCGTAGATCGAATCGTCACCCTCCACCTGCAGCGTGCGCGAAACGATCACCTGCCCCAGCTTGTTCACCGGCAGCCCCAGCTCGCCCAGCACCGACGGCGCGCGGATCCCTGCAGCCCACACGGTCAGATCTGCCGGAATGGACTTGCCGCTGGCCGTGTTGACTGCGCTGGCGGTGACTTCCGTCACCCGTTCGCTGGTGATGACGTCCACGTCGAGCTTGTGCAGCAGCTCCGTGGTGGCCGCCGAAATGCGCTCCTTGAGCACCGGCAAAATGCGCGGACCACCTTCGATCAGGTGGATGCGGATGTCGTGGCGCGGGTCCAGCTTGTGCAGGCCGTAAGCCGCGAGCACGTGGGCGGTGTTGCGCAGTTCCGCCGACAGTTCCACGCCCGTGGCACCGGCACCGACGATGGCGATGTCGACCTGCGGGCGCGCATCGGCCACGCCATTCTGTGCGCGCATGCATGCCGCGATGAGCTTGCGGCGAAAGCGCTCTGCCTGCCATGCGGTGTCGAGCGCAATGGCGTGCTCGGCTGTGCCCGGCACGCCAAAGAAATGCGTGACGCTGCCAATGGACAACACGAGCGTGTCATAAGAAATGGCACGCTCAGGCAGCACCTCGGTGCCGTCGGCGTCAACGCATCCCGACACGATGATGGATTTGGCAACGCGATCAAGGCCCTTCAGTTCACCCTGCTGGAATTCGAAGCCATGCCACCGCGCCTGCGCAGCGTATTCGAGCTGATGCGTGTTCGGATCCATGCTGCCGGCAGCAACTTCATGCAGCAGCGGTTTCCAGATGTGTGTGGGGTTGCGGTCGACAAGAACGATCCGGGCCGCGCCGCGCTTGCCGAGCTTGTCACCGAGCCGCGTGGCAAGTTCCAACCCGCCGGCACCTCCGCCGACCACCACAATGCGCGGCCCGTTCGTTCCGCCTGCGCCATCCGTCTGCCCTGCCATGTGCTTCTCCTGGAGCCATTGAATCTTTTCGATCACTCGATCTGTCAGGTGCAGTCTGCTGCAACGCAAAACCCGCCGCAACCCCGGACGCATGGATATGGCGAATCATGGCAACCGCATGCCAGCGCGATCCGCAGCCTGCCTCGGCAGGCAAGCCTGCGCCACGCCTTGGTTTACGGCGTGGCGCTTACGGAGCAAGCGATTGCGTCAGTGCGCTTCTTCCCAGTTTGCGCCCACGCCAACTTCTGCAACCAGCGGCACGCGCAACGTTGCGACGCTGCACATCAATTCGGGCAGGCGCTCGCGCACCACAGCAAGCTCGTCCTGCGGGACTTCCAGCACCAATTCATCGTGCACCTGCATGACCAGGCGCGAGCGCATCGCTTCCGCTTCGAGCCAGCCTTGCACGGCCAGCATCGACAGCTTGATAAGGTCAGCTGCCGTGCCTTGCATCGGCGCGTTAATGGCAGCGCGTTCGGCAGCCTGGCGGCGCGGGCCGTTGCCGCCGTTGATGTCGGGCAGCCACAGGCGGCGGCCGAAGACCGTCTCCACGTAGCCGCGCTCGCGCGCGCTCTGCCGGGTTTCGTCCATGTAGCTCGCGGCGCCGGGGTAGCGGGCGAAGTAGCGGTCGATATATAGCTTGGCCGCATCGCGCCCAATGCCCAGGTTGCTCGCCAGCCCGAACGCGCTCATGCCGTAGATCAGGCCGAAGTTGATCACCTTGGCCACACGGCGCTGGTCGGGCGTGACTTCCAGCGGCGTCACGTTGAACACTTCGGCGGCCGTGGCGCGGTGCACGTCCTGGCCCTCACGGAATGCGCGCATCAGGCCTTCGTCCTGCGACAGATGCGCCATGATGCGCAGCTCAATCTGCGAGTAGTCGGCCGATACGATGACGCTGCCCTCCGGCGCGATGAACGCTTCGCGGATGCGCCGCCCTTCTTCCGTGCGCACCGGAATGTTCTGCAGGTTCGGATCGGTCGAGGCTAGACGCCCCGTCACCGCCGTCGCCTGACCGTAGGTGGTGTGGACGCGGCCAGTGCGCGGGTTGACCATCTTCGGCAGCTTGTCGGTGTAGGTCGACTTGAGCTTGGCCAGGCCCCGGTAATCGAGCAGCAGCTTCGGCAGCGGGTAGTCTTCGGCCAGCTTCTGCAGCACTTCTTCGTCGGTCGACGGCGCGCCGCTCGCGGTCTTCTTGATGATCGGCAACCTCATCTGGTTGAAGAAGATGTCGCCAATCTGCTTGGGTGAGCCGAGATTGAACGGCTGCCCCGCAAGCTTGTGCGCCTCGGCTTCCAGATCGATCAGGCGCAGGCCCAGTTCGTTGCTCTGCTTGGCCAGGCGCTCGGCGTCGATCAGCACGCCGTTGCGTTCCATCTTCTGCAGCACGATGGACGTCGGCATTTCGATCTGCTCGTAGACGTAGCGCAGCTTGTCGTCTTCGGACACCTTGGGGAACAGCGTGCGATGCAGACGCAGCGTGATATCGGCGTCCTCCGCCGCATATTCGGTCGCGCGATCGAGCGGCACCTCGTCAAAGCCGATCTGCGATGCGCCCTTGCCGCACACGGCTTCGTAGGTGATCGTCTTCAAGTGCAGCACGCGCTCGGCCAGCGCATCCATGCCGTGATTGCGGTGGGATTCCAGCACATACGATTCGAGCATCGTGTCGTGCTCGATGCCGCGCAGCGCGATGCCGTGATTGGCAAACACATGCGCGTCGTACTTCAGATGCTGTCCGACTTTCTTGCGCGATTCGTCTTCGAGCCACAGCTTCATGCGCGCAAGCACCGTATCGCGCGAAAGTTGCGCCGCTGCATCGAGCCCCGCCACATCCGGGCCGCGATGCGCCACCGGAATGTAGCAAGCCTCGCCCGGCTTGACGGACAGCGAAATACCCACCAATTGCGCGAGCATTGGGTCGATGGACGTTGTCTCGGTGTCGATGCAGACGAGGTCCACTTCGTCCAGGCGCTGCATCCACGATTCGAGCTGCGCCTCGGTCGTCACCGTCTCATACTGGATTTCGTCGGGCGGCGCTTCAACGTCGAACAGGTTGGCCTGGGCTTGCAGTTGTGCAGCCTCGCCGGCGTAATTCTTCACGGGCGTGGCGGCCTTGCGCGCCGCGCCCACGCTGCGCGTATCGGGCAGCGCATCGCCAGAAGCCTCGCGCAGCCACGTCTTGAAACCGTAGCGCGAGAAAAAATCGACGAGCTTGGATTTATCTTCGCCGCCGTCGATCAGCGCGTCGAATGTCGGCACCTCCTTGCTGAGGTCGCAGTCGAGCTTCACCGTCAGCAGTTCGCGGCCCTTGGGCAGCCACTCGAGCGTGTTGCGCAGGTTGTCGCCCACCACGCCTTTGATCTCGCCCGCGCGCGCGATGACGTTGTCGAGCGAGCCGAACTCCGTCAACCATTTCACCGCGGTTTTCGGCCCCACCTTCGGCACGCCGGGCACGTTGTCCACGGTGTCGCCAATCAGCGAGAGATAGTCGACGATGCGCTCGGGCGGCACGCCGAACTTGGCTTGCACGCCGGCCGGGTCGAGCGTTTCGTTGGTCATGGTGTTGACCAGCGTGACGTGGTCATTCACCAGTTGGGCGAGGTCCTTATCACCCGTTGAGACGATGGTCCGAACACCTTCGCGAGCTGCCCGTTCAGCCAGGGTGCCGATCACATCGTCGGCCTCGACACCTTCGATCACCAGAATGGGCCAGCCCAATGCCCGCACGGCTTCGTGGATCGGTTCGATCTGCGCGCGCAGGTCGTCGGGCATGGGCGCGCGGTGCTCCTTGTAGGCCGGATAGAGGTCGTCGCGAAAGGTCTTGCCTTTGGCGTCGAAAATGCAAGCGCTATACTTGGCCGGGTAGTCGTTGCGCAGTTTGCGCAGCATGTTCACGATGCCGTAGATGGCCCCCGTAGGAAACCCTTCTCCGTTTCGCAAGTCGGGCAGTGCGTGATAGGCACGGTACAGATAACTCGAGCCATCGACGAGCAACAGCGTTTCTTGACTTTCCGACATTCCCATGGACTCTAATGTGACTGGAACGCCAAAAGGCGTTTCCGATAATGGCGCTTCCGCTGAAGGCGGCGTGGCAAAGCAGGCTGCTGGCGCTTCCTCGGCCGAGGTGTCGGCGGCTGAACTGACCGGAGTGAGCCCCTCGCGCCAGGCCACCATGGCCGACATGGACGTCAACGTGACAGTGGGCGTTGAACATGAGCCCAAAGCAGACGTGTCACATGGCCGCACCGATCGGAAGATGATCCCCAGCCTGCGGGCACTCGCCGACGAAGAACGCGCTACCGCAAAGAAAGCGCGCGCCTCCTGGCAGATGTTCACGATTATGGCAGAGTTCATCGAGGCGACGGAGTACCTCTCGGAGATCCGTCCGGCCGTCTCGATCTACGGCAGCGCGCGTCTGCGCGAGGATTCGCCGTACTACGAACGCACCATCGAAATCGCCCGACTGTTCTCGGATGCGGGCTTCGCCGTCATCTCGGGTGGTGGCCCCGGCATCATGGAAGCGGCCAACAAAGGCGCGCACGCCGGCAAGTCGGCCAGCGTCGGCCTGAACATCGAACTGCCGCACGAACAGCAAGGCAATCGATATCAGGACATTTCGATGCGCTTCCGCCATTTCTTCACGCGCAAGGTCACGTTCGTGAAGAATTCGGACGCGTTCATCGTCATGCCGGGCGGTTTCGGCACGCTCGATGAGCTGGCTGAAGTGCTGACGCTCGTCCAGACGGGCAAATCGCGCAGTGTGCCGGTGATCATGTTCGGCAGCCATTTCTGGAAGGGTCTGCTCGACTGGTTCCGCTTTACCCTGCTGCCGATGGGCCTGATTGCAGAGCACGACCTCGACATCATGCGCATCGTCGACGAACCCAAAGACGCGCTGGACGCCGTCTACGAGTTCTACGAAAAGCGCGAAGGCACCTCGCCGATTCCGCCCAAGGAAGAGATGTTCTATCTGTAACCTCGGGTGTGACATTCGGCGCCACATGAACGGACGATGGCGGGAGGCCGGACTGCTAGAATGTAGGGTCCCAGATCACCCGCCGGAGTCCATGATGGATTCGCTGCTTCACCCGTCCGCCCCTGCCCACTCCGGCTTTGCCAGCGCCGCGCGCCTCATGCGCCACGCTGGGCTGCTGGCAGGGGCCGTTTTCTGCCTCGCCCTGCCCGTGCACGCCGAGGTGACTTCCGACAGCGCCGGCCTGGACCTGCCTGACGTCAAGGCGATCAACAATCAGCCGATTTCCAAGCCGACCCGCGGCGCGATCCACAACGAGCGCGTCAAGCCGAGCTTCGACTACCGCGACAACGACGGTACGCAGGTCGAGGAATACCGGTTCCAGAAGGGCCAGGCGCCGGATATCCATGTCAAGTCCGGCATGGGCACGTCCTACAACCTCAGCAAGCCTGAAGACAGCTCGCCGCGTATCCGCGAGCGCGGCGATATCGACCGGGTGCCCTCGGTCAACGTCCTGAAGTTCTAAGCCCGTGCCGCAAGCGCGGCGCCTGCAAGCCGGCTCCACGGTGGGCCGGCTGCATTTCCCTCCACCCGTTTCCCGTTCCTGAAGCATGGCTGTTTTCACCCCGGTTTCCGACGCCGAGATCGCTCTCTGGCTGGATCAATACGATGTGGGCGCCGTGCGCGCATTTCGCGGCATCCCCTCCGGGATCGAAAACTCCAATTTCTTCCTGACCACGGAAAAAGACGGGCAGACGCACGAATACGTCGTCACCCTGTTCGAACGGCTGACGCTCGAGCAACTGCCGTTCTACCTCTATCTGATGCAGCATCTGGCGCAGCACGACATCAGCGTGCCGGCGCCGATTGCCGGCCGCGACGGCGAGATCCTGCGCACGCTCAACGGCAAGCCCGCGACCATCGTGACGCGTCTGGCGGGCCGGTCGAACCTGGCGCCGACGGTGTCGGAATGCGCCATCGTCGGCGACATGCTCGCGCGCATGCATCTGGCCGGACGCGACTATCCGCGCCATCAGCCAAATCTGCGCAGCCTCCCGTGGTGGAACGAGGTCGTGCCTGATGTCGTACCGTTCGTGCACGGCGATACGCGCGCGCTGCTCGAAAGCGAACTCGCACATCAGCAACGCTTCTTCGCCAGCGCCGACTACGCTGCGCTGCCAGAAGGCCCGTGCCACTGCGACCTCTTCCGCGACAACGTGCTGTTCGAGCCGGCCGCCAACGGCCAGCCGGAGCGCCTCGGCGGCTTCTTCGACTTTTACTTTGCCGGTGTCGACAAGTGGCTCTTCGACGTGGCCGTCACCGTCAACGACTGGTGCATCGACCTGGCCACCGGCGTGTTGGACGCCGAGCGGGCACGTGCGATGCTGGGCGCGTATCACGCTGTGCGCCCGCTTACCGACACGGAAGCGCGGCACTGGCAAGACATGCTGCGTGCCGCGGCATACCGCTTCTGGGTCTCGCGCCTGTGGGATTTCTATCTCCCGCGCGATGCCGAACTGCTCAAGCCGCATGACCCCACCCACTTCGAGCGCGTGCTGCGCGAACGGGTTGGCGCGAGTGGCCTGACTCTGGATCTTCCCCAACCATGCAACTGATTGAAGTACCGGCCAAGCAAGGCTACGTCTGGCTACGCCAGGGTGCGTGGCTGTTTCGCAAGAACCCGATCGGATTCTTGCTGCTGCTGTTCATCTACCTGTTTGCGGTCAACCTGCTGATGCTGCTGGTGCCACCGATTGGTGTGTTCGTCATCCTGCTCGTCAATCCAGCCATCTTCGTCGGCTTCATGTCGGCCTGCCGCGATACGGTGGCGGGCAAGCGCGTCGGGCCCGCGTCGCTCATCGCAGGCTTTCGTGCGTACGGCAAGGATGCGATGCGCGCCCTGCTCAAGCTTGGCGGCATCTACGGCGTGCTGGTGCTGGTGGTCAGCGGCGTGCTGATGACCATGGTGGATGTCGACACGCTGATGACGGTGGTCACTGACAAGCCGCTCACCACGGACGCCATCCGCGAGTTCTACCTCGCCATGGTGATGGGGTCGGTGCTGTACATCCCGGTGGCGGTGCTGTTCTGGTTTGCGCCGTTGCTGGTGGCGTGGCACGGCATTCCCGTGGGCAAGGCGCTGTTCTTCAGCTGGATGGCCGTCTGGCGCAACCGCGCCGCATTCATCGCATACGGCGTCTTGGTGGCAATCCTGCTGATCGCGGTGCCGCTGTTCATCGATGCGTTGTTCGCGTCGAGCGGTGCGAACAACATCGCCCCCATCATCGCCACGCCGTATCGGATTCTGGTGATGGCCGTGCTGTACTGCTCGTTCTACGCCACCTACCGCGGCTGCTTCAACGTGACGCAAGCGGCCGGCCAGACGACTGACACGACCGCCTGATCGAGCCCAACGACCCGATCAGCGCTCAGTTGATCGGGTCGAGCTTGGCGATACCCAGCGCCAGCGTCTTCACCCCGTGGCGGTTGAATTTGATCTGGGCACGCGCCTCCGCGCCCTCGCCTTCCAGCGTCGTGATGACGCCTTCCCCGAACTTGTTGTGGAACACCGATTGGCCCACGCGGAAGCCCGTGGCCTCTGCGCGCTTGGCGTCGGCGTAGTTCTTGCCGGTGTCCATGCCGCCGGTGGGGCGGCCGGTGTAGGCGTCGTCATCGCCGCGCTCGGGGCGCTTGAACCAATCCTTGCCCCAGGCCGAATCGCCTTGCACACGGCGCGTAGCCTGGTAGCCGGCGTGCTGCGGCGTCAGCCACTTCAACGTCTCTTCAGGCAGTTCGTCAAAGAAGCGTGAGCGGATGTGGTAGCGGATCTGACCGTGCAGCACACGGCTTTGCGCGAACGACAGATACAAGCGCTCGCGGGCCCGGGTAATGGCCACGTACATCAGGCGGCGCTCTTCCTCCAGGCCGTCCTTCTCCATCTGGCTGTTTTCGTGCGGGAACAACCCCTCTTCCAGCCCGGTGATGAAGACGACGTGGAATTCCAGCCCCTTCGCCGCATGCACGGTCATCATCTGCACGGCATCCTGGCCGGCCTGGGCCTGGTTGTCGCCCGCTTCCAGGGAAGCATGCGTGAGAAACGCGACGAGCGGCGTCATCTCTGCAGGCGTTTCATCGGTCACGAGTTCAGAAGCGGTATCGATCTCGCCGCCTTCGATGCGAAGCATGGCGTCGTGGCGCACGGGCAGCGCGGTCGCAATCGCATCCACGCCGTAGCCTTCTTCAGCGACGAAGGCCTGGGCGGCAGTCACCAGTTCCTGCAAGTTTTCGATGCGGTCCTGGCCTTCCTTCTCGCCCTGGTAATGCGTGATCAAACCGCTGGCGTGAATGACGTGCTGGACGATTTCGGGCAGCGTCATCTGGCGCGTGTCGGCACGCATCTGCTCGATCAGACGCACAAACGCCGACAACTTGGTGCCCGCGGCCCCCGTCAGATACGGCACCGCGGCCGCGAGCGAAATGCCATAAAGCCGCGCCGCATCCTGCAACTGCTCCAGCGAGCGCGCCCCGACGCCGCGCGCGGGGAAATTCACCACACGACCAAACGCCGCGTCATTGTCGGGATTCTCGAGCAGTTGGAGATACGCAAGCGCGTGCTTGATTTCCGCACGCTCGAAGAAGCGCAGGCCGCCGTACACTTTGTACGGGATGCCGGCCGAGAACAGGGCGTGCTCGATCACGCGGGACTGCGCGTTGCTGCGATACAGGATGGCGATTTCCGAGCGTGACATGCCGGTGGCAATCCGGTCGCGGATCTCATCGACAATCCAGCCCGCCTCTTGCCCATCCGTCGCGGCCTGGTAGACGCGCACCGGCTCGCCATGGCCGGCGTCGGTGCGCAGGTTCTTGCCCAGACGACGCGTGTTGTGCGAGATCAGGTGGTTGGCGGTATCCAGGATGTGGCCGTGCGAGCGGTAGTTCTGCTCCAGCTTGATCCGGTGCTCGACGCGGAATTCGCGCTCGAAGTCGACCATGTTGCCGACGTTCGCGCCACGGAACGCGTAGATGCTCTGGTCATCGTCGCCCACGGCAAAGATGGCGTTGGGCGTGACACCCGGCTCGCCCAGCCCGGCCAGGATCTTCAGCCAGGCGTATTGCAGCTTGTTCGTATCCTGGAATTCGTCCACCAGGATGTGCTTGAAGCGCCGTTGATAGTGCGCACGGATGGCGTCGTTGTAGCGCAGCAGTTCGTAGCAGCGCAGCAGCAGCTCGGCAAAATCGACCACGCCTTCGCGCTGGCATTGCGCGTCGTAGGCGGCGTAGAGATCGGCCATGCGGCGGTCGTATTCGTTGGCGATTTCCAGGTCGCCCGCGCGCAGTCCCTGCTCCTTGGCTCCGTTGATGAAGTACTGGACGTTCTTGGGCGGGAATTTTTCGTCGTCGATGTTCAGCGACTTGAGCAGGCGCTTGACGGCGGACAGCTGGTCTTGCGTATCGAGAATCTGGAATGTCTGCGGCAGACCGGCATCGCGGAAATGCGCGCGCAGCAGCCGGTTGCACAACCCGTGGAACGTGCCGATCCACATGGCGCGCGTGTTGATCGGCAGCATGGCCTGCAGCCGGGCCGTCATTTCCTTGGCCGCCTTGTTCGTAAACGTGACGGCCAGCACACCCGACGGCGACACCCGCGCACTCTGGATCAGCCAGGCGATGCGGGTGGTCAACACGCGCGTCTTGCCGCTGCCCGCCCCCGCCAGGATCAGCGCCGATTCATCGGGAAGCGTGATGGCAGCGCGTTGTTCGGGGTTCAGATTGGCGAGCAGGTCGGACATGCGGGAGGAGCCTCGGCAGAATCCTCAAATTATACCGGCCGCATTCGCCGCTTCGCCCGTGCCGGACATCGACACGCCGTATAATTCCAAGCTTTCGCCCGCCATTTTCCTGGGCCAAACGTCTTTTTGCGCCCACTGCGCCCTGTCAGCATGACCGATCAAAACCAGTCCCTCGCCAAGAGCTTCGAACCCGCCACCATCGAGCAGAAGTGGAGCGCGGCGTGGGAAGCGATGGGCGTCTCCCGCGCGACGCTCGAAGCCGGCAAGCCCGACTTCTGTATCCAGCTTCCGCCGCCGAACGTGACGGGCACGCTGCACATGGGGCACGCGTTCAACCAGACCATCATGGATGGCCTGACGCGCCACGCGCGCATGTCGGGCGCCAACACGCTGTGGGTACCGGGCACCGACCACGCGGGCATTGCCACGCAGATCGTCGTCGAGCGCCAGCTGGATGCCCAGGGCGTATCGCGCCACGACATGGGCCGCGAGAAGTTCGTCGAAAAGGTGTGGGAATGGAAGGAGCAATCGGGCTCGACCATCACCCGCCAGGTGCGCCGCATGGGCGCTTCGATCGACTGGGAGCGCGAATACTTCACGATGGACCCGAAGATGTCGCGCGCTGTCAGCGACGTGTTCGTGCGCCTGTATGAGCAGGGCCTGATCTACCGCGGCAAGCGCCTCGTCAACTGGGACCCGGTGCTGGGCACCGCCGTGTCCGACCTGGAAGTGGTGAGCGAGGAAGAAGAAGGCTCTCTGTGGCACATCCGCTATCCGCTGGCCGAACCGGACGCCGTGCATGGCCGGACGCACCTGACGGTGGCCACCACCCGTCCGGAAACGATGCTCGGCGACACGGCCGTGATGGTGCACCCTGAGGACGAGCGCTACGCCCACCTCATCGGCAAGTTTGTCCACCTGCCGCTCACCGATCGCAAGATTCCCGTGATTGCCGACGAATACGTCGACCGCGAATTCGGCACCGGCGTGGTCAAGGTGACCCCGGGCCACGACTTCAACGACTACGCGGTCGGCCAGCGTCACAAGCTGCCGCAGTTGTCGATCCTGACGCTCGACGCGAAGATCGTTGCCGATGCCCCGGCCGCCTATGCTGGCCTGGATCGCTTCGACGCGCGCAAGAAGATCGTCGAGGATCTCGAAGCGCAGGGCCTGCTGGCCGAGGTGAAGAAGCACACGCTGATGGTGCCGCGCGGCGACCGCACCGGCGTGGTCATCGAGCCGATGCTGACCGACCAATGGTTCGTCGCCATGAGCAAGCCAGCGCCGGAAGGCACGCGCTTCCCGGGCCGCTCCATCGCTGAAGTGGCGTTGGACGCGGTGCAGAGCGGCAAGATCAAGCTGGTGCCGGAGCAGTGGGTCAACACGTACAACCAGTGGCTGAACAACATCCAGGACTGGTGCATCTCGCGCCAACTGTGGTGGGGCCACCAGATTCCGGCGTGGTACGACGACGCCGGCAATGTGTATGTTGGCCGCACCGAAGAGGAAGCCAAGGCCCAGGCAGCGGCCAAAGGCTACACCGGCACGCTCACGCGTGACGACGACGTGCTGGATACGTGGTTCTCGTCCGCGCTGGTGCCGTTCTCGTCGCTGGGCTGGCCTGCCGATACGCCGGAACTGAAGCACTTCCTGCCCTCGACCGTGCTGGTCACGGGCTACGACATCATCTTCTTCTGGGTGGCGCGCATGGTCATGATGACCCTGCACTTCACCGGCGAGGTGCCCTTCCACACCGTCTACGTGCACGGCCTGGTGCGCGATTCGGAAGGCAAGAAGATGAGCAAGTCCGAAGGCAACACGCTGGACCCCGTCGACCTGATCGACGGTATCGCGCTGGAGCCGCTGCTGGCCAAGCGCACGACCGGCCTGCGCCGCCCGAAGGACGCGCCGAAGGTCGAGAAGCGCACGCGCAAGGAGTTCCCCGACGGCATTCCGGCATTCGGTGCCGACGCGCTGCGCTTCACGTTCGCCTCGCTCGCCACGCTGGGCCGCAGCATCAACTTTGACCCCAGCCGCTGCGAAGGCTATCGCAACTTCTGCAACAAGCTCTGGAACGCCACGCGCTTCGTGCTGATGAACACCGAAGGCCAGGACTGCGGCATGCAGGAATGCGTCGGTGACTGCGGCCCCGAAGGCCATCTGGACTTCTCGCAGGCCGACCGCTGGATCGTCTCGCTGCTGCAGCGCGTGGAAACCGAAGTGGAAAAAGGCTTTGCCGACTACCGCTTCGACAACATCGCCAACGCCATCTACAAGTTCGTCTGGGACGAATACTGCGACTGGTACCTGGAACTGGCCAAGGTGCAGATCCAGACCGGCACGCCGGCGCAGCAACGCGCCACGCGCCGCACGCTGTTGCGCGTGCTCGAAACGGTGCTGCGCCTGGCGCATCCCATCATTCCGTTCATTACCGAAGAACTTTGGCAGAAGGTTGCGCCGATGGCCGGCCGCGCCAAGGGCGACGGCACCGAAAGCCTCGCGCTGCAGGAATACCCGCGCGCGGTGCTGGCAAAGATCGACGAGCAGGCCGAGCAGTGGGTCCACCAGTTGAAGGCGCTGGTCGATGCCTGCCGCAATCTGCGCGGCGAGATGAACATCTCCCCCGCCCAACGTGTGCCGCTGTACGTCAATGGCGACGCCGAATTCCTGCAGGTGGCGGCGCCGTACGTGCAAGCGCTGGGCAAGCTGTCTGAGGTGAAGGTCTACACGGACGCTGCTGCCATGGAACAGGACGGCGCCGGCGCACCCGTCGCGATCGTCGGCGAGAACAAGCTGCTGCTGAAGATCGAGATCGACGTGGCTGCCGAGCATGCGCGCCTGTCGAAGGAAATCGACCGCCTGCGCGGCGAGATCACCAAGTGCGAAGCCAAGCTCGGCAACGAATCGTTCGTCGCCCGCGCACCGGCCGCCGTGGTGGAACAGGAACAAAAGCGTGTAGCCGATTTCAAAGCCACGCTGACCAAGCTGGAAGCCCAGATTGCACGGCTGCCGGTGCAGGCGGCCTGAGCGCCCTGAACAATCGATCATCCGATACCAAGGAAACCACGATGCAACGCGTCACCAAAGCCGTTTTCCCCGTCGCGGGGCTCGGAACCCGCTTTCTGCCGGCCACCAAGGCGAGCCCGAAGGAAATGCTGCCGGTCGTGGACAAGCCGCTGATCCAGTACGCCGTGGAAGAAGCCATGGCTGCCGGCATCACCGAGATGATCTTCGTGACGGGCCGCAGCAAGCGCGCCATTGAAGATCACTTCGACAAGGCCTACGAGCTGGAAGCCGAACTCGAAGCGAAGCAGAAGACCGCGCTGCTCGAAGTCGTGCGCTCGATCAAGCCGTCGCATGTGGATTGCTTCTACGTGCGCCAGCCGGAAGCGCTGGGCCTGGGCCATGCGGTGCAATGCGCCGAAAAGCTCGTCGGCGATGCGCCGTTTGCCGTCATCCTGGCCGACGACCTGCTGGACGGCGAGCCGCCCGTCATGAAGCAGATGGTCGACCTGTATGACCACTACAACTGCTCAGTGATCGGGGTGGAAGAGATCGACCCGGAGCAGAGCCGCTCGTATGGCGTGGTCGATGGCCGCCCGTGGGAAGAAGACGGCAGCGTGATCAAGATGTCGGGCATCATCGAGAAGCCGGCGCCCGAAAATGCACCGTCCAACCTCGGCGTGGTCGGCCGCTACATCCTCACGCCGCGCATTTTTGATCACATCCGCAACCTCAAGCCGGGCGCGGGCGGCGAGCTGCAGCTGACGGACGCCATTCAGTCGCTGCTGTCGGCCGAGCAGGTGCTGGCGTATCGCTACAAGGGCGTGCGTTACGACTGCGGCAGCAAGCTGGGCTACCTGAAGGCCACGGTGGAATTGGCGCTCAAGCACAAGGAAGTCGCTGACGAATTCCGCGCGTATCTGGCGGCACGCGGCTGAGCCCAACGCGCACGTCGCCATAGAAAAAACCCGCGCCAGCTCACGCTGCGCGGGTTTTTTGTTGCCGGATCGTGTCCCGTCCGTCCGGCGCGGAATCCCACCCTTTTGCAACGAGAGGCTGCAGCCTCTTCTTATTGCGGTGCTGCCAGCGGCTTGATGGTGTTGTTCAGCAGGCTCCAGTACGAGCTGGTGCTGTACGGAAGCATCTGTTCAGCGTAGTTCCACCAGAAGTAGCCACCGATGAAGCGCGGGTCCGCGGCCATCGTGGTGGTCCCCATCGGGTAGTACGACTTGATCAGGTTCTGCTGCACGGACAGCGGGGCCGACGTGCTGGACGTGCCGATCTCGCCGAAGCCCACCTTTGCCACCGGGAAGATGCTTTCAAGTAACTTGAAATCGTTTGCCCACGTCGGATTCAAACCCGGGCAGTCCTGGTACGGGTAGTAGCTGAACAACGCGTAATCCGTGCCCTGACGCACACGGGACGGCAGGAAGTTCGTCGCCCACGTACGCCACGAGTCCATCGGCAGCTCGTAGCAGTTCGTGCCCTTGCCGTCGTCGTTGTAGTACATCGTCACCGACACAAGACCACCCGCGCCCTTCACGATGTCATAGGCGTTGCCGACCATCTGACCGATCTGCTGCTCCTGCGACGTTGCCGTCGTAGTCGGACCGCTCGGGTTGGCACGCAGCCATTCGCCGTTGATTTCATTGGCGATTTCCCATACGTCGACCACATTCTTCAGCGTGCTCACCAACTCGTTGGTGCGTGCGCTGTAGGTCGTGGGGTCGACCGGGAAATAGTACGAGTCCATCACTTCGCCCATCACGTAGGCGACTTGATGAAGCTTGACCAGCGGTGCGTAGTAGTCGGCCGCCGACGTACCCGGGTCAAAGACCACGCGCACGGTCGGCTTGTACGGCAGGTGGGTGAGCGAGGCCACGATCGCGTTGATGCTGCTGACGTCATCCAGCGTTACGCCATAAATCGGTGCCTTCGGGCGCGTGGCCTGCGCCGAGGCGGTTTGTGTTCCCAGGCCTGTCAGCGTAACCGCCGCCGTCAGACCTACCAAAGCGCGCAGGCTCATGCGCGCCGCCCTCTGTGCTGCTTTCTTGGTTTCCAACATTGTGATTTTCTATTCCCTCGGACGCAAAACCTTACGCCCAGTACTTCGATGGACAAGCGCCGTCCTACCTGTGCGGTATCCCGATGTGGTGTGACTCCTTTGACACACTGAACACCGAACGGGTGCGAGCGTCAGATGACGCCCCGGTCGGCGAATGGATGCGCGATTAGAGGTCCTGCTGAGTCGATGGATCGATCAACGGCCGTGCGCTTATTGATGGACTGGTACAGCTGGCGCGGGCACGCCCAGAGGCTGCTCGCGGCTTGAAAATATGACAAGCCCTGCACTTCAGTTGGCTGCCAACTGTGTTCCCCCCGTCGACAGCCAAGCGGGATGATACCGGATGTTGCCGGGAGATCAACGAAATTTAACGCTGCTTACGCAACAATAATAAAAAAACCGCGGGTCTGCAGGACACGCGGTTTCTTTGAAACGCCCGCTGGGCGGACGTCTTGGCGACACAGCCGTTTTTACTTGTGCCGGTAGTTGATGCGACCCTTGGTGAGGTCGTACGGCGACATTTCCAGCTTCACGCGGTCGCCCGCGAGAATGCGGATGCGGTGCTTCTGCATCTTGCCCGATGCGTAAGCCCAGATTTCCACGCCGTTTTCCAACTGCACGCGAAAACGATTGTCGGGCAGTGCTTCAGACACCACCCCTTCAAATTCAATCAGTTCTTCCTTGGCCAAACTCGTTCCTTTGTATGCAGCACGCGGCTGCGCCGATGGTTGCAATGATGTGATGACCCACCCGAACCACGCCACACGCCTGGAACGGCATGCAGCGGTACGCTGCGATCATCTGCCCGGACAGCGGGCTTGGGGGGTACCGAGTTGCACGAAACACAAATCGCGCCCGCCTATGGCGTGCGCCGCTTCGTGCAAGCGAGAGCGAGGATGGGTGGCGGTCGCAGATGCGCGCCGCCCGACTCGGCGCGGGGTATTCCCCGGTGCTGGACTCAGCTGCTGCCGGCCATGACTGGCCCGGCGGCGAGCCGGATTCGCCCGCTATTCTACCACGGGCGGGTTCCGCGGTTTCAGGCGCCGTCAGCAGGAAGCGACAGTTCAGGAACGTCGCCATCGATGATGCTCTCAGCGAAGCGCAGCGCGGCAATGCGCGCAGCGCCCACATTGCTGAATTGCCGGTCCCCCGATAGGCGGAAGACCTGGGTCTGTCCGGGTTCGGGCGACTCCCCCGCCCGACAGATCATCACGGCCGCGTTGTAGCTGCGGTCTTCCCTGGCCTCGGGCCAGCGTGCCGTGCGTTCATGTTGGAAAGCCAACGGATAAATGTCGAAGCCTTTGTATTGGCCCGCCGGCGAAGTGTCCATCTGAAATGCCCCCTTCTTGAACGTCGAGTGCTGTCTGACTATACACCCGTGCGTTTTGCATGGCGATGAAAGCGACGGCAACGTTTGACTGCGGGCAGAGCGCAACAAGCACACGCCCGCCAGCCGTGGCAACGCCTTCGGCATCACCGCGAAGGCTGGTCTGAAGAAGTTTCACATCGTCACCCCTCCACGGCAGGGTGCGGCGCAATCCGATTGTGCTAGCTTGAATTGGTGCTTGCCACGGCATTCAAATGGGTGCCCGACGTCCACAGCAAGGCACCGACTCTCAACCCCCTGAAGAATGACAATGCGCCTGATCTCTCCGATTGCCCTGGCGTGTGCCGGGCTGATGCTGTCTGCCTGCGGTGGCGGCGACGGCGGTTCGTCACTGAGCCCGCAAGCCAGCACGGCTTCCAATGCGCAGAACGCAGCCTCAAAAACCCCCGCTGCGGCGGCCGCCAGTGCCTCCCCCGCTTGCGGCATCAACGGCACTTCCCCGTTGGCCGGCGTGCAGACGTGGATGTATCAGTTGCAGGGCATGACGACGAGCGCGCAAATCGACGCACTCGACGCGCAGCCGTACGACATGCTGGTGATCGAGGCCAACAACACCATCAAGGGGCTCGAAAACTTCAACACGGTCGACATGGTGGCGCGCCTGCGCACCAAGCCCGACGGCTCCGCCCGCAAGGTGCTCGCCTACATCGACATTGGCGAGGCTGAAGACTTCCGCACCTACTGGACATCGAGCTGGAAGGCGCCCACAGCCGACGGCCCCGGCACGCCCGACTTCATCATCAAGGCCGACCCCGATGGCTGGGCGGGCGACTACCCCGTCGCGTTCTGGGACCCGCGCTGGCAAGCGCTCTGGCTCGGTCCGAACGGCGCCGTGGCACAACTGGCGCGCGAAGGGTTCGATGGCGTCTATCTGGATTGGGTCGAGGCGTATGCCGAGCCTTCGGTAGCGGACGCGGCCCAGGCGGCAGGCGTCGACCCGGCCCAGGCCATGGTGGACTTCATCGCCAAGATTCGTGCGGCGGGGCGCGCCATCAACCCGCAGTTTGCGGTGATCCAGCAAAACGCGCCTTCGCTGATCGATGATGGCGGTGGATCAACGTTGCTGGCGACGATCGATGGCATCTCGCAGGAAGACACGTGGTTCGGCGGCAGCGCCGGCGCCGCATGGAGCAGCGCCTCCGGTGGGGACAAGGCTGCAAGCGCCGTCGACACGCAATGGACGATCGAGCAGTTGCAGAAATACTGCGCCGGCAACGTGCCCGTCTTCACGATCGACTACGCGCTGAAGACCACCAACGCGCAGAAGGTCTACACGGCTTCGCGCGCGCAAGGCTTCCGCCCGCTGGTCTCGCGCATTGCGCTGTCCAAGCCGACGACTACGCCGCCTTGGAACTACTGATCACGCTCAACGACGCACCGGCAGGCGCATCGGCAAACGGCAGGCCGACGTAGTTTTCGGCCAGCACGCGCGCGCCGGCAGCCGAGCTGGTCACGTAGTCCAGTTCGGCGCGCTGCAGCTTCTGCATGAACGGCGTGTGGTCGTCAAAGCGATGCAGCATCGACGTCATCCACCACGAGAAATGCTCGGCGCGCCAGACGCGTTGCAGGCAGCGTTCGGCGTAGCCTGCGAGCTGGGCGGTGTCGTTCTGCTTGTAGCGTGCCGTGAGCGCCTGGGCCAGGACGCGCACATCGGCGACGGCGAGGTTCATGCCTTTCGCGCCGGTCGGCGGCACGATGTGCGCAGCATCGCCCGCCAGGAACAGGCGCCCATACTGCATGGTCTCGCAGACAAAGCTGCGCATCGGCGTGACGCTCTTCTGCAGGATCGGGCCCTCCTTCAACCGCCAGCCGTCGTTGTTTTCCAGGCGCGTGTGCAGCTCGTCCCAGATGCGCGCATCCGACCATTCAGCCAGGTCCTCGTCCGGCTTGCATTGCAGATAAAGCCGCGTGATCTTGGGTGAGCGCATGCTGAACAGCGCAAAGCCGCGATCGTGGTTTGCGTAGATCAACTCTTCCGCCGCGGGCTCCGCTTCTGCCAGGATGCCAAGCCACGCAAAGGGATAGACGCGTTCGAACACCGCTTGCCGCTGTGCAGGAATCGCCTGCCGGCAGATGCCGTGAAAGCCATCGCATCCGGCGATGTAATCGCATTGCAATGTCTGCGGCACGCCGTCGTGGACAAACTGCACCGACGGCGTGGCCGACTCGATATCGTGCACCGACACATCGCTCACATCGAACAGCAGCGGCGCACCTTGCTCCACGCGTGCGGCAATCAGATCCTTCACCACCTCGTGCTGCCCATACACGGTGATCGAGCGGCCGCCCGACATCGCCGTCAGGTCGATACGGTGGCGCTTGCCGCCAAACAGCAAGTCGATACCGTGGTGCACGAGCCCCTCGCGCCGCATGCGCTCGCCCACGCCCGCTTCGTTGAGCACGTCGACCGTGCCTTGCTCCAGCACGCCGGCGCGGATGCGCTCTTCAACGTACGCGCGGCTCTTGGTTTCGAGGATGACGGCGTCGATGCCGTTGCGGTGCAGAAGCTGTCCGAGCAAAAGGCCTGCCGGACCTGCGCCAATGATGGCGACCTGGGTGCGCATGATGGTTGTCTCCGGATGGATTTGGAATCGTTCTGGCAACCATTGTTGGCGCGCACCTTGATATCGCACAATGCAATATTGGCGATAAACTTTATCGTTAATTCAGATAGTGCGATTGCCATGTCCACCCTGCCCGACTTCGATCTGAACTTGTTGCCGATCCTGCTGGCGCTGTACGACGCGCGCAGCGTGAGCATGGCCGCGCAACAGCTCGGCATGAGCCAGCCGGGCGTGAGCACGGCGCTGGGCAAGCTGCGCGCTGCATTCGATGATCCGCTGTTCGTGCGCACCTCGCGCGGCATGGAGCCGACGCCACGGGCGCTGGCGCTCATTCCTGCGGCGCGCGACGTGCTGGCCCGCGTGCAGGAAGGCATCCTGGAAACCGGCGCGTTCGATCCGGCCACCACCACGCACAGGTTCTCGATCTCGTTGTCGGACGTAGGGGAGATGGTCTTCCTGCCGCGCATTGTCGAGGCGATGGCGCGGCAGGCGCCTCGGGCGTCGGTGCAGTCCGTGTCGCTGCCGCCGGCCCAGCTCGAACGCGCGCTGGAGACCGGTTCGCTCGATCTGGCCGTCGGTTACTTCCCCGACCTGAAAAAGAACAACTTCTTCCAGCAGCGGTTGTTTACGCACTACTTCACGTGCATCGTGCGGGCCGATCATCCCGTCACGCGCGGCGGCAACACAAAGCTATCGATGGCGCAGTTTCTGGAGTACGGCCACGCCGTGGTGCGCGCAGAAGGCCGCAGCCAGGAACTGTACGAACGCTTTCTGGAGCGCAAACGCATCCGACGGACGCCGGCTCTGCTCACGCCGCATTTCATGAGCATTCCGTTCATCCTCGCGCGCACGGATCTGATTGCGACGGTGCCGCACGCCGTCGGGCTGTCGTTCATGCAATCGCACGCCAACATCAGCGTGATGGAGCCCCCGCTGGAACTGCCGAGCTTCGATCTCAAGCAGCATTGGCATCGCAAGTTCCATAACGACACGCGCAGCCAGTGGTTCCGGGCGCTGGTGTCATCGCTGTTCAACGACGAGGCGGACGAATGGCGCGAACCCGGCCATCGACCTGCCAAACGCAAGAACACGAAATAGCCGCGCCGCGGCAAATGTTCACAATCCGAACACTCGATTGCATTGCGAACAAGGAGCCTTTAGGATCGCTGGCACGCGCAGGCGACGCCGTTGCAGTGTCTTTCGGTTCACGCCTGCCGATCAACCTTTGGAGACCTTCATGAAACGTCGTGTGCTGCTGCTGACTGCCGTTGCCGGTACGCTGATGATCGGCCTGCCCGCCTTTGCGGACGAGCCCATCAAGATCGGGCTGATCGCGCCTTTCTCGGGCCCCTTTGCCGACTATGGCAAGCAGATGGAAGACGGCATCAAGGCGTATCAGAAGCTGCACGGCACGACCGCCGGCGGGCGGCAAGTGCAGATCATCGTAAAGGACACAACCGGCCCCGTGCCGGACGTTGCCAAGCGGCTCGCACAAGAACTCGTGGTGCGCGACAAGGTGGATTTCCTCGCGGGCTTCGGCCTCACGCCGGAAGCGCTGGCCGTGGCGCCCATCGCGCAGCAGGCGAAGAAGCCGATGGTGATCTTCAATGCGGCATCGTCGTCCATTACGACCAAGTCGGACTATGTGACGCGTGTGTCGATGACGTTGCCGCAGATCTCCACGCCGATCGCCTCGTGGGCCCTGAAGAACGGCATCAAGCAGGTGGCTACCGTGGTAGCCGATTACGCGCCTGGCGTCGATGCGGAGAACGCGTTCAAGCAGACGTTCACTGCCGGCGGCGGCCAAGTCGTGGAAGCCGTACGCGTGCCGCTGCGCAACCCTGAATTCGCACCGTTCATCCAGCGTGTGAAAGACACCAAGCCGCAAGCAGTGTTCGTCTTCCTGCCGGCCGGCGAGCAAGGTGTGGCGTTCATGAAGGGCTTCCGGGAGCGCGGGCTGGCGCAGGCCGGGATCAAGGTCATCGCGACAGGCGATCTGACCGACGACCACGTGCTGCCAGCCATGGGCGACTCAACGCTGGGTGTCATCACGTCGTTCCACTACTCGGCCGCGCACGACTCCGCACAGAACAAGACCTTCCTGAAAGCCTTTGCCGACGCCAACCCAGGTGCAGGCCGCCCGAACTTCATGGCGGTGGCCGCGTATGACGGCATCGGCGCGATCTACAACGTGATCAACAAGCTCGGAGGCAAGATCGACGGCGAGAAGGCCATGGCCGCCTTCAAGGGCATGAAGATCGACAGCCCGCGCGGGCCGATCACCATCGACCCGGCCACGCGCGATGTGGTGCAGACGGTCTACATCCGCAAAGTGGAGAAAGTCGGCAACGAGCTGTACAACGTCGAGTTCGACAAGTTTGCCGACGTGAAGGACCCGGGCAAATAAGCCCTACGCAACCGCCACGAGCCGTTGCAGCAACGGCGCATCGGCCAGCAGATCGGCGCTGGCTGATGCGTGCACGATCCGGCCTCGATCGAGCACCAGCGCGCGCTGCGTGAGTTGCAGCGCCAGACGCGCATGCTGCTCCACCAGAATCACCGCCATGCCGCCCTCCTCAACGAGCGCGCGGATGGCGCGGCCAAGCTCCTGCACGATGATCGGCGCGAGGCCTTCCATCGGTTCATCCAACAGCAGCAGCGCGGGATTCGTCATCAGCGCGCGGGCGATGGCGACCATCTGCTGCTCCCCGCCCGAGAGCTGATTGCCGAGATTGCGGCGCCGCTCCTGCAAACGCGGAAACGTCTTGTAGATGCGCGCCACATCCCAGGCGCCGGGTCGCGCCACAGCGGTCAGATGCTCTTCCACCGTCAGCGATGGAAACATCCATCGCTCCTGCGGCACCCAGCCGAGCCCCGCGCGGGCACGCCGGTGCGGCGGCACCTTGGCGATGTCCTCGCCCTGCCAGCGAATACGCCCGCCGTGCAGGCGCGTAAAGCCCATCAGCGTGGCGAGCAGCGTGGTCTTGCCGACACCGTTGCGACCCAGCAGCGCGAGGCTGCCGCCTGCAGCGAGCGCGAACGACACATCGTCCAGCACGACGGCGTTGCCGTAGCCTGCCGTCACATGTTCGAGCGACAACAGTTCACGCATGCTCGGCCTCCCCAAGGTAGACCTCGCGTACACGCGGGTCGGCGGCAATCTCCTGCGGTGTGCCTTCGGTGAGCACGCGGCCGGCCACCAACACGCTGATGCGCTCGGCGAAGCGGAACACGAGGTTCATGTCGTGCTCGATGAAGAGGATCGTGATGTCGCGTGGCAGGCTGGCGATGACCTCGAACAGTTCGGTACTTTGTCCGCTCGGGATGCCGGCGGCAGGCTCGTCGAGGAGCAGGATGCGCGGCTGCGTGGCCAACGCCAGGGCAATCTCCACCAGGCGCTGCTTGCCGTAAGGCAACGCATGCGTGGGCGACAGCGCGTCTGCGCCGAGTTGCAGGCGGCAGAGCAATGCCATCGCTTCGTCCCGGGCATCCTTGTAAGACGCGACGGTACGGTGCCAATGCCACGACGCGCCCGTGCGCTCGAAGATGGCGAGCATCACCGATTCCAGCACCGTCAGCCCCGGAAACAACGTGTTGATCTGAAAGGTGCGCGTGATGCCGCGCTTGACGCGCTGGTGCGCGGGCAGCCGGGTGATGTCTTCATCGTCCAGCAGCACCCGGCCCGCCGTGGGTGCGAGCGTGCCGGTAAGCAGATTGATGAAGGTCGTCTTGCCCGCGCCGTTCGGGCCGATCAACGCGTGGCGCGCGCCCGGCGCAAAAGACAGCGAGATATCGGAATTGGCGTGAAAGCCGCCCCAGCGCCTGGACAGGCCGCGCGTGCTCAATGTGGGCGGAGGATGCATCGTGGGCGCCGTCATGATGTACCTCCCTTGCGGGCACCGCGTGCCTTGATCGCAGATACGGCTGCCTTCAGACCGCCGAGAATGCCGCCGCGCGCAAACAACACGATCACCATCAGCAGCAGGCCGATCCAGAACTGCCAATACACGGGGTTGATGCCGGCCAACACGTCCTGCGCAATCATGAACACTGCCGCGCCGATCAGCGCGCCGTACAACCGGCCGGCACCGCCCAGCACGAGCATGATCAGCAGCTCTGCCGAACGCGAGAAGCCCAGCGAATCCAGTCCGACAAATTGCGTGGTCTGCGCGAGCAAGGCGCCTGCGACACCGGCAATCGCCGCACTCACGGTAAACGCCGCAACCAGCCGCATACGAACATTCGCGCCGATGGCCGGCATGCGCTTCGGCCCCTGCTGAATGCCGCGCAGCGACAACCCGAACGGGGAGCGCACCAGGCGACGCAACCCTACAAACACCAGAAACAGCACGACCAGGCTATACACGTAAGCCGTGCGCCCTTCGAGATCGAATTCGAACGTGCCGAGCAGGTTACGCATCGTCACACCGGAAAGGCCATCCACACCGCCCGTGAGAAACGCCATCTTGTTGGCCGCTTCATACAGCATCAGGCCGATGCCGAGCGTGACCATCAGTCGCGTCAGATCCTGGCCGCGCACGACGAGAAAACTCACACAGAAGCCGGCCAGCGCCGCGACGACAGCGCCAGCAGCCAGGCCGCTGAGCGGTTCACCCCAGCCATGCGCCGCGAGCAGCCCGGCGGTATAGGCACCGAGTCCGAAGAAGCCCGCATGCCCGAGCGACACGATGCCCGCATAGCCGAGCACCAGATCGAGCGACAACGCAAACAGCCCGACGATCAGCACCTGGCTGCCAAAGACAAGGTAATCGGGAAGAAGAAAGAACACCGCAATCGGCACGCACCAGAACGCGATCTCGAACGGTGACCACCGTGCTTCTGGCAACCCATGTGCGGCGGAGCCCTCAGCAGGCCGGGCTGACCGTCTCAACTGCTGCTGCACACTCATGCGCGCCTCCCCAGCAAACCGCTCGGGAAGAAGACGAGCAGCACGACCATCAACCCGTAGATGACGAACGCGCCCACGTCGGGCACGTAGTACTTGCCGGCTACGTCGAACACGCCGAGCACAAGCGCCGCCAGCAATGTGCCCTTGATGGAACCGGCGCCGCCAACTGCCACCACGAGCAGGAAGTACACCATGTATTTGATCGGGAAGGCCGGGTCGAGCCCGAGCACGTCGATGCCCAATCCGCCGCCCAGCCCTGCCAACCCCGAGCCCAGCGCGAACGTGACGGAAAACACCAGGCTCACGTTGATGCCCAGGCCTGCAGACGCCTGCTGGTTGTCCACGGACGCCCTCACCTGCGCGCCGAAGCGCGTGCGCTCGATCAGCCAAGCGAGCAGCGCCGTCAGCGCAATCACGACGCCAATCAGGAACACGCGATAACGCCCGACTTCCAATCCGCTATCGAAAACCCGCCATTGCCCGCGCAGCATCTCCGGCAGCTCCACGGGCTGCTGCGACGGCCCCCACACGTAAGTCGCACCCGCCATCGCCATGAAAACGAGCGCGATGGAGAACAGCACCTGATCGAGCGGGCTCGCGCGATAGAGCCGCCGATACAGCGTACGCTCCAGCACAAAACCGATAGCTGCGGTGACAAGGAAGACGATGGGCAGCGTCGCCAGAAACGGCACGCCGAGGCGGTTCATCAGCACCACGCACACATAGCCGCCCGCCATGGCGAAGGCCCCGTGCGCGAGGTTGATGAAGTTCATCAAGCCCATCGTGACCGACAGGCCGATGCTGATCAGGAACAGCAGGCTGCCGTAAGCCAGCCCGTCGAACAACACACCCAATGCGCTGAGCATGGGTCTCCTCCTTGGGCTTTTTTCCCCAGCTCGGCGGCCGGTTTGCCCGGTGTGTTGCGTGGCGTCTCCCGGGAGACGGCGGTGTTACTTCGTCGTAGCGCCCTCCGCGTCCATCTCGGCAAACACGGTCTGTGCGAGGTGGAAGGCATGGTTGGCAGCCGGCACGCCGCAGTAGATGGCGGTCTGCAGCAGCGTTTCCTGAATCTCGTCGCGCGTGACACCGTTGTTGGAGGCGGCGCGCAGATGCAGGCGCAATTCGCCGTCGCGGCCGAGGGCGACCATCATGGCGATCGTCAGCAGGCTGCGGGTGTGGCGCGGCAAGCCCGGGCGCGTCCAGATTTCGCCCCAGGCGTAGCGCGTGATGAGGTCTTGAAACGGAGCCGTCAGATCGGTCTGCGCGGCATTGGCACGATCGACGTGGGCATCGCCCAGCACAGCGCGGCGCACTTCCATGCCGGCGGCGTAGCGTTCGCGATCATCCATGGGCAACCTCGCGCGCCACGCCGGTCGTCAAGAAGCTGGCCAGCGCTTCGGTGTAGCCGTCGGCCTGCTCCCAGTTGGCGAGGTGGCCGGCAGACAGTTCGATGTACTGGGCGCCGGGCACGCCGTCGGCAATGAGCTTGGTCTGAGCTGCCGGGGTAGAGATATCGTGCGTGCCGCCAATCACCAGCATCGGCACGCGGATGTTCGGCAGCTGCGCGCGCAGATCTGCATCGCGAATGGCTGCGCAATTGCCGTTGTAGCCGGCGTCCGGCGTGGACAGCAACATCGCCTTGACGATGTCGACGCGGCCGGCGTTGGCATCGCGGTAGCCCTGCGTGAACCAGCGCTCCAGCACCGTTTCGGTAATGCTGGCCATGCCGCCCTGCTCGACCTGCGCGATGCGCGTATTCCAGCTTTGCTGCGTGCCGATCAGCGCGGCGGTGTTCGTCACGACCATGCGCGGGAAACGCTCGCCGTGATGCGCGGCCAGCCACAGGCCCGTCAGCCCGCCCATCGACAGGCCGCAGAACAGCGCCAGCTCAATGTTGTAGTGGTCGAGCAGCGCGAGCACATCACCGCCGAGTTGCGCGACGCCAAACGGCGCATCCGGCACGCTCGATTGCCCGTGGCCGCGCTGGTCATAGCGCAGCAGGCGGAAGTGCTGGCGCAGCGCTTCGAGCTGCGGCTCCCACATACCGAGGTTGGTGCCGAGCGAATTCGACAGCACCAGCACCGGCTTACCCGTGGCGGGCCCATCGTCGAATTCGTGATACAGGCGGACGTTGTCGTGTTCAAGCCAGGGCATGGTGTCTCCGTGGAATCCGTGTTCAGGGGTGGCGGCGGGCGTGTTCCGCAAGCGCGCGGTCAACAGCGGCGCCCGCATCGCCAAGGTAATGGGTGGGGTCGAGCAGCGCGCTCAGCCGTTGCGGCGCGGCTGCACCCCAGATACGAAGGACGTCGGCATCCTGCGCCAGTACGTCATGCAGCGTCTTGTTCTCTTGTACCGCTTTGCGGCTGGCAGCTTCGACCACATGGTGCGCCTGCAGGCGTCCAAGATCCGCCCCCAGCGCCAGCATCACGGCTTCACCGAGAATCAGGCCCTGCGTAAGGTCGAGATTTGCGCGCATGCGAGCAGCGTCGACCTGCAAACCTCCGGCGATCTCGCACATCCGATCGAGCGCGCCCGCCGCGAGACAGGCCATCTCGCGCAACGTCGCCCACTGCGCCTGCCAACCGCCGAGCGCGCGTTCGTGCTCCTGCGGCAGCGCAGCCAGCAGCGTACTCGCCAGGCCGGGCATGCGCGTGGCCGCAGCCAGCACCGTCGCACAGCCAACCGGGTTGCGCTTATGCGGCATGGTGGAAGACCCGCCCTTGCCGGCACCGGACGGCTCCGCTACTTCGCCCACCTCTGTTTGCATCATGAGCGAGAGATCGCGCGCGACATGGCCCAGTGTGCCGGTCAGCAACGCGAGCGTCGTGCCAATCTCGGCGATTCGATCCTGCTCGCCGTGCCAAGCGAGCGCTGGCAGCGGCAGATCAAGTTCGTGCGCCAGCGTTTGAGCAACAGCGCGTGCATGTTCACCCAGGCTGGCAAGCGTGCCTGCCGCCCCGCCAAACTGAAGCACGGGCACATGCGCGCGCAGCGCGGCAAAACGATCCTGCGCGCGATGCACTGCTTCCAGCCAGCCCGCAACCTTGCGCCCAAACGTCGTCGGCAGGGCCTGCTGCAACCACGTGCGCGCCACCATCGGCGTATTGCGATGACGTTGCGCCAGTGCAGCGAGCGCGTCGGCAAGCTTTTGCAAATCCGCTTCGAGCAACGCAGCCGATTGCCGCCACTGCAGCATCAGACCGGTATCGATGATGTCCTGGCTGGTCGCGCCCCAGTGCACGTAGCGCGCAGCGTTTTCATCGTGCTGCGCGACAGCGGCAGTCAGTTGCTTGACCAGTGGGATCGCCAGGTTGCCTGCGCTGGCAGCGGCATTGCCGAGCGCTTCCAGATCCAATGTGGCCTTGGCGCACACCGCGCGAATCGGCGCAACGGCTTCCGCCGGGATCACACCAACCGCGCCTTCGGCCTGCGCCAGCGCAGCCTCCACATCGAGCATCGCGCGCACGGTGGCCGCATCGGACCACACCGCCAGCATGGCCGGTGTGGAGAAGGCGCGATCGAGCAATCCGCTGGTCATGGCCGTATCAAACTCAAACGCGTTCGATGACCAGCGCAATGCCCTGGCCCACGCCAATGCACATCGTGCACAGCGCGTAGCGTCCACCGGTGCGCTGCAACTGATACATCGCCGTGGTCACCAGGCGCGCGCCGCTCATGCCGAGCGGGTGGCCCAGTGCGATGGCGCCGCCGTTCGGGTTGATGCGCGGGTCGTCATCACGCAGACCCAGTTGACGTGTCACGGCCAAGCCCTGCGCTGCAAACGCCTCGTTCAGCTCGATCACATCCATCTGGTCGATCGTCAGGCCCAGTTGCTTCAGCAGCTTTTGCGACGCCGGTGCCGGCCCAATGCCCATCACGCGCGGCGGCACACCAGCCGTGGCCATGCCAACAATGCGGGCACGCGGGGTCAAGCCAAAGCGCTTGGCCGATTCTTCATTGGCAAGAAGGAGCGCGCAGGCGCCATCGTTCACGCCCGACGCATTGCCAGCCGTCACCGTGCCGTCCGGACGCACCACGCCTTTGAGCTTGGCGAGCGCTTCCATGGTTGTCGCGCGCGGATGCTCGTCGCGGCTGACAACGATGGCATCGCCCTTCTTCTGCGGAATCGTTACGGGCGTGATTTCCTGCGCCAGCGTACCGTCTTCCTGCGCACGTGCGGCGCTCGCCTGGCTGCTCAGCGCGAAGCGGTCTTGATCTTCGCGGTTGATCTTGTAGTCGGTGGCGACGTTCTCGGCGGTCTCAGGCATCGAGTCAACGCCGTATTGCGCCTTCATCAGCGGGTTGATGAAGCGCCAGCCGATGGTGGTGTCGTAGATGGCAGCATCGCGCGAGAAGGCGGTGGCCGCCTTGCCCATCACAAACGGCGCGCGGCTCATGCTTTCCACGCCGCCCGCGATCATCAACCCGGTTTCGCCCGAGCGGATGGCGCGCGCAGCGGTGCCGGTGGCGTCCATGCCCGAGCCGCACAGGCGGTTGATGGTCGAGCCCGGCACGCTGTCGGGCAACCCGGCCAGCAGCGACGACATGCGCGCCACGTTGCGGTTGTCTTCGCCCGCCTGGTTGGCGCAGCCGAAGATCACGTCGTCGATGGCTGTCCAGTCGACCTGCGGGTTGCGCGCCATCAGCGCCTTGAGCGGCACGGCACCCAGATCATCCGCGCGCACGGCGGACAGGCTGCCGCCGTATCGGCCGATGGGGGTGCGGATGGCGTCGCAGATAAAGGCTTCGGTCATGATGGTTCTGTCTCCAATGGTTCTAGGCACGACGCAACGGCGCGGCCGTCATCGTCTGCAGCGTATCGAAATCGAGGCCGTCGGCCATCTCCCGCACCACCAGCCCCTCGTGCGTGATGTCGATCACGGCAAGGTCGGTGTAGATGGTATCGACACAGCCGATGCCCGTCAGCGGGTACGTGCACGACGGCACGATCTTGCTTTCGCCCTGCTTGGTCTGGTGCTCCATCATGACGAAGACGCGCTTGGCACCAATAGCCAGGTCCATCGCGCCGCCCACGGCGGGGATGGCATCCGGTGCTCCGGTGTGCCAGTTGGCCAGGTCACCCGTGGCCGACACCTGGAAGGCGCCGAGCACGCAATAGTCGAGATGGCCGCCCCGCATCATGGCAAACGAATCGGCGTGATGGAAGAACGATGCGCCAGGCTTGACCGTCACCGGCTGCTTGCCGGCGTTGATGAGGTCTTCGTCTTCTTGCCCGGGCGCGGGCGCCGGGCCCATGCCGAGCAGGCCGTTCTCGGTGTGCAGAATGATTTCGCGATCGGCCGGCAGCTGGTTCGCCACCAGCGTCGGCAGGCCGATGCCGAGGTTGACGATCGACCCATCGGGAATATCACGCGCCACACGGGCAGCGATCTGATTGCGCGTCCAGCGCTGGATCTTGGCGGTAGTTTCGGCGCTCATGCTGCCTCCTTGGCGGGTTGCGCGGAGACGAGCTGGACGACGCGCTTAACGAAAATTCCTGGCGTGACGATGTGCTCGGGGTCCAGCTCGCCCAGTTCCACCGTCTCGCTGACCTGCGCGATGGTGCACTTGGCCGCCATGGCCATCACCGGCCCGAAGTTACGAGCAGTCTTGCGATAGACGAGATTGCCCCAGCGGTCAGCGCGCAGGGCCTTGATGAGGGCGTAGTCCGCCGTGAGCGGCAGCTCGAACACGTACGGCTTGCCGTCGATGATGCGCGTTTCCTTGCCTTCGGCCAATTGCGTGCCGTAGGCGGTCGGGCAGAAAAACCCACCAATGCCGGCCCCTGCGGCGCGGATGCGCTCGGCCAGGTTGCCTTGCGGCACGAGCTCCAGTTCGATCTCGCCGGCGCGGTAGAGCGCATCGAATACATACGAATCGGCCTGGCGGGGGAACGAGCAGACGATCTTGCGTACGCGGCGCGCCTTGAGCAGCGCGGCCAGGCCCGTCTCGCCGTTGCCGGCGTTGTTGTTGATGATGGTCAGCTCACGCGCGCCGTGCGCGATCAGCCCGTCGATGAGTTCCGATGGCATGCCGGCGGTACCGAACCCGCCGATCATGATGGTGGCACCGTCCGGGATATCGGCCAGGGCGGCCTCCACAGACGGACAAAGCTTGTTGATCACGTGCATTCTCCGGCAAGGGCGCCGCACATTCTCGATGGCTGGCGCAGGTCGGAGCATCGCGGGGGCCGGACATGGCCGAACCGCAACCGGGCGGCCTGCGAGTCTCCTGTTGACGATCGGATCGACACAGGCCTTTGCTGTCCGGCCCGGGCTTACCTTGCCTCTCGTTTGTTCGCTATTAGAACCAACGTTCGATCCAAGAACGAATCTACGCCTCCCCTCCCGAGCGTGTCAAGGCGTACGCATCCCGATCGGGTGTTCGAGTGGCGAAACCGGGGCAATGCCAGTAGTCTTGAGGCCACTGCACCGCTTTTGCCTGTCTTTGCATGTCTGCCGCCGAACTGCCTGCCGAAAAACCCAGCGATTCCTACGTCCAGTCCTTTGCACGGGGGCTGTCGGTCATCCGTGCGTTCAACGCCGAACGGCCGGAGCAGACGCTCTCCGAAGTCGCCGAGGCCACGGGCCTGACCCGTGCCGGCGCCCGCCGCATCCTGCTCACGCTGGTCAGCCTCGGCTATGTCAGCTTTGAAGGCCGCCTCTTCCGCCTTACACCCAAGATCCTCGATCTGGGGTTCGCCTATCTCACGTCGATGCCGTTCTGGAACCTCGCCGAGCCGGTGATGGAAGAACTGGTACAGACAGTGCACGAAAGTTGCTCTGCTTCGGTACTGGATGGGACGGAAATCGTCTACGTCTTGCGCGTGCCCACGCAGAAGATCATCGCGCTGAACCTGTCGGTCGGCAGCCGCCTGCCGGCCTTCTGCACATCGATGGGCCGCGTGTTGCTGTCGGGCCTGCCCGAAGATCGGCTCGACATTGCATTGCGTGAATCGGACCGACGCGCCCGCACGCAGCGCACCATTACAGACATCGACGCATTGAAAGAGGTCATTGCCGGCGTGCGCCAACAGGGTTGGGCACTGGTTGACCAGGAGCTTGAAGAGGGGCTGATTTCGCTGTCGGCGCCGATCCGCAACCGGGCAGGCGACATCATCGCGGCCATGAACATCAGCGGGCAGGCCAACCGAACTTCCGGCAAACAGATGACGAAGCAGTTTCTCGGTCCGCTGCAGCAGGCGGCCGAGCGCATTTCGGCCATGGTGCGCGTACGAACCTGACCTGAGTTGAGCGCGGCAACGCCAGTGCGCTTCGCGCCTCGCATCCCGACACTTTTTTCAATAAAATTGTGGCTCCGTGGGCAAAGAGGATGTCTGTGACTCAACACACCGCCATTCACACCGGTCTGGATGTGAAAGGTTGCCAACGCCGGGTGCGTGCTTCGCGCGTCCTGGCGCTTGCCCTGCCGTTGCTGTCTAGCCCCGTGTGGGCCCAATCGACGCCGCTGGCGACGGCCATGCAGGAATTGACGCCGCTGGCCCGCATGCTGGTGGGCGCCGCCACGGGTCGCAGCACGGCCGCCGCCGGCGTGCCCGCCCTCACGGGCCCCGCCCGCAATGCAGACCGCGCCCTCGCCCAGGCCTGCACCGAAATCAACCGTTTCACCCCCGTCCCGCTCGACCGCGAGACCGCGCTGGTGCAATGCTCGCTGGCGCAGAAGAAGAACCTCGTCTTCGTCATCACGCTGACCAACTACGCGGCGCACTCGGCCGCCTCGCAGGGCTTTCGCCTGAATTTCGTGCCGATCCTGCAGAAGAACATCTGCAATAACGGCGACGTGCGCATCCTCACGCGCCTGGGCTTGAGCCTGGTCTACCGCTATCGCGGCAACGACCACGAGACCGTGGGCGACGTGCCCATCAACGAATCGATCTGCGGCACGCTCTGAGCGCGCGCTTCGCCCCGGGAATCCCCTGATGGAGCGCAGTCGGCTGCCATGTCATTAATGGCAGACAACGTCTCATTTCATGCAACGTCCGCCGGGCTGCTGCCTTGCCGCGCCAGCCTCACCAGGCTGCTGGCTCGCAACCCGGCCACCCCCACAATCCCGCCTGTGCACTGCACCCCGCCCTGCTTGCCATCCGCCATCTGTGCCACGCCGGCATGGACTATAGTTGGGCGTTTCGCTCGGCGTCATATGGTTATCCGAAGTCCGCGCATGCAAACGGCGCATACGCCGGTATGCTCGCGGGCGGTTCTGATTCGCACACTATTCACCACCGAAGTCGTCAAGGAGGAAATCCGATGAAAACAAACCGACGTCTGACCCAATTTGCAGGTGCCGCCATCCTGGCCGCGGCAACCCTGGTCGCCACCACTGCGCACGCTGATCAAGTTTCCGACATCAAGAAGAAGGGCGAACTGGTCTGCGGCGTGCTCGGCACCGACGAGCCGTTCAGCTTCCTGAAGGACCCGATGAGCCGCGAGATCGTCGGCTACGACGTCGACATGTGCGACGCCATCGCCAAGAGCCTGGGCGTCAAGCCCGTGCTCAAGCAACTGGCCGTGGCCGCCCGCCTGCCCGAACTGCAGCAAGGCCGCGTGGACCTGCTGGCCGCCTCGCTCACGCACAACAAGGAGCGCGAGGCGCAGATCGACTTCTCGGTGTCGACGTTCATCACCGGCCAGAAGGCCATGGTGAAGAAGAGCAGCGGCATCACGTCGCTCGGCCAGCTGGATGGCAAGAAGCTGCTGACGGTCAAGGGTTCGACCATGGAAGCCAACATTGCCAAGGCCATCAAGAACGCCGATGTTGTCTCGTTCGACAACAGCCCGCAGGCACTGCTGGCCCTGCAGCAAGGCAAGGGCGTCGCCTACGTGAACGACGAAACCACGCTGATCGGCAACATGGCCAAGATGGGCCCGGCAGCCAAGGACTACGCGCTGCTGCCGGAAAACCTGTCGACCGAACACCTCGCACTGGGCATCCGCAAGGGCGAGCCGGCCTTCAAGAAGCAGGTCGACGACGTGCTGCTGGGCATGGAAAAGAGCGGCGAGGCGCAGAAGCTGTTCGACAAGTGGTTCGGCCCGAATACGAAGATGGCCTTCCCGCAGCGCACCTTCAAGATTTCTACCGACAAGATCGATTAATCGCTAAAGGTCGGGTCGCCCGGACCGGGTTTCCAAACTGCGTCCGGGCGGTGAATCTCCATGCCCCATTTTGATTTGTCGATGCTGCTCTCGGGGCAGTATCACCAGTGGCTCGTCAGCGGTTTCTTCCTGTCGATCAAGCTCTCCGTACTGGCCTTCGTGCTGGCGCTGCCGCTTGCCATCGTCGTGGCGCTGCTGCGCCTGGCGCCGGCTGCACCGCTGCGCGGCATCGGCCAAGCCTTTGTCGAAGCCATCCGCAACGTGCCGCTGCTCGCCCACATGCTGTTCTGGTATTTCGGCGCGCCGCAGATCCTGCCGGAGTTCATCCGGGACTGGCTCTACAGCATGAACTACGAGGCCGCGAGCGCCGTCATTGCGCTCGTGCTCTACACGGCCGCGTACATGGCGGAAGACATCCGCAGCGGCATCCGCTCGATTCCGAAGGAACAGCTTGAGGCCAGCCGCGCGCTCGGACTCTCGTTCCTGGAGGCCATGCGGCTGGTGGTGCTACCGCAATCGCTGCGCGTGACCGTCCCGCCGCTGGTCAGCCAAACGTTGAACCTGTGGAAGAACTCGAGCATCGCCATGGTGATCGGCGTGGCCGAATTGATGTACCAGGCGCAGCAGGTGGAGTCCGCCACGTTCCGCGGCTTTGAGGCGTTTGCGTTTGCCACCGCGGCCTATCTGACCATCTCGATCGCGATCACGGTGTTCTCCGCCTGGTATCAGCATCGCTACCCCGTCCGGACGCTGTAGCCATGCTCGATCTCATTCAAACCTACGGTATCTACTACCTCATCGGCCAGTACCCGAATGGGCCGCTGGGCGGGTTGGCGCTGACGTTCCTGCTGGCATCCGCGGGCCTCGTGCTCGCGCTGCCGGTGGGCATCCTGCTGGGCCTGTGCCGCGTCAGCCCGATTGCCGCGCTGCGCTGGCCCGCCACCGCGCTCGTCTATATCGTGCGCGGCACGCCGCTGCTGATGGTGATCTTCTGGGCGTATTTCCTGCTGCCGTCCGTTACCGGCCAGCGCACGGACCAGTTCAGCACCATGCTGACCGCGCTGGTGATCTTCGACGGCGCATATCTGGCGGAGATCGTGCGCGCAGGCATCCAGGCGTTGCCGCGCGGGCAAATGGAAAGCGCCCGTTCGCTCGGCCTGTCGTACATGCAGGCGATGCGCCGCGTGATCCTGCCGCAGGCGCTGCGCAACATGCTGCCGTCGCTCGTCAATCAGCTCGTGTCGACCATCAAGGAGACCTCGCTCGGTTACATCATCAGCCTGCCCGAGGTGTCGTTCGTGGCCGGGCAGATCAGCACCGCCGTGATGGTCAAGTCTGCCGAGGTGTACGGCCTGCTCGGCATCAGCTACTTCATCATGTGCTTCAGCCTCACGCGCGTGGCGTTTTACCTTGAACGCCGCCTTGCAGCGCACGCACCGTCCAAACCATGAACATGATCGCGATCGAACACGTCGACAAGTGGTACGGCGATTACCACGCGCTGGTCGACATCAACGAAACCGTTGCCAAGGGCGAAGTGGTGGTCGTGTGCGGGCCGTCGGGCTCGGGCAAGTCGACGCTCATCCGCACGCTGAACCGGCTCGAAGCCATTCAGAAGGGCCGCATCGTCGTGAACGGGCATGAAGTGCATGCGCCGGGCGTCGACGTCAACATGCTGCGCAGCGGCATCGGCTTCGTGTTCCAGCAGTTCAACCTGTTTCCGCACCTGACCGTCATGCAGAACTGCACGCTGGCGCCGGTGCAACTCAAGCGCATGGCACCCCAGGAAGCGAAGGACTTTGCGATGAGTCTGCTCGAACGCGTGGGCCTGCCGCACAAGGCCGGCGCCTACCCTGGCGAACTGTCCGGCGGGCAGCAGCAGCGCGTGGCCATCGCCCGCGCCCTGGCCATGAAGCCACCGGTCATGCTGTTTGACGAGCCGACCTCCGCGCTGGACCCGGAGATGGTGAACGAGGTGCTGCTGGTCATGAAGGATCTCGCCCGCGACGGCATGACCATGGTCTGCGTCACACACGAAATGGGCTTCGCGCGCGAAGTGGCCGACCGCGTCCTGTTCATGGACCAGGGCCAGGTGCTGGAACGCGCCACGCCCGAAGACTTCTTCCAGCGGCCGCAGCACCCCCGCGCACAACGCTTCCTGGCCGACATCCGCTCGCCGTGGAGCGAACCGGCCTGAATCGTCAGGCAGCGGCCAAATGAAAAAACGGGGAACACTGTTCCCCGTTTTTCTTTGGATGCATGACAACGCGGCTTATTGAATGGCCTTGTCGTTCGGGTGCGCGTACAGATCCTTCATGCCGGCCGTCATCGGGTAATTCAGGTTCAGGCCCTTCGGCGGAATCGGCGACAGGAACCACTTCTTGTACAAGTCGTTCGCCTTGCCCGACTTCATCAGGTCGGCAATCACGTCGTCGGCCACTTTCTTGAACGCCGGGTCGTCCTTGCGCATCATGCAGGCGTAGGTTTCAGTCTGCAGCGGGGTGCCCGTGACCACCCAGTCAGCCTGGTTCTTGGCCTTCGTGCGCTCGCCGTACAGCAGCGGCTCATCCATCACGAACGCCACGGCGCGGCCCGATTCCAGCGTCAGGAATGCCTGGCCGTGATCCTTCGCGAGGATCAGGTTCATCTTGTCGGCGTCCTTGGCCTCACCGTTCATCTTCTGCAGGATGCGGTCTTCCGTCGTGCCGGCGGTGGTCACCACGGTCTTGCCCTTCAGGTCGGGGAAGTCCTTGATGCCCGAATCCTTCTTCACCAGCATCAACATGCCGTAGATGAAGATGTTGTTCGAGAACGCGACCTGCTTCTGGCGCTCGAGGTTGTTGGTGGTCGAGCCGCACTCGAAGTCGATCGTGCCGTTCTGCAGCAGCGAGATGCGGTTCTGCGACGTGATCGGCGTGAGCTTGACCTGCAGCTTCTTGCCCACGGCCTTTTCCACGCCCGCGACGATCATGTTGGAGATTTCCTGCGAATAGCCGGTGATGGTGTTCGCGTCAGCCTGGTACGAGAACGGAATCGACGACTCGCGATAGCCCACCGAGATCACACCCGATTGCTTGATCTTGGCCAGCGTGTCGGTTGACTGCGCCTGCGCACCGGTCGACAGCGCCGCCAGCGCACCGGCCGCAGCCAGCGTCAGGCCAGACAGAATCCGTTTGGTCGATTGCAAGGTCTTCATGCTTCCCCTCCTATGGGTGTGTTCGCTCCAGACTACGTTGGTTACCAATTGGCGCGGGCCGGATACACATCATCGAGCCTGCGCGCTCGGTCTCTTGAATCTCGTACTTGTGTCACGCGGCCAGCGCATACGGCACTGGGGAAATCGCGGGCTTGCGGCCGGCAATCAGGTCGGCCAACAAGCCTGCGCTGCCAAGCGCCAGGGTAAAGCCCAGCGCCCCGTGACCAACATTCAGCCACAGCCCTTGCACCGGCGACACCCCGACCACGGGCACACCGGTTGGCGTTGCAGGCCGCATGCCCGCCCACGGCGCCGCATCGGCACCCGCGTCATTGGCGCGCATGGCACCCGGAAACAGCGCACGCGTTTCGTCATACAGCGTCTGGGCGCGGCGCGTGTCCAGCGCCGTCGACCAACCCACCAGATCGGCCATGCCCGCCACACGCAACGTCTGCCCAATGCGGGCGTAGACGATCTTGCGGGCGGCATCCGTCACGCTGATGACCGGGGCAACATCGCCCTCCCCAAGCGGCAGGCTGATGCTGTAACCCTTCAGCGGATACAGCCCTGCGTCGATGCGCAATGGGCTGAGCAGCCTGGCGCTCGTCACGCCCGCGGCCATCACCACGGCATCAGCGGCAACCTGCTCGCCACCGGCCAGTTTGAGACCGCGCACACGGCGGCCTTCGGTCCACAACGCATCGACACCGGTATTGAAGCGCAGCGTCACGTTCGGTATCGCGCGCAGCCGGTTGAACAGGCCGACGCAGAGTTGGTGGCAATCGGCCACGTCTTCGTCGGGCGTGTAGATGGCGCCGACGATCTGGTCGCGCACGCCGGCAAGCGCGGGCTCGTGGGCGACCGTTTCGTCGGCGGACAGCGCATGCTGCTCGCAGCCGAGCGTCGCCTGATAGCCAACCTGTGCGCGTGCCGATTCAAACGCCGCAGCATCGCGATGTACCACCAGCTTGCCGCGGCGCGCAAAGCTGAACGCCAAATCCGGCGACGCCTCCCGCAACGCTTCCATGCGTGCGCGGCTGTAGAACGACAGCGCGAGCAGCTCACGCGTGGTGCGATCGGCCCGGTCACGATTACAGGCGGCGATGAAGCGCAGCCCCCAACGCAGCAACGCCGGGTCCAGCGAAGGCTTCAGGCGCAGCGGCGAATCGCGGCGCAGCAACCAGCCTGGTACGTGCGAAAGCACGCCGGGGCCGGCCAGCGGCGCCACATAGCTGTAGCTCAGTTGGCCGCCGTTGGCGTAACTGGTGCCCTCGCCCGGACCCGGATGGCGCTCGACCAGGGTGACCTGATGGCCTTCCTGAGCCAGCGCGTGGGCCGTGCTGATGCCGATGATGCCGGCGCCGACGACTGCGATGTGCATGAAGAAGCTGCGTATTTTGGAATGTCGGTGCAGCTTAAGGAGGCGGGCGGTGGTTGGGCAAATGCGGAGTTGTTGGGGGGGATGTTGTGGGGCTATGGGTTTTTGGTGGGTTCTTTTGGACTGGTGGTCCATCCCTTGTTTCATCCCCTGCCGGGGCTGACTCACTTTTCTTTGTCTTGCCAAAGAAAAGTAAGCAAAAGAAAGGCGCGCCCGAGATGGCGAAAGACTCCTTGAATTTCCGTAACCGGGCGGAGAACGGGAAAACTCGCTTCGCTCAGACAGTTCCCGTTCTTTTTTCCGCCCGCTTACGAAAATTCAAGGCGCCATCTAGGGCAGGAACGTCAAAGGCCGAACCGGCGGTGGGGTGAGGTCGGCGTGCTGGGAGCGCACGCCGCATGCGGGAATTGAGTGGTCCGCCGGGGCGAAATTCCGTGCGTGAGCGGCGGGTGATGCAGCGCCGCTCGCTTGCCGCTAGCTCGCCCCGAGCCTGAAGACGCTGACGGCGCGGCGCAGGTTGCCGGATTGCTCCTGCATCGCTTGTGCCGCCGCCGCGGACTCTTCCACCAGCGCGGCATTCTGCTGCGTCACCTGGTCGATCTGGCTGATGGCCTGGCTCACTTGCTCGAGGTTTTGGCTTTGCTCGTCCGATGCCGCTGCAATCTCGGCGATGATGCTCGACACGCCTTCAATGGCCACACTCACGCGGGCCATCGCGGCATGCACGCCCGACGCCTGCTCGGAGCTGAGTTCCACTTTTCCGGTGGATGCCTCGATCAGCTCCTTCACTTCCTTCGCAGCCCCGGATGCGCGTTGCGCCAGCGATCGCACTTCGCCGGCCACCACGGCAAACCCCCTGCCCTGCTCGCCGGCTCGCGCGGCTTCCACGGCAGCGTTGAGTGCCAGGATGTTGGTCTGGAACGCAATACCCTCGATCAGCCCGGTGATCTCGGCAATCTTCTTCGAGGCCGTGCTGACCTCGCTCACCGTTTGCACCATCGCCGTCACTTCAGCGCGTCCGGCTTCCGTCATCTCTTTCGCACTGGCTGCGAGTGACGTGGCCTGACGTGCGTTCTCGGCGTTCCGCTTGACTGCCTCGGTCAGTTCCGTCGTGCTGGCCGCTGTCTCCTCGATGGAGGCAGCCTGTTGCTCGGTGCGCGTGGACAGGTCCATGTTGCCCGCTGCAATCTGGCCTGCGGCGCCGGCCACCGACTCGGTTGCACTGCGGATGCTTCCCACCGTACCCACCAGTTGCTGCGTCATGTCAGCCAGGGCTTGCAACAGCTTGCCGGTCTCGTCGTTCGAGTTGGCAGCGGCCACGCTCGACAGATCCCCTGCTGCCACACGACTTGCAATACCAACCGCCACATGCAATGGCCGCGTGATGCTCACGGTCAGGAAATAGGCAAAGACAAGGCCAAGCACCAGGATCAGCCCTTCCAGCACCATCAACAATGTGCGGCTCTTTGCGGCGCTGGCGTCGATGTCCTTCGCGATATCGTCGATGGTGCGGCGCTGCACTTCCAGCAGCTGACGCATGATGTCTTGGTACGCGTTGGAACCTGGCACGAAGACCTGGTCGAGCACCCGCTGGGCCTCGTCTGGATTGCCCGCCGCCTTGGCCGCATTGATGGCATCCCGCGCGCTCAGATAGCCTTTGCGCAGCTCGCCGATCTTGGCAAACAGCGTCTTCTCTTCCTCGGTGGACAGCAGCGCTTCCACCTTCTTCTGGTACTCGCCCGAGGCCTTCGATGAAGCCGCCGCCTCTTGCGCAAAATACGGCCCCAGTGTGGGATCGGCGCTCTTTGCGACCGCAATCGTGCGGCGGATGCCGACGACCAGATTGGCATACCAGTCGCCAATCAGACGCTCCTTGAGCAGCGGCTCATTCATCATGGCCCGCGTGGCCGTCGCGGCATTGTCCAGACGCCAGATTGCAATGGCGGTGATGACGACGGAAAACGCCAGCACAACGGCAAATCCGAAGGCAAGACGCTTGCCGATTCCCATGTTCCTGATGAGCTGCATTCTGTTCCGTTCCCTTCGCCACCCGCGTGGCCACCTAGGCTGTTTACGGTCTCCGCCGATGCTTCGTCAGCTGTGCCGCAGTCCGGGTGGTGAGTTCAGCGCCGGAGCGGCAGCCAAGCGATGCGCAATAGAGAAAACGAATCGGCCAAGAAATCTGATTGGGCTGAGGGGTGCGAGAAACCATTCCCTCAAAGAGGCCCTTCTTTCCTATCGGATCGAAGTGGAGAATCTGAACCCAACGTCTGAACCCACGTCTGCCGGGCAGTTTTTACTCAGCCAGCTCGGTGCGGGCCGGAAGCCAGCCCGTCACCCTTCGTCACGGCTGCTCTTTACGCGGGACGGGCGGGGCCAGCAGCATACTGGCCGTGAAACACGGCACGTTTTCGTCTCTGGCCACTGCAAGCAGGCGTGCCGCAATGGTTTTTCCCTGCCCCAGCGCGGCTGTCATGGCAGCGTCCGCCGAATCGAAATCGGCCGAGGGGTTATGGAAACGCTCCAGGCGCGGATACATCATCACGTCGTTTTCCCGCGTGCAGACAAAGCCTGTGTACGAATAGCCGAGCCGCCCCTTGGTGCCCGGCACAACGAGCACGTGTATCGCACAGCCGTAGAAATGCTGAATCTGCCAGCCTCGCATCATTTCCCCCGTTTCTCTTTCCATCTCGTTGTGGCTGCCATATCGCTGGCCGCGCTCTCCCGCCGCATCTCCCGGCGTACTACGTGCCGAATCGCCTAGCTGCGGGAGCACGGCAAAAGCAGGCAGCGTGCTGGCCAGGGCCATTCGTAGCCGGTGACAGCGGTGTACCAGGCGGCCAGATAACCATCCACATTCATCACGTCGAACATCACGGCGGCAAAGACGGCGACTGCAAATACGCCCATCACGACGTGGACAAACGGGGCAGCGTGCAATCCGCCGCCCTCGTGCAGCTCTTCTCGGTTTTCCTCACCGGTCTTGCGCGCGTCGCGTGCCACCATGCCCTTCGCTCCAATTCGTCAGGCGGCCATCCAGGACGGACCTCGAACACGGAGCAACACGAGCGCGCTTAGGGCGCGGCGTGCTAGGCAACCTGGAAGTGCTTTACAGATTCCGCCAGCAGGTTGCCCTGCTCTTCCAATGCCTGCGATGCCGCGGCCGCCTCTTCCACCAGTGCTGCGTTGCGCTGCGTCATCTCATCCATTTCGGAAACCGCCGTATGGATCTGCGCAATGCCCTGGCTCTGCTCCGCACTGGCAGACGCAATGTCCTCGATCAGGCGCGTCACGTTGGCCACGGCCGTGGTGACAGATCGCATGGTGTGTCCCGCGCGTCCCACGGCAACATCGCCTTCGCGTACGTGCTCGAGCGACGACTCGATCAGCTCCTTGATTTCCTTGGCTGCAGAAGACGAGCGCTGCGCAAGCGTGCGCACCTCGCTGGCGACCACTGCAAAGCCACGGCCCTGCTCACCGGCACGCGCAGCCTCCACCGCGGCGTTGAGCGCGAGGATGTTGGTCTGGAAGGCGATCCCCTCGATGAGCGCGGTGATCTCGTTGATGCGGACCGAACCTGCGCTGATCTTGCCCATGGTCTCGACCATGTTGTCGACCTCGTTACTGCCTTGCCGGGCAACGTCCGAGGCGTTGACGGCCAGCGTGGCCGCCTCCCGCGCATTGGCGGCGTTTTGCTGCACCGTGGTGGTCAGTTCTTCCACGCTGGAGGCCACCTCTTCCAGTGCCGACGCCTGCTCTTCCGTGCGGCTCGACAAATCCACATTGCCACTGGCGATCTGGCTGGAGCCAGCAGAAACCGACTGCGCCGAATCGCTCACCCGGCCGATGAGCGTGCCCAGCCCGTCGCAGATCTGCTTCATTGACGACAGCACGCTTCCATTGGGCGCGACGTTGAATGCTTCCTGCGCACGAAAATCGCCGCCTGCAATGCGGGTGGCAATGACTGCAAGACTTGCGGGTTCCGCGCCAAGGGCACCCAGCACGCTTCGCGCAATGGCGACGCCCAGCACGCCGGCGGCTGCGAAAGCAAACACGCCCACGGCCACAGCAATCCACATCGCGGTGGTTGCATACGCCTGCGCTGCCTCCACAGCATCGACCGATCGCTTGGATACGAACGTCTCATACGTTTCTACAGCGTCGTCCAGCGCGGCAAGCAGCGGCACGCATTCCCGATTGATCTTGTCGATTGCGGCGTCGCGATGCCCCGTCTCGCCCAACTGCGCAATGGCCAGCGCAACAGGGCCGTACTTGTTCTCAACCGCGCGAATGGCAGCCACCAGGGCGCGAGTCTGGTCGGTGGCATCGGGGCCATTCTTCGCTTCTTCTTCCAGGCGTGTCAGTTGGCGTTGCACCTCTGCATGGGCTTTGGCGATGGCGTCTGAGGCAGTGCGCCGGTCTGCATCCGTATCGGCAAGCACCAGGTTGCGCGCGGCAACGGCCCTTCGTTCGACTTCCACCTGCACCGCGGCTACAAGCTTCGACCTGAAGTAAAGCCCGCGCTCGAAATTCCCAAACTTCGTACTGATTGCATTCAACTGAAAGCACGTCATGGTGGCGACGATGGCTACCAGAACTGCGAGTGCCGCGAACGCGGAAAAGAGTTGTGTCTTGACCTTCATGCTGCTCCCCAATTTCAAAAGAAAGTCTTTCTCTGAAGACGTTTATGCAAGCCGCCGTGCGGCCTGTACCGTTCAAGCTGCGTTGCCCGACAACGTTGCGTCGTGGTGCCTCTGCCCTCCTGGTTTCATTGCTGGGTCATGCGCTTGACTGTGCGGCTTGCGTGGCCCCATCGCGTGAATCGCTCTGCGGCATAAAGACCGCAAAGACGAGGACTGCCGCAACGCCCACCGCCGAAAGCGCAAAGAACGCGGCTGCAAAGCCAAAGCGGTCCACCAACAGGCCGCTGGTGAGATTGCTGAGTGCCGCACCGATGCCCAAGCCCAACGAGACGGCGCCTTGCGCCAGGTTGAAGCGCCCAGTGCCGCGCATAAGATCGGAAAGCATGACCGTGATCACCACGCCAAAGATGCCGGCGCTCACACCATCCAGAAGCTGGATGGCAATGACGGCGTAAGGACTGCTCGTGAGTGCAAACAGAACGCCGCGTACCGGCAGCACCGCCAGCGCCGCAAGGAACAGCTTCTTCTGGCCGACCCCGGCCTTGATGGCACGACCGACACCGGCAGCCACCACCACCATCACCAGCTGCGCCGCGATCACGCAGGCGCCCAGCCACAGAACGCCCTTGTGCGGCGCTTCTACGGCAATCATCTGTCCCGCCAGCGGCAGCATGGCCGCATTGCTCAAATGGAACAGCACGACGGTGGCGAGCAGCACCAGCAGATCGCGCCGTTTGAACACGTCCGGAATGGGCTGCGGTTGCCCGCTCCCGCCTTGCGGGTGCAGCGCTTCGCTGCCGCGCGCGACCTCATAGTCGATGTCGGCCGGCCGTATGAGTGCCACCGCGCAGGCACTGGCCACAGAGAACGCGCAGACGATATAGAAGAGCCACAGCGTGCCTGCGTAGTGCGTGACGGTGGCGGCCAGTACCGCGCCGCTGAAGTTGCCGGCGTGGTTGAAGACCTCGTTGCGGCTCACGCGTGCGGGCAACCGGCGGTGGCCGACGATCCCAAGGCTCAACGATGCAAGGCACGGCCCGATGACCGCCGAGACCAACGCCAGCGCAATCTGCGCGTACAAGATGACGGACCAGGTAGGCGACCATGCGATCAGCATGCAACCGAGTCCGATCACACCGGCGGAGATGGCCATCATGGCGCGCTTGGCGCGCACAGCGTCGACCAGCATGCCCGCCGGTATCTGCGCAACGGCACCGGCGAGCCCGCTTGCACCCACGACAAGACCGATGTCCGCCGAAGACCACTGTTGCGTCCCCTTCAGGAACACCGCCAGGAACGGCCCGACGCCGTCCCGGACGTCAGCCATCAGGAAGCTGAGTGCGTCGAGGCCCCGCAAGCTGCGTGTGGAAGCGGTACGGCGGCCGCGCAGCTCCAGGTTGGTGTTGGTGGCGACGGAATGCATCGTCATCGGGCGGCGCTCGCCCGGTCTGTCCGGGTAGCTGGAGGGGCAATGCCGTCGCTGGCCAACGCAATCTTGTCCACATCGAGCGTACTGGCCAGCGCACTTGCGACGAGTTCTCCCCACGCGTGCACCCGGGTGCCCGGTGTGAAATAGCTCGACGCGTCTTCAGCGGCGCGCACGGCCATGCGCAGCGAAGTACCACCGCCCAGCAACGCGCCGCGCGGTTCGCCCTTTGGGCCATAGAGCGGCAGCACCACCGTACCGATCATGTCGACCGGTACCCGTTCAACGTCTCGCTCGTTATCGTTGTGACGGCCCCGATTGTGCTGGGATTCGTCGTCGACGATGGTCTTGCCGCTCTCGGCTTCAATCGCAACCACCGACATCACGTCGAGCCTGAGCGGCGCAACGCCCTTCACGCGTACCGTGTCGCCTTGCATGACATGCGTCGCAACGGTTGCCGACAAGTGCGGCGGGAAATACACCTGCCAGATACCGTCGAGAATGAAGCCGTCCAGGTCCCCGTGTTCGTTCATCAGGAATTGCGTAACAGTGCCGTGTGCTTCAGTCGGTCGTGCCGGGTCGATCGGATGCATCGGTCACGCTTCAATCAAGTGGGATGTGGAAAAGCGGCCGTGAAGTTGCGCCGTCTTGCAGACCCGACCTGGAGCGGCGGCCTGCAGAACAGTGCGGTACTGGGCGCGTCTGCTCTTGCAGGACAGGCGCTATGGGAGGGGGCAGGATCGACGGGCACGGCACGACATGCGCGTTGCGAAGCGCGCGCGGGGGACGCGCAGCATGTCGAGCTTGAGGGGTGGACTGGATTCGTTGCATGGTTCACTCCCGTCGCGGGGCGGCGACTCCATTGCAAACGCTGTGCCATCCCAACGGCCTTGATAGGACAAGGCCCCCGTGGCAAGTCGCGCCCGGGTCTGTCCGTTTGCTTGACACCCGAGTGTCTGATTTCTTGACGGGCTAGCTCAACCCGAGCGCCGCCATCTTGGTATAGAGGGACTGCCTGCTGATGCCCAGCCGGCGCGCAGCATCGGCCCGATTGCCGTTCGCCAGCGCGAGCGCATGGGTGATGATCGCCCGCTCCACACGTTCCACCGCCTCCGCAAGCGGAAGTTCGATAAGCTCGGCAGGCCATGCACAGCCGTGCACTGCAGGCGGCTTGCGCAGGAACTGCAGATCGTCTGCCGTGATGGCAGGCCCGGGCGCCAGCGAGCAGACGCGCTCCATGGCGTTCTTCAGCTCGCGCACGTTGCCGGGCCACGCGTGCTCGACAAGCAGGCGCTGCGCCTCGGCGGAAAGGTGCATGGGGCGCTCCGTCGCGCGCACAGCCGAAGCGAGGAAATACTCAGCCAGGGGAACGATATCGGCCACGCGCTCGCGCAGGGGCGGCAGATGAAGCGCGACAACATTGAGCCGGTAGAGCAGGTCCTGGCGGAACTGGCCCGCTGCCACCATCGCATCGAGATCGCGATGCGTGGCGGCCACCACTCGCAGGTCGATCGCTACGGCCCGGTTGGTCCCCAGCGGCGTCACCTGACGCTCCTGCAACGTGCGCAGCAGCTTCGCCTGCATGGCGGTGGGCATGTCGCCGATTTCATCGAGCAGCAACGTACCGCCATTGGCGGCCACTAGTCTGCCGACGCGGTCCGAGGTGGCATTGGTGAATGCGCCCTTGCAATGCCCGAACAGTTCACTTTCGAGCAGATCATGCGGAATGGCGGCGCAATTGACGGCAACGAACGGGCCGCCCCGCCGACTGGAACAAGCATGGAGCACGCGCGCCGCCACTTCCTTGCCTGTTCCTGTCTCACCGGTGATGAGCACCGTGGCGTCGGTCATGGCAGCCCGGCCGAGCAACTTCTGCACGGTCCGCATCGCGGCGCTGATACCCAGCAGTTGAGGTCGGTCGGCTTCGGGCGCATCCACGAACGGCGCGCCGTTGTCAGACGACCCGGCGCACGGCTGATTGGCGGAGAAGATCCGCTCTAGCAGCACAGCAATGTCGCGGCGTCCGACCGGTTTTGTCAGATGCTCAAAGGCGCCCAGGCGCATCGCGCCGATGGTGTTGTCGCAACTGGCGTATGCAGTGAGCATGACGACCGGAAGCGCCTTCAGCGCGGGCTTTTCGCGCAGCGCCTCGAGCACATCGAGGCCATTCAGATCGGGCAAGCGGAAATCGAGAAACACGCACTCGGCGCTCAACCCGTCGCCCAGCATCTGCAGCGCGGCCTTTCCGGACACGGCCTCCACCACGTGATGCCCGAGATCGGTCAGGGTTTCGGTCAGGCCCTCGCGGAATGCTTTGTCGTCGTCGACTACGAGGATGGTTGCCATGGCACTTCCATTACGAATGAGGTGGTCTCGGACGTCTCGTCCAGCCATGCCCGGCCGCCGTGTGCAGCGGCGATCTCGCTCACCACGGCCAGGCCAAGCCCCGAGCCATCCGGACGCCCCGTCACGAAAGGCTCGAAGATGTGGTCGCGATGCTCAGGCGGCACACCCGGGCCATTGTCGGATACGGTGATCCTGAGGCGCGGCCGCCTGCCGAGGTCGGTGCGACTTGCATGGGCCGTCACCGAGCCACCGGGGCCTGCATGGCGGATCGCGTTGATCAGCAGGTTGTCGAGCGCCCGCCGCAATTGTTCCTGATCGAAGCGTGCCGAGCCCGGCAGCGCGCCGCCGCCCGCTCCTCCGATGTCGCACGTGGAAACCAGGGTCACGCGCCTTTGCTGCGCAAGCTCCTGATGCGCGCCGACGACGCCGTCCATCCACCGCGCCACATCGGCTTCTTGCACGTGCAGGCGCACGGGCTGTGTCAGCGCCAGCAGGCTGGTCAATTGTGTTTCGATGCGGCCGATCTGCTCGAGGATGACGCGAAGCGCTTCCTGGTGGCGTGTGCTGTCGCCGGCCAGGGCGTTCTCCGCCTTGAGCCGCATGGCCCCGGTCGGGTTACGGATCTCGTGTGCGACCTGCGCGGCCAGCTTGCCGAGCACGCTGAACCGCTCAGCCTGTGCCAGCCGCTGCCCCAATCTGGCCGTCTCATGCTGCAGGGCTTCCGCACGCGCCACGTAACCATTGAACGCATCGACGATGCGATCGAGATCCGGTTCCCCCACCAGCGGCAGGCGCGTACCGTCACCACGGGGCGGCAAGGCCATTTCGAGTTGCCCGAGTTGACGCTTCCAGCGGCGCAGCACAACCCCAAAGGCCACTGCGGTTACGAGGATCCCTACCAGCACAACGGCAAGGCCGGTCACCAGCTCTCGGCCCGTTTGTCCAAGCGCGGGCTGGGCTCGCGTCATGGTCCAGACGAACATGTCTTGGTGGTCCTGGATCGGGCACGCTGCCACAACCACGGCATCGTGCCCGGTCACCACGGCGTCTGTGGCGGCCTGCTGCCCTTGAAGGCCGGCTTGCAACGTGCGGAGGATCAGCGGTATTTCCGCCTCTGGAATGTCCCGCTTGATACCGCTGCCCTGGTAGGTCGGGAATGAATAAGCGAGAAAGCCGTTCTGGCTGAGCGCCGCGCGCGATGACCAGAACCCGCCCTCCACGCCCGGCGCCGAGGCCAGAACGACGTCGAGAATGCCGCGCATCAGGTCGGCACTGGCAACTGCATCCGCCGGCAGTATCGATTGACGATAGCGCGACGCAACGGCTTCACAGGTTGCCGTGGCTTGCAGCTTTGCGCTCGCCACGTGCCGGTCTGCCGCAGAGCGGGCCATCACCCAGACGACCACGAGAAGCGTGGCGCAGATGATGGCGACAAGCCCCCACAGGACAGCGAGCTGGGCGGAGAACGACGGACGTTTCATCGGGATGACCATGACGGCACAGCAGAACGATTGAACCGGTTCTTGGCCGTGAACAGGCGGGAAGCAATGCGAGCGGGGTCGAACATCGACACCTTGAAAGATGCGAACCAGTCGGCCAGCTCAATGCGACCTGAATGTTGGTTTGTCCTGGCATTCATTGAACCGCGCTCAAAGAAGAGTTTCTCTCGGGGGGCCTTTCATCCGCCTTGCAGCATGCCCGTATCTCGGCCCGGCACAGTGCGCGTGCGCTCATCCCGCTGTCATGACAGACACGCAACCGGCGCTGGGGATCCCGGTCAAGGCCTCCAATCTAGCCGACGGCACCACGCGCGAGGGTTTGCGCAAATGCAATCGACACGGGGCCAAGCAAATTCAATCGAATCTGCCGATTCACCTTCCATAGCAGCGTTTTCTAGCAAACGTGCTGATTTAAACGCCATCGTTGTGAGGCATTCGCCCTCTCGGCATGTACGGCTGTCGAGCAAAAAGCTCGGGCCGTCGAGTTCAGAACGCCATCCGCCGAGCGAAAAGCTCCGGCCGCCGAGCTCCGAGCTCCATTCACCGAGCAAAAAGCTCCGACCGCCGAGCTCTGAGCTCCATTCACCGAGCAAAAAGCCCCGACCCCCGAGCTCTGAGCTCCATTCACCGAGCAAAAAGCTCCGACTGCCGAGCTCTGAGCTCCATTCGCCGAGCAAAAAGCTCCGACCGCCGAGCTCAGAGCTCCATTTGCCGAGCAAAAAGCTCGGGCAGTCGAGTTCGGAACCCCATTCGCCGAGTGCAAAGCCTCAACCGTCGAGGTCGGAGCTCGAAATTTTCGAGCAAAAAGTGCCGATGGCCGAACTCGAACCCCCACGCGTGGACCACAAAGCCCGGGGCGCCGGCCTCCAAGCCCCGATGACGGAGCAAAAAGCGCCATGGTGTTGCCGCTAAAAGCAGCACGCGCAGAGCAAAAAGCCTCGCGGCTGGCGCTTGGAGCGCCGTGCGCGAGGCTTGAGGGGCCATGACCGGAGGTTGAAGCGTCGGGCGCGAGCGTCCGGACGGCGGCCGTGGCTGTCGGCAGGTCTTACTGCAGCATGAACGTCTCGTATTCCAGCCGATCGAGCTTGCGGTCCAGGATCACGAGGCTGGCCATCACGACCAACAGCAGCGAGACGGCAAATCCGTACCCGTACCAGGCGGGGCCAAGCTGCAGCGTCATCCAGGTCAGCGCGCCGTTGAGCACCACAAACGCCGCCGTCAGCGCCAGCACCACGCGGCGCCGGTCGAGGTAGAAGAAGATGTTCACCACGCCCAGAAACACCACCTGCAAGCTCGCGGCAATGGTGTCGACATACAGCAGCGGCAGGTACAGCTCGGAAATCTGCAACGCGCGCAGCACCGAGGCGCCCACGGCAAACAGCACCAGCGCGGCCATGGCCTGGATCTTCACGATCTCGTACAGGCCCGCGCGGATGGTCTGCACCATCGTGTTGCGCATGTCTTCGATGTGCTCAAGCGATGCCCCGCCCCGCACGGCGTCGTAGAAGGCGTCGTAGTACTCGACGAAATCCGTCTCGATGCGCACCAGGAACACAGCCATGCCGGGAATGATGCCGAGGTACGCCAGGAACACCGGAATGTCGTAGATGACCGACGCATTCAGCGGGCCGATCACCTGCTGCCCCGTGCCGGGCGCATACCAGAACATGAACTTGTCGAGCCAGATGCCGAGGTTGTACAGCAGCCCGATCAGCATGAGCGACGGGTACGCGAACCGCCGGTCGAACACCTCGAACGACAGGAAGCGCCGGCCGCTGAAATTGCGGTAGATGAGCGCGGCCATGCCGATGAGCAGGCACAGCTGCCCCGTGACGAAGCCCAGCAACAGCCCTTCGAGCCCCAGCCGGTTGAACAGCAGCGCCAGCAGCACGGTGAGCGTGTAGCCGATCAGGAAGATCCACACGATCGCCTTGTACTGCTTCATGCCCGACAGAAAGATCACCGCGATCCAGATGTTGGCCATGACCACGAAACCGGCCAGCATCAGCAGCCGGTAGATGGCCGATTGCTGCGGAAACGCAAAGAGGATGACGAGCAGCCCCAGACCGCCCGCGACCAGCGTCATCACGAGCGACACGGCGTGGTAGTTGGGCAGGATCAGGTCGTCGCGCTTCTCGAACAGGCGGTCGGACGTAAAGCGCGTGAAGGCAAGCTGCAGCGGCCCGGTCAGGATCAGGCTCACCGCAATCAGGTAGGTGACCGACACCTGGAACTGCGTGATGAGCGAGCCGGGAATGACGAACGGCAGGCTCAGGATACCGATCAGCAGAATCCCGACGATGGAGAGAATCCACGGCCCGGAACTGATGATGCCGGCGTAGGTATAGGCACGCAGCAGCCCGAGCAGGCTGTCGCGCTTGAGCATCTTGCGCAGCTCAAAACCAATGCCGGCCATCAGCGGGCTCCCTCTTGCGGCGTGTTCTGCTGGGCGTGGTACGGGCACGCCGCCGCGGCAGCCTTCACACCGTGCTCGGTGCTCAGGTCGGGCATCGTCTGCAGACGCGTGTACAGCTCGCGGTAACTGCCGACCATCATTTCTTGCGTGTAGTAACGCTCGACGCGGGCAATGCCGGCCGCCTGGGCCGCATGCCAGCGCGTTTCATCGCGCAGCAGCGTCAGCACTTCAGCCGCCAGGGCGGCCGGGTCGGCAATGCGCACCACGGCGCCGGCCGCGCCCAGCGCCGCGTCTTCGCCCTCCAGGCCGAACAGCAGCTGCCGGCACGAACCCACATCCGTGGTGACGGACGGCACGCCGGCGGCAAACCCTTCCAGCACCACGAGCGGCAGCGCCTCGCTGATCGAACTCAGCACGAGCACGCCCACCTTCGGCAGGATGTCGTCGATCTTCTGGAAGCCCAGGAACTTGATGCGGTCGCCCAGGCCCAGGCTTTCAGCCAGGCTGTGGCATTCCTGCGCGTATTCCGGATCTTCGTCTTCCGGGCCGGCAATCCAGCCTTCCGCGTCGGGCATCTCGCGCGTGATGGTCAGCATCGCGCGGATGAACGTCTTCACGTCCTTGATGGGCACGACCCGGCCGATCAGGCACATCACGCGCGGCACGCTGGCTTGCCGCTTCTCGCGCAGCGCGGCCAGGCGCGGCAGGTTGATGCCGTTGGGAATGCTGCGCGTCTTTTCGGCCGGCGCGCCGTCGATGACCTGCCGCTGCCGGTTGCCTTCGTACAGCGCGACGATGTCTTCGGCCGCGTCATAGCAGACCCGGCCCATGGTCTCGAAAAAGCGCACCCACAGGTCGCGGAAGTAGCTGATCTGCGCGATGTCCTTTTCGAAGATGCTGCGGTTGTCACGGATCCACTGGCTCTGGAACAGGTCGATCTTGCGTTCCTTCGTGTAGATGCCGTGCTCCGACACCAGCAGCGGCCGCCCGCGCCTGTAGCGCAGCAGCGCGCCCAGGAACCCCGCATAGCCCGTCGAGATGGTGTGGAACACCTTCACCGGGATGAGGTTTTCTGCAATGCGCACAAGCTGCCACAGCGGCTTGTGCATGATGCGCACAGTCCAGAAGTAGTCGGTGAACGACGGGTCGGTGCAATAGCGCCGGTAGTAGTCCGTCATCATGTCCCACGCGCGGTGGCTGTAGAGGAACTGTTCCTCGGCCAGCGGGCCGTCGTCGCGCAGGTCGGCGATCGAGGCACGGATCAGCTCGGCCGTCTCGTCCTTGTTGGCGGGGTTGCGCAGCGCGTCGTGCAGCTTGCGCGAGCGCTCGAACGCGGCGGCATCGCCACCACTGGCCTGCACCAGCGGCGGCGGCGGAAAGTCGTACAGGTAGTGGCACTCCAGGTGCACCACGTTGTCGGGAATCGCGTAGACGGGCTTGCCGTAGTCCTCGCGGCGGCTGCCGATGAAGACGATGGCAAAGCGGATGTCCGGAAACGCCCGGATCATCTGGTTGACCCAGCTCGACACCCCGCCGCTCACGTAGGGAAAGGTCCCTTCGAGCAGCAGCGCGACATCGGCCGACTGGGCGCGAGGAAATTGGTCGTTGCTCATGATGTCCAGTAGCGCAACAGCGGGCGCAGCAACGGCAGCGGAGACCGGCTGGAGAACTGCGCCAGCGCGGCGCGCGCGCCGGCATAGTCGCGGCGCAGGTAGCAGGCTTCGGCCAGCGGCGGCAGCAGGCGGTCGCGCGGGAAGCCGAGGGATTCAGCGCGGCGCAGATGGGACTCGGCCACGTCGGGCTCGCGGCGCGACAGGGCAAGCCGGCCGCGCATGTACCACAGCGCGGCGTTGTCCGGCTGGATGTCGAGCGCGGCGCTGGCATAGCGCTCGACCTGCTCGGCGGTGTAGCGGTACACGTCGCCCTGCACCAGGTTCTGGTAGATCAGCTCCCAGTACAGGTCGGCCAGGCGCTTGTTGATCTCGTAGCGTGCCTCGGGCGTGGTGGCTTCTTCCAGGCGCGGCAGCTCGGCCAGGATCTTCTGCGTGAGCACCTTCTCGGCGTTGTCGAGCATGCCGTAGGCCAGCAGGCGAATATCGTCCACCGGGTCGGCCAGCAGGTCACGCAGCACAGGGCTGGCGGTGCGCGTGGGCATCGACTGCATGGCCACCAGCGCAGTCATGCGGCTTTGCACCGGCGCGCGCTCGTTGCTGAGCTGTGCACGCAGCCGCGCGCCGCCGCCGTGCGTTACGCGCGAGATCAAATGCGCCACGAACACCGGCAGACCGATCTCGGCAATGTCCTTGTCGTCTTCGGGCTTGGGGAACAGCTTGCCCAGCAGCAGGCTGCCGAGCACCAGCAGGCCACCGGCCACCGGCACGAAAAAGCACAGCGCCGTCAGGTAGCCATACGTCCACACGAACGGCACGCGATAACGGCGCGGCAGCAGGCGCCACGCAGCCAGGCCGATCAGCGCCGCGGCGGTGCCCTGCAGCATCAGGCACGACAGCAGCAGCGCAAGGCTGTTGCCGGCATGCAGTGCCATCACCACTGCCGCAATCTGGGCCGAGATGCCGCCGAGCGTGAGCTTAAACATGGTCGATCCGCATGCCTATGCGCCCCTATGCATCGAGATGGCAGCGCGAGAGGAAGCGCTGCAGCGCTTCGCCCGGGTGCTCGCCGGTCACGTGCAAGGTCTGCACGCTGATCCGCCCGCCCTCGAAATCGACACCGAACTGCGCGCGCAGGCTGTCTTCAATGCGCACCAGATAGGCCGACACGGCACCCGCGCCCGACAGCGGCATCAGCGTGATGATGGCGCGGCGGTTCTTGCCGTTGGCCTGCCACACCACATCCAGCGCGCGGCGGCTGCGTACCACGCTCTCGAACAGCGCGTCGCTGGTCTCGTCCTTGTCAAAAATGAGCGCCACCACCGACGAATCGATGCCGGTATCGCGATGCAGGCGTGCCAGCCGGCCGAGATCGAGCGCGAACTCGTACGGCGCGTCGGGCACGAGATCCAGGATCTCGGAGCTGACGGTGAGGTGGCGCACGCCGTCGGCGTAATAGCCGAGCAGCACCAGCAGGAACTGCAGGTTCTCGTACGACAGCGAGAGGAACGGCATCTGGTGCACGACGACCAGGCCGATCAGCTCGTCCGCACCCGACAGCACGGGCGCACACGCCACGTAGCGCGAGCTGTCTTCGGGGTTGTTCACATTCCGCAGCTCGGGCGCCTGCGGGTGGCCGAGCGTATGGGTGTCGATGCAATGGCGGATCAGCGGATCATCCGCAACGATGTCGAACGGCGTGCCGACGCGAGCGACCGGTTCGGTATCGATGCGGTTGCCTGTTACACGCACCATGGCCGCCACTTCCAGCTGGCAGGCCTGTGCCGTCCATTGCAGGAAGGGCTCGGCGCCAGGCAGTTGCGCCACGTCAGGCGCGTTGTCGCCCGTGCCGTGCTCGCGCGCGGCCAGCGCGATATTGCGCAGCTGCGTGAGCGTGTCGCGCAGCGTGGTCGGCTTGGCCAGCAGGTCGTTTTCCAGGCGCTCGTGCGACAGGCGCAGCAGGAAATGGTTTTTGGTGAGCGCCGCCAGCCGGTCGTTCAGGTAGCCGTTGACGGTGCGGGCGCGCGACAGCCGTGCGCCCCAGATATCGCCGTACTGCCCGCCAATCAACACCAGCATCAGGCCGCCCAGGAAGTACATGCGCGGGAAGCTGCCGGCGGCGGCCGTCTGTCCGTAGAACACGGCCCAGGCGCCCAGCACCACCAGCGCGGCCAGCGCGCCGAGCAGCGTCCCGTAGCGCAGCGCCAGGATGAGCGGCACCAGCCACATCCACGGAAAGCCGTAGCCGAGCAGCAGCGGGTTGTCCGGCACGAACAGCCACACGACGCCGATGGCCGCCACCACTGCGCCCAGCGTTTCGAGCACCGCGCTCGGGCTGGACACCGCTGGCGCAATCAGCCGCCCATACCAGGTCGACGCGCCAATGCCCTGCGCGTTGCGCCGACGCTCATTGCGCCCGCCCTGGCCGCCCGCATCGGGGGCGACACGGCCTGCCGACGCCGATGCTGAGGCCGATTGGGCGGAACCTGCCGACTCGGTCTTCATCAGCCCCGGCCCAGCGGCGAGAGCAGCTCGCGCAGCAGCTTCTGCGCCACCGCCGACACGGCATCGCGGCTCCAGCCGGTGCGGCTGCCGGCTGCGCTCCAGATCACGTTGCCGGTCTGCACGTCAATCACCTGCAGCGTGATGCCCACGGCGGGTTCGCCATCCACGCCGACCTTGTAGCGCCACTCGTCCACGGCGCCGGTCAGGGCATAGCGGGCTTTCTCGCCGCGCGCCCAATCCAGCGCGCGCGATACGGCTTCACGCTCGGCCGGCTCGAACAGCGATTCGCTGTTCAGGTTGGCCGGGTACTGCTTGAGGTTGGAGAAGCCGCGCGCCTTCAGGATGCTGGCCGCGATCGTCTCGGCACGCAGGCCGGCCTGCGGCGTTTCGGTGTAGTTCACGATGGGCAGCACGACCCATGCGTCGGATGCGCTGGTTGCCGGCGCACGCGCGCTGTCGACCACCGCGCAGGCGGACAACGCCAGCGCTGCACCGACGCCCGCTGCCAGCGCCAGCCAGCGCCGGCGGCCGGCTTTCATCGTGTTGATCAAGGGTGTCATCGCGTTCTCCCTGGAGTCTTCCGTTGTGTGCTTCATGTCGTTTCTTCCCCGTTGTCTTGTTCTTGCTTGTCAGTACAGCCAGCGGTAGCGCAGGCCGATCTCCGTCATCGGCGAGGTACCGGCGCGCGTGATGGAGGCATGGCTGAATACCAGCGCCAGATGGTCGTTGCCGAACACGCTGCCCGCCACCCCGAGCTGGAGTTGCGTGCCCCACCCTTCGCGATTGTCATGCAGCAGCCCGACATCCATGAACGGGCGCCACGCCCGCGTATAGCGGTCAAGATAGTCCGTGCCAAAGCCGAACAGCAGCCCGAACTGCGTGAACGACTGCGGCATGAAGGCAGTGGCATCGGGCGCCGTATCGGCCGCCGCCGCCGGCAACAGCCGCCCCAGCAACGCGCTGGGCGTGCCGGAGGCGCTGTAGTTCGCCCGCGTGCCGACCACGCGGATCGTGTAGTCGGGGTATTCCACCCGGAAGCGGTAGCCAGCTTCGGCGTCGAACACCATGCCGCTGCCCAGGAACGAACGGTCCTGACCGTAGAAGCGGTTGCCTTCGATGCGCGCGCGGATGTATTCGCGCTGCGTCAGGCGCCAGTTGCCCCCGATCGACACCAGATCCTTCACGCCGCCTACGCGCAGTTGCGTGGTTTCTTCGGCGGGCTGATTGCGGCCCACCGACAGCTCGGTGCCGAACGGGCCGGTCTGCCCCAGCAAGCCATCCAGCCGGAACGCGTAGAACGACGCCAGCCCTTGGCGCCAGCCCACCGTGCCCTTCCACTGGCTGTCTTGCGTCTGGTACTGCGAGATCCAGTCGACGCGGCGATCCTGCGCGGGCACGCCGGTCAGTTGCGTCTCGTCGGTCGAGCGCTGGTTCCGCTGCGTGGCGCGCACCAGCATGCTGTAGTGATCGGTCAGGCGGATGCCGGCAGCCGCGCTGCTTTCAAAGTACGTGAGCGGCGCCTGCTTGAACCACGTTTCGCGCGGCTCGAGCGCCTGCGCGTTCGTCAACAGGGTTTCCTGCAGGCGCTGGTGAATCTGCTCGTCGTCCGGGGCGGTCGTCAGACCTTCGAACGACAGGCGCTGCGCTTCGCCCAGACGGTCCGTGAGCGTGTTGGCGTCGATCCGGTTGTAGAGCGGGATGCGATCGGGCGTGTCGTCCAGCAGGCGGTTGAGCGTTTGCAGATCGCGCTCGGCCAGGGCGATGGAGATCTCGGCATAGGCCGGGCGCGTCATGCGGCGCGTGTATTGCTGCAGCAGCCACGCACGCGCCAGATCATTCGCCTCCTGCGACAGCGCCCAGCCCAGCGCCGCTTCCTTGGCGACGGCAGAGACCAACTGGTCGCTCACACGGGCGTTCTTGCGCTTGTCTGCCGGGTCTTCGGGCGGCTCCGGCGGCAGCGTATCGATGTCGCCCAGCTCCGATTTCTGCACGGTGGCGCTGCCGCCCTCGCGGGCCTGCCGCGTGGCGCGGCGGTCATCGCGCAGCAGCTCGATCAGCAGGCGCTGGGCAAGATCGCCCGAGCCGAAGGTCTGCGCCAGCGCAATGCGCCGGGCGCGCAGTTCGGTGCGGGCGCCGTCTTCCAGCGGTACGGCATCGTTGCCTGCCCCGTTACTGCCCACGACGACGCGCGTGCCGACGCGGCGGCTGGCGGGGGCCTTGTCCTTGGTGTTCGCTCCCTCGGCGGTATCAGCACTGCCGGCACCGTTGGCGCCGTCGGCACGCCACAGCAGCCACCATGCCTCCCGACGCAGGCGCCAGGCGGCGTCGGCTTGCCCGGCCATTTCACGCGCATCGGCAAAGGCCAACAGCCAGAGCGGATCGTTGCGCATCGACTTGCCCTGGCGGCCGAGGAAGCGCAACGCGAGGTTGGCGTCGAACAGCTGCAGGCCGGCGGCGGCATAGGCGCCCCAGTAGGCGGAATCGTTTTCCGCTTCGCCACGCCACAGGGTCAGCGCACGCTTGAGTTCATCGTTCTGGCCAGAATCGAGCAGGCCCCACAGGAAGGCGGCTTTCACGTCGCTGCCGGCATCGGGCAACGAGACGGCGCGGCGCAGATCGCGCATGGCGAGATCCCAGTGACCGCTCTGGCGGAAGTACTCGGCGCGGGCGCCCAACACGCCCGGCGATTGCTCGGCGGCGCGCCGCTGTTCAGGCGTGAGCGAGGCCAGCAGCCCGTCGATACGGCGGAAGGCGCGGGCGCGCGTGTAGTAGTAGATGGCCTGCTGCAATGACGCCATCGTGCCGCTCTTGTGGAAGGCCAGTTCGGCCAGGCGGCCGGCATCGATCGGGCTGGCGTCGTAGAAATCGATCATGGCCGACAGGTCGTCGGGCTGCGCATTGCCGCCGATCAGCAGCTGGCGATACGCCTCGCGCGAGAGGTCGTCGCGCTGGTTCAGGCGTGCGAGCTGCGCGAACGTACGCCAGTAGAGATCGTCGGTCGGCGAGGCCACCTTGCTGGCGACTTCCATGGCGGACAGCGCCTGCTCGAACTGCGCGCGCACGTAGAGCATGTTGGCGAGCTTGAGCGCATAGCGCGCATTCGGGCCGAATTCCTTCTGCAGGCGCACGTAGGTGTCGTAGGCCTGATCGTCCTTGCCGGCGCGCTCGGCCAGCATGGCGTAACGCTCCAGGATCGCCTGGCGATGCGGGCCGCGCGCAATGCCGTTCAGATAGGCGAGCCCTTCCACCGGCTCGCCCAGCCGCTCATACGCGGCAATGACCTGATCGAGCAGCTTCATGTCGCCGGGCTGGCGGCTCGCCTGATAGCGCAGGCCGGCCAGATAGGCGTGGTCTTCGTTGAGCGCGGGCGCCAGGCGCAGCACGTTCTGCCAGGCCGCGTCGTCGCCGGTCGACTGGGCGTAGGCCAGCCAGTACTTCAGCGCGGACATCGGCTGGCGGTTCCACTCCGATACCTGCGCGGCGCGCTCGGTCCAGATCTTCAGGTCCGGGCGCTGGCGTACGGCGGCTTCGGCCACGCGCATGGCGTCGTTCAGGTTGCCGCTGCTCATGAAGACGCGGTACGCGAGGTCGTAATCGTCCGCATTGAAGGGCGCGATACCGCGCGCGATGGCCTCGGTGCCGGTGGGCTGTGCGGCGGGAGCAGCAGGGGCGGCCGGGACAGCGGAGGCGGCGCCATCGCTCGCCTTGTCCGCCACGCGGCGGATGCGCGCAACATGGCGCTGGCGGCGGGCCAGCCCTTCCGGCCCATCCATGAACACCGCATCCGTTGGGGATGGCAACGGCTCCGGCCGGCCCGCGAAGGTCCAGTCATGCCGCGCCGCACCTGCCGCCAGCGCAATGCCCTCTTCCGTCTGCCGCCACGATAGATGCAGCAGCCGGCGCGCGTACTGATCGGCCAGGTCGGGCCGGTTGCACGCCAGGGCCAGTCGCGTGAGGAAGCGCAGCGTTTCGGTGTCGTCCAGGAGCGGGCCTGCGCGGCGCTGCGCTTCGGTCATGGCGTCGTCGAGCAGATTGCCGCCCTGCAGTGCCTTGAGCCCGGCGATGAAGTAGCGGCGCTGCTCGTCGAGCGATTTGGCGCTGGCCTGCGCGGCAAAGTTGGCGGCGGCGGCCGCGCGGTATTCGCCCACGCCCAGCGCAATCTCGGCCGTGCGCGCCTGCCATTGCGCGGCGCGGGCCACGTCCTGCTTGGCCAGGCGTTGGTAGAGCTGCACGGCAATCGCGCCCTGATCCAGCGCGCGGGCCTTGCCGGCGAGGATTTCCAGCTCGGCGGCGGTCCAGCGGTAGTCCAAGGCCTGCTTGAGGAGGCCGCGCAAGTCGTTCAGGATCGACGCGCGCTGCGGGTCGTTCGGCGGCAGCGCATAGGCGCGCTGCTCGCGAATCGCAATCTCAAGCAACAGCGCTTCACGTTCGAGCGACTTGTCGTGCAGCGCGCGCATGCGGTTGAGCATGGCTTCGGCTTCGTCCAGACGGCCGGTGCGCACATATTGCGCGGCCAGCACGCTCAGGAATTCGCCGTCATTCGGGCGCACGCGCAGCCAGGCTTCGAGATACGCCACCGACAGGGCATCGACCTTGCCGCCTTCGAGCAGGCGCGCTTCGAGCCGCTCGCGCGGGAACATCAGGGCGAGCGCCAGCCCGATCAGCGCGCCGAGCGTGCCGATCAGCCAGGGCGGAAGCAGCCGTTCGCGCGGCGTCAGGTCAGCAGACCACATCGATACGTTGGTAGGTCACGGATTGGGCGGCGACGCCGTTCAAGTCAACGCGCACCGTATCGCCTTGTGCACGGATGGTGTGGGCCGGCGCGCCGTTGACCTTCACGCGGCACGCGCCAACGTTGGCCAGGCGGACAAACGGTTTGTAATAGCCGCCGGCTTCGAACGACAGGCCGTTGCCGCTGCGCGTGAAATCACGCACAAAGGCCGCAGCTTCCGCAATGTAGGCCGGCTTGGCGGTCTCGGCGGCGGGCGTGACCGCAAAGCGTGCCGCGCCGTTGTCCATGTGGATGTAGATGCCGCCTGGCGCCTTGTCGTAGCCGACCACGCCGCGGGCATCGGCCAGACGCGGCGTGCCGGGCGCCATCCAGCGCAGTTCGCGCAGGTCGCCGTTGCCGCGCACGATCCAGTTGTCGTCATCGCGGGCGATGGCCATGTCGCGGAAGTCCATCACCTTGGCGACGTATTCCGTGGAGTAGATGGGAAACACCGGTTGCGAGAGCGCGTAGTCGTAGTCTTTCTTCAAGGCCTTGAGCGACGCAAGCTTGGTACCCGAATACATGTGGTAGTAGATGTTGATCGGCTTGAAGCGGTACGGCGCGTCCGTCATCTGCATCGTTTCAATCAGGCGTTCAAAGCCGTAGTACGGCCCGGTCCAGTCATTGGTATAGACGTTCTCGTTCTGATTGGGCGCAAACACCTGGTAAGCACCCGGGCCCTTGTCGATGCCGATGGAGGCAATGTCCGTCCACGACGGCGAGCTGCGCGTGATGATGGTGTCGCCGCCGTTGATGTTGACCACACCGGCCTGCCACGCCATGCGCACGGCCACTTCGGGCGGCCGGCAGTCGCCCGACCACTGCAGGACCTTCACGCGCTTGCCCGGCGGCGCCAGGCGCTCGTCGATGTAGCGGATGGAGCCGGCGATCTCGCGGTCGAGGCTGAACTTGTAGCCGGGAATGGTCAGCGCGAAGGCCGTATCGCCGCCGCCCGCGTCCTTGCCGGGGCCAGCCGTCGGGCTTTGCACCGTGCGGCTCCAGTCGAACGGGTGCGAATACGTGTGGGAGCCCAGCTCGACATACGGCAGCGCGAACATCCTGCGGGCAATACCCTCCAGGCGCGGCGAAATCTTCGGATACAGGCCCGTCGGGCCCACCTCGCCTTCAATGACGGAAAGCGTGGTCGGAATGCGGTACTTGTCCCACACCTCCTGCAGCAGCACCTCGCCCGAATATTCGGGGCCCGGAAATTCCGCACGCGAGGCAAACCCGTCGCCGTCCACATGCACGAGCATCAGGCGGCGGCTGTTTTCGCTGGTCAGGTCGGGAATCGGCATGTCGGGCAGCGCCAGCGCGCGGCGCAGGAACTCGATGGGCTGCACCACCCAGCGCGCCTGGTCGATGGTTTCCAGCGCAAACACCGCGAACGGATACATCACGTAGCCGCCCCAGTCGGTGATGGCGGCGGCGTCAAACTCCTGATTGCCGGACTTCAACCGCAGCAGCGATTGCGCGGATGCGCCGGCCCGAATGGGCACCGTCTCGCGCGCCAGCGGCCGGGGCGGCATCTCGAAGCCCATGATCCTGTCTTGCGACACGACCGACACCGGCCCGCCGTTGCTGTTGCCCACATTGGCCATGCCGCGTACGTATTGCAGGTGCAGCATGTCGGCCAGGCTGCCATCCACCGGCAGGCCGAAACGGTTCATGAAGGCAATGCGCACGCCGTCGCGCATGCGGGCGCGCACCCACGCATTGAGCGCCCCGACTTGCTTGACCGGACTCGTATTCACCCATACCACCACCCCGGCATAGCGGTCGGGCGGCACGTCGGCGGGCAGCGGTTGATTGATGTCGGCGTATTCGACGTCGTAGCCGAGAAAATTGAGCGGCATGGCGACAAAGCGCACGCCCTCGCTGGTCTCGATGGTGGTGCGCGGCGCCCGCTCCTGCAGGATCAGCACCTTGCGCGGCAGGACTTCGATGCGGCCCACGCCGATGGTCGACAGCGCCGGATCGGTCACATACGGGATCAGGCCCTGCGCCTTGATGCGCTTGGCGGTGTCACGCGCGCAGGCACGGTCCGCCGGCGGGCAGTAGTCGATCGAGATGACCGGCAGGTGGTATTCGTCGCGGATCTTGCGCGCCTGGCCCATCAGCCATGCTCGGTCGGCGTCGTTGACTTCCTTGTATTGCTTGGCGCCCTGGTCCCAGCCGCGATACAGCGATTCGAACGCCACGGCATACGCCTGGTCGTGCACCTGAGGCAGGATCTCGAAGCCGCGGTTGAAGATCAGCTTGGCGTCGGGGTAGCGCGCCTTGATCGCACGGATTGCGCGCACCATGCCGGCTTCCTGCGCCGCGCGCGAGGCGTCGTCCTTGGCAACGAGCTGGTACGAGTCGAGCGTATCGAGGAAAAAGCCGCGGTAGCCCTTGTCCCACAGCGGCTTGATGACGTGGTCGACGTAGAACGCCGGCCACTCGGGCTGGGCCTGGTCGACCACGCGCGAGGCCCATGCGGCGTTGTCGCCGAGCAACCACGCCTTGGGCAGTTCCTTGAACCAGCGGCGCTCGGGCGTGACCTCGCCCAGGCTCACGTAGGCGAACCACTGCGTGCTGGGTGTCTTGAACTGGGATGGGTCGAAGCCGTGGTCCGGCTCGACCACGACGGCATCGAATGCGCGCAACTGGCCCACGGGCGGTTTGTCGCCGTAGTACCACGCGATGTTCGGCGCGCTGGCCGCAGCGGAGGATGTGTTTTCTGATGCGCCAGCCGTTTGCTGGGCACGCGCCGCCCAAGGCATGCATACAAGCACGGCCGTCAATACTGCCGCCAAGCGCCCGATGATCCTTGCTGGTCCTGTATTCCCCCGCTTCCCCCCGGAATGCCGCACTGAACGGCAGAGAATCCACATAACCCACTCCCATGCAACGACGTGCATACACTTCAGGCCGATCTGCGCCGGCACCCCAATGAACCTGCGGCGCCTCCGTTTGCGCCCGGCCGAACATCTGTCTTCACTCTCGATCGCCGCCTGCAAACGCAGGCCCCGCAAGGCTAATCGGGACAGTATGGTCAGCCCGTGCAAGTATCGCCCAAGCCATGGGTACGCAGCAAACCACATTTTGGATGCCCAACCCCCTACGGTGGACATAGGTAATTGTTTGCGGTAGGTGCCAGAAGTGCTGGTTTGACAAAGGGATCGGCGCTGCACCATGATCCGCCGAAGCCACATTTCAGGCGGCCGCGCGGCGCATTGACGCACACCCTCCTCTTCCGCAGCGCAACAGCGACGGCCGCAATCGACACCATGTCAGCCCTCCTCCTTGCCCTGCTGGTCCTGATCAGCGCCTTTTTTTCCGCTTCTGAAATCGCCCTGACGGCCTCGCGGCGCACGCGTCTGCAAACCCTGGCCGACGACGGCGACACCCGCGCCCTGCGCGTGCTGCAGCTCAAGGACATGCCGGGCAACTTCTTTACAGTGGTGCAGATCGGGGTGAATGCGGTGGCCATCCTGGCCGGCGTCATCGGCGACAGCCAGATTTCGGTGCCGCTGGCCGCGGTGCTGAGCGACTGGCTACCGGCTGCCCGCGCGGAACGGATCGGCAGCATCGCCGGCTTCATCATCGTGACGGCGCTGTTCATCCTCTTTGCCGACCTGCTGCCCAAGCGCCTGGCCGTGCTCTACCCCGAGCGCTGCGCCATGTCGATCATCGGGCCGATGCAGTCGTGCCTGCGCGTGCTGCGGCCGGTGGTGTGGCTGTTCAACGGGGCGGCTGACATGTTCCTCAAGCTGTTTGGCGTGCCGACGCACCGCGTCGAGCAGATCACCACCGAAGACATCGCCGCCATGGTGGGCGCGGGTGCCGAGGCCGGCGTGCTGCGCAAGCACGAGCTGGCCGTGATCGAGAACGTGTTCGAGCTGGAATCGCGCACCATCACTTCGGTCATGACCGTGCGCGACGAGGTGATCTACTTCACGGTGGACGAGCCGCTCGAGTCGATCAAGATGAAGATCATTGCGCAGCCGCACGCGGAATACCTCGTCTGCCGCGAAGACATCGACTCGGTGCTCGGCTTCATTGCGTCCAAGGACATCCTGCAGCAGATCCTGTCGGAGGAGTCCTCCGCCGTGATCCGCAACATCAGCAAGCACTACGACAAGAACCTGTTGGTACTGCCGGACACGCTCAACCTGTCACAGGCGCTGACGCGCTTTCGCGAGATGCACGAGCGTTTTGGCGCGGTGGTCAACGAATACGGGCTGGTGGTGGGTGTGGTGACGCTCGACGACATTGTCGGCGCGGTGATGGGCGACATCCTGTACCTGGGCGAAGACGAGCAGATCGTGCGCCGCGATGACGGCTCGTGCCTCATCGACGGCGTCACGCCGCTGGGCGACGTCAAGCGCGCCTTCGACCTTGACGACCTGCCCGGCGAGCATCACGTCGAAACGCTTGCCGGGCTCGTCATCTACGCGCTCAAGCGCATCCCCAAGAAGAGCGAGACCGTCGATATCGGGCCGCTGCATATTGAAGTGCTCGACATCGACAACCACCGCATCGATCAGTTGCTGGTGTCGCGGCGCATCGACCCGCCGGCAGCGACCGTGCCCTCGGCGTCATGAGCGGCAAACACCTCCTTGGCGGCAAACATGCCGTTGAGCGCCGCCGGGAAGCCCGCGTATAGCGCCATCTGCAGGATCGTCTCGGTGATCTCCTTGCGCGTCAGCCCCACGTTGAGCCCTGCCGCAATGTGCACCTTCAGTTGTGGGGCCGCGTTGCCCAGCGCCGTGAGCGCGGCAATGGTGGCGATCTCGCGTTCGCGCAGCGTCAGGCCGGGGCGGCAGTAGACATCCCCAAACCCGAATTCGACGATGTAGCGGCCGAGGTCAGGTGCGATGTCGGCCATGGCCTCGACCACGCGCTCGCCGGCCACGTCATCGACTTCCTTGAGTTTTTGCCAGCCCCGTGCGTAACGGTCGTCCTGCAGGTTGGCGTGGTTTGCGGCTGGTGCGGTGCGGGCGTTCAGGGTCATGTGCGTCCTCGTTCGGTTGGCGTTTTGGCGTGTGCTTCGATTTGGGAGATGAGGAAGCCGAGCCCTTGGCGCCTTTCGCGCCTCCCGTGCCTTCCGCGGCTTCAATCCGTGCCCGGATGCCGTCGTAGACCACGAGTTTGACGCGCAGCACGGCCAGCGTTTCGGCCCGCGCGCGCAGCTCCGCTTCCAGCGCCGCCGCATGCAACTCCAGCAGGCGTTGGCGCGCCGACACACTCTCCAGACTGTCGCCCTGCCGCCGCAGCGCGGCGTACGCCTGCATCTGCGCGATCGGCATGCCGGTATCGCGCAGGCGCAGCAGGAACTCCAGCCACGTCATGTCTTCGGCACGGAAGACACGATGGCCGTTATCGCGCCGCTGCACGCTGTCGAGCAGGCCGATGCGCTCGTAATAGCGCAGCGTATGCGTCGACAGGCCGGTGGCTTCTGCAACTTGGGCGATGGTCAGGAATGTGGTCATGAACGGAGCTTAGAAGTTAGAGCGCACTCTAAGTCAAGCGACTTTACGCGAATTCTTCCGAACCGCCCAAAACAAAGCGCCGGCCCCTTGTCGGAGGCCGGCGCCTGGGTGTGCAGAAAAATCGGCAGGCTGCCGCTGATCAGCCGCCCACGCCGTATGCGCTCTTGTCCTGCAGCTTCGGACGGTGGTCGCGTTTCTTTTTCTTCTTGTGATGGTGTGCCTTCTTCTCGCCTGCGGCCGGTGCCGATGCCGCAGGTGCCGGCGCGGCAGCGGCGGGCGCAGCGGGGGCCGGAGCGGCCGGGGCGGATGCCTGCGCGAATGCGCCGGCGCTGAAGACTGCAGCCACAAGGGCAGCCAGGAGCTTGTTCATCGTGTTGTCCTTATAGAAGAGACTGGTTTGTGGCGCGTTCCGGTATCGGATGGAGCGTGACCCAATGCGCTCCCGCGCCTGCTGTGCAATGCGCGGCCCGATATCGGAATGACCCCATCGGAATAACCCCATCGGAATGACCCCGGAATGACCCACGCATCACCAGGCAGTGTGGTGTAGGCGCCAGCGGTTGTCCACCCGAAGCCTGACGGTACGCCCACGCGCGGGGCAGCGCCTTGATGTGTCTCAACCCATCGCAACGAACATCGGAGCCGAAGAAACGTGCTTTGTTACGCGCGCTTACACCGTGGGCAGAACGCTTACAAACGGCGGTCAGCGCGTGCGCAATGTCAGGCGTTTTTGGAGGCATGGATCGCAAATGGGACGAGATCCATGTATCTGGAGTCCCAATATCCCGCTTGTATCTGATTAAGGAGTCTCACATGAAAGTCGCTCAATCCCTGGCCGCTCTGATCGTTGCTGGTGCCTTCGCAGCCCCCGTGTTCGCAGCTGGCACCGCCTCCGCACCGGCCGCCGCACCTGCACCGGCAGCGACCGCTGCAGCGACGACCACCGATGCCGCTTCGGCACCGAAGGCTGAAGCCAAGCACGAGAAGAAGCACGCTCACAAGAAGGCCCACAAGGCTGCAGCCAAGTCGGAAGCCAAGACCGACGCCGCTTCGGCACCGAAGGCCGCCGCGCCCGCCAAGCAATAAGGCAGTCGCGCCATGAAAGACGCCGGGATATTCCCGGCGTTTTTTTTGCCTGTTTCCCATTGCATCCATGCAGATGCCTCCGAGGCTTCCCCTCTTCGATCGGGGTCCAGCGCTCCGACGGTTCCACTAGAATGGCGTGCCCGCCGTTTCCCTCGCTCACATTCCTTTCGAATTTCCGCCTTCCCATGCCGCTGTCTTCGCGTGCCCTGCCCCGCTTTGCGTTCTTCCTTCTGATGACCATCGGCGCATTGAGCACCACCGCGAGGGCACAGACAGCACCGGCCGCCAACGCGGAAAACACCGCCGAAGCCAGCGACTGGAGCATCGCTGTCGGCCCGGCGATTTACACGTCACCAAAGTATCCGGGTGCGAAATCGAGCTTCGTGTTTCCGTGGATCGATCAGGAAATCGAATACAAGCACCGGTTCTTTTCGAAAGGGATGGACTTTGCCGGCGTGTACCTCGCCAACAACGACGCGTGGCAGGTGGGCGGCAACTTCCAGTTCGACCCGACGTGGCGCCATGCGCATGACGATGCGCGCCTGAACGGGCTGGGCAACGTCAACGCCACGGTGCGCGCCAAGGCGTTCGCGCAGTACACGGCGTCGTTCCTCACGCTGTCCACCGATGCGGAGCAGGACATTCTTGGCAACCGCCAGGGGTTGATCGCCAATGCCGATGTCTATGCGAGTGCGCCGGTGGGCCGCTGGCTGTTCAGCCTCGGGACCGGCGTGTCGTGGACGAACGGCCAGTACATGCGTACGTTCTTCGGCGTGGACGATGGGCAGAGCGCGCGCTCGGGCTTGCCGGTATTTGCCACGCATGCGGGGCTGCGCGACATCCACTTCAATGCCATCGTCACGTGCAAGCTCGATGATCGGTGGACGGCCAATGGCTCGGTCACGGTCGCGCGACTGCGTGGCGATGCGGCAGACAGCCCGATCACGCAGCGCCGCCAGCAGACCACGGCCATGGCATCGCTCACGTACCGGTTCCGCTGACATTTCCGCCAGCATCAGGCGCCGCGGTGTGCGCAATCGCTTGCGCAGGCAGGAGGTTGTTTGCCTTGCGCCCGTGCAAACGAGGCAATCCGATCATGAAACCAGAACTTGCCCCGCGCGCCTCTCACCCAAACGGACCATGCTTCCTTTTCACAACAGGCATGCACCTGGATTAGCGCAATCGCCCTGCTTTTTTTGCTAGTCTGTTTCGCAAGCGGCGATCACTTCCGATCAATGCGCGGGCAGTGAACGGTGTCTTCCCACCGGCGGCGGACACCGCAAGACAGGAGGGCTTGACCATGTTGCGGTGGATTGCAAACTGGGCCTTGAGCCACGCACCCTCTCCCGAGAAGCAGGCCGAACGCGCGCTAAGCGAATTGCGCATGGAGCTGTACCAGGCAGAGCAGCGCGTGATGGATGCACAAATGCACGCGGACTATTACCGCGCCCGTATCACGTTCCTGGAAGACGTCGTCAAGAAGGGCATCGAGCGCGTCTCCGACCAGCGCAAGGGCAAGCAGGAAAGCGCCCACGCATTGCGCGCCGGGCTCAAGTTCACCGCCGAGCTGTGGCGCGAATCGCAATCGCGCGATTCACACATGCTCCGGCGCCGCACGGCGATGTCGTTCATCGAGCCGCACGACGCCCAGGGCGACGACTCGCATGCGCCGAAGATCCACCACTTCTCGAAGATCCCCGTGGATTCGGCGTTCGACGACAACGTGAGTGCGCTGCCCTCCAAGCACGCCGCGGCGGAAAAGGCGTAGCGCGTGCGCTGGCCGGTGCGGCCAGCCCGCAGTGACTGCGCTTCAGTTGCGTCGACACGTTCGGCTCCGTGCGCGAGCGGTGGCGCCTACGGTGCCACCATCGACACGCCGTACTGGGCAAAAATCCGCTGCAGTTCGCCGCTCGCACGCAGCGCGTTGAGCGCGCTCTCGAGCGCCTGCGCCAGTTCGCGCTGGTCCGCCTTGACGGCCATGCCGATCGCCCAGCCACGTGGCGGCAACAGTGGCGACTGGAGTTCGGTTGCCACAAAGCGCGTGGCAGGTTGGCTCTGCGTTTTCAGCGCATTTTCATATTGCGCGCGCGTCACCATTGCCGCGGCAATCTGGCCGGAAAACAGCGCACGCAGGGCCTCGTTGGCTTCCGGATAGATCTTCACCTTGTCGCGCAGGCCGCCGTTGGCGGCTGCAAGCAACGCGCTCGCACCGCCCGATCCCTGCTCGGCGCCGGTCGCCTGGCCGGTCAGGTCTTCGAAACTTCTGACGCTCTGCACACGCTCGCTGTCGTACACCAGCACATAGGCTTCGCGCAGGTACGGCGCAAAGATCAGCACCTGGCCATTCTGGCGAATGAAGTTCGGGTCGACCGGCACATGCAGCATCACGTCGGCCGGGCCATACCCGAGGTAATGCCCCTTCCACACCATGTTGCGCAGGTCGCCCGACATGCCGTCGTCATCGGCATCAAACGGCAGCAACGACGCCGACAGCCCCATCTGTTTGCCGAGTGCGTTGGCAAGCGCCACGTCGATGCCGCTGAACTGCCCCCCGACGTTATCGGAGAACGGCGGCAGACCCTTGTACAGCGCGACCTTCAGCGCACCGCTCTGACGGATCTTCGCCATGTCGGCGTGGGCCGGCGCGACACTGCCCACCATGGCTGCCGCAGCAAACAGCAGGCTGGCAAGGCGACGTAAGACGCGGGCCGCAGCCAACCGAAAACGGGCGTTCATGAGACCTCTCCTGGCGGAAAAAAATGCGCGAGCCGACGCACACGAAGGCAGGGACAGCATCGGCTCGCAAAGCTGCCATAGCGGCAGGCCGACCTACTACTCCTGTACGCGGCGCGATTCCAGATACGTCTTGATCGACCAGACCGCTTCCTGGCTGAGCACGCCGTCAAAGGGCGGCATGTAGACGCGGCCGTCGCGGGTGCGGCCGTGGCGGACCGTGGCGGTGAAGTACTGCGAGACCTCGCCGTAGCAGGCTTCCTTCTTCTTGGCGTCGGCCAGCGACATGCAGTCGGTGTCGAGCTTGCGCAGGTCGGGGGCGATGCCGCCGGAGATGGCCTCCAGCCCATGGCAGCGCGCGCAGTTCTGGTTGAACGCAGACGAACCGATCCGCAGTGCTTCGTCGTGTGCGGGGCCCGTCCGGTATGGATTGTCCTGACGCCAATCGGCGCCGAGTTGCGGTAAGGTGTGTGTGTCTACGGCCTGCGGTGTGACATCGCCGTGAGCGGATACGGCTGCGGGCAATCCCCCGGCCAGAAGTGCGCAGGCAGAAAGCAGCGCGAGCAAGTTGCGAGGCGTTTTCAAGAGTGTCTCCTTGTTGTCGTTGAAGCGATCTTTTGGAGGCATTTCTGCAAGAGCCATACCAAGGCGAAAACCTGCCGACAATCCCGGGCAACGTCCCTTAGGCGCTCCAGAGACCGGAAGCCGGGGTTGGCACAGGTGCTCAGGAATGCAACACCCTGGCAAGGGTCTTGCTTCATGGCGCAACACTTCCGGTTCGTAACTTGACGAAGTCAGGCGATCCGGGCGACCCGCACACAGATTGCGGGCGAGGTTAAAGGAGACACACCATGACCCCTCACGCGGCGCCCGGCCCGCGCGCTTCCGACAACGCTCCGGCCACGCTCGGTGACGCACCGCACGATCAGCCCGAACTGATCGCGCAATCCCATGAACGATCCAAGTCCTACGGCCTGCGGCCCTACGAGTCGCCCGACTTCTGCCCGGTGCTGCACAGCGAGCTGAAGACCGAGATCGAGCGCAGCCAGTCGCTGTTTACGCACGCGCTGCCCGTGATGGAGACGCTCTACAGCCAGATCGTCAACACGCAGAGCATGGTGATCCTGACCGACACCTCGGGCCTGATCCTGCATTCGATGGGGGACGACGATTTCCTGGCCCAGGCGAGCAAGGTGGCCCTCCAGCCGGGCGCGCTGTGGTCGGAAGCCAGCCGCGGCACGAACGCCATCGGCACGGCGCTGGCCGACGGCAAACCCACGCTGGTCCATGGCTCCGAGCATTACCTGCAGGCCAACCAGTTCCTCACCTGCTCCTGTGCGCCGATCTTCGATCCGTACGGCGCCACCGTCGGTGCGCTGGATGTGACGGGCGATCATCGTGGCTTCCACAAGCACACCATGGCGCTGGTGCGCATGTCGGCGCAGATGATCGAGAACCAGCTGTTTGCCAACACGTTCCAGGACGTGGTCTGCATCCACTTTCACTCACGCCCGGAATTCATCGGCACGCTGGTCGAAGGCATTGCGGCCTTCACGCCGGCGGGGCGCTTCCTGTCGGCCAACCGCAGCGGCGAATTCCAGCTCGGCCTGTCGATCCGCGCGCTGCATGCCCATACGTTTTCATCGCTGTTTGGGTTGTCGATGTCGCAGCTGATCGACCGCGAACGCACCGCAGCAGCGGGCATCGTGCAGCTGCAGCTGCCCAGCGGTGTGAAGGTGTTTGCGCGCGTGGAATGGAAGCAGCTGGCCAACCGCATGGTGGGCGGCGCGATGGGCGCCGATCTCTCCGCCGACCGCGACAGCACCCCGCGCCGCGCCTACATCGAGCCGCCCCGGCAGCCCGCCAGCCTCGAAGCGCTGGACACCGGCGACGCACAGATCCAGACCGTGATCGGCAAGCTGCGCAAGGTCATCGGCAAGGACATCCCGGTCATGGTCCTCGGCGAAACCGGCACCGGCAAGGAGCTGCTCGCACGCGCCATCCACGCCGACAGCCCGCGCCACGCCGGCCCCTTCATCGCCGTGAATTGCGCGTCGATCCCGGAAGCGCTGATCGAATCCGAACTGTTCGGCTACGAAGAAGGCGCCTTTACCGGCGCGCGCAAAAAGGGCGGCATCGGCAAGATGGTGCTGGCCAACGGCGGCACGCTCTTCCTCGACGAGATCGGCGACATGCCGCTGCACCTGCAGGCCCGCCTGCTGCGGGCGCTGCAAGAGCGCGCGGTTTCGCCGCTGGGCAGCAACAAGCTGATCCAGGTCGATGTGACGGTCGTATGCGCGACCCACCGCAACATGCGCGAGATGGTGGCCAGCGGGCAGTTCCGCGAAGACCTGTACTACCGCCTCAACGGGCTGGTCGTGCGCCTGCCGGCATTGCGCGAACGCACCGACCTCGACGTGGTGGCCGACAAGCTGCTGAAACTCGAACAGGCCGACGCGCCCCCGATCAGCGAAGCCGTGATGCAGATGTTCCGCAGCTACCACTGGCCCGGCAACATCCGCCAGCTCGGCAATCTGTTGCGCACGGCCCGGCTGATGGCGGAAGGCGCGCCGGAGATCACCGAAGACCATCTGCCCGACGATTTCCTTGAAGACTGGCAGGCGCGCCATGGCGACCAGCCGGCGGTGAATGGGGCGCTGGCAGCGGCTGCGCCGCCTGTCGCTCAAACCGTTGGCGGCACGCAGCCGAAGCGGCTGGCCGATGTGGAAAGCATGACCATCATGGCGGCCGTGAAGGCGCACAACGGCAATATCTCCGCAGCTGCCAAGGCGCTCGGCATTTCGCGCAACACGATCTACCGCAGGATCGACGAAGCCGGCGGCTTGCCCTCAGATACCGACTGACCACGCCGACGCACGGATGGCAGCGGCCAGCGCTGTCGCCATCTCCCCCACCGCCAGGTGCCCGCCTGGCACCCACACCAACCGCGCATGCGGGTTCGCTGCAGACAACCGCAGCGCATTGCCGGGTCGGCAAACGTTGTCTTCCCGCCCATGCAGCAGCGTCATGGGCAGACCCCGCGCGCCGATGCGCGCTGCCGCCAGCAGCAACGCAGATTTTCCGAGCCCCGCCCGCCGATACAGGTAATGCGCCTGCAGCTGGTACTTGCGCACCAACGCCAGCTGCTCCGGCCACGTCTGGCGACGTGCCTCCGGACGCAATCCCAACAGCCGCCGTTCCGCGCGCTGCCACGCCCGGGCGATGTTCAATTTCTGAACAGTTGTACCAAGCTGCAACATGTCTGTTGCAACGAGAAGGCGACCGCGGGCCGCGGGAAAACCCTCGCGTCGCGCACCGACGCCTCGCAAGAGACAGCGCCCGGCACCGCGCGCGTTGAACAGCGCCTGCACATCGTCGAAACCGGTGAGGAAAGCGCCGCGCAGCACCAGCGCCGATACGGCAGTGGGAAAGCGATCGGCATAGGCCAATGCCAGCGCTGCGCCCCATGACCCGCCGACCACGCCCCAGCGGGCAATGCCGAGCGCAATGCGCAACTGCTCCAGATCCGCCAGCAGCGCCGTCACCGTATTGCGCCGTAGCGAGCCGGCCGGTCGCGAGCGCCCCGCGCCGCGCTGGTCCGGCAGCACCGCGCGATGCCGCAGCGGATCGAACCACGCAGCCATTGACGGCGTGCAGCCGCTGCCCGGGCCGCCATGCAGCACCAGCCACGGTTCACCGCTGTCGGGCCCGCATTGGCGTACGTGCAGGCGGTGGCCGTCCGGCGTGCGGAGGTTGAAGCCGGCGGAGGTGGCCGGCCAGTCGGAAGTGGGCATGGATGTTGCCTTGATGACGATGCGGCAGCGCCGGGCAAACGCCTGCGCCACCGCTGAACACCGCAGTGCACTCACTAACTATGCCAACCCTCAAGGAGGAGACATGAACTGGACGACGCCCGCCTATACCGAACTGCGACTCGGGTTCGAGATCACCATGTACATCGCCAACCGCTGATGCTGCACGGCTGAGCACGCAAGGCTGCACGAACCCGCCGGTTCTTCACGGCGGGTTTTTTTTCGGCTCGCGGCGCGCATGCCTGACAGCCATCCCCTGGCCGAATTCTTGCTCAATCCGCCCGACACGTTGGATTTGCATCATGACCATACTCAGGGTTCTCGGTTCGGCCGCCGGCGGCGGCTTCCCACAGTGGAACTGCAACTGTCGCAACTGCGACGGTGTGCGGCGCGGCACCGTGCGGGCCACGCCGCGCACGCAGTCTTCCATCGCACTCGGTGATGGCGAACATAACTGGATCGTGGTGAATGCCTCGCCGGACATCCTCGCGCAGCTACGCAGTTCGCCGGCGCTGCAACCGGCACGCACACCGCGCGATACGGGCATCGTGGGCGTGGTGCTGATGGATGCGCAGATCGACCACGTGACCGGTCTGCTGATGCTGCGCGAGCATCGCCAGGCGCTGCCCGTCTATGCCAGCGCCGCGGTCATCAGCGATCTGTCCACCGCCTTCCCGCTCACACGCATGCTGTCGCACTACTGCGGGCTCGACACGCGCGCGCTGGCGCTGGACGGCACGGCGTTCTCGGTGCCGCCACTCGACGACGTGGCGTTGACGGCCATCCCGCTGGAGAGCAAGGCGCCGCCCTACTCGCCCAGCCGCAACGCGCGCCGCGTGGGCGACAACATCGGCTTGCGCATCGTCGACCGCAAGAGCGGCCGGCGTGCGTTCTACGCGCCCGGTCTCGCGCGCGTCGAGCCGCATGTGTTCGACGAACTGGGCGCGGCTGACGTGGTGCTGGTGGACGGCACCTGCTGGCAAGACGACGAGATGCTCGCCCTCGGTTTTTCCACCAAGACGGCAGCCGACATGGGCCACCTCGCGCAATCCGGCCCCGGCGGCATGATCGACGTGCTCGACCAGCTGCCGGCCACGCGCAAGGTGCTCATCCACATCAACAACACCAACCCGATCCTCGATGAAGATTCGCCGCAGTGCCGGGAGCTGGAGGCGCACGGCATCGAGGTGGCTTACGACGGCATGGAAATCTCGCTATGACACACCCTGTTGCCTGGACCGCCGAAGAGTTCGAAGCACGGCTGCGCGCGAAGCAGGCGGGCTATCACATTCATCATCCGTTCAACCTGCGCATGCGCGCGGGTGAATGCACGCCAGAGGAAATCCGCACCTGGGTGGCGAACCGTTTCTACTACCAGGTCAACATCCCGCTCAAGGATGCAGCCATCCTGTCCAACTGCCCTGACCGGGCAACGCGCCGCGAGTGGATCGTCCGGATCCATGACCACGACGGCGACGACGCGCAGCCGGGCGGCATCGAGAGCTGGGTGCGCCTCGGCGAAGCCGTGGGCCTGACGCGCGACGCGCTGTGGTCTCACCGGCATCTGCTGCCGGGCGTGCGCTTTGCGGTGGATGCGTATGTGAACTTCGCGCGCCGCGCGCCGTGGCAGGAAGCGGTGTGCTCCTCGCTCACCGAGATGTTCGCGCCGGACATCCACAAAGAACGGCTGGCCGGCTGGCCCGACCACTATCCGTGGGTGCAGCCTGACGGGCTGGCGTACTTCCGCTCGCGCATTCCGCTGGCCTCGCGCGACGTCGAGCACGGCCTGCGCGTGACACTCGACTACTTCCGCACGCCCGAGCAGCAACAGCGCGCGCTGGACATCCTGCAGTTCAAGCTCGACATCCTCTGGTCGATGCTCGATGCCATCCAACAGGCCCACGCCCATGAACCCGCCCTTGTCTGATCCGGCCCACCCCACACTGCACCGGACCTTCCGGCTGCAATGGGAAGACATGCAGCAAAGCTGGGTGCTGCTGTATCCCGAGGGCATGGTCACGCTCAATGACAGCGCCGCCGCGATCCTGCAGCGCTGCGACGGTGCGCATACCCTCGACATGCTGATCGACGACCTGCAATCCGCCTTTGGCGTGCAGGGCATCGCTCCGGAGGTCCACGCCTTTGTCAAACATGCATTCGAACGCGGCTGGCTCGTTTGAGGCCGAATCGCTGCTGGCACCCGCGGCGATGCCCACGCCCGGGCCGCCGCTCTGGTTGCTGGCCGAGCTGACCTATCGCTGCCCGCTGCATTGCGCCTTCTGCTCCAACCCGGTCGACTACACGCGGCACGATCAGGAACTCACTACCGAGCAGTGGTGCGATGTGTTCACGCAGGCCCGGGCGCTGGGCGCGGTGCAGCTGGGCCTGTCGGGCGGCGAGCCGCTATTGCGCAAGGATCTCGAAACGCTTGTCGCGCATGCGCATGCGCTCGGGTTCTACGTGAACCTCGTGACGTCCGGGGTGGGCCTGACCGATGCGCGGCTCGGGGCGTTGCGGGCTGCGGGGCTCGACCATATCCAGCTGTCGTTCCAGGACTCCACGCGCGAGCTGAATGACTTTCTCTCCAGCACGCGCACCTTTGACCTGAAGCGCCGCGTGGCGGACCTGATCAAGGCCCACGGCTATCCGATGGTGATGAACTGCGTGATGCACCGGCACAACCTGCCGCACATCGGCGCCATCATCGACATGGCGCTGGAGATCGGCGCTGAATACCTGGAGCTGGCCAACACGCAGTACTACGGCTGGGCATGGGAGAACCGCCTGGCGCTGATGCCCACTCTCGAGCAACTGCGCGATGCCGAAGCGGTGGTGAACGACTATCGCACCCGCATCGGCAGCCGATGCCAGTTGCTCTACGTCGTGCCCGACTACTTCGAGCAGCGCCCGAAGAAGTGCATGAACGGCTGGGGTACGACGTTTCTCGGCATTGCGCCGGATGGGGTTGCGCTACCCTGCCACTCCGCGCGCATGCTGCCGGGGCTGGAACTGCCGAACGTGCTCAGCCAGCCGCTGCGTGACATCTGGCGAAGCAGCGACGCCTTTCAGCGCTTTCGCGGCACGCATTGGATGCCCGAGCCGTGCCAGTCGTGCGAGTCGCGCGAGGAAGACGCAGGCGGCTGCCGGTGTCAGGCCTATCTGCTGACGGGCGATGCGACGCGCACCGACCCGGTGTGTGGCAAATCGGCAGATCGCGGCACGCTGCAGACGGTGGTACTGCAAGGCCGGATGGCCGCGATGAACGGGTTCGGACACATGCGCGACACCCGCACCGGCGAGGTCCCCATCGTATTTCGCACGGATGCCAACTCGCGCCGGCTCACGCGGCCATAGAACGCAATCCCGGAAAAGAGAAAGGGCCGGTCAATGCCGGCCCTTTTTTTCCTGGCGAACAACGCAGAAACTCAGGAGCCCGTACTCAACACCCAGGTCACGAGTTGCTTTGCTTCGTCTTCCTTGAGGTTGGGATGCGGGGGCATCGGGATGCGGCCCCACGCGCCCTTGCCGCCTTCACGGACTTTCTGCGCCAGTCTGGCTGGCGCATCGGCATCGCCCTTGTATTTGGCGGCCACGTCGGCAAAGGCGGGGCCGACGATCTTGGCATGCATGCTGTGGCACGAAAAGCAACCGCTCTTGTCTGCCAGCGCCTGCATGTCGGGCGCGGCGTGGGCGGGCGCCGCCGCGATTGCTGCAGACACGACGGCCAGCAGCGAGAACACTCCATTACGCATCATCACGATCTGAAACTCCTTGAAGCTGTGGGAGAGGCTGCACGCCGCACGGGGCGCACAGCACTCCACCACGCACGTCAGTTCTTGTGCAGCTTGAACACCCAAACCGAACCGCCCTGCTCCAGGAAGTTCACGCGCTTGGCCACTTCACCGCCCCACAGCGGCACTGCACCACCCCAACCCGACACCACGGCCACGAACTGCTCGCCCTTGTCCTCCCAGGTGACGGGCGGCGCGACGATGCCGCTGCCGGTCTGGAATTGCCACAGCTCCTTGCCGGTCTTGGCATCGGCCGCCTTCAGATAGCCTTCGGGCGTGCCCCAGAACACCAGGCCGCCGGCTGTCGTCATCACACCGCCCCACAGCGGCGCGTTGTTCTTGATCTGCCATTCGATCTTGCCGGTCTTCGGGTTGATCGCGCGCAGTGCGCCGATGTAATCCTCATTGAGCGGCTTGATGGTGAAGCCGGCACCCAGGTAAGCCGCGCCCTTCTTGTAGCTGACGGGCTCGTTCCAGATGTCCATACCCCATTCGTTGGCGGGCACGTAGAACAGGCCGGTTTGCGGGCTGTACGCCATCGGCATCTGGTTCTTGCCGCCCAGGAAGCCGGGCTCGGCAAACACCGACTTGCCCTTCTTCTCTTCACCCGTCGCTTCGGCCGGGTCGCCGGGGCGGTGGTCCGACGCGTAGTTCGGGCGGCCGGTCTTGAGGTCGATGCCGGTTGCCCAGTTGACCTTCACGAACGGGAACGCATTGAGCAGCTTGCCGGTCTTGGCGTCGTTCACGTAGAAGAAGCCGTTGCGATCGGCCTTACCGCCGACGCGCTTGCCGTCCATGTCGAACGTCACGAACTCGTTCACGCCGTCGAAATCCCAGCCGTCGTTCGGGGTGTTCTGGTAGTGCCAGACGATCTTGCCGGTGTCGGGATCGATGGCCAGCGTGGAAGACGAATACAGGTTGTCGCCCTTGCGCAGGTGGCTGTTCCACGGGCCGGGGTTGCCGGTGCCGAAGTAGACCAGGTTGGTCTGCGGGTCATACGTGCCGCCTAGCCACGTCGATGCGCCACCGGTCTTCCACGTCTCGCCGGGCCAGCTCGCGTTGAGCGTGCCCGTCATGCCGTTCTCGGTCTTGTTGCCGTCCTTGTCGTACTTGTAGCCCATGTGGCCTTCGACCGTCGGGCGCGACCAGATCAGCTGGCCGGTCTTGGCGTCGCGCGCCTCCACACGGCCCACCACGCCAAACTCGCCGCCCGACACGCCGGTCAGCACCATCCCTTTCACGATCAACGGTGCAGCGGTGGTCGAATAACCGGCGGCGTAGTCATCGATCTTCTCTTTCCAGACGATCTTGCCGGTGTCCTGGTTGAGCGCGATCAGCTGCGCATCCAGCGTGGAGAAGATGACGAGGTTGTCATACAGCGCAGCGCCACGATTGACCACGTCGCAGCACGGCATGATGCCTTCGGGCAGGCGCTGCTCGTACTTCCACAGCTTCGTGCCGGTCTTCAGGTCGATCGCATAGATGCGCGAGTACGACGCGGTGACGAACATCTTGCCGTTGTAGATCAGCGGCTGGGCTTCCTGCCCGCGCTGCTTCTCACCGCCAAACGAGAACGACCATGCCGGCACGAGCTGGCTGACATTCTTCGTGTTGATCTTGGTGAGCGTCGAGAAGCGCTGCCCTTGCGTACCCATGCCCCAGGTCAGCACATCGTTCGACGATTTCGCGTCGTTCGCGATCATGGCGTCGGTAACGGGGGGCGTTGCCGCGTGCACGGCAACACTTGCTGCCGCCATGGCAGCCGCAAGTGCAATCACTCGTAGTGTCCTCATTCTTGTCTCCTCTACCTCTCTTTATGGTCCAGGTCCGGCAGTGTGATGTCACACCGGTCGGACTCAGGGCAAATCCCGTGCCATCGAAAAACGCCGTGAAACCGCGGTTTCAGGCGACTTGCAGCGCGGTATTGCGTGCCATACCGCAACACATCGTTTGTTCTGTTGCGAAATGGAGCAACGCAATGCATGCGGCCCGCGCAGCTTTACAGCGCGCGCGTGCGCCGGCCCGGCAACATGCGCTGCATGCAGCGCTGCGCATCGAACCACTGATGCTTGATCACCCCGGCAACGTGGAGCGCCACCAGGCAGAGCAGCAGATCGGCCGTCGTGCTGTGCACCGTGTAGAACATGTGCTGCAGTGCGCTGTCGACCCAGCCCCAGCGCGGCAGCGGCACGCCCCAGAAACGCGTTCCGTATGCATTGAACGAAGACCCGAGATAACCCGACACCGGCATGACGACCATGCACATGTAGAGCAGGCGGTGGGTGATGCGCGCCAGCTCCGTCTCCCAGCAGTGCAGCCCCGGAATGGACGGTGGCGCAGCGCGGCGGACACGCACAACCACGCGCCACGCAATCACCAGCGCCGCCGTCAGGCCGAGCGATTTGTGCAGATTCACCAAGACCGCCTTCCCCGGCGCGCCCTTGGCCAGACCGGTCATGTAGAAGCCCAGCGCGAACAGGCTGCCTAACAGCAAGGCACTCACCCAATGCAAGGCAATCGGCAAGCCCGCGTAGACGGGTGGATCAGCGCGGCGCATCGAGGCTGCCCACCGATGTCGGATACGTCACCACGCCCCAGGGCAGCTTGTAGCCCGGCAGCGCATCGACAACCTCCCGCTTCTGCGGATCGATCACCTGCAACGTGTTCGAGCGGCCGCAGGCCAGCAGCAGCTTCTGGTCACCCGGCGTGAAACTGAAATGCCAGCAACGCTTGCCGACCGGGATGGTGGCGACCGGCGCAAACGTGCGGGCATCGAACACCTGCAGCTGATCTGCGCGGCTGGCTGCCACCCAGAGATATCGGCCCTCTCGATCAAACGCAACACCGTATGGGCCCTGGCCCGTCGGCACGGTCTTGATCGGATTGAAACCGGCATCCAGCAACAACAGGTTGTTCGAGTTTTCCAGCGTCACCACATAGGTCTTTCCGTCCGGCGCGATCTTGATGCCGCGCGGCCGATTGCCGAACGGTGCAACATCCACCCGCCGGATCTGCTTGAGCGTCGACAGTTCATAAACGCCGACCGTGTTGTCACCCTCATTGGCGACCAGCAGCAACGTGCCGGCCGGTGAAAACTCGATGGCTTCGGTCTCGCGTGCGGCCTTGATGCGGCCGACGACCGCCCACTGGCTCAGATCGATGATCGCGACTTCAGCGGGGGCTTCGTCCTTCTCATCGTCCCCTTCTTTCTTGCCTGGGTTGCTCTTGCCCGGCGGCCCGCCTTCGGACGATGGCTCGTATGTGACGAACGCCCGGCGACCGTCGGGCGAGATGCGCATGAATTCGACGTTCCTGCCGACCGCGATGCGCTTGACCTCCTTGCGCGTGGCCGTATCGACCACGGACACATCGGCGCTGCCCTGGTTGGCCGTCAGCAACCAGCGGCCGTCGGGCGTGACAGCAAGGCCGCGCGGGTCCTTGCCCACGGCAATCTCGTCGAGCCGTTTGAGCGTGTGTGCGTTCAGCACCGTGACGCCACCGCCCTGGTTGGTGACATAGGCGACGGGGTCCGGCACCACGGCAACCGCCTGGAGCGTCGATACCCAGCCCACGCAGAGCAACGTGGCGATCCGGAGGTAAAAGGTCAGTGCGTTCATGATGGTCTCTTCTGAGGGGCTCAATCCGCGTCGGCACCCGCGGTTTTGCCTCCGAACGAATACGTCAGGCCAATCCAGATCGCGCGCGGCGATGCCGGCGTCATGAACTGCTGCGTCGCCAGCGTGTAGATGCTCCGCATGCCCGACAGGCCGTACGTGGAATAGCGCTTGTTGAACAGGTTGCTGATGTACGCCGAAATCTCGAGATGTTTCGTCGGCTTGTAATGCAGGTTCAGATTGACGAGGCCGTAGCCGGGCACCTCGCCGTTCGGGTCGGCATTGCTTTCGTTGCCGTGCGCGATCTGCTTGCTGACGAGGACCACGTTCCCGCCCATCGACAGGTTCGGGCTGAAGGCGTACGACGCGCCCAGCTTGAGCGTCTTCGCGGGGATGCCCGGGATCTTGTTGCCGCTGACGACGTTCTGCCCGCTGGCCGTGGTGAATGCCGACTTGTAGATCGCATCGACATAACCGAAGTTGGCCGACAGCGACCACTTCTCGATCTTCGTGCTCGCGCCCAGTTCAAAGCCGCGCCGCTCCGTCTTGCCGACGTTGGCAAAGTAGCCGTACGTGTTTGATGTGGCGATGAACTGGATGTCATTGCTGAGGCGCGAGTCGTAGAGAGACGCGCTCCAGTAGGTGGACTTGCCCAGCTTGCCGCGGCCGCCGAACTCGATGGTTTTGGCCACCACAGCCTTCAGGTCCGGATCGCCGTTGAACCCCGTGGGAAGCGAGCATGGGCTGTTCGGATCGGCACACGACAACTCGATCGATGTCGGCGCGCGCATCGATTCGCTATAGCTGCCGAAGATGCCCTGCCCCGCCCCGAGGTCGTAGTTGAAACCGAGCGCCGGGTTGAACCGGTGGTAATGGTGCGAGCCGGCCAGGCTGTTGGTTTCCGGGCCGGCCACTGCCCCGGGCGGTACACCGTTGGGAGCCGCTGCTGCACCCGATCCCGCGTTCGAATACCGATACGCGTTGGCGTAGCCGGGGTTGTAGTACGACACGCCCGAAACTTCGTCCGTCCAGGAATAGCCGCCGTCTTCGTTCAGGTACCGGTTGTTGGCGCCGCCCTGGTTGAGCGTGGTGTAGTTGAAGCTGCCCGATGCAGTCACGCTGAGCTTTTCCGTCACGCTCAACGTATCGGTGAAGTACAGGCTGAAGTTGTTGACGTTGGACGACAGGTTGACCGCGCCGATGACGTTGCTGCCGGTAAACAATGCCGGGTTCGATGCAGACGGCGCCAATCCGTTGATGGTGAATCCGTACGCCTGATTGGGCGTCACCACCGTCTGATAGTTGACCAACCGCGCCAGGTAGGTGGTCTGGTCGTACGTGATGCGCGAATGGTCGAACGCGCCACCGAAGGTGAACGTATTGTTGCGTTCCGCCAGTTGGCTGAAGTTGGACCACTGCAGGGACGTACCCACCGTGTCTTCATGCGTGGCGGAATCGACGACACTCGTGTTGATGGCGTTGGTCCAGCGGCCGTAGCCGAGCGCCAGCGCATTCGCGCCCGTCACGGCATTCACGGCCGTGCCATTGGGCGCCTTGTTCGCGCACTTGTACGTGGTGATGCCACCTGCGGTGGTCGTTGCCAGCGAGCCGTCGTCGTTGAAACAGCCGTCGTCGAGCTGCGCATTGCTGTTGACGTTGTGAAGGCTGGCCTTGCGGTAGTAGACGCTGCCGGCGAGCTGGTTGGTGTCGTTCAGCCAATGGCTGCCCTTCAGGTTCAGCAGCGCCATCCGGTTTGAGATGGTGTCGGGCCACGTATAGGCGGCACTGCGGTTGGCCATCATGTCCACCGGCAACGACTGCGTGCCGCTCAGCGACGTGTCTGCAAGTGCGGCCGACAGCTCGAGCTGGGTAGCGCCGTCGTTGCCGTGCCACCGCGCTTTTCCATACAGTTGCTTGACGTTCGAACCCGAGTGATCGCGAAAGCCGTCTTGCCGGTCGAAGTTGCCGGCGACGAAGTAATCGGTGCCGTGAGCCTTGTCGACGATGCCCGTCTCGAAGCTCAGCGCACGGCGGCCAAACGACCCGCCCAGCGCCTCGATCGACGTGCCGGCGTTGTCCTTGCCGTTCTTGGTGTTGACGACAAGCGCGCCGCCCAGGGTGTTGAGGCCGAACATCGGATTGGAGCCTGGCAGGATGTTGACGCTGGACATCGCGTTCATGGGAATCAGATCCCAGTTCACGATGGAGCCGAAGGGCTCGTTCATCCGCACGCCGTCAAAGTAGACCGACACGCCAATGGGCACGCCCAGCAGCGACGACACCTGAAACCCGCGGTAGTTGATGTCGTTCTGGTATGGGTTGCCCGATCCGTTGCTGATGCTGACCTGACCGAGGTTGTCGTTCAGCAGGTCGGCCAGGTTCGAGTTGCGTTGCTCGCGCGCATCCTTCGCGCTCACACGCTGCGCATTGGCAGGAAACTGCGACAGCGGCACGCCAATGCTGTCGATCGGGGTCGAGCCGACGACCTGCGCGGTCGGCAATGCCACCGCCACGATCTGGTCTTCGGCAAACGCCGGCGAGCACAGCCCCACGGCAGCGAGCGCAGCGACGCCGCCAGCATGGCGCGGCGCGGCATTGCGCGCACGGCGGGCGCCCTTCCCCGAACGGCTGGTATTCGAATGCACGAAGTGTCTCCCTGATGTTCTCGCTCGCGGTTCTCGGGGCGCGGGTCTCAATGACGCATCCCAAAGAACAGGCGTGGCGGTGGCTCATCCCGGCAGGGAGTCAGCGGCAATGGGGAAGACACCTGCGCGCGTTGCGGCAGGGCAAATGGTTGGCACACGGCCATGTCTCCTCTTCTTTTTTCGCCTGCGGGGTCGTTGCCTCGCAGGTCAGCGGCTGGCGCGCGGGGTCGATGACCCGTCGCCAGCCGTCCCGCTACACCATCAGAAGAAGCCCAGCGGCTTGGTGTCGTAGCTCACCAGCAGGTTCTTGGTCTGCTGGTAGTGGTCGAGCATCATCTTGTGGGTCTCGCGGCCCACGCCCGACTTCTTGTAGCCGCCGAACGCTGCGTGCGCCGGATACAGGTGGTAGCAGTTCGTCCACACGCGCCCTGCCTTGATGGCACGGCCCACGCGATACGCGCGGTTGATGTCGCGCGTCCACAGACCGGCGCCCAGGCCGAAGTCGGTGTCGTTGGCAATCTGCAGCGCCTGCGCTTCGTCCTTGAACGTCGTCACGGCAATCACCGGGCCGAAGATCTCTTCCTGGAACACGCGCATGCTGTTGTCGCCCTTGAGCAGCGTCGGCTTGATGTAATAGCCCTTCGACAGATTGCCGGGCAGCACTTCCACATCGCCGCCGACCAGGCATTCGGCGCCTTCTTCCTGCGCGATCTCCAGGTAGCTGCGGATCTTGTAGAACTGCTGCTCCGAAGCCTGCGCGCCGACCATCGTGTCGGTGTCTAGCGGGTCACCGCGCTTGATGGCGGCCACCTTGGTCATCACCGCATCCATGAAGCGGCTGTAGATGGATTCCTGCACCAGCGCGCGCGACGGGCACGTGCACACCTCGCCCTGGTTGAAGAAGCCCAGCACCAGGCCTTCGGCGGCCTTTTCGATGAAGCTCGGCTCGGCCTGCATGATGTCTTCGAAGTAGATGTTGGGCGACTTGCCGCCCAGCTCCACCGTCGACGGAATGATGTTTTCGGCCGCGCACTTCATGATGTGCGAGCCGACCGGCGTCGAGCCCGTAAAGGCGATCTTGGCGATGCGCTTGCTGGTGGCCAGTGCCTCGCCGGCTTCCTTGCCGTAGCCGTGCACAACGTTGAGCACGCCCGCCGGCAGCAGGTCGCCAATCAGCTCCATCAGCACGCAGATGCCCAGCGGCGTCTGCTCGGCCGGCTTGAGCACCACGCAGTTGCCGGCCGCCAGTGCGGGCGCCAGCTTCCATGCGGCCATCAGCAGCGGGAAATTCCACGGGATGATCTGGCCAACCACGCCCAGGGGCTCGTGGATGTGATACGCCACGGTGTGCTCGTTGATCTCGGCCGCGGAGCCTTCCTGCGCGCGGATGCAGCCGGCGAAGTAGCGGAAATGGTCCACAGCCAGCGGGATGTCGGCATTCAGCGTTTCGCGCACGGGCTTGCCGTTGTCCCACGTTTCGGTCACGGCCAGCAGTTCGAGGTTCTGTTCGATGCGGTCGGCGATCTTCAGCAGGATCAGCGAGCGGTCCTGCACCGAGGTGCGGCCCCACGCATCAGCAGCGGCATGCGCGGCGTCGAGCGCGCGGTCGATGTCTTCCGCGGTCGAGCGCGGGAACTCGCCGATCACCTCGCCCGTCACCGGGGTCGTGTTGGTGAAGTACTGGCCCTTGACCGGCGACACGAACTCGCCACCGATGAAATTGCCATAGCGCGGCTTGAACGAAACGATGGCGCCGGGGGTGCCGGGATGAGCGTAACGCATGGGTTGTCTCCTGATGTTTGAGTGATGACCGCAGCGTCGTTGTCTGCGCTGTGTCCGGTCGTCATCTGCAAAACCCGGGCCATCCCCTGAAGCGGATGTGGCGTGCTCTCCAGATCGGCAGTTCACCTCGGCTGGCTTGCCGGACTGCTCCAGAATGGAACAACGGGTGTTGCAAAGCGCAACGCCCCATCGCCTGAGCAACCCGTGGCCCCGCGTGCGAACACGCTGCACACATGGCACGACTTTCGCGATGCGAGCCTTTCATCCGAACTTCCAAGCCACACGATGAGAACGGCTCCACTTCATGCTGCTGCCGCTGCCGCGCTGGCCGTGGCGTGCCTGTCCTCTCAGGCCTGTGCCGATACGAACGTCGACCCTGCGGGCTCGCCGCTGTGGCCGACCATTCGTCAGGAGGTATTTGGCCCAGCGCGGACGACGTTCGACAACCGCATCAGGATCACGGGCCCGGCATTTGCGGAAGACCCGATGCAGGTGCCGATTGCGTTTGATGCGTCGGCGCTCGGCAAGGTGGAGCGCATCATCGTCGTGGTCGATCGCAACCCAATCCGCAAGGTGCTGGAATTCGCGCCGATGCGTGCGCGGCCGGCGCTATCGTTCCGGTTCAAGCTGCAAGAAGCGTCTGCGCTGCGCGTGGCGGCGCGTACGCAGGACGGTGTCTGGCATGTCGGTACGTTGCAGGTGGACGCCACCGGCGGCGGCTGCACGCTGCCGGGCGCCACACGCCAGAACGCAATCTGGAGCACCACGCTCAACCAGGTCGAGTCGCGCGTGTTTCCGGGCTTCAACGGCGCAGGCAGCCGCATCCGCGTACGCGTGATGCACCCGATGGACACGGGCCTCGTGGCGGGCATTCCGTCCTTCCATATCGAGCAGCTCAACCTGCTTGATGCCAACCGCCAGCCCATGCTTGAACTCGCGCTGTACGAGCCCGTCGCCGAGAACCCGATCTTCTCGTTCGATATGGATGGCCCCGTTGAACGCGGCATCAGCGTCGCCGGCGTCGACAACAACGGCAACCGCATCCGCGCACAGGTGACACGATGAGCCGACGCCACCCACGGTTGGGCCTCCTGCTGTGTCTTGCAATGTTGAGTGCCCTCGCACGTGCGGCGGGCCCCGACTACCACCTCGTACCGCGCGCGGTTGCGCCGGACGTCTGGGTGCTGGAAGGCGCCAACGCGGATTTTTCTGCGCGCAACGGCTGCAACATCATCAACACCGGCTTCATTGATACCGGCGACGGCGTGCTCGTCATCAATACCGGGCCGTCGCTGCTGTACGGCGAGCAGCAGCGCCAAGCTATCCGCACGGTCACATCGGCGCCGGTGCGCTGGGTATTCAACCTCAACCTGCACCCTGACTATTTCTTCGGCAACCAGGCCTATGCGGATGTCGGCGCGCAAGCGCTACCCGGCACCATCGCCGGTGCGCAACGCGAGGGCGCGGCCTATGCCGACAATCTCTACCGCATCTGCGGCGCGTGGATGCACAACACGGTATCGACACCGCCCGGCACGCCATTGACGCCCGGTACACGCACCATGGGGCGCCATCGCATCGACCTCATCCGCCTCGACGGACATACCGATGACGATCTTGTGATCGTGGACCGGACCAGCGGCGTAGTCTTCGCTGGCGGCATTGCCTTTCGAGACCGGATTCCCACCACGCCGCACGCCAACTTTGCGCATTGGCTGGCGAGTCTCGATCGGTTGCAGAAGATCGTTGCCGACAGCGGCGCGCGCGTGTTGATCCCGAGCCACGGGCCCGCCCTGGGCAACGCAGACGCCATCGCACAGACACGCCAGTACCTGCAGTGGCTCGATGCCCGCATGCGCCGCGCGGCAACCGAAGGACGCGATCTGGCCGAGGTGATTGCGATGCCGGTAGACGCGCCCTACGCGCAGTGGGGTGGCATGCCCGCAGAGTACGTGCGCAACCTGACGCGCTTCTACCCGGGCTACGAGCACGCCGCGCTGGCGCCCTGACATGGCGCCCGACCCCGCACGCCGACGCTGGATGCGCATGATGCTCGCGACCTTGATCACGCCGGCGCCGACGGTGTCTGCCGCACCCGCACGTGTCACGCTGCTGCGCCTGCAGGACGGCCTGTACGCTGCGCGCGCTGCCAACGCAGAAGCCTCACGCGCGAATGCCGGAGAAGTCGTGCCCACGCTGGTACACACCACCGGCAACGGCGTACTCGTGGTCGACCCTGGCCCGCACGCGCGATGGGGACACCAGCTGATCGCGGCCATCCGGCACATCACGGCCGAGCCCATTCGCTGGGTGGTCAACACGCACGCGCACCCCGAGCACGTGCTCGCCAACGCGGCCTTCGCACAACTGCAGCCGCGCCCTGCTTTCCTGGCGTCCGCCGCCACTGCCGACCTGATGCGCCAGCGTTGCGAAACGTGTCTTGCGCGGCTGACCGCCATGCTGGGCGCGCGCGTCATGCATGAAACGCAGATCGTTTATCCGGAACCGGCACTGCGCGATGGCGATTGGCTGCACACCGGCAAGACGGCGTGGCAAGTGCATGTCTACACAGCAGCACACAGCGCATCCGACACGGTGCTGTACGCGCCGCAGCGCGGGGTGCTGTGCACAGGCGGGCTGGCATATCGGCAGCGCGTCCCAGACCTGCAGGACGGCTCGCTGGTCGGGTGGCAACGCGCGCTGCATGCGCTGGAGCAACTGCCCGCCCACATGGTCGTCGGCACCGCCATCGGCACGCCTGCGCAGATGCTGCGCCCGACCTTGTCGTATCTCGACATGCTGGGCAGCACGATCACGCGCGCCATTGAAGCCGGCGGCGACGCGGCCCGCGCACTCGACTACGTCCCGGGCGACACCTATCGCGACTGGCGAAACTTCCACCCTCGCCATGCGCTGAACGTCGGACGTGCATGGCGCGAGCTTGAAGATCGCTGGATGCAAAGCGCGCCGAGCGTCTGATCGCGGCTGCTCCATTGCGGAACAGACCGCGGACAAGTGTTGCGCCGACTGTCCCGCCACGCCACATCGCCCGCATCGGCGAACGTGTCGCAAACGTTAATCAACGGCATGCAACTCCTTGCAATGCCCTGCGAACGCCGTGGTACGCATATTGCAAAGTCCCGCCGGCGTTGAGCGCGCCCCCGCGTGTTTGGCGCCAACACCGCATGCGTCCGAGCCAATTCAATGGACGCATCAGACAACGACAATACGGAGACACCATGCAGAACTCACGCCTTCGACCCGGCGTCCTGACCGCCATCGCAACCGCCCTCGGCTGCGCAGCGGGTAGCGCGATCGCGCAATCGTCGGTCACGATCTACGGCACCGTCGATGCCGGACTTCAGTATCAAAACCGCAGTGCGGCCGGCGGCAGCATCACCGAAATGCATTCGGGTGGCATCAGCCCAAGCATCTGGGGCCTCAAGGGCTCGGAAGACCTGGGCAGCGGGCTGAAGGCCAACTTCAACCTCGAGGGGCATTTCAGCAGCGACACCGGCACGCTCACCACCGGCCCGGGCTTCAGCTCAGAGTTGTTCCGCCGGCAAGCCAACGTCGGCCTGAGCGGCAACTGGGGCGCGATCACGCTGGGGCGTCAGTACAGCCCAGCCCTCATCGGCACGATCGGCACGGAAGCGCGCGGCTTCAAGGAGCAGTTCTCGAACCTGTACGGCTGGGCCTACAACCAGCTCCCCGCACCGGGCAACGCGATGGGCGCAGGCACCAACCCCGGCAACGACGTGGGCGTGTTCATCGGCAACGCACTGCAGTACTCCAACAACTTCGGCCCCGTGTGGCTGGGCGTTGCCTATTCACTCGGAGAGACTGCCGGCAGCTTCAAGCGCGGCAATGAGCTGTCGCTGGGGGCCACATACACCGGCCCGGTCACCGTCGGTCTCGGCTATCAATCGACGGCGGACAGCGGCACAGGCGAGACCCTCAGCCGCTTGTGGAGCGCAGGTGTCGCCGTGCCGTTCGATGCCTTCACGGGGCGGGTCAACTACATCGGCGTCACCAACAATGCGCCGACCGGGCAACGTGTGTCGGACGTCAAATCGATCGGCGTCGGGCTCGACTACAAGTGGAGCCCTGCCAATACCGCCACGCTGGCCGGCTACTACAGCAAGTACGAAAGCAGCACGCACGACAGCTCCACCAAATCGATCGTGCTGAGCAACGACTACGCGTTCTCCAAGCGCACCACGCTGTACGCGCAACTCGTGTACGTCAACGCGGGCCCAGTGGGCACGGCGGATCCGCTGGAAAGCCTCAAGACGTCGATCGTTGCAGGCGGCACGGCGCCGGGCGCGAAGACCGTACTCGCAGGCGTCGGGCTGAAGCATTCGTTCTGAGCGGGAACCGAGCAGGAAGAAAAGCCCTTGGCCAACACCAAGGGTTTTTTTGGCCTCGGGATATGAAGAAGGAATCCTGACGCAGCGCATGGTCTGGACAGGCGATCCGCGCTACGCTGAAATATTCTCAACGTCACGATTCCTGCCTGCCGAATCCACGCGGCGGCGCTCATTGGAGGTGCCTTGATTCGCGTCCTGCCTGCCTTTGTCCTCGGCACGCTCAGCCTCATCCTGCTGGCCTTGAACACCTTGTTCTGGAGTGTGCCGCTGTTCACGCTGTCGGCGTTCAAGCTGCTGGTGCCCGCAGCAGCCGTCCGCCGCCGGATCGACCCGATGCTCAATTGGGTCGCTACGTGCTGGATCGGCTGTAACAACGCCTGGATCGGCGTGCTGCAACGCGAGCCCTGGAGCGTGGAAGGCGCCGACAACCTGCGTTACGCGGGCTGGTACCTGGTCAATTGCAACCATCGGTCGTGGGTGGACATCTTCGTGTTGCAGCGGGTGTTGAACCGGCGCATCCCGCTGCTGAAGTTCTTTCTCAAGCAACAGTTGATCTATGTGCCGGTCATCGGCTTGGCCTGGTGGGCGCTGGATTTTCCGTTCATGCGGCGGCACTCCAAGGCGGCGCTGCGCAAGCACCCCGAGCTGCGCAATCAAGACCGCGAAACCACGCGGCGCGCCTGCGCCAAGTTCGCCCACGTGCCGACCAGCGTCATGAACTTTGCCGAAGGCACGCGGTACACGCCGGCAAAGCACCGGACGCAGTCGTCCCCCTATCGCCATCTGCTCAAGCCGAAGGCCGGCGCGCTGGCCCTGACGCTCAACGCCATGGGCGAGCGGTTCCAGTCGCTGCTCGATATCAGCATCGCCTATCCGGACGGCACGCCGAGCTTCTGGCAACTGGCCTGCGGCCAAGCCGGCCGCGTGATGGTGCACATTCGCGAGCTGCCGATTCCGCCGGATTTCTGCACGCACGACTACAGCACCGACGCCGCCTTCCGCAGCGATTTCCACCGCTGGCTTGCCCAGCTTTGGGAGGAGAAAGATCAGCAGATTGAGAGCATGCTGGCGCGAGCGGGCCAGCGGCGCAGCATGACCACCGGTGCCGACGTTTTTTCGCCAGACCAAATCTAGACACCAAACAAAAAGCCCCTTGGTCGTAAAACCAAGGGGCTTTTGCTACTGCTGGCGGAGAGGGTGGGATTCGAACCCACGGTACCGTCGCCGGTACGCCTGATTTCGAGTCAGGTACATTCGACCACTCTGCCACCTCTCCGGTAACTGGGTCGCTGAATCGCGAAACCGCGAGTATAACAAAAATTTTCCGACCTGATCAAGAGGGTCGGTACAACTGATCAAACTGCCGGTTTCAGCACTTCCTGGCCGCCCAGATACGGGCGCAGCACCGTCGGCACCGTGACCGAGCCATCCGCGTTCTGGTAGTTCTCCAGCACGGCCACCAGCGTACGGCCCACGGCGAGGCCCGAACCGTTGAGCGTGTGGACCAGTTCCGGCTTGCCCTGCGCGTTGCGGAAACGCGCTTGCATGCGGCGCGCCTGGAAGTCGCCCATGTTCGAGCACGAGCTGATTTCGCGGTACGTGTTCTGCGCCGGGATCCACACCTCGATGTCGTACGTCTTGGTGCTGCCGAAACCCATGTCGCCGGTGCACAGCACGACGGTGCGGAACGGCAGCTCCAGCTTGCGCAGGATGTTCTCCGCGGCGTTCGTCATGGCTTCCAGCGCGTCGAACGACGTGTGGGGCTGCACGATCTGCACCATCTCGACCTTGTCGAATTGATGCTGGCGGATCATGCCGCGCGTGTCCTTGCCGTACGAGCCGGCTTCGGAGCGGAAGCACGGCGAATGCGCCGCGAACATCATCGGCAGCGCATCGGCGGCCACGATCTCATCGCGCACGAGGTTCGTGAGCGGCACTTCGGCGGTCGGGATCAGGTAGAAATTCTCGACGCGCTCGCCGTCTTCGCCTTCGGCGCTGTGCCCCATCTTGCGCGGCACGCGGAACAGGTCTTCCTCGAACTTCGGCAACTGGCCCGTACCGCGCATCGACGCAGCGTTGACGATGTACGGCACGTACGCTTCGGTGTAGCCGTGCTCAAGCGTGTGCGTGTCGAGCATGAATTGCGCGAGTGCGCGATGCAGACGCGCCACCTGCCCTTTCAGGACGGTGAATCGCGCGCCCGACAGCTTGGCGCCCGCATCGAAATCCAGCCCCAGCGCGGCGCCCAGGTCCACGTGATCCTTGACGGGGAAGTCGAACGTGCGCGGCGTGCCTTCGCGGCGTACCTCCACGTTCTGCGTCTCGTCGCGGCCAGCCGGCACGCTTTCGTGCGGCAGGTTCGGGATCGACAGCATCAGCTCCTGCAACTTCGCCTGCACCACGTCGAGTTGCGCGGCAGACGCCTTCAGCTCGTCGCCGATGCCCGACACCTCGGCCATCACGCCCGATGCGTCCTCGCCCTTGCCCTTGAGCATGCCGATCTGCTTGGACAGGCTGTTGCGGCGGGCCTGCAGCTCTTCGGTGCGGGTCTGGATGGCCTTGCGTTCCGCTTCGAGCGCGGCAAAGCCGGCCACGTCGAGCACGTAGCCGCGATCTTTGAGGCGCGCGGCGACGGCGTCGATGTCTTTGCGCAGCAGTTGGATATCAAGCATGGTGGGGAAAAAGGAAACCGAAGATGGCAAGCGATCTGAACGATCGAAAACGCCGATTTTATCGTACCGGCCGTGGGGCCTATTTGTTACGGGAGGATTGGTCCTGCTCGGCGTGCCACTGCGCATCCAGCTCGCGCAGGTGCCGCAGTTTCTCGCCAATCTTGCCTTCCAGGCCGCGCGGCGTCGGCACGTACCAGTTCTGCGGCGGCAAATCGTCGGGGAAGTAGGTTTCGCCGGCAGCGTAGGCCTCGGGCTCGTCATGCGCGTAGCGGTAGGCATGGCCGTAGCCGAGTTCCTTCATCAGCTTGGTCGGCGCATTGCGCAGATGCACGGGCACGTTGCGCGACTTGTCCTGGCTGACGAAAGCGCGCGCCGCGTTGTAGGCGTTGTAGCCGGCGTTCGACTTGGGCGCGATGGCCAGGTAGATCACCGCCTGGGCCAGCGCCAGTTCCCCTTCCGGCGAGCCCAGGCGTTCGTACGTTTCCGCGGCGTCGAGCGTGATGCGCCCGGCGCGCGGGTCCGCCAGGCCGATGTCTTCCCACGCCATGCGCACGATGCGGCGCGCGAGATAGCGCGGGTCTGCGCCGCCATCGAGCATGCGGCAGAACCAGTACAGCGCGCCGTCCGGATCGGAGCCGCGCACGGACTTGTGCAGCGCGCTGATCTGGTCGTAGAAGGCGTCGCCGCCCTTGTCGAAGCGGCGCAGGTTTTCCGACAGCGCGGAGGCCAGCAGCGCCTCGTCGATCACCGGAACGGTATCGCCCTCGGCCTGCGCACGCGCAGCGCGGGTGACGATCTCCACGTTGTTGAGCAGCTTGCGGCCATCGCCGTCGGCCGACGCGACGATGGCGTCGAGTGCGGCGGGCGTCCACTCCAGCCCGCCCAGCTCCTGGCGTGCGCGTTCGGCCAGCTGCTTCAGCTCGTCGTCGGACAGGCTCTTGAGCACGTACACCGCGGCACGCGACAGCAACGCGCCGTTCACTTCGAACGAGGGGTTTTCCGTCGTCGCGCCGATAAAGGTGAACAGCCCGCTTTCCACGTGCGGCAGGAAGGCGTCCTGCTGACTTTTGTTGAAGCGATGGACCTCGTCGACGAAGACGAGCGTGCGGCGGCCATTGGCGCGAAACTGCTCCGCGCGCTCGACGGCCTCGCGGATGTCCTTGACGCCCGAGAGCACGGCGGACAGCGCGATGAATTCTGCGTCAAACGCATTGGCCATCAGCCGCGCCAGCGTGGTCTTCCCGACGCCGGGCGGCCCCCAGAGGATCATCGAATGCGGCTCGCCGGAGGCGAAGGCGACGCGCAGCGGCTTGCCCGGCCCCAGCAGATGCTGCTGGCCGATCACATCGTCGGCGGAACGGGGGCGGAGGCGCTCGGCCAGCGGCATGTGGGCGGGCGCGTCCGGGAAGAGAGATGCGGAAGCGTTCATGCGGAGATTGTCGCAGAATCCGCCCGCCGGCCGCTTCCCCGGCAACGTCAGGCGGCTCGTGCGTCCAACGCCGGCGCCTCTGCGGCCGGCCTGCTCCGGCCGATCAAAAGCACGCAGATCAGCGACGGCGCCGCAAAACCGGCATAGAAGATCGCCATCGGCCACCACAGCGGGAAGAAACGATCAGCCAGCACCGTGGCAAGCAGCGGTGTCAGGCCACCCGCAAAGGCCCCGCACACCTGATACGACAACGAGATCGCCGTGTAGCGGATGCGCGCGGCAAACATGCCGCTGACGAAGCCCGCGATGATCGCGTAGTAGCCGGACTCGGCCAGCGTTGCGATGGCCACCCCTGCAAACACGGTATGCGCCTCGCCCATGCGGACCAGCGGGAGCATGATGAACGGCACGACCACCGCGAAGGCTGCGAGGATGACCAGCATGCGGCGCGTTCCGAAACGGTCGGCCAGCGTGGCCGCACCAAGCTGCACGAAGAACTGCAGCAGGGCCACCCAGAACATGCAGTCGAGAATCATCGCGCGATCCAGCTGCAGGTACTGCGTGGCATACGAAATCATGAAGATGTTGCTGAAGTACACGCCCGCGATGCCGTACACGTTGGCGCCAATGGCCAGCGCGATCAGCGGCCAGGCCTTGAGTGCCTCCGCCAGCGGCCGCTTCGCCACGTCGCCGGAGGCCTGCATCGCCTCGAATTCCGGCGATTCGTTGACCGACATGCGGATCACAAAACCCACGGCCAGCAACACCGCACTCGCCAGGAAGGGCAAGCGCCAGCCCCACGCCATGAAGGCCTCCGGCTCGAGCCGGCTGACGGCGGAAAAGGCCAGCATCGACAGGATCAGGCCACCGGCGCTGCCAAGCTGCGCGAACGAGGCGAAGAACGTACGCCGGCCTCTCGGCGCATGCTCGCCGGCCAACAGCACCGCGCCGCCCCACTCGCCACCCACGGCAATGCCTTGCAGCACACGCAACGCGACCAGCGCGACCGGCGCAATCCATCCGGCCTGCGCATAGGTGGGCAGACAACCGATCAGCACGGTGGCAACGGCCATGAGGGTAAGCGTACCCATGAGCGCGCGCTTGCGGCCGAGCTTGTCGCCGATGCGGCCGAACAGCACACCGCCGATGGGCCGGGCGAGGAAGCCGATGGCGAACGACCCGAACGAGGCCAGCAACCCCAGCAGGCGGTTCTCTCCCGGGAAGAACAGCGGCCCGAAGACAAGCGCAGCCGCCGTGGCGTAGCTGTAAAAGTCGTACCACTCGATCGTGGTGCCAATGAACGATGCCATCGCCGCACGGCGCGGCTGTCGGGTCGATTGGGTTGCCTGCATGGGTCTCCTCTGCGTTCTTATGGTGTCGGGTCAGGCGCGGTATTCGACGCCGGGCAGCACGCACAGCATCTCGAACGCCAGGTTCGCGCCGAGCAACGCCGTCGTCCCGAACGGGTCGTATGGCGGGGACACTTCGACGAGATCAGCGCCCACGATGTCGAGACCGCACGCACCGCGCACGATCTCCAGCGCCTGGGGCACGGTCAGGCCGCCAATCTCCGGCGTGCCGGTACCCGGCGCATAGGCCGGGTCGATCCCGTCGATGTCGAAGCTGATGTAGACCGGCCCGCCCTGCACGCGAGCGCGCACCTCTGCCATGAGCGGCGCGAGCGAGTGGTGCCAGCATTCCTCGGCGGTCACCACGCGAAAGCCCTGTTCACGGCACCAGTCGAAATCCTCGGCCGCGTAGCCGGTGCCGCGCAGGCCGATCTGCACGACGCGGTTGCAATCGAGCAAGCCCTCTTCCACCGCGCGGCGAAATGGCGTGCCGTGCGCGATCTTCTCGCCGAACATCGTGTCGTTGACGTCGGCATGCGCGTCCACGTGGATCAGGCCGATGCGGCCGTACTTGGCGTGCATCGCGCGCAGGATGGGGAGCGTGACGGTGTGGTCGCCGCCCAGGCCGATCGGGCGGCATCCGCCGGCGATGATCTCCCGGTAAGCCGCCTCAATGCGCGCGATCGAGTCATGCAGGTTGTATGGGTTGGTCGGCACGTCGCCGATGTCGGCCACGCGCAGCGAGTCGAACGGCGCAGCGCGCGTGGCCATGTTGTACGGCCGCAGGAGGACGGATTCTGCGCGGATCTGCCGGGGCCCCAGCCGCGCGCCGTTGCGGTTGGACGTGCCGAGGTCGAACGGCACGCCGACAAAGCAGGCGTCCAGCCCGGCGGCAGACGTGGCGGCAGGCAGCCGCATCATGGTGGCAATGCCGCCAAAACGCGGCATGGCGTTGCCCGAAGCGGGCTGGAAGAGATCGGCGCGGTCGTTCATGGCAGTCGCATGGTCACATCGTCCCGAGGCGATGTAAGTAGTGTCAATACACTGCATTCTTGCCGATGGATTTCGCACGTAGAATGCGAAATCTCCGAATCAAACATCGACATAAATCGATGTATCGACCGTGCTGGGACAAGCTTCCGATCTTGATCTGCGACTGATCCGCGTATTTCTCGCCGTGGTCGACGCGGGCGGCATCACGCCTGCCCAGGCAACGCTGAACGTAGGGCAGTCCACCATCAGCACGCAGCTGTCCACGCTCGAAACGCGACTGGGCTACCGGCTATGCGAGCGCGGCCGCAGCGGCTTCCGGCTCACCGCGCGCGGCGAACGCTTCGTCGATTCCGCACGCAAGCTGCTGGGCGCACTCGACGTCTTCAGTGCAGAGGCTCGCAAAGTGGGCCGCACGCTGGTCGGCACGCTGAATCTCGGCTTGATCGGCCATGCGCCCGTCAATGCGAATGCGCGCATCAGCCAGGCCATCGAGCGCTTTCGGCAACGCGATGAATCCGTGCATTTCACGGTCTCGGTACGCCCGCCCGGGGAGCTGGAAGGACTGCTGCTCGACAACAAGATCCATATGGCGATCGGCTATTTCTGGCACCGCGTGCCGGCGCTGGACTACACGACGATCTTCCACGAGACGCAGCTTGCGTATGCGGGGCGCGGCCATCCGCTGTTCAGCAAGGCTGAGGACGTGACGCCCGCGCGGGCACTCTCGCACGCGTGGGCGTGGCGCAGCTATCCGCTGCCGGAAGCGGCGGGGTCGCCGGCCGAGCGGCCCGTGACTGCGGTGGCAGACAACATGGAAGCGGTGGCAATGCTGGTGCTGTCCGGCCGGCACCTGGGTTACCTGCCGCAGCACTTTGCGGCGCCCTATGTGGCCCAGGGCTTGTTGACGCCGCTGGCACCCGCTGCCATGCGCTACGAGGTGCCGTTCGACATGGTGGTGCGCCGCGATGCCCGGCGCAATGATCTACTGGCCGCCTTCATTGCCGACATGAAAGCGGCCCACGCGTAGAAGACGCGCAAGCTGTCAGTTCGACGCGCGCTGCACCAATCCCATGAACGCCTTGGCCGGCAGCGGCCCATGGCACGACTGCGTGCCGTTGGACGCGCGCAGCAGCAGCCAGACGTTCTCGCTGGCCGGCGGCTGAATCACGAACGGCTGACGCGCCGAAGCCTCTGGCAGACGCGGATCAACCGGCGCCTGGATCGGCACGACCTGCCCGGCGTGGCCTTTCACCAAGGCACTGCACTCGGCGTTAGGCAGTTCGGTCGCGTGCAGGAAATCCTTGTTGACCAAGGCCTCGGCCAGCACCGTGTCTGGCGCGGTGAGGAACGAATCGACATCAAAACGGGACGCACCCGTGGAGGCGCATCCCGCAAACACAACCGCCGCTGACGCCGCAGCGACAACAGCGGCGGCTCGGTGCAGCGACGTGGTGAACGGCAAAGGCATGGTCGGTCTCCTGGTCTAGGACAGCAACGGCGCCGGCCTCCACGCGTCATTGCTTGATGACGTCGGCCCCTTTGGGCGGCGTAAAGCGGAACACGTTGGCCGGCAGTTGCGGATTCTTCTGGATGTTCGAGAACGTCAGCAGGGTGGTGTTCCCGAAGGCGTCACGCAGCTCCATCCCCTGCAGCTCGCCGCTGCGAAAACCGATGGCGATGCGCTCGAACTGGGTGTCCTTGGCCTTGGGGGTGAGTTCGGCCCAGTCGATGCCGTCCTTGGTACCACCTTCCTTGAGCGTGAAATTCTTCGCCAGATCGTTGCTGCCGAACAGGATGGCGGCCGGGCTGGAGCCCAGCGACGCATCGAGCTTGCGCTCCGTGATCTGGTTCAGGTCCTTGTCGAAGATGTAGAGCGTCTGGCCGTCGGCCGAGAGCTGCTGTTCGTAGGGCTTCACATAGCGCCAGACGAAGCGCCCCGGGCGCGAGAAAACGAAATCGCCGTTGGACGTCCCGGCCACGCGCAGCGGGCTGCCGTTGGTGCCGCCCTTCACTTGCCGCTGCACGAACTCGCCGCGCGCGGTGCTGACATTGCTCACGAACGCGTTGAGCTGTTCGACTGCGCCTGCATAGGCGCCGGCAGACCATGCCGCCAGCGAGACCAGCCCGGTGGCCATCAGGTGACGTGCTTTCAACACAAACATAGGAATCCCGGTTTCAGTTGATCTTGTTGTTAGTGGCCGGCCGCGCCGGAACATTCCGCCCGCGCGGTAACGCGATGTAACCGCAAAATGCGGGCAGCGTCATTCCTCTTCGACGACGTTGCCGTTGCGGTTGGGCGCCAGGATTTCGCGGTTGCCGTTACCCGACATGGCGGACACGAGCCCCGCCTTTTCCATGTCTTCGAGCAGGCGCGCGGCGCGGTTGTAGCCGATGCGCAGGTGACGCTGCACCAGCGAGATCGACGCGCGGCGGTTCTTGAGCACCACGTCGACCGCCTGGTCATACAGCGGATCGGCCTCGCCGCCGCCCGCACCGACAAGGCCAGCGCCGCCACCAAAACCATCGCCACCGCCCTCGCCATCGGCCACGCCGCCTTCGAGAATGCCTTCGATGTAGTTCGGCTCGCCCTGCGCCTTGAGGTTGTCGACCACGCGATGCACTTCGTCGTCCGACACGAACGCGCCGTGCACGCGCACCGGCAACCCGGTGCCGGGCGCCAGGTACAGCATGTCGCCCATGCCGAGCAGCGCTTCGGCGCCCTGCTGGTCCAGGATGGTGCGCGAGTCGATCTTGCTGCTGACCTGGAACGCAATCCGCGTCGGCACGTTGGCCTTGATCAGGCCCGTGATCACGTCCACCGACGGACGCTGCGTCGCCAGCACCAGGTGGATGCCGGCCGCACGCGCCTTCTGCGCAATCCGCGCGATCAGCTCTTCGACCTTCTTGCCGACCACCATCATGAGGTCGGCCAGTTCGTCGATCACGATGACGATCATCGGCAGCTTGTCGAGCGGCTCCGGCGCGTCGGGCGTGAGGCTGAACGGGTTGGGAATCTTTTCTTCGCGCGCGGCGGCTTCTTCGATCTTCTTGTTGAAGCCGGCCAGGTTCCGCACGCCCATCTTGCTCATGAGCTTGTAGCGGCGCTCCATTTCGCCCACGGCCCAGTTGAGCGCATGGCCGGCCTGGCGCATGTCGGTCACGACCGGGCACAGCAGGTGCGGAATGCCTTCGTAGATGCTCAGCTCCAGCATCTTCGGGTCGATCAGGATGAGGCGCACCGCGTCGGCCTTCGCCTTGTACAGCAGCGACAGGATCATCGCGTTGATGCCGACCGACTTACCGGAACCCGTGGTGCCGGCCACCATGCAGTGCGGCATCTTGGCGAGATCCGCCACCACCGGCTTGCCGGCGATGTCCTTGCCCAGCGCCAGCGTGAGCTGCGATGCGCTCTCGTTGTAGACCTGCGAACCGAGAATCTCCGACAGGCGCACGGCCTGGCGCTTGGGGTTCGGCAGCTCCAGGCCCATGTAGTTCTTGCCCGGAATCGTCTCCACCACGCGGATCGACACCAGCGACAGCGAACGCGCCAAGTCTTTGGCCAGGTTGACGATCTGGCTGCCCTTCACCCCAGTGGCGGGCTCGATTTCGTAGCGCGTGATGACCGGGCCCGGATAGGCCGCCACCACCTGCACTTCCACGCCGAAATCCTTAAGCTTCTTCTCGATCAGGCGCGAGGTGAATTCCAGCGTCTCGGCGCTCACGGTTTCGACAACCGGCGGAATCGGATCGAGCAGCGCCAGCGGCGGCAGGTCGGAATCGTGAATATCAACGAACAGCGGCTGCTGCTTCTCGCGCTCCACGCGCTCGCTCTTGACCACGGCGGTCGGGCGCACGATCTGCACCGGCGGCGATTCTTCAATGCGCACGCGGCGTGTTTCGACCACCTCTTCGCGCTCGACCTTGGCCGCCTCGCCGATGGCCCGGTCCTGCTTGCTCTCGCGGCGTGTCTTGAAGCCGACGAACAGCATCTCGACGCCTGCGCCGATCTGCTCGGCCAGGTTCAGCCACGAGAAATGGAAGAACAGCGACAGCCCCACCAGGAACGCAAACAGCAGCGCCAGCGTGCCGCCGGTAAAGCCCAGCGAATGCTGCACCGCCCCGCCGATCACATCGCCCAGCACGCCGCCAGGCGCGCGCGGCAGCTTCATGTGCAGCGAGTACATGCGAATGGCTTCCAGACCCATGCTGGAGGCCAGGATCAGCGCAAAGCCGATCCACGTGACACTGGCATCCACGCGCGGCATGGCCGTGCGCGGCAGGCGTTCGTCCGACATCAGCTCGCGCCAGCCGCGCCAGACCTTGCGCACCAGCAGCACCGCCCACCAGTAGGCGGACGCGCCAAAGACAAACAGCAGCAGATCGGCCAGCCACGCGCCCACGCGACCGCCCAGGTTGCGGATTTCGTCGACCTGGCTGGCGTGCGTGAAACCGGGGTCGGCCCGGTTGTATGACAGAAGAATGATCAGGAAGGCGATGGTCACCGCCAGCAACAGGAACCAGCGGACCTCCCCCAGCAGCCGCCCAATGCGGGACGGCAGTGCGGATGGATCAGTGCGGGTTGTCGGAGTGGTGGAAGCTCGAGCCATGCGGGGGACGCGGAGAGACGGATGTACCGCTTGGACAAGGCCACGCGGCTTGGGACAGCACAAATACGATGCCAAGGATTGTAACGCGGCCCTATCACCGCCATTGGAATTTACAACCGGGCGGACGAGGGGGTGCCACTTTATAATGGCGCCCATCACCCTCACCTAGCCTGCACGGCGGCGCTCTACCCCTCGTGCCGCGCACACTCAGAACGCATCATGGCAAAACACGCAAAAGTGCTGATCCTTGGCTCCGGCCCCGCTGGCTACACGGCCGCGATTTACGCTGCCCGGGCCAACCTGAACCCGGTGCTGGTCACCGGTCTGGCGCAGGGCGGCCAACTCATGACCACCACCGACGTGGAAAACTGGCCCGCTGACAAGGAACACCTGCAAGGCCCCGAATTGATGCAGCGCTTCCTGGAGCACGCCGAGCGTTTCAAGACCGAAGTGCTGTTCGACCACATCCACACCGCGCATCTGACGGAAAAGCCGATCCGCCTGGTAGGCGATTCCGGCGAATACACCTGCGACGCGCTGATCGTCTCGACCGGCGCTTCGGCCCAATACCTGGGCCTGCCGTCGGAGGAGAAGTTTGCGGGCCGCGGCGTGTCTGCGTGCGCAACGTGCGACGGCTTCTTCTACAAGGGCCAGGAAGTGGCCGTGGTGGGCGGCGGCAACACCGCCGTGGAAGAAGCGCTGTACCTGGCCAACATCGCCAGCAAGGTCACGCTCATCCACCGCCGCGACAAGTTCCGCGCCGAGCCGATCCTGATCGACCGCCTGCATGAGCAGGAGAAGAAAGGCAAGATCGAGATCAAGACCAACATGGTGCTCGACGAGATCCTGGGCGACGACTCCGGCGTGACGGGCGCCCGCCTGAAGGGCACGAACGAGAACGAAGGCAAGGTCGAAGAGGTCAAGGTGGCTGGCGTGTTCATCGCCATCGGCCACAAGCCGAACACCGACATCTTCCGCGGCCAGCTCGACATGAACGACACGGGCTACATCCGCACGAAGAGCGGCCTGGACGGCATGGCCACGGCCACCAACATCCCGGGCGTGTTCGCCGCCGGCGACGTGCAGGACCACATCTACCGCCAGGCCATCACCAGCGCCGGCACGGGCTGCATGGCCGCGCTGGACGCCCAGCGCTATCTGGAAAGCCTGGAATAAGCTTCACCGCCCCGGGTTTCCCGGGCGCAGACAACGCGGCCGATGGGTAACCATCGGCCGTTTTGCCATGTGCGGCGCCTTCGTATAATCGATAGACGCTCCCCCCGACGTGCTCGCCCGCCCTTCACCATGAAACGCGCTTCTTCCTCCGCCAACAAGCTCAGCCTGACCGACCTGGCCGGCTTGCGTGACCAGCTCAAACACGAGACGGAGGCACGCGAAGCCGAACGCCAGCGCGCCGAAGCCGCCGCACGCAAGGCCGCAGAAGAAGCCAACGTGTTCCGTGCCAGCATCGGCGAGGTGAGCGCCCTGCGCCAGAACAAGCGCGTGGAACATCCGCGCAATCCGCCCGCGCCGGACCCTGTGCATTCGCGCGCCGAAGAGCAGACCGTCCTGCGCGATTCCCTGTCGGATGAATTCGATGTCGACAACTTGCTCGAAACCGACGACACGCTGTCCTACCGTCGCCCGGGCATCGGCGACGACGTGCTCAAGAAGCTGCGCCGCGGCGAGTGGGCCACGCAAGACCAGATCGACCTGCACGGCATGCGCCGCGAAGAAGCCCGCGAGGCATTGGCCGCCTTCCTGCGCCGTGCCGTGCAGCGCGGCATCCGCTGCGTGCGCGTGATCCACGGCAAGGGCCTCGGCTCGCCCGACAAAACGCCCGTGCTCAAGGGCAAGGTGCGTTCGTGGCTGGTACAGAAGGAAGAAGTCATCGCCTTCGTCGAGCCGCGCAACACGGCGGGCGGCGCGGGCGCCGTGCTCGTGCTGCTGCGCCAGCCGTACGGCTCCTGATGCGCAGTCGGACAGCACACACATGCACGTAACACGCCTGCAGCTGGTGATGCACTGGGTGGAGATCCTCGCGGTCTTCTCGTTTGCCATCTCGGGGCTGGCCGAGGCCAAACGGCGACGCCTCGATGCCGTGGGCGCGTTCATCGTCGCCTTCCTGACCGCGTTTGGAGGCGGCACGCTGCGCGATCTGTTGCTGGATCGGCGGCCCTTCTACTGGATCGAGCACGAGCAATACCTGCTCGCGCTGTTCGTGATGAGCCTGTTTGCCAATTGGGTGATCCGGCTGGTGAGCCAGCTGGTGTCCGACCGCGTGCTGATCGTGGCCGACGCCATCGGCTTGGGGCTCTTTGGCGTGCTGGGCACGCAGCTGGCGCTCGATGCGGGCGTGCCGGTCTTCGTGTCGGTGATGATGGGCGTGATCACGGCGGCCTTTGGCGGCCTGCTGCGCGATGTGGTCTGCAATGAAGTGCCCATGCTGCTGCGGGACAATCACCCGTACGCAACGTGCGCGTTTCTCGGGTGCTTCCTCTACGTCGGGCTGACGCACACGGACTTGCTGCCGAGCGTGTCCGTGGTGATCGCCACGCTGGCGATCGTGATCGGGCGGCTGGTGACGCTGCGCTGGAACATCACCCTGCCGCGTTGACCAACGCCGACCGGCGCGAGCGCGCCGGCCACAGGCGGCGGCTTCAGACCGCGGCTTCGTCCTTCTCGCCGGTGCGGATGCGGATCACCTGCTCCACCGGCATCACGAAGATCTTGCCGTCGCCGATCTTGCCGGTCTTGGCGGCTTTGACGATCGTGTCGATCACGTTTTCGACCTGGCTTTCGGCCACCACCACCTCGATCTTGATCTTCGGCAGGAAGTCGACCACGTATTCCGCACCGCGATACAGCTCGGTGTGGCCCTTCTGACGGCCGAAACCCTTGACCTCGGTGACAGTCAGGCCGGTCACCCCCACGTCGGCGAGCGACTCGCGCACTTCGTCCAGTTTGAAGGGCTTGATGATGGCGGTGATTTGTTTCATGGGTGTCTCGCTCACTAGTTGGTGAAGTATTCAAGCGTCCAATAATACTGGAGCCGGTTAATGCGCACATCCCGGGCGATGCCGGACACCGTCTGCAGCAGCGTCGGATCGTCGGGAAAATTCTTCAGTACGTCGTGCTCGCTGCCGTCACGCAGGGGGCGACGCTGCCACGTGTTGCCATGTTCGTCGTTGTAGGCAATGGGCGTGCTCGAGCCAAACACATACTGGTTATCGAACCACAGCACCCGCACGCCGGGCCCCAAGGCGCGGTGCAACCCTTCAACGTGCCGGCGCAGGTGTTGCAGCGGCACATGCGACCACCAGCAGCCAGCCGTCATCACGTCGAAGGCGCCCGGCGCGAACGGCAGCGCATCGTTGTCGGCGCGCACGAACGACGCTCCGGCGATGCCCTTGCCGCGCGCAATGCGCAGGACGGTGTCGTTGTAATCGGCGCCGACGATGCTGCGCGCGTCGGTCATCGCCTCGGTCCAAAAACCGGTACCGCACGCCAGATCCAGCACCCGCGCGCCGCGTGTCACGTCGCGCACGCGTGCCTTCAACCACGCCAAATCGCCCTGCCGCTCGGGCTTCGTATAGATGCGCTCGTATTCGGGGGCACGTTTGGCGTAGTAGTCGAGCATGGCGGCGACTTATTCCTTGAAGCGTGACGTGATCGGATACCGCCAGTCGCGCCCGAACGCCCGCTGCGTCACGCGAATGCCCACCGGCGCCTGACGCCGCTTGTATTCGTTGATCTTGATGAGACGCACGATCTTCTGCACATCGGCCTCGGCAAAGCCGGCCGCGATGATGTCGGCCACCGGCTGGTTCTGCTCCATGTAGCGCTGCACGATGGCGTCGAGCGCATCGTATTCGGGCAGGCTGTCCTGGTCGGTCTGGTTTTCACGCAGCTCGGCCGACGGCGCGCGCGTCAGGATGCGCTCCGGAATCACTTCCGACAACGCATTGCGGTAGCGGCACAGGCGATAGACCAGCGTCTTGAAGATGTCCTTGATGACGGCAAAACCGCCGGCCATGTCGCCGTACAGCGTGCAGTAGCCGACGGCCATTTCACTCTTGTTGCCGGTGGTCAGCACGATCCGGCCGCTCTTGTTCGACAGCGCCATCAGCAGCGTGCCGCGAATGCGCGCCTGGATGTTCTCTTCCGTCGCATCTTCCGGCAGCCCGCGGAACTCCTCCGCCAGCGCGCCCTTGAATGCGTCGAACATCGGGCTAATGGCGATTTCGTCGTACTGCACGCCCAGGCGGGCCGCCATGTCGCGGGCGTCGAGCCACGAGATATCCGCCGTGTAACGCGAGGGCATCATCACCGCGCGCACGCGATCGGCGCCCAGCGCATCGACGGCAATCGCCAGCACCAACGCTGAATCGACACCGCCCGACAAGCCGATGATCGCGCCCGGGAAGCCGTTCTTGCCGAGGTAATCGCGCACGCCCAGCTTGAGCGCCTCATACACCTGGGCCTCCAGCGGCGCCTCCGGCACGACCGTGCCCGGCAACGCGCGTCCACCGTCGAACTGCACGTAGCCGACGCCCTCGACAAACTGCCCCATCCGCACGACGACGTTGCCTTCGGCGTCGAGCACGAACGAGCCCCCGTCGAACACCAATTCGTCTTGCCCCCCGACCAGGTTCGCATATACATGCGGCAAGCCCGATTCCTTCACGCGCGCGCCGATGATCCGCTCGCGCAGGTCTTCCTTGTCGAGGTGATACGGCGACGCGTTCGGGATCAGCACCACCTGCGCGCCGGCTGCCTTGGCGTAAGCCGTGGCGGTGGCATACCAGGCGTCTTCGCAGATGACGACGCCGAAGCGCGTGCCGTCCACTTCGAACACAAACGGCTCGGTGCCGGGCTGGAAGTAGCGCTTCTCGTCGAAGACCTCGTTGTTGGGCAGTTCGAGCTTGTTGTACCGGCCGACCACGCGGCCATCCACGGCCACCGTCGCGCTGTTGGTCGGCTTGGGCAGCACGCCGGGCGCCGGTGCCTCCAGCGAGAGTTGCGGGTGCCCGATGAGCACGTGCAAACCCGGGAAGGCCGCCAGTTCGGCGATGAGCGCGTCAAGCGCGCGCGCACTGGCATCAATAAACGCCGGACGCAGCAGCAGATCTTCGGGCGGATAGCCCGTGAGCGACAGTTCCGGCGTGAGGAGAATGCGCGCACCAGCCTGGTGCGCTTCGCGCGCGGCGGCGACGATGCGGGCAGCATTGCCGGCGAAATCGCCGACGGTGCAGTTGATCTGGGCGAGAGCGACAGAGACGGTCATGGGGGCAATATGGATTGCAAGCGCGCCAGTCGAAGCTGGAATTAGAATCGGCGGCATGACCTCTCGCCCCCTTGTTCCCGAGCCTCAAGCGCGCGCTGGTTCGCGACACGAATTGGCCAATTATCGCACGCGACTTGTGACCGATCTGCGCGACATCGGCCGCGACGCTTGGGATGCCCTGCTTGCCCTGCAGCCCGAAGCGACGCCTTTTCTGCGCTTCCATTTCCTGCACGCCCTGCATGAGAGCGGCAGCGCGTCGCCTGACACCGGGTGGTCGCCGCAATACCTGACGCTGTGGCAAGACGGCCCCGACGGCGAAGTGCTGGCGGCGGCCGTGCCGCTGTACGTGAAGGGCCACTCCTACGGGGAGTACGTCTTCGATTGGGCGTGGGCCAATGCGTATGCGCAGCACGGGCTGGAGTACTACCCGAAATGGCTGTCCGCTGTGCCGTTTACGCCGGTGCAGGGTGCGCGCTTGCTGGCGCGGGATGCGGCTGCACGCGCGGCGCTCGTCGACACAATGCTGGCGGTGGCGCGGCAGAGCGAGTTGTCATCGCTGCATGTGCTGTTTCCCACCGTTGATGAAGCTGAGCAACTGCGCGGCGCCGGCATGCTGCTGCGACAGGGCGTGCAGTTCCACTGGTGCAATCCGGGCTTTGCCAGCTTCGAGGACTTTCTGGCCGCGCTGGAACAGAAGAAGCGCAAGAACATCCGTGCCGAGCGCCGGCGCGTGCACGACGCAGGCATCACCTTCCGCCACGTGCCCGGCGCAGCCGCGACGGACGCGGACTGGCGCTTCTTCCACCGGTGTTACCGCACCACCTACCGCGAGCATCACTCGTCGCCGTATCTGAACCTGGAGTTTTTCCGCCAGATTGGCCGCACGATGCCGGAAAACCTCCTGCTGGTAATCGCCTCGCGCGATGGCAACGATATCGCCAGCGCGCTGCTGGTGATCGACATGCGCCCCGAGACGTCGGTCATGTACGGCCGTTACTGGGGCGCGATCGAGCATCACCCCTGCCTGCACTTCGAGACGGCGTATTACCAGCCGCTGACGTACTGCATCGCGCACGGCATCCGCACGTTCGAAGGTGGCGCGCAAGGCGAACACAAGATGGCACGCGGCTTCGAGCCCGTGGCAACGCTGTCGGCGCACTGGCTGGCGCACCCTGCATTTGCCGATGCAGTGGGCAGGTTCCTTGACCGCGAAACGGCCGGCATGGAAGCGTATCTGGACGAACTGACGGACCGCTCGCCGTTCAAGCAACGGCTGGAATCGGACTAGCGGCGGGAAAACAGCGAAGGCGGGAAAAGACAGCGTCCGCACGAACGGCGGACGCGGGGGCCAAGCTTAGTGCGCGGCAGGTTTCTGCTGAGCAATCACGCAATGTGCGGCGTTCGAATCAACAGCCATGGAGGCCGAGGCGACAGCACGCTCGCCAGCGTGGGCTGCGTCCGGCGGACCCACCAGCAACGCCCACACGGTGAATGCAGCCATGGCCACAGCGGACAGCACGGGAACGACAACAGTCTTGTTCAACATCGCAGTACCAGGGGTTGGAGTCAAACTTGACGGGGAGTCTAGAGGGGTCGTTTCCGGTGGGCAAATGAGTGTTTCTTAAATCTCTGTGTAGCAGAACTACCGGACGGTAAGTATGCGAATCTCATGAAAATGATCACGAAACACATAGAACACCGACACCGCGCGGAGATGGCGATCTGACGCGAGTTGGCCAACCAAGACGCGTCAGGCCGATCGCGACTTGCAAAGAAAAAATCCCGGCGCTCCATCCGGAGGCCGGGATTTGTCAGACACGCCGTACGGCGAAATCCTAAAAAAGCTTACTTCTTATAGTTGGCAACGCCGTCGGCGATTTCCTTGTGGGCTTCTTCAATCCCGCCCCAGCCTTCGACCTTGACCCACTTGCCGGCTTCCAGCGCCTTGTAGTGCTCGAAGAAGTGCTTGATCTGGTCCAGCAGGTTCTGGCCGATGTCCGACAGATCGGTCACGTGGGCCGTCGCCGGGCTCAGCTTGTTGACAGGCACGGCAACCAGCTTGGCGTCCACGCCGGATTCGTCCGTCATCTTCAGCATGCCCAGGGCACGGCAGCGCACCACGCAACCGTGGATGAGGGGGAACGGCGTGACAACCAGCACGTCCACCGGGTCGCCATCGCCCGACAGCGTCTGCGGGATGAAGCCGTAGTTCGCCGGATAGCGCATGCCGGTCCCAACGAAGCGGTCCACGAACAGCAGGCCGGTTTCCTTGTCGGCTTCGTACTTGACCGGGTCGCTCTGCGCCGGGATCTCGATGATGACGTTGAAGTCGTTGGGGATGTCCTTGCCCGGCGAGACGTTGTTGAAGCTCATGAAAATGCTCCGGAATGCGCGAAGTGCGTAAAAACGCGACGCAAATGGTTGGAAAGAAGCGTAAAAAACTGTCGGCGGGCATTATAGCCCCTCACACCCGGCCGCTTGCCCTACCCGGCGCGCGCGCGTGCGAAAATCGCGCGTTGCCGATCTTTTGCAGGAACCCCCCATGCATGCCCAGCACTTCATCGCCAACCGTCTGATGTCGCCCGATTCGGGGATGCGCATCAAGGTGTTCGATCCGTCCGACGGCCAGTCCTTTGCCGAGATTGCGCGCGGCAACGCCACCGATATCAACGTGGCCGTGCATGCCGCGCGGCGCGCGTTCGAAGGCGTGTGGGGCCAGTTGGCGCCGGCCGAGCGCGGCCGCGTGCTCATGCGCGTAGCCCTGCGCCTGGCCGATCACGAAGAAGAACTGGCCCGCCTAGAAGCCCGCGACACCGGCAAGCCTATGCGCCAGGCGCGCGCCGATGCCCGCGCCGTGGCGCGCTACTTCGAGTTCTACGCCGGCGCGGCCGACAAGCTGCACGGACAGACCATCCCCTATTCGGCTGATACCACCGTGCTGACCGTGCGCGAGCCGCATGGCGTGACCGCGCACATCATCCCGTGGAACTACCCGATGCAGATTTTCGGGCGCAGCGTGGGCGCTGCATTGGCGGCCGGCAACGCGTGCGTGGTCAAGCCGGCGGAAGATGCGTGCCTGTCGGTGTTGCGCGTGGCCGAACTGGCGGCCGAAGCCGGCCTGCCCGATGGCGCACTCAACATCGTCACCGGCTATGGCCACGAAGCCGGTGCGGCTCTGGCGGCGCATCCCGGGGTCAACCATGTGTCGTTCACGGGCTCGCCAGAAACGGGTAAGGCGATTGTGCGCGTGGCGGCGGAAAACCACGTGCCCGTCACGCTGGAGCTGGGCGGCAAATCCCCACAGATCGTATTTGCTGACGCCGATCTGGAAGCGGCCATTCCGGCCGTGGTGAACGGCATCATCCAGAACGCCGGGCAGACATGCTCTGCCGGCAGCCGCGTGCTGATCGAGCGCAGCGTGTACGAGGCGATGCTGGACCGGCTGGCCATGGTGTTCGAATCCATCAGGGTCGGCCCGTCGTCGCTGGACCTGGATTGCGGCCCGCTCATCAACCCCAAGCAGCAGCAGCGCGTGTGGGATTTCGTCTCGGATGCGCAGCACGCCAACATTCCGGTGATGGCGCAGGGCCAGGTGGTGCCCGAAGCGCCCGAGACCGGCTATTACCAGGCACCGATGCTGCTGCGCGATGTGCCGCACACGCACCGCCTCGCGCAGCAGGAAGTGTTCGGCCCGCTGCTGGCCGCCATGCCGTTCGACACCGAAGCCGAAGCGCTGGCCCTGGCCAACGGCACCCCTTACGGCCTGGTAGCCGGCGTGTGGACGAACGACGGCGGCCGCCAGATGCGCCTTGCACGCAAGCTCAGGGCCGGCCAGGTCTTCATCAACAACTACGGCGCGGGCGGCGGCGTTGAACTGCCCTTCGGCGGAACGGGCCAATCGGGCCACGGGCGCGAAAAGGGCTTCGAAGCGCTCTACGGCTTCACCACGCTCAAGACCATCGCCATCCGCCACGGCTAAGGCACAACGCAACATCCACCCACAACACGAGGAGACACCATGCGGCTTGCCGGCAAGATTGCCATCGTCACGGGTGCGGGTTCAGGGTTTGGCGAGGGCATCGCCAACACCTTTGCCCGCGAAGGCGCGCGCGTCGTCGTCAACGACCTGAATGCGGAGGCCGGTGAACGCGTGGCCAGTGCCATCCGCGTGGCCGGCGGCGATGCGCACTTCGTGCAGGCCGATGTCTCGAATGGCGATTCCGTTGCCAAGCTGCTGGGCGCCACGCTGGCGCGCTATGGCGATCTGCACATCGTCGTGAACAACGCCGGCACCACGCACAAGAACAAGCCGCTGCTGCAGATCACCGAAGACGAGTTCGACCGCGTGATGGCCGTCAACGTGAAGAGCATTTACTGGACGGCGCATCACATCGTCCCGCACTTCCGGGAGCGCGGCGGCGGCGTGTTCGTCAATGTGGCGTCCACGGCGGGCATCCGGCCGCGGCCGGGACTGGTCTGGTACAACGCCAGCAAGGGCGCCGTCATCACGGCCAGCAAGGCGATGGCAGCCGAGCTGGGCCCGGACAAGATCCGCGTGAACTGCGTGAACCCGGTGATGGGCGCAACGGGCCTCATCGAGCAGTTCATGGGCGTACCCGATACGCCCGAGAACCGCGCGCGCTTCCTGGCGACGATCCCGATGGGGCGGCTGTCCACGCCGCAGGATGTGGCCAACGCCTGCCTGTATCTGGCGTCGGACGAGGCCGAGTTCATTACCGGCGCCTGCCTGGAAGTGGACGGCGGGCGCTGCGTATAAACCCTGCCGGCGGGCGTCTTGGCGCGCCCGCCCGAGAAGCGCAGAATGCTGTGGCGGTTTTCCAGGCCGAGGTAGGTAACGAGGAGCACTCGGCCTGAACTCACAATAACTCTGGAGACCCGATGGCCATCACCACCCCACCCACCTCACCGGTCGGCGGCGCAGGCACGCTGCCGCCTCAGTCCGCCAGCGCATTTGAAGAGGCCACCTACCGCAAGGTGACGTGGCGCCTGGTTCCGTTCCTGCTGCTGTGCTACGTGGTCGCGTACCTCGACCGCGTCAACGTGGGCTTTGCCAAGCTGCAGATGCTGAACGACCTCAAGTTCAGCGAGACCATCTACGGCCTGGGCGCCGGCATCTTCTTCATCGGCTACTTCCTCTTTGAAGTGCCGAGCAACGTGATCCTGCACCGCGTGGGCGCGCGCATCTGGATCGCGCGGATCATGATCTCGTGGGGCGTGATCTCGGCAGCCATGATGTTCGTGACCACGCCGGCCATGTTCTACGTCATGCGTTTCCTCCTGGGGCTGGCAGAAGCCGGCTTCTTCCCGGGCATCATCCTGTACCTCACGTACTGGTATCCGGCGCAGCGGCGCGGGCGCACCACCACCTTCTTCATGACGGCGATTGCACTGTCGGGCGTGATCGGCGGCCCCATCTCGGGCTGGGCGATGAAGGCGTTTGCCGGCGTGTACGGCTTGGCCGGCTGGCAGTGGATGTTCCTGATCGAAGGCATTCCGTCGATCATCGTCGGCATCTTCGTGCTGGCGTATCTGGACGACCGCATCACCCACGCGAAGTGGCTGACCGACGAAGAGAAGGCGCTGCTCGCCCGCAACATCGCCACGGAAGACGCCGACAAGGAAGACCCGCCCATCGGCACCGTCCTGGCCAGCCCGCGCGTATGGCTGATGAGCCTGATTTACTTCACCTTTGTGATGGGCCTGTATGGCGTGAGCTTCTGGCTGCCCACCCTGATCAAGCAGACCGGCGTGGCCGATCCGTTCTCAGTGGGCTTGCTGACGGCGATTCCGTACGGCGCGGCCGTCGTCGCGATGGTCTTGGTGGCCCGCAGCGCCGATCGCCTGCGCGAGCGCCGCTGGCACATCGCGATTCCGGCAGTGGTGGGCGCGGTGGGGCTCGTGCTGTCGGCCGTCTGGCACGCCGATACCACACTGGCCATGGCCGCGCTCACACTCGGCACCATGGGCATCCTCACCACGTTGCCGCTGTTCTGGAGCCTACCGACCGCCTTCCTGGCGGGCACCGGCGCTGCCGCGGGCATTGCGCTGATCAACTCGCTGGGCAACCTCGCGGGCTTCCTGAGCCCCTACGCCGTCGGCTGGCTGAAAGACGCGACGCAGAGTACCGATTCGGGCATGTACATGCTGGCCGCATCGATGGTGCTGGGCGCAGTTCTCACGCTTTCCGTGCCGGCGCGGATGGTGAACAAATAAGCGCCGTCACCCGCAAGAAAAGAGGCCGGGTCACCCCGGCCTTTTTCATTTCACGGCAAGCAAGGCGCTTTGCCGATAGTGTCGCTGGGCGTCTTCCATCCGCTCCGTCTGCTCGAACATCTGGGCGAGCGCCAGGTGCGCATGGGCGCGCAAGTTGCCGGAATGATCTGCATCGGCATACTTCAGCGCCGATTCCAGGCTCGACTGCGCCTTGCCCCAGAGCTGCTCCTTGAAGCACAACATGCCGAGCGTGTAGAACAGGTCGGCATCCACCGGATGCTGGCCGAGCCATTTCTCGGCTTGCTGGATCAGCGGCAGTGCCTTGCCCGGCACGGCGCAATCAGCGTAACGGCGGATCAGACGGCCATCCCAATGCGCCTTCAAGCCGTCTTCGACGATGCGTTTGGCGTCATCCGTGCGACCAAGCTGCGCAAAATACAGCGCCGCCTGCGAAGCGATGCGCGGCGAGCGGCGCTCCTCCGTGGTCAGCTCCCGCCAGAAGCCGTTGAGGGCATCGGCATCGTGGCGGCGCTCGGCCAGCAGCGTTTCACACGCCATCTGCTTAAGACGCGCGGCCAGCACCGAATGGATCGCGTTGCGCTTTTCCAGTGCGCGCGTGAGGCGCAGCACCTCGCCCCAATTCTTCAGATGCTGATGCGCGCGCAGTGCAATGCGCTGCGCCTGAATCTGCCGCGAACCCTGCGATTGCAATTGCGCGATCTTCTCCAGCGCGCCTTCGGCATCGCGCGCATCGACCAGCAATTCCGCCATCGACACGAGCTTCGCCTGCTCACGATCGGGCGAGGCGACTTCCGCCATCCACGCGTCGCGGCGTTCGGTTTCCTGCATGCGGTGTGCGGCACGCGCGCCGATCAGTGCGGCCGTCTCGCGCTGCGGCTCCCAGGCCTGGGCTTCTCGCGCCTGGCGCTCCGCATGGCCGAAGCGTCCGGCAAACAGGCTTTCCATCGCTTCGCGCAGCGCGGCGGATGCCTTCAGGATGCGGTTGCGCTCGCGATACGCCGCAGCACGTGCCGGCATACCCGCCACATGGTGGAAAAGACGCATCACCAGATGCAGCACCACGAAGGTCGCCAGCAGCGCGGCCAGTACGAAGTTGAGCGACATCTCCACCCGGTAAGGCGGATAAAACAGCACGACGTTGCTCAGATTGAGTTCAGTAAACAGCGCCAGCCCGACAGCGGCGGCAAACAGGAGCGCGACCCAGAATACCCAGCGCATGGTCACTCCTTGCCCGAACCGCGCACGGCGGCAAGGCTGTCGGCCAGCGTCGGCACCTGCAGCGTGCCCACCATCGCGCGCACCTGTGCCAGCTGGTTCTGCACGGTGGTCACGCGCGAAGACTGCGTATCGAAGTAACGCGCGAGCAGCGTATCGGCGCGACCGAGATCGGCGCGGAATACGGCGTCATTGCGCGAGAGCAGCGCTAGGCGCGCATTCATCAGGCGCAGCTTGAGGTTTTCGCGCAGGAACCACGCTTGGTCGGAAGACAGCAGCAGCGCCTCGGTCTGATCGACGCGGCGGACCTGCACAATCTGGCCGAGTTCGCCGCGCACGTCATTCCACAAGCGGCCCCACCAGGCGCGTACGCCAGCAGACCATCCGGCGTTTGGCGGCGTCGATGCCACGGGTGCCGACGCAGCCTGCGCCTTGGCATTTTTCGTGGATTTCGCGGCAGCATGCGGCGCCTGCGCAGCCTGTTCCGCCTCCAGCGGCTGGGCCGACGAGACGAGCGGCAGCGTATCGACCGCGTTGATGGCGTCGTCCAATCGCAGCGCGGCACCGGCCAGATCAAACGACGGCATCGACTTGAGCTTGGCGATGTCGCGCGATACCGCGCGGCGCACCGCGTTGAACTGCGGTTTGTCGAGCGTGGCCAGGCGCGCATCGACCGTTTGCAGCGCTGCCAGTGCGCCCGCGACGTTGCCCGTCAGTTGCAACTGCTCGGCGGTGACTTCCAGCGAACGCTGGATCTCGGCGCGCTGCCAGTCGTCGCGGTTGCGCAGGAGGTCTTGATTGGCCTGCTCCAGGGCAGCCTGGCGATCGCGCGTTTCCGCGGTACGGGCATCCAGCGCACCGAACTTCTGTTGCAGTTGGGAAACCGAATCCTGATCCGCACGCGATAGCACGCGCATCTCCTGCGCCAGCGCCTCGTTCGTTTGGGCGTGCTGGCGGATCTCGCGTGCAAGGCGCTCATTGCGCACCTGCAGCGCGGCCACCGCCGCCACGATGGCCACCAGGACTACCCAAATCAACCAACCGCCGCGGGCTGGCGCATGGTTGACCGTCATGGTGGGCGCAAACGCTGCAGGCGCGGGGGCCGGCGTGGGCGTGGCGGCGGCCGGCGCGGATTCCGGTGCGGATGTCGAAGCGGGAGCGGACGAGGGAACGGGAGTCTGCGTCACAGTGGAAGAAGAAATAGACGGGGTTGATTCAGCCGGCGCCGCTGGCGACCCATGCTCGGGCACCGATACCGGCCCGGCCCAGGCCAGCACGCTGGCGAGCAGCCGGTCGTCGCCGGCGCCGGTCAGCGTCACGTCGCGAAAGCCCAGCGATTTGGCCTGTTCGACGATGCGGGCGTGCGAAGCAAAGCACGGCGCGCCATGCAGCGTGTCGAGATCGGCCGGCGACAGATTCGCGCGAGCCAGCTCATCGAGATTGCGCACGGCTTCCGAACTGGTGAGCGTCCAGGCATGGCGGGCCGACAGCACCGCTCGCAACGCGAGCCACGCAGCAGCATCGGGCACCGGAACGCTGCGGCGGTAGGCTTCCACCGTGCGGACCGATGCACCGGCTTCGCGCAGTTGATCGGCCAGCCATTCACGGCCACCGTTGCCGCGCACGATCAGCACCTCACGACCGCCGAGCGAAGGCACATCCAGCCGCTCATACAACGCCTCGGAATCCTGGCGCGCATCGTCGGCATGCGTGTCGGGCTTGATCACGCGGTGCGCGGGCGGCGCGACCCCATGCGTGGCAAGCGCCTGTGCGCTCGCGGGGCCCACCACGGCCACAGGCACTTCCTGCGGCCAGCGAAACCCTTCGGGCATGGCGGCAAAGGCCTGCTGCACGGCGTTCGGGCTCACGAACACGACCAGCGCATAGCGCGAAGGATCGCTCAGCGCGGCACGCAAGTCGTCGAGATTGGGCGTCGGCGCAATGTCGAGCAGCGGGAACTGGTGCGTGCGCATGCCGTGGCGCTCAAGCGCCGCCACCAGCATGGGCGCCTGCGCGCGCGGCCGCGTGACCACCACCACGGGCGGGGGTGCCGGTTGAACAGGCGGCGTGCTGGATGCGGGCGACGATGGTGACAAGCGCGGTGGCAAGTGGTCGTCCATGGCGGGCCGTGGGAGTTAGGTAGCAGGCGGCGCGTCGGCGCCCAGCATGGCAAGGATGTCACGTGCACCGCCGGCCAGCATCTGCTGGGCGACGCGCACACCCAGTGCGTCAGCTTCGGCCAGCGTAGATGGCGTGGCTTCGCCATCTGCGGCAAGTTTGCGGGTGCCGTCCTGCGACGCGACAAAGGCACGCAAGCGCAAGGTGCCTGCGCCCGACCACTGCGCGAACGAGGCGAGCGGCACCTGGCACGAACCGCCGAGAATGCGGGAAACAGCGCGTTCAGCGGTGACGGCCAGCGCAGTCGGTGCATCGTGCAGCGGCGCGAGGCACGCGCGCACGTCTTCACGATCCGCGCGAATTTCAATGCCGAGCGCACCCTGCCCCGCTGCCGGCAGCGACTCTTCCGGCGCGATGATGGAGCGAATGCGATCGGCCAGCCCGAGGCGCTTGAGCCCGGCGGCAGCCAGGATGATGGCAGCGTAGTCGCCGCGATCGAGCTTGCCGAGGCGCGTATCGAGGTTGCCCCGCAGCGGCTGGATCACCAGATGCGGAAACCGCGCCCGCAACGAAGCCTCGCGGCGCAGGCTCGACGTGCCCACCACGGCGCCGGCAGGCAACGAAGCCAGATCGGCGTAGTCGTTGGAAACAAAGGCGTCGCGCGGGTCTTCGCGTTCGAGGATGGTCGACAGCGCAAAACCTTCCGGCAGTTCCATCGGCACATCCTTGAGCGAATGGACCGCCAGATCGGCACGGCCCTCGGCCAGCGCGACTTCCAGTTCCTTCACAAACAAACCTTTGCCCCCCACCTTGGCGAGGGACCGGTCGAGAATCTGGTCGCCGCGCGTGGTCATTCCAAGGATGGACACGTCGCACGCGGGATAGTATTTTTGCAATGCAGCACGCACGTGTTCGGCTTGCCAGAGGGCGAGCCGGCTTTCGCGCGAGGCAATGACCAGCTTGGTCGGCGCCTGGGCTGCAGGAGTCGTTGCAAGCTGGGATTCGACGGGAGTCGGACGGGCGTTGGAAGACATGCGGCAATGGTAGCACGCAGCTTTTTCGCGACAGTCCGGCTATCACGTTGAAGTGATACAGAAACGAGGGCCCTTCAGGCACCTTCGAGCACCCAACCTAGGAGACACCATGACGCAGCCCGCCGCGCGCCGCGCTTCCTCGCGCGCGACCACAGCCCGCAAGGCTTCCGCCGCCCCCGCCAAGACCAGCAAGACCCCCAAGGCCATCAAGACAGCCAAGCCCGCCGCGAAACCGGTGGCCAAGGCCAATGGCGCGGACGAAGCCAATGGCGCATCACTCGGCCCCACTTCCCGACGCTCGTCGGGCAGCGCCGCGGCCAAGGATCAGCCGCTGAAGGAAGACATCCGCTTCCTCGGGCGCCTGCTGGGCGACGTGCTGCGTGACCAGGAAGGCGGCACCGTTTTCGAAACCGTCGAGACCATCCGCCAGACCGCCGTGCGCTTCCGCCGCGACGGCGACCGCCAGGCCGAGCAGGATCTCGACCGGCTGCTGAAAACGCTCTCGCGCGACCAGACCACGTCGGTGGTGCGCGCCTTCAGCTACTTCTCGCATCTGGCGAACATCGCTGAAGACCAGCATCACAATCGCCGCCGCCGCGTGCATGCGCTGGCCGGATCGCCGCCGCAGCCGGGCAGCCTGATGCGCGCGCTGCTGTCGGCCGCAGACGAGGGCTTGTCGGGCGACGTGCTGCGTCGCTTCTTTGAAACCGCGCTGATCGTGCCGGTACTGACCGCGCACCCGACCGAGGTGCAGCGCAAGAGCACGCTCGATGCGCAACGCGAAATCGCGCGCTTGCTGGCCGAACGCGACGCACCCCTCACCACACGCGAGCGCGAGCGCAACACGGCGCTGCTGCGCGCCCACGTCACCAAGCTGTGGCAAACGCGCATGCTGCGCACCACGCGCCTGATGGTGGCCGATGAGATTGAAAACGCGCTGTCGTATTACCAGACCACCTTCCTGCGCGAAATCCCGGCGCTGTACCGTGAGCTGGAAGAAGACATCGCGACCGTGTTCCCGCGTCGCGGTGCACGCGGCGAGCCGGCCCCGCTGCCGCCCTTCTTCCAGATGGGCTCGTGGATCGGCGGCGACCGCGACGGCAATCCTTTCGTCACCGCAGCGACGTTGCGCGACGCGGCACAAAAGCAGGCAAGCGTGATCCTGGCGTGGTACCTGGAAGAGATCCACGCGCTGGGCGCGGAGCTGTCGATGTCGACGTCGCTGGTGGATGTGAGCGCGGAACTGCAGGCGCTGGCCGAACGCTCGCCCGACCACTCCGAACATCGCGCGGACGAGCCGTACCGCCGCGCGCTGATCGGCGTCTACGCGCGACTGGCCGCCACGTGCCGTGAGCTGACCGGTGAAGACGCCGGCCGCCACGCCGTCGGGCCCGCTCCGGCTTACAGCAACGCAGAAGAACTGCGCGCCGACATCCAGATCGTGATCGATTCGCTGGCGGCGCACCACGGCGAGGTGCTGGCCGACGCGCGGCTGGCATCGCTGGCGCGCGCGATCGATGTGTTCGGCTTCCATCTCTCGTCGATCGATTTGCGGCAGGTGTCGGACGTGCACGAAGCGACCGTTGCCGAGCTGCTGAAGGTGGCCGGTGTGGAAGGCGCCTATGCGGCGCTGTCCGAGGCCGACAAACGCACGCTGCTGCTGCGCGAGCTGCAACAGCCGCGCGTGCTGACGCTGCCGTTCCACGCGTACAGCGAACAGACCACGTCGGAAATCGACATCTTCCGCGCCGCGCGCGAGGTGCGTGCCCGCTACGGCAATCGCATCGTGCGCAACTACATCATTTCGCACACCGAGACGCTGTCCGACCTGCTCGAAGTGATGCTGCTGCAGAAGGAAGCCGGTATGTTCCGCACGGGCGCCAATGGCAGCGGCAGCGCCGCGCTGGACGTCATGGTGATCCCGCTGTTTGAAACCATCGAAGACTTGCGCAATGCCCCGGAAATCATGGGCGATCTGCTGGCCCTGCCCGGCTTCGATGCCGTGCTGGCCGCGCAGGGCAACGAGCAGGAAGTGATGCTCGGCTACTCGGACTCCAACAAGGACGGCGGTTTCCTCACCTCCAACTGGGAGCTGTACAAGGCCGAGCTGGCGCTGGTGGAACTGTTCGAGCGCAAGGGCGTGCGCCTGCGCCTGTTCCATGGCCGCGGCGGCACGGTGGGCCGAGGCGGCGGCCCGACCTACCAGGCCATCCTGTCGCAGCCGCCGGGCACCGTGAACGGCCAGATCCGTCTGACCGAACAAGGCGAAATCATCTCCAGCAAGTTCGCCAATCCGGAGATCGGCCGGCGCAACCTGGAGACCATCGTCGCTGCCACGCTGGAAGCGACGCTGCTGCCTACGCGCAACCGCCCCAAGGGCCTGGAGGAGTTCGAAGCCGCCATGCAGGCGCTGTCGGACAACGCCTTTGCCGCGTACCGCAACCTCGTCTACGAGACCCCTGGCTTCAAGGATTACTTCTTCGCCACCACGCCCATCACCGAAATTGCCGACCTGAACCTCGGTTCGCGCCCGGCCTCGCGCAAGCTGATGGACAAGAAGCACCGCCGCATCGAAGACCTGCGTGCGATTCCGTGGGGCTTCTCATGGGGCCAATGCCGTCTGCTGCTGCCGGGCTGGTTCGGCTTTGGCAGCGCGGTGCAGCGCTGGTTGGACGACGCCGGCAACGCCAAGGCCCGCGCCGCGCGCCTGACCACGCTCAAGCGCATGCACAAGCAGTGGCCGTTCTTTGCGAACCTGCTGTCGAACATGGACATGGTGCTGTCCAAGGCGGATCTGAACGTGGCGTCGCGCTACGCGCAGCTCTGCGACGACCGCAAGCTGCGTAACGCGGTCTTCTCGCGCATCTCGGCCGAGTTCACATTGACCGAGCAGATGCTGGCCGCCATCACGGGGCAGTCGGAGCGCCTGGCCGACAACCCGCTGCTGGCGCGCTCCATCAAGAACCGCTTCCCGTATCTCGACCCGCTGAACCACTTGCAGGTCGAGCTGCTCAAGCGCTTCCGCTCGGGCAAGGCCGGCAGCGACGATGCACGCGTGCGGCGCGGCATCCATCTGTCGATCAACGGGATTGCGGCCGGGCTGCGCAACAGCGGCTGATCAGGCAGCCAGCGCGGTGGCGGCCGGGCGTCGGCTGATCCACGCCATCGCCATCGCGCCGGCGTACGACAGCGTCATCAGGCCAAACACCATCGGCGAGGCGTGCGCCAGCTCGGGCACCACCGTCACGACGGCGCCCGCCGCTGCCACGCCCAGCAAACTGCCCGTCTGCCGCGCGGCGTTGAGCAGGCCCGACGCCGTACCGGCCAGCTCGCCCGGCGCCGCCGACAGGATCGTCGAGGTCATCGGCGCAATCGCCAGCGCGGTACCGCCGCCGTAAGCCACCATCGTCGCGCTCACCACCCACAGGTGCACATGGCCCGTCAGCGCAGCCGACGTTGCCAGCAAACCCGCTGCGCCGATCACGAGGCCGCTCAGCATCATCGTCGGCGTGGAAAAATGCGCCATCAGCTTGCCGGCGAAGATGTTACCCGCCGACAGGCTCACCGCCATCGGCAGCATGACGAGACCGGTCTGCCGTGCGCTCAGGTGCTCGACGTTCTGCAAATGCAGGCTCAGCACGAACAGCGCGCCGTAATAGCCGAAATTCAGCAGGAACCCCACGCCATTGACCGCGCCCAGCGTGCGATGCCCCAGCCAGGCCAGCGGCACGAGCGGCGCGCGCGCACGGCGTTCGGCCACAACGAACAGCGCGCCGGCCGCCACCGTCAGCAGCGCCGCACCCCACACCCAGGGCGAGAGCGCGCCGCGCACCGGCCACTCGATCGCGGCAAAACACAGCGCCGCGAGCATCACGGCGCTCGTCACCTGCCCCGCCCAGTCGAATGGCTTGGCCCGTGCCGGCGGGTCGTTGCGCACGATCATCCACGTGCCCAGCATGCCGACCACGCCCAGCGGCACGTTGATCAGGAAGGCGCTGCGCCAGCCGTATGTGTCGACCAGCACGCCGCCCAACGCCGGGCCCACGGCTGCGGCAGTCGCGACGATGGCGCCCCACAGGCCGATGGCCCAGGCGCGCTCGCGCGGATCCTCGAACGTACTGCGGATCAGCGACAGCGAACTCGGCAGAAACATCGCCGCGCCCACGCCCTGCAGGATGCGCGCGGCAATCAGCGTGGTGACGGTCGGCGCCACTCCACAACCGGCCGACGCAACGATGAAGACCGCCATCCCCGCCATGAACACGGTGCGCGCGCCAATGCGATCGCTCAGCAAACCGCCTGTGAGGATGAAGGCGGCGAACGCCAGCGTGTAGGCGTCAACGATCCAAGCAAGTTCTGCGACGCTGCTGTGCAGGCTGTCGCGCATGGCGATGAGCGCCACGTTGACCACGGTGGTGTCGAGCACGGCCATGAACACGCCCGACGTGAGAATGCCCAGCGTGGCGTTGCGGCGCCACCGGCTGAGGTCGGGTTGCAAATCAGCCCGGGGCGCCGCTCCCATGGAGTTGGCGTTGCATGAAGACATGGCGGAACCGTTTGGAAATTTCATGCAGCCCAGTGTAGGCTGGGGATTGCATGCAAAAAAGCAGCGTTTTTGCATCGCACCACTGCAAATCTGCATCATCCATCTACGAACATTCGGAGCCAGACGTGAACTGGGATAACGGACGCTTTTTCCTGGCCGTGGCGCGCACGGGCACGCTGCGCGGCGCGGCCCAGCGTCTGGGCGTGGATCAGGCCACGGTGGGCCGCCGCATCGCCGCGCTGGAAGACGAGCTGTCAGCCAAGCTCTTCTTGCGGACGTCGACCGCGCTGGTGCTCACGCCTGCCGGCGAAGCGCTGATCGGCCCGGCCGAAGCGATGGAGCAGGCGGCGCACACCATTGAGCGCCGCGTTGCCGGCATCGACGATCAACTCGCCGGCACGATCCGCGTGGCCACGACCGACACCATGGCCGCCACGTTTGTGCTGCCGGCCATCGCGCAGCTGCGGCAGCAGCATCCGGGCATCGACGTCGTCTGCATGGCGTCCAAGAGCATTGCCAACCTCACCAAGCGCGAGGCCGACGTGGCCGTGCGCACGCTGCGGCCCGATTCTCCGGACCTCATCGCGCGGCGTATCGGACAAATGGAAACCGGTATCTATGCGAGCCGGAGCTACGTGGCTGCCCGTGGCGAGCCCGAGGAAGGGACGGCCTTTGCGGGGCACGATCTCGTGCTCTATCCGCGCAACGAAGTGCCATGGATGTGGGAAGACCTCTGCGGCGAGCCCATTACGCGCGGGCGTGTCGTCTTGCAGAGCAACTCGGCGCTGGCGCTGTTTGAGGCGGTGGCTGCGGGCATGGGGATCACCGAGTTGGTCTGCCGCCGTGCGGAGGCCTATCCGCAACTGGTGCGCGTGCTACCCAACCGCCGCAGCATGCAGGACGTCTGGCTCGTGACGCACGCCGATCTGCACAAGACCGCGCGCGTGCGTGCCTTGCTCGACTGCATCGTCGAAGCGTTCGACGCGCACAAAAAAACCGCCACACCGTAACGAGCGGCCGGTGTGGCGGCCCAACAAACCGCCTAGCTGATGAACGCGACCGGCACCGGGTCTTCACCCAGCGCCGAGAGCAGCACCGCCCAATGCATCGTCTCGTCGCCCAGGATGCTGGCGGCGGCCTTGGCGAGGTCGCGCGTGTAGAAGCTGGGTATCACCCCCAGGTAAGCGGAGGCAGCGCCCTTCTCCAGTCCCGCGGCAAAGCGCAGCACGTCGGCCTGCGTCTTCAACTGGCTGACCGGAAAGTTGTATTCCGCCGCCGTTTTCTCCATGACCGGCGTGCCGCCCAGCTTGGAGATCGCCCCCGCCAGCACCGACGCATGCGCCTTGTGGTGGCCCTGGAACTTCACCGCCGTTGCGAGCACGGGCTTTTGCAACAGGCCGCTTTCCGCGCCGACCTGATACGCGGCGATGGCCTGATATTCGAGGCCCAGCGCCACGTTCAGAATGTTGACGTCGTCTTTCACGCTGCCCGATTGCGTCTGCGCCCAGGCCGGCATCGACTGCCCCAGCGACACCGCCGCCAGCGAGCCCAGCGCCATCAGCCCCGGCGCGCGCAGCAACACCCGACGGCGTGCATCGATGCGCGGGCTGTCGCTCGCCAACTGATCCATCTCTTGGGTTGTATCCATCGTCGATCTCCTTGCATTGTGGGAAGGAAGCGCGACCCGTGCGGTACGAAGTCCGAATCGCGGGCGTTTATCCAGCGCCTGATCGCTTGTACGAAGGGCGTGCCCAACTGGATGCAAAAAAACCTCAGCGCCTTTCACGTGAATTCACCCACGAGCACGGTTTCTACCTACACTTTGGGCAAAACCGTCCACAGAAACCTGCCCACGTGCTCACCTATCAGCGCTCCGCCGAAGACCCCGCCGAGCAACCTGCCGACCCGCCAGCGACGTCCGCGGCAGCGCGCCTCTCGAGCGCCGACGCTGAAGAGCTGGCCGCATTGCTGCAACGCATCAGCCTGGGTGACCGCGACGCCCTGCGCACGCTATATACGCGCTGCGCACCGAAACTGTTTGGGCTCGCGCTGCGTATCTTGGTCAGGAAGGACTGGGCCGAGGACGTCTTGCAAGAAAGCTTCGTCAACATCTGGCGCCATGCCGGCGATTACCGCCCGCATCTGGCCGCCCCCATGACGTGGATGACCACCATCGTGCGCAACCGTGCACTCGATTGCCTGCGCCGCCAGCATGCCGAGCGCGTGCAGGAATCCGTGCCCCTGGACGACGCCTACGCCGATGTCCTGGCCGACCACGCTCCGGGCCCTGCGGACATCGCGCTCGCCGGTCAGCAGGCCCGCGCGCTCGCCGAATGCCTCAAGCGGCTCGACCCGAAGCAACGCCAGGTCGTGTCGCTCGCGTATCTGCGTGACCTGTCGCACAGCGAGCTGGCGCAATCGCTGTCGCTGCCGCTGGGCACCGTCAAATCCTGGATGCGGCGCGGTCTGGACCGCCTGCGCGAATGCCTCGGAGCACCGTGATGGACCCGCGCCGCCACCCCGAACTCGTCGACAAGCTGGCCGCTGAATACGCGGTCGGAACGCTGCGCGCCGGCGCACGCCGCCGTTTCGAGCAGATCATTCGCCACGACGCCGCCACGCGCGCGACGGTGGAACGCTGGCAGCGCTATCTGGCCGATCTGCCCTCGCTTCAGCCGGCCACGGCACCGTTGCCGGACATTCTCCGCCGCATCGAAGTGCAACTCGGCTGGCGCGAGCCCGCGCCGCAGCAGAAGGCGCTCTGGCAACGGCTTTGGCAGGGTGCAGGCTTCTGGCGCAGCGCCACGGCGGTCGCGGCGGTGGTCGCAGCGGTCGCGATTGGGCTGAACCTGCGGCTGGCGCAGCAATTGCGCGAAGCGCCTGTCGCCAACGCCGTGGCCGTGCTGCAGGACGCGCAGGCCCAGGCGGCCGTCCTCGTCACCTGGGATGCGCGCACCGGCACGCTGTCGCTCAAGCGACTGGACGCAACGCCGCTCAATACCGAACAGGCCTTGCAGCTCTGGGCGCTGCCACCCGGCGGGCATCCGCAGTCACTTGGGGTGATCGGGCACCAGCGTGCCGTGCGGTTGACGGTGGCGCAGCCGTTGCGGCAAGTGCCGGCGCTCGCCATCAGCGTGGAACCGCGTGGTGGCTCGCCCAATCCGGAGGGGCCGACGGGCCCGGTGGTCTTCAAGGGCGCGCTGATCGACAGCACGCTGTAGGCACCCCGGCGCGGGGGCCGGAAGGCCCGGCGGGCGATATAATCGCGGTTTCCTGAATTTGCGGCTGGCGCCTCGCCGGCCGCGCTCCTCCTGCTGTCCGCCCATGACCTCCCAACTCGCCAAGAAGGCCGAAGCGTGGTCCGCCCGCTTTAACGAGCCGGTGTCCGATCTCGTCAAGCGCTATACCGCGTCGGTGTTCTTTGACAAGCGCCTCGCTCTGTTCGACATCCAGGGCTCGCTGGCGCACGCTGCCATGCTGGCCAAGCAGGGCATCATCGCAGAAGCCGATCGCGCCGCAATCGAAAAGGGCATGGCGCAGATCCGCCAGGAGATCGAGGCCGGCACGTTCGAGTGGAAGCTGGATCTGGAAGACGTGCACCTGAACATCGAAGCGCGCCTGACCGCCATGGCGGGCGACGCCGGCAAGCGCCTGCACACGGGCCGCTCGCGCAACGACCAGGTCGCCACCGACATCCGCCTGTGGCTGCGCAGCGAGATCGACAACATCGTCGGTCTGCTCAAGGCCCTGCGCAGCGCGCTGCTGGACCTGGCGGAGCAGCACACCAACACCATCGTCCCGGGCTTCACGCACCTACAGGTCGCGCAACCGGTGGTGTTCGGCCACCACCTGCTGGCCTACGTCGAGATGTTCACGCGCGACACCGAGCGCATGCTCGACGCCCGCAAGCGCGTCAACCGCCTGCCGCTGGGCGCCGCCGCGCTGGCCGGTACGAGCTACCCGATCGACCGCGAATTCGTCGCCCAGCAACTCGGCTTTGACGGCGTGTGCCGCAACTCGCTGGATGCCGTGTCGGACCGCGACTTCGCCATCGAATTCTGCGCCGCCGCCGCGCTCGTCATGACGCACATCTCGCGCTTCTCTGAAGAGCTGGTGCTGTGGATGAGCCCGCGCGTGGGCTTTATCGACATTGCAGACCGCTTCTGCACCGGCAGCTCGATCATGCCGCAGAAGAAGAACCCGGACGTTCCCGAACTGGCGCGTGGCAAGACCGGCCGCGTCAACGGCCACCTGATCGGCCTGCTCACCCTGATGAAGGGCCAGCCGCTGGCGTACAACAAGGACAACCAGGAAGACAAGGAACCGCTGTTCGACACCGTGGATACGGTGGTCGACACGCTGCGCATCTTTGCCGACATGGTGCCGGGCATCACGGTCAAGGCGGACGCCATGCGTGCCGCCGCGCTGCAGGGCTACGCCACCGCCACCGACCTGGCCGACTACCTGGTCAAGCGCGGCCTGCCCTTCCGCGATGCGCACGAAGCCGTGGCCCACGCCGTGCGCGCCTGCGACGACCTGCGTTGCGACCTGGCGGACCTGTCGGTTGCGCAACTGCGTGACATCTGCGGCCTGGGCGACAAGTCCGATCTGATCAGCGACGATGTGCACGCCGTGCTGACGCTGGAAGGCTCGGTCGCCTCGCGTAACCACATCGGTGGGACGGCGCCGGAGCAGGTGAAGCAGGCCATTGCGTTTGCGCGGGCTGCACTGGCTGAGTAATTCGCAGCCGCTTCAAACAAAAATGCCGCGCTGAGTTGATCAGCGCGGCGTTTTTGTTTGTGACGCACGCTGGCACTCTCGATCGCTGGCGCGGTCTGGCGAATTGCCGATGTTTGCGAAGCACGGCTATGCTGCAAGCCAACGCGCACAGGAGGGCGATTTTTGAACGACCAGACGACCGTTGTCGCCCAGTTGGCCGAGTCCCTCGCCGGGGCCGCTACTGCCGAGAGGGCGGAACAAGAAAAGCAATACCTGAAGAGCGAGCTCCGCTTCATCGGTGCTTCCGTGCCAGCTGTGCGACGGGTGGCCCGCACCTTTGTCGCCGACCACCCTGCCCTTACTGTGGAAGACCTCAAGGGGCTGGTCGGGGCGCTCTGGAATACGCACACCCATGAGTTGCGATCCGCTGGAATCGCGGTGCTCGAACTGCGGAGCGACCTGCTCCGCAAATCGGATGTCGGATGGTTGAAGGGCCTGATCGATCGAAGCACGACCTGGGCCCATGTCGACTGGCTTGCGATCAAAGTGGTTGGCGCGCTGGCCACCCGGATACCAGCGGTCGAGACGGACCTGGACGAATGGTCCGCACACACGAATTTCTGGGTGCGGCGCAGTGCGCTGTTAGCCAATCATGACCGACTCGCAGCCGGCCAAGGTGACTTCGAACGTTTCGAACGGCGGGCCGCTCCGATGCTGCAGGAGCGGGAGTTCTTCATCCGAAAGGCAATCGGATGGGTGCTGCGCTCGACCTGCAAAAAGACGCCATTGCGAACGATCGGCTTCGTGGAGCGACATGCTGGCGAGATGTCGGCTTTGACTTTCAGGGAGGCGACCCGAGCGCTGGAGCCATCGCAGCAGCAGCGGCTGCAACGCCTCCGGGCGAAGAACCGATAGCCCACGTTTTTTGCCTTGCAGCGGTCGGTAACACTTCATACAGCCGAATGCGGCGCAGAAGCGCCAAACAAAAAAGCCGCCCGATACTCTCGCGCGGCTTTTCTCTTGGTACGACTAAAACTCAGCGCACGCAGTCGACGAAGTACCCCATCTTGCCGTCGACCTCTTCCTCGACCAACCCGTGGATGTCGGTCTCAAAGCCCGGGAACAGCTTGTTGAACTCGCGTGCGAACTGCAGGTACTGCACGATCGTCTTGTTGAAGCGCTCGCCCGGAATCAGCAGCGGAATGCCCGGCGGATACGGCGTCAGCAGGATACCGGTGATGCGGCCTTCCAGATCGTCGATCGCCACACGCTCGGTCTCGCGGTGCGCCATCTTCGCCCAGGCGTCCGACGGGATCATCGCCGGCTCCATGTCGGACAGGTACATCTCGGTCGTCACGCGGGCCACGTCGTTGGCCTGATAGACGCTGTGGATGTTGTCGCACAGTTCACGCAGGCCGATGCGCTCGTATTGCGGATATTGGCGCACGAATTCCGGCAACACGCGCCACAGCGGCTGATTGTTGTCGTAATCGTCCTTGAACTGCTGCAGCTCCGTCACGAGCGAATTCCAGCGGCCCTTGGTGATGCCGATGGTGAACATGATGAAGAACGAGTACAGACCGGTCTTCTCGACGATGATGCCGTGCTCGGCGAGGTAGCGCGTGACGATGGCGGCCGGAATGCCGGAATCGCTGAACTTGCCGTCCACATCCAGGCCCGGGGTGATGATCGTGGCCTTGATCGGATCGAGCAGGTTGAAGTCTTCGGCCAGGTTGCCGAAGCCGTGCCAGCGCTCGTTGGCCTTGAGCATCCACGCTGCGCGCTCTTCGATGCCTTCGTCCGACAGGTCGTCCGGGCCCCAGACCTTGAACCACCAGTCGTCGCCGCGGCCGTTGCCGCCATTCGCGCCCAGGTATTCGTGCTCGACCTTGCGCATGGCGCGGCGGAAATCCAGCGCTTCGGCAATGCTCTCTTCCACCAGCGCGGTGCCGCCCGGCGCTTCCATCATCGCCGCGGCGACGTCGCACGAGGCAATGATCGAGTACTGCGGGCTCGTCGACGTGTGCATCAGATACGCCTCGTTGAAGCGGTACGTATCGAGCTTGCGCGTCTCGGAATCCTGCACGAGGATCTGCGAGGCCTGCGACAGACCGGCCAGCAGCTTGTGGGTGCTCTGCGTCGCGTAGACCAGCGCGTCCTTGCTGCGGGGACGGCCGTGGCCGATCGCGTGCATGTTCTCGTAGAACGGGTGGAACGACGCGTGCGGGAGCCAGGCTTCGTCAAAGTGCAGCGTGTCGATCTCGGTCGACAGCATGTTCTTGATCATCTCGGCGTTGTACAGCACGCCGTCGTACGTACCCTGCGTGATGGTCAGGATGCGCGGCTTCTTGTTCTTGGCCTTGCTGGCAAACGGATGGTCGGCAATCTTCTTGGCAATCGTTTCCGGCTCGAACTCGCTCTTCGGGATCGGGCCGATGATGCCGAAGTGGTTGCGCGTCGGCATCAGGAACACGGGAATCGCACCCGTCATCATGATCGCGTGCAGATTCGACTTGTGGCAGTTGCGGTCGACCACCACGATGTCGCCGGGCGCCACGTTGGCGTGCCACACCATCTTGTTCGACGTCGACGTACCGTTGGTCACGAAGAACATGTGGTCGGAACCGAAGATGCGCGCAGCGTTGCGCTCAGACGCGGCGACGGGGCCGGTGTGGTCCAGCAGCTGACCCAGTTCTTCCACGGCGTTGCAGACGTCGGCGCGCAGCATGTTCTCGCCGAAGAACTGGTGAAACACCTGCCCCACCGGGCTCTTCAGGAACGCCACGCCGCCCGAGTGCCCCGGGCAATGCCACGAATACGAGCTGTCCTGCGCGTAGTCGATCAGGGCTTTGAAAAACGGCGGCGGCAGCGAATCCAGGTAATTGCGCGCTTCACGGATGATGTGTCGGGCCACGAACTCGGGCGTGTCCTCGAACATGTGGATGAACCCGTGCAGCTCGCGCAGCACGTCGTTCGGCAGATGGCGCGAGGTGCGCGTTTCGCCGTACAGGAAGATGGGGATGTCGGCGTTGCGGCGACGCACTTCGGCCACGAAGGCGCGCAGGTTTTCAACCGCCTCCGGTTCCGGCTTGTCGTTGTCCGGGTTGATGAATTCATCGTCGTCGATCGAGACGATGAAGGTGGACGCGCGGCTCGACTGTTGCGCGAACGAGGTCAGGTCACCATAGCTGGTGAGGCCGATGACCTCCATGCCTTCGGTTTCGATGGCCTGGGCCAGCGCGCGAATGCCCGACCCGGAGATGTTCTCGGAGCGGAAGTCCTCGTCAATGATGATGACGGGAAAACGGAATTTCATCGTGGTTCCTTATGGATGAAGCTAAAGGCACCGCTCCGGATACGCCTGAACGCGCGGAAACGGACTACAAAAACTAGGTCTTGGGCAGCGTCACACCGTGCTGGCCCTGGTACTTGCCACCACGATCCTTGTACGAGGTTTCGCATTCCTCGTCGCTCTCGAAGAACAGCACCTGCGCGCAGCCTTCGCCGGCGTAGATCTTGGCAGGCAGCGGCGTGGTGTTGGAGAACTCCAGCGTCACGTAGCCTTCCCACTCGGGCTCGAACGGCGTGACGTTGACGATGATCCCGCAGCGCGCGTACGTGCTCTTGCCCAGACACACCGTCAGCACGGTGCGCGGGATGCGGAAGTACTCCATCGTGCGGGCCAGCGCGAACGAGTTCGGCGGGATGATGCACACATCGCCCTTGAAGTCGACAAACGACTTCTCGTCGAAGTTCTTCGGATCGACGATGGTGCTGTTGATGTTGGTGAAGATCTTGAATTCGTCGGCGCAGCGGATGTCGTAGCCGTAGCTCGACGTGCCGTAGGAAACGATGCGGCGCCCTTCGGATTCGCGCACCTGACCGGGCTCGAACGGCTCGATCATGCCGTGCTGCTCGGCCATGCGGCGGATCCACTTGTCGGATTTGATGCTCATGGAGCGTCCAGATACCTTGGATGAACAAATGGGGGCAGGCTTCGCGGTGCGAAAACTGTCCCCATTTGGTCATGCCAGCCAGGCCGTCGATCTTTGGCCCGGTTTTGGAACGCGGATTGTACTCCCAAACTTGTGACGGAAAACCCCGGGGCAGCCGATGGCTTGCGCTGGCCTTATCGAACCCGCCGAGCGGATCAGCGACCGGATTCCGCCGCCTGGGGCAACTCGCCGCGCGGCCCCACGGTGGCCGCCATCTCCGGTTCGGCCACGAAGCGGTCGCGCCCTGTGTAGAGCAGAAAGTGCCGCCCAGTGCACCGCGCAAACAGCGTCAGGTTGACGCGCTCGGCCATCTGGTGGCCCATCTGCGTAACGCCCGAGCGCGACAGCAGGAACGGAATGCCCATCTGCGCGCCCTTGATGACCATCTCGGAGGTGAGGCGGCCGGTGGTGTAGAAGATCTTGTCGCCGCCGTCCATGCCCTCGAGCCACATGCGACCGGCGATGGCATCCACGGCATTGTGGCGGCCGACGTCTTCGATGAAGTGCAGCAGTTCGCCCTGCGCGTCGAACAACGCGCAGCCATGCACCGAGCCCGCCTGCTTGTAGATCGACTGCTGCAGGCGGATGGTGTCGACCACGCGGTACAGCGTGGTCTGCGTCATGCGCGCGTCGGGCGGTAGATGGATGGCGTCGATCTCGTCCATCAGCGAGCCGAACACGGTGCCCTGCCCGCAGCCGGTGGTCACGGTGCGGCGGGCCGTCTTCTCGTCCAGGTCGGCAATGCCGGCGCGCGTGGTGACAGCAGCCGATTCGGTTTCCCAGTCGACCTGGATGGAAGCGATGTCTTCGATGCTGCCGACCAGGCGCTGGTTACGCAGATAGCCCAGCACGAGCGCTTCGGGGGCACCGCCCAGCGTCATCAGCGTGACGAGTTCGCGCTTGTCGAGGTAGACGGTGAGCGGGCGCTCGCCGGGAATGTAGACATGGCGAGCGCGGCCCAGCTCGTCGAGCACTTCGACCTCGTCGAGCAGGGGAACGGAAGCGTTGGTCAGTTCTGGACGCAGCGGCATCAATGTCTTCGTTCAAATAAAAATGCGCACGGCAAGCGTGCGCATGGTGCCGCCGGTACCCGCCCGAAAGCGGATACCGCGTGCGGGCGATCAGTTCGCCACGATCACGCCGCAGGCGACGCGCCCGCCGGAATTGCCGGTGGGTTGAGTCATGTAGTCGTCCTTGCCTGCGTGAACGATCAACGCGTGGCCGACCAGGCTGGTGGGCCCGGGCGACAGCGTCACGCCGGAAAGAACGATGGAGCCGACAGCCTTGCCGTTGGCATCGGATTGCAGCATCGGGATGTCGCCGGCGTGATGCGCGCCTTGACGCGGATCACCGTGCTGCTGGCCGGTCGGGTTGAAGTGCCCACCCGCGCTATTGCCGTCCGGCGAGGAGCAATCGCCCTTCTCATGCACGTGGAAACCGAACATGCCGTTGGCCGGCAGGCCGGAAATATCCACCGCCATGGCAACCCGATTGTCGCCTTGCTGTGCGAGCTTCACGCTGCCTTGCACGGTGCTGCCGCTCTTGGGTGCGAGCACGGCGGAGGCCGCCATGGCGCCGTCACCGGCATTGCCGGCCTTGGCCGTCGACGCTGAGTTCGATGCGCAGCCGGCCATCAGGCCGATCGCGGCGAGTGCAATCACGAGTTGCTTCATGTGTCACCTCCAGTCAGGGTTCACTCGGGGAGCGGACGATTGTACTGCCGGATGATGAACAAGCAACATTGGCAGCAACGGCTCACCCTTCGGCTCACCCTTTGGCCGCCGGCCCTGACGCGGGCGGGACAGGTGCGACAAACGGCCCGGGGTCAACGCACGGCGCACCCGGCTGCGTATGCGCCGCCTTGCCACCGGCCTGGTAAGACGCCGCCACCTTGTCCTGGGCCTTGCACGTCTGGAACGCGGCCACCTTGTCGCCCCAGGCCGCTTTGGCTTTCGCCAAGTCCGCCTGGGCTTTCTGTTCTTCCGTCGGCGCCGGCAGCTTGGCGCCGGCCAGTCCGCTTGTCAGGCTCAGCATGGCGGCAGCAAGCGCCATACCTGCGGCGCGGGTCAGCGCGGATGCATGCATGGAGAGGTTCCTCGAATCGGTGCGGTCGATGGCGTCATGACTTGACGGGCTGCTCGCTGGGCGACGGCGGTGCAGGCGGCTGGGAACGTTGCGCCGGAATCTTGCCGGCCTTGACGTCGTCGTACCAAAGCTCGTGGTGCTCCTTCGCCCAGGCCTCGTCGACATAGCCGTCGCGCATGGCCCGGTAAGCGCCTTCCATGCCGATCGTGCCCATGTAGATGTGGCCGAGCGACATGCACATCATGCCAACCGCCGCAATCGCGTGAATGATCTCGGCCAGTTGCATCGTGCTGCGGTAGTAATCCACGCCCGGGACGATGCGATCGAGCGTCCAGCCCGAGGCCGACAGGATCAGCCCAAACACGACAAGCCCGCCCCAGAACCAGAGTTTCTCGCCAGCGTTGAAGCGGTGCGATGGCACTTCTGCGCCGTGTTCGCCGGCAAACATGCCGCCCAGGCTCAGCAGCCATTTCACGTCGCCCTGGCGCGGCAGGTTGTCCCGCACCCACATCACGAAGGCCACGATGATGCTGACCGTGAAGAGCGGCCCCACCAGGTTGTGCAGGTTTTTCAGCACATACGTCAGCCAGCCGAACAACTGGTGGCCGAGGATCGGCAAGAGGAAATGCTTGCCCCACAGCATGACGATGCCCGACACGCCGAGCGTGACGAACGAGATGGCCATCGTCCAGTGCACGTAGCGCTCGGTGGGGGTGAAGCGCTCGATCTTGCGGCCGGTGGGCGCTTCCTTCAGCGGGATCATGCCGCGCCAAAGGAAGAAACCAAGGATGACCAGCGGCACGAGCACCATCAGCCAACCGCCCCACACGGTGATCACGCCATTGCGGAACAGCCGCCATTTCTGCCCGGTGCGCTGAATCAGCACGCCGGCCTCCAGCCCGGGAATGCTCGCGTAATGCGCCTGGTCTGAGTTCACTTCACGCCAGACGGGCGCATTGTTGCCCGGTTGCGCGGCGCGGCGTGCGGCTTGGTCGTGCGCCTCTTTGGAAAGATCGCGCTTCTGCAGATCAAACACATTCTCCGAGACGATGTTGGAGAACGGCTGTGCCGGCTGTACGGCCGGATTGACCGGGGCGGCGTCGGCCGCGGGCGCACTGGCCGGCTGCTGCGCGCTCGCCAACGCTGCTGCGCTGCCCAGCAACACGGCCATCACAAGATGTTTCCAGGAAGTGCCCATGGACGAACCTCCGCTTGCGCGCGTCATGGCGTCTTGTTGTACTCGTTCTGGTATTGGCCGCGTGCGCGGATCTGGTTCTGCCAGCTCGTGCGGTCACCGGGTGTCCAGTTCTTGGCCATGAACGGGTCGCCTTCCGCCCCCTTGTAGGCAGGCGCGTCGTCCTTGCGGTGCGAAGCGAACGCGGTTTGCGGGCGCTCGCCGCAGGCACCGAGCAGCAGCACGGCGCCAAGCGCGACCAGCAGGCCGGTCGATCGTGCCCGGGCGATCATGATTGCGCTCCCGGCGCGGAAGCCGGCGTGGCCGGTGCGGCCGGTGCGGCCGGGGTGGCCGGTGCCGCCTGACCGCCCTTGCCCTGCGCGCCGCCGTAGGCCGTGCCCCATCCGAACAACTCCGCGCCCTTCCCGCGTTTCATGACGCGGTTACGCAGGATGTCGGAAATCACGTCGCCATCGCCGCCGAGCAGCGCCTTGGTCGAGCACATTTCCGCGCACAACGGCAGCTTCCCTTCGGCCAGGCGGTTGCGGCCATACTTTTCGAACTCTTCCTCGCTGCCGTTCTTCTCAGGGCCGCCCGCGCAGAAGGTGCACTTGTCCATCTTGCCGCGCACGCCAAAGGTGCCCTGGCTCGGGAACTGCGGCGCACCGAACGGGCACGCATACGAGCAATAGCCGCATCCGATGCAGACGTCCTTGTCGTGCAGCACCACGCCGTCTTCGGTGCGGTAGAAACAGTCGACCGGGCAGACCGCCATGCACGGCGCATCGGAGCAATGCATGCACGCCACCGAGATGGATTTCTCCGCGCCGATCATGCCGTCGTTGATAGTGACCACGCGGCGCCGGTTCACGCCCCAGGGGACCTCGTGTTCGTTCTTGCAGGCCGTGGCGCAGGCGTTGCATTCGATGCAGCGCTCGCTGTCACAGATGAATTTCATGCGTGCCATGTTGATCTCCCCGTCCTTATGCGAACCGCTCGATCTGGCAGACCGTCGTTTTCGTTTCCTGCATCATCGTCACCGAGTCGTAGCCGTAGGTGGTGGCCGTGTTGACGGCCTCCCCGCGCACGATCGGGTGGGCGCCTTCCGGGTAGTAATCGAGCAGGTCCTTGCCCTGCCACCAGCCCGAGAAGTGGAACGGGATGAAGGCGTGGTCGACCCCCACACGCTCCGTCACCAGCGCGCGCACCTTGATCTGGGCGCCGGTCGGCGTCTTGACCCAGACGAAATCGTTGTGTCGGATGCCGCGGTCAGATGCGGCCTTCGGGTTGATCTCGACAAAGTTCTCCTGCTGCAGCTCGGCAAGCCACGGGTTGGAGCGCGTCTCCTCGCCGCCGCCCTCGTATTCGACAAGGCGGCCGGACGTGAGGATGATCGGGAATTTCTCGTAGACCTTGTTTTCGATATTGCGCTGCTGCACCGTCTTGTACAGCGTCGGCAAGCGCCAGAAGGCCTTCTTGTCGTCGTGCGTCGGGTACTTGGCGACCATGTCGGGCCGCGTGGAATACAGCGGCTCCCGGTGCTGCGGAATGCCGTCGGGGAAGTTCCACACGATGGCGCGCGCCTTGGCGTTGCCGAACGGATGGCAGCCGTGCTTCATCGCCACACGCTGGATGCCGCCGGACAGATCGGTCTTCCAGTTCTTGCCTTCGGCGGCCTTCTTCTCGACATCGGTCAGGTCATCCCACCAGCCGAGTTTCTTGAGGAAGACGTGGTCGAACTCGGGGTAGCCAGTCGTCAGCTCCGAGCCCAGCGAGAACGAGCCATCTTCGGCCAGCAGGTTGACGCCGTCGCGCTCCACGCCGAAGTTGGCGCGGAAGTTACCGCCCCCTTCCATCACATGCTTGCTGGTGTCGTACAGGTTGGGCGAGCCGGGGTGCTTGAGTTCCGGCGTGCCGTAGCACGGCCACGGCAGGCCGAAGTAGTCGCCGGTCAGGTCGTAGCCGGTTTCGGCATCCTTGCCGCCCTTGCAGCGCAACGTGCGCACATCAAACAGGTGCATGTTGCGCATGTGGGCCTTCAGGCGTTCCGGCGATTGGCCCGTGTAGCCGATCGTCCAGTTGCCGCGATTGATCTCGCGCAGGATCGATTCGATCTCCGGCTCGCGCCATGTCATGCCGGCACGCTTGTATTCGGTGATCTTGCAGTTCTTCGACAGCTCCTTGCCGAAGCCGAGGCGATCGGCAAAGGCCTGCATGATCACGTGGTCCGGCTGCGACTCGAACAGCGGGTCGATGACCTTTTCGCGCCATTGCAGCGAGCGGTTCGACGCGGTGCACGAGCCGGACGTCTCGAACTGCGTGGCCGCCGGCAACAGGTAGACGGCGCGGTTCGGGTTGGGCGGCGTACCATCGGCGGCGGGCATGTTGGCCATCGCCGCGGTGGCCGACGGGTATGGATCGATCACGACGAGCAGGTCGAGCTTGTCGAGCGCGCGCTTGATATCCATCCCGCGCGTTTGCGAGTTGGGCGCGTGACCCCAATAGAAAACGGCGCGGACGTTGTTGTCCTGATCGATCAGGTCGTTCTTCTCCAGCACCGCGTCGGCCCAGCGCGAGACGGTGGTGCCCGACTTCTCCATCATGGCCTGCGAAGCAAAGCGGCCCTTGATCCAGTCGTAATCCACGCCCCAGACGTTGGCGAAGTGCTTCCACGCCCCGGCAGCCAGGCCGTAGTAGCCAGGCAACGAATCGGGGTTCGGGCCGACGTCGGTCGCGCCCTGCACGTTGTCGTGGCCGCGGAAGATATTGGCGCCGCCGCCCGACTTGCCGATATTGCCGAGCGCCAGCTGCACGATGCACGATGCGCGCACGATGGCGTTGCCGATGGTGTGCTGCGTCTGGCCCATGCACCACACCAGCGTGCTGGGGCGGTTCATCGCCATCATCTCGGCGACCTTGTGGACCTGCGCTTCCGGCACGCCGCACACCTCTTCGACCTTGTCCGGTGTCCACTTGGCGAGCACTTCCTCGCGCACCTTGTCCATGCCGTAGACGCGGTCGTGGATGTACTGCTTGTCTTCCCAGCCGTTCTTGAAGATGTGATACAGCACGCCGAAGAGGAACGCGATGTCGGTGCCCGAGCGGATGCGCACGTATTCATCGGCCTTGGCCGCCGTCCGCGTATAGCGCGGGTCGACGACGATAACCTTGCAGCCCGTTTCCTTGGCATGCAGCAGGTGCAGCATCGACACCGGATGCGCCTCGGCTGCGTTCGAACCGATGTACAACGCGCACTTGGCGTTCTGCATGTCGTTGTACGAGTTCGTCATCGCACCGTAGCCCCACGTGTTGGCCACGCCGGCGACGGTGGTGCTGTGGCAGATGCGTGCCTGGTGGTCGCAGTTGTTGGTGCCGAAGAACGACACCCACTTGCGCAGCAGGTACGCCTGCTCGTTGCTGTGCTTGGATGAGCCGACGAAGAAGAACGAATCCGGTCCGGTCTCCTGGCGGATGCTCTGCATCTTGGCGACGATCTCGTTCAACGCCTGCTCCCAGCTGATGCGCTGGTAGCGGCCGTCGACGAGCTTCATCGGCGTCTTCAGGCGATATTCGCCGTGACCATGCTCGCGCAGGGCGGCGCCCTTGGCGCAATGCGCGCCGAGGTTGATCGGCGAATCGAACACCGGCTCCTGGCGCACCCACACGCCGTTCTGCACGACAGCGTCCACCGAACACCCGACCGAGCAGTGCGAGCACACCGTGCGGCGTACGACGATGTCCCCCTTCCCTTCGGCGGCCTGGGCGTCGCCCACCACAGATTTCTTCACCAGCGAAAGTTGCGTTGCGGCCAGCCCTGCGCCGACGCCGATGCCAGAGCGCTTGAGGAACGTGCGACGGTCCATGGTCGGCAATGCGCCGGCCAGGCTGCGCGCCAAACTGCCAGTGAGCGACGAAGCGCCCTGGCCGCCTGAACGTCGCGCCGAAGCGGCTTTGGTGTCCTGTACCGCCGGTTTGCGGGTCAGAAGCATGAGGTCACCTGAAGATGTGGGGTGCGTGCAATGACGATGAAGCGGAAGCGGCGCGCATGCGGCCGCGTCAGATCCACGTCGTCTTGTAGTACTTGCGGATGTGTTCGCTCAGACGGTAGCCGGTAGCGCCGTCATCCGCTGCGTCAGTGGCGGGTGTAGCCGGAGCGGTGGGCGCTTGCACCAGATGGCCCGCTGTGGCGGCCGTGCCTGCAGCCGCGGCTGCAACGGCCGCCCCCATCAGGAAGCGGCGGCGAGTGGGTGCAGCGTCAGCGGAATCCGCTTCTGGGCGCGCGTGAGGGACGGTGTTCGGACTTGGCATTTCGATGCTCCCCGGCTCAATCAAACCGATGACCGAATGTAATAGGAATTTTTGAACACATTTTAGGAGCAACGGCATGGGAAAACCATGCCCAAAACCCCTCTTCCTGGGATTTTCCTGACGATTTACCGATGAATTTTTTCAATGAGTGCGGTTTGAACCGGTCCGCCGTGACGTGGGCGGGGCGCGGCTCTTCGGCTTGCGCTTAATTTTTAGGCAGCCAGGCGAAGGCTGTCACGCCAATTCAAGGGCGAGCCGCTCGACGTCGAAAAACGCTTTCGCCAATCCCGCCACATCGGCATAGAAGGCAGCGCGCGGATGCTGCAATACAGCATCACAAGCCGTATCGACCCACGGCGCCAGATGACGCTGGAAAAATGCGCGCTGCTCTTCGATGCGCGCAAGGTCGACGTCATCGCCGGCGATGAGATAACGCATGACCTCGCACAGCGTGGCGAGGTGGTCTTCTGTTTCCGTGACGCCCTCGGCGCGCTCCAGGCCGAAGCGACGCAGATCGTCCCGCAGCACGACGAGCGGCTTTTCGTTCATGAAACCGGCCTGGTAGTACGAGCCGTACAGGAACACCTCGGGCTTGCCGACGCCGATGAACAGTTCGGTGTATTCGTCGTCGGCCTGCGCGGCGGTCGTCTTGCCGGCGCGGGCGACAAGCCGCCGCCAGGCCTGAGTCAGTGCGCTGCTGGCGGCAGCTTCCGCGTCGGCCGGGGCGGTATCGTCATCGCCTGCGGGCTCCAGCGGCGCGGCGGCGATGCGCTGCAGCAAATCGGCGTCCGCCGCGTGGAAGAACAGCGTGGCCAGCAGGCCGTAGAGGTCCGCACGGGCGAGGTCCTCGGCGCTGTCGGCAGGCGTCGCGGCGGGCTGGAATTGCAGGGGCTGGGCGTCGGTCATGGGATCGGGATCGGCTTCAATGCGCGGCTTCAATACGCGGTTTTCAGTGCGGGGCGCCCGGGCGTTCGCCGTGCTGCATCATGTCGATCACGCGGCAGTCGCTGCACATCTTCAGGCGCTCGGCGGCGGCCCCGGAGAACGCCGGATGCGCGCCGAGCTTGGCCAGCATCGTCGTGACCATCTGCGCGGTGCCGAACGGCTTGCTGCAGCGGATGCAATGGAACGGTTGCGCCTCGTTGAGCGTGACCGGCTGGCGCGCTTCGGCCGACAGATTCAGCCGCGGCACGAGTGCGATGGCGCTTTCGGGGCACGTCGTTTCGCACAGGCCGCATTGGACGCAGTTGCGCTCGATCATGGCCAGCACGGGGCGCTCGGCCTGATCACGCAGCGCCTGCGACGGGCATGCGCCAACGCACGCCATGCAGAGCGTGCAGCGTTCGCGGTTCACGGTGATGGCGCCAAACGGTGCGCCGGCCGGCAGCGGGATGACGGCCTCGGTGGCCTTGGCGTGGCGCGCTAGGTGGTCGAGGGCGAAATCGAGCGTTTCGCGCTTGGCTGCGGCCACGGCAAAGGTGGCAGCCGGCATGTCACGGCGAAAGCCGCGCAGCGGGCCCGACACGTCAGCGCGGCCCAGGTGCGCGTCGAGCGCAACCGCATCGGCCACGTCGATCAGCACCACGCCCGCCCCATCCGCCGGCTCGCCCAGCCCGTGCAGTATGGCCTGGGCCGCGGCAACCTGCTCGGCGAGCATCGCGCGGTACTGCGGTGCGTCGTCTTCCGTTAGCAAAATCGCGATGCGCGCGGCGCCGTAAGACAGGGCAGCAAACCATAGGTCCAACCCCGTCGATGCCGCATGGAAAACTTCAACCGGCAGCACATTCACCGGCACGCCCTGCGCCTTGCCGATGCGGGCGGCACGGCCCAGTTGCTCGATCAGCGTGCGGCCGCGCTCTCCGTTGTGCAGCAGAACCACGGCATCACGCCCGCCCGCCGACGCATACGTGCTCAGCAGCGTCTTGAGCTTGCGTCCCTGGTACGGCGCATTGGGATAGGCGTACGTCATGGCGCCGGTCGGGCACGCCGTCGTACACGCGCCGCAGCCAACGCACAGATTGGGCGTGACCTGCACGCTGCCGCGGCCGTCCTTCCATTGCGACGCGATGGCCGACGCGGAACACACCTGCACGCAAGCGTCGCAACCGACCTGGCCGTTGCGCCCATGCGCGCAGATCGATTCCTTGTATTGGAAGAACTTGGGCTTCTCGAACTCGCCCACCATCTGCAGCAGCGCCAGCGATGCCGTCAATTGGCGGCCCGCGTCGGCGCCTGCATGGAAATACCCCTGCGGCGGCTGGTGCTGGGCAAACGCCGGCGCATCGTTCAAATCGAGAATCAGGTCGAATTGGCCCGATAGCGCCTGGGGTGCCTCCAGGCGGCCGAAATCGATGGCCATTGCGTCGCCGCACGCCTTGACGCACGCGCGGTGGTCGCGGCATGCCTCCAGATCGATCTGGTACAGCGCGTCGATGGCGCCTTCCGGGCAGACATCGATGCAGGCGTTGCAGCGCGTGCAGCGGTCCAGGTCGATCGGATTGCGGTTGCGCCACTTCACCTCGAACGCGCCGAGCCAGCCCTTCATCTCCACCAGCTCGCCCGCGTGTACGGGCCAGCGACGCTCCATCGGCGGCACAAGCGCACCCTTCGCGCGGTCGCGTCCGGTGACGAGCACCGTCACGTTCAACTGGGCGGCCAGGCGCTCCGCCCAAGGCATCGCACGCTCGGCAGGGCCGACGATCAGCACATTGCCATCGGAGCGGTAGTCAACCACCGGTACCGGGTCCGGCGCCGGCAACCCTGCCACGGCCAACAACGCCGCTGTCTTGGCATGGAGGCCGCGCGCATCGCGCTTGGCCCCGGCCGACCACCCGCCCGTTTCGCGCACGTTGACGAAATGGATCGGCGCGGTCACGCCTTCATGCTGTGCGGCCACTTCTGCAAACAGCGCCTTTTCCTGCGTGCACGCGACGATGACGTCTTCCGTGCCGTCCAGCGCCTGCGTGAAGGCGCCGATCTCGCGCCGGCACAGCAGATGGTGGGTCTTGCCGGGCGCATCGATGGCGGCGTCGGACGCGCGCAGGGCGTCGCCCACCGCATCGGCATCGAGCGGCATGGTGTGATTGCAACTGCAGAGCAGCGTCGGCATGGATCTGAGCGTAAGCGCCTGCGTGCATGGCGCAGGCTGTGGGGACATGGCCGCGCGGTCGTTGCCGGGCGGTACTCTTTTTTTATTCTACGGACGGTGGCTTAGCGCCGCCATGCGGGCTTGCCTGGGCGGGGTCGTCGGCGGGCGGCTCGGCATCCGCGGCTTCAGGCGGGGTCTCGCCGGTCACAGCGGGCGAAGCGTCCGATACCGGTTCGACTCCTGCCGGCGGCGCTACATCGTCGTCAAGCGGTTCGAACAACCGCAATTCCGCCGTATGGCGCAGCTCGCGCAACATCTCGGGGGGGATCGGGTCAGGCTGCGAATAGTCGTCGATGTAGGTATCGAGGCCGTCCATCACGTTGAAGTGCGGATCGGCAAAGAGCTTCTTAAGTGCGGCGCGCTTGACGGCTTCGTCCACCCCGTGCGCGACGAAGGGCGCGAAATCATCGGAGGGCGTCAGCTTGGCGGCGTCTGCCAGCGTCAGCGGCGGTGGCGCCTCCGGCGCGGGCTCGGCCGCCGACGCTTCGGGCACGACCACCGGCGCAGGGTCGGCGGGCGGGGCCGCTGGCGGTTCCGGTTCCGGCTCGGGTTCGCCCCGCCGCTCGGCAGCCTTGCGGCGCGACCAGCGCGAGAGGAAAGTTTCTTCGCTCACGGCAGTTTCACTCAGAACTTCGCGCGGTCTTCCGGCGGCAGAAACGACTCCGGGCGGCGCCGCTTCTTCGGCTCGGGCCGGTAGTTTTCAGCCACGTACGCCTGCAACCACTCCAGCGCAGCGGCATCCAACGGTACGTTTTCGACCGTCTCGCCGCCGTCGAGCCAGCGACCGGCTTCGTTGTAGCTCAGCGAAACCGTATGCGGGATCGCGCGGCCTTCGTCGGCCGTGCCCGGCTCGCCCAGGCGCCACAGCACAAACCAGCAGGGCGCGGCGGAGGTCACGTTCAAGTAATAGCCCTCGGCCTCGTCGCGAAACAGCGTGACGGAGAAGCCCGGCGTGAGCCAACGCTCTTCGCCGGGCCCATCGTCGGCCCGATCGAGACAGCGCGGTGCCGTGCCGTATTCGCCCAGGTCGGGCACGACCGCTTCCAGCCGCCACTGATACGGCTGCCAACGGTTGGCCGTCGGGCGGCGGCACAGCACCACCGCCACCCGTACGGAGGGGCGGTCGGCAGGCAGCGGCGACGTAGGCTCCATGGCGTCAGGTGTTCTGCACGACGATCGACGGGAACTTGCTCGTCATGTCCTTCGCCTTCTCGGCCACGGCGATGGCGACGCGGCGCGCGATCTGCTTGTAGACGCCGGCAATGGCGCCGTCCGGGTCGGCCACCACGGTCGGACGGCCCGAATCGGCCTGCTCGCGGATGGACAGATTCAACGGCAGGCTGCCCAGGAACGGCACGCCGTACTGTTCGCACATCTTCTCGCCGCCGCCGGCACCGAAAATGTGTTCGGTGTGACCGCAGTTCGGGCAGCAGTAGACCGCCATGTTCTCGACCACGCCAATGATGGGGATCCCCACCTTCTCGAACATCTTCAGGCCCTTCTTGGCGTCGAGCAGCGCGATGTCCTGCGGCGTGGTGACGATCACCGCGCCCGTCACAGGCACCTTCTGCGACAGCGTGAGCTGGATGTCGCCCGTGCCCGGCGGCATGTCGACGATGAGGTAATCCAGGTCGCGCCAGTTCGTCTGCTTGAGCAGTTGCTCCAGCGCCGAGGTGACCATCGGACCGCGCCAGACCATCGGGTTGTCCTGCTCGATCAGGAAACCGATCGAATTGGCCTGCAGGCCGTGACCCTCCATCGGCTCCATCGTCTTGCCGTCGGCTGACTCCGGCTGGCCCTGGATGCCCAGCATCATCGGCTGGCTCGGGCCGTAGATATCGGCGTCGAGAATGCCGACGTTGGCACCTTCCGCGGCCAGCGCCAGCGCCAGGTTCACGGCGGTCGTCGACTTGCCCACGCCGCCCTTGCCGGAGGCCACGGCGATGATGTTCTTCACGTTCGGCATCAGATGCACGCCGCGCTGCACGGCGTGCGCGACGATCTTCATCGATACCTGCACGCTCACATTTTCGACACCTTGCACCTGGCGCAGCGCCCCGATCACCAGCTTGCGGATCGGATCGAACTGGCTCTTGGCCGGATAGCCCAGCTCCACGTCGAGCGATACCTCGCCGCCATCGACCCGGATGTTGCGCGCCGATTTGGACGACACGAGGTCGCGCCCGGTATTGGGATCCACCACGCCGCGCAGGGCTTCGGTGATCTGTTCGATGGTTACGCTCAACATTTGCTCCACAAATCTAATGCGAATGGGGGACGGGCCAACGGTGACGCGGCATGAACTTTGCGGCGCCCTGGCCACTCTACGTACTGTTTTGCTATTGTATTTTGCCGGCGCATCCTTCGTCCGATTCCCCCCAATATCCCTCCGATGCGCCGGATATCGGCAAGTCCACAAGAACCGATCCCGTTACCCGTAGGAGAAACCATGAAAGCCAAGCTTATTTCCGTCTCGCTCATCGCCCTGCTGGCCGCCGGCTGCGCCACCGAGCAGCAGAACCAGACCGCCATGGGCACCGGCGTTGGTGCGGCCGTGGGCGCTGGCATCGGCGCGCTGGTCGGCAACGGCAAGGGCGCCGCCATTGGCGGTGCGCTGGGCGCGGCCACCGGTGCAGCCGTCGGCTACAACTGGGGCGCAATCAAGTCCAAGCTGGCGGGCGATACGGCCGGCACGGGCACGCAGATTTCGGAGCAGCCCGACGGCTCGCTCAAGTTGAACATTCCGAGCCAGGTCTCGTTCGACACCGACAGCGCGGTGATCAAGCCGTCGTTCCGCGGCCCGCTGGATAGCGTGGCACAAACGCTGACGCAACATCCGGAACTGGCGGCCAATGTGGTCGGCCACACGGACAGCACCGGCAACCCGAACTACAACATGACGCTGTCGCAAAAACGTGCGCAGAGCGTGGCGAGCTACCTAACCGACCGAGGTGTGGCGCGCAATCGCCTGTCCGCCGAAGGCCGCGGCCAAAACCAGCCCGTTGCCGACAACGCCACCGAGGCCGGCCGCGCCCAAAATCGCCGCGTCGAAATTTATTTGAAACCAATTCAGGGGTAACCCTGTCATAGAAAACAGGTGCCGCTTGCCACACGTTGCTGGCTCGCGATGCGTGGCTGACCTCCCGGGCGGTACCTGATTTCTCCTCCTTTTCCGTTGTGGAAAGCTGCGCCGGCGCTGACCGGCGCTTTTTTTTTGGGGCCACGCCATGCGCGGCATCTTGACGCATCGGCCAGAGCGGACGATCACACCCGCCATTCCGCAGATTCGTCTGCACCCGGCCCGATACCGCCGGGCGCGCTAAAATATGCGTTTCTCCGCGCGCCGCGCCCTGTTTGCGGCCCGCCCGCACCTTTCTGGCCTGCCCATGTCCGAACGTCGCATCCTCGTCACTTCCGCCCTGCCCTATGCCAACGGGCCGATTCACATCGGCCACCTGGTCGAGTACATCCAGACCGATATCTGGGTGCGCTTCCAACGCATGCGCGGCCACGAGACCTATTACGTGGGCGCCGACGACACGCACGGCACGCCCGTCATGCTACGTGCAGAGAAGGAAGGCCTGACGCCGCGCCAGCTGATCGAACGCGTCTGGACGGAACACAAACGCGACTTCGACAACTTCCTCGTCTCGTTCGACAACTACTACAGCACCGACTCCGACGAAAACAAGGAGCTGTGCCAGAACGTCTACCTGAAGCTCAAGGAAGCCGGCCTGATCGACGTGCGCGAGGTCGAGCAGTTCTACGACCCGGTCAAGGAGATGTTCCTGCCGGACCGCTTCATCAAGGGCGAATGCCCGAAATGCGGCGCGAAAGACCAATACGGCGATTCGTGTGAAGTCTGCGGCGCGACGTACCAGCCGACCGACCTGAAAAACCCGTATTCCGTGGTGTCGGGCGCGACACCGGTGCGCAAGTCGTCAGAGCACTACTTCTTCAAGCTCTCCGACCCGCGCTGCGAAAATTTCCTGCGCGACTGGGTGGCAGACCTGGCGCAGCCGGAAGCCACCAACAAGATGCGCGAATGGCTCGGCGAGGAAGGCGAGGCCAAGCTCTCGGACTGGGACATTTCGCGTGACGCGCCGTACTTCGGCTTCGAGATTCCGGGCGCGCCGGGCAAGTATTTCTATGTGTGGCTGGATGCGCCGGTCGGCTACTACGCCAGCTTCAAGAACCTGTGCGCCAAGCGCGGTCTCGATTTCGACGCGTGGATCAACGAACACTCGACCACCGAGCAGTACCACTTCATCGGCAAGGACATCCTGTATTTCCACACGCTGTTCTGGCCCGCGATGCTCAAGTTCTCGGGCCACCGCACGCCGACCAACGTGTTCGCCCACGGCTTCCTGACCGTGGACGGCGCCAAGATGAGCAAGTCGCGCGGCACGTTCATCACCGCACAGAGCTACATCGACACTGGCCTGAATCCGGAATGGCTGCGCTACTACTTCGCCGCCAAGCTGAACGCGACGATGGAAGACCTAGACCTGAACCTGGACGATTTCATCGCGCGGGTGAACAGTGATCTGGTCGGCAAGTTCGTCAACATCGCCAGCCGCTCGGCGGGCTTCCTGGTCAAGCGCTTCGAGGGCCGCGTGAGCGATGCCGCGCTGGGTCATCCGCTGATGGTGCAACTGCGCGAAGCCGCCCCGCAGATCGCCGATCTGTACGAAAAGCGCGAGTACAGCAAGGCGCTGCGTGCCGTGATGGAACTGGCCGACGCCGTCAACGCCTTCGTCGACACTGAAAAACCGTGGGATCTGGCCAAGGACGAGGCCAACCGCGAAAAGCTGCACGCCGCGTGCTCGGTCGCGCTGGAAGCGTTCCGCCTGCTGGCCGTGTACCTCAAGCCGATTCTGCCGACCACGGTCGAGCGCATCGAAGCGTTCCTCAACGTTGAGCCGCTGACGTGGCGCTCGATCGATTCGCAACTCTCGTCGGACAAGCCGATCCAGCCGTACTCGCACCTGATGACGCGCGTGGACAAGAAGCAGGTGGATGCGCTGGTGGAGGCCAATCGTCAGTCCCTGCAAGCGACCGCCGATGCACCGGCGGCTGGCGCCAACGGTGCTGCCGCCATCGAGCCGATCGCCGAGACCATCACCATCGACGACTTCGCCAAGATCGACCTGCGTGTCGCCAAGATCGTCGCCTGCCAGCGCGTGGAAGGATCGAACAAGCTGCTGCAGCTGACGCTGGATGTGGGTGAAGGACAGACGCGGAATGTGTTTTCGGGCATCCAGTCGGCGTATGCGCCGGAAGATCTCGTGGGCAAGCTGACCGTGATGGTTGCCAACCTGGCACCGCGCAAGATGAAGTTCGGGATGTCGGAAGGGATGGTGTTGGCGGCTTCGGCTGCTGATGAGAAGGCTCAGCCTGGGCTTTATATTCTTGAGCCGCATTCTGGGGCGGTGCCGGGGATGCGGGTGCGGTAATGGGTGTGTTTGGGATGGCCTTGGTGGTGCATCCCTTGTTTCATCCCCTGCCGGGGCTGACTCACTTTCTTTGGTCTTGCCCAAAGAAAGTAAGCAAAGAAATGCGCGCCCGAGACGGCGACCCATTCCTTGAATTTATGTCGCAGGGAGGGAGGGGAGGCAAACTCGCTGCGCTCAGACAGCCTCCCCTCTTTTTCCTCCCTGCAACAGAAATTCAAGGCGCCATCTAGGGCAGGGAAAGTCAAAGGACAAAAACCAAACCCAAACCCTCGGGGCGCAAGTCCAAACGAAAAGGCCAACCGCACGATGGGTTGGCCTTTCTCTTTTGACGTTAGGCCCTTGATGGCGCCTTGAATTTTTGTAAGCGGGCGGAAACAAGACGGGAAACTGTTTGAGCGAAGCGAGTTTTTCCCGTCTCCGCCCGGTTACGCAAATTCAAGGGATGGGTCGCCATCTCGGGCGCGCCTTTCTTTTGCTTACTTTTCTTTGGCAAGACAAAGAAAAGTGAGTCGTGCCCGGCAGGGTACGAAACAGGGGATGCACCACAAATAAGACCAGAGCCAAAAACCCCAACCCCCCTATCCCCCATTCAACCGATCATCACTCCGCGAAGTCGTCGTAACACGCCCATCCACCCCAAAGTGCACATTGAAGAAAGCCCGTTCGGTCGCGCTTTCCATCCACCGATACCCCCAAACCTCTTCCTGCTTCAGCTTAAACACCTCCACCTTCCCCGGCTTGCCCAGCATCCGGCGAACGTCATCCTTGCTCTGCCCCACCCGCACGCGTCCAAAATTCTCGGCGGTCAACACCTGCTCGATCTTCTGCACGTGCCCGTCAGGCCCGATCGTCACCATCCACGTTGAAGTCCCTTCCGGCCCGCGCGGATACTCCAGTTGCCGTGTGCCGCCTTCGTTCTCCCAGATCGTCTCCGGCTGGCCGGCAGTGGCCCTGACATCGTCCTCGGTGGATTGCCCGGCCACGATGCCTTTGAACAGCAGGTTGTCCGGCTTGGCCGATTGCCACGCCCGCTTGGCGGCATCGCCCACACGATCCACTGCCTGGTCGACCTTCTGCTGATCACAGCCGAACAACCCCAGCAATGAAGCCAGAATGCCCATGGTGACTCCCACTTGTGCGAGTTGACGAAGATGCGACATGGAACTCCTCGTTCGAAACTTGTACCCGTCGCCATTCTGGCAGCCGGGCTATCCGATTACCAACGCTTGTTGAACAGGACCGATGCACCGTTGATCGTGCCGCCGCGTGCCACCACCGACCACCGCCGCGAGAATTGCCACGTCAGTTTGACGATGGAGTCCGCTGTCGACAGGCTCTGCTCATAGCCGACGGTGATGCGCTCCGAAATTGCCTTGCCCAGGCTCACCACCTGCGGGTCGGTCAAGCCGGCGGTAGACGGCCCGATCGAGAACTCGTCGAGCCCGAAGCGTCGCGCCACGTTCTTGCCGGCCACGTTGCCCAGCAGGCCGAGCGCCGCGCCGGACATCGCCTGCTGCTGGCCCAGCCCGGCATTCGACGCGCTGTAGCCGAACATCAGCCACGAAAGCTTGTCTTCATCGGGCACGTTCGGCTCGGAGACGAGCTTGACGCGTGGCTGGCGCACCGTGCCGGTCACCTGCACCCCCGCTTCGACTTCCTGGTTGCGTCGCATGGCGGTGATGTTGAACGACGGATTGTTGATCGGCCCGACGAAGTTCAGCACGCCCTGCTCGATGGCGAGCTTGCGGCCGAATGCTTCGTACGTGCTGCCCTGACGCACGTAGATCGTGCCGGTGCCGCGCAAGGGAACGAGCGGCTCGCTGTGCACGTGCATCTGGCCGCCAAGCGACAGGTCCGCACCGGCACCCTTGAAGCGGAAGTTGTCGCCAAAATCGACGTCCACATCGACCACCGGGCTGAAGCGGCCGGCCGGCTTCTCTTCGCGCTTGACGCCGCGTTCGGCCTGGTTGCGGGCGGCGTCGGCGCGGCGGACGATGACCACGTCGTCGCCCAGCGAAGGCGCGCCGTCCTTCGGCAGATCGAACAGGCCGCGGTCGACCTTGAATTTGCCGGTGATGGCCACGCGGTCATTGTCGTTGGCAATGCGCGCCTGGCCCGACAGCACCAGCGTGCGGTCCGGATCGGCAAAGAGCTGCAGCTTGTCGGCGACGATGGAGCCTGCGAGGTTCGGGTTCGCCTCGCCAAGCTGCACGCGGCCCTGCGCGCGCACGGTGCCGTCGCCACCGTGGAACACCACCTCTTGCAGGTCGACCACGTTCTGGTCGAGCGCCACACGCACGACGCCCTTCGTCAGGCGGATGCCCTGGTCGTACAGCGCCACCTCGACGTCCTGGCCGGTCAGGAAGCCGCTCACCTTGGGCGCGCCCACGGTGCCAGCAAATGTCAGGCTGGCCGCAAGCTGCCCGTCCGTTGCGACGTCCGGCCCGAGCAGATCACCGATGCTCTTGAGATGCGGCAGGTTGATCGTCAAGCCGCCGGAGAGCGGCGACGTGGGCGCCATGAGCGCCAACGTGCCCGGCCCCGGATCCCGCACGAGCCCGACACCCGCATCGAGATAAAGGTTGCCCACGCGCGTCGACTGCACGGTGCCGCGCAGCCCGAGGCGCATGCCCTCGCCGCGCGCGTCCACGGTCGCTTCGGTCAGGCCCAGCGGTGTGAAGCCCCGGCCCGCGTTGATTGATAGATCGCCGCTGCGCCGGGTGATGCGCGCGGTGCCGGTGGCCGTGCTGCCGAGATCCAGATCCCATTGGCCGTCGACAACCAGATCCGTGCGCACGGGCGGAGCCTGGCCCGTCCAGGTGCGCACCAGCTCCAGCACCCGGGCAATCTGCAAGCCGTCGACGCGGCCGGCGCTGCGGACGTGGCCTTGGGCGGATTCGACTCGCTCGATATGGATGGGCGTCTGATCCAGCGTCAGGTCTGCACGGCCCATCATCAGGCGGCCGGGTGCCACCGACAGCTTCACTGGCGCCGTGAGCTGCAGGTTGGGCGCGCCCTGCGCCGACAGCGTGGAAATCGTGCCGTCCCACCCGTCGCCATCCTTGCCCGGCGTCAGCGCACCGTCGCCGGCCAGCGCAAACTTGAACGGCTGGTTGCGGACGTTGCCGTCGGCGTCGGCGCGGAAGCGGTGGGCGCGTCGCGTGCCGTCCAGCGTGGCATGCACTTCTCGCAACGACAGGCTCGGGCCGGTTACACGCTGCGCGGTCAGGTCGAACAGCAATGGCCCATCGATGCCGTCGCGGATCTGCGCGCGGCCGTTGGCGGTGTCGATCTTGTTTCCCTGATAGGCGAGCTGGCTCGCGCGGAACGTGGCGTCCACCTGCGGGCGCTTGATCGTGCCGGAGACATCGCCGGACAAGGTGACCGCCCCGCTCACGCCAAGCTGCAAGCGTGCGAGCTGCGGCGCATCGATTTCAACATGCATGCGGTCGCCCGCCGCGCCAAAGCTGCCCCGCAGGCTGGCCTTGTTGCCGGCCACGTCGAGCCTGGCGTCGCTGGGCAGCAGGCGTTCACCGCGCAGGTGGACATTGCCGTCGCCGGTCATCGGCAAGCCGGCGTAATCGCTATCGCGCACGGCAAATTTGACGGCGGCATCGATCGGTTCACCCAGCGTGCCGCGCGCATCGAACTCGGCGTTGATGCGGCCCTTGGCCACCTTCGCAAGGCGCGATGGATCGAACTCCGCCAGGTTGCCCTTGAAGGCAAACGACTGCGCGTCGTCGTGCTTGAGCGTGCCCGCCAGCGTCAGGCGCGAGCGCCCCAGCGACACCTGGGCGCTTTCCACCGCGACCTGCGCGGCATCGAGCACGGCTTTCGCTTGCGCACGCATGTCGCCGCCCGCCAGGTCGAGCGCCACATGCTGCGTGCCGCCCGCAAAATCGACGGTAATGGGGCCCGCGAGTTTTGTCTTCTCCAACGATGCATGCAGCGCCTGCAGATCAAGCTGGCGCACATCCACGCGCAGTGCGCCATGCCCCTTCTGCACATCGGCGCCGCCCGTGAGCACCGCGCCGCCGAGCAGCCGCACATCGAGACCGGTGAGTTGCTGATCGTTTTCGTTCAGCCGCACCTGCGCACGCAGCGATTGCAGCGGCAGCTTCTGCTTGTCGAGCGTGCCGGGCTGCGCGTTGTCGACCTGAATGGGACCGGCCACCGTCAGCGTCTTGGCCTGCGCGTCGGGGCGCAGATCAGCGTGGATCGACAGCGATGCTTCCGGCGCGCCCGGCGCAAACGCCCGCGGATTCACGTGTTTCGCCGACACCACCGCGCGCGACAAGGGCAACGCGCCAAACGGCGTGGCGTCGATCAGCGCCTGCGCGGTCAGCTTGGCGCCGGTGCCGGTCGCGTCGATGTGCAGCGCCTCCAGCGAGCCTGACAGCTGCGCCGACACCGCCGCATCCTGCTTCTGCCCGTTCACCTCGAACTGCGTCGCGAGTGTTGCCGCGCCAGTGAGCGGATACGGCCGCGTGCCGGTCATGCGGAGCGTGGCGGCCAACTTGCCGGCGGGTGTCTCCATGCCGTCGAGCAGCACGTTGTGATGCGTGCCGTCGGTGTGCAGGCTTCCGGCAATCGCCTTCAGTTCGGTGGTCGACGTGCCTTGCCGGATGGCAAGGCGATCGACGGCAAGGCGGTCCACATCCAGGGCCAGCGGCAGCACCAGCGAATTGGGCGGACCACTCGGCGGTGTCGGCGGCGTCGGATGCAGGATCACGTCGACATTGCCGGCCCGCAGATACGCGAAGTGCGCATGCCACGGACCGCGCGTGAGAACCCAGCGGCCTTCCACATGGTCGATGCGCACTTCGGTGCTGCCCGCGCGGACGTGCAGATCTCGCAGGGAGAGGCCCTCGCGCACGGTGCCGCCATCCAGCTTGCCCGAGACATAGGCGTTGCCGAAGCGCGTGGCGAGCGACCACAACTGCGCCGTGCCCGATTGCGAATGGATGGCCCACACCAGCCAGCCGGCCAGCGCCAGCACGATCACCAGGACAAGTGCGATCAAACCGCCGAGCCAGCGCAGGGTGCGGTGGCCCCAGCCACGCTTGGTACGCGCAGAGCGAGGGGCTTCGGGCTGCTTCGGTTCAGGTGTTTGCGGATCGGTCATCGTCATGTTCAGAACGCGATGCCCAGCGACACGCTTGGCCGGAACTGCTTCTGCTGGATGCCATAGGCCATGTCGAGCTGGATCGGCCCGACCGGGCTCTTCCACCGCACGCCGACGCCCACCCCGTTGAACCAGCGGCGCTCCGACCAATTGTCGGTGGCCGTGCCGGTATCCCAGAACACGGCGGCGCCCCATTGCGGCAGGAACCAGCGTTGATACTCCAGCCCGCCGGTCACGAGGAACTTGGTCGGCAGCGTGCTGCCATTGACGTCGTTACCGATGCTCTGGAAATCGTAGCCGCGCACCGACTGCGTACCGCCCGTGCGAAAGCGCAGTGTGGCCGGCACGCCATCGCCGGAACCGGAGGTGATGACCGCACCCAGCTCGCCGCGGGCTACGAAAATGTCGCGTTGCCCCACCGGCACGAACTGGCGGATGCGGCTATACGACCGAACGAACGATTGGTCCGTCAGCACGCCCTTCACTGCCGCGCCAATCTGCGTGGTGATGATGTTGCCGCGGCGCGGGAACAGCGGGTCGTCCACATCGCGGCGCGTCCAGGCGAAACCGGGGACGAGCGCCTTGCTCAACTGCCGCTCGGCGCCATCGGGCCGCAGGTCGTCGTAGTAGAAATCAACGGTGAACGACGTTTCATAGATGCCGCGCACACGCGTCTGCTTGAAGCCCGAACGATAGCTGCGCGTCTCGGTGCCCGACGTGTCGGTGCGGTCCATGCTCGTGTAGAGGCTATTGACGTATTGCTTGTCGTCGGGCGGCACCGTCACGCCGGCAAACAGGTACTGGCGGCGCTGTTCGATGCGGGCCTGCGTGTCGAGCACCCACGCCTTGCTGAACAGGTTCAGATATTGATAGCGCCCTTCCAGCGAGGCGCCCGTGTCCGTGCCGTAACCCACACCGCTGGTGATGCGGTTGGGCGGGTACTCCCGCACACGCACCCGCACCGGCGCGTTGACCGGGTTCTTCGGGTCGTCACCCAGGTCGACGATCGCATTGGAAAAATACGGCTGTCCCTGGATGGCGGCTTGCAGCGCTTGCAGGCGATCGGCGGAGTAGTCCTCGCCCACGCGCAGCGGGTTCACGTGGTTGATGATGCTGATCGGGTAGCGCGACAAGCCCTGCACATCCAGCGGCCCCAGCGTGTAGGCCGGACCGCTGTCATAGCCCACCGACAGGTCAGCCTTGCTTTCGTCCGGATCGACACGTGCCTGCGACGACGTCTGCTTGGCCGCGTAATAACGTTTGCTCTGCAGGGCGGCCAGACTGTCGTCCTTGGCCTTGTCCCAGCCCGCTTGGCGGAATGCCATGCCGTGCTGCAGGCTCCAGGATTTTTTCAACTCGTCGATGCGCTTGGCGTCTTGCGTGATGGCGCCGGTAAAGTCGAGCGCCACATTGTCGATGGTGGTACGCGGGCCCGGCTCGACCTTCACGTTGACCACGCGGTGGTCCGGCGGGCCGTCCAGCTTCGCGGTCGCCTTCGGTACGAAATAGCCTTCCGTGGCCGTCAGCTTGGTGACCTGGTCGCCAATGGTCTCGACCATGTATTGGAGCTGATCGTCGGTGATGTCCTTGCGGTCTTTGTAGCGCGACAGGTCCAGATGGCGCTCCAGCAGGTCGCGAATGGACTTCGGCGCGTCGATCTTGACGTCGTATTCCGCGTGCGCCGGCGCGCAGGCCAGGGACACGGCACAGCCGGCCGCCAGCATCAGGGCGGGCAAACCATAAAGGCGAAAGCGTGGTGGTCGTGACGGTCGCGATGGTCGATTGGAGCCGGTCATCGTGGCAAGCGTGGCGCCGCCCCACGGGCCGGCTAAGTCGAAGGAAAGGCGTATTTGACCATACCGACCCGCACGGGTGCCCAGGCAAATGCAACGAATACTGCCTTCCGGATCGGCCGGAGGCGTTCCGCACGCGCCGTGCCAAGGGCCGGAGCGACGGCCAATACGGTAAAATGCGCCGGTTTTCCGCCGGGGTGCCTTCCGTGCGGGCAAGTTCATCCAACATCACATACCGCCATGGCCCTGTACAAGTCCGAGATCACCCAGTTCCTGGAAGAACTCAAGACCCAGAAGCCCGACCTGGAAGCGCAGCAACGCCAAGGTCGCTCCCTGCTGTGGGACAAGGACCCGATCGACCTGGAAGAGCGCGCACGCGCCAAGGCCGCCCGCGTGGCGCAAAAGCCGTACGTCTATTCGCTGGACTGATCGGCCGACCGGCCTTCAGCCCGCCAGGCGCGCCGCCGCATGACCACTTCCGCGCAGGACAAGCTGCCACTGCCCGTCGAGCTGCCCAGCGTGGCGCCCGATCAGGACTCCACGCCCGCGCAGGTCGACGGCCTCGCCTTTGCACGGCTCTACGGGGAGCCGCTGTTCAAGCTCCCGCAGGATCTCTACATCCCGCCCGATGCGCTCGAGGTCTTCCTTGAAGCGTTTGAAGGGCCGCTGGACTTGCTGCTGTACCTGATCCGGCGCCAGAACTTCAACGTGCTGGACATTCCGCTGGCGCAGGTCACGCGGCAGTACCTGGCGTACATCGAGCAAATTCGCGCGACCAACCTCGAGTTGGCCGCCGAATACCTGCTCATGGCGGCCATGCTCATCGAGATCAAGTCGCGCATGCTGCTGCCGGTCAAGAAGACCGACGAAGGCGTCGAGCCCGAAGACCCGCGCGCCGAACTGGTCCGCCGCCTGCTCGAATACGAGCAGATGAAGCTGGCCGCGCAGAAGCTCGACACCGTGCCGCAACTGGGCCGCGACTTCCTGCGCGCGCAGGTGTATATCGAGCAAAGCCTGGCGCCGCGCTACCCCGACGTCGATTCCGACGACCTGCGTGCCGCCTGGGCCGACGTGCTGCGTCGGGCCAAGCTCACACAGCACCACAAGATCTCGCGCGAAGAGCTGTCCGTGCGCGAGCACATGAGCCAGATCCTGCGCCGGCTGCAGCACGCGCGGTTCATGGAGTTCACCGAGCTGTTCGAAGAAGCGATCCAGTCCGGCAAGGGTGCGCCCGTCGTGGTCGTCAACTTTGTCGCCATGCTCGAGCTTTCGCGCGAATCCCTGCTCGAAATCACGCAGGCCGAACCGTACGCGCCCATTTACGTGCGTCTCGCCTATTCACCGACGTAATCCGTCCGACCTGACTCAGCGCCAGGTCATACAACAACTATGAAAGTCATCTCGTCGATCCAGGAACTGCGCGACCAGCTGCGCGGCCAGAACCGCGTCGCGTTCGTGCCGACCATGGGCAACCTGCATGAGGGCCACCTGAGCCTGATGCGCTTGGCGCGCCAGCACGGCGACCCGGTGGTGGCGTCCATTTTCGTGAACCGCCTGCAGTTCGGGCCGAACGAAGATTTCGACAAATACCCGCGCACGCTGCAGGACGACATCGAAAAACTGCAGAAGGAAGGTGTGTACGTACTGTTCGCGCCCACCGAGCGCGACATGTACCCGGAGCCGCAGGAATACCGCGTCGACCCGCCGCACGACCTGGGCGACACGCTCGAAGGCGAGTTCCGCCCGGGCTTCTTCAAGGGCGTGTGCACGGTGGTGATGAAGCTGTTCTGCTGCGTGCAACCGCGCGTCGCTGTATTCGGCAAGAAGGATTACCAGCAGTTGATGATCGTGCGCCGCATGGCGCATCAGTTTGCGTTGCCGGTCGATATCGTTCCCGCCGAAACGGTGCGCGCGGACGACGGCCTCGCGCTGTCGTCGCGCAATGTCTACCTGACCAACGAAGAGCGCGCCGAAGCTCCCGAGCTGTATCGCACGCTCCACCAAGTCCGTCAGGACGTGCTGGAAACCGTCCTGCAAGGTCAGGCGTCGCACGAAGAGGTGACGGCCAAGGCCATGGAATACCTGCGTGGCCGTGGCTGGCAGCCCGACTACGTGGCCGTGCGCCGCCGCTCCGACCTGCAAAAACCGACGCCCGAGAACATCGCTGCCGGCGAACCGCTGGTCGTGCTCACGGCTGCCAAACTCGGCAAGACGCGCTTGATCGATAACCTCGAAATCTGAGCGACGGCGCCTTGGTCCACGAAAAAGCCCGGCAGTGCCGGGCTTTTTTCATGCCGCCGCCGACGTATCGGCAACGCTGGTCTGCGGGGGCGATTCTCCCAGCCACTCGAGAATGCCGCTCCACTGCTCCACATCCTTCGCCACGCGCGACGGGGCCACGTCCCACAGCGTCAAGCCATGCGCGGCGAGTTGCACGTAGTTCTGGGTATCGCGCAGGTAGCCGAGGATGGGCACGTCCAGCCCCTGCACGAAACGTTGAAGCTGTTCGGCCGCGCGCGTACGCATATCCACGCGCATGCCGACCACGCCCAGCTTGACCTCGCCATGACGCACAGGCTTTTCATCGGCCAGTTTGCGCAGGAAGGCCTGCGTGGCGAGGATGTCGAACATGGAAGGCTGCAGCGGCACGATCACGTAACCGGACATCTTGACGAGGTCCCCCAGCCGCCAGCCGTGGAGGCCCGCCGGCGTATCGAGCACCACGTGCGTCGTCCCCTTGGGCGGCTTGGCGATGTGGTCGGCGTTGATTTCCCAGGTGCGGATGGGCTTGGCGGTTTCCGGACGCAGGGCCAGCCATTCGCGCGAGGACTGCTGGCGATCGGTGTCGCCCAGCATCACGGCGTGATTCTGCGCGGCAAAGTAGCCGGCCAGATTGGTGGCCAGCGTGCTTTTGCCCACCCCGCCCTTCGGATTCGCTACAACGGCCACCGGCATGCCTGCCTCCTTGCGCTCGTTGAATCATGTGCCGAGTCGATCACCCGGCGAATCTGCCCATCCGGCAATTATGGCTCAGCCTGCACGTGGCAGCGTTCTGAAGAGCGCGGCGAGATCCAGATGCGTCTCGCACGTGTCGGCCAGACGTTCGAGCGATGCCTCACGCAACGCGGCGTAGTCCTGCGCCTGCGCGTCACGCACGCCGGCCCAGGCAAGCAGCGCGCGGCAGGCCTCGGGTGAGTCGAACAAGCCGTGCAGATACGTCGCGAAGATTTGCCCGTCGGTCGAAATCGCGCCATCTGCCCGGCCATCATCGAGCAGCACGGCGGGGCATGCCAGCGCAGGCCCCTCGGTCACACCCATGTGGATTTCGTAGCCGGCGATGGCCCCACCGCTTCCCGCCAGCGTGCCGCGCGCCTGGCGCAACTGCTTGGCGGCCTCCAGCGTGGTCTCGAAATCGAGATAACCAAGACCGTCGACGCTGCCTGCCGCACCTTCCAGCCCCTGCGGATCATGCAAGCGCCGCCCCAGCATCTGCATGCCGCCGCAGATACCGATCAACTTGCCGCCGTAGCGCAGATGCCGCGCGATGGCCGCTTCCCAACCGTTGCTACGCAGCCAGGCCAGATCGGCCTGCACGCTCTTGCTGCCGGGCAGGATGATGAGGTCGGCGGGCGGAATCGGCTGGCCAGGGCCGACCAGTCGAACGTCCACCTGCGGATGCGCACGCAGCGCATCGAAATCGGTGTGGTTGGACACGCGCGGCAACACCGGAATGACAACGCGCAGCGCATCGGCCGAGGTTGCGCGCTGCGCCGTCTGCACCGCGTCTTCTGCGTCGAGGTGCAGGCCATGCAGATACGGCAGCACGCCAAACACCGGCTTGCCTGTCTGCGCGGTCAGCCAGTCGAGCCCCGGCGTCAGCAATGAAATATCGCCGCGAAACCGGTTGATGATGAAGCCCGTCACGCGCGCGCGTTCGCTGTCCGACAAGCAGGCGAGCGTGCCGACCAAGTGCGCGAACACGCCACCGCGGTCGATGTCCGCAACGAGCACGACGGGGCAATCGACGGCTTCGGCAAAGCCCATGTTGGCGATGTCGCGGTCGCGCAGGTTGATCTCCGCCGGGCTGCCCGCGCCCTCGACCAGCACGAGGTCGTAACGCGCGCGCAGCCGCGTGTGCGATTCGAGCACGGCGGCCATGGCGGTGGGCTTGTAGTCGTGGTACGCACGGGCGTCGAGGTCGCAGCGCGGCTGACCGTGGATGATGATCTGCGCGCCGGTGTCGCTGTTGGGCTTGAGCAGGACGGGGTTCATGTCGACCGTGGGCGCCACGCCCGCCGCCTGCGCCTGCAACGCCTGCGCGCGGCCGATCTCTCCGCCATCTGCGGTGACGGCGCTGTTGAGCGCCATGTTCTGCGGCTTGAACGGCGCCACGCGCACACCCGCACGATGCGCGACGCGGCACAGGCCGGCGACCAGCGTGCTCTTGCCGGCGTCGGACGTGGTGCCCTGGATCATCAGCGTGCCCCGAAGCAAGTCCGGCGACACAGGAAATGGAGCTTTCGACATGCGCGGATTATCGCATCGCCGTTGTCGTGCCTAGCTGCTGCGCCCTCGCTAGAATGCGGGAATGTCACGCCGTCTCACACTCGTTCTCGGGGGTGCCCGCTCAGGCAAGAGCCACCACGCCGAACAGCTCGCGCTGCAATGCGCGGGACCCGTCACGTACGTTGCCACCGCCGGCGACGGCGATGAGGAAATGCAACTGCGCGTGGCCCTGCACCGTGCGCGCCGCCCCGCCAACTGGGGGCTGGTCGAAGAGCCCGTGCTCCTGGCCGAAGCGCTCTACACGCACGCGCAGCACGGTGGCTGCGTGCTCGTCGACTGCATGACGCTGTGGCTCAACAACCTGCTCTTCTCAGAGCATCACCAATACCCTGAGACCGGCCTCGTCACGCCGCCCGAAGCCTGGACGGCCGAAATCGACGCGCTCCTCACCGCTCTGCCGCTGCTGCCCGGCGAGGTCATCCTCGTCAGCAACGAAATCGGCCTGGGCGTGGTGCCGATGGGCGCCGTCACGCGGTTCTACGTGGACGAACTGGGCCGGCTGAACCAACGCCTCGCCGCACTGGCCGACAACGTGCATCTGCTGGTGGCCGGCATTCCAATGGTGGTGAAAGGGCCGGCACTCGGCGCGGCACCGTGAGCTTATCGTCGGGGGGCGTGTTCGATCTCGGGTGGACGCTCGTGACGCTGGCCGCGCTTGCGGGCGTATTTCTCGATCGGCTGTTCGGTGAGGTGCCGCGCTGGCACCCGCTGGTCGGCTTCGGACGCATCGCGACCGCGATGGAGCGTCGCATGAACCGCAGGCCGGCAGCGCTTGCCTGGTCGCGCATCGTCGGCCTTCTTGCATGGGCGGCGACCGTGCTGCCCTTCGTGCTACTGGCAGGATGGCTCGTCGTCATGGCGCGCGATGTGTCGCCGTGGCTGGTGGTCGCGCTTGATGCGATCGCCCTGTATTTCGCCATTGGCGCGCGCAGCCTGCATGAACACATCGCGCCGATCGCGCTTGCGTTGCGCGATGCGGATCTGCCCCGCGCACGCGCCCTCGCCTCGCGCATCGTCTCGCGGGACCTCACGCAAGCGGCCGACGAGCCCATCGCGCGCGCCGCGGTGGAATCGGCGTTGGAGAACGGTAGCGATGCCGTCTTCGCGCCGCTGTTCTGGCTGGTTGTGGCCGGCGCGCCTGGCGTGATGCTGTACCGGCTGGCCAACACGCTCGATGCAATGTGGGGCTACCGCAATGCGCGCTTTACCGGCTTTGGGTGGGCCGCCGCGCGCATCGACGACGTGCTCAACTGGATGCCCGCGCGACTCACGGCCGTCAGCTACGCGCTGCTTGGCAGCACCGCCGATGCGCTGCGCTGCTGGCGCACGCAAGCACCGCAATGGTCGAGCCCGAACGCCGGCCCGGTGATGGCCGCGGGCGCCGGAAGCCTGCGCGTTCAACTCGGTGGCGCGGCACGCTACGAAGGCGTTGAAGAAGCACGTCCGCCGCTTGGCGCGGGCAAGCCAGCAACAGCCGCCGATATCACACGTGCATTGACGCTCGTGTCGCACACGTTGTGGCTGTGGCTCGGCGCGCTCGGCCTGATCGCAGCGTTGGCGTGGGGTCTGTCGTGAGCGGCATCATGCATGGCGGCAATCTCGCTGCGGCACGCGCGCGGTACGGCGAGCCAGCGGGCGGCTGGCTGGACTTGTCCACAGGCATCAATCCGCACGGCTACTCCATTCCGCCGATCCCGCCCGACGCCTGGTTGCGCCTGCCCGAAGACGACGGCCTCGAAGCGCTGGCCGCCGCACACTACGGCGTGATCAACGCGCATGCCGTGCTGGCGGTTGCTGGTTCGCAGGCGGCGATCCGCACCCTTCCCACACTGCTCCCGCGAGGGCGAACCGGCATCGCGCAGATCGGCTACAGCGAATACGCGCCCGCCTTTGCGCGCGCTGGCCACGACGTCGTGCCGCTGCCCGAATCCGCTTTCCTCGGCGATCTGCCGAAGGACGTACAGCATCTGGTCGTCGTCAATCCGAACAACCCCACGGCACGCCTGGTGCCCGCGGAAACGCTGCGCGATTGGCACATGCGTCTGCATGCGCGCGGCGGGACGTTGATCGTCGACGAGGCGTTTATCGAAGCGTTCGACGATGGCCCCACGTTGGCCCCTTTGGCAGGAACGCCGGGGCTCGTCGTGCTGCGGTCGATCGGCAAGTTCTACGGGCTGGCGGGGGCCCGCATCGGCTTCACGCTGGCAGCACCCGAACTGTTGACCGCGCTGCGCGAGGCGTTGGGACACTGGACCGTCAACGGTCCGGCGCGTGCCGTCGTGCGGTCGGCGCTGGCCGACACCGCCTGGCAAGCTGCCACGCGCGCGCAACTGCAGGCGGCCGGCGCGCGGCTCTCGGCGTTGCTTGATCGCCACGGGCTGCCGAATGTCGCAACACCGCTGTTTGCCTGGGCACCCGCTACGCACGCACCGGCGCTGCACGTAGGCCTGGCGCGCCTCGGCATCTGGACGCGCCTGTTCGATGCGCCCGTCAGCGGCTTGCGCTTCGGCCTGCCCCCGGACGAGACCGGATGGCAACGCCTTGCCGATGCGCTAGCATCGCTGTCGCACTCCGCTTGACCTCCCCCCCGATGCCCGCTCGTCTCTCTCGCCTCGCCCGTCGCCTGTATGTGTGCGGTCTGTCCGCCATTGCGCTCACGATCGCTGCCGCACCGGCATGTGCGGCCATTTCCGTCACGGACGATACCGGCACAGCCGTGACACTACAGCGCCCTGCACAACGCATCGTCAGCCTCGCGCCGCATGCAACCGAGCTGCTGTTCGCGGCGGGCGGCGGGGCACGCATCGTTGGCACCGTGGCTTACAGCGATTACCCCCCGCCCGCGCGCGACATTCCCCACGTGGGCGATAACCGCTCGCTCGATCTGGAACGCATCGCCGCCCTCAAGCCTGACCTGGTGGTGGTCTGGCGCCACGGCAACGCGCAGAAACAGATCGACCGCCTGCGCGCGCTCGGCATTCCGCTGTTCTTCTCCGAGCCGCATCGCATGAGCGATATTCCGCGCTCGATCGAAGCGCTCGGCACACTGCTCGATACCCGCGCGAGCGCGCACGACGCCGCGCAGCAATTTCGCCAACGCGCCGATGCGCTGCGTCAGCGCTACGCGAGCCGGCCGCCGGTTTCGGTGTTCTATCAGGTCTGGGACCAACCGCTCATGACGCTCAACGGCCAGCACATCTTCTCTGACATGCTGGCGCTGTGCGGCGGTCGCAATGTGTTTGCGGGAGAGCCTTTGCTGGTGCCGACGGTCTCGCCCGAGGCCGTGATCGCAGCCAACCCGGAAGTGCTGCTGACCGCCAGCATGGGCGCCACGCAAGGCAGCCGTCCGATCGATACGCTCGACGCATGGAAGCGCTGGCCGCAATTGCTGGCCGTGCAGCGCGGCAACCTCTTCAGCATCAACGGCGACCTGATCAACCGCTTTGGTCCGCGCCTTGTGGAAGCCGCGACCGTGTTGTGCGAAGACCTGGAGCAAGCCCGCACGCGGCGCCTCGGTTCACAAGCCGTCAACGGGCCGGGTCGTTAAACCTCGCGCCGCTCAGCGGTTCCAGAACAGCAGCACCGGCAACGTGTCGGGCAGCACGCGAAAGCCGCAGGCTGCCCCCCATTGCAACGGCCATTGCAGCGTCTCGGCCAGCGGCCGTTGCAACCAATGCGCCGCCAGCGCGCGCATGCACCCGGCATGCGTCACCGCCCACACACAGGGCACGGGCGTCGCGCTTGTTGCCTCAGCCCACGTCGTCACGCGGGCCAGCAGATCCGCCGCCGATTCTCCGCCGTGCGGATTGCAGTGCACGAGATCGCGCGCCCAGCGGTCGATTTCGGCGCGCGGGATGTCATCCCATTGGCAGCCTTCCCAGGCACCAAAATCGAGTTCCATCAATTGCGCATCGAGTTCGATCGCAGGGAGTTGAGCCGCTTGCGCCATCGCTTCGGCCGTCAGGCGGCTGCGTTGCAACGGGCTTGCCAGCAGACGATGCGGAGCGTGTGCGGCGAGTTTCTCGACGATGGCCGACGGCTCCGGGTCCATCGGCGACGCCAGCTCCAGATCGGTGCGGCCATAGCAGAGACCTGCCGTCATGGCGGGCCGCGCGTGGCGAATCAGGATGACATCCATGCCAGCAGTCCCCACAGGATCAGCAGCTCGAACATCTGCTGCGCCATGCCCAGGCAATCGCCCGTGATGCCACCGATGCGGCGCACGAAGTAGCGGCCCAGCAGCCAGCGCGCAACGATCAAGCCGACGACGATGAACGCCGCGCAGATCGGCCCGAACCACAGCAGAGGCGCGACACCGAACGCGCCAGCCCACAGTGCGTCGCTGCATCGCATGCGTTGCGCGACCGGCTTGGCCTTGCCTTCCGCCCGCACGTAGTCATGCGTGAGCAGGTAGCTGACGGCAGCAGCGCGGCTGGCAGCGTGCGCAGCCACCATTGCAACGAGGAGGTCAATGCCATGCGGCGCCATCGCGCTCAGCAATTGCCACTTCAGCAGCAGCGCCATGCACACGGCAATCGCGCCGAACGCGCCGATGCGCGAGTCGTGCATGATGCGCAACCGGTCTTCAGGCGTGTAGCCGCCGCCAAAACCGTCTGCGCAATCGGCCAGACCGTCTTCGTGAAACGCACCGGTCAGCAACAGCGTCACCACCATCGACACGGCCACCGCCACACCGGGCGCGGGCACCGTGCGCGACACGAGCCAATACACCGCGGCTGCCACCGCGCCCACCAGCCACCCGATCAGCGGAAAGTAGCGCGCCGCGCGATTCAACCCCGCTTGCGAGAACCCGACCGACGCCGGCACGGGGATGCGGGTGAAATACCCGACCGCCGTCCACAGCGCCTGCCAATGTTCGCGCCAGGCATTCATGGCGATGCGCGCTCGCTCACGCCTGCGCTGGCGAAGGTCGCCATCTCGCGCAGGAACGCCACCGCCGAGACGACCACGGGATACGCCAGCACCGCACCGCTGCCCTCGCCCAGCCGCAACGACAGCGACAGCAATGGCCGCGCATCGAGCACCTCCAGCAACGCGCGATGCCCGCGCTCGTCCGAGACATGACCGAACACGCAATAGCGCAGCACGTCGGGCGCCACACGGGCCGCCACCAGCACGGCGGCCGTCGCAATGAACCCGTCGACGAGGATGACCATGCGCCGCTGCGCCGCTTCAAGCACCGCCCCCACCATCGCCGCGACCTCGAAGCCGCCGAAGCACGCAAGCACGTCCAGCGGCTTGCGGACGTCAACGTGCTTTGCCATCGCCGCTTCCAGCACGGCGCGCTTGTGGGCGAGGCCGTCGTCGTCCAGCCCGGTGCCGCGGCCCACGCATTGCGCGACGGGAAGATCGCACAAGCGCGCCATCAGGCAGGCGGCAGACGCCGTGTTGGCGATGCCCATTTCGCCCAGCGCGATCACGTTGGTGCCCAGCGCCGCATGGTGTGCTACGCGTTGCGCACCGAGTGCCATGGCGCGGTCGCGTTCGTCGGCGGTCATGGCCGCTTGCTGAACGCCCTCGGCGGCAAAGTTGCGCGTACCGGGGCCAACGGGCGCATCGATCAGGCCCGGCGTATCGGCCGTCCACAACGGCGCGGCGACGCCTGCGTTCACCACTTCCAGCGCAAACCCGTGCTGGCGGCAGAACACGTTGACGGCCGCGCCGCCCGCGATGAAGTTGAGCACCATCTGGGCTGTCACCGCTTGTGGATACGCGCTCACGCCAGCGTGGGCGATGCCGTGGTCTGCAGCAAACACGACCATTGCGGGGCGCGTCAGCTGCGGTGTGTCGGTGTTCTGGATCAGGCCGATCTGCACGGCCAGCGATTCAAGCCGGCCAAGCGCGCCGAGCGGCTTGGTCTTGCAATCCACGGCCGCCTGCAGGCGGGCGCGCAACGCATCGTCAAATGGCGGAATGTGCATCGCTTGTTTCATTACAGTTCGACTCCCGGCTGCGCCTGGATGCCTTGGGAAAACGCGTGCTTGACCAGCGTCATGTCGGTCACGGTGTCGGCAGCGTCGATCAGCTCCGGCGGCGCGCCGCGTCCGGTAATCACCACATGCTGCGCCGGCGGCCGCGCACGCAAATCGGCCAATACCGTCTGCACGTCAAGGTAGTGATACTTGAGCGCAATGTTCAGTTCGTCCAGCAGCACCAGGCCGATGGTCGGATCGCTCAGCAGTTCACGGGCACAAGCCCATGCGGCCTGGGCTTTTTCAATGTCGCGCGTGCGGTCCTGCGTCTCCCATGTGTAGCCTTCGCCCATCACGTGAAAGCGGCATTGTTCGGGAAAGCGGCGCAGGAAACGTTCTTCGCCGGTCGGGATCGCGCCCTTGATGAATTGCACCACGCCGACCTGCATGTCGTGGCCCATGGCGCGGATCACCATGCCAAAGCCGGAGCTGGATTTGCCCTTGCCGTTGCCGGTGTTGACGAGCAGCACACCACGAACGTCGGTCGCGGCGGCAATCTTGGCGTCCACCACCGCCTTCTTGCGCTGCATGCGTGAGCGGTGGCGCTCGTTCAGGCCATCGTTGTTGTCTTCAGTCGTCATCGGGTTCATCAGGAATCAGGGCCGTGTGGCGGCCGTCAGCCACCTCGGCAATGGGGGTGCGCAGCACGCGCGCGCAGTGCTCGGGCGTGAGCACATCGGCCGCGATGCCGGCGTTGGTGTGTCCCGCGCCGTCCATCAACAGGGCGTGCGTGGCGAAGCGGCGCGCAAGGTTCAAGTCATGCACCGTCAGCATGACCAGCCAGCCCTGCTTGCGGCAGCCTTCGCGCAGCAGGCGCAGCACGGCGATCTGCTGATGCAAATCGAGGTGGGCGACAGGTTCATCGAGCAGCAGCACGCGCGCCTCCTGCGCCACCACGGCAGCCATCGCCACGCGCTGTCGCTCACCGCCGGAAAGGGTGCGCACATCGCGCTGGGCAAGCGGCTGCAATTGCAGTGCAGACATCGCGGCATCCACGGCGCGGGCATCGGCGTCGCCTTCCCACTCCCAGCGCGCAAGGTGCGGATGGCGGCCCGTCATCACGGCATCGTACACAGTGATCGGGAACGTGTCATGCAAGGTCTGCGGCAGAAACGCGCGGCGCCGCGCCATCGCCAGTGCAGGCCAATCGGCAAGCGGCACACCGTCGAGCGCGACGCTGCCGCCGTCCGGCGAACGCAAGCCCGCCAGCACCGACAACCAGGTCGACTTGCCTGCGCCGTTCGGGCCGACCACGCACCAGAGCTGCCCGGCGGTGGCCGTCATCGACAACCGCTCGATCAGCACACGCCCATCGATGGCCACTCGCAGATCGCGCAGCGCCAGTTCGGGCGCTGCGTCCAATCGCGCGAATGCATCCGGAGCAGGACTTGGACGGCGCCACCAGCTCATCGCGCGCTCCGCATCAGCAAATAGAGAAACGTCGGCACGCCGAGCATGGTGGTGATCACGCCCACGGGCAGTTGCGTTGGGGCAATCAGTGTGCGGGCGATCAGGTCGGCCAGCATCAGGAGCCCACCGCCGGCCATCGCCGTAGCAGGCAAGTGGATGCGCACGTCGCGCGTCCACGCCAGGCGCACCATGTGCGGCACCAGCAGGCCGACAAAGGCGACGGAACCCGCAATGGTGACCGCCACCGCCGTGCATAGCGAAGCCACCACGTAGATCAGCGCACGCACCCGCGCCACCGGCACGCCCAGCGCACGGGCGCGCGTTTCGCCGGTCAGCAGCACGTTCAGGTCACGCGCGTGCGGCAATACAGCGGCCACCGCCGCCACGAGCGCCAGCAACGCGCCCGCGTAACGATCGGCGCCACCGAGGTCGCCGACCATCCAGAAAATCATGCCGCGCAGCTTGTTCTCGGGCGCAACAGTCAGGATGAGCGTAATCAGGCCAACCCAGCCGGACGCCATGACCACGCCACCGAGCAGCAGGCGCGCGTTGGCCTCGCCCGGCTCGCCGCGCCACAGGTGCTGGCGCGCCAACGCGGCCACCAGCGCCATCGACAGCAGTGCTCCGGCGCCGGCGCTCGTCTGCACTGCCCACCACGGCAGCGAAAACAACATCGCCGTCAGCGCCGCCACTGCCCCGCCACCGGAGACGCCCAGCACATACGGATCGGCCAGCGGATTGCGCAGCAGCATCTGCATGAGCGCCCCGGCAAAGGCCAGCAGCCCGCCGGCAGCAAACGCAGCACCTGCACGCGGCAGGCGCAATTCGGTGACGATGCCCGCAGCCAAGCTATCGCCACCGCTATTGCCAAAAAAGAGGGCCCGCCAGACCTCGGCGGGCGATAGCCTCACACTGCCGAGCATCAACGACGCCACCAGCACCACCACGCACGCGAGTGCCAGCAGCGACCACAGTCGCCAGGCAAAACCGCGTGCGGGCAGTGCAGGTGTTGTCATCGCTTCGGTTCGTGCTGTTGCCACGACAGCGTGAAGAACACCCCACGCGATGCCGTGTTGTACGGGTAGATCAACTGGTAGTTCTTGTTCGTCACGTTTTCAACACGTGCCGACACCGCCCAGTCCGGCGTGATCTGGTAGCGGCCGACCAGGTTCAGCAAGCCGTAGCCGCCGAGCGTCTTGGTCGAATCCTGGCGGTCCCCCGCTGCATTCCACTCCACGCCCGCCGAGAAGGGCCCGAACGTCTTGTACGCCGAAACGCTGCCGAAGTGCCGTGCCCGGCGCGACAGCAACTGGTTGGCCGACAAGTCCTGCGGGTTCTGCATGGTAAAGCTGGCACGCAGGTCCACGCCATAGATCGAACCCCGATACGAGGTTTCCACGCCGTTCACCCGCGCGCGGTTCACGTTGGCGGCCAGGAAGTTGCCCGACACCGGATCGAACGCGCTCGTGATCAGGTTGCTGTAGTCGGTCTCGAACGCCGTCACGCGCACCAGGCCCATCGCGCTGCTGTACTCGACGCCGGCTTCCACCGAGCGCGCCTTCTCGGGCTGCAGAGTCGGGCTGCCGAAGAACGGGTAGTAAAGCTCGTTGAAGCTCGGCGCGCGGAAGGCATTGCTCACGCTCGCCACCGCCTTCCATTGCGGATTGAATGCGAAGCCGTAGCCGGCGTAATAGCTGTTGGCGCCCCCGAAGTCCGAGTAGCGGTCGCGACGCAGGTTCAACTGCAGCTGATGCGGACCGAACTTGCCTTCGTAACCGATGTAGGCGGAATCGACGTTGCGCGTGGGCACGTTGTACGCATCGCTGTCGACGCTGGTCTGCAGATGCTCCAGGCCCACCTTCAGCAACTGGTTGGGCATGAAGGCCCAGTCGTTCTGCCAGCTCGCCGTCTGATTGCGCGTATTGAAGCGCGACGGCACTTGCAGAACACCGTTCGTGAAGTTCAGGCTGCGGTCGTCACCCTGCGACAGCGTCACGCGCGTCTTCCAGTCCTGCGTCACCTTGCCGTCAACGTAGGCCGACATCGAACGCACCACGTTGTGCGCAACGTTGTCATCGGTCCGCTTGCCGAAGGCGCTGTCGTAGCTGACATCGCCCCAGGTCTGGAAGTACGTCAGGCCCGCTTGCCAGTCAGCGGAGAAACGATGCGACAACTGTGCCGACACGCTCTTGTTCGTGTACGAGTTGTCGTTCGGGTTAGCCTTGGGGGCCTGCAGCGGGTTGATGGTCGAGAAGCCGTTGGTCTTGAATTCCGACACCGACACCGCAAACGACGTATCGCCGTTCTCGCCCAGCGAGCCGCTGATGCCGGCCTGCGCGCGCTTGGTATTGCGGGCGCCGTATTCGATCTCGGCATTGGCGAGCGGGCCGTGGCCGCGACCGTTGCGCGTGAAGATCTGCACCACGCCGCCGATCGCATCGGAGCCGTACAGCGCAGACACGTTGCCGCGCACCACCTCGATGTGATCGATCTGATCGGCCATCAATTGCCCGATCTGGGCGCCGCCCGAAGTGCCGGACGCCACGCGCACACCGTCAATCAGAACCAGCGTCTGATTGGAACTGGCACCGCGCATGAACAGGCTGGCGTTGGTGCCAGGGCCACCGTTCTGCGCGATTTCGATGCCGGCTTCGCGGCGCAGCAGCGTCACCGCATCCGGCGCCTGCGAGCGCTCGATATCGGCGCGGCTGATAACCGTCGTGTGCGGCAGCGCGTCCGACAGGGGCTGCTCGCTGCGCGAAGCCGTGACCACTGTCGGATTCAGCTCGCCCACGGGCGTGCTGGCAACCTGTGTAGTGCTTTGTGCCCAGGCCGGTGCAACTGCACCTGCCATGACCCCCGTGAGTGCGGCGGCAAGCGCGCGCATGGCCGTCCGGGGCATCCGGAGTGGCCGCTTTGTAGTCAAGCTCATGTTGAAAAGACAAGAAGCGTCAGCCGGACCCGTTCCCCCGCGGGTCGCTGGCAGCAGGATCTCGATGCGGTTCCCTCACATCGGCTTAGAACCGGCTCACGGTCCGTAGCGAGCCGCCCGAGGTTGGACCGAGAAACGCAGCCGTACATGGGTACGGCGAGTATCACAGGGCCAAGATCGGGCGGCGCAGCAGGACCGTGAATTGGTTCTCTGAGATCCACCGTCCTGGCCGGTATCCGGGCTGGCGAAGCGGCCTGTCCGCCTTCCCATTCCCGAAGGAACAGTGGCGTATGGACAGACCGCGCGGCACCCATCTTCTTGTTGGCGAGATGGCGGGTACACGCGGCGTTCGCTTACCGTTGCGGGGGCAGCGCAGGTTGGCGCATCGCTTGGGGCGCGCGCTCCCTGCTTCCCGTTTAACTGCAGATGGTGCTGCGGGCACCAGGACGCGGCGAAGTTTAACGGAAAAGGCACCCCAAACCCGTCGCAGTCGCGGTAAAAACACACCTCGGCACGTTGTGCCCAGTGCGTCGCCTCATGCCGCCACGTATCGCGCATCCGTATGGAGGACAGGCGCGACGCGCATGATCGGCTAAAATCCCCCCACTCGATTCTGATTGACACCCAATGCTGAACGAACTCGAACAACTTGCCGGCAAGATCGCGCGCGTGCTGCGTCACGCCGATGCGCTCGCCGCCGAGAACCAGCGCCTGCGCGCCGAAGTCGAGCGGCTTCAGGCGGAAGCCGAGGCGTTCAAGACCGAGCGCGACGCGATGGTCGCTGATCGCAGCGTGCTCAATGCCAAGATCGAAGAAGCGCAACTGCGCATCCAATCGATTCTCGACAAGCTGCCCACGGCCACCGACGCCCGCCAGCTTGACCTCCTCGGCCAGGCCGCAGGCGCCGACGATACAGCGGCCGCCCCCGCCCCGCACTCGGAGACCTAAGCATGAGCAGCAAGCAAATTGAAGTAAACATCGCCGGGCAGCCCTACAAGTTCGCTGTCTCCGCCGATAACGAGGCTGCGCTGCGTGAAGCCGCAGCCATGGTCGACAACCAGATGACGCGCATCAAGAACGGCTCGAACACCAAGGGCATCGAGCGCGTCGCCGTAATGGCCGCCATCAGCATCGCATCGGATTTGCTGTCGATGCAACGCCAGGCCGCATCCGACTCTGCCCTGCCGATCGACACGATTCGCGCCAAGCTGGCCGACCTGAACGCCCGCACGGACGAGGCGCTGCGCCAGTACGGCGAAGTCATTTGATTCAATACAAAACGTGTTTGTAACCGGATCGCATCCGGGCTTGGGTTCGGATGCGAACGGGTGTATAGTGTCACCCAATGGCTTCCGGCATCTCCCGCAAACCCTTACACCATAAGGCTTTAGCGGCTACAGAGTCGAGAAAAACGGTTGCCTGCGATGAATCTCTCAGACGCATCGCCATGCGCTCGAAACACAGCGTGATGATGCGTCTGACAGTTTCCCTGCCTGGTTCGCCATGGCCATTAATTCCTTGAACCGATAAGCATTGCTTGGTGCGGGATATGCCGTGTGGGCGAGCGCGTCTTCCAGTGCATAGCGTGCGACGCAAGTCGTGGGCTCCCTGCGCCGGTGATGTACCCGAAATGCGGCTTCCGCTGCCACTCTGAACCTCACTTGGGTTCAGGATGCGGGTCTAGCGGCCAAGGTGGGGACCCAACAAAAGGCGGTAGTGCACATGTGCGCTACCGCCTTTTTCTTTGCCTATCGTGAATGCGCTCGCCGTTGGTGCGCGGCCAATGGCGAGGCGGCGGCCGTGTTGCTATGCTGCGCACACCGCCACTTCCGCACGTCGCCCGCACGTCTCACACGATGGCCACCCAATACTGGTTGATGAAGTCCGAGCCCGACGAGGCCAGCATCGACACGCTGCGCGCTGAAGGCACCCTGCCCTGGACCGGCGTGCGCAATTATCAGGCGCGCAACTTCATGCGTGACCGCATGCGCATCGGCGACGGCGTGCTGTTCTACCACTCGTCCTGTCCGCAGCCCGGCATCGCGGGGCTGGCGGAAGTCTGCTCGACCAGCTATCCGGATCCCACGCAGTTCGACGCCAGAAGCCACTACCACGATCCCGCGTCGAAGCCGGAAGCGCCCCGCTGGATGCTCGTCGACGTGAAGTTCGTACGCAAGTGCGCACTGATTGATCTGCCGACGCTGCGCGCGCACGAACCATTGGCCGACATGACGGTGCTGCAACGCGGCAACCGCCTTTCGATCACGCCCGTCACACCGGCGCAGTGGCGTTACATCACCACGAAATTGATGCGCGATCCTGAGTAAATGACGGTGCGCGGCGGGAAATTGTTACAAACGTGATGAACGATGCGCGTAGGAGCCAGTCAGACGCATCACATTGCTTTTTTGGGAGAACACAATGAAATCTGTCCTGGCCGCAACCATTTTGGGGACTGCAATGATGACGACTGCTTTCGCACAGGCCGCTCCTGAGACGAATCATTCGGGCGTGCTTTCGCTGGATGCCCAGGCCGTGGCCGAAGTGCCGACCGACACCGTCACGCTCACGCTGAGCGCCGAGCAGGAAGGGGCAGACCCGGGCGCCATCTCCACGACGCTGTCGCGCAAGGCCGATGAGGTGATCAATCAGGCCAAGCGGACGTCTGGCGTGCAAGCCGAAACCGGCGGCTTCAATATCTATCCGAACACCGATCGCAACGGCAAGATCAGCGTCTGGCGCGGCCGTGCCGAAGTGCGCATCACGTCGAAGGACTTTGCGGCGGCGTCCAAGCTGGCCGGCCAGCTGGCCAATCAGATGCAGGTGCAGAACGTGAACTTCACGCTCTCGCGCGAAGCGCGCACGGCGGCGGAAGCCAAGCTGATCGATCAGGCTGTGAGTTCGTTCCGCGACAAGGCTCTGGCGACCACCAAGCTGTTTGGCTACACGAGCTACACGATCCGCGACGTGCACGTGAGCGAGGGCAGCAACAACCCGGGCCCGCGTCCGATGATGCGCATGGCAGCCGCCCCGGCATCGTTCGATTCGGCGCCGGTGCCCATCGAGGGCGGCAAGGCGCAGGTCACGGTGACGGTTTCCGGCGCCGTGCAGATGCTGAAGTAAGCCGCGAGCCGGTCCATGAAAAAAGCCACCGAAGTTCGGTGGCTTTTTCTTTGCGCGGCAGCGACGTCAGGCGTGCGCCTGGTTTTTTGCACCGTTGCCTGCACGACGATAGGACCAGACCAGCATGGCGATGCCGATCAGGATCATCGGCAACGACAGCCACTGCCCCATCGAGAGATTCGCTGCAAGCAAGCCGAGGAAGTTGTCCGGCTCGCGCGCAAATTCTGCGGCGAAGCGGAACACGCCGTAGCCGAGCAGGAATGCGCCCGACACCGCACCCATCGGCCGGGGCTTGCGCGCATACAGCCACAGCAGGATGAAGAACAGCACGCCCTCGCCCGCGAACTGGTAGAGCTGCGACGGGTGGCGCGGCAGCATGTGGTACTGGTCGAAAATGGCCTGCAGGCCGCGGGTGGCAGCCTCCTGCGCATGCGAAAGCAACCACTCGCGGTCTTCGCCCTGCGCCTGCGGGAACATCATCGCCCACGGCAGGTTGGGCGACGACACGCGGCCCCACAGCTCGCCGTTGATGAAGTTGCCGAGGCGCCCTGCTGCGAGCCCGCACGGCACCATCGGCGCGATGAAATCGGTCACCTGCATCCACGAGCGCCCGCGCATGCGCGCATACAGCATCATCGCCACGACCACGCCGAGAAAGCCGCCGTGGAAGGCCATGCCGCCTTCCCAGACCTTGAAGATGTCGAGCGGGTGGGCGAAATACCAATCCGCCTTGTAGAACAGCACGTAGCCGAGGCGGCCGCCGAGAATCACACCGAGCACGCCGTAGAAGAGCATGTCGTCGAGGTCCCGCCCGGTCCAGCCTTCGGCGGCGATGTGCGGCTGGCGCGTGCGCAGGCGGCCGAACCACAGGAACATGATGAACGCCGCCAGATACATCAGGCCGTACCAGCGGATGGCAAGCGGCCCCAGATGCAGGGCGACGGGATCGAATTGCGGATGGATGAGCATGAATCCTGTAGGTGTCAGGTTTGGTTGTCTTCTTGCAGCTTGGCGACGGCTTCGGCACTGGCCACGAACCACGGCAGCACCGGCGAAGCCGCATCGCGCCGCCACACCAGACCGGTCTCGATGATCGGGCTGGGCGCGGCGAGTTCGAGATAGACCACGCCGGTCCGCTGGAGGTTGCATAGCGATGCCGGCACCAGCGCAACGCCCATCTCGGCGGAAACCAAGCTGACGATGGTCTGCATCTGGATGGCTTCCTGGCCGATGCGCGTGGCGGCACCGGGGTCTTCGGGCCGTCCGCCGTGCGCGGCATGATAGCCGGTAATGATGTCATACAGCGCGGGCGCGGACCGACGCGGGAAGATGATCAGCGGGTCAGCCGCGGCGTCTGCCAGTGCAATCGGCTGGCCCGGCGCCAGGCCCCATTGCGCAGCGCGCGACGCAGGTACCGCCAGCACGAGGCGCTCGCGCACCAGCGGGCGGTATTCCAGTTCGCCCGGCACGGAGCCGGCGTGATGCGCAATCACGACGCCGGCATCCACATCGCCCGCCAGGAGCGCTTCGATTTGCACATCGCTCGTGGCCTCGCGCAGCAGAAGCTGCACATCGGGCCGCGCATCGCGAAAGTGCCGCAGCAAGGCGGGCAGGATGCCGTAATCCGCCGTGCTGACAAAGGACAGCGACAGCGTGCCGACCTCCCCCCGCGCCAGCCGCTGCGCCAGCCCCGGCAGCGCGTTCGCCTCTGCCAGCACGCGCCGAGCCTCCCCCAGCCAACGCGCGCCGACCGCCGTCAGCGCCACGGAACGCTGCGTGCGGTGGAACAGCGTGACGCCCAGTTCGTCTTCGAGGGCGCGAATTTGTTGCGACAGGGGCGGCTGCGTCATCGAAAGCCGCTCGGCGGCACGCCCGAAATGCAGTTCTTCGGCAACGGTCACGAAGTAGCGAAGCTGGCGCAGGTCCATATCGGCAATTGATACTTTTTACGACTCAATAGTCGCTCAATAATATATTTGACGCGCCATTTCTCCAAGTGCATGCTGGGCGCCACCCGGTTGACTACAACGATGGTGCCGACCCCACGGAGACCCCCATGCCAGACAACAAGCGTTCCCAGCACATCACACAGGGCGTGGCGCGCTCGCCCAACCGCTCGATGTACTACGCGCTGGGCTACACGAAAGACGACTTCGACAATCCGATGATCGGCGTAGCCAACGGCCATTCGACCATCACGCCGTGCAACTCCGGCCTGCAGAAGCTTGCCGATGCCGCAGTGGCTGCCGTGAAGGACGCCCGCGCGAATCCGCAGATTTTCGGCACGCCCACCATTTCCGACGGCATGTCGATGGGCACGGAGGGCATGAAGTTCTCGCTGATCTCGCGCGAGGTGATTGCCGACTGCATCGAGACCTGCGTCAACGGCCAATGGATGGACGGCGTCGTCGTCATCGGCGGCTGCGACAAGAACATGCCCGGCGGCATGATCGCCCTGGCGCGCACGAACGTGCCGGGCATCTACGTGTACGGCGGGACCATCAAGCCGGGGCACTGGAAGGGCAAGGACCTGACCATCGTCTCGTCGTTCGAGGCCGTGGGCGAATTCACCGCCGGCCGCATGAGCGAGGAGGACTTCGAGGGCATCGAGAAAAACGCCTGCCCGTCGAGCGGTTCGTGCGGCGGCATGTACACGGCCAACACGATGAGTTCGTCGTTTGAAGCGCTGGGCATGTCGTTGCTGTATTCGTCCACGATGGCCAATCCCGATCAGGAGAAGGTCGACAGCGCCGCCGAATCCGCCCGCGTGCTCGTCGAAGCCGTACGCCGTGACCTGAAGCCGCGCGACATCATCACGCGAAAATCCATCGAAAACGCCGTGGCCGTGATCATGGCGACCGGCGGCTCCACCAACGCCGTGCTGCATTACCTAGCCGTTGCGCACGCGGCCGAAGTGGAATGGACGATCGATGACTTCGAGCGGGTCCGCCAGCGCGTGCCGGTCATCTGCAACCTCAAGCCGTCGGGCCAGTATGTGGCCACCGACCTGCACGAGGCTGGCGGCATCCCGCAGGTGATGAAGCTGCTGCTCAATGCAGGCTTGCTGCATGGGGATTGCATCACCATCACGGGCAGGACGCTGGCAGAAGAACTCGCCAATGTGCCCGACCAGCCGCGCGCCGATCAGAACGTGATCCTGCCGATCGACAAGGCGCTCTACAAGGAAGGCCACCTGGCTATCCTGAAAGGCAATCTTGCCGAGGAAGGCGCCGTGGCAAAGATCACCGGCCTGAAGAACCCGGTCATCACCGGCCCGGCGCGCGTGTTCGACGACGAGCAAAGCGCGATGAGCGCAATCCTGGGCGACCAGATCAAGGCCGGCGACATCCTCGTACTGCGGTATCTTGGACCGAAAGGCGGTCCGGGCATGCCCGAGATGCTCGCACCGACGTCAGCCATCATCGGCAAGGGCCTGGGCGAGTCGGTCGGCTTTATCACCGACGGACGTTTCTCCGGCGGCACGTGGGGCATGGTGGTCGGCCACGTCGCGCCTGAAGCGTACGTGGGCGGCACGATCGGCCTCGTGCACGAAGGCGACTCGATCACCATCGACGCGCACCAGCGACTGCTGCAGTTGAATGTGCCCGACGATGAGCTTGCCCGCCGCCGCGCCGCGTGGAAGCAACCGGCGCCGCGCTATACGCGGGGCGTGCTGGCGAAGTTTGCAAAACTGGCAGCAACGGCCAGCAAGGGCGCGGTAACGGATTGATTCGTTGGCGACACCCACAAAAAACCCGCCACACGGCGGGTTCTTCTTTGCGCGATCAGCGCTGCGGCGGCTTCTGCTGCGCGGCGAGCGCATCGTCCAGCGCGGCGCCCAGCCAATCCATCAGGCGGGCCTCCAGTGTGCGCGTCAATTCCGCTGCGAGCTGTTCACTCAGCAACGACAGACGCGATTCCATGGCGGCGCGGCATTGCGCTTCGATCAACGCTGGCCATTCGGATTGGAAACGCCACATCACGTCGCCCATCACGCGGGCGGCGTCGGTGCCTGCGGGCGGCATGGCCGAGGTGGGCGCAAGGCCTTGCTCGCGCAGGGCGGGCGGGACGTCCGCGTTGAAGGCTTGAGCAGGCGTGCGCGGCGGCGCGGCAGGCGCTACAGCGGGTGCCGCGTCCTCCAGTTCGACAATCTCCGTCAGAACCGGGATGTTGTTGTCCGCCTGGGACCCGGGATAGCGTCCGTCGGTCATGCGCGCCCCACGTCGTGGTGTTGGATCGGATAACCGCGATCGCGGTAGAAACGGAAGCGATCGCGCGCAGCGGCGCGATCGGCATCGTCATCGCCCACGATTTCGATCAACCGGCTGAAGCGCGCGAACAGCGCAGGCGGCTCGGGCGACAGGTTGACCAGGATGTCGTGATGCGGCGCATCGTCCAGGGGCTCGGTTACATCGGCCAGCAGGATGGGCGTCTGCGCGGCGAGCGGATGCCGCAGGCCGCAGTGCGGCAGGAAATCGAGCTGGCTGAATGTCCACAGCTGCGTGTCGAACGCCTCCAGCGCAGCCTGATCTCCGACCACAATCACCTTCTGGCCCGCGCCGTAGGCCTTGCGCACGAGCCGGCACGCGTACGCCAGCTTGCCGGGCACATTGCTGTGGAAATCGACGCGGGTCATACAGTGCAGTGCCTCCGGCTCGTCAACCGCGGTCCATCAGGAAACGCGTCAGCAGCGGCACCGGGCGGCCCGTGGCGCCCTTGGCGGCGCCGCTCTTCCAGGCCGTACCGGCGATGTCGAGGTGGGCCCAGTCGTACTTTTCAGTAAAGCGCGCCAGGAAGCAGGCGGCCGTCACGCTGCCGGCCGGGCGGCCGCCGATGTTGCCCATATCGGCAAAGTTCGACTTGAGCTGCTCCTGGTATTCCTCGTCCAGCGGCATGCGCCAGGCGGTATCCAGCGACTGCTTGCCCGCCGCCACCAGGGCATCGGCCAGCGCATCGCTGCGAGCGTACATGCCGGTGTTGATGTGACCCAGCGCGATGATGCAGGCGCCGGTGAGCGTTGCAACGTCGATCACCACCGCCGGCTTGAAGCGCTCCACGTACGTGAGCGCATCGCACAGGATCAGGCGGCCTTCAGCGTCGGTGTTCAGGATCTCGATGGTCTGGCCCGACATGCTGGTCACCACGTCGCCCGGCTTGGTGGCGATGCCGCTGGGCATGTTCTCGCAGGTCGGCACCACGGCGATGACGTTCTGCTTGAGGCCCATCTCCGCAACAGCGCGCAGCGTGCCCAGCACGGAGGCGGCGCCGCACATGTCGTACTTCATCTCGTCCATGCCCTCACCCGGCTTGAGCGAGATGCCACCCGTGTCGAACGTGATGCCCTTGCCGACCAGCACCACCGGAGCCTGCTTGGCGGGACCGCCTTCATAGCGCAGTACGATGAACTGCGGCGGCTCTTCGCTGCCCTTGGTCACAGCCAGGAAGGCGCCCATCTTCAGGGCTTCGATCTGCTTGCGGCCGAGCACTTCGACCTTCAGCTTGAAATCCTTGGCGATCTGGCGAGCGGTGTTGGCCAGGTAGGTCGGCGTGCAGATGTTGGACGGCAGATTGCCCAGATCTCGCGTCAGATCCATGCCGTTGGCGATGGCGGTACCGCGCGTAGCGGCTACGCTGGCGGCCTTGGCGTCGGCGGCCGGCACCGACAGCACCAGCTTGCGCAGGCCGGTGCTGCTCTTGTCCCGCTTGCTCTTGAGTTCCGGGTGGCGCTCGATGAAGCGGTAGCTGGCTTCGCGGATGAGCGTGACGGCAGTCAGCACGGCCCAGGCGGTGTCCTTGTCGCGCGCGGTGTGCTCGGTGAGCGTCCACGTCACGCTGGCGGCCTTGGTGCTGGCCAGCGCGCGCAGTGCGGTGCGCACGGCTTCGGCGTAGGCGCGGTCGGTGAAGTCGGCTTCCTTGCCCAGACCGACGAGCAGCACGCGGGCAGCACCCACGCCGGCCACTTCGTGCAGCAGCAGCGACGTGCCGCGCTTGCCTTCAAAATCGCCCAACTTGACGAGGCGGGCAACCAAGCCCTTGGTGGCCACGTCCAGTGCCTTTGCGGCGCCGGCCAGGGTCTGCGACTCGAACAGACCGATCACGAGGCAATCGCTCTTGGCGGCCAACGCGCCGGCTTTGGCCCAGTCCAGGGCTTTTGTGCTAAATTCCATCGCGCTTCTCTCTATGAGGCGAGTCAACGAAAGCCCATATTATCCGCGATTTTGCGCAGGGGCTCCGGTGGAACGCACACTGGTCATGACCTCGCCCTCCCATCCCGCATCCGCATGATTTTCGAACAAGCCCTGCGACGCGAGCTGTCCTTCACCGCCGGCGCCGTCTTTCTCGTGCTGCTGACGTTCATGCTGACCACCCTGGTGATCCGCATCCTCGGCATGGCCGCCAACGGCGAGGCGAACCCGAACGACGTCCTGCTCCTTATCGGCCTGGCAACGCTGGGCTACCTGGCGATTCTGCTGTGCGCCACGCTCTTCATCTCGGTGTTGCTGGTGCTGACGCGCTGGTACAAGGATTCCGAGATGGTGGTGTGGTTCACCTCGGGCATCAGCCTGACGGATTTCATCCGCCCCGTGCTGCGCTTCTCGCTGCCGTTCATCGTGCTGGTGGCGCTGCTGGCGCTATTTGGCTGGCCGTGGGCCAACCAGCAGAGCGCGCTGTTCCGCGACCGCTTCGAGCAGCGCGACGTGCTGTCGATGATCTCCGCCGGCCGCTTCATCGAGCCCGCGCACGGTAACTACGTGCTCTTCATCGAGGGCGTCGATAACGGCATGAAGCACGCCCGCAACCTGTTCGTCGCCAATGCCGAGCAGGACAAGATCGGCGTGGCGATGGCCAAGACTGGTGAATTCAAGACCATGCCCAATGGCGACCGCTTTGTCGTGCTCGACAAGGGGCGCCGCTATGAAGGCACGCCCGGCAAGCTCGACTACCGCATCGTCGAATTCGACAAATACGGCGTGAAGGTCGCCAACAAGCCACCCCAGGCCGATGCCAACCTGCCGACCAAGAGCCGCTCCACCAAAGACTTGCTCGCCAATCCGACGCCCGAGAACCTCGGCGAACTGGTGTGGCGGATCGGCCTGCCGCTGCTGGCGCTGAACTTCGTGCTGATCGCCATTCCGCTGGCCTACGTCAACCCGCGTCTGGGCCGCTACACACCGATGATCTTCGCGGTGCTGATCTACCTGACGTATTCGAACCTGCTGAACCTGTCGCAGGCCTGGGTTTCGCAGGGCAAGATGAACGTGTTCATGGCCTGGTGGCCGATCCACCTCGTCGCCTTCATCTGCGCGGTGCTGCTGTTCCGCTTCCGGCATTACAGCGCGGCCGGCCTGAAGGGGATTTCCGCCGTGCTCGGTTTTGCGCCCAAGAAGGCGGGTGCATGATGAAGATGCCCGTCTACGAGAAGTACTTCGCGCGCCAGATCTACGGCGTGTTCGTCTTCATCCTGTTTGCGGTGCTGGCGCTGTTCATCTTCTTCGACATGCTGGGCGAGCTGGGCTCAGTGGTGGGACGCTACACCACGCTTGTCGCGTTTTTCCACGTGATGCTGCAGGCGCCGACGCGGGTGTATGAGGTGATTCCGGTGGCGGCGCTCATCAGCGCCATCTATGTGTTTTCGCAGATGGCGAGCCAGTCGGAGTTCACGATCTTCCGCGTGGCGGGGCTGGATACGCGGCGTGCGCTGCTGTCGCTGTTCAAGATTGCGCTGCCGCTGGCCCTCGTGACGTACATCTTTGGTGAATTCATCGGGCCGAAAGCAGAAGAGTACGCACAGAAGGTGCGACTGGAAGCGCTGGGCGCGACGGTGTCGGCCGGCTTCCGTTCGGGCGTGTGGGTGAAGGATCGTGGCCCCGCCAAGCCGGACGGCACGGGCGGCGAAGTCACCCGCTTCGTCAACGTGGGCGCGCTGCAGCCGGACCAGTCCATCAAGGGCCTGCGCATCTATGAATTCGATTCGGACTACCGCCTGAGTTCGATCCGTGTGGCGGAGCAGGCGCGCTACCAGGGCCACCAGAACTGGCAACTGAACGACGTGACGGAGACGCGCTTCATTGAATTCCCGCGCAAGCCCGGCACGGTCGCCCCGCAAGACACCGTGCAGGCCGTGGCGGGCGCACCCGATGCGTTGGCGCCCGACTTCCGCGGCGAGCAGACCAAGCTGCCGCACCAGGAGATGCGCTCCGAACTGACGCCGCAGATCCTGTCGGTGCTGATGGTCACACCCGACCGCATGGCCACGCTGGACCTCTTCCAGTACATCCGCCACCTGCGCGACAACAAGCAGGACACGCAGCGCTACGAGATCGCGCTGTGGAAGAAAGTGGTCTATCCGTTCACCGTGCTGGTGATGATGGCGCTGGCCCTGCCCTTTGCGTATCTGCATGCACGTGCGGGGGCGGTCGGCCTGAAGGTGTTCGGCGGCATCATGCTGGGGTTGTCGTTCCAGCTGGTCAACAACCTGTTCTCGCACGTCGGCCTGCTGAACACCTGGCCGGCCATCTTCACGGCCATCGTGCCGGGCGCGCTGTATCTGGCACTGGCGCTGGTCAGCCTGCGCTGGGTGGAGCGCCACTGATGGCGGCCCGCGCGCTTGTCCTGTTTGCGCACGGCGCGCGCGATGCCCGCTGGCGTGAACCGTTCGACCGCCTGCGCGAGCGTTTGGCTGCACAGCAGCCCGACGTCGACACACGCCTCGCCTTTCTCGAACTGATGGCGCCCGATCTGCCGGGCACCATCGAAGACCTGGCCGCAAAGGGCACGCAGACGGTCACCATCGTGCCGGTGTTCTTCGGCCAGGGCGGCCACTTGCGGCGCGATCTGCCTGCGCTGATCGCGCAATGCGCGCAGGCTTACCCCACGCTTTCCATCCGTTGCGTCGACGCCGTTGGCGAAGACGACGCCGTGCTCGACGCCATCGCCGGTTACTGCGTCCGCCAACTCGGCTAAGCCAGACCGTCCTGCTGCGATTGGGCTACGCGCGCAAAGCGCGAATGCACGTTGTTCTCGACGTGAAAGCCGTGCGGGTCGAACTCCACCAGCTCCAGTGTCAGCCCGAGATAACGGCGCGCAAACACGTCGGCCAGATGCGCGCGCATGGCGGCGAACATAGCCGCACAGATCGGCCCCGTCACGTTTTTGGGCCGGCCAGCCTTGATCCTGAACGTCACGTGGATGAAGGCGTCGTCCGCACCGCCGTCGGCCATGCGGTACTGGTCCAGGCGCAGCGCGCGTGTGCGGATGCCCGCGGTGGGAAACACATCGGCGTGGCCGATCAGCACATCGTTGAGCGTGCGCATCAGCTCGGGGATGCGCGCATCGGCTTCGACATTCGCGGTGTATTCGATGATGACGTGCGGCATCGCAGGCGCCTGAAAAGAACGTTAGGTGATTAACGCACCACCGCGGCTTCAGTGGACAGCGCCGTTTCGAGCGCATCCACCACCCGCCCCAGCCGGCCGAGCGACGGCCCCCGTTGCACGCACACATCCCACAGTGCCGGCGCTGCTGCCAGCTTGTGCGCCGAGAGTGCCCCGTCCTCAAGCTGCGCGCCGATGAGCCGCAACGGCGCAAAGCCGAGCCCGAAACCCTCCGCCACCAACGCATGCTGCAACGGCACCGATTGCACCTCGGCAGCCACGTTGGGCGTCAGCCGGTCGGCCTCGTAGCGCCCGAGCAACCAGGCGCGCATCTCGCACCCGGCCGGATTCAGCACCCAGGCTTCGTCCCGGACCTGGGCCATCGAGACTGCGGCCGGCAGCTTGCGCGAGGGCGCGGCAATCAGACTGACCGGCTCCGTGCCGATCACGCGGATACCGCCGTCCGACCGATGGCCGGCAACACCCGACGGCGCCAGCCACAGCGCCGCATCCAGTTCGGCGCGCTGAAGCCGCTCACGCAGGACGCCGCCCCACTCGCAGCTCAAACGAAACGACACCGCCGGATAGCGCTCCCGCAGGCCCGACAGTACACGAGCGAATCGCGCGTCGCCCACGGCGTGGCTGACGCCCACGCGCAGCACGCCTTCCGGTTCGCCCGAAGACCGCACGCTGCCCCGCAACGCTTCGAATTCGCCGACGATGGTGCGGCACCGGGCAAGCACCGCCTCGCCCTCGGCTGTCAGGCGGAATGGCTTGACGCGGCGGTCGAAGAGCACGGTATCCAGGGCGCGCTCGAGCCGCTGAATCTGCTTGGTGACGGCCGGCTGCGTGAGCGGCAGGCGCTCCGCTACGCGAGCGATCGAGCCCGTCTGCGCCAACAGCACAAAGGTACGCATTTCCTCGAGCATGCCGACATTCCTCTTCGTTATGTTTTTTCTGACTAAATTGAATTGGATTCATCTTATGACATGCGCCAAAGTCGTGCCAGACGCGCCTCGTGCGCGGCCCCAAAGACTTAAGCGAAGAGGAACCCATGAAAGCCCTGGCTCTGACCGACGGTTACGGCATCGATGCCCTGCGCCCCATCGAACGGGATGACCCGACGCCCGCGCCCGACGAGATCATCGTTCGGACGCGCGCCGCATCGCTCAACTACCGTGATCTCGAAATCGTCTGCGGCACCTTTTTCACGCGCTTTCCGTTGCCGCTGATTCCGCTCTCGGACGGGGTTGGCGAGGTCGTGGCGGTGGGCGAACGCGTCACGCGCGTGCACCCCGGGGACCGCGTGGCCGGCACGTTCTGGCAACGTTGGGATGCCGGCGACTTCCGCAACGCCGACACGCGCCGCATGCTCGGCGGCCCCATCGACGGCTGGCTGGCCGACGCCATGCGGCTGGACGCCGGCGGCGCGGTGATCGTCCCTGCGCACCTGAGCGACGCGGAGGCGGCCACACTGCCCTGCGCGGGGGTCACCGCCTGGCATTGCCTGATCGAAGCAGGCAACCTGCAACCCGGCGAGACCGTCCTTGTGCAGGGCACGGGCGGCGTGTCGATGTTCGCCGTGCAATTTGCGCGGATGGCGGGCGCGCGGCCCATCGTGCTATCCAGCAGCGACGCCAAGCTGGAGCGCGTCCGGGCCCTGGGCGTTCCCGAGTCGGACACGATCAACTATCGATCGACGCCGGAATGGCATGAGGCCGTCTTGGCACGCACGGACGGCCGGGGCGTCGATCACGTCATCGAAGTGGGCGGCGGCGGCACGCTGCAGCGCTCGCTGAAGGCGTTGCGGATCGGGGGACAGATTCACCTCGTTGGCTACCTCGCCGGACGCGAGGGCGGCGTCACGCCGTTGGAGATCTTTGCGCGCAAGGCGGTGATCCGGCCGGCATCGGTGGGGCCGCGCGCGTCATTTGAAGCGATGAACCGCGCGCTGGCGTTGCACGGCCTGCACCCGATCGTCGATCAGGTGCTGCCGTGGCAGGACGCGCCCGAAGCGTTCGTGACACTGCAGGCGGGGAAGGTGTTCGGGAAGATTGCGCTGACGTTCTGAGGCCGGCTGAAGGCCTCAGGCAGCGAGGATATGCGGCTCGCCCGCGAGAATTTCCGGCGCCGCTGCCGAGGCGCGCACGGCAAAGGCGTCGCCGATCATCAGCAGGCTCGGATGCTCGGGGTTGATCCACTGCGCAGCGGCGCCGTCGGCCATCTGCTGCAGCGTGAAGCACGCCGAGCGCTGCTCGGGTGTGGTCGCGGCCTCGACTACCCAGGCGGGTGTCGACGGTGCGCGGCCCCGGGCGATCAGGTCGGCTGCAATGGACGCAGCCTGATCACGGCCCATGTAGTAGACGAGCGAATCGGCCTGCGCGACGGGGCCGGGCACGACGCCTTCGGGTTGCGGCGTGTCCGGGTCGGTTGCCTTGGCTTGCGTAACAAACGCGACGCTGCGAGCGACGCCGCGCTTGGTCAACGGCTGACGGATGGCCGATGCGGCTGCCAGCGCGGCCGTGATGCCCGGGACGATTTCGTAGCCGATGCCGGCTTGCTCCAGCGCCTGCAATTCTTCATCGGCGCGGCCGAAAAGCATCGGATCACCGCCCTTGAGGCGCACGACGCGTTGGTACTTCGTGGCCAGATCGACGAGCTGCCGGTTGATGAAGCGCTGCGCCGTCGAACGCTTGCCGCATCGCTTGCCCACCGGAATGAGCACGGCTTGCGGGCAGTACTGGAAGACCTCGGGCGAGACGAGAGCATCGTGCAGCACGACCTCTGCTTCGCCCAACAACCGTGCGCCGCGCACCGTGATGAGGTCCGCAGCACCGGGGCCCGCACCAATCAGGCTCACGTGGCCGAGTGTCTTGGGGGTCTTCGCTTCCATTTGCAGCTTCCTTTGCCTTTTCCTCGTGGGACGCAAGTGACCGCGCCCCTTTCACATCAGGAAAACGCACGGATCATGCCAGCCGCCACCGTGTGGTGCGTGGCTTCATCCACCAGGATAAACGCGCCGGTGGCCGGGTTATCGCCATACACATCGCACACGATCGGCTTCTGCAGGCTGATGTTGACCGTGCCGATATCGTTGAGCGCGATTTGCTTGCGACCGGTTTCGTGCGACAGCGTATGCACGTCGAGCACCCGCTCCACATCGGACACGCGTGCGAATACGGTGGCCGTGGTGTGCTTGAGCACGTATTTGCGAGCCGGGTTCAGCTCGTGTTCGTCGAACCAGCACAGGTCGGCGTGCAGCTTCTTGGCGGCGTTGGCGGCAGTGGTCGGAGCCGCGACGATAGTGTCGCCGCGCGAAATGTCCACATCGTCGGCCAGACGCACGGTGATGGTCTCGCCCGGGCCGGCCGCATCAGCTGAGCCATTGGGCGTCAGCACTTCGGCCACGGTGGTTTCGCGATTGGCAGGCAGCACGCGCACAGCCTGGCCAACGCGCACGGTGCCGGCTTCCACACGGCCCATGTAGCCGCGGAAATCATCGGCTTGCGAGCCATCCTGGCGTGCCACCAACTGCACCGGGAAGCGCAGCGCATCGTCGCCCACCGGGGCGGTCTCTTCCACCTTCAGGTCTTCGAGCAACGCCAGCAGCGGCTCGCCCTGATACCACGGCATGGCTTCGGAGGCATGCACGATGTTGTCGCCGCGCAGCGCCGAGACCGGCACATAGCGCACGTCGTGCAGGCCGAGTTGCGTGGCCAGTGCATCGTAGGCGGTGCGGATTTCGTTGAAGCGCGCTTCGCTGTAGTCGACCAGGTCCATCTTGTTGATGGCCACGATCACGTGCTGCAGCTCCAGCAGCTTCACGATGGCCGAATGGCGCTTGGTCTGCGCCAGCAGCTCGGTCTTGCCGTCGACGGTCGTCACGCGCGTCGCATCGATCAGGATGATGGCGGCATGCGCGGTCGACGCGCCCGTCACCATGTTGCGCGTGTACTGCTCGTGGCCCGGCGTGTCGGCAATGATGAACTTGCGGCGCGCGGTCGAGAAATAGCGGTACGCCACGTCGATCGTGATGCCCTGCTCGCGCTCGGCTTCCAGGCCGTCCGTCAGCAGCGAGAAATCGATCTGCTCGCCGGCGGTACGTTTGTTCTTGGCGTTGGCCAGCGCTTGCAGCTGGTCGGTCAGCACGGCCTTGCTGTCGTACAGCAGGCGGCCGATCAGCGTGCTCTTGCCGTCGTCGACGGAACCGGCGGTGATGAAGCGCAGCAGGCCTTGGTGCGATGCAGGATGCGTCGAATGCGTTGTCATGATCAGAAATATCCTTCCTTCTTGCGCTTCTCCATCGAGGCTTCGCTCGTCTGGTCGTCCATGCGCGTGGCGCCGCGTTCGGTGATTTCGGTCACGGCCGTCTCGGCGATGATCTCGGCCGGCGTGGCGGCGGTGCTCGCCACGGGGCAGGTGCAGCTGATGTCGCCCACGGTGCGGAAGCGCACCGACAGCACTTCGCTCACGTCGCCATCGGCCTTGGGCGTGATCGGCGTCACCGGCACCAGCAGGCCGTTCTTGCGCACGACTTCACGCTGATGCGCGTAGTAGATCGGCGGCAGGGCGAGGTTCTCGCGGGCGATGTATTGCCACACGTCGAGTTCCGTCCAGTTGGAGATCGGGAACACGCGCATCTGCTCGCCCTGCGCCATGCGGGCGTTGTACAGGCTCCAGAGTTCCGGGCGCTGCGCCTTCGGATCCCACTGGCCGAATTCGTCGCGGAACGAGAAGATGCGTTCCTTCGCACGGGCCTTCTCTTCATCGCGACGGGCGCCGCCCATCAGGGCATCGAAACCGTTCGCTTCGATCGTTTCCAGCAGCGTGACGGCCTGTGCGGCGTTGCGCGAATCGGTTTCCTTGCGCAGGCGCACGGTGCCGCGCTTGATGGAGTCTTCCACGTGGCCGACCACCAGGCGCGCGCCGAGTTCCGCAACGCGCTGGTCCCGAAACTGGATCACTTCCGGGTAGTTGTGCCCCGTATCGATGTGCACCAGCGGGAATGGCAGTTCGATCTTGCGGTCACCCAGACGGAACGCCTTGAGCGCCAGATGCAGCATGACGATCGAATCCTTGCCGCCGGAAAACAGCAGCGCCGGATTGCGGCACTCGGCCACCACTTCACGGATGATGTAGATCGACTCGGCTTCCAGCCAGTCGAGGTGTTCGTTCTGCACCGGCGTCAGCGCCGTGCCGGGGATCTCGCTCATCACTCCCATGATTCTTCCTTCGCTTTCGCTCAATTCTTTTGCGACAGGTTCGTCGCCGAATTTGTCACCGCATTTGCCGCGTGGAGACCGCATTCCTTGCTGTCGCGCGATTCCCACCACCAGCGGCCGGCGCGCACGTCCTCGCCAGCACGCACCGCGCGCGTGCAAGGCTCGCAGCCGATGCTGGGATAGCCCTTGTCATGCAGCGCGTTGGTGGGCACGTTGTGCTGCTCGAGGTATGCCCAGACTTCGGCCTCGGACCAGTCGAACAGCGGGTTGTACTTGGCGATGCCGCGAGCCTCGTCATCTTCGGCAAACGGCAGGTCGGCACGCGTGACGGCCTGCTCGCGGCGCTGGCCCGTGAGCCACGCGTCGGCGTCTTTCAGGGCGCGGTTCAGCGGCACCACCTTGCGGATGTTGCAGCAGGCCTTGCGCAGCTCGATGCTGTCGTAAAAAGCGTTGAGGCCGTGGTCGCGCACGTAGGCTTCCACTGCGCGGGCGTCCGGCGCGTACTGCTCGATGGCATAACCGTAATGCGTCCGGACGCGATCGAGCATCTCCAGCGTTTCGGCGTGCAGACGGCCCGTCTGCAACGTGAAGATCGGCAGGTGCGCGCGCACGGCCTCGGGGCTGCGCAGGATCGCATCGGTCACGACCATGTCTTCGGCAGCGAGGCTGGTGGCGAATTTCGCCACGCCGTGCTTGGCGGCAATCTCAGCCAGGCGTTCGAACAGCGCGGCTTCCTTCGCGGCCAGGGCTTCAGCCGTGCCGGTGTAGGCCGGACGCGTCCAGAGCACCGGGCGACCGATTGCGGACACCGGCACTTCGGACACGCTCACGTCTTGCACGTCGCTCACGCGGCCTCCTGAACGGCACGCTCGCGGCGGAACAACGGACGCGGCTCGTCGACGGCACCTTGGTAGCGCACGCTGATCTCGCCGAAGCCATTCAGTGCATCGTCGATGTTCTTGTCTGCGCGCACGGCGTAGGCGTCGAAACCGCAACGGCGCATGAAGTCGAGCTGGTCGCGCAGCACGTCGCCAATGGCGCGCAGTTCACGCGTGAAGCCCAGGCGCTGGCGCAGCAAAAACGCGGTGCTGTAGCCACGGCCATCGCGGAAGACCGGAAAATCCACCGCCACGAGCGACAGGTTCGGCAGATCGGCTTCCAGCGCGAACGGCTCGTCGTCCGGTGCCAGCCAGACGGCCAACGTGCCGGCACGCGCGCGGCCGAGCAGTGCGTCACGATGCGCTTGCCAATAGGCCAGCGGCACGACGGCCTGCGCGGCGGCATCCACATCGGCTTGCGTCAGTTCGCCGCCTTCCGGCGCGCGCAGTACGGTCCATTCGTCAGCCACGATTTGCGGGGCACCGTTTTGCAGCTTGATGATCTTGCTCATGTTCGTTTCCCTCGGCATTCAGGCTTCTGCACGGGCGTAGACGCGTTCCTTGAACGGGGTCATGCCGATGCGGTGATAGGTGTCGATGAACAGCTCGTCTTCCGTGCGGTTGGCAACAAAGGTGTCGATGATGCGCTCGATCACGTCGGGCATTTCTTCGGCCTTGAACGACGGGCCGATGATCTTGCCGATCGCCGAATCGTTGCCCTGCGCGCCGCCCAGCGACACCTGGTACCACTCTTCGTCGTGCTTATCGACACCCAGGATGCCGATGTTGCCAACGTGGTGGTGACCGCACGAGTTGATGCAACCCGAGATGTTGAGCGACAGCTCGCCCAGGTCGTGCACGTAATCGAGATCGTCGAAACGCGCCTGGATCGCCTGCGCGATGGGGATCGACTTGGCGTTGGCCAGCGAGCAGAAATCGCCGCCCGGGCACGCAATGATGTCGGTCAGCAGGCCGATGTTGGCGGTGGCCATGCCGTGCTCCTTGGCCAGCTGCCACAGCTCCAGCAGGTCGTGCTTCTTCACGTCCGGCAGGATCAGGTTCTGCTCGTGCGCGACACGCACCTCGCCAAAGCCGAAGCGCTCCGACCAATCCGCCACCAGCGCCATCTGCTCGGCCGTGGCATCGCCCGGGGGCAGCGCCGCGCCCGGCTTGAGCGACAGCGTGACCGCGGCGTAGCCCGGCACGCGGTGCGGATGCACGTTGCGGCTGACCCAGCGTGCGAACGCCTTGTTCTCCAGCAGCGCCTTTTCATAGCCGGCATCGGTGTCGGCCAGCTTTTCATACGCGGGCGGCGCGAAGAACTGCGCCACGCGGTCGAATTCGGCCTGCGTGATGGTCGAGGGGCCGTCCTTGATGTGCTGCCACTCTTCTTCCACCTGGCGCGCAAATTCCTCAGCGCCGATGGCCTTCACGAGAATCTTGATGCGCGCCTTGTACTTGTTGTCGCGACGGCCGTAGCGGTTGTACACGCGCACGGCGGCTTCGATGTACGACAGCATGTGCTGCCACGGCAGGTCTTCCTTGATGATCGCGCCCAAGATCGGGGTACGGCCCATGCCGCCACCGGCCAGGATGCGCAGCAGCGTCTGGCCGTCCTTCTCATAGGCGTAGACGCCGATGTCGTGCAGTTGCGTCACGGCGCGGTCTTGGCGCGAAGCCGACACCGCAATCTTGAACTTGCGCGGCAGGAACGCGAACTCGGGGATGAACGTCGACCATTGGCGCAGAATTTCCGCCAGCGGGCGCGCGTCGATCACCTCGTCCGGCGCGACACCGGCAAACTGGTCGGTCGTGATGTTGCGGATGCAGTTGCCCGAAGTCTGGATGGCGTGCATTTCGACCGAGGCCAGCTTGGCCAGGATGTCCGGCACCTGCTCCAGCTCGATCCAGTTGTACTGGATGTTCTGGCGCGTGCTGAAGTGGCCATAGCCGCGGTCGTGCTCCGCCGCGATATGGCTGAGCATGCGCATCTGGTTGGCGCGCAGATGGCCGTACGGAATCGCCACGCGCAGCATATAGGCGTGGCGCTGGTAGTACAGGCCGTTCTGGAGGCGCAGCGGCAGGAACTCTTCTTCGGTCAGTTCGCCCGAGATACGGCGGCGCACCTGGTCGCGGAACTGCGCAACGCGGTCGGCGACGAGGCGGTGATCGTAAGCGTCGTATTGGTACATGACTGTTCAGTCCAATCCGGCTGGGCCGGCATGCGATTCAATTGGGGGAATGCGTTTCGTGATGGCGCTGCTGTCGTCTCAGCGACAACAGCGGCAATCAAGCGGCGCCGGCATGAGATCACGCATCACGACACCAGCTTGATGGCCGTGATCGTCAGCGTGGCGGCAAGCGCGCCGCGCACCAGACGTTCCGGCAGATTCTTGGACAGGCGCGCGCCCAGCCAGATACCCGGGATGGAGCCCACCAGCAGCGACACCAGCAGGTTCCAGTCGATGGTGCCCAGGTACATGTGGCCCAGGCCCGCCACGGCGGTCAGCGGCACGGCATAGGCGATGTCGGTGCCGGCCACTTCGGCGCTCTTCAACTCGGGATACAGGATCAGGATGAGCGTCGCGCCCACCGCACCGGCACCGATGGACGACACCGTCACCAGCACGCCCAGCACCGCGCCAACGAGAACGGTGGCTGCGGCCAGTGCCGTGCCCTGCAGGCGATAGCGCGGGTTGCGGGCCAGCCAGCCCAGCACGCGCTGGCGGAACAACAGCGAAATCACGGTCAGGATGACCGACACGCCAATCGTCAGGCGAATCACGTGCATCCATTCAGCGTCGAGGTTGCCGGCGCTCTTCAGCACGATCACCGTCACCAGCGCGGCGGGCAGGCTGCCCAGGCAGAGGCGCTTGACGATGTCCCAGCGGACATGACCATGGCTGCGATGCGCGATGGTGCCGGCGCCCTTGGTCAGCGAGGCGAATGCCAAGTCCGTGCCCACGGCGGTCGCCGGCGAAAAGCCGAACATCAGCGTCAGCAGCGGCGTCATCAGCGAGCCGCCGCCAACGCCCGTCAGGCCGACCAGGAGGCCGACCAGCAGACCGGAAATCGTATAGGCAAGCGTCATAGCGCAGGGACAGTGAGGGCGTGTTATCACGAAGTTCGAGCATCGTAATGAACTGGCCTCATATCCCAAACCAATAAAAAATTGTTTGTTTATATGGTGTCGGTTATAAGTAGCGTTCAGTTCGCACCCGTTCTTCTTATTGACCGCGCAGCCATGAACCTCCACCAATTCCGCTTCGTGCGCGAAGCCGTGCGGCAGAAATTCAACCTGACAGAGGCCGCAAAAGCGCTCTATACATCACAACCCGGCGTCTCCAAGGCCATCATCGAGCTGGAAGAGGAGCTGGGCGTCGATATCTTCACCCGGCACGGCAAGCGCATCCGGGGTCTCACGGAGCCAGGTCGGCGCATTCTCGCCTCCGTCGAGCGCGTGCTCGAAGAAGTGGAAACCCTCAAGCGCGTCGGCAAGGACTACGCCGCACAGGACCAGGGCAACTTCACCATCGCGACCACGCACACGCAGGCGCGCTACGCCCTGCCCAAGGCCATTGCCGAATTCACGCGCAAATATCCCAAGGTGCGCCTTTCCATTCAGCAGGGCACGCCCGCGCAGATCGCCGAGATGGTGCTGCACGACCAGGCCGACATCGCCATCGCCACTGAAGGCATGTCGCACGTGAAGGATCTGATCTCGATCCCCGGCTACCAGTGGCAGCATGTGGTGGTGACGCCGCCTGACCACCCGCTTCTGTCGCGCCAGCACCTGACACTGGACGACCTGAAGGGTTACCCGATCATCACGTACGACCACCACTTTGCCGGCCGGCCCAAGATCGACCACGCGTTCGAGCTGCGCCAGATCAAGCCCGACATCGTGCTCGAAGCCATCGATGCCGACGTCATCAAGACGTACGTGGAAGTGGGCCTGGGCGTGGGCATCGTGGCCGGCGTCGCGTTCGATGCCGAGCGCGACCGCAACCTGCGCGCCATTCCGGCCGGACACCTGTTCGGCACCAACGTCACGCACCTGGGCGTCAAACAAGGGGCGTACCTGCGCGGCTTCGTCTACACCTTCATCGAACTGTTTGCGCCGACGCTCACGCGCAAGCTGGTCGAACAACTCATGTCCGGCGATCACGAAGCGTACGAGCTTTGATCCCATGAGCAACCTGCAACTCTCGAACCTCCTGGAGATTTCATGACGACCCGACGTCGCCTGCTGTGCGGCATGGCGCTCTTTGCCAGCGCTGCTGCACTTGCCCTGCCCGCCCACGCCGACATCCGCGTGGGCGTGGTGCTGTCGACCACCGGCCCCGCGGCGGCCATCGGCATTCCCAGCAAGAACACCGTGCAGATGTGGCCGACGACCATCGGCGGCCAGCGCGCGCAGGTCATCGTGCTCGACGACGCATCCGACCCGTCGATGGCGGTGCGCAACGTGCGCAAGCTGATTGCCGAAGACAAGGTCGATGTCATCGTTGGCCCGACGATCGTGCCGACGGCACTGGCCTCGCTCGATGCCGTGGCCGAAGGGCAAACGCCGATGGTTACGCTCGCCGCCTCGGCCTCCATCGTCGAACCGCAGGACGCCAAGCGCCGCTGGGCCTTCAAGATGCCGCAGAACGATTCGCAGATGGCCACGCTCGTCACCCAGCACATGGCGGACAACGGCGTGCACACCGTCGGCTTCATCGGCTTTACGGATGCGTATGGCGAGAGCTGGTGGCGTGAATTCTCGAAGCTGGCCGACGTGCGCAAGCTGCGCGTGGTGGCCAACGAGCGCTTTGCGCGCACGGATACCAGCGTGACGGGGCAGATTCTCAAGCTGATGGCGGCCAAGCCCGACGCCATCCTGATTGCCGGCGCCGGCACCCCGGCCGCCCTGCCCCAACGCACGCTGGTGGAGCGCGGCTACAAGGGCCGCATCTATCAGACGCACGGCATCGCCAGCACCGAATTCCTGAAGGTGGGCGGCAAGGACGTGGAAGGCACGCTCTTCCCGACCGGCCCCGTGGTCGTGGCGCGCGAGTTGCCGGCCAGCCACCCGGTGCGCAAGGTGGCCGTGGAATTTGCCGATCGCTATGAAGCCAAGTACGGCGCCAACACCGTCACGCAGTTCGCGGGCGATGCATGGGGCGCGTGGCAGCTGCTCGACAATGCCACGGCGCGGGCGCTCAAGAGCGGCGCCACGCCCGGCACGCCCGCCTTCCGCGCCGCCCTGCGCGACGCGCTGGAAACGACGCGCGATCTGACCGTGCCCAACGGCGTGCTGAACCTGAATGCCCAGGATCACCAAGGCTTCGACCAACGTTCGCGCGTGATGGGCATCATCAGGAACGGCCGTTTCGCATACGCCGGCCCGCGCTAATTCGATATCAATACGCAACACGCAGAGATTTGCCATGACACGCATTGCCTTCATCGGCCTCGGCAACATGGGCACGCCGATGGTCCAGCACCTGATTGCCGCCGGACACACCGTGCGCGCCTATGTGCGCCGTCCGGAGGCTGCCGACAATGCCCGCTCCCTCGGCGCCGAGCCCTGCAACACCCCCGCCGAAGCGGCGCGCGACGCGGAGGTGATCTTCACCAACGTGACGTCCACGGCTGATGTGGAAAGCGTGCTGCTCGGCTCGGACGGCGTCATCCATGGCGCCCCGCGTGGTGCGGTGTGCATCGATCACAGCACGATCTCCGCTGTGGCTACACGCCGGATCGCAGCCGATTTGGAAGCGGCGGGCCTGGAGTTCCTGGATGCGCCGGTCTCCGGCGGCACTGCCGGGGCGCAAAAGGCCACGCTGTCGATCATGGTCGGCGGCAAGGCCGATGTGCTGGAACGCGTGCGGCCGCTGCTCCAACTGCTGGGCACGACGATCACGCACGTCGGCGATCACGGGGCCGGCCAGGTCGCCAAGGCGTGCAACCAGATCGTGCAGGTCATCAATATCCAGGGCATAGCCGAAGCCATGCTGTTTGCACGCGCGCAAGGTACCGATCCGTCGCGCGTGCTGGCCGCCATCGGCCCGGGCTTTGCCGGCAGCCGCATGCTCGATCTGGAAGGGCCCAAGATGGCGGAGCGCAACTTTGCCGCCGGCATCGAAGCGCGCCTGCACGACAAGGATTTCGGCCTCGTACGCGAGATCGCCCAGGAACTCGGCCTGCAAATGCCGGCGATGGAGCTGGTGGCTTCGCAGCTCAATACGCTGGTCGCCAACGGCTGGGGGTATGACGATACGGCGTCGCTGCTGCGCGTGCTCGAGCAGCAGAACAACCAGCAGACGGATTGAGCGTCTTCCGGCCCGCCTTGTTTGGCTGGCCGGACTTCTGGCATAATTGCCGGCTCATCAGCACCTGCCCGAGTGGTGAAATTGGTAGACGCAGGGGACTCAAAATCCCCCGCCGCAAGGCGTGCCGGTTCGATTCCGGCCTCGGGCACCAGAATTCAAGCCGCTTCTGTTCACGCAGAAGCGGCTTTTTCATTGGGCGTTCGGCAACGCGATGACGGCCGGCAACACGCCCAGCGCGGCGTGGGATAATGGCGGTTTTGCCCCGGGCGCGGCTCAAGAGGTTGATCGCACGGGCGCGCGAGGGCCTTTATCCGCGTGGCCCGCCCCACCATCGACTTTCTTCAGCACCCAAAATGCCCGCATACCGTTCCAAAACCTCCACCGCCGGCCGCAACATGGCGGGGGCACGCTCGCTGTGGCGCGCCACCGGCATGAAAGACGAAGACTTCCAGAAGCCGATCATCGCGGTGGTCAACTCGTTCACCCAGTTCGTTCCCGGCCACGTGCACCTGAAAGACCTGGGCCAGCTCGTCGCGCGTGAAATCGAAGCCGCAGGCGGGGTTGCCAAGGAATTCAACACGATCGCCGTGGATGACGGCATCGCCATGGGCCACGACGGCATGCTGTATTCGCTGCCCAGCCGCGACATCATTGCCGACTCGGTCGAATACATGGTCAACGCGCACTGCGCCGACGCCATGGTGTGCATCTCGAACTGCGACAAGATCACCCCGGGCATGCTGATGGCCGCCATGCGCCTGAACATTCCGGTGATCTTCGTCTCGGGCGGCCCGATGGAAGCAGGCAAGACGCGCCTGGCCAACCCCATCACCAAGGCCATCGAGATCAAGAAGCTCGACCTGATCGACGCGATGGTGATCGCGGCCGACAGCAAGTATTCCGACGAGGAAGTGGCCGAAGTCGAACGCTCGGCTTGCCCGACCTGCGGTTCGTGCTCGGGCATGTTCACTGCCAACTCGATGAACTGCCTGACCGAGGCGCTCGGCCTGTCGCTGCCCGGCAACGGCACCGTGGTCGCCACGCACGCAGACCGCGAACAGCTCTTCAAGCGCGCCGGCCGCCGCATCGTCGAACTGGCCCGCCAGTACTACGAGCAGGAAGACGAGCGCGTGCTGCCGCGTTCGGTCGGCTTCAAGGCATTTGAGAACGCTATGACGCTGGACATCGCGATGGGCGGCTCGACCAACACGATCCTGCACCTGCTGGCCATCGCACAGGAAGCCGAGATCGACTTCACCATGGCGGATATCGACCGCCTTTCGCGCGTCGTGCCGCAGCTGTGCAAGGTCGCGCCGAACACGAACAAGTACCACATCGAAGACGTGCACCGCGCCGGTGGCATCATGGCCATCCTGGGTGAGCTGGACCGCGCCGGCAAGCTGCACACCGACGCACCCACCGTACACGCGCCCACGATGAAGGACGCGCTGGACCAGTGGGACATCGTCCGCACGTCGGATGAAGCCGTGCAGACGTTCTACCGTGCCGGCCCGGCCGGTATCCCGACGCAGGTCGCGTTCAGCCAGAACACGCGCTGGCCGAGCCTGGACCTGGACCGCGCCGAGGGCTGCATCCGCTCGCACGAACATGCATTCTCCAAGGAAGGCGGCCTGGCCGTGCTGAGGGGCAACATCGCGCTGGACGGCTGCGTGGTGAAGACCGCGGGTGTGGACGAGAGCATCCTCGTGTTCGAAGGCACGGCGCATGTGACGGAATCGCAGGACGAAGCGGTCGAGAACATCCTCGCCGACAAGGTCAAGGCCGGCGACGTGGTGGTCGTGCGCTACGAGGGGCCGAAGGGCGGCCCCGGCATGCAGGAAATGCTGTACCCGACGAGCTACATCAAGTCCAAGGGCCTGGGCAAAGCCTGTGCGCTGCTGACGGACGGCCGCTTCTCGGGCGGCACGTCAGGGCTGTCGATTGGTCACTGCTCGCCGGAAGCGGCTGCGGGCGGCGCGATCGGCTTGGTCCGCAACGGTGACAGGATCCGCATCGACATCCCCAACCGCACGATCAACGTGCTGGTGTCGGATGAAGAACTCGCGCGTCGCCGCGAAGAGCAGAACGCCAAGGGCTGGAAGCCTGCGCAACCGCGTCCGCGCAAGGTGTCGGCCGCGCTCAAGGCGTACGCCAAGCTGGTCATGTCGGCGGACAAGGGCGCAGTGCGCGACCTGTCGCAACTGGACGACTGACGCAACACGGGCCAAGCGCTCGATCGACGCGAAAAAAGCCGCTCTTCGGAGCGGCTTTTTCTATTGCGTCGGTGCAGCGATGTTCAATCCCAGTGCGGCGCCAGCCCGTCCGGTGAAACCTCGCGGCCGTTGCGCTCAAGCGCGGCGATCTGCGCCATGTCGTCGGCGGTCAGTTGCAGCGTTTGTGCGCGCAGGTTGCTCGCAAGATTTTCACGCTTGGTCGACGACGGGATCACCGAATAGCCCAGCTGCATCGCCCAGGCCAGCACGACCTGCGCCGGCGTCGCCTCGTGCCGCTGTGCAATCGCGCCGATCACCGGATCGCCCAGCACCTTGCCGTAGGCGAGTGTCATGTACGACGTGACGTGAATGCCCTCGCGCTGCAGGAATTCGACGAGCTTGCGGTTCTGCAGATACGGGCTCAGCTCGATCTGGTTGGTGGCGATGGCGTCTTTGCCGACCACCGCCATCGCCTGTTGCGTCAGCGCGATGTTGAAGTTCGAGACGCCGATCTCGCGCGTCAAACCCCGGGCCTTGGCGTCGGCCAACGCAGTCATGAATTCTTCGAGCGACACGCCGTTGTTGGGCGCAGGCCAGTGGATCAGCGTGAGGTCGACGTAGTCGGTGCGCAGTTTGGCGAGGCTGTCTTCGAGGCTCGGCGCCAGCTTGTCCTTGGCGTAGTTGTCGACCCAGATCTTGGTGGTGAGGAAGAGGTCTTCGCGGCGCAGACCGGAGCTTGCGATGGCTTCGCCCACGTCGGCTTCGTTGCCGTAGATCTGTGCCGTGTCGATTGCGCGGTAGCCGAGTTCCAGGCCATTGCGAACCGAGTCGATGACAACCTGGCCCTTCAGGCGGAACGTACCGAGGCCGAAAGCGGGAATCTTGTTCATCTTGTGCTCCAGGGAAAATCGAATCAGGGGTTCATGGCCAGGCGCGCCCGGCGCTGCACGACGTGCAGGCCCACCAGCGCAAGGCCCGCCGCAGCGATCACCGCGCCGACAATCGGCACTGCCGCATAGCCCAGGCCTGCGGAGATGGCCGCACCGCCCGCTGCCGCGCCCAGCGCGTTGCCGAGGTTGAACGCGCCCACGTTGACCGACGACGCAAGGCCCGGCGCTTCAGCCGCGGCACGCATCACGCGCATCTGCAGCGGCGGCACGACTGCAAACGTGGCAATGCCCCATACCAGCAACGCGGCGGCGGCACCGACGTGCGTCTTGGCCAACACGGGAAACGCGAGCATCGTCACGATCAACAGCACCAGGAAGCCGATCAGGCTGCCGTCGAGCGAGCGATCGGCCAGGCGGCCGCCGGCAATGTTGCCGATCGAAAAACCGATGCCGATCAGCACCAGCATGGCCGTCACAAACGCCGGCGAAGCACCGGTCAGCTGTGCGAGCGTCGGGGCGACGTACGTGTAGAGCGTGAACATCGCGCCGGCGCCAAGCACTGTGGTGGCAAGCGCGCCGAGCACAACGGGACGTGTCAACACGGCCAGCTCTGCGCGCAGGTTGGGCATCTTGCCGGCATCGCCCTTCGGCAGTGCGGTGAACAGGCCCGCGATGGCGATGAGACCCAGGCTTGCCGTGGCGGCAAACGACATACGCCAGCCGATCATCTGGCCAAGCCACGTCGCGGCCGGCACACCGCCGACGTTGGCGATCGTCAGGCCCATGAACATCGTGGCCACGGCGCTGGCCTGCTTCTCGCGCGGCACAAGGCTGGCGGCCACCACGGAGCCCAGTCCGAAGAACGCCCCGTGGTTGAGACTGGTGACGAGCCGCGCGAGCAGCAGCGTCGTGTAATCCGGCGCCACAGCAGAGAGCAGGTTGCCGATGGTGAAGATGCTCATCAGCGCGATCAGCGCCTTGCGGCGCGGCCACCGTGCAAGCAGCAACGTCATGATCGGCGCACCGACCATCACGCCGATGGCGTACGCGCTGATCAGCATGCCGGCCTGCGGAATCGATACATGCACGCCGTCGGCGATCACGGGCAGCAGGCCCATCGGCGAGAACTCGGTGGTGCCGATGCCAAAGGCGCCGGCGGCAAGCGCGAGCAACGGCAGCGTGGCACTGCCGCGCGTGGGCTCGGTGGAAGCGGGGGTGGGGTTCATGCGGTGTACTCCAGAGCAGAGGGTTGGAAAGCGGGCAGGACCTCTGCCGCGATTTCCGCAAACGTTTCAGCAAGCGGGCGACGATTTCGGCGGAAATGCAGCCCGATATGCTGCACACCGGCCTCGCGCATCGCCGCCAATTCTTCGGACAATGCAATGCGCCCGGCGCGTGCGCCAAAGCGATGACGTTGCAGCGGTTCGTGCGGGTCATCCGCCAGATCGAGGTGGATGAAGCTCACGTAGGGCTTGTCGCCGGCAACGGCACGCCATGCGGCGGCGCGTTGCGCGTGGTCGGCTGGCGTGCCCGGATAGGCAAGGCAACCGTCCATGTGCGCGCCGATCCAGGCCGGCGTCTGTTGCGCGAGGCCGGCCACCAGCAGCGGAACCGGCGTGCGCACGGCCGGAAGAACTTCCAAGCCGGCCGGCAAGCTGCCGCGCGCACCATCACGCAATAGCGCGATCTGGTCGCGGAAGCTGGCGCCGCGCGACTCGAAGTCGCGGCCGAACAGCGGATATTCGACAGGCCGGTCACCGCTGGCCACGCCGAGCAACAGACGACCGCCGCTCAGTTCCTGAATCGTCGCTGCCGACTTGAGCGTCAGCAGCGGCTCGCGCAACGGCAGCACCACGGCGGCCGTGCCGAGCAGGATGTTGCGCGTGATGCCGGCCAGATAGCCCAGGTACGAAAACACTTCGAACACCTGCGCGGCATCGCCGAATGCGGGGTCGTACACCGGTACATCGCGCACCCACAGGGCACGAAAGCCGAGCGAATCGGCGAGCTTGGCGAGCGTCGCGTGCTGTTCAAGATCAGGGACACCGTGGCGGCGCCCGTCACGCAGGCGCTTCGCGTCGCCGGCCGGGGACCAATCGTTGTCGAGCGGCAACTCGATGCCGATGCTGAAGCCGCCGTGTGTCAGTTTGTCGAGTGCGGGGGACATGGTTTTGACCGGTTCAAAAGGCGCTAAGAGGGCACGCCCGCGACCGGCGTAATGAGCATGGATGGCAGTGTGCGGGTTCCACCTTTGCAGAAAAACCCGTCCGTCGACGAAACAGTCTTGATTGTCAATCAACAATGCATGTTGATTGGGGCGCACGCCGGGGTGCCAGTGCAGCGCGCCCGTCGGCTTTCCAATATATGTCACATAGTGATATATTCGACCGCAAACCCATTATTTGCGCCATGTCCACTTCCGCACGCCCTTTGTCCAAGCAGGATTTCGAGAACCTCTCCAATTTCCGCTACCACCTGCGCCGCTTCCTGCGCGCGTCCGAAGATCTGATCCAGGCCAAGGGCATCACCCCGCTGCAGTATCAATTGCTGCTGCACGTGAAAGGCTATGCCGGGCGTGAATGGGCCACCGTTGGCGAACTGGCCGAGCGCCTGCAGGCGGCGCCGCACGGCACGGCGGCGCTCGTCACGCGTTGCGAAGAAGCCGGGCTGGTCGTGCGCCGCCCGAGCGATACCGACGCCCGCCAGGTGGAAGTGCATCTTTCCAGAAAGGGCGATCACCTGGTTGCGCTGCTGGCCGAGCTGCACCAGAGCGAGCTGTCGGCCTTCAGCCGCGCCTTCAAGCTTCCGCACCTCGATCAACCGGCCGAACCCGCCGCCGAGCAGTGACGCCATGCCAACCCTTGAACACTCGCCGCATCGGCGCGACTTTGCGACCGACACCACGCTGTTCCGCACGACTGCACTTGCGGTCGTCATCGCAGCCATTGCCACGCTGGCAGCGGTGGTGCTCCTCAACCTGATCCGCTTCTTCACCAACCTGTTCTTTTTCCAGACGCTGTCGCTGGCGGACCGCTCGCCGGCCACCAATACGCTCGGCGCCTGGGTGATTGCGGTGCCGCTCATCGGCGGGCTCATCGTCGGGCTGATGGCGCGCTTCGGTTCGGAGAAGATCCGCGGTCACGGCATTCCCGAGGCCATCGAAGCGATTCTGTTCGGCAAGAGCAAGATGTCGCCGAAGGTGGCGGTGCTCAAGCCGCTGTCGTCGGGTGTCGTGATCGGCAGCGGCGGGCCATTTGGCGCGGAAGGCCCGATCATCATGACAGGCGGCGCGATCGGCTCGCTGTTCGCGCAGTTCTTCAAGCTGACGGCGGCTGAGCGCAAGACCCTGCTGGTGGCCGGTGCCACGGCCGGCATGACCGCCGTATTCGGCACGCCAGTCGCCGCCTTGCTGCTGGCGGTGGAACTGCTGCTGTTCGAATGGCGCCCGCGCAGCATGCTGCCCGTGGCGGTGGCCTGCGCGGTGGCGGGCTTCCTCCGTGTTTTGGTGCTGGAGCCCGGCCCCCTCTTCCCGCTGGAAACCGCGCCCGCGACGCTGCCTGCGCTGGGCTCGTGCGTGATCGCCGGGTTGCTGTGCGGCGCGCTGGCACGCTCGCTGTCGATGGCGCTGTACAAGACCGAAGACCTGTTCGGCCGCCTGCCGATCCACTGGATGTGGTGGCCGGCCATCGGCGGCCTGGTGGTGGGCATTGGCGGCTATTTCGAACCGCGCGCCCTGGGCGTCGGCTACGACGTCATCGGCGACCTGCTGCACAACCATCTCGCCATCCGCGTGGCGCTGGCGCTGCTGGTGGTCAAGGCCATCATCTGGGTGATCGCGCTGGGCTCGGGCACGTCGGGCGGTGTGCTCGCTCCGCTGCTGATGATGGGCGCTGGTCTTGGTGTGCTTATCGGGCCTGTGCTGCCGGGCGGTGATCCGGGCCTGTGGCCGCTCGTCTGCATGGCCGCCATGCTGGCGGGTGTGCTGGGCGCCCCGCTCACGGCCATCGTCTTCGCCTTCGGGCTCACGCACGATGTGAATGCGCTGCTGCCGATTTTGCTGGCGGTCGCGGTGTCCTACGGTTTTGTCGTGCTGACCATGCCGCGCTCGATCATGACCGAGAAGATCGCGCGCCGCGGCTTCCACATCTATCGCGAATACGCGGTCGACCCGCTCGAGCGCCACGCCGTGGATGAGGTGATGACGCGTTCGGTGCAGACCATCGACGCACAGGCCACGCTGGCCGATACACTCGCGGACCGCTTTGGCGCCACGCAGGCGCACCGCGCATTTCCGGTGGTGCAAGGCGCGCCGAATGGCAGGCTGATCGGCATGCTCGACCGCGAGGCGCTGCTGGCGGGCCAGACGCGCGGCGCCGTCACCGTGGCCGAATTGTTTGGCGCAAACGCCCCCGTGATGGCGTTGCCTGGCGAGACCTGCCGCATCGTTGCCACACGGCTGGCGGTGCATGGGCTCGAGCGGCTGCCTGTGGTGGCCGATTCGCAATCGCGCGCGTTGGTAGGCATTGTCTCGCGCAGCGATCTGGTCAAACCGTCGCTGGCCTTCTTTGATGAAGAACAGCGCCGTGAACGCTTCCGCCGTGTGCCGCTGTCGGGCGCACGCACGCAGCTTGAACTGCGCCGTCGTCGCGCGGGCCGCGCGCGGCGCTAGCCTCAGCCCTCAGCCGGCCACGTGCCGGTTGCGCCCGCTTTCCTTGGCGCGATACAGCGCGAGATCAGCGCGCTTGAGCATTTCCGACGCGGTATCGCCCGGCCGGCAGACCGTCATGCCCATGCTGACCGTCATCGAGAGCCCGGTCGGGAAACTTTCGTCGCTCTCGGCCACCGCGGTGCGCAAGCGCTCGGCCACCTCGGTGGCGGTTTCCAGCGTGGTGCGGCCCATCACCATGGCGAATTCCTCTCCGCCCAACCGCCCAACCAGGTCACTGCTGCGCAGCACGCCCGTGGCAAGCGACGCAAAGCGCTGCAGCGCCATGTCGCCCACAGCGTGGCCCCATGTGTCGTTGATCCGCTTGAAGTGATCCAGATCGGCCAGCACCAGCACGAGTGGTTCGGCGCGATTGTGGGCACGCGCAAGCACCGTGTCGAACAGCGCCAGGAAGCGCCGGCGCGTCAGCACACCTGTCAGATGGTCGAAATGCGCCTCGTTGGCAAGTGCGCTGTTGGTGCGCTGCAGCCGCTGGTTCAGATGGCGCGTCACGCGGTGGTGCTGCCGCTCGCGCACCAACGACCACGCCACCAGCACGAACGTAGCCAGCACGCTCACGAACAGCACGAACCCGATCATCCGATTGCGCGCATGGTTGGCGATCTGCTGCCCCCACGCCGGCAGCGGCTCGGCCACGACGACGGTGAGGTCTGCGCTCGCATTGCGCGACACGGTCAGCGATGGCATCGCGCTGCCCTCGCGCCAGGCCAGCGTATCGCGCACCTCGGGCGGCACCCAGCTCGGCACGTCGGGATGCGCCTTCGCGGTCGGCTGATAGGGCCACGGTTCGAAGTCGACGCGCTGGTAGGCGTTGTACCGGTCGCTGGCGCCCATGCGCTGCAGGCGCGCATCCGGCAGGATCTTGCCCACCAGCGACGCATCGGTCGACAGAATGATCAGCCCATTCGGATCGGTCACCAGCGAGGTCGGGTGCGATACCCAGTGCTGCAACCGCGCGAGGCTCACCTTGGTGCCCATCACCGCGATCAGGTATCCACCCGCGTCATACACCGGCGCGGCGAAGAACAGGCCCGGCACGCCCGTCACCCGGCCCACCGTGAACTGCTCGCCCAGGCCGCCCAGCATCGCCTCCTTCATGTACGGCTGCATGCTCGACTGCACGCCGACGAACGAATCGGCACGACCGGCGTTGTTGGCCAGCACCACGTAATTGTTCTGGTTCACGACCCACACGTAGTCCAGCCCGAGATTGCCGGCGGTGGCGTTCAGGAATGCGTCGATGTCGACCACTTCGGGATGCGACATCGCCTGTTGCGCACGCGAGCCCTGGTCCATCAGGTTCCAGCGCCGGGTGTCGACGCGCTGCACCGCGCGCGGGATGGCGTCGATCTGCGCAAGCGTCTGCGGCAGCGCGCGCAGCAGGGCCACGTCCGCCGTGATCTGGCTCGACATCCCCTCCGCCACCTGGGCGGCCAACTGGCGCCGCGCATCCACCATCTGCTGCACGTCGCGCGCGCTCATCGAATCGGCCACGAAGCAGGCGGCAAACCACGAGACACCCACGCCCACCAGCGCCGCAGACAGCCAAAGCGCCCATCGCGCAATGCGCAGCCGGGCGCCATGCGACGACGTTGGGGCGGGCGCCGGCGCCTTCATGTCAGGCCTCGCTGCCCAGGAAATCCGCGACCGTCGGGTAGCGCAGCGCCACCCGCAGCTCACGCGCAAGCCGGGTGTTGCGCAGCCGGCGCGATTCGCTCATGAACGACAGCAGCGCCGGCTCGATCTGCTGGATCGCCTCGGCGCGCGAAATGCGCGGCGGCCGCTGCAAGCCGCGCGCATCGGCCACGGCGTCGAAGTAATCGCCCATGCGCAACTCAGAGGCGTCGCTGGCGTGCACGACGCGCTGTGGCCGGCCCCGGAACAGCGCGGCAATGACGGCGCGCGCGAGGTCGTCAGCGTGAATGTGGTTGGTGTAAACGTCATCCTCCGCGCGCAGGGCGGGCGTACCGCGCTGGAGCCGCGCGACGGGCAGCCGGTCCGCCGCATAAATGCCGGGAATGCGCAGGATCGACGTGCGCCAGCCGCCGCCCGCGCCGAACCAGCGCACGCGGCGCTCGGCGGCGACCCGGCGCTGCGCACGCGCCGTGGTGGGCTTCACGGGCCGGGCTTCGTCCACCCAGGCGCCTCCCGCATCACCGTAGACGCCGCTGGTGCTGGCATAGACAAACGCGCGCGCTTGGAGGCGGGTTTTCAAGCGGCCAGTGAGGCCACCGGACTTGTGCGCCCGCTCGGGTAAAATGCGACGTTTTGTGGCGGTGGAATTCGGGGATGGTTGCGCCAGCGTATGCAGGAGCGCGGCGGTACGCGGATCATCGTTGCCAACTGCGGGCGGCGGTGCCAGATGCAGCACGCGGGGGCTCAACCCTCGCAGCCGTTGCAGCGACGCGGCATCGTCCAGGTTGGCGACAATCGGCACGGCACCCGCTTCGCGCAACGAAGCGCGGCCTTCAAGGCGCGAGGTGACGGCAAAGACGCGAAAACGCGAGCGCAGCAACGTCAGGCAGCGCTGCCCGACATCGCCGCAGCCGACGATCAGCACGCGCGGGCGTCCCAGGCGTGGTGCAGGATTGGATGGCCGAGCGACTGACTGATTCACCATCGGACGTGCTGCCGGATTGACCACGATTGCATGCCCATCAGGGCGACCAGACACTCTTTTCAACATATTCGGATTGTAGATGGCTTACCAGATCAACGTGCTGCCCAGCGGCCGCCAGTTCCAGGCCGAAGACGGCGAGACCATCCTTGCAGCAGCGCTGCGCCAGGGCATCGGCCTGCCGTACGGCTGCAAGAACGGCGCGTGCGGCTCGTGCAAGGGCCAAGTGCGCGAGGGCTCCATCGTTCAGGGCAACCACTCGCCCAACGCGCTGACCGCCCAGGAGGCCACCGAAGGCCGCGCGCTGTTCTGCTGCGCCACGCCTGCCACGGACGTCACCATCGAAGTGCGCGAAGTGCACGGCGCCGGCGATGTCCCCATCAAGAAGATCCCATGCCGCGTCGCGTCGCTGGAGAAGGCCGCGCCGGACGTCACCATCGTCAAGCTGCAACTGCCTGCCACCGAGCGTATGCAATTTCTGGCCGGGCAGTACGTGGAATTTCTCCTGCGCGACGGCAAGCGCCGCAGCTACTCGATCGCCAACCCGCCGCACGACGACGGCCCGATCGAGCTGCACATCCGCCACATGCCGGGCGGCGCGTTTACCGACTACGTGTTTGGCGCCAAGGAAGGCGCCCCGGCCATGAAGGAGCGCGACATCCTGCGCTTCGAAGGTCCGCTGGGCAGCTTCTTCCTGCGTGAAGAATCCGACAAGCCGATCATCCTGCTGGCCTCGGGCACCGGCTTTGCGCCCATCAAGGCAATCATCGAGCATGCCCAGTTCATCGGCAGCACGCGCCCGATGACGCTGTACTGGGGCGGCCGCCGCCCGCAAGACCTGTACATGCACGCCAAGGCCGAAGAATGGGCGCGCACGCTGCCGAACTTCACGTACGTGCCGGTCGTCTCCAACGCCCTGCCCGAAGACGCCTGGACGGGCCGCACCGGTTTCGTTCACCAGGCGGTGATGGCCGACTACCCCGATCTGTCGGGGCACGAGGTCTACGCCTGCGGCGCGCCGGTGGTGATCAACTCCGCCCGCGCGGACTTCGCTGCCCAGTGCGGAATGCATCCGGACGCATTCTTCGCCGATTCGTTCACCTCGGAGGCCGATCTCCATCCGGCCGGCTGACGTTGCACAAATCCAAAGAAGGCCAAAATTTCGTTTTGACTTGACTTGGCATCCGTCTTATTCTTGCGCCTTATGAACCAAGCCCTGCACCTCCGACGCCGCCGTACGTTGCTCCCTCCGGGAAGCCACGCGGCTGTCTGCTGATTGCATATCGGGTTCACAGGATTCGACGATCACAAGGCCACGGGGCGCCCCCCGTGGCCTTTGTCTTTTTCCAACGCGCGTTTTTTCGGTTTTTCATCTTCCTGCCGCCTTTTTCTGGAGCTTTGCCATGGCGTTTGCTGACTACCCCGTCCAGTCCCTGATGTACATCACCAACCGGCCCGAGATCGTCTTCACCGAAGGCAAGGGCTCGTGGCTGACGGACCACAACGGCAAGCGATACCTGGACTTCGTGCAAGGCTGGGCCGTCAACTGCCTCGGCCACTCCAACGACGGCATGATCGAAGCGCTGAACGCGCAGGCTCGCAAGCTGATCAACCCGAGCCCGGCGTTCTACAACGAGCCGATGGCCAAGCTGGCCGGTCTGCTCACGGCGCACAGCTGCTTTGACAAGGTGTTCTTCGCGAACAGCGGCGCCGAAGCCAACGAAGGCGCCATCAAGCTCGCCCGCAAGTGGGGCAAGAAGCATAAGAACGGCGCCTTCCAGATCATCACGTTCGACCACAGCTTCCACGGCCGCACGCTCGCCACCATGAGCGCATCCGGCAAGGCAGGCTGGGACACCATCTTCGCCCCGCAGGTGCCGGGCTTCCCGAAGGCCATCCTGAACGACATCGCCTCGGTCGAAGCGCTCATCACCGACGAGACGGTCGGCGTGATGCTGGAGCCGGTGCAAGGCGAAGGCGGCGTGCTGCCGGCCACGCCGGAATTCATGCAGCAACTGCGCGCGCTGACCAAGAAGCACAAGATCCTGTTGATCGTCGATGAAGTGCAAGCCGGTTGCGGCCGCTGCGGCACGCTCTTCGCCTACCAGCTCTCGAACATCGAGCCGGACATCATGACGCTGGGCAAGGGCATCGGCGGCGGCGTGCCGCTGTCGGCCCTGCTGTGCACCGATGAAGTGGCGAGCTTCGAAGCCGGTGACCAGGGCGGCACCTACAACGGCAACCCGCTGATGACGGCCGTCGGCTGCTCGGTGATCGAGCAACTGCTGGCGCCGGGCTTTCTGGCTGGCGTGGAAGAACGCGGCGCCTATCTGCGCACGCAACTGCTCAAGCTGAGCGAAGAGTTCGGCCTGGCCGGCGAGCGCGGTAACGGTCTGCTGCGCGCGCTGCTGCTCGGCAAGGACATCGGCGGCCAACTCGTCGAAGCGGCACGCGAGATGAACCCGACGGGCCTGCTGCTGAACGCCCCGCGTCCGAACATCCTGCGCTTCATGCCCGCGCTGAACGTGACGACTGAAGAAATCGACACGATGATCGGCATGCTGCGCACGCTGCTGAAGGCACACGCCTAAGGCGCACCGCATACCCTGGGGCGGCGCGCAATGCGTCGCCCTGCATCGCCTTACCCCTGTTCCCACTCTGAGGTTTGCCATGGCCGTGACGCGAGAAGTTCCGGCCACGGGGATCGTTTTGTCCGATGATTCCGCGTGGCTTCCGCTGGACCAGATCTACCAGTTCCTTTCGCAGGAAACGCATTGGGCCCGCGGTCTGCCGCGAGAGGTGTTCGACCGATCGGTCGCGAACTCGCTGTGCTTCGCCGCCTATCGTCGGAACGACGATGACTCGCATGGCGACCTCGTGGGCTTTGCGCGGGTCATCACCGACCGCGCGACGTTTGCGTATCTGTGCGACGTGTTCGTGCTGCCGGCGTGGCGCGGAAAAGGCGTCTCGCACGTGCTGATGGAATTCCTGCGCGAGCATCCTGACCTGCAGACGCTGCGCCGCACAGTGCTGGTGACAACGGGCGCCGACTGGCTCTATCGCAAGCATGGCTTTACCGATGTGCCCGAGGGCATCGGCTTCATGCAATTGCATCGGCCGAACATCTACACAGCAACGTCGCCCTGAAACGTCGGGCACACGCAAAGAAAAAGCCCCGCAATTGCGGGGCTTCTTCATGATGCTGATGGTGCTTGATGGTGCTTATTCGCCCAAGTAGGCGGCACGCACCTTCGGGTCGTCGAGCATCTGCTTGGCATCGCCGCTCATGGTGATGAGACCGGAGTCCATCACGTAGCCGCGGTGCGCAGCCTGCAACGCCAGACGCGCGTTCTGCTCAACGAGCAGCACGGTCACGCCTTGCGCCGAGATGTCGCGCACGACCTCGAAGATCTTCTCCACCATGATCGGCGAGAGACCCATCGACGGCTCGTCCAGCAACAGCAGCTTCGGTTGGCTCATCAGCGCACGCGCCATGGCCAGCATCTGCTGCTCGCCGCCCGACATCGTGCCGGCCAGCTGGTTTGCACGTTCCTTCAGGCGCGGGAAGATGCCGAACATGCGGTCGATGTCGGCCTTGATGTTGGCCTCGTCGTTGCGCGTGAAGGCACCCATCTGCAGGTTCTCGACGATGGTCATGCGCGCGAACACGCCGCGGCCTTCCGGCACCATCGCCAGACCCTGCTTGAGCAGGTTGTAGCTCGGCACGCCCTTGATGGACTTGCCCAGATACTGCACATCACCGCCGGCCCAGCCCTGCAGGCCGGTGATGGCCTTCATGGTGGTCGTCTTGCCGGCGCCGTTGGCACCGATCAGCGTGACCAGCTCACCTTCGCGAATCTCCAGATCCACGCCCTTGACCGCCTGGATGCCGCCGTAAGCGACCTTCAGGCTGTCGATCTTCAACATTACTGGTTTCATTGTTCCGTTCCTCCGCATCAGTGCGCCGATGCGCCGAGGTAGGCCTCGATCACGGCCGGGTTGCTCTGCACTTCCTGCGGCAGGCCTTGTGCGATCACCTTGCCGTAATCGAGCACGGTCAGGCGGTTGCACAGGCCCATCACCAGCTTCACATCGTGCTCGATCAGCAGGATGGTCTTGCCGTCGGAACGGATCTTGTCGAGCAGGCCGCGGAGTTCCACCTTTTCCGTGGCGTTCATGCCGGCGGCCGGCTCGTCCAGGGCCAGCAGCTTGGGCTGCGTGGCCAGGGCACGGGCGATTTCCAGACGACGCTGGTGACCGTACGACAGGTTGCGCGCCGTGTAGTTGGCGTACTTGCCGATACCGACATAGTCCAGCAGGTCGTGCGCCCAGTCTTCGATCGACTGCTCTTCTTCGCGTGCCGCCTTGGTGCGGAACACCGCGCCGATCAGGCCGGCCTTGGTGCGGACGTGGCGGCCGACCATGACGTTTTCCGCCGCGGTCATGTCGCCAAACAGGCGGATGTTCTGGAACGTGCGCGCAATGCCAGCCTTGGCCACTTCATGCACGGCGGTCGGCTGGTAGGGCGTACCGCCCAGCACGAACTCGCCCGCGTCCGGCGTGTACAGCCCCGTGATGACATTGAAGAACGTGGTCTTGCCGGCGCCGTTCGGGCCGATCAGACCGTAGATTTCGCCTTCGCGAATTTCCAGGCTCACGTCGGACAGCGCTTGCAGGCCGCCGAAACGCTTCTGCACTCCTCGGATCGAGAGGAGGACGTTGTTGTTGCTCATGTGCGTGCCTCCATCAGATACGGGACAGTCCACCAGCCCGCTGCTTTTGCGGACGGTCTTCCTTGCGCGGCGAGGGCCACAGGCCCGCAGGGCGATACAGCATCACCACCACCATCGCCAGGCCGAACAGCAGCTGACGAAGCACTTCCGCTTCCACGATCACATGGCCGAACAGCTTGTTCTGCACCGGCTCGGCCAGCGCACGCAGCAACTCCTGGAAACCGACCAGCAGAATGCCGCCCAGGATCACGCCCGGGATATGCCCCATACCACCCAGCACCACGATCGCCAGGATGTAGATCGACTCCCACAGCACGAACGATTCCGGCGACACGAAGCCCTGGAACGACGCGAACATCGCACCCGACACACCACCGAACGACGCACCCATCGCAAAGGCCAGCAGCTTGATGTTGCGCGTGTTGATGCCCATCGCCTTGGCGGCGATTTCATCTTCACGCAGCGCCACCCATGCACGACCGATACGCGAGTTCTGCAACCGCAGGCACACGATGATGATGATCGCGGCCAGGATCACGAACAGGTAGTAGTACATGTAGACCGAGTCGAAGCGGATGCCGAAGAAATCGTGGCGCTTCGAAAAGTCGAACCCGAAGATCTTGACCGGCTCGATCAGGTTGATGCCCTTCGGACCGTTGGTGATGTTCACCGGGCGGTCGAGGTTGTTCATGAAGATCCGGATGATTTCACCAAAGCCCAGCGTCACGATGGCGAGGTAGTCACCGCGCAGCTTCAGCACCGGCGTGCCCAGCAGAATGCCGAACAGCGCCGCCAGCCCGGCACCCAGCGGAATCACCCACCAGACGATGAGGTGCAGCCCATTGGGGAACAGGTTGTGGATCCACTCGAACTGGTTGGTCAGGTGCGGCGAACCCAGCAACGCCATCATGTAGGCACCGACCGCGTAGAACGCGATGTAGCCCAAGTCGAGCAGGCCGGCAAAGCCCACCACGATGTTCAGGCCCAGGGCCAGCATGATGTACAGCAGTGCGAAGTCCAGCACGCGCACCCAGTAGTTGCCACCTGCGGCTCCCACGATGAACGGCGCGAAGATCGCAAGGATCAGGAAGCCGTACAACGCGGCGCGCGTCTTCATCGGCGCTTTGAAATTTTCTGTCATGGCGCTCCCCTTCTTATGCGCGGTCCGCAACGCGTTCACCCATGATGCCGGACGGGCGGAACAGCAGCACGCCAATCAGCACGATGAATGCGAACACATCCTGGTAGTTCGAACCGAACACACCGCCAGTCAGATCGCCGATATAACCGGCACCCAGTGCTTCGATCAGGCCCAGCAGCATGCCGCCGACCATGGCGCCAGCCAGGTTGCCGATGCCGCCCAGCACTGCAGCGGTAAACGCCTTCAGGCCGGGGATGAAGCCCATGTAGAAGTGGGCGTTGCCGTAGTTGGTCGCCATCATCACGCCGGCAACCGCTGCCATGGCAGCACCGATCATGAACGTGGCGGAGATCACGAAGTTCGGGTTGACGCCCATCAGGCCCGCCACACGCTGGTTCTCGGCGGTCGCGCGCATGGCACGGCCGAGCTTGGTGCGGTTGACCAGCAGGATCAGCCCGACCATGACCAGGATCGACACCACGATGATGACGATTTCCTTGCCCGTAATGGTCGCGCCCGTGGAGCCGATATCGATCGGGTTCGAGGGCAGCAGTTGCGGGAAGGTCAGCGGGTTGCGCGACCAGATCATCATCGCCAGCGTCTGCAGCACGATCGACACGCCGATGGCGGTGATCAGCGGCGCCAGGCGCGGCGCATTGCGCAGCGGCCGGTAAGCGACACGTTCAATGGTGTAGGCAACGATGGCGCAGACCGGCATTGCAAACAGCAATGCGAACACCAGCGTGAGCCAGTCAGGCAGATTGGGGAAATATTTCTGGAGGAAGTTGATGGCAGTCAGGGCAGACATTGCACCGACCATCAGAACATCGCCGTGGGCGAAGTTGATGATGCCGAGAATACCGTAGACCATGGTGTAGCCAAGTGCGATCAGCGCGTAAATGCTGCCGAGCACCAGACCGTTCACGATCTGCTGGATAAAGATATCCATGAGAACAGCTCCTGCTATGCCTTGCTTTGTTGTAGGCGACGGGATGACGTGCCCGCAAGGTATGCGATCAATCGGATGGGTAAGGTGAGGTTGCTGGTAAGCGGCCTGCCGAACGCGCCCATGGTGAGGGCCTTGTGTAACTGGCGAGGCTATAAAAAACGGCACCGCTAGGGTAGGCGCGGTGCCGTTTTCAGGGCGGTAGCCCTTCGATTACATCTTCACAACGTCAAGAACGCTCTTCTTCTTGTCCTTGTAGTTGTACAGGGTGATGGAGCCTTGCTTCAGGTCACCCTTGTCGTCGAACGCGATGTTGCCGATCACGCCGTTGTAGTTGGTTGCCGGCATGGCAGCCAGGATCTTGGCAGCGTCGGTCGAGTTGGCACGCTTCATCGCGTCGATGATCACGTTGACGGCGTCATACGTGAACGGTGCATAGATCTGCACCGGCGTGTTGAAGCGCGCTTGGTACTTCTTCTCGAAGTCTGCGCCCTTCTCCATCTTCGACAGCGCCAGGCCTGCTTCCGAGCAGACGATGTTGTCGATCGCGTCGCCAGCCAGTTCGGCCACCTTGTCGGTACACACGCCGTCGCCGCCAACGATCTTGGCCGTGATGCCCAGTTCCTTGGCTTGCTTGGCGAACGGACCACCGGTGGCGTCCATGCCGCCGTACATGATCACGTCCGGCTTCTTGCCCTTGATCTTGGTCAGAATGGCCTTGAAGTCGGTCGCCTTGTCGTTGGTTGCCTCACGCGCCACGACATTCACGCCACCTGCCTTCGCGGTCTTCTCGAACTCGTCGGCCAGGCCCTTGCCGTAGGCGGTGGCATCGTCAACGATGGCCACGGTCTTGGCGCCCAGGGTCTTGGCGGCGTAGTTCGCCAGTGCCGGACCTTGTTGCGCGTCGGTTGCAACCACGCGGTAGGTCGTCTTGAAGCCTTGCTTGGTGTAGTCGGGGTTGGTCGACGACGGCGAGATCTGCACGATGCCTGCGTCGCTGTAGATCTTCGAGGCCGGGATCGAAACGCCCGAGTTCAGGTGGCCGACGACGGCAACAACGTGCTCGTCAACCAGCTTCTGCGCCACGGCGGTGCCGGTCTTCGGATCGCCTGCATCGTCTTCACCGACCAGTTCCAGCTTGATCTTCTTGCCGTCGATGGTCAGGCCTTCCTTGTTGGCTTCTTCAACGGCCAGGCGGGCACCGTTTTCGTTGTCTTTGCCAAGGTGAGCAATACCGCCCGTGAGCGGAGCCGCGTGACCGATCTTGATGACGGTCTCGCCGCCACCGGCAGCAGCAGCCGGAGCCGACGTTGCTGCAGGTGCAGCAGCTTGGTCTGCGGGCTTTTCCTCGTTCTTACCGCAAGCTGCTACGAGTGCCACGGCAGCCGCAAGCGGCAGAACTTTGGCAAACTTAATTTGCATGAGTGATCTCCTAGATCTCGCAAGAGCAAGAAGAGCGTCCTGCCTCCCGGCCGCTCCCCCCGCGCCGATTGTTTCAATTTGAAACGCGCGAATTGTATCCCCTTTTATTGCGGATGCAATACGCGTCGCAACAACGATTTTTACAGTAACTACGCCGCTTTACGGGCTTTCCCCAATGCCCAAACAGGCGTCATTTCGCGCAGGCATTCGCGAACGGCGCATAGCCATATCAAGAACCGTGCCAGAGTAGGGGAAACCCCCTATCCAGGCGGCTTGGCGGGCGATTTCCACGGTAAATCAAGGCTTCGCGGGCGTTGAAGGGGTTTCTGCAATGCACAAAACAAAACGGCCACTCCCGAAAGAAGTGGCCGTTGAATCATCAAAAGCGATTTATGCACCGCATTAGGGCGCACAGTTTTTGTGCGCTTTTAAGTGGGCATTTACATAAACGCATTCAATTCATTTGAAGCCCCCTCGGAAGGGGGAAGGACATGTTTTCCTGGATCCCGTCCAGCGGACGCACGGTGCGCGCGCCCAGCGCCTTGAGCCGATCGACGATCGATTGCGCCAACTCTTCTGGCGCCGATGCACCGGCGGTCAGGCCGACGCGACGCTTGCCGGCCACCCACTCGGGCTTGACCTGTTCGGGCGTATCCACCATATAGGCAGGCACACCCAGCTTTTCGGCCAGCTCACGCAGACGATTCGAGTTCGAGCTGTTCGGGCTGCCAACAACGATCACCACTTCCACCTGCGGCGCCATGAACTTCACGGCGTCCTGCCGATTCTGCGTCGCGTAGCAGATGTCCTGCTTCTTCGGCTCGTGCACCGCCGGGAAGCGTGCCTTGATGGCGGCCACGATTTCCTGGGTCTCATCCACCGACAGCGTGGTTTGCGTGACGTAGGCCAGGCGCGTCGGGTCTTTCACCTCGAGATGCGCCACGTCATTGACGGATTCGACCAGCAGCATCCCGTCGTTGGCCTGGCCCATGGTGCCTTCCACCTCGGGATGGCCCTTGTGCCCGATCATGATGATCTCGAAGCCTTGCGCACGCATCTTCGAGACTTCCACGTGCACCTTCGTCACCAGCGGGCACGTCGCATCGAATACACGCAGGCCGCGCGCTTCGGCCGCCTCGCGCACCGCCCGCGACACACCGTGCGCACTGAAGATGACCGTGCCGCCCACCGGCACATCGTCGAGTTCCTGCACGAACACCGCGCCCTTGTTGCGCAGATCGCCCACCACATAGGCGTTGTGGACGATCTCGTGACGCACGTAAATGGGCGCGCCAAACAGCTCCAGGGCGCGCTCGACGATTTCGATGGCGCGATCCACGCCGGCACAGAAGCCGCGTGGCTGCGCCAGCAAAACCTCGGCGTCAGCCTGGGTGACCGGATCAATGGAGTCGAGCGGGGCGTTCACAGGGTTACCCATATCAAAGAATGCCGATCAGCTGGACTTCAAACACGATCGTCTGGCCGGCCAGCGGGTGGTTGAAGTCGAACAGCGCCGACGTCTCGCCGACTTCCTTCAGCACGCCGGCATATTTACCGCCGCTGGGCGCATTGAACTCAACCAGGTCGCCCGGCTGGTAATCCTCTTCGAACGAAGAGTTTTCGCGCAGCGTGGCCAGCGACACACGCTGCAGCAGTTCCGGATTGCGCGGGCCGAACGCATGCTCGGGCGCCAGGCGGAACGTCGTGCGCTCGCCCTCGCGCATCCCGAGCAGCGCCTGCTCCAGCGTGGGCGCCATCTGGCCTTGGCCGAGCAGCAGCGTGGCCGGCTTGTCGTCGAAGGTGGTGACGATGTCCGTGTCGTTTTCCAGCGCGATGCGATAGTGCAGCGTCAGAAATGAATCCGGACCGACCACCTTGCCTGCGCCGTCTGGCGTCGTCGCGGACGCCTCGTTCACCAAATTTTGCACGCTCAACCTGCTTGACCAAAAAGTAACCCGTTATTGTACGTCAGCCCTCCGCGCGGCCGCAGGCGCGACGTACGCCGCACTCCTGCGGTCGAGGGCTTTTCCATCGCTCATGTCACCCTATGGCAATCGTCGACTGGCCCGCCCACGAGCGGCCGCGTGAGAAACTGCTCGCCCACGGCCCCGCCGCTCTCTCCGATGCGGAGCTGCTGGCCATCTTCCTGCGCGTCGGCATGCCAGGCAAAAGCGCCGTCGACCTCGCCCGCGAACTGCTTTCTCACTTTGGGTCGCTCGCGCGGCTGTGCCACGCCTCCCAACAAGAGTTCTCTTCGATCAACGGCATGGGCCCGGCCAAATACGCACAACTGCATGCGCTGCTGGAAGTTGCCCGGCGTGCACTGAAAGAAGACTTCGCGCACGGTCAGACCTTTGAATCGCCTCAAAGCGTGAAGGATTTCTTGCGCCTGACCCTGGGGCACCGCCCGCACGAGGTGTTCGCCTGCTTCTTTCTAGATGTACGGCACCGGCTGATCGCCTGGGAAGAGCTCTTTCGCGGCACCCTGACCGAAGCGCGCGTCTACCCTCGCGAGATCGCCAAGCGCGCCCTCCATCACAATGCAGCCGCCGTGATCCTGGCCCACAACCACCCCACGGGCGATACGCAGCCCAGCGAATCGGATATCACCCTCACCCGCGAGTTGCGCCGCGCGCTGGCCATGCTCGACGTGATCGTCCTCGATCACATGATCGTCGGCCGCAGCCACGTCTACGGCTTCCTGGAACACGGCAAAATGTAGTGCCGACACCGCATCGCACGGTGCCCAACAGCAATCCATCGATCTCGTTGATTTGTCAGCGGTTTTGTGTGTATAATCCGCGTTTCGCTGAAGTCCCACCTCTACAGTGGCGCTGCGCTTGGTTTTGGTCCCAGCGCCCGGTCGCAAACTGTAGCCAACGAATTTAGTTAGGAGTGCTCCATGGCACGCGTCTGTCAAGTGACCGGGAAAGCGCCGATGGTCGGCAATAACGTTTCCCACGCAAACAACAAGACCAAGCGCCGTTTTCTGCCGAACCTGCAGAATCGCCGCTTCTGGGTCGAATCCGAAAACCGCTGGGTGAGCCTGCGCGTCTCGAACGCTGGTCTGCGCCTGATCGATAAAAAAGGCATCGACGAAGTGCTCGTGGATCTGCGCGCACGCGGCGAAGTCTAATTAGGAGTTAAACATGGCCAGCAAAGGCGGACGCGACAAGATCAAGCTGGAATCGACCGCAGGTACGGGTCATTTCTACACGACCACCAAGAACAAGCGCACCAAGCCGGAAAAGATGGAGATCATGAAGTTCGATCCCGTCGCCCGCAAGCACGTCGCTTACAAGGAAACCAAGATCAAGTAATCCTCGCGGATTGCGCATCTTGTTTCCGTCGGCATGACCGACAGCAAAAACCCGCTTTCAGGCGGGTTTTTTGTTGCCTGCTGTTTGGCACATGCTGCGGTGTACACTGCTTCTCTTTCCGATTGACACGCGACTGTGTTACCTCCAGCCGCGCCTGCACCGCATCCCGCGTCTTCCATGAATTTCGATGTTGCCGTTGTTGGCAGCGGCTTGGCGGGCCTGACCGTCGCCCTGCACCTAGCCGATCACCGCCGCGTGGTCGTCATCAGCAAACGCAGCCTGCCGGAAGGCGCCAGCGACTGGGCACAGGGCGGCATTGCCGCGGTGCTCGATTCGGGCGACAGCCATGACGAGCACGTCGACGACACGCTCATTGCCGGGGCAGGCCTGTGCGATGAAGCCGCGACCCGCTACATCGTCGAGAACGGGCGCTCGGCCATTGAATGGTTGATCGGCCATGGCGTGCCTTTTACGCGTGACGAGCAGGCCGAACTCGGCTTCCACCTGACGCGTGAAGGCGGCCATCGCCATCGACGCATCATCCACGCCGCCGATGCTACCGGCCATGCCGTGGTCACGACGCTGGTCGAGAAGGTGCGCAATCACCCGAACATCACGCTGCTGGAAGACCATTTCGCGATCGACCTGATTACCGACGCGAAGCTGGGCCTGCCCGGCATGCGCTGCCATGGCCTGTACGCGCTCGACATTGCGTCGGGCCACGTCAAGACGATTACCGCGAGCCAAACCGTGATGGCCACGGGCGGTGCGGGCAAGGTCTATCTCTACACGACGAATCCGGACACGGCCAGCGGCGACGGCATTGCCATGGCGTGGCGTGCAGGCTGCCGGGTGGCGAACATGGAGTTCATCCAGTTCCATCCCACGTGCCTGTACCACCCGTTCGCGAAGTCCTTCCTGATTACCGAAGCCGTGCGCGGCGAAGGCGGCAAGCTGATCCTGCCCGACGGCACGCGCTTCATGCCTGCGCACGATGAGCGAGCGGAGCTGGCGCCGCGCGATATCGTCGCGCGCGCCATCGACTTCGAGATGAAGAAGCGCGGCCTGGACTGCGTCTATCTGGACATCAGCCATCAGAGCCCGGCGTTCCTCCAGGAGCATTTCCCGACCATCATGGCGCGCTGCCTGGAGCTGGGCATCGACATCACGCGCCAACCGATTCCGGTCGTGCCGGCAGCGCACTACACGTGCGGCGGCGTGGTGACCGACCATCTTGGGCGCACGGACATCGCTGGCCTGTACGCCGTCGGCGAGACGGCTTACACCGGCCTGCACGGCGCTAACCGGCTGGCGAGCAATTCGTTGCTCGAATGCATGGTGATCGGACGCGGCGCGGCGGAAGACATCCTCGCGCAACCGGCCTCGGACCCCACATCGGTGCAAATTCCCGCATGGGACGAAAGCCGCGTGACCGATCCCGATGAGGAAGTCGTCGTCTCGCACAACTGGGACGAACTGCGTCGCATGATGTGGAACTACGTCGGCATCGTGCGTACGAACAAGCGGCTGGAGCGGGCGCAGCACCGCATTGCGCTGTTGCGCGAAGAGATCACGGAGTACTACGCCAACTTCCGCGTGAGCCACGATCTGCTGGAATTGCGCAACCTCGTCGAGGCTGCCTCGCTGATCGTCGACAGCGCGCTGTCACGGCATGAGAGCCGCGGCCTGCATTTCTCGCGCGACTACCCCGAAACGTTGCCCAAGGCGCTGCCGACGGTCATGCAGCCGACCCATCGGCAGATCGCCCGGAAACGCTGAGGCTTAGGCTTACTCGACGATCCGCAAAGAGAAGTCGGTTGCGCGCACGTCCTTCGTGAGCGCACCGACGGAGATGCGGTCCACGCCCGTCTCGGCAAAGGTGCGGATCGTCTCGATGTTCACGCCGCCGGACACCTCCAGCAGCGCCCTGCCCGCGGTCACCCGCACAGCCTCGCGCATCGCAGCCGGCTCGAAGTTGTCGAGCAGCACAGAGGTGGCACCGGCCGCCAGCGCTTCATCCAGCTGCGCGAGCGTTTCCACCTCAATCTGGATCGTCACGCCGGCATTCAACGCCTGCGCCGCGCGCAGGGCGGCCGTCACACCACCTGCCGCCGCGATATGGTTTTCCTTGATGAGGATGCCGTCGTACAAGGCTAGACGCTGATTCTCGCCGCCACCGATTCGCACGGCGTACTTCTGCGCCAGGCGCAAGCCCGGCAGCGTCTTGCGCGTATCGAGCACGCGGGCACGCGTGCCTTCGACGGCAGCGGCGTAACGCGAAGTTGCCGTCGCCACACCGGACAGCAACTGCAGGAAGTTCAGCGACGGGCGTTCCGCCGTCAACAGCGAACGCGCCGGGCCTTCGATCTCGCACACCACGGAATCGGGCGCCATGCGATCGCCTTCGTGCTGGCGCCACGTGACACGCAGCGTCGGGTCAACGGCGCGCATGCAGGCGTCAAACCAGGGCGTGCCGCAGAGCACAGCGTCCTCGCGCACGATCACGCGGGCCCGCGCATGGCGATCGGCGGGGATCAGCAAGCCGGTGCGGTCGCCCGTGCCGACGTCCTCTGCAATGGCTGCGGCCACGTTGGCGGACAACGCCTCGCGCAGCGCCGGACCAAAGCTATCGAAAATTGCCTCAGCCGAAGGGGCAGGACTTGTCGTGTTCATCTGTGTTGCCGTCATGCCGGGCCGATTCCTTGAAAGAGTTGTGCGTTGGCGGCCAGGTCGCCTTGCGGGCGAACCGCGGCTTTCTCGCGCGCGGCAAAGTCGAGCATGCGGTCGATGCAGACCACGGCTTGCCGCCCGATGGCCGGATCGACGTGAATCTCGTTGCGACCGGTTTCCAGCACCTCGGCCAGATTGGTCAGCGCGTTCATCGCCATCCACGGGCAATGCGCGCAGCTCTTGCACGTGGCAGCGTTACCCGCCGTCGGGGCCTCGATGAAGCGCTTGCCGGGGGCGGCCATCCGCATCTTGTGCAGGATGCCGTTGTCGGTCGCGACGATGAATTCCTGCGCCGACAACGACTGCGCCGCGGCAATCAGTTGCGAAGTCGAACCCACCACATCAGCCTGCGCCACCACCGATTCCGGCGATTCCGGGTGCACGAGAATCTTCGCGTTCGGGTGTTCGGCACGCAGCAGGTCAAGCTCGACGCCCTTGAATTCGTCGTGCACCAGGCACGAGCCCTGCCACATCAGCATGTCGGCACCGGTCTGCTTCTGAATGTAGCTGCCGAGATGACGATCCGGTGCCCACAGGATCTTCTTTCCCTGGGCGTGCAGGTGCTGCACGATCTTCAGGCCAATGGACGAGGTCACCATCCAGTCGGCGCGCGCCTTCACTGCGGCGCTGGTATTGGCATAGACGACCACGGTGCGATCCGGATGCGCATCGCAGAAGGCGGCGAATTCATCCGGCGGGCAACCCAGATCCAACGAGCAGGTGGCGTCAAGATCCGGCATCAGCACGGTCTTCTCGGGGCTCAGAATCTTGGCGGTCTCGCCCATGAAGCGCACGCCCGCCACAACCAATGTCTTGGCCGAATGGTCGCGGCCAAAGCGCGCCATTTCCAGCGAATCGGATACGCAGCCACCGGTTTCTTCGGCCAGGTCCTGCAGGTCGGCGTCAACGTAGTAGTGCGCAACCAACACGGCCTCACGCTCCTTGAGCAGGCGCTTGATGCGGGCTTTCAGGCCGTCGCGTTCCTCGCGCGACAGCACCGGCGGCACCTTGGCCCAGGCGTGGGCGACGCAGCTTGCGCCGGATTGCGCCTCGGAAAGCATATCCGGGCGCTCGAATTCAACCGTCTTGATGTGGGTTTCCATGGTGGTCTCCGCGTCCATTCGCGCTGTGAAGGCGCCAAGAAGCTGGCGCGGCAATGAAACGGACGGCGTGTGAGGAGGACTGGCACCGCGATACATTGTCGCGGCGTATTAAAAATGGGAATTGGGGCAGTTTACCCAAAAGAAAAGCCCCGCTGCGGAGCGGGGCTTCACCTATGAAACAAGAAACTCAGGCGTAGCGGCGCAGGCGCACAGCAAATTCCTGCAGTGCGTGAATACCGCTTTCCTCAGCGCGCTTGCACCATTCCTGCAGCTGATGCAGCAATTGCTCGCGCGTGGCGTTCGAACGGCCCCAGAGCGCGCCAAGCTCACGGCGCATCTCAACGAAGGTGTGCAGCGCCGAATGGTCCGACACGATTTGCGAGAGCTGCTCGCGCTGCGGCGCGCCCAGCTTGGTCTCGTCGCGGTGGAACCACTTGCGGGCGGGCTTCAGCGCGCGGTACTCGACAGCGCGCGAATCCTTCAGCTTGGCCAGCTCCTGGCGATAGGCCGCCTTGACGGTCTTGGCATAGCGGGCCATCACGTCGTAGCGGTTGGCGATGATGGCTTCCAGCGTGTTCTGGTCGACCGGCTTCACGTCGCCAAAGCGGGCCTTGGGCGCCACCTTCTTGACCTTCGCCAAACCGACGATTTCGAGCGCGCGGATGTAGCCCCAGCCGATGTCGAACTCATACCACTTGACCGAGAACTTGGCCGACGTGGCATACGTATGGTGGTTGTTGTGCAGCTCTTCGCCGCCGATGATGATGCCCCACGGCGACACGTTCGTCGAAGCGTCTTCGCAGTCGAAGTTGCGGTAGCCCCAGAAGTGGCCCAGACCGTTGATGATGCCGGCAGCGTGGATCGGGATCCACAGCATCTGCACGGCCCACACCGTCAGGCCGAGCGCACCGAACATCAGCACGTCCAGGATCAGCATCAGACCGACGCCTTGCCACGTGAACTTCGAATACACGTTCTTCTCGACCCAATCGTCCGGCGTACCGTGGCCGAACTTCTGGATCGTTTCCTTGTTCTTGGCCTCGGCGCGATACAGCTCGGCGCCTTCCATCAGCACCTTGCGGATGCCTCGGGTCTGCGGGCTATGCGGATCCTCTTCGGTTTCGCACTTGGCGTGGTGCTTGCGGTGAATGGCGGTCCATTCCTTCGTGACCATGCCAGTGGTCAGCCACAGCCAGAAACGGAAGAAGTGTCCGGCGATGGGATGCACATCCAGCGCCCGGTGCGCCTGGCAACGGTGCAGAAAAATCGTGACGCTGGCGATGGTGATGTGCGTCATCACCAGCGTGAAAATCAGGATTTGCCACCAGGCCCAATCCAGGGTGCCGTTGGCAAGGAAAGTCAGAAAGGAGTCGATCAAAGTGTTCTCCGTGGTCAACTCGGGTGATCAAAGCAGCCCTTGGTCCGTCAATCGAACAAACCATGCTGCCTCTTAAGGCCATCCGTTGTCGCAGCGTTACGACAACGGGGTCGTGTTGGCGGGGATGCGGGTGTTGGCACCCGGCTTGCGCGTCACATCGGCCAGCTTCCTGCCGCCATTGATATGACCTCCGCCCCTGCGCAATACAAGGCATTCGCAGCGCTTTGTCGCAAATACCGAGCCTTTGCGACGAGCCGTCTAATCCTTCGTGGGAGCAATCGGCATTTTAACCGAACACCCCCTCTATTCCATGGGGGAAAACCGCCGTTTTGACCTCGGACAAGGGGGCGCCGTTCCCCGCGTAGGTGTGTTAGGCCGAGGGGGACGGGTTCGATGCGGCTCCCACATCACCCGAAGTGCTCGGAGCGCCCTGTTGCAGCGCCTGGGCCCCGAGCACCCGCACTTCACGTTGCGGGTATGGGATCTCGATGCCAGCTTCCTTGAAGCGGCGATAGATGGCGCGGTTCAGGTCGGATTGCACGCCGAGCTTGCCGTTGTGCGGGTCGCCGATCCACACCCCTAGTTCGTACTCGATGCCGCTGTCGGCAAACAACGCCATGAAAGCGGCGGGCGCTGGCTCAGGCAGAACGCGCGGGATGCCCTCGGCGCATTGCAGCAGCAGCGCCAGCACGCTTTCAGGATCAGCGGCATACGACGCCTGCACGCGCACCGCCACGCGCACGGTGCCGCGCTCGTTGTGGTTCTGCACGGCCTGCGCGACCATCAGTTCGTTCGGGACGAGCGTATCGCCGTCGCCATTGCGCACCACGGTGTAGCGGGTGCGGATCTGCGTGACGATGCCGGTGTACGTGCTGACCGTAATCTGATCGCCCAGCTTGAGCGAACGCTCCAGCAGGATGATGAAGCCCGAGACGTAATTGCTGGCGATTTTCTGCAAGCCAAAGCCCAGGCCCACGCCAAGCGCGCCGCCAAACACCGACAGCACCGTCAGGTCGATGCCCACCAGCGACAGGCTCAGCAGCAGCGACACCAGCAGCAGCACTGCCTTGGTCACGCGCGACAGCACCACCTTCAGGTTGGCGTCAATGGCCGAAGCACGCGTGATGCGGCTGTCCAGCCACGAGCCGAACCACATTGCCACGAGCACCGTGACGAGAATCCACACCACGCCCATCAGCATGGCCGCCAGGCTCACCTTCTGCTTGCCACCCAGCGCAAAGCGGATGCCGTCGAGGTAATCCACCACATCGCCGAGCACGCCGAGCACGTAGAGCACCATGCCGATCCACATCAGCGTGGTCAGCACGCGCTCTGCGAGGACGAGCATGCCGTGCAGCTCGCCGTTGGCCGACAGCACGCGGCGCAACACGTAGAAGCCGAGATAAAGAATCGCTAGGCCAAACAGCGGCACCGCGGCCAGCCGGAACACGCTGATCGGCATGGTGCCAACCAGGGCATAGCGCGCACCCACCACCAGCAGCCAGCCGATCAGCGGGAACATCGCCCGCTCCAGGCTCGACCAGGCAAAACGCAGGGCGAAGGTCTCGTTCACATGCGCCGCATGCAGGCGCCGCGAGATCGGCCGCGCAATCAGCCAGGCCGCAACGAGCACCAGCAGCAGCGCGCCCAGTTGCCAGATAAAGCGCGGACCACCCAGATCGGAGACGATGTCGTCGATCATGTGGCCCAGCGCGATGTGGTTCAGGTTCAGCGGCAATCCGTTCATTGGGTTAGCGGGTGATTGCAAACCCTTACTGGGTCCGATAGGGCAACGCGTCAGCCACATGCTTCTGCCAGTTGGCGGCATAACGCTGGGCGAGATCGGCATCGCCGCGCACGATCAGGACGTTCTCGGCGTTGCCGCGCTGCGCAGTCTGCGTGAAATTGAAGCTGCCGGTGACCAGCACCGGATGCGCGCCGCGCGGGTCGATCACGATGACCTTGTTGTGCGCATTCTTGTAGCGCACCTCCAGCCAGACGGGAATGCCTGCGTTGGCGACCTCCGGCACGCGGCTGCCGCCGGAGCGCGTCATCTGCTCACGGTCGGCGAGCACGCGAACATCCACACCACGTTGATGCGCCGCCAGCAGCGCACGCGTGATGGCCTTGTTCGACAGCAGATACGCCTGCACCAGCACCTGCTCGCGCGCCTCGTCGATGGCATCGGCCAACAATCCTTCGATGTCGTCATCGGGCGTGAACGCGGCCTGCACCGTGCCCTTGGCCGGCTGCACCGGCGGCGCGCTGCGGGCCAGTGCGACGCCACCTGCAGCCAACGCCAGCCATGCGGCCAGCAGCCAACCGAAGCGGCGCACCATCATGCGCGGCGCTCCAGCACGGCCGCGAAGAAGCCGTCGGTCTGGTGCGTGTGCGGATACAGCTCGAGGTAGGGCCCCATTTCCAGCGCGATCTTCTGCGCGGCCAGCACCTCGCCGGCGGGCACGAGCACGAAGTCTTCATGTGCCGCCAGGAACTGCTCCACCACCCGCTGGTTCTCGCGCGCAAGTACGCTGCAAGTCGCGTAGACGAGGCGGCCACCCGCCTTCAGCAGCCGCGCCGCCGATGTCAGGATCGACAGCTGCTTGGCCGACATTTCTTCCACGGCCTGCGCCGACTGGCGCCACTTCAGGTCCGGATTGCGGCGCAGCGTGCCGAGGCCGCTGCACGGCGCGTCGACCAACACGCGATCGATCTTGCCGGCCAGACGCTTGACCTTGGCATCGTGCTCGCTGTCGATACGGCCCGGGTGCACGTTGGACAGGCCGCTGCGCGCCAGTCGCGGGCCGAGGTTCGACAAGCGCTTTTCCGATACGTCGAAGGCATACAGGCGCCCCGTCGAGCGCATCGCCGCGCCAATCGCCAGGGTCTTGCCGCCGGCACCGGCGCAGAAATCGACCACCATTTCGCCGCGCTTGGGTGCCAGCAATTGGCACAGCAGTTGGCTGCCCTCGTCCTGCACCTCGACCGTGCCGTTGGTGAAGATGTCGAGCTTGTTCAGCGCCGGCTTGCCCGCTAGGCGGATGCCCACCGGCGAGAGCGGCGCCGCAGCGCCTTCAATGCCGGCTTCGGCCAGCGTGCCGAGCACGGCGTCGCGTTCGCCCTTGAGCGTGTTCACACGCAGATCCAGCGGTGCGGGCGTCAACCACGCCTGAGCCAACGCTTCGGTGAACTCCGCACCGTGCTGGGCAACCAGCGCGTCGAACAGCCAGTCGGGCAGATTGGCGCGCACGCGGGCCGCCAACGCCGCGCGGTCGCGGTTTTCCCAGCGATCCAGCCATTCGGCTTCGGCCGGGTTCAGGAACGGGGCAATCGCCTCACGTCCGGCAGTCTGCAACAAGCCAAGCAGTACCAGACGGCGACGCGCCGGGCCCGTGCCGCTCTCGGCAAACTGGCCGAATTCCACCTTGCGGCGCAGCACGGCAAAGGCGGCTTCGGCGATGATGCCGCGCTCGCGGTGGCCAAGTTCGTGGTGCTCCCGGAAGTACTGGCTGACCACCATGTCGGCGGGCGCCGCAAAGTGCAGCAGGCGCGCAAGCACCTTGTCGAGGTGCTCCAGATGGCTGCCATGCACGCCCGTGCGGGGACGCGGAGCGCTGCGGGGGGCAGGCTTGCCCTGCGGTGCGCGGTACCAGCCACCGCCACCCGAACCCGCCCGCTTGTTGCCCGATCCGCCGTTTCCGTTGCCGCGCGAACGCTGACGATCCTGGCTCATGCTGCCTCCCGGGCGTTGGCGCCAATGACAAGCTGCGATTCATCCGGCGAGACGCGCACGACACCGTCTTCGATCGACAACCGCCCTTCCACGAACCAGCGCACGGCACGCGGGTAGATCGTGTGTTCCTGTGCCAGCAGCCGCCCGGCGAGCGAGTCAGGCGTGTCGTCCTGACGCACGTCGATGACGGCCTGCAGCACGATCGGGCCGTGGTCCAGGTCAGCGGTCACGAAATGCACTGTGGCGCCGTGCACCTTCACGCCCATGGCCAGCGCCGCCTCGTGCGTATGCAAACCAGGGAAGCACGGCAGCAGAGATGGGTGAATGTTCAGCATGCGGCCCGCGTAGCGCTTTACAAAGCCGGGCGTAAGGATGCGCATGAAACCGGCCAGCACCACGAGATCAGGCGAAAAGCCGTCGATCACCTGCGCCAGAGCGGCGTCGAAGCTGTCCCGATCGGGGAAAGTCTTGTGGTCGACCACCGCGGTCGCAATGCCGTGCGACGCGGCAAATTTAAGTCCTGCCGCTTCGGGCCGATTAGAAATGACGGCGGCAATGCGTCCCGACCAACCTTCGGCCTGACAGGCGCGGACAATGGCTTCCATATTGGAGCCGCGTCCGGAAATGAGAATGACGATGTTTTTCATCGCGGCATTTTATCAAGTGCGCCGCAGTTCCCCGAGAAAATCGGGTGTGACGGCTGCGGGGCCATGCCGCGGGCGCTTTTGCAGTCACCGTGGCATTTTGCCGACGCGTGCCGGCAAAAACCCTGTCGCGCCGGCAAAAGGAAGGGGCAACCGTTGGCGTGCTTTGGCGCGCTCTGATAATCTCAGCACCATAATTGTCCGCGCTCCCGAGGGGTCGGGTGTGCAGCCAGCGATGATCCGACGCGTATGCGGCCGCCGTTCATCCCGCGCTGCAACATCGTGCGGGCGATACCGTGACGGTCGATCGGCACAGGGTGAGACGCCCGGCCCGTCGGCCATCGCCCGCGCCGGGTCGACACGCGTACAACAACAAGAGGGCTCTGCCCTCACCGGGGAATAAGAATGACGAGCTCGCTGCGTAGCCTGCTGGTGGTCGACGACCACCCTCTCGCCTTATCTGGCACGACCACGTTTCTTGCACACGCCTTGCCTGAAGTCCAGGTGCACGCGGCCATTGGCCGGCGCCAGGCGCTTGCGCTGGTGGAAGAAGGCGTCCGTCCGGACGTCGTGCTGCTGGACGTGTGGCTGTCCGACTGCACCGGCTTCGACGCCATGCGGGAGCTGCGCGGCAAACTGCCGGAAGCGCGCTTTGCCTTCATGTCGGCGGAAAACACGCCAGAAATCGTCGCCAAGGCCCAAGCGCTGGGCGCCATCGGCTTCATCGGCAAGCACGCCGATGCGCATGCCTTCTCCAAGGCAGTCGCCGGCATCTTTGGCGGCGATGCATCCTTCCCGTCGGAAGACGATATGGGCGGCACGAACGGCAAGGGCGGCGCCTCGCACGGCATCCCGATCACGCCGGCGGAACTGGGGCTGACGCCGCGTCAGGGCTCGGTGCTGGCGCTGCTGCTCGAAGGTCTGCCGAACAAGTCGATTGCGCGTCAGTTGGGCCTGACGGAAAACACCGTCAAAGAACACGTCTCGGCGATTTTGCAGCGGCTCGGCGTGCGCACGCGCATCCAGATCATTTCGCGCATGGAGCGCTTCCGCCTGACGGGCGCGGCCTGATCTGCACGCTTGGCCTGATCATCGCGGCGCCGCCATCGACGGCGCCGTTTTACATTCCCGTCCGTATCAGTAAGCGACCTGCGGCTCGGCTGAGCGGCCGCGCAGCCAGCGCTTGAGCAGCACGCGCAGCATGTTCGGGTCCATCGGCTTGGCCAGCAGCAGGTAGCCGGCTTCTTCGGCGCGCGCCAGGGCGGCGGAGTTGCGATCGCCGGTCAGCAGCACAGCGTGGGCATCGGGGTGGCTGACCTGCCAGCGTTCGAGCAGTTGCAGGCCGTCTTCCTCGCCGGGCAAGCGCAAGTCGCAGAAGATGATCTGCGGACGGATGCCGCGCGCGAGCAGTTGCTCGGCGGAACGGCCATCTGCCGCGCTGTGGACCTCCACGCCCCACGCTTCGAGCAACGCGTGCCAGGCCTTGCGGATCTGCGGATCATCATCCACCACCAGCACCACGCCAGAGAACCGCGGCTGGTCGAGCACGGCGCGCTTCTGCTCGGCGCGCGGCTGCGTCGCCAGCGGCGCCTTGATCTCGGCGGGCACCGGCCGCAGCGCCATCCAGAACATCGAGCCGCGCCCCGGCACCGAGCGCACGCCAAACGTGCCGCGCAGCAGACGCACACATTCCTTGTAGATCGACAGGCCCAAACCGAGACCCTGGCTCGGGTCGCGCTCCGGGTTTTCGACCTGGTAGTACGTCGAGAAGATGTCTTTCTGGTGCTCCGGCGCGATGCCGATGCCGGTATCCCAGACCTCGATCCGCAGATGCTTCTGACGCACGCGCAGTGCCACCATCACGCCGCCGCGCTCGGTGTAGCGCAGCGCGTTCTGCAGGAGGTTGAACAGCGCCCGACGCAGCAGCACCGGCTCGGCCATCCCGAACACGGGCAGCGGCGGAATACGCGCCGCGAGCGTCAGGCCCTTGGCGCGCGCATCCGGCATGAACTGCTGGACCACCTCGGTGATCACTTCGCCCAGATCCACCGGCTCCAGCGTCGGCGAGGTCTTGCGGCTCTCCAGCTTGGACAAGTCCAGCAGTGAGCGGAACAGCAAATCGATGGTCGCAGCGCCCGAAGCGAGTTGCTCCACGAGCGGCGCCAAGGATTCCGACTGGTTGCGCGCCCGCAGGGCCTCCACCAGCAGCACGATTGCATGCACCGGCTGGCGCAAGTCGTGGCTGGCCGCGGCCAGGAAGCGCGATTTTTCTTCCGACGCCGACAAGGCGCGCTGCTTTTCATCCTGGTAGCGGCGCGCGAGCTGGCGGCTCTCGTTCTCAAGCTGGATTTCGCGCACCAGCGTGTTGTGGATGTTCACCGCATGCCGCGTCAGCAGCGCCGCAAAAAACAGCAGCACGCCGCGCAAATACAGCCCGTGCCCCGGAAACGCCTGCTCGGCCAGCACAAAGTGCGGCGCCAGGATGCCCGTCCCGAGGATCAGCAAACTGGATGGCACCGGCGCCTGCGACAACACCGCCGCTGCCGCCACACCGATGATCACGATCATCAGCAGGCTGCTGAACTCCAGCGACGGCGACATCAGATACAGCCCTGCCGAACAGCCCCACGCCACCCCGCCCACCGCCGACATGACGTGCATGCCCGTCCACCACTTGCGGGTGTGCGCGGCCAGCGTCATGCGGGTCAGGTCGTAGCGATAACCGAAATAGAAGCGCAGGCCCGACGCCGTCAGGCACAGCATGATGAGGCACCAGCCCAGCAGCCCCGGGCGGTTCGAGGCATCCCAGAATGCGGCGACCGTCAAGGCAGGCAGGACGACCGAGGCGGCGATCCCCATGGGCGCCCCGCGATGCACGGCGGCGAGCAGCTTGGCTCGGGCGTCCAGTTCAAGCGGCGCGCGGCTGGCAAGCCCGAACTTGGCGAAGAAAAGGCGCAGCGAGGCGTTCAAGGAGATGTCGGCAAGAAACTGGATACCGGATTGTGCCGCAAGCATGAACCGCGCGGGCGCATCGTTCGGACGATTGCGCAACACCCAGCCTCATCCTCCCTTGACCCGCCGGGGATGGGGCAATCCCTTATATAATGTGCGTTTTGCTGGATTTTGGCCGGCTGCTACGCCAATCCGGTCCAAAAACGCATTTCCCCTTCCTCGACCACCGACGCTTCTCGTGAAAGTCTTTCGCGGCCTGCCTAACGCCGAAAGTCGCGCGCCCTGCGCGTTGACCATCGGCAACTTCGACGGCGTGCACCGCGGGCACCAGTCTCTGCTGGCCCGCGCACGCGCGGCGGCCGACGCACGCGGATTGCCGCTCACGGTGATGACGTTCGAGCCGCATCCGCGCGAATTCTTCATGCCGGACCGCGCGCCCACCCGCATCGCGCTGCTGCGCGACAAGCTGGAAAGCCTGCGCCGCCAGGGCGTCGATCGCGTGGTCGTGGAGCATTTCAACGCGCATTTTGCGGGCCAAACGCCCGACGAATTCGTCCGCAATGTCCTGGTGGATGGTCTGCACGCGCGCTGGCTGTTGGTGGGCGATGACTTCCGCTTTGGCGCCAAGCGCGCCGGAGATTTCACCTACCTGCAGGCCGCCGGCGCGCAGTTCGGCTTTGAAGTCGAGCAGATGGGCTCGGTGTCCGAGTCCGGCATCCGCATCTCCAGCTCGGCGGTGCGGGAGGCGCTGGCCGCGGGCGACCTCGAACATGCCCGCCGCCTGCTCGGTCACGGTTATGCCATCAGCGGGCACGTGGTGCATGGGCAAAAGCTCGGCCGCTCGCTCGGCTTCCCGACGCTGAATCTGCGCATCTCGCACCGCAAGCCGGCAGTGGCCGGCATCTTTGTCGTGCAGGTGCACGGGCTGGCTGAAAAGCCGCTGCCGGCCGTCGCGAGCATTGGCGTACGCCCGACGGTGGACGACTCCGGCCGCGTGCTGCTCGAAGTGCACGTCTTCGATTACAACGCCAGCGTCTACGGCAAGCTGGTCCGCGTGGAATTCATGAAGAAGCTGCGCGACGAGGCTCGCTACGATTCGCTCGATGCGCTCAAGGACGCCATCGCGCAGGACTGTGTTCACGCGCGGCAGTTCTTCGGCCTGCCCGTCCCGCCGGCCGGCGAGTCGCCCACGCTGCGGCGCGACTTCGCCACCTCCGCCACCGACCGAATTCAGTAGGCGGCCGACACGTTCGCCGCCCAGAAGCCACACGCTGCGCACGCGCGTCCTGCACTGTCAGCCGCGCCTGCACCCACCCGAATTGCCCGAATCTGCCCCACATCACACCATGTCCGATTCCAAGAAGCCTACGCCGGAGAAGAGCAAGTACCCGGTCAACCTGCTGGACACGCCCTTCCCCATGCGCGGCGACCTGCCCAAGCGCGAACCGCTGTGGGTCAAGCAATGGCAGGACAAGCAGCTGTACAAGAAGATCCGCGCCGCGCGCAAAGGCGCGAAGAAGTTCATCCTTCACGACGGCCCGCCGTATGCCAATGGCGATCTGCACATCGGCCACGCGGTCAACAAGATCCTCAAGGACATGGTGATCAAGGCGCGCGGCCTGACCGGGCTGGACGCCGTCTACGTGCCGGGCTGGGACTGCCACGGCATGCCGATCGAAATCCAGATCGAAAAGCAATTTGGCAAGGGCCTGCCGGTCAAAGAAGTGCAAGAGAAAGCGCGCGCGTACGCCACGGGCCAGATCGCCCGCCAGAAGGCGGATTTCGAACGCCTGGGCGTGCTGGGCGATTGGGCCGATCCGTACCTGACCATGAACTTCCGCAACGAAGCGGATGAAGTGCGCGCGCTGGGCAAGATCCTGGAAAAGGGCTACGTCTTCCGCGGCCTGAAGCCGGTCAACTGGTGCTTCGACTGCGGCTCCGCATTGGCCGAAGCCGAAGTCGAATATGCGGATCGCACCGACCTGTCGATCGACGTCGGCTTCCCGTTCGCCGATATCGACGCGCTGGCGAGCGCCTTCCACGTCGGCGCCGATGTGCTCAAGGCCAAGCCGGGCTGGATCGTGATCTGGACCACCACGCCGTGGACGATCCCTTCCAACCAGGCGCTGAACCTGCACCCGGAAATCGAATACGCGCTGGTCGACACGCCGCGCGGGCTGCTGATCGTCGCCAAGGAGCGCGTCGAGGCCTGCCTGCAAAGCTGGAAGCTCGAAGGCACCGTGCTGGCCACGTGCGAAGGCGCAGCGCTCTCGGGCGTGCGTTTCCACCATCCGCTCGCCAAGATGGACGCGGGCTACGATCGCACCTCGCCCGTCTACCTGGGCGACTACGTGACCATCGACACCGGCACCGGCATCGTCCACTCCGCGCCCGCCTACGGCGTGGAAGACTTCCAGTCGTGCAAGGCGCACAACATGCCCGACTCGGAAATCATCAACCCGGTCATGGGCAACGGCGTGTACGCATCGACGCTGCCGCTGTTCGGCGGCCAGATGATCTGGGATGCCAATCCGAAGATCGTCGAGGTGCTGCGCGACTCGGGCAACCTGTTCGATGCGCACAAGTACGCGCACAGCTACATGCACTGCTGGCGCCACAAGACGCCGATCATCTATCGCGCCACGTCGCAGTGGTTTGCGGGGATGGACGTGCAGCCCAACGACGGCAACGCCACGCTGCGCGAAACGGCGCTGGCCGGCATCGATGCCACCGCGTTCTACCCGTCGTGGGGCAAGCAGCGCCTGCACAACATGATCGCCAACCGCCCGGACTGGACGCTGTCGCGCCAGCGCCAATGGGGCGTGCCGATGGCCTTCTTCGTGCACAAGGAAACCGGCGCGCTGCACCCGCGCACGCCCGAGCTGCTGGAACAGGTCGCGCAGCGCATCGAACAGAGCGGCATCGAAGCCTGGCAAACGCTCGACCCGCGCGAGCTGCTCGGCGACGAGGCTGACATGTACGAGAAGAATCGCGACACGCTCGACGTGTGGTTCGACTCGGGCACGACGCACTGGCACGTCATCCGCGGCTCGCATGCGGCGGATCTGTACGACGCTTCGGCCGACCTGCCCGACGGTCGCCTGGCCGACTTGTACCTGGAAGGCTCCGACCAGCACCGCGGCTGGTTCCACTCGTCGCTGCTGACGGCGTCGATGCTGTACGGCAAGCCGCCGTACAAGGGCCTGCTCACGCACGGCTTCACGGTGGACGGCGAAGGCCGGAAGATGTCGAAGTCGATCGGCAACACGATCGCGCCGCAGGAAATCGCCAACAAGATGGGCGCAGAGATCATCCGCCTGTGGGTGGCCTCGACCGATTATTCGGGCGAACTCGCCATCTCGGACGAGATCCTGAAGCGCGTGGTGGAAGGCTATCGCCGCATCCGCAACACGCTGCGCTTCCTGCTCGCCAACCTGACCGACTACGACCACGCCAAGCACGCGCTGCCGACCGAGCAATGGCTCGAAATCGATCGCTATGCCGTCGCGCTGACGGATGCGTTGCAGAAGGAAGTCCTGTCGCACTACGACGTCTATGAATTCCACCCGGTCGTCGCCAAGCTGCAGACGTTCTGCTCGGAAGACCTGGGCGGCTTCTACCTCGACGTGCTGAAGGACCGCCTGTACACCACGGCGCCCGATTCCGTGGCGCGCCGCTCGGCACAGAACGCGCTGTATCACATCACCCAGGCGATGCTGCATTGGATGGCGCCGTTCCTGTCGTTCACGGCCGAAGAGGCATGGCAGGTCTTCGCACACGGCACCGAGCACACCGACACCATCTTCACCAGCACCTACTACGACGCCCCGGTGCCGCAAGGCGCCAGCGCGCTGCTGGAGAAGTGGGCCGCCATCCGCAACGTGCGCGGCGAAGTGACCAAGCAACTGGAAGCGCTGCGCATCGACGGCAAGATCGGTTCGTCGCTGCAGGCGGAAGTGACGGTGTCGGCGGGTGAGTCGGTACATGACGCACTGGCCAGCCTCGGTGACGACCTGCGCTTCGTGCTGATCACGTCGGCGGCCAAGCTGGAACGCGCCCCGGAAGGCGGCGATCTGCTCATCACCGTGGTGCCGTCGACGCACGCCAAGTGCGAGCGCTGCTGGCACTACCGCGCCGACGTCGGCCACGACCACGCCCACCCGACCCTCTGCAAGCGCTGCACCGACAACCTGTTCGGCGCCGGCGAACAACGGAGCGCTGCCTGATGGCCACTCGCAACAACGGCAAGAGCAAATCGATCGGGATGAAGAAGAGCGGCGGCGGTCATGGCGTGGGCCCCTGGCTGGGCCTGGCCGTCATCTGGATCCTGCTGGACCAGTTGACCAAGATCGCCGTCCTCAAAACCTTCACGTACGGCGAGTCGCGGCCGGTCACCGGGTTCTTCAACCTGGTGCTGGCCTATAACAAGGGAGCGGCGTTCTCGTTCCTGGCGGCGGCGGGCGGCTGGCAACGCTGGTTCTTCACGGGCCTGGGCGTGGCGGCTGCGCTGTTCATCGTGTGGCTGCTCAAGCGGCACAGCGGGCAGAAGATGTTCTGCTTTGCGCTGGCACTGATTCTGGGCGGCGCGCTGGGCAACGTGATCGACCGCGTCCTCTACGGTCACGTGGTGGACTTCCTCGACTTCTACCTGCACAACTACCACTGGCCGGCCTTCAACGTGGCGGACTGCGGTATCTGCATCGGTGCGGTGCTGCTGATCGTCGACGAACTGCGGCGCGTGCGTCGCTAAGGCTGCCGTGTCAAATCTCCAGCGTTGGAACGGCGAAGCGGTGCTGTGCCTCGATGAGACCGGCCCGCGCATCGCTACCGAACAGGACGCACTGGACCATCTGATCGGCGAGGCGCTGGGGCATGGCGCATCGATGGTTGCCGTGCCGGTCAGCCGCCTCGACGCCGCGTTCTTTGCGCTGCGCACCGGCCTGGCCGGCGGCATCGCGCAGAAGATCACGAACTACCGACTGAAGCTCGCCGTGGTCGGCGACATCTCCGCGCACCTGGACGCCAGCAGCGCGCTGCGCGACTGGGTGCGGGAATCCAACAAGCGCGACACGATCCGCTTCGTCCCCTCGCTGGACGACCTGGCCGCCGATGCGCGGCCCATGCCTGCCGAATGAGGCTCACGCCCAGTAGCGGACGGCGTACCACGCCCGTTTGACGTACTCGGCAAGAATCGACCCGGCTTCGTAGATCGGAACCGACTTGGCCAGCGTGTCACCCGGGAATACGCCCTGTGCACCCCAGTTGACCTCCGGCCATACCTTGCGGAACACGGCCAGCGCCCGGCCGGTGTGATACCAGCTCGTGACCAGTATTGCGCTGTTGACGTGCTGGTCTGCCAGCGTCTCTCGCGTCATCCGCGCATTCTCCATCGTGCTGCCGGACACACATTCTTGGCCGATGCGCTCTGCCGGCACACCGGCCATCACTAGGCGGCGCGCGATGAGAAGGCAATCCCCCTGCCCGCTGACAAACACGCGTGGCGCGATGCCTGCGTGGTACAGCTCGGCGGCGCCGATCACGCGCTGGCCCGATTCGCCGCCCAGCACGACGATCACGTCTGCGTGCCCAAGCTTCGGCTCCTCGCGCAGCCATGTCTTCGCTCCACACACGAGCGTAGCGCCGACCACCACCGCCACGATGGCGCAACCGCCAATCCAGGCGAGGACATTGCGAACTGCGGAACGACCGAAAACCATATCGAGAATGCGCGTTTGAGGAAAAACCCGAGCGCCAGACGCGCCCCGGGGCAAGCCGGTATCATCGCCACTGTTCAGCAGGAAGCCCGGGCACCGGGTTGTATCCTGCCCGCGCATATTGCGTCAATCGGATTCCCAAGCGGGTTGTTATGGAACTGCAAGGCAAACATTTCGTGCTCGGCCTGACCGGGGGCATCGCGTGCTACAAGTCGGCCGAGCTGGTGCGGCTCTTGACCAAGGCGGGCGCAACCGTGCAGGTGGTGATGACCGAGGCCGCCACGCACTTCATCACGCCGGTGACGATGCAGGCGCTTTCCGGTCGCCCGGTCTTCACGTCGCAATGGGACGGCCGCATCGGCAACAACATGCCGCACATCGACCTCTCGCGCGAGGCGGATGCGATCATCATCGCGCCGGCGTCCACCGACTTTCTCGCCAAGCTCGCGCACGGCATGGCCGACGACCTGCTCTCCACGCTGTGCATCGCGCGCGATTGCCCGCTGCTTGTGGCACCCGCGATGAACCGCCAGATGTGGGCCGCGCCCGCCACGCAACGCAATGCCGCTCAACTGCGCGCCGACGACGTCACCCTGCTCGGCCCCGATGCCGGCGACCAGGCCTGCGGCGAAGTCGGCGACGGCCGCATGCTCGAGCCGGAAGACATCGTCGAGCAACTCATCGGCTTCTTCCAGCCCAAGCTGCTGCGCGGCCACCGCGTGCTGTTGACAGCCGGCCCGACCTTCGAGCCGATCGACCCGGTGCGCGGCATCACGAACCTGTCCAGCGGCAAGATGGGCTTTGCGCTGGCGCGGGCTGCATCGCAGGCCGGTGCCGAAGTCACGCTCGTCGCCGGTCCGTGCCATCAGGACACGCCTGCAGGCGTATTACGCATCGACGTGCAGACCGCCCAGCAGATGCACGATGCCGTCATGCGCGAGCTGGACACCACGAAGAACGACATCTTCATCGCCGTGGCCGCCGTGGCGGATTGGCGTGTGGCTCAAGCCGCGGAGCAGAAGCTCAAGAAGCAGAGCGACTCCGACGTACCGACACTTACGTTCACGCAAAACCCGGACATCCTGGCCGCCGTGGCACGCCGTGCGAATGCGCCCTTCTGCGTCGGCTTTGCAGCAGAAACCGAACGCCTGGAAGAGTTCGGCGAGGCCAAGCGTCAGAAAAAAGGCATCCCGTTGCTGGTCGGCAATCTCGGCCATCAGACCTTCGGCCGCGACGACAATGAAGTCGCGCTCTTCGATGCAAAGGGCATCACGCGCCTGCCGCGCGCCGACAAGCTGACGCTGGCGCGCCAGATCGTCGCCGCCATCGCCGACCGCGTGCACGGAGCACGGTCATGAGCGCCGCGCCGATCCGTCTATCGGTCCTGGACCAAAGCCCCGTCATCTACGGCCACAGCGCACGCGATGCCATCGCCGCGACGGTCGACCTGGCGCAACTGACGGATTCGCTCGGCTACACGCGCTACTGGTGCGCCGAGCACCACGGCCTGCGGGGCGTCAGCAACCCGGCGCCGGAAGTGATGATCGCCCGCGTGGCGAGCGCCACGAAGCACCTGCGCGTGGGCTCTGGCGGCGTGATGCTGCCGTATTACAGCCCGTTCAAGCTGGCCGAGCAGTTCCGCCTGCTGGAGGCACTGTTCCCGAACCGCATCGACCTGGGCGTCGGCCGCGCACCCGGCGGCGATATGCGTACCGCCCAGGCCGTGGCCATGGGCGACTACAACCGCGGCGACATCTTCCCGCAGCAGGTCCAGGAACTGATCTGGCACCTGACGGGCACGCTGCCGCCGGATCACCCCGCCTACGGCGTCATCCTGCAGCCCGAGATCGACACCCAACCCGAACTGTGGGTGCTGGGCTCCAGCGATTTTGGCGGCGCGCTGGCCGCGCGCCTCGGTATCCGTTTCGCGTTTGCGCACTTCATCAATCCGCACGTCGGGCACATCGTCGCACAGCAGTACCGCACGGATTTCGAACCCGGCTACGACGCACGGCCGTACAGCGCTGCCGCCGTCTTCGTGATCGCGGCAGACACCGAGGCCGAGGCGCGCCGCTACGAAGCTGCGATTGACTTGCGCCGCGTGCAGATGGCGATTGGCGTGAACGGCCCGATTCCGACCGTCGAGCAAGGCGAAGCACACGTCTACACCGAACGCGACCAGGCCATCGTCATGCGCGAGCGGCCGCGCAGCATCATCGGCACGCCGGAATCCGTGGCCGAGCAAATGCATGCGCTCAAGGACCGCTTTGTCGCCGACGAGCTCATCGTGCTGACCGTCGCGCCGAGCTACAAGGCGCGCCTGCGCTCGTACGAGCTGCTGGCCGAGGCGTTTGCGCTACCATCTCCGGCTTCTGCAACCTCTTCGGCCTGCCCCGCATGAAACTCGACGTCAAGATCCTCGACGCCCGCCTGCACGAGCAACTCCCGCAGTACGCCACCACCGGCAGCGCCGGGCTGGACCTGCGCGCCTGCATCGACGCCCCGCTCACCATCGAGCCCGGCACTACGCATCTGGTCCCGACCGGCATGGCCATCCACCTGGCCGACCCCGGTTATGCCGCGCTGATCCTGCCGCGCTCGGGCATGGGCCACAAACATGGCATCGTCCTCGGCAACCTGGTCGGCCTGATCGATTCGGATTACCAGGGCCAGCTGATGGTCAGCACCTGGAATCGTGGCAGCACGGCGTTCGTGCTCAACCCGATGGAGCGCCTTGCACAACTCGTGATCGTGCCGGTCGTGCAAGCCGAGCTGAACATCGTCGACGACTTTGCCGAGAGCGAGCGCGGCGCCGGTGGTTTCGGCAGCACCGGGCGCCACTGACAACATCGCCTCGACATAAAAAAAGGCCCGGAACTTCCGGGCCTTTTTGTTTGGTGCGACAAACGCGTCAAGCTTCCGCTTCTTCCTGGGCAGGTGCCGGCGGCGCTTCGTTCTCGGAGAACTCCAGCTTCACCGCATCCGCATCGTCCAGATCCACGACCACCTTTCCGCCGTTGACCAGCTTGCCGAACAGCAGCTCGTCGGCCAACGCCTTGCGGATCAAATCCTGAATCAGACGCTGCATCGGGCGCGCGCCCATCAGCGGGTCGAAACCCTTCTTCGCCAGGAAGCGACGCAGCTTCTCGGTGAAGATGGCATCCACCTTCTTCTCGTGCAGCTGTTCTTCCAGCTGCATGAGGAACTTGTCGACCACGCGCATGATAATTTCCTCATCGAGCGAGCGGAAGCTGATGGTTGCGTCCAGACGGTTGCGGAACTCCGGCGTGAACATGCGCTTGATGTCGGCCATCTCGTCGCCCTGTTCGCGCGCCGTGGTGAAACCGATCGTTGCCTTGTTCATCGTCTCGGCGCCCGCATTGGTCGTCATGATGATGATCACGTTGCGGAAGTCCGCCTTGCGGCCGTTGTTGTCCGTCAGCGCGCCGTGGTCCATCACCTGCAGCAGGATGTTGAAGATGTCCGGGTGCGCCTTCTCGATCTCGTCCAGCAGCAGCACGCAGTGCGGCTTCTTGGTCACGGCTTCCGTCAGCAGACCGCCTTGGTCGAAGCCCACGTAGCCCGGAGGCGCGCCGATGAGCCGGCTCACCGCGTGGCGCTCCATGTACTCCGACATGTCGAAGCGGATCAGCTCGATGCCGAGGATGAACGCGAGCTGCTTGGCGACCTCCGTCTTGCCCACGCCCGTCGGGCCGCTGAACAGGAACGAGCCGATCGGCTTGTCCGTCTTGCCCAGGCCGGCACGCGACATCTTGATGGCCGAAGCCAGCGCGTCGATGGCCGGATCCTGCCCGAACACGACCGACTTCAGGTCGCGCTCCAGCGTCTGCAGCTTGCTGCGATCGTCCTGCGACACGCTTTGCGGCGGGACGCGTGCGATGCGCGAAACGATGTCTTCGATCTCGCCCTTGCCAATCGTCTTCTTCTGCTTCGACTTCGGCAGGATGCGTTGGGCCGCACCGGCTTCGTCGATCACGTCGATCGCCTTGTCCGGCAAATGACGGTCGGTGATGAAGCGCGCCGACAGCTCAGCCGCCGCAGTCAACGCCGACGACGCGTACTTCACGCCATGGTGTTCTTCGAAGCGCGACTTCAGACCGCGCAGAATCTGCACGGTCTGGTCGACGGTCGGCTCCACCACGTCGATCTTCTGGAAGCGGCGGGACAGCGCTGCGTCCTTCTCGAAGATGCCGCGGTATTCCGTGAACGTCGTCGCGCCAATGCACTTGAGCGCGCCCGACGACAGCGCCGGCTTGAGCAGATTGCTCGCGTCCAGCGTGCCGCCCGAAGCGGCGCCAGCGCCGATCAGCGTATGGATTTCGTCGATGAACAGGATCGCGTTCGGGTTGTCCTTGAGCGACTTCAGCACGCCCTTCAGGCGTTGTTCAAAGTCGCCGCGGTATTTGGTGCCGGCCAGCAGCGCGCCCATGTCGAGCGAGTAGACGACGGACTTCGCGAGGATGTCCGGCACTTCGCCCTTCGTGATGCGCCATGCCAGGCCTTCGGCGATGGCTGTCTTGCCGACACCGGCCTCGCCGACCAGCAGCGGGTTGTTCTTGCGGCGGCGGCACAGCACCTGCACCACGCGCTCGACTTCCTGCTCGCGACCGATCAGCGGATCGATCTTGCCGGCCTTGGCCAGCGCGTTCAGGTTCTGGGTGAACTGCTCGAGCGGGCTTTCCTTGCCGTCGCCGCCTTCGCCTTCGGGGTTGCCCTCACCTTGCTTGGCGGGCTCCGCCTGGTCCTTGCGGATGCCGTGGCTGATGAAGTTGACGACATCCAGCCGGGTCACGCCCTGTTGCTGCAGGTAGTACACCGCGTGCGAATCCTTCTCGCCGAAGATGGCCACCAGCACATTCGCGCCCGTGACTTCCTTCTTGCCGTTGGAGGTCGATTGCACGTGCATGATGGCGCGCTGGATCACGCGCTGAAAGCCGAGCGTCGGCTGCGTGTCCACCTCGTCGGTGCCGGGCACGACAGGCGTGTTGTCAGCGATGAAGTTCTTCAGGTGCGTGCGGAGATCTTCGATGTTGGCGGCGCAGGCGCGCAGCACCTCCGCGGCCGTCGGATTGTCCAGCAGCGCAAGCAGCAGGTGCTCCACCGTAATGAATTCGTGGCGAGCCTGGCGGGCTTCGACAAACGCCATGTGCAGGCTGACTTCCAGTTCTTGCGCGATCATGCTTCCTCCATCACGCACTGCAGCGGATGACCCGCTTGCCGTGCATGGGTTGATACCAATTCCACTTTCGTCGCGGCGATATCCCGAGTGTAGATACCGCACACGCCCTTACCTTCCCGATGCACAGTCAGCATGATCTGTGTGGCAGTCTCCCGGTCTTTGCTGAAGTATTGCTGAAGAATCATCACGACGAATTCCATCGGGGTGTAGTCGTCGTTGAGCAGCAGCACCTTGTACATCGCGGGCGGTTTGAGCGCTTGCTCTTTCCGCTCCAGGACGGTGCCTGCATCGTGTTGTGGAGTGGTCGCTTGCCGGATTGCCATGGTCTTATTCTAACCACTCCTTTCGAGTTCGCAATTTGGGGAAATAACGCCGACTTCAAGGTCTACAAACGGTTTGGCCAGCGCCGCGTGCGTCCATCAGCCCTCGGACGCGAAGGGTTTTACCGCCTGCACGCTGGTGGGAACGGCCGCAAGGTCCGGGCCTGAAACGCCAATCGTTTTCTGTACTTTGGGACGATCAACCCGATTTCGAGCAAATCCTCTTCAGAAACTGACCGTTTTTCGCCACAGACCCACCTATTGTGGCCTTGACAGTCTGTTGCATTCCTCGAACAATCGAATTCAACATGTGCGCCCTACTGCCCCGCAAACCGTTGGCAGCGAGCCGCATGAATGGTGAGCCCGGGAGGCCTCACACCAGTCGACAACAGATCGACAACCGCTTCAGGCTGTGGTGTTTGCCACAAGAAGACCGATCGCTTGCGGCGCGGTTCCACCCGCGCCATTCGTCGTGCCTCGCAGGCCGGCGGCCGGGCGATGACTGCGCGGTACCGCTCTGCACTGCCCCGACAGGCATACCCTCCCGGCTCTGACTTGTGTTTTAACGGAGGGGTTTTCATGGCACTCGGTACGGTCAAATGGTTTAACGACGCCAAGGGTTTCGGTTTCATCTCGCCTGACGAAGGCGGCGAAGAGCTGTTCGCGCATTTCTCGGCCATCCAAATGGCTGGCTTCAAGACGCTCAAGGAAAATCAGCGCGTCTCGTTCGAAGTGACGCAAGGCCCGAAGGGCAAGCAGGCTACCAACATCCAGGCTGCCTGATTGGCGTTGCGCGGCACCCGGCCTGACGGCGGCGGTGTCCAAATGCAAAAAACCCGGCGACATGCCGGGTTTTTTGTTGCCCGGGCGCAGGACAATGACAGGGATGCACCGCGCGCAACACGTCATTTCGGCGGGTCGCGCACCACGGTGTGGTAATCCCCGTGTCATTTCCAGGAGCCCCCCACATGAAACGCCATCTGACCCGCACCGCCGCCACAGCAACGCTGCTGATTGCCGCGCTGCTTCCCGCCGCCGCCCACGCCCAGTTGGGAGAACTCCTCAAGGGGGCCACGCAGGGCAACGGCCAGGGCGGCACGGGTAGCCTCGGCAGCATCGGTAGCCTGGGCGGTATGCCGTCGCTCGGCGCATTGACGTCGGGAAGCACCAGCAATGTGGCGGGCGTGTTGGAGTTTTGCATGAAAAACAACTACTTGGGGGGTGCCACCGACGCGGCCTCGGTCAAAGACAGGCTGCTCGGCAAGCTGGGCGCTGCGCCGGCCTCCAACCCGGGTTACACCGACGGCACAAAGGGCATCCTGACCAGCGCGGATGGCAACACGTTCGACCTGAGCAACCTCAAGTCGCAGATCACCCGGCAGGCTTGCGACAAGATCCTCGCGCAGGGCAAATCGCTGCTTTAAGCCGCTGCGCAGGCAAGCGCGCACTACACTGCAATATCGATCGGCCGTTCGCCTGTCCCTTTCTTCGCTTCCGAGGAACCTCATGCTGGAAACCGCCGCGCTGGCTGCCGGACTCTCCTGGACCAGCGGATTCCGTCTCTACCTGGCCGTATTTGCTGCGGGCGTGCTGGGCCGCACGGGTTGGCTGCATTTGCCGCCCGGCCTGCAGATGCTGGAATCATGGTGGGTCATCGGCCTGGCCGGCGTGCTGGCGGTGGCGGAATTCCTGGCCGACAAGATTCCCGGTTTCGATTCGGTGTGGGATGGCATCCAGACCCTCATCCGCGTGCCTGCGGGTGCGATCCTGGCTGCAGCTGCGTTCGGACAGCTCGATCCGCAATGGATGGTGGCCGCCGGACTGATCGGCGGGACGCTGGCCGGCACGGCGCATGCCACCAAAGCCGGCACGCGCGCGCTGATCAACACGTCGCCGGAACCGTTCTCGAACTGGGTGGCGTCGTTCAGCGAGGACGTGGCGGCAAGCGGCGGTTTGTTGATGGCGTTCTTCCTGCCGATTGCGTTTTTGGTGGTGCTCGCGCTGCTGCTGTTGGTATCGGCGTGGCTGCTGCCCAAGCTGTGGCGCGGCGTGCGGCGGCTGCGCGATGTGCTGCGCGGGCGCTCGCCGGGGCCGCAATCGCCCGGCACAACGCGGTTGCCGCACTAGGCGCCATCCGCGCGCAGCGGCGAGAACGCGCATGCGCCTTCCCATGCCGGGCAGCAATCGTTCCGACATGCTGAGAGCCTCGCCTCCAGGTACGAGACCAACGCAAATTTCCGGCGACCCCGCCTCAGGCGACGAGGTTGATTGAGAACCAGACTGCCGAAACACCGGCGATGGCGACCGCCGTCAGCGTGACATGCAGACGGTGGGCGGCCGGCATGACGGCCAGCAACGCGCGCCCGCAGGTCCGCCCCGTCACGGCCAAAATCAATGCCACCATGCCGGGCAGCAATCGTTGCGACATGCTGAGACCCTCGCCGGCGGATGCGAGACGAGGCGAAAGCCATGCAAGGCCCAACGCGCCTCCTGCGAACAAGAGGGAGCCGCTGACGATCATCGTGACGATTGCAAAGGCGCGCGGGTCGGCAGCCCACTGGTCAAGCCGTGCATAGGTGGCCCGCACAGCGGCAACACACGTCGCCCAGACACGACACGCGAACGCAGCCGACGCATCGATACGCGCGCGGACGTTGCGCAGGTTCGTACCGCCGGTTGCCGCACCTGCCGTCAGCACCAACCACGGAAAGGGCGTCCATAGGAAGCCCGCGAGCAGGAGCCCCGCCTCCGGATAGCCCGAGACCGCAAGAATCGCCGTAAAACTCAAGTAGGCCAACAACGCGACCCCAACACCGCGCAGCGCACCGTACAGCTCCGCGCCATCGCGGGGATAGAGCACCCAAGCCCAGACATACGCGCAGGCTGCCGCCAGGAAGGGCATCGCAATCGCCCATTGGCGAGATGGCGGCAGCAGGAACGGCGAAAGCAATGCCGCCGTACCCAGCGCGACCAATGCAAAGAAGCCGGCGGCAAAGACTCGCTTCGGGGGCTGGGCGTCTGACGGAACCACGTGCAATTTGCTCGCGAAAGTACAGAATGCTCGCGGTTATATCACAGCGCTTTTTCCGCAGCGGCGACCTGCCGATCACCCCCCCGCGGGCGGACTCGATCACGACACTCGGACGACTCGCGCACTGGAACATTCGAAACAAAAAACCCCGGCCAGCCGAAGCTGCCGGGGTTTTGCCACATCCATCGCGGCCGGAGCCGCGAGCGACATGCTTACATATTGTCGATCATCACCTGACCGAAGCCCGAGCACGACACTTGGGTCGCACCTTCCAGCAGGCGGGCGAAGTCATACGTGACCTTCTTCGACAGGATCGACTTCTCGATCGACGAGATGATCAGGTCAGCGGCTTCCGTCCAGCCCATGTGGCGCAGCATCATTTCGGCCGACAGAATTTCCGAACCCGGGTTCACGTAGTCCTTGCCAGCGTACTTCGGCGCGGTGCCGTGGGTGGCTTCGAACATCGCCACCGAATCCGACAGGTTGGCACCCGGAGCGATACCGATACCGCCGACTTGTGCAGCCAGGGCGTCGGAGATGTAGTCGCCGTTCAGGTTCAGCGTGGCCACAACCGAGTACTCGGCCGGACGCAGCAGGATCTGCTGCAGGAAGGCGTCGGCAATCGCGTCCTTGACGATGATTTCCTTGCCCGTCTTCGGGTTCTTGAACTTGCACCACGGGCCGCCGTCGATCAGCTCGGCGCCGAATTCCTTCTGTGCCAGCGCGTAGGCCCAGTCACGGAAACCACCTTCCGTGAATTTCATGATGTTGCCCTTGTGCACGATCGTGACCGACGGCTTGTCGTTGTCGATCGCGTACTGGATGGCCTTGCGCACCAGACGCTCCGTGCCTTCGCGCGAAACCGGCTTCACGCCGATGCCCGACGTTTCCGGGAAGCGGATCTTCTTCACGCCGAATTCGTCTTGCAGGATCTTGATGAGCTTCTTGGCCTTGTCGCTCTGGGCTTCGAATTCGATGCCGGCGTAGATGTCTTCCGAGTTCTCGCGGAAGATGACCATGTCGGTCTTCTCCGGCTCTTTGACCGGCGAAGGCACGCCCTTGAAGTAGCGCACCGGGCGCAGGCAGACGTACAGGTCCAGCTCCTGGCGCAGCGCCACGTTCAGCGAACGGATGCCGCCGCCCACCGGCGTCGTCAGCGGGCCCTTGATGGACACCACGTAGTCCTTCAGGACTTGCAGGGTCTCTTCCGGCAGCCACACGTCCGGGCCGTACACCTTGGTCGACTTCTCGCCGGCGTAGATTTCCATCCAGGAAATCTTGCGCTCGCCCTTGTAAGCCTTCTCAACCGCCGCATCCACCACCTTGATCATCACCGGGGTGATGTCGAAGCCGGTGCCGTCACCTTCGATGTACGGAATGATCGGGTTGTTCGGAACATTCAGGGAGAAGTCTTGGTTGACGGTGATCTTCTCGCCGGCCGGGACCTTGATGTGTTGATACATGGACGACTCCAGTGCAGACCGCAGGTAGCGGGTGGACGGTGGGGGTTGACAGCACAGCGCGCCGCTCTCGGGTTGGCCGGCGTGGCGCGCTGCAATGAACTGGCGATTCTAACGGCCTACGATGACGCGCTCACGATGCACCGCACAAATCTCGCATCCCGCGCAAGCCGCAACTCTTATATAAGACACAAGAGTGAATTCCGCATTATGCCGGAAAATTTCACCATCCGCCATACTGCTGCACGCGGCGGGGCCCCTGTCAACTGCCTGGCAGGCCGGCGCCGGAAACGCTGACGATGAGCGGCCGGACGTCGCCCCATGCGGGATGCGCGTCCAGCCGGACGCCCCAGGCATCCACCAGTCGAGCCAAGGCGGCGCGCAGTTCGTACGCGTTGTCGGCGTCGAGCAAGCGGACCAGGCCCACGCCGTCCAGGCCCGGATTGCGCCGGACCAGCCACGCAAGGGTCTGGATGTGTTGGATGAAGCGATCGTCGGCCCCGTGCAAATGGCTGAAGCAGGCGAGGCCGACGTGGCGGTCCAGCGGGGCACCGGCGATCGTCTGCGACACCAGCATGAAATCGTCGAGGCTGGAAGCGTCATGCGAAGGCGGACGAAAACCCGGCGCGGCGCCCAGCACAAGCAAGGCGCCGCAGCCCAGAACAAAATCGCGGCGCCGGAAATGGGCCGGCTTGCTGGGCTGGGCGGGCTTGGTGGGGCGGGGAGATGACGACGGCAGAGACACGGCGGGCCTTGAGCAAAATCGGCTCGCATTTTCAAGGCGCGGGCCCCGGCGTCCAATCAGATGGGTCCGAAACGCAGTCACGACGCATCGGCCGGCGGGCACCTTTCTTGCGCAGCGCAACATGCGCCACATGGCGGATCGGGCGGCGCAGAGGCTTTCGCCGGGGCCCACAAAAAATTCGATGGAACATGTCAACGCGCCTGTAACGGCCTGCGTTATTGCAGATGACTCATTTAGCGGGTCGTTGGTTAACTCACTGATCTATAAAAGGATTCACCATGAAGAAGCTGATCGCTGCCCTGATCGCCGGCCTGTTCGCCACCGGTGTGTTCGCCCAAGCCTCCGCTCCGGCTGCTGACGCAGCTGCTGCTCCGGCTGCTGAAAAGGCTGCCCCGAAGGCCAAGAAGGCCAAGAAGCACCACCACAAGAAGGCTGCCAAGAAGGCTGCTGACGCTTCGGCTCCGGCTGCTGACGCCGCCAAGCAATAAGCTTGTGTTTCTGCCGGGCCCACGCGGCTCGGCCGATACAGAAAAAGCAGGTGCTTATGCATCTGCTTTTTTTTTCGCCCTCACGTGCTGAGCGGAAACCCGGACGCGCATGCAGGGCTGTCAAAATAGCGCCATCAAGCTTGAGTACCTTGCCCATTCCTCACAACAAGAAACAGGGATGGCGCAATGGAATTCCGATCGATGTTCGCTCCGGTGCGACGAAAACGCACCGTGTTCACGATGCTCTCTCTTGCCGCGCTGGCCGCTGCCGCTGTGATTGCAGGCTGCGGTGGCTCGTCGTCCGATTCGACGCCGGTGTCGACGGCCACGCCGTCGGATGCGGCCACGGCTGACGCCAACATCCAGGCCGCGTGGGTGGAGATCGGCGACAGCAACCAGGCTGTCGTACGCGCCGTCACGAGCTATACGAACAGCACCTCGCCCGTCGACAGCTCGGTCTGCCCGCTGCTGACGGTGGACGGCACCTCCACGCGCATGACGCTGCGTGTGGCGGCCGGCACGCCGGCGCAGCGCACCACGGCCAGCGCCGCCAGCGATTCGAAAGCCTCGTCGTTCCCTGTGAATGCCTGCGAAGCCACCGTGGCCTCCACGGCCAAGGCCGCGTCGATCGGCTCGCGCGTGCTGCCGTTGCCGAAAGCCAACCCGCAGCGCGTGGTGATCCTGGCGGACACCGGCTGCCGCATGAAGAAGTCGAGCAACACGTTCCAGTCGTGCAACGACCCGCTGTCGTGGCCGTTTGCCAGCGCTGCCGCCACGGCCGCCAAGATGAACCCGGACCTCGTCCTTCACGTGGGCGACTACCACTACCGCGAAAACGCCTGCCCGCCCGACGTGGCCGGGTGCCAGGGCAGCCCCTGGGGCTACGGCTGGGATACGTGGCAGGCCGACCTGTTCCAGCCCGCCGCCCCGCTGATGGCTGCGGCGCCGTGGGTGCTGGTGCGCGGCAACCACGAGGAATGCGCGCGTGCCGGCCAGGGGTGGTACCGCTTCCTGGATCCGCGTCCGTATTCGGCCGACCGCTCGTGTGACAACCCGGCCAACGACACGGCAGCTAACGCGTCGGACCCGTACGCCGTGGCCATCGGCAGCGATACGCAGGTCATCGTGTTCGATTCGGCTAAGGCGGGCACGACGGCATTGGCGACGACCGACCCGTGGTTCCAGACCTACCAGAAGCAGTTCAGCACGGTCGGCACGCTGGCCGCCAAGCCGGGCGTGATGTCGATCTTTACCAATCACCACCCGATCCTGGGTTTCGTGCCCATCGCGGGCAGCACGCCGCTGGGCGGCAATGCGGCGCTGCTTTCGGTCATGAACAGCCTGAACGCCACGGCGTATTACCCGCCGGGCGTGCAAGTCGCGCTGCACGGCCACGTGCATGACTTCCAGGCCATCAACTTCACCAGCAACCATCCGGCGACCATCGTTGCGGGCAACGCCGGAGACTCGCTCGACGTGGCCCTGCCCGATCCGTTCCCGGCGATCAGCCCGGCTTCGGGCGTGACGGTGGGCAGCATCTCGCACAACAACTCGTTCGGCTTCATGGTGATGGACCGCCAGCCCGCGCCCGCCAAGGGCTGGCTGTTCAAGGCCTACACCGTGGCCGGCAAGCTGCTGACCACGTGCACGCAGAACGGCACGAGCCTGGTGTGCGACAAGACCGGCTTCGTCGCACCTTGAAGCGCCTGAGCATTGCGCTGTGGGTCGCCGCTGCTCTCATCCCGGGTGCGGCGGCCGCCGAATCGATCGGCATGACGCCCAAGCTGGACGCCGTGCCGCCGCCTGCCGAGTCGACCGCGTTCAAGCCGGACCCGAACCTCGTCGCGCTCGGCAAGCGGGTGTTTTTCGACCCGCGCCTGTCGGAGCCGCAAGGCACGTCGTGCGCGGCGTGCCATGACCCCGGCCGCGCGTTCGCGCCCACGCTGAAGGGCGAGGCGCTGCGCATCGGCGTGCCGGCGGGCAGCCGCCCCGGGCATGTGGCGGCACGCAATGCGCCGTCGCTGCTGTATCTGCGCTACATCCCGCGTCGCTATTTCTTCCAGGACGACGACGCGAGCTTCCCGTCGCCGTTTGGCGGCTTCTTTGCCGATGGCCGTGCCGACTCCATCCCCGAGCAGATCCGCGGCCCGCTGTTCAATCCCGATGAGATGGGCAACCGTTCGGCGCGCGAGCTGCAGCGCAAGGTGGCCGGCACGGACCTCGGCCAGGCCTTGACGAAACAGTTCGGCGCCGATGCAGTGCGTGAGCCTGAACGCCTCGTCGGCGCGTTGGGCAAGGCGCTGGAGGCGTATTTCCAGAGCGACGAATTGGCGCCGTTCACCTCACGCTTTGACGATTTCCTGCGCAAGCGCACGCCCCTTTCGCCCGCAGAGATGCGCGGCCTCGCCCTGTTCCGCAATCCGGACAAAGGTAACTGCGCGTCTTGTCACCTGATGGTGGAATCGTCGTCACGCCCCGAGCGCTCTCTGTTTACGGATTTCGGCTACGACGCCATCGCCGTGCCGCGCAACCCGCTGCTGCCCGCCAACAAGGACGCACGCCACTTCGACGTCGGCCTGTGCCAGACCGCCCGCACGCTGAAGTGGCCGGAGCCTGACCAGTGGTGCGGCTACTTCCGCACGGCGGGCCTGCGCAACGTGGCGGTGCGCCAGACGTTCATGCACAACGGCGTGTTCCGCACCCTGCGCGACACGGTGGCCTTCTATGCCACACGCTCGACCGACCCCGCGCAGTGGTACCCCGACGGCAAGCGTTTCAACGACGTGCCCGCCAAATACCAGGGCAATATCAACGTGAATGCCGTGCCGATGAACCGCCGCCCCGGCACCACGCCCGCGCTGACGGAAGACGAGATCGACGACATCGTTGCGTTCCTGCGCACGCTCACCGATGCGCGTTACGTGGCACTGATGCCCGACCCGGCGGCGGACAAGGCGCGCGCTGCGCATGCGCCCAAGGTGGCCGCGCAGACGATCGTCGTCGGCCGGCAAGCCACCAATACGCGGTAACAACTTCGTCGCCCTGGCCAGCCGCAGTCTGATTGACGGCGGCTGGCCGAGTGCCGATCATGGAGCGTTTCGTTTCCGACCCGTTCGCGCCATGACCACCCTGTCCCGCCTCTTTGTCGCTCTGTCGCTGGCCGTTGCCGCCACCGGAGCGCTCGCCCAGACACCCACTGCGCCCAATACCGGCCTGCCCGTGGTCGACCTGACCATCGGCATGTACAAGGTCAAAGCCGAGGTGGCGGCCACCCCGCAAACGCGCGAGACCGGCCTAATGTTCCGCAAGACCATGCCCGATACCGCGGGCATGCTGTTCGTGTTCGATGAATCCGCCGGCCACTGCTTCTGGATGAAGAACACCGACCTGCCGCTGTCCATCGCTTTCATCACCGACGACGGCACCATCTCCGACATTGCCGAGATGAAGCCGCAGACCGAAGACAACCACTGCCCCACCAAGGCCGGCAGCTATGCGCTGGAAATGAACAAGGGTTGGTTTGCTCGCAAGGGCGTCAAGCCCGGCATGAAGGTGGGCGGGCTGCCGCGCTGAAGCCCACGCACCTGCAACAACAGAGAGGAGACCGCCGCATGCACGCTTTCGACAACAACCGTCGCCGCTGGATGCGGCAGGCCGGCGCGCTGGCCGTGGGTGCGGGCGCGGCGTCGGCAGGATTGCCGCTGGGTGCCTTGGCCGCCGATGCGCCCAAGAAGGGCACGCGGTTGATCCTGCTCGGCACGGCAGGCGGGCCGACGCCCAAGAAGAACCGCTCGGCGCCGGCACAGGTGATCGTCATCAACGGCGTGTCGTACGTGATCGATTGCGGCAACGGTGTTGCACGCCAGTATGTGACGGCGGGCCTCAAGCTCAAGGACATCCGCCACGTCTTCCTCACGCATCAGCACTCCGATCACAACGCCGACTACGGCACGCTGATGCTGCTGGCGTGGGCCACCGACCTGACCGGCCCCGTCGATGCCTGGGGCCCGCCCCCGCTGGCCGCGATGACGACCAAGTTCCTCGAGCTGTACGACTACGACATCCGCACCCGCATTGCCGACGAAGGTCGCCCGCCGCTGGCGCCGATGCTGCATCCGCACGAACTGACCGAAGGCGGGCTCGTCATGCAGGATGCCAACGTGAAGGTGACGAGCGCGCTGGTCAAGCATCCGCCGGTGTCGCCGGCATTTGCGTTTCGCTTCGATTCAGCGGACCGCTCGATCGTCATTTCCGGAGATACGGCACCGAGCGAAAACCTCGTGCGCCTGGCATACGGCGCCGATGTGCTCGTCCATGAGGTGATGCACCTGCCGTCGCTCGACAAGCTGCTGTCCACCGAGCCCAACGCCAAGACGCTGCGCGAGCATCTGCTGGCGAGCCACACCTCCACCGAAGAGGTCGGCCGCATCGCCACCGAGGCCAAGGTGAAGACGCTGGTGCTGTCGCACTTCGTGCCCGGCGGCTATCCGTATCTGGAAGATTCAGTCTGGCTCGATGCCGTGCGCCCGCACTTCAAGGGCGAGATCATCGTCGGGCACGATCTGCAGGAAATTTAAGGCCGGCCGCTGGTGGCTTCGCTGCAATCGCGGTAGAGCTGATTGCGGCTGCCGGGCAAGGTCTCGTCGACAAGGAAGCCGGTGGCGCCCTTCGTCCACCAGACATACTGGCCCGACGCATAGCGCGCACCCGAAGCGGCCATCACGTTGGCAAACACCAGCGTCTTGCCGTTGAGCGTCATGGCGGCCAGCGGTGTGTCGCCCACCGTCATGTATTTCACGAGGAGCGTCTTGCCGCCCTCGCACGTGTAGCGCACGTCGTGCGGGTCTTTGATCGGCAACGCGGAATACGCGCGCGCGTGATCGATCGCCTTGTTGAGCCCCGCCTTGGCGAAGTCGAGCGCGGTGTTCAGATCGTCGGACGACATGCCGGGCACCGGCGATTGCTGGGCGGTGGCGACACCGCTGAAGACACCGGCGCCCAGCGCCAGCCCGAACATCACTGCAGTTGCAAAACGACGCATGGATCCGTCTCCTGAGAATGGTCAGCGCAAGTCGGTTAGTCCGCCGCGTCGCTGTCAGGTTCGGTGGGCTTGAGCACGAATGCGGTCGGTTCGACGCGCTGCGGAAGTTCGTCCGACAGCGCACGCGCGGCCTCCGCAAAGCACTGCACCAGGCTGTCGGCCAACGATGACGGTGCATGATGCTCGGCACGCATGGCACGCACATCGAATGTCTGCGCCGGCTCCAGCGCGAACAGCGCGATGCGCTCCATGCTGCCGGTGGCGGCCGTGAACTGATCGAGCATCGTCACGCCGAGCGATTCCTCCACCAGCGAGCGCGCCAGCGAATACGTCTGCACTTCCAGCGTCGACTGCGGCGCCAGCCCGCCGCGCGCCAGCGTCTGCCCGACCAGCGAGCCGAGCGAGATCTGGTCTTCCAGTCCGATGAACGGCTTCTCGGCAACGAGCTTGTGCAGCGCGCGGCCGTCGGTCTTGCCGCCCACCCAGGCGCGCGGCGCGGCCAGGAGGATGCGGCCCTGCGCGACCGGCGTGGTGCTGATGGCCGGATGCACGGGCGGCGCAAAGGCAAAGCCGACGTCGATGTCCTGCGAGAGCAACCCCTGCACGATCTCGGCCGTGTGATGCGTGAACACGCGCACCAGCGTATCGGGATGGCGCTGCGAGAAACGCCGCACGGCCGGTGCGAGGATGCTTGGGGCCAGGCTGGGCGTTGCCGCCACGCGCAAGCGCCCGGCGCCCTTGTGGCGCAGATTGGCCGACACGCGCCGCACGCGCTCGACCTCCTGGTACAGCCGCTCGACTTCGCTGAACAGCTCGAACGCCTCGGCGGTGGGCTGCAGGCGGCCCTTGGTGCGGTCGAACAGGCGGAAACCGAGTTGCAGCTCGGTGTGCTGCAGCACGCGCGTCACCACGGGTTGCGACACGTTCAGCATGCGCGCCGCCTCGCTGACCGTCCCGACCAGCATCACGGCGCGGAAGACTTCAATCTGGCGCAGACGCATGGCCGCCGGTCCTCACAATCCGAATAGGGAAGCGCCGATTGTGACATCCAGCGCCGGTCTTCGGCTAGGCGGGCGCGGGTATGGCGGAAGCGCCCTCTGCTTCCAGCGCATCCAGAAACACGCGCACCTTGCGCGGCACCAGCTTGCGAGCCGGCATCAGCGCGTAGACGCGCAGCGCGGTCAGCTCGAAATCGGGCAGCACGCGCACGAGCCTGCCGGCCGCGACTTCCGTATCGCCCACGGAGCGCGCCATGCGTGCCACCCCCAGGCCGCGCACGGCGGCGCGGGCGCGCATTTCGGCGTTCAGGGTCTGCAGGCGCGGCTGGATCGGGACTTCGATCGGCTCGGCGGTCGGCTCGCCGACGGGGCGGAAGGCCCAACTCGCGTCGTCGGGGCCCGAAAGGCAGGGCCAGCCGGCAAGGTCTGCTGGCGTCTTGAGCGGCGGGCGTTCCGCCAGCAAGGTCGGCGACGCATACAAACCGCGCGGGATCAGCACCACGCGACGCGCCACCAGCGAGGAATCCGGCAGCACCTGATCGACCATCACGAAGACGATGTCGTAGCCGCTGGCGAGCAGGTCGGGTTGTTCCCACGAGATGTGCACCTGGATTTGCAGATGCGGATAGTTCTCGAGCGTGCGGCACACCGGTTCGGTCAGGTGCTGGGCGCCCACTTCGTACGGCGCGGCGATGCGCAGCGTACCGGCCACGGTCTCGCTGGCGGCGGTGGTGTCGGCGTGCACTTCGCGCAGGCGCTCGAACAGGGGGGCGATGTCGTCATAGAAGTGCGAGCCCGCTTCGGTCAACCGCAACTGGCGCGTGGTACGTGTCATGAGCCGCACGCCCAGCGCGGCTTCGAGCCGCGATACGGCGGCGCTGGCGGTCGATTTGGGGATGCCCAGCGCCTCGGCGGCGGCGGTGAAGCTGCCGGCCTCCACCACACGGCAGAAGGTTTCCCAGTCGTTCCACTCCATTGTTCGCATGACTGGACAGTGTTCCTAGAGTTGGCCGTTTATCCGGCTGGCGGGCAAGTTTATGCTCGGGCACATGTCGCTGCAAATCCTCAAACCCGCGTCGCTGCGGGCATTTCCCCACTTTTCTTCGGCGCGCGTCCATGCTTTCGGGCTGGCGATGGGGCTCTCAACGGGTCTCGATTTCGTCTCGTCGCAAATGTTCGCCGTGGCGGGCCAGCACATCCAGGGCGGTGTGCATGCGAGCCCCGATGCCTATCTGTACGCTGTCACAGCGTATGCCGTGGCAGCCGTCGTCGCCAACCTCGCCATCGGCCGCATTGCGGCGCACGTGGGTTACCGGATGTATTCGCTGGTGGGCATCGTGCTGTTCGCCATTGGCTGCGTGGTGTGCGCGCAGTCCAACAACATCGGCGAACTCGTCATCGGACGGACCATTCAGGGCCTGGGCGCGGGCGGGCTGTTCTCGGCGTCGCGCATCCTCGTGCAGCTCACGGCGGAGCCGGACGAGCGCATTCCGCCAATGCTGATGTTCAGCGTCGGCTTGTTCGGGCTGACCACGATTGCACCGTGGATCTGCGCTGAAGTGCTCGAATACAGCGAGTGGCGCGTGATCTTCTGGATCGAACTGGCGCTGGCCGGCGTGGCCTGGATGGCGGTGTTCTTCCTGCCGCCCGAGCATCATCAGCCGCGCACACGCGCCGCACGCCGCCCCGATCAAGCACCGCCGCAACAAGGCCAATGGGATTGGATTGGCGTGGGCGCCATGGCCATCGGCGCGCTGTCGTTCCTGATGGGCCTGTCGGAGCTGCGCTACAGCCGGCTGACCGCCTCGCCGGTGATTCCGCTGTTGCTGCTGGGCGGTACGGCTTCGCTGCTGCTGGCCATCCACCGCCTGCGCACGCACCCCGACCCTTGGCTGGATCTCTCCCGCTTGAACGGCCGCCGCTATCTGTGGGGCATCGGCTTTTACGGCGTCTATTACCTGATGAGCGGGTACTGGTCGTACCTGTTTCCGGCGGTGTCGCAAGGCGGCCTCGGTTTTACATTCCGCACGACCACGCTGTTCCTGATGATCAGCGGCGCGGTGTCGACGGTGGTGGCCGTGGTCATGACGATCTGGCTGCCGTTCTTCTTCCGCAAGCGTCGCTTTATCGCCATCGGTTTTGCCGTGTATGCGGGAGCGGCGCTGTTGCTGGCGACGAGCCTGATGCCGGGTGCGCCTGACTATGCGTTCTTCCCCGTATCGATGCTGGAAGGCATCACGCCGGGCGCCGTGATGATCCAGGTGGCGATGATGACGTACCTCGATCTGGACCGGGAAGATTTTGCGCACGGCTACCAGATGAAGAACATCGCGCGGCAGTTTGCGACGGCGGTGGGCACAGGGCTGGCCGCCGTGTCACTGCAGACGCAGCAGGCGGAATCGCGCTCGCTGATCGTGGCGCATGTCACGCGGTTCACCTCTGACCTGCAGACCATGAACCCGATGACGCCCGAGCGCCTGGCGAGCCTGTCCGCTGAAATCGATCGCCAAGCCACGCTGCTGGCCGGCACGCAACTCTTCAGCTGGTTTGCCGTGGCGTGCGGCCTGTTTGCCGTGCTGGTGCTGGTGCAGCGGTCGTTGCGCTGAACCGGCAGCGTTACGACTTCTGTACCGCGTACCGGCCCGGCCCCGCGGCCGCCAGCAGGAACAGCCCGCCCATGATGCTCAGGTTCTTGTAGAACTGGATCTTGTTGGCGGCTTCCATGGCGCCTTGCATATCCCAGTAGGAATGCGCGATGAACGACGTGCCGAGCACGAACAGCGCCATCAGCAGCGCCAGCGGCCGCGTCCACAGGCCGATCAGCAAGGCGATGCCCACCCCAAACTCCATGACGACAGCCACCGCCGCGGCCACCATCGGCATGGGCGCGCCCGTACTCGTCATGTAGCCGACCGTGCCCTGAAAGCCCGTCAGCTTGCCCCAGCCCGACATCACAAACAGCACCATCAGCAGAATCCGGGCAAGCAGGATCAATTCGTCCCGCCAGCGTTGAATGAATGCGTCCATCGCGGCCTCCAGAGCGAGCCTTGGTGCAATCAGTCTAGGCGCTGGAATTGCCAAGTGTGGTTTCGAGCGCATCGAGTACCGCCTGAATCACACCGTGCCGCACATGCTCTTTTCGCTCGATCATGCCAACCGTGCGGACCGGCGTATGCGGCGGCATGGGCAGCACCCGCAGGGCGGGATCGCTCTCCCAGCTTGCACGGCGCAGGCGCGGCACCAGCGTGACCCCGACCTGCTGGCGCACCAGCTCGACAATCGCCTCGATTGAATTGACTTCGATGAACTCGTTGACCGCCATGTGCGTCTTGCGCAGGGCCCGGTCGATGAGCGCGCCGGTGCGCACCGCGCGGTCGAAGCGCAGGAACGGATGGGTGCGCAGTACCTCTTCCGCACGGCCACGCGTATGCCGGCCCGCCACTACCACCAGCGGCTCGGTATAGAGCGGATGCCACGCGAGGTTGGCAGGCAGACGCTCCAGGTGCTCGACCACCAGCGCCCCATCCAGCTCGCCCGCCTCCACCTGCTCCGCCAGTTCGCCCGATTTGCCGGTGATGAGTTTGACGTCCAGCCCCTTGTGCACCTGCTTGAGCCCCGCCACCGCATGCGCGAGCGACCCCATCACCGACACCACCGCGCCGATCGCCACCGCGCCGGACAGCTCCGTCTGCGGTTCATCGCCGATGCGCATGGCGTCGTACAGGCCCAGCAGGTGCTCGGCTTGCGGCAGCAGCGCGCGGCCGTGCGCATTCAGCGTGACGGTGCGGCCGGACCGGTCGAACAGGTCACGGCGCAGTTCGTTTTCCAGCGCGCGCATCTGCAGGCTCACCGCGGCCTGCGTCAGCGCCACGCGCTCCGCGGCGGCGGCAAACGAGCCATGACGGGCCACGGCGACAAAGGTGCGGAGAAAGCGGACGGTACTCACGGCAAGGCGCAGCGGACTCTCAAGTTTTACTTAATCAATATCCAATGAATTTTAACTTTATTAAATCCAGCGCACCGCAAATAATCGTTCGTCAACCCTTCCCGCTGATCACCGCTTGAACCCCATGTCCCACCGCTTCGACTGGCAGAACCCCTATCCGACCGTGCGCATTCCACTGTTTGCGCGCAACGTTGTGTCCACGTCGCACCCGCTGGCCGCGCAGGCCGGGCTGCGCATGCTCCTCGCGGGAGGCAGCGCCGTGGATGCGGCCATCGCCGCGGCGGCCATGCTCACCGTGGTCGAGCCCGTCTCGTGCGGCCTCGGCAGCGATGCATTCGCAATCCTCTGGGACGGCAAGGAACTGCACGGCCTGAACGCCTCCGGCACCGCGCCGCAGGCCTGGAACCTCGATTACTTCCGCAAGAAATACGGCGAAGACGCCAACGGCAACCCCAAGCGCCCCACGCGCGGCTGGGACGCGGTGACCGTGCCCGGCGCCATCTCCGCATGGGCTGCGTTGCACGAACGTTTCGGCAAGCTGCCGTTTGCCGATGTGCTGGAACCCGCCGCCGAGATTGCCGAGCGCGGCCACACCATCGCGCCCATCGTCGCGCACAAATGGGCGGCGGCCATTCCCGAGCTGCACAACCAGCCCGGCTACGCACAGGCCTTCATGCCGCACGGCCGCGCGCCGGAAGTAGGCGAAAAATTCAAGCTTCCCGACGCAGCCGCCACGCTGCGCCGCCTTGGACAGACCAATGGGCGCGATTTCTACGAAGGCGAACTCGCTGAACGCATCGCCGCCTATTCGCGCGAATGCGGTGGCGGCATGACGGCACAAGACCTGCGCGACTATCGCCCCGACTGGGTCAAACCGATCACCAAGCGCTACCGCGGCTACGACCTGCACGAGATCCCGCCGAACGGCCAGGGCATCGCCGCGCTCATCGCACTGGGCATTCTCGATCGCTTCGATCTTGGCGCCCTGCCGGTCGACTCTGCCGATTCGCAGCATCTGCAGATTGAAGCGATGAAGCTGGCGTTTGCCGATCTCTACAAATACGTGGCCGACCCGCGCTCGATGGAAGTCACGCCCGAGCAGATGCTCGACGACGCGTACCTCGACGCCCGCGCCAAGCTCATCGACATGGGCCGCGCGCAGATGCCGACCTTCGGCATGCCGCGCGCCGGCGGCACGGTGTACCTGACGGCCGCGGACGAGAACGGCATGATGGTGTCGTTCATCCAGTCCAACTACATGGGCTTCGGTTCCGGCGTGGTGGTGCCCGGCACCGGCATCAGCCTGCAGAACCGTGGCTTCGGTTTTTCGATGGACGCGCGTTCGGCCAACGTGGTGGAAGGCGGCAAGCGACCATTCCACACCATCATTCCGGCGTTCCTGACCAAGGACGGCCAGCCGCAGATGAGCTTCGGCGTGATGGGCGGCGACATGCAGCCGCAAGGCCATCTGCAGACGCTCGTGCGCATGCTCGATTACAAGCAGCAGCCCCAGGCCGCGTGCGATGCACCGCGCTGGAAGGTCAACCGCGATTTCACGCTGGACGTGGAAGGCACGATGAACGCCAAGACCGTCGCTGCACTGGAAGCACGTGGGCACAAGCTCGAATCGGTGGCCGATCCGTACATGGATTTCGGCTCCGGCCAGTTCATCTGGCGCCTGTCGGACGACGCCGACCACGGCTACGTGGCCGCCAGCGACAGCCGCCGCGACGGCCACGCGGTGGGCTTCTAAGACAGCCCCGCCGCACCAGCGCGCTGCCCCGTCGGACCGGGCGGGCGACGCGCTGCAGTTCCCATAAAAACGATCCCGGCCGGCACCAAAGGAACCCTCATCATGACCGCCCCCTCTGCGGCAGGCACTGCTGCACCTGCTCGGCCCGCAACAACGAGTGCAGCGCACGCACGCCGCATCGTCATTTCGTCGTCGATCGGCAATGCGCTGGAGTGGTACGACTTTCTCGTCTACGGCTTCTTTGCGTCCGTCATCGGCAAGCTGTTCTTTCCGGCCGATGACGAATGGGTGTCGCTGCTGTTTGCAGTGGGCAGCTTTGGCGTGTCGTTCATCACGCGGCCGGTGGGCGCGATCGTGCTGGGCATGTATGCCGACAGAAAGGGGCGCAAGGCGGCGCTCACGTTGTCGATCCTGCTGATGATCGTCGGCACGCTGGCGATTGCCGTGATGCCGAGCTATCAGCAGATCGGTATCGTCGCGCCCATCACGATCCTGCTCGCACGTTTGGTGCAGGGCTTTGCGGTGGGCGGTGAATTCGGCAGCGCGACCGCCTTCATGGTCGAGCACAGCACGCGCGGGCGCGGCTACTACGCCAGCTGGCAATTTGCCAGCCAGGGTATTGCCACCATTCTGGCGGCCGGGCTCGGGGCGCTGCTCACCGCGTCGCTCACGCCGGCCGATCTGGAAGGCTGGGGCTGGCGGTTGCCGTTCATCTTCGGCTTGCTGGTCGGCCCGGTGGGTTTCTACATCCGCCGACATCTGGATGAGACGCCCGAGTTCGTCGCCGAGCAGAAGAAGACGACCGTCGATCCGCAAGCGTCGTTCAAAGCGCAGTGGACGAACCTGCTGCTGGCGGTGGGCGTGGTGGCGCAGTCCACCGTGTCGGTGTACGTGCTCCAGCTCTACATGCCGACGTATGCCGTCAAGCAACTGCATCTGCCGGCCGCACAGTCGTTCGCGGTGGTGGTGCTCAATGGCGGGCTGCAGTTTCTGCTCTCGCCGGTGATGGGCGCGCTGTCGGATCGCATTGGCCGCATCCGCATCATGCTCAGCACGTCGGTGCTGATGATCCTGCTGATCTACCCGATGTTTGCGCTGTTGCGCGCGTATCCGACCATCGGTGCGCTGCTGGCGCTGCAAGCCGTGTCGGGCATCTTCAAGGCAGCGTATTCGGGCCCGATGCCAGCGCTGATGTCGGAGATCTTCCCCACGCGCGTGCGCTCGACCGGGCTATCGCTCGGCTACAGCCTCGGCGTGACGCTGTTTGGCGGGTTCGCGCCGTTCATCGTCACATGGCTGATCCACACGACGGGCGATACGCTGGCACCGAGCTACTACGTGCTGACGGCCGCCGCAGTGAGCGGCATCTCGCTGACGATCATCGCGCTGCGTCGTCGCAAGGCAGTGGGCGCTGCCTGAGCATTTACGCTTTCTTTACGCAGCGTCACGCCCCTTTTTCACGCTTTTTACGAGCGAATCGATACGGTGTCGTCATGTTCAACGACATGGCGACGCAGGCCGTCGCCAACTCATCATGGCGCGATCGATGCTGCTGTCTTCGCTGATTCCGCAATTGCTGCCGCCGTCGCCGGCGACGGTGCCTCGCGCAGCGGCGCTGCCGGCACGGCAATATGTATGCCTGCGCGTGACGGTGCCCGGCGATGCACCGCACACGGTTCGGCGGCAGCTGCATGCGCTGCTTGGCGACACCCTGGGGCTGTACATCGTCCGGCATGACGCTCGCCGCAAGGCAGTCACGGTCGACCTCGAGCTGCCGCATGCGGATGTCGATACGGTGGTGGGCGCGCTGCTGCGCGGTCTGCCCCGCGCCACGCTGGGCCGCATCACGCCGCTGAGCACGCCCCACAAACGCGCGCATGCGCTGCTGCATTGAGGCGCGCCATGTTTTCGGGAATCTGGATTCCGCTGGTCACGCCGCTCCACCATGGCCAGGTCGACACCGCTGCCCTGCGGCGGCTGGTGCGTCATTACCAGGGCGCGGGCGTGTCGGGCTTCGTTGCGCTGGGCACGACCGGTGAAGCCGCGCTGCTCTCTCAGATCGAGCGCTACACCGTGCTGGAGGCCATCGCCGACGCTTGCGCCGACCACACCCCTTTTCTGATCGGCGTAGGCGCGGCGGACACGCGCGAGGTGTGCGCGCAGATCCGTCATTACGAGCGCTGGAACAGCGCGGGCTACCTCGTGCCGCCGCCGTATTACGTCTGCCCGTCGCAAGCGGGATTGCGTTGGCATTACGCGCAGGTGGCCGCCAGCACGGCCCGCCCGGTGGTGCTCTACAACGTGCCCAAACGCACAGGCGTCTCGATCGCTCCCCACACCGCGTTGGCGCTGGCCGAGCACTCCAACATCGTCGCCATCAAGGAATGTGTGGCGGAGCATTTCGGCGCGTTGCAGGGCGGGCCGCTCGATGTGCTGAGCGGGGATGACAGCGCACTGCTCGATTGCCTCGCACACGGCGGCGCGGGAGGCATCCTGGCCGGCGCGCATCTGCGGCCGGAGTTGTTCGTGGCGCTGGTTGCGCATCATCGCGCTGGCCGCATCGACGAGGCCAGACGCCTGGCCGACGCGTTGGCGCCACTGGCCACGCTGCTGTTCACCGAGCCGAATCCGGCGCCGGTCAAGGCGTTGTTGTCAGCCGCGGGACGCATTGGCGCAGACACGCGCGCGCCGATTCTGCCCGTGTCCGAATCGCTGCACCGCCGCCTGGTGGCAGCAATGCACGCGTTGGAAAACGTCGAAGCGGATTGCCCGTTACGACTGGCCTAGAGGCTGCGAGGACAGATCAGGCGCCCTTGTACCAGGCTGCGTTGAACGGCGCGCTATGGCGCATGTAGCGCGTGCCGCGATGATGGCGGCGCGGGCTGGCAGGTGCCGGCGCATCGTCGTTGTCTTGCATCGTCTCGCGTTCGGCCACGGTGCGGGCGCGGGGCTGCTGCACTTGCGAATAGACGCGTTGCTCCATCCGGTCGCGCGCTGCCGCAACCCGGTCGGGCGATGCGGGTTGCGTGGCAGCTTCCGCCGGCGCAGGTGCAGCGGTGGACGCCGGGGCAGCAGCGTTGGCCGGGCCGGCGGCCATGGCAACGCTCATCGCGTCGCCGGCCTGCTCGGCTGTCGGTGTGTGGCTGGCAAGACTCTTCACCCAGGGCGCGTGGTACATCCCCACGTAAATCGCGCCCGTCACGGCAATCAACGCAGCGGCCACACTGCTGAATGCGCCGCCTAGCACGACACCCGATACGCGTTCCCACCACGACTTGCGCTCGGCAGCGGTCTGCTCCACGTCCGACACGTCGGTCGGATCAACATGGGCGGCGGCCAGATGCGACGGCTCTGTGGCAACGGGAGGTTGAGCGGTGATCGAAGCGGGCAAGCGCATGGTGAGAACTCGACATCATGAAGCGGCAGCGTCATCTTCTGCCGATCGTTATTCGGGAACCGCCGCATGTCATGTGTGTGACAGCCGGACGGAGGATGAGCAGCCTTGGTTAGCAAGTTTCTTGCCGGCTTTGGTGCAGCGCCGCAAACACCCGCAAACCCTTGCCAATCCTCGCATCGGCGCTGCGCGCAGACGATTCGGCAGCGCAACGGCATGTCCGTACGTACCCACAGCAGGTAGACTTTGCAAAGTTTACCGGGTGTGACATCCGGCCTTACCTTGCCCTACTCGCCTCACCGGCCTTAAGGAGAACATCGTGCGTTGGGATGACATGCGCGAAAGCAACAACGTGGAGGATGAGCGCGCATCCTCGGGCGGCGGCTTTGGTGGCGGCGGCATGCGGCTGGGCATCGGCGGCATCGCAATCGTGGCCGTGGTGGGCTTGCTGATGGGCAAGAACCCCCTGGAAATCCTCAGCATGGTGATGCAGGTCTCGCAGAATGCACCGACGCAATCTGCGCCGCACAACCCAAGCCGGCCGACCGGGGAGACCGACAACGACCGCAGCAAGCAATTGGTTTCGCACGTGCTGGGCGACACCGAAGACACGTGGAGCCAACTGTTCAAGCAAGCCGGCCGCGCGTATCAGCCGCCCAAGCTCGTGCTGTTCCGCCAGGGCATCCGCTCAGGTTGCGGCGACGCCACCTCGGCCGTCGGCCCGTTCTATTGCCCCGCTGACACGAAGGTCTATCTCGACCTTGGCTTCTTCGACGAACTGCGCCGCAAGTTTGGCGCGCCCGGCGACTTTGCCGCCGCGTACGTCGTCGCGCACGAGGTGGGCCACCATGTGCAGAATCTGCTGGGCGTGTCGGAAAAGGTCAGCCGCGCGCAGGCCGGCAAATCTCAGGCCGGGGCGAATGCGCTGTCGGTCAAGCTGGAGTTGCAGGCCGATTGCCTGGCCGGCGTGTGGGGGCACTACGCGCAGCAACGCGGCCTGCTGGAGCGCGGCGACCTGGAACAGGCGCTCACCGCCGCACACGCCATCGGCGACGACACCCTCCAGCGCAACGCCGGCCGCAGCGTCACGCCCGATGCCTTCACGCACGGCACGTCGGAGCAGCGCATGCACTGGTTCCGCCAGGGCTTCGACGGCGGCGATCTTCGCCAGTGCGACACCTTCCGCGCCGGGGCCGACGCCTGATCCGCAGTCAGCGCCCGCCCGCGCAGTCCAGCAGCGCCCCGGTTACGTACGACGCCGCGTCGGAGAGCAGCCAGACGATGGTCTCGGCCACTTCCTGCGGCGTGCCGGGGCGGCCGATCGGCGTGGCGCTGCCCAGGCGCTGAGCGCGGTCGGGCTGGCCGCCCGAGGCGTGAATATCGGTCTCGATCAAGCCGGGGCGCACGGCATTCACGCGCACGCCATCGCGCCCGAGTTCACGGGCCAACCCCAGCGTCATCGTATCGACCGCCCCCTTGGAGGCAGCGTAGTCGACGTATTCGTGCGGCGACCCCAGCCGCGACGCTGCCGACGACACGTTCACCACTGAACCGCCCACGCCGCCGCGCGAGGTCGACAGGCGCCGCGCCGCCTCGCGTGCCACCAGAAAGGCGCCGAGGACATTGGTCTCGAACATCGTGCGCAGCCGGTGCGTGGTCATGTTAGCCACGTCCTGCGCCTCGGCCACGATGCCGGCGTTGTTGACCACGCCGTGCAGCGCGCCAAAGCGTCCGGCCGCCGCTTCGAACAGGGCAATCACGTCTTCGTCGCTCGACACATCGCCCTGCACGGCCAGCGCATGGCCGCCGGCCTGCTCGATCAGGCCCACCGTCTGTTCCGCCGCCTGCCTGTTGCCGCGATATTGCAGCGCGACAGACCAGCCGCGTTGCGCACACAGCACCGCCGTGGCGCGACCGATACCCCGGCTCCCGCCGGTAATGACGATGGTCTTGGACATGCCGGTCTCCCGATGTGTTGTTGTGTTCGCAATTGTGCCGAGATACCGATGGTTTGGCATCGAGGGATGTGTCCGAATCCGGCGAACTCCTGCGACCCGACAGGGCTAGACTAGCTGCCAGCTTCCCCGATCACCACCATGCATCTCGACCACAACGCCTGCTACCACGCCGTGCAGTCGCGCGATCGTCGCTTCGACGGCTGGTTCTTCGTCGGTGTGACATCCACCGGCGTATATTGCCGCCCGGTTTGCGCGGTCCGCACACCGCTCGAGAAGAACTGCCGCTTCTTCGCCACCGCCGCCGCGGCCGAGCGCGCGGGCTTTCGGCCGTGCCTGCGCTGCCGGCCGGAACTGGCACCGGGCCACAGCCTGGCGGAGATGTCGTCCAACCTTGCCCGTGCCGCCGCCCGCATGATCGACGAGGGCTTTCTGCAAGAGCACGACCTCGCCGCGCTGGCCGCAGCCGTGGGCGTGACCGACCGTCACCTGCGCCGCATCTTCCGCGCGGAGTTCGACGTCTCCCCCATCGAATACGCGCAAACGCAGCGCCTGCTGCTCGCCAAGCAGCTGTTGACCGACACCGCCATGCCGGTCGGCGATGTCGCCTTTGCGGCCGGCTTCGGAAGCGTCCGACGGCTGAACAGCGGCTTTAACGAGCATTACGGCTTTGCACCGACGCGCCTGCGTTCGCGCACGACAGCGCCCCGCACCGAAGACGGCCCCACGCTCATGCTCGGCTACCGGCCGCCGTTTGCGTGGCAGGCATTGCTCGAGTTTCTGCGTGCCCGTGCCGTGGATGGCGTGGAGGTCGTCGACGCCGACAGCTACGCGCGCACGATCACCGTCGACTACGGCGGCGCGCGGCACATCGGCTGGCTGCACGCGCGCGATGTGCCGCAACGCCACGCGGTGGCGCTGACGCTGTCGCCCAGCCTGCTGCACGCCATGCCGCCGGTGCTGGCACGCGCGCGGCGGCTGTTCGATCTCGATTGCCGGCCGGATCTGGTCGATGCGCACCTCGGCACGCTTGCTGCCGAGACGCCCGGCCTGCGCGTGCCGGGCGCCGTCGACGGTTTCGAAATTGCGGTGCGCGCCATCGCCGGGCAGGTGATTTCGCTCGCGCAGGCGCGACGCATTCTCGGGCGCGTGACTGCCGTGTATGGCGTGCCGTTGCAGCAACCGCGCGAAGGGTTGTCCACCGCATTTCCGAGCGCTGCGGCACTGGCAAATATCGATGCGCAGGCGCTGTCGGCACAGACCGGTCTGCAGGCGAGCCGCGCTGCCGCCGTCGTTGAACTCGCCCGCGCCGTCGACAGCGGAAGCCTGCGGCTCGAACCGCTGGTGCCGCTCGTTCCCACGCTGGCCGCGTTGCAGGCGTTGCCCGGCATCGGCGAATGGACAGCGCAATATGTGGCCATGCGCGCCTTGGGCTGGCCGAATGCATTTCCGCTGGGCGACTACGTCTTGCGCAAACGCCTTGCAGACGGCGACGGCACGCTGCCCACGCGCCGCGCCATGGTTGAGCGTGCCGAACCCTGGGCGCCGTGGCGGGCGTATGCCGCCATGCATCTCTGGCATCGCGAGGATGCCCTCGCCCAACCTGCGTCGCACTGACGATTCGACCGCCATGTACCGCCACACCTTTGCCTGCCCCCTCGGCGATCTGCTGCTGACCGCCACCGACACCCACCTGACCGGCGCGTTCTTTCCCGGCCAGAAGACGATTCCCCTGAACGCCGCGCGCATGGCGGCGGGTGCGGAGGTCGCGGTCATCCGCGAGGCGCAGGCACAGTTCACGGCGTACTTTGCCGGCAAGTTGCAGGACTTCGATCTGCCGATGGCACCTGAGGGCACACCGTTCCAGCAAGACGTCTGGCGTCTGCTGTGCGACATCGCGTTCGGCAGTCGCACCACCTACGGCCAGATCACGGCTCGCCTGGGGCTCACGCGCGAACATGCGCGCGCGGTGGGCACCGCCGTGGGCCGTAACCCGATCTCAATCGCCATCCCGTGCCACCGCGTGGTGGGCGCCGATGGTGCGCTCACGGGCTACGCCGGGGGGTTGCCACGCAAGGCGGCGCTGCTGCGGATCGAAGGACACCCCGCGCAGGTTGGCGAACGCCTGCCCATGCCCGGCGACGGTCGCCAAGGCTTGCTGGCGTTACTGCCTGCATAAAAACCAAATCGCGCGGACAATGCGCGCACATCACCCCAACAACGATAACGAGACCCCCATGCGCCGCTCCGATGTGCTTGAACTCCTCACCCTCGCAGCCCTGTGGGGCGGCTCCTTCCTGTTCATGCGCGTGGCCGCGCCGCCGTTCGGACCGGTTGCACTGATCGCGCTGCGGGTGGCCATCGCCTCGTGCTTCCTCGTCCCGACGCTCGCTGTGCGCGGCGGCATGGGGGCGCTGCGCACGCACTGGCCGCATCTGCTGGCCGTGGGCGTGCTGAATTCGGCCATCCCGTTCTGCCTGTTCGCCTACGCCGAACTCACGCTCACGGCGGGCTTTACCTCGGTGCTCAATGCGGCGGCGCCGTTGTTTGCGGCCATCGTTGCGTTCACGTGGCTGGGCGAGCGGATGTCGTCGCTGCGCGTGCTGGGATTGGCGATCGGCTTCATCGGCGTGATCGTGCTGGTGGGCGGGTCGTCTGTCATCGATGCAAAGCAGGGCGGCGTGGCGGTGGCTGCAGCGCTGTCGGCCACCGTGCTGTACGGCGTGGCGAGCAGCTACACCAAGCGTTTCCTGACCGGCGTACCGCCGCTGGCCGTGGCGACCGGCAGCCAAGTGGCTGCCACCATCGTGCTCGCACCGCTGGCCTACTGGCTGTGGCCCGCGCAGACGCCCACCGGCAGCGTGTGGCTGCACGTCATCGCATTGGGCATCGCCTGCACGGGCGTGGCCTACATCCTGTTCTTCCGCCTGATCGCGCATGTGGGGCCGACGCGCGCGGTATCGGTCACCTTCCTGATCCCGGTGTTTGGCGTGCTGTGGGGCATCCTGTTCCTGGGCGAGCAGCTGACGCTGAACATGGTGATCGGCTGCGCCGTGATCCTGCTCGGGACGTCGCTGTCGACCGGCGTATTCGCACCAGGTAAAAAGGCCGATGCAAATGCGACCCCGGCCGCAAGCGAAAAAGATTCGCTTTTGCGTTCCGGCCGCTGAATTGCCGAGTGAGCGCCCCGGCGGTTCGGGGCGCCGTGGCTTGCGCAAATCCGCTTGAAGCCGACGCTTAAAACCGCGGTTGAATTCTCCAGCAATGCGGCGATGTCATCGCTGCCTCCCCATTGCGACGACGTTAAATCCGGAATTTGTAATGAATGCCATGCCGCCGCCACCCTCGTGCAATTTATTCAATGGCGTCGGCATTGGCTCCGCGGCACGATTTAAAAAATCTGCAAAGCTGAAGTAGACGCCTGAAACATCGACCAACGCGCACTCGATCTTAACGATCCGATAATCCGATTTGAGAAAATTGCATCATCGAAATCGGATATCTCGGCTTGTTGAGCCGATTTTCTTTGTTATGCTCGCCATCGGTCGATGAGGGGCGTGCAAGGGAATGGCGTATTGACTGCAAAACAGCCAAATTCCCAATTGCCGGCGGGTTCTCCGCTGCACAGCCGACTACGCACGCTCCATCAAATACGTTGGATACGCGCATGCTGGACGTCTACCTGAATAAGCATCTGATCGGTCAGCTATCGTGCGGCCGCAGCGGTTGGGCGTTCGAATACGATTCCCGCTGGCAAGCTTCGTCGCAGGGCTTTGATCTGAGCCCGCACCTGCCACGTACCGCCGGCCATATCGCCGACACGGCAAAAGCCCAGCCGGTGCGCCACTTCTTTGAATACCTGCTGCCGGAAGCGGCGCGCAACACGCCCAAGGCGGCGGCCCCGGCGCTGGAGCATCTCGCGCAAGCGGCGCCGCATCTGGACGGCCCGCTGACGCTGGTGCCCAGCGGCCTCAAGCCGTGCAGTGGCCACGCCGACGGGCTCTCCGAACGCGATCTCGTGCTGCAGTTCCAGCAAACCGTCGGGCGCCCGCCCCGCAGCACGCCGCTGCGTGTGGCCGAACCTCGCGCACGCTACGGCACCGATACAGCCGCGGCAGCCGAAGAAATCAGCCTGCCCTTCCTGGCTTCGAATGGCTTGCCCGTATCGATGTGGCTGGGCCGGTTTTCCGCGCCGGCCAATGCCGCGCAATCGAGCCACTTCGTCCGGTTGGATCTCGGCGAAGGCGCGCAACTTCCTTACGCCACCATCAATCACTGCTGGGCCACGCTGCTGGGCCGCAGCATCGGGTTGGACACGCCGTTCATCGGGCTGCGCCAATTTCCGGAAACCGCCGCCGTGGTGCAGCGCCTTGATCGCACGCTGCGCTGCAAGAGCGACGACACTGCGCTGGTGCAGGCGCGCTATGTCGTCTCGGCGGTGCAATTGCTGGGGCTCTCGCCCAAGCACCGCTTCCTGCCGATCACCGTCGAGCAGGTCGCAGAATGCGCACGCCTGTGCGCGGATCCGGCGTCTGCAACCGCCGCGCTGTTCCGCTGGATGGTGTTCTGCCTGTTGATCGGCGGACGCAATGCCTCGGCCGGCACACTGCATTTCCACATCGGTGCGGACGGCATCCGCCTTGCCGCGCACGATCACCTGTTCTGTGCGGCGGTCTACGCCAACGAATGGAATGCCGATGAACTCTCGCCGGACGCGCACGCACGCTACGACGCCATCGACCAAGACGCGCTGCTCGCCCTGGCCGATCACCTCGGTTACGACGCCAGCCAGGCGCGCCGCGAGTTGCTGCGGCTGATCAGCATGCTGGCGCCGCAGTCGTCATTCGTGGCGACGCATCTCTCGCAGGCGCTGGGGCATTCGCCGACACGCGCGGCAGAGATCGATTTCCTCGCGCGTATCCATCGCCATGTGTCCGAGACGGCACGGCGGCTGGGTGGCAAGACAGCGGAAGTCTGAAGCTGAAACGCGCGGCCACCGCAGGCGCTTAGAGCACAGCGAGGCTGACCGAGCCGTAGCGGGCGTAGCCGTGCGCGGCCAATGTATCCATGGCCTCGGCTTCGGCCCGGGCGAACGTCAGCGCAAGCGTGTCGGGGCTCCCCGCCCCGCTCGCGAAGGCCTGGTAGGCCGCAAACGCCTCGCGCGGGGGCACACCACTGCGCTCAAGCACCCGCTGCGCGGCTTCCAGCGCCGCACGAATCGCCGTCTCCCCGGGCGGGGCATCGCGAAACGCTAGCTGTAGACAGGACGTCGTCGGATTCATCCGCGTTTCGATGTTCGATTCACTGGAACAGCACACCTGACCCAGTCTAGGAAAGCGCCTATCGAGTGCCAAGCGTGACGCTCGTTCCTGAGCGCGCGTTTCCGTGTGCCGCCGGGTCCACGAAGATCGACTCGGGGATGCCCCCGGTGCACATGGTCTGAATCACGCTGCATAATCGATTCGATTGACGAAGCAACGACTTTGTTGGCGCCACCACAACGACAGGAGACAACATGATCACGCCACCGATCCGTTTGAAACGTACTGCGCTCGCTTGGATGCTGGCCGGTGCTGCCTTGCCGGCATTCGCACAGATTCCGTTCAGCACGGGCGGCGCGTCTTCTGCGCCCGCACAGTCGGCCGCCACGGCCGGCGGGATCGACGTGGCGCAGATCAAACCGGCGGTCGATGCAGCGGTCAATGCGGAATACGGTCAGCTGGACCTGCTCTACAAAGACATCCACGCGCACCCGGAACTGGCGTTTCAGGAAACGCGCACGGCAGCCAAGCTGGCTGAGCAGATGCGTAAGATCGGCTTTGACGTGACGGAGCATGTCGGCAAGACCGGCGTGGTGGCGGTCTATCGCAACGGCGCCGGCCCGACCATCCTCGTGCGCACCGAACTCGACGCGCTGCCGATGGAAGAGAAAACCGGCCTGCCCTACGCCAGCCACGTCCACACGAAATGGCGCGGCGAAGACGTGGGCGTCGCGCATAGCTGCGGGCACGATCTTCACATGGCGTCGTGGGTGGGCACGGCGAAGACGCTGGTGTCGCTCAAGGACCGCTGGCACGGGACGCTGGTGTTCGTTGCACAGCCTGCCGAAGAAACCGTATCGGGCGCGCAGAGCATGATCGACGACGGCTTCTTCAAGCGCTTCCCCAAGCCCGACTATGCGTTTGCGCTGCACACGGGCCCGGGGCCGTACGGTTCGATCGTCTTCAACAGCGGCCCCGTCACCTCCAACTCCGACGGGTTGGAAATTACGTTCAAAGGCCGCGGCGGGCACGGCTCCGCACCTGACAAGACCATCGACCCCGTGATGATGGCGGCGCGCTTCGTGGTCGACCTGCAAAGCGTGATCAGCCGCGAGAAGGATCCGCAGGAGTTCGGCGTGGTGAGCATCGGCGCCATCCAGGGCGGCAGCGCCGAGAACATCATTCCTGACAGCGTGCTGCTGCGCGGCACGATCCGCTCGTACAAGCCGGCCGTGCGCCAGAAGATGCTCGACGGTATCCGCCGCACGGCCAAGGCCGTCACCGAAATGTCGGGCGCGCCGGACGCCGAGATCAAGATCACCGAGGGCGGCAAGGCCGTCAACAACGACCCGGCCGTGGTCGCGCGCACCGAGGCGATGTTCAAGACCGCCTTTGGGAACGACCGCGTACTGCGCGTGCCGCCCATCACGGCCAGCGAAGATTTCTCGGCGTTTGTTGACGCGGGCATCCCGTCGATGTTCTTCTTCATCGGCGTGAACGATCCGCAGACGTTCTTCGCCTCGCTCAAGCCCGGGGCCAAGCCGCTGCCGACCAACCATTCGCCGCTGTTCGCGCCCGTGCCGGAGCCGTCTATCAAGACGGGCGTGACGGCGATGTCGCTGGCGGTGCTCAACGCGCTGCAATGGAACAAGGCGTCGGGCCAGTAATCCGGCGTTGAGATGGGCGCGACCGGCCCGGGTGACCGGGCGGCCGCGCCTTTTGATTTCTCTGGAGGGGATTCCATGTTCAACCGTTTCATCCGCACCAGCGCCCTGCTGCTGTGTGCCTGCGCCGCGGCACCCGCCTTGGCGCAAACCACGTCCGCCAACCCGGCGGCCAACCGTCTCGACGAAATCATCGCGCGCGGCACACTGCGCGTCGGCACCACCGGCGACTACAAGCCCTTTACCTACAAGAACCCCGCAGACGGCCGCTTCATCGGCCTGGACGTCGAGATGGGCGAACGCCTTGCCAAGGCACTCGGCGTGAAGCTGGAAATCGTGCCGACCACGTGGTCGACGCTGATGCAGGACTTCGCGGCCGACCGCTACGACATTGCCATGAGCGGGGTGTCGGTCACGCTGGAGCGGCAGAAAAAGGCGTTCTATTCGATCCCGTATCAGCGCGACGGCAAGACGCCGATCACGCGCTGCGAGAACCAGTCGAAGTATCAGACGCTGGCGCAGATCGACCAGCCGAATGTGCGTGCCGTGGTCAACCCGGGCGGCACCAACGAGAAATTCGCGCGCGAGCATCTGAAGCAGGCGCAGATTCGTGTGTATCCGGACAACGTGACGATCTTCAATGAGATCGTCGCCGGCCGCGCAGACCTCATGATGACCGACGCGGTGGAAACGAAGCTGCAGCAGAAGCTGCACCCGGAACTGTGCGCCGTGCATCCGGAGGCGCCGTTCGATTTCTCCGAGAAGGCCTACCTGCTGCCGCGCGACGTCGTGTTTAAGAACTTCGTCGACCAGTGGCTGCGGCAGACCGCAGAGAGCGGTGAGTTCGCCAAGCGCTTTGATGCGTGGCTGGCGTATCCGTGGAATGCTCCGGCCAAGTAAGCGGCGCTATGTCCGTGCGGCGCGCCTGGCTGCGCCGCCCATCAACACCATGAGGCACACGCCGTTCAGCAGCGCGCCCATCAACCAGACCGCGCCGGACCACACCGGCGCCGTCAGCGCATAAAACGCTGTGGCCGCCAGCGGCCCGATCATGGCGGCCACGCTGGCAAGGCTGGCCAGCGCGCCCTGCAATTCGCCCTGCTCATGCTCGCTCACGTGGCGCGAGAGCATCGCCTGCAGCGCAGGCATGCCGATCTCGGCCATGCACAGCAGCACCATGGTCGGATAGACCATCCAGCCGGCGCTGATCCACGCCATCGCCGCAAAGCCTGAGACATCCATCATCACGCTCGCCACAACGGCGCGGCGCTCACCCAGCGCACGGGCAATCGGCCCGGTCAGGAATGCCTGCGCCAGCGCATGCATCAGCCCGTAAGCCGCCAGTGACAAGCCGGCGGCGCGCGTGTCCCAACCGAAGTGCGCTTCGCCGTGAATGACCCACAGCGTTTGCGGAATCTGCCCGACGATTTCGATGATGGCCAGCACGGCCAGCAACGGCAACAGCGTCGGTACACGCGCCAAGCGACGCAGCGATTGCACCGGCAGCAGCGCACGCCATGCAAACGGCGCCCGTTCAGCGCGGCGCGACTCCGGCAGCGCGAAGCAAGCCACCAGAAAGTTGACGCCGTTGAGCGCCGCCGCCAGCAGGAACGGCGCACGCAGCCACCAGTCGCCCAGCAGCCCGCCCAAGGCCGGCCCGGCGATGAACCCGAGGCCGAAGCACGCGTTCATCAGCCCGTAACGGCGCGCGCGGTCGGCCGGCGCGGTGATGTCGGCGATGTATGCCGTCGCCACCGCATAGTTGGCACCCGTGATGCCTGCCACCACGCGACCGACGTACAGCACCCACGCGTGCGGCGACAGCGCCATGACGAGGTAGTCGACTGCCGCGCCCGCCAGCGACACCAGCAGCACCGGCCGGCGCCCGTAACGGTCCGCCAGCGCGCCCAGGATCGGCGCAAAGACAAACTGCATCGCCGCGTACGCCGCGATCAGCAGGCCGAATTCGAATGCGATGTCGCCCGTGTGATCCAGCTCGCGCAGCAGGCTCGGCAGGATGGGCAGGATCAGCCCGACGCCCATGGCATCGAGCGTCAGCGTAAAGAGGATGACGGCAAAGGCAGGCATGCGAATGCGCTGCGCGCCCGTCGGGGCGGCAGCGCTTCGAAAATCGAAAGACGAGATGATGCCGTGGAAGTACGTGCCGTGCAGCGCTCCGGCGAAAGCCGCCGGCAAGCTTAGTGGAGGCTGCTCCGATCGCCGTGTTGCAGGGCCAGCGCGTCGCGCAGCAATGCATCGGTCATGTCGCGGCCCAGGAGCGCCGGGTCGAAGCGCGCAGAAAAACGCGTCGAGCACGACTCCACCTGCAGCACCACCTGACCCGGCGGCAGCAGTTCGATGTCGACGTGGATGACCTCGTCGTCTTCGGTAAAGGAATGCAGCAGCGTCAGCGCTCGATAGCCGTCGGCGCGCTCCACGGCGGCTTCCGTCCAGGACGGCGCCAGCAGCGCGCAGTTGACCAGCGTTTCGGGCTCGTCGGGGCGATACAGGTGCAGGCCCATCATCGTCGAGGCGGCATCGGCCACGCTGGACCATTCGGCCGCCGGAATCAGGTCGCCCAGCAGGCGGATGTCGTCGACGGCGGCGTCGGTCTGCACAAAGGCAGCGCCCAGGAAGAACGCCGTCTCGTCGCGGAAACCACCCGCCACGGTGTTGCGCCACAGGCGATGGCTGCTCTTGCTGCCAAGTGCCACCTGCGACAGCACCTTGGCTGCGCGCGCGCCGTCGGCGCCCGACCACTGCTCCACCGCGCCGTGCGAGAACAGGCGATCTGCCATCACCAGGCCCACGCCCTCGGGCAACACGCGCTCTTTCAGCCACCCGGCCAGCACGTGCACACCGCTGAACGGCATGTCCGGACGCCCGATCGCATGCGCGCGCACGCGGCCGTTTTCCGGCACGTGAAACGGCATGGCAAACAGCCTCGCCTGATAAGCGACGCCGTCAATTTCGAAACGGGCGATGGAAGCGGTGGTGATGGACATGGTGACCTTCCTGCTGCAAGGGGCGGAAAACGCCGCCCGTACCTGCATCAACGACCATCCACGCCGAATGTTTAGCCGCTGCACGGCCCCCTGAGGGGAGGGGAATCCCCATGGCTGTAATGCATCGCAACAATCCCGCCGCGAGGAGGCAGGAATTTTTTGCTTCGTGCGCCGTCAGACCTTCGCATTAAGGGTTATCCCGCATCTCACATTTCCATGTCAATTCAATGACTTATGTGCGGATTGCGGTGCTCGAAGCGCCACAATTGTTCTTATTTTTTGAACAAAGAGTTTAATAGAACTGCTTTTTTACTGTTCAAGCAACGACTAAGCTTATGCCATCGCGTTACCGCACCGCAGCGAAACTGCCCTGCGGCAATGCTCACCCCCTTGTTGTGGAGTCCATCATGAAGACCAAGAACCTGATTCTCGCCTCGCTGATCGCTGTTGCCGCTGTTCCCGCCTTCGCTGCCGGCGTGCAAAACAAAGACCCGTACACCAACGGCCAAGCCGTGACCAAGGCGGATCCGTACACCGATGGCGCCCGCAAGGCAGACGTCTACACCGACGGCGCTGTGCGCAAGGCTGACCCGTACACCGATGGCGCCCTGCGCAAGGCCGATCCGTACACCGATGGCGCCCTGGTCGGCAAGGCTGACCCGTTCAGCGACGGCCAATAAGTCGTCGATCGGCTGTCCGTATCATCCTGTATCACTCTCCCTCCCCGATGCCGGAGCCCGCGTTGGCGCCGGTACCGGCTTACTGAAGCGGCCTTTGTGGCCGCTTTTTTTTCGCCTACACCCGCAGCGTTCACATGGCGAGCCCGGACTTTTCCCCCTCAAGGCCGCGGCCGCACGTCCGATAGAAGAGAATGCATTCGTTGGCGGGTAGCCTTCCCCTGGACCCGTTGCGCCATAACGCGCCCCGCCACGGCCGATCTCTGAACATCAACATGCGCAAGCGCATCGCTATCGAACACCTGCGGGTGGGCATGTACCTCGACGAATTCGTCGGCTCCTGGCTGGAACACCCGTTCTGGCGGGCCCGCTTTCGCGTGGAAGATGCTGCCCAATTGCAACGCCTGCGTGCCAGCGGCGTGCGCGAGGTGTGGATCGACACCACGCGCGGCACCGACGTGGCCGCCGCCAACGCGGCACCCCCCGCCCCGGAAATGCCGGCGCCGCCCGCCTGTTCGGCCGACGCCAGCATTGCGCCCCGCGCCATCACGCATGCGGAAGAAATGCGCCATGCCGCTCGCCTCATCTGCAAAGCCGAGGTGGCCGTGCAGGCCATGTTTGCCGATGCGCGCATGGGCCGCACGATCGAAGCGCGCGACGCATTGCCCTTGGTGGAAGCCATTTCAGGCTCCGTCGACCGCCACCCGAGCGCGCTGACAAGCCTGGTGCGCCTGAAAGCGAAAGACCGCTACACGTTTCTGCATTCCGTGGCGGTATGCGCGCTGATGGTGTCGCTGGGCCGTCAACTGGGGCTGTCCGATGACGAAGTGCGCGACGCCGGTCTTGCCGGGCTGCTGCACGACATCGGCAAGATCGCGATTCCGCCCGAGGTGTTGAACAAGCCAGGCGCCCTGACCGACGCTGAATTCCGCCACGTGATCGTCCACCCGCAGGCAGGGCACGACATCTTGGCCGGCGACCGCGGCATGCGCGACATCGCGCTCGACGTCTGCCTGCATCATCACGAGCGCATGGACGGCACCGGCTATCCGCACAAGCTTGCCGGCGAAGGCATCTCGCTGTTTGCGCGCATGGGCGCCATCTGCGACGTATACGACGCGGTCACGTCCGACCGTCCATACAAGAAAGCGTGGGAAGCCGCCTACGCCGTGCAGCGCATGGTCGAATGGCGCGGCAACCATTTCGACCCGATGGTGTTCAACGCCTTCGTCAAGAGCGTGGGCATCTATCCGGTGGGCTCGCTGGTGCGGCTGCGCTCGGGCCGGCTGGCGGTGGTCATGCAGCATGCGCCGGGCGCATTGCTCACGCCCACGGTCAAGGTATTCTTCTCGATATCGTCGGGCACGCGGATTGCGCCCGAACTCATCGACCTGGCGCACACCGGCGACCAGATCGTCTCGCGAGAAGAACCCCGCGACTGGGGCCTGACCGACCTCAACGAACTTTGGATACACGGCGACTGATCCGTCATCCCTTTCTCCGGCGCCTGCTGGCATGGCTTGCGCTGGGCTGGCTGGCGTGCAGCGCGTCGGCCTTCGCCGAACAACCCTTGCGGATCGGCTCCAAACGCTTCACCGAGTCGTACGTGCTGGGCGAAATCCTCACGCAGACGGCAAACCCGCGCGGCCCTGTCGAACACGTACCGGGCCTGGGCAACACTGCCATCGTCTTTGCCGCGCTCAAAAACGGCAGCATCGACGTCTACCCGGATTACCTCGGCACCATCGCCGCTGAAATCCTGCACCTGCCCGCCGAGCAGGCGGCCAATCCCGATCAAGCCGCGCTGCTGGCCGACGTCAACCGCGGCCTCGCGCCGATGGGCCTGGCGGCCGGCGTGCCGCTCGGCTTTGAAGACACCTACGCGCTGGCCATGCGCGACGCCGATGCCGAGCGCGAACAGCTCCGCACGCTGGCCGACCTTGCCACGCATCCGACGCTGCGGCTTGGCCTGTCGCACGAATTTCTCGGCCGTGCCGATGGCTGGCCGGCGATTGCGCAGCACTACAAACTGCCGCAGCGCCCCACTGGCCTCGACCACGGCGTTGCCTACGACGCCCTGCGCGCCAATCAGGTCGACGTGATCGACATCTACTCCACCGACGCGAAGATCCGCCGCGAACACCTGCGGGTGCTCGACGACCCTGCACACGTCTTTCCGCGCTACGACGCCGTGCTGCTGTATCGCGCCGACGTTGCGCAGCGGCATCCGGCGCAATGGCAGGCGATCAACACACTCGCCGGACGCATCCAGCGCGACGACATGGTGGCGATGAATGCCGCGGTCGAACTCGAAGGCCAGTCGTTCTCGCAAGCGGCGCGGCAGTTTCTCGCCGGGCACGGCGATGTGCCGGCAGCCACCCCGGCGCGCGCGTTCTTCAGCCGGCTGACGGACGGCCTGGGGCGGCTCACGCAGCGGCATCTCATGCTGGTCGGCATCTCCACCGGCGTTGCCGTGCTGCTGGGCGTGCCGCTGGGCCTGATGGCCGCGCGCCGCCGGATCAAGCAGCCGATTCTTGCGGTGGTGGGCGTGTTGCAGACGATTCCGTCGCTGGCGCTGCTGGCAATGCTTATCCCCATCGTCGGGTCGATTGGCGTAGTGCCGGCGCTGATTGCGCTGGCGGTCTATGCGCTGCTGCCCATCGTGCGCAACACGATCGTCGGGCTGGAGCAGGTGCCCGACGGCCTGCGCGATGCGGCGTTGGCGCTGGGGTTCACGCCGTCGCAACGCACGCGCGTGGTCGATCTGCCGCTGGCGCTGCCGGTCATCCTGGCCGGCGTCAAAACCGCCGCAGTCATCAGCGTCGGCACAGCGACCATTGCCGCGTTCATCGGCGCCGGCGGCTATGGCGAGCGCATCGCCACGGGGCTCGCGCTGAACGACAGCGCAACGCTGCTTGCGGGCGCCATCCCCGCAGCGGTGCTGGCGCTGCTGGTGCAGGCCGCGTTCGAGGTGGCCGAATGGTGGCTGCGCCGACACGGCAGCAGCAACGTGCAGCACTAGCGAGCACGCGCGCGGGCGTTCCAGTTCCATTAACATCGCGGTCATTCCAGCCGCGCAGCACGCCTCGCCTATGACCACGCTCCCGTTTTCCACCGCCCTGCTCGTCGCGGCGGCCGGCGTTTATGCCGGCGCCCAGAATGCCCTCGCGGGCGGCGGATCGTTCATCACGTTTCCGGCCTTGCTGCTGGCGGGGCTCAACCCGCTGGGCGCCAACATGACCTCGACGATCGCGCTGTTCCCCAGCCAGATCACCTCGTCGATTGCCGGGCGCAAACTGGCCGGCGGCGTCGATGCCGGCGAGCATCACCTCTCGCTCAAGCAGCTCATCGTCATCAGCCTGGTGGGCGGCGTGCTGGGCGCGCTGTTGCTGCTGGCGACACCGCCGTCGTTCTTCGCCAAGCTGGTGCCGTATCTCGTGCTGTTTGCGACGAGCGTGTTTGCGTGGGGCAGCTTCCGCCGCAAACCGCTGCATGCGGCATCGGGCATGTCGACCGCCGCGCTGGCGACCGCTCAATTTGCGATTGCGATTTACGGCGGCTACTTCGGTGGCGGCATCGGCTTCCTGATGCTCGCCGCGCTAACGGTGGCCGGCCAGCAGGTGCGCATGGCGGGCGCGACCAAGAACGTGCTCGCCATGACGATGAATGCATCGGCCGTGGCGGTGTTTGCATTCTCGCCGCAGGTGAACTGGGCGGCCGTGGTGGCACTGGGCATTGGCGGCATCGCGGGCGGATTTGCCGGCGCATGGCTGCTGCACCGGCTGCCGGAAAAAGTGCTGCGCGGCTTCGTCGTCATCGTCGGGATCATCCTGACGGTCTGGCTGTTCATGCGTGCCTGAATGCGGCGTCCGATGACGGCTTGACAGCGTTTGTCCGACAGGCGGTTCAGTCTGCGCCTACTGTCTGCCGGGCTGACCCTTTCCTATTGTGACGTTCGGGATGCACCCCGTGGCACGCGGCATGCGTGCCATGAAGGCGACCCTGTTTCACAACAAGGAGAACGAGCATGCAAGCACGCAAGATGTCGAGTCTGGCCGCAGCGATCGCCGTGGCCGCCTGTGCGTGGATCGGCGCGGCGCCCGCGCAGGCCCAGCAGAAGGATCACAGCGCAGTGACGGGTGTCGACAGCCAGATGGAAGGCCCGCGCACCCAGGTTCAGCGCAATGCCGATGCGGCTGCCAACCCCGGCTATCACAACAACGCGACCGGCGCGCAGCCGGAAGCCACGCCCGGCACGCTCAAGCAGAAAGTCCACCGCGCGCACGTGAAGACCGACAAGTGGGTCGACAAGCACGTCACGCACCGCCACGGCAAGGGGAAAGGTACGGCGACGGCGGAGTCGTCATCGGACCGCGCATTCTGGTCGCGTCGCGCCAGCCAGTGCGACTCGCTGGTGGGTGAAGCCCAGCGCGTCTGCCGCGAGCGTCGCTCCGACGCCGCCGGCAGCGGCCAATAACCGCAACCTGCCCATGAAAAAAGCCGACGTTTGCGCGTCGGCTTTTTCATTGCGGCAATGCCTGTGTCAGACGATGCCGGTGGCGTAGAACACGGCAATCACGAAGAACACCGCCAGCGTCTTGATGATCGTCACGCAGAACACATCGCGATACGCCTCGCGGTGCGTCAGGCCGGTGACGGCCAGCAGCGTAATCACGGCGCCATTGTGCGGCAGCGTGTCCATGCCGCCCGAGGCCATCGCCGCCACACGGTGCAGCACCTCCATCGGAATGCCCGTCGCCTGCGCTGCCTGCACGAACTGATCGGCCATTGCCGCCAGTGCAATGCTCATGCCGCCCGAGGCGGAACCGGTGATGCCTGCAAGCGTGCTCACCGTGACCGCCTCATTGACCAGTGGATTCGGAATCGCGCGCAGGCCATCGGCCAGCACCAGGAAACCCGGCAACGCGGCAATCACGCCACCGAAACCGTATTCCGACGCGGTGTTCATCGCGGCCAGCAGCGCGCCAGACACCGCCGCCTTGCTGCCTTCGGCAAAACGGTCCTTGACAGCGCGGAAGCCAAACACGAGCACCACGATGATGCCGATCAACAGCGCGGCCTCCACGGCCCAGATCGCGGTCAGCTTGTCGGCTTCAACGGTGAGCGGCTTGGGCAGGCCCGGCAATGCAACGGTCACGACCTTGCCGTACCACGTCGGAATCCAGCGCGTGAACAACAGGTTCATCACGCCCACGAGCACCAGCGGCGACAGCGCGACGAGCGGATGCGCGAGCACGCCGGTCTCGGCCGTCTCGGGCTCGTTCACCAGCTTCGTGAGGCCGTGATCATAACCGTGGCCATTGCGCAGCGCGACGCGGCGGCGCCATTCCAGGTACGCCATGCCCACCACGATGATGAACAGCGCGCCGATGGTACCCAGCCACGGCGCCGCCCACGACGTGGTGTGGAAAAACGTGGTCGGGATGATGTTCTGGATCTGCGGCGTGCCGGGCAGCGAATCCATCGTGAACGAAAACGCGCCCAGCGCGATGGTGCCCGGGATGAGGCGCTTGGGGATATTGCCCTGGCGGAACATCTCCGCCGCGAACGGGTACACCGCAAACACCACCACGAACAGCGACACACCGCCGTACGTCAGCAGCGCACACACCAGCACGATGGAAAGCATCGCCCGCTTGGCCCCCACCACACGGATGACCGACGCGACGATCGAGCGCGAAAAGCCCGACAGCTCGATCACCTTGCCGAACACGGCACCCAGCAGGAACACGGGGAAATACAGTTTGACGAAGCCGACCATCTTCTCCATGAAGATGCCGGAGAACACCGGCGCCACGGCCGATGGATCGGTCAGCAGCACCGCGCCCAGGGCGGCCAGTGGTGCAAACAGGATGACGCTGTAGCCGCGATACGCGGCGAACATCAGGAATGCCAGCGCAGCCAGCACGATGATGACGGACATCGACAATCTCCTCGTATGCTTTTCTTTTAAGAGCGAAGGATTGTATGTCGCGATGCAACAGATTCCGTTACGCAATCACGCGTATTGAACTGGCGGCGGAACTGGCGTTCATCGGCTCCAGATGGGCGTCTTCGTCACGTCGACGATGACGATTCAATGACGGTGCCCCCAGCCTCCGCCATGTCCCCAGCCGCGCCCGCCCCACCCGCGGCCGCCCCAGCCGCGATGGCAGCCCCAGCACCCGCCCCCGCCGATCCACACGCTGCCGAACACCGGCGCCGGGTAAACCGGTGCTGGGTAGTAGGCCGGCCCGTAGTAGTAATAAGGATCGTACGGATAGGACGGATACGCCGCCACCGGCGCAGGCGCCACGGCTGTCGGGGCGATCGGATTGCCGTAGGCGTCGTAATACGGCGCGACCACGCAGCCGCCTAGCAGGACCACCGCGCACGCGACCAGCGCGCCCGGCAGGATGGCGGCACGGCGGCCAGGTTGCGATGCGCGGTCCATGATGTGCTCCGTTGGATGCATGTGGATATGCGTTCGACAGTGTTTGGCCGGTTCAATTCCAAGGACTTCGCATACCGCAGCAGCGAATCGCTGCCGGATCACTTACCATGACCGCTTCGCCGCCCGCGCTGGGGAGAGATCGAGGCAGGCGATGCCCATAAACACTGGAGGACACATCCATGCAAGCCACGGCAGCGCCGACTCAAGGCGATCGGGCACCCGCACCGGCCATCTCTGCGGCCACCCGACGCAAGGCCATCATCGCCGCCACCATCGGCAACGGCCTCGAATGGTTCGACTTTACGGTCTACAGCTTTTTCGCCGTCATCATCGCCAAGCTGTTCTTCCCCACCGGCAATGACTTCACCTCGTTCATGCTGACGGTCGCCACGTTCGGCGTGGGTTTCTTCATGCGTCCGGTGGGCGCCGTCGTGCTCGGCATCTACGCCGACCGCGTCGGCCGCAAGGCTGCGCTCACGCTCACCATCATGCTGATGGCGATCGGCACGGCCATCATCGGCCTTGCACCGACGTACGCGCAAATCGGTATCGGCGCGCCCATCCTGATCGTGATCGCACGACTCATCCAGGGCTTCTCGGCCGGCGGTGAAGTCGGGGGCGCCACGGCGTTCCTGATCGAGTATTCACCGGACGAACGGCGCGGCTATTTCGCGAGCTGGCAGCAGGCAAGCCAGGGCATCTCGTTCATCCTGGGTGCCGCCATGGGCGCGATCGTCACGAACGGTTTGTCGCCGGAACAGATCGATGCGTGGGGCTGGCGCATTCCGTTCCTGTTCGGTCTGCTGATCGGGCCGGTGGGCATGTACATCCGCTCGCACCTGCACGAGCCGCCCGCCTTTGAAGCGCAGAAGGCGAAGGCCGCGAAGGAATCGCGCCTGGCACCGCTGTCGCAAGTGCTGCGCGATCATCCGCGCGAAGTGCTCGGCGGCCTCGGCGTGACGATTCTCTGGACGGTCTGCACGTACACGCTGGTGTTCTACATGCCGACGTATGCGAAGCAGCAACTGGGTCTGCCGCTGGGCGCGACGTTCCAGTCGACGGCGCTGTGCGGCGCGATCATCTTCGTGCTGTGCCCGCTCATGGGCACGCTGTCCGATCGCATCGGCCGCAAGCGCATGCTGGGCACGGTGGCGCTCGTCATCGCAGCTGCAGCGTATCCGCTCTTCCACTGGCTCAACGTCCATCCGACGGTACAGACGCTGCTGCAGGTGCAGGTGATCCTGGGTGTGTTGCTGGCGGCGTTCACGGGCCCGGCCCCCGCCGTGCTGGCCGAGCAGTTCCCGACGGCGGTGCGCTCCACCGGCCTGTCGATCTCGTACAACCTGGCGGTCACGATCTTCGGCGGTTTTGCCCCGCTGATCGTCACGTGGTTGATTGCGAGTTCCGGCAGCAAGCTCGCACCGTCGTACTACGTGATGGCCGCTGCCATCATCAGCGTGTTTGCGCTGTCGCTGATGCATGACCGCACGGGCAAGCCGATCGAAAAATAATCGCCTGAATGAAATAGAGTCAGGCGAAATAAGCTCGAACAACGGCCGGTGGATCACCCCACCGGCCGTTCGTCTTCTGCGGCCAGCAATGCCGCGTTCTCCAGCACCCGAACACCGGGCGCATCCACCCGCGCTGCCGTGACGAGCGCAGCTGCCACCGATTCCGCCGACACCGGCCGCCACGTCCGGGGCACCATCCATCCGATTGCACGCGACACGCCTTGCGCAACGCGTTCACCGGGCCGGAATTCTGCGCGTGTGCCCAGCAGCAGCGAAGGCCGCACCACCGTCACCGACGGAAAGCCGATCGACAGGATTTCTGCCTCCACCTCGCCCTTGCAGCGGTTGTAGAAAACGCGCGAGCGCGCATCGGCGCCCAACGCACTCACCAGCAGAAAATGATGCGCGCCAGCGGCAAACGCGCGCCGCGCCAGTTCCACCGGATACTCGACATCAACGCGCCGGAATGCCGCCTGGGAACCGGCCTGCCGGATGGTCGTGCCGAGCGCGCAGATGACGATATCGGCGGCAAACACAGGCTGCGTTTCAGGGGCGTCCAGGCGATCGAAGTCGACCACGCATTCGCGCAATCGACCGGGCGCCGCGTGCCCCGCTGTCAAGGCCCCGCGCCGGCGCACAAGGGCCGTCACGCTGCCAGCCCAAGGCTGCGCGACGAGCCGACGCACCACCGCACGGCCCACCAGTCCGTTGGCGCCGGCCACCAGAACGGACGGCCCGCGCGGCTGCTCCGGCGCTTCGCCGCTGGCCGCGAAGCCTTGTCCGACAGGCATTTGCGCACTCGACATGATGTTCTCCATGAAGTTGGCACAGGTGCTGGAACACAGTGTACGGCGTCCGGCGAACCGGTTCTTTGCCGTGCCGCCTGCGCGCTTTCGGTGCGTTCGTCACGTAAAGAACGCTGGCGGAAATGCAAACAAACCGTGTCGATATCAGGTGTTTCCCGGATGCCCGCCCGCAAACCCATACGGGGCAAGTGTCGGCTGCAAGCAACGACCCGCAAACCCTTGCAGTTAGGGGATGTGCAACCCTTCGCAACGGTGATATAAAACGGGTCGCAGTACAACGCTGTCCAACAAACCTGAAGTGGGGAACTGACATGACGACCAAATCCGAACTCGTAGCCGCCATTGCGAAAGACGCTGAACTGAGCAACGCCGCCGCCGAGCGCGCGCTGAACTCCGCGCTGGAAAACATCAAGAAGACCGTCGCCAAGGGCGGCACCATCACGCTGGTTGGCTTCGGTTCGTTCTCGTCGGGCAAGCGTGCAGCACGCACCGGCCGCAACCCGCGCACCGGCGAAGCCATCAAGATCCCGGCAACCAAGACCGTGAAGTTCACGGCTGGCAAGGGCTTCAAGGACGCCGTGAACAAGAAGAAGTAAGAGTCTTCTGCCGAGCCCGGCATGCGTGCCTGGCCGGGAGACTTGCAAGGGACCCTACGGGGTCCCTTTTCTTTTGGCGCGTTTGATCTGGCGCAACGTCAGCCGACCGGCCACAGGGCCACTACGTAACCGACCGAACCGACACGCGCGACAACCGTATCGGCATCGCCCTCTGTATCGAGCCAAGCCGCGGCGCCCTGCGGAACATCGTCAGCGCCGATCGACAACACGCCGTGCACGCAATACACCAGCCATTGCATGCCCGCATGCAAGCGCGGCAGTGAACGACGCTCACCGGCCGCCAGCGCGATGGCCTCAGCATGATGCGCCCAGGCGTCGCGCCGCGTCATCACGTTGAAATCCGACAGCGGTGCATCCAGCGTGGCATGCACATCGGCTTCACCGGGAAAGCGCGCGGGCGCTTCGCCGGGTGCCAGCGTCACCGCCTCGGCATCGGGGCGATGCATCGTCAGCCGGCCGCCCGCAATCACCGCCAGCGAACGGTCCATGCCGGCAAAACGCGAGAACGGCCCAGCCGCATCCACCTGCGCCGTGCTGACGCGCCAGTCGAAATTGTCGAGCGTGGCGCCAGCCGGCGCGATGGCGATTTCGGTCGTCACACCACCGCCGTTCTTCCACGGCATGCGGCGCATTGCATCTGCAGAAATCAGTTTCATGAACGGCGCAACAAGTGATACGCCAGACGCGCCGCCACACGCACGGTGCGGCGATCCTGGTCGTATTCGGGGTTGGTTTCGGCGATGTCCGCCACGCGCACCTTGCCAGTGGCGCAGACATGCTGCACGAGAGCTTCGAGCACCGGCAGCGTGATGCCGTAGGCCGCAGGCGCGGACACGCCAGGCGCCACGGCGGCGGCCAGCACATCCATGTCGATTGTGAGGTAGACGTGATCGGCATCAGCCAGCCATGCATCGAGATCGGCCATGCGCGCATCGAGGTGCCGCTCCTGCACGTGGGTGTCCTCAACGTAGTGCGCGTGCAGTGCGTCGGCGCGGTCGAACAACGCGGGCGTGTTCGACAGACGGCTGACACCGAGGCAGCAATACGTCAGGTCGATACCGTGTGCAGCACAGTCTTCGGCGATCTGGTCGAACGGCGTGCCGGAGTTGCCGGGCCGGCTCGTGCGCAGGTCGAAATGCGCATCGAAATTGACGACCGCAAGACGCCCGCGCCAGCCTTGCTTCTGCCAATGCTGGCGCAGGCCCTGGTACGTGCCGAACGCCACCTCGTGGCCGCCGCCGAGCACGACCGGCCGCGCACCGGCATCGAGCAGCGCGCACACGCTATTGCCAAGCGCCGCTTGCGCGCGTTCCAGATCGCCGTCGTCACACGTGACATCGCCTGCGTCCGCGAGCACCGACAGACCATGCGCGGGCACGTTGGCCAAGGCACGGCGGATTTCGCGCGGACCCTGCGCAGCACCGGCGCGGCCGTGGTTGCGCACGACGCCGGCATCGCACGCAAAACCGAGCAGCGCAGGCGCGCCGGACAATGTCGTCGCATCAGCCGATTGCACGACCTGGAACAGGCGCGTCACGTCACCGCGTTCACCGGTGTCGTCACGCCCCTGCCAGATGGAAGCATCGAACGTTGCAGCTTCAGTCATCGTCATGCGCGTGTCAGCACCGCTTGCAGGAACGAACGCGTGCGCGCTTCCTTGGGCTCGCCGAAGATGACCGACGGCGGCCCGGCTTCGACGATGCCGCCGCCGTCCATCACCACCACCACGTCGGCCACTTCGCGTGCGAAACCCATCTCGTGCGTGACGACCAGCATCGTCATGCCTTCCTTGGCGAGCAGCTTCATCACTTGCAGTACTTCGCCAACGAGTTCCGGATCAAGCGCGGAGGTCGGCTCGTCGAACAGCATCACCTTGGGCCGCATCGCCAGCGCGCGGGCAATGGCCACGCGCTGCTTCTGTCCGCCCGACAGACTTGCTGGCATCGCGTCGGCCTTGTGTGCCAAGCCCACTTTCTGCAGCAGCTCGCGCGCTTCCGTCTCTGCTTCGTGCTTCGACTTGCCGCTCAGCATGCGCGGGCCAACGGTGACGTTGTGCAGCACCGAAAGATGCGGGAACAGGTTGAACGACTGGAACACCATGCCGACCTGCTGCCGCAGCTGATTCAACTCGCCGTCGGGCAGCAGCTTGCCGTTGTCGATCAGGCGCTTGCCGCAGATGTCGATGGTGCCGCCTTCGGCTGTTTCGAGCCCGTTGCAGCAGCGCAGGAACGTGCTCTTGCCCGAGCCGCTGGGACCGATGACGACCACCACCTGCGAGGCGTCGACATCAAAGTCGATGCCCTTGAGCACGGTGTGATCGCCATACGATTTGGTGAGGCCGCGGATCTGGATCATGGGCACATCCAGCGCCGATTTGAGCGTTTGCAGGTTCGCATTCGTCATGTTCATTGCACCATGCCTCCCGCACGGATGTTGCGTTCAAGGCGGTGCAGCAGATAGCTGGCGGCACTCGTCAGCACCAGATACACCAGCGCAATCGCCAGGTACACCTCCAGCGAGCGATACGACACGCTGATGATCTTCTGCCCTTCGTGCATCAGGTCGTGAATCGTCAGCAGCGACACCAGCGCAGAGTTCTTGATCAGTGCGATGAACTCGTTGCCCAGCGGCGGAATCATCCGCACCACGGCCTGCGGCAGGATGATCGCGCGCATCGACTGCGCCAACGACATGCCGATCGAGCGCGCCGCCTCCATCTGCCCACGATCCACCGACTGGATCGCGCCGCGCACGATTTCCGACACATACGCGCCCGAATACACGCCCAGCCCCAGCACGCCGCACACAAACGCCGGCAGCAGGATGTCGAACTGCGGCAGCCCGAAGAACAGCAGGAAGAGTTGCACCAGCAGCGGCGTGCCACGGATGAACGTCACGTACACCGTGCAGATGCCGTAGATGAATCGGCGGCGCGGGTTCAGCCGCCCGATGCCGATCAGCAAGCCGAGCACGCAGCCGAGCACCAGCGCGGCGGCCGTCACCTCAACCGTGACGAGCGCACCGTGCAGGATGTCCGTCCAACCGGCCCAGACAGGAGAGAAATCCAGTTCCATCAGCGTGTCCGTCGGTCGTTACTTGGCAGCGGCGCCAAACCACTTCTTGACGATCTGGTCGTACGTGCCGTCGGCCTTGATCTTCTCCAGCGCGGCGTTCAGCGCCTTGGTCAGTTCCGGCTGATCGCGGCGCACGGCGATGCCGTATTCCTCGGTAGTCAGCGCAGGCTCAACCAGGCGCAGGCCCGGACGCGCCTTGACGTAATACGCGGCGGCGGGGCGACCCGTGACGGCGGCATCGGCGCGGCCGATTTCGACGAGGTTGAACATCTGCTCGTTCTTTTCGACTTCCACGCGCTCGACCTTCGGATAGTTTTCCTTCAGGTAGTTGACCGACTTGGTACCGACCTGCACGCTGACCTTCTTGCCGTTCAGATCCGCCGGCGTCTTGATGGCCGTGTTGCCTTGCTTGACCATCGCGACCAGGCCGCCGTGGTAGTACGGCACCGTGAAATCAACCACCTTCTTGCGCTCTTCCGTGATGTAGATGCCCGAGATGGCCACATCGAAGCGGCGCGAGATCAGGCCCGGCACGAGGCCCTTGAAGTCGATGTCCGTCCATTCGACCGGACGGCCCATGGTGCGGGCCAGCGCTTCGATCAGGTCCACATCAAAGCCGGTGCGCTTGCCGTTTTCGACAAACTCCATCGGCGCGAATGTCGCGTCGGTGGCGACGCGCAGCGGCTCCCCAGCAGCGTGCGCGGCGGTTGCGAAAGACGCCGCAGCGGACAACGCCACGGCACAAGCCAGCATCGAATGCATGAAACGACGACGATTCCCCATGAGTGGTCTCCTTGTGTGATGCGTGTGGGGTGAGAAAAAAGATCGGAAAAATCGAAAATTCAAAGGTCCTGCAGCCGTGCGGAAATGGACGCCGCCGCGGCAACGGTCATGTCGATCAGGCGCTGCTCCTTGCCGCGCACGCGCGTTGCTGGCGCCATCAGCGTGATGGAGCCGAGCGCGTGGCCGGGCAGCCGGAACACCGGCACGCTCACGCCCCAGACGCCGGGGTCGACCTCGCCTTCGGACAGCGCATAGCCCGCGGCGCGAATGTCGGAGAGTTCAGCTTGCAGTTGCGCCTGGGTGTCGGCATCGATGGCCAGCAGATCGGCGAGGATGGCGCGCGCCGCAGCGGGCGGCATGAAGGCGAGCAGCGACTTGGCGGAGGCGCCGGCCAGCAGCGGCACGCCGCGCCCTTTCTCGAACGAGCAGCGCAGCGACTGCTGGCTCTCGACCATCTCCAGGCAGACGGCCTGGTCCTTTACGGCCACGACAAGCCCCACCGATTCGCCCGACTCCGCCACCAGCTTGGCCATGCCGATGCGCGCTTCCTGCACGAGGTGCGAGGCGTGGTCGAAACCGAGTGCGAGCTGCAGGCTGATCGGGCCCGGGGCATAGGTGCCGGCCGATTCCAGCACGAAGCCCCAGCGCTTGAGCATCGCCACCTGGCGGTACAGCGTGCTCTGCGGCAGGCCGGTCAGTTCGACCAGCTCGCGCGCGGCAACCGGGCGGCCGTGGCGCGCGATGGTGGCGAGCACCATCAGCACGCGGTCCGATCCGCTCGTGGCGGCAGCGGATTGTGCTGGCGAAGGGGCCAACCCCGGCTCGGTCATCGCGAAACTCCGTCGAGTGATGTTGCAACGGAGAATGCGACGATTTTCTCAATCCATCAACGCGACATTCCCATTGAACGGGAAATCATCGCGAATTCGGTATTTACACCTAGGACGCATCGGTCACATTTCCGGCGCCTTCGTCCAGTCGCGTTTCCAGAAATGCGACGACGGCGTGGGCGGATGCCTCGCTGCGGCAGGTCGTCAGCGCGGCGTACAGCGGTGCGGCCAGGCCGTTGAGAAAGTCGATGGGCGCTTCCGGACCTTCGGCGAGATAGCGCTGCAACGCCGAGAAGGCGCCGGCCTGGCTTAGGCGCCAATCGGCAATCGAGGCCTGCCGCACGTGGCGTGGCGCAAACGGCGTGGACGACACCGGCTTGGGCGGCTTGGGCGCGGTTTTGATGGGCGCGCGGCTTGCGACATGGCCGTCGGCAATCAGGCGCGCGAGGTCTTCGGCGCGGTCTTCGATATCGGGGCCGGCGCTGCTCAACTGCGCCAGGATGTCCGCCGCGCAGCGCTCGCCATTGACCAGCAGCAGGATCGCCCGCTGCCGATGCGTGACGTGCCCGCTGCGCGTTTGCAGCTCCTGCGTGCCGCGCTCCGTGCGCGACAGGATATGGCTCAGGTCCACCGTCCCCTCCCTTGTTGTTTTGCGTCTGTTCGATGAGAGGCCAGTCTAGAAAAACCTGGCGCGGCGCGGACCATTTGAACGCAGCTCGGCGCGCGATACCGACTATCACGTGCGCTGGATTGCGTTCGCGGCGAGGAGCGGCGTGGCGATCGATCATCAAATCCGGATTGAAACCAGATCGACTCACAGGCCCTTTATCGTCTGCGATTGGAAATCTACAGTGCAGCGCATTGCCACCCCAACGGAGTTTGACCATGTTCATCCGCCCCGCCCTGCTTGCCGCCGCCGCGCTCACCCTGCCGATGGCGCTCGCAATTGCCCCTGCCGCCGCTGCGGCTGCGCCAACGTCCGATGCAGACCTCATCCGCCCGGACCACGTCGCCGCAGCGGACACGCCGCAGGCCGCGGCTGCCGTGCTCGCTGCGCGCCGCTACGCCACCTTCTGGCATACCGGCGATGCGCGCTATGCCACGGAAGCGCTGTCGCCTGCGTTTGTCGACCGCACACTGCCCGCCGGGCGCGTGCAGGGTACGCAAGGCCCACTCGATGCGTCCAAGGCGTTCCGCACGGCGGTACCGGACATGCGCGTGGAGATCGAAGACATGGTCGTCGCCGGCGACCGCGTCTCGGTTCACCTGCGCTTTCGCGGACACTTCACCGGCGAGTTCGGCCGCACGCACGGGCAGAACCAGCCGATCGACTTCCAGGCTTTCGACCTGTACCGCATTGCCGACGGCAAGATCGCCGAAAACTGGCACCTGGAAGACAACCAGACGCTGCTGCGGCAGATGGGCCTTCAACCGTAATCCACACGGCTTCATTAACGCCCATTAACAGCCCTGCTCCCTGCGCCCGCTATGCTTCGGCCCAGCTTGCAAACCGCTGATGCGGCTGCCCAAGCGTCAGAAGAATCGAGCCAATCAACACACAAGAACATCTTCGGGAGAAGTCCATGGGAAAGGGGTTTCAGGGCGCGTTGCGCGCCTGCACGGGCGCGCTCGCCTGCGCAGCGGTGCTGGGCGCAACGAGCTTGGCGGGCGCGACGGCCGCCCACGCGCAACAGGCCAGCGATCGGCAACAGGAAATGAAGCAAGCCTGGGCCGCCGCCAAGGCCGCTGCGAAGGTCGGCCCCACGTCGATCGAACTGCGTGACCAGGCCACGCTCAAGATCGGCAAGGACGAGGTCTTCATTCCGCAGCCGGCCGCGGGACAGCTCATGCACGCCATGGGCAACAGCAACAACCCCGACATGCTCGGCCTGGTCATGCCCACCAGCGACGATGACGAATGGATGGTCGTCGCCAAGTACGAGGCCTCCGGCTACATCAAGGACGACGACGCCCGCGACTGGAACGTCGACGACCTGTACAAATCGCTCAAGGAAGGCACCGCTGCCGCCAACGAAGAGCGTGAGAAGCGCGGCATCCCCGCACTGGAAATCCAGGGCTGGGTCGAGCGTCCGCACTATGACGCCGCCACGCACCGCCTGATCTGGTCGATGGCTGCACGCTCCAAGGGCCAGCCCGCTGATGACCCCGGCGCGGTCAACTACAACACCTACGCACTGGGCCGCGATGGCTACATCAGCCTGAACCTGATCACCGGCCGCAACCACGTCGACGCCGACAAGCCCGCCGTGCAAAAGCTGCTCGCCGATCTCGATTTCAAAGACGGCAAGCGCTACACCGATTTCAACGCGAAGACCGACAAGGTGGCCGAGTACGGCCTGGCCGCGCTGGTCGGTGGCATCGCCGCCAAGAAGCTGGGCCTGTTCGCGGTGATCGCCGCCTTCCTGGCGAAGTTCGCCAAGGTGGCGATCCTGGCGGTGGCAGGCTTTGGCGCCGCCATCGCCAAGTTCTTCAAGCGCAAGCCGAGCGCATAAGCCGTGGCCAAGCTGCTGATCCTGCTGTTTTCAGGGCTGAAGTTCGGCAAGCTGCTGACCACCGGCGGCACGATGCTGCTGTCGGTGGCCGCCTATGCCTTCGTGTTCGGCTGGCGCTATGCGGTGGGTTTCGTGGTGCTGCTGTTCATCCACGAGATGGGCCATTTCATGGCGGCACGCCAGCGCGGGTTGGCCGTGGGCGCGCCGACCTTCATCCCCTTCGTGGGCGCGTGGATCGACCTGAAAGAGCAGCCGATGGATGTAGAAACCGAGGCCCACATCGGCCTGGCCGGCCCCGTCGCCGGCACGGTCGGCGCGATGCTCTGCTACGGGCTTGCACGCTACACCGACAGCCAGTTGCTGCTGGCGTTGGCCTACGCTGGCTGCTTCCTCAACCTGTTCAACCTGATCCCGCTGTCACCGTTTGACGGCGGACGGATTACGGCGGTGCTGTCGCCGCGCATCTGGTTTCTGGGCGTGCCGGTGCTGGTGGCGCTGTTCATCTGGCGGCCGAGCCCGATCCTGATCCTCATTGCGGTGCTGGCCGTACCGCAGTTGATGAAGGCGTGGCGCTACGACCCACATGCGCCGGAAAACCGCGCGTACTACAGCATCTCGAACGAATCTCGCCTGACCTACACCGTCTACTACATCGGCCTGGTCGTGTTCCTTGCGATGATGAGCCACGAGTTGCACGACATGCTCGGCAGCGTGCGCGCATAAAAAAACCTCCGCTGGTGCGGAGGTTTTTTCTGAATCGCCAAAAGCGTTTCGCCTTAGGCGAAGTTCTTGGCAACAAAGTCCCAGTTGACCAGGTTCCAGAACGCCTCGACGTACTTCGGACGGGCGTTGCGGTAGTCGATGTAGTAAGCGTGTTCCCACACATCGCAGGTCAGCAGCGGCTTGGCGTCGGTCGTCAGCGGCGTGGCGGCGTTGGAGGTCGACACCAGATCCAGCGAGCCGTCGGCCTTCTTCACCAGCCAGGCCCAGCCCGAACCGAACGTGCCGATGGCCGTCTTGGTGAACTCTTCCTTGAACTTGTCGAAGCTGCCCCACTTGGCGTTGATGGCGTCAGCCAGCGCGCCGGTCGGAGCACCGCCGCCTTGCGGCTTCAGGCCGTTCCAGTAGAACGTGTGGTTCCAGACCTGTGCGGCGTTGTTGAACACACCGCCCGAGGACTTCTTGACGATGTCTTCCAGGCTCAGGTTCTCGAACTCGGTGCCCTTGATCAGGTTGTTCAGGTTCGTGACGTAGGTCTGGTGGTGCTTGCCGTAGTGGAACTCCAGCGTTTCCTTGGAGATGTGCGGCGCCAGAGCGTCTTGGGCGTACGGCAGCGGGGGGAGCGTGTGTTCCATTGTTCTTGCCTTCTGTGGGTTGTACAGGTTGGGAGCGACGATTGTAGGAGACTTGCAAAACCGGCGCAAACCGCAGGCTAAATAGTCGGAATACCCGCTAAACGCGTGCGGAATCGCGATCACTGGCGCTATAAGGTCATGCGCTGGTCACAGTTCGAGCTTCGGTTGCACGCGGGCGATTTCGATGTCGGCCGTGCCTTGCGCCAGCCGCGCCTCGATGCGCGCCCGGGCATGCAATGCGTTCGGATCGCGGATGGCGTGGCCCTTGGCATCGAGCAGCACCGCATAGCCGCGCTCCAGCGTGCGCTGGGGTGCCAGCAGCTCCAGGCCAGAGTGCTGACGCGCCAGGCGTTCGTGGGCGCGAGACAGCGTGTCTCGCATGACGCGTGCCAGCGTCGCTTCGGCTTGCTGGAGGCGCGTGCGCTCTCGCGTGGCGTCGGGGCGCGCCGCAGACAGGCGCATCGTCAGCAGACGCTGGAGATGTTCCGCGCGCTGCACGCGGCCGGTCAGGGCAAAGCGCAGACGGCCCTCCAGATGGGCGAGTTGGGTGCGGCGTTCGCGCATCTGCGCCTGCGGGCTGCGCAGGCGGCGCGCGAGCCAATCGACGGTCTGCGCGCGGCGATCGAGCTGCCGGCGGAATTGGGCAGACAGCGCATCCCAGTCACGCCCCACATCGCGCAGCATGCGTGCACGGTCCGGGCTGACCAGTTCGGCCGCAGCGGTGGGCGTGGGCGCGCGCACGTCGGCAACAAAGTCGACGATGGTCACATCCGTCTCGTGCCCGACGCCCGCCACGATGGGAATTTGCGATGCGGCCACCGCGCGCGCGACCGGCTCTTCGTTGAAGGCCCAGAGGTCTTCAATGCTGCCGCCGCCCCGGCACAGGATGACCACGTCGACCTCTGCCCGGGCATTGACCCGTTCCAGCATGGCGGCGATGCGCTCCGACGCCCCGGCACCCTGCACCGGCACGGGATACACCACCACCGGCACATGCGGCGCACGCCGGCGCAGCGTGGTCAGCACGTCGCGCAAGGCCGCCGCCTGCAGCGACGTCACCACGCCAATTGCGCGCGGATGCCGTGGCAGTGGCCGCTTGCGGTCGGCATCGAACAGGCCTTGCGCCTCCAGCGCGGCCTTCAGCCGCAGAAAGGCCTCGTATAGATTGCCCAGGCCGGCCCGGCGAATCGCTTCGACGCTCAATTGCAGTTCGCCGCGCGCTTCGTACAGCGTGACCAGCGCGCGCACTTCGACGGCCTCGCCTTCGCGCGGGGAGAAATCGGCGTACTGGTTGCGGCCCTTGAACATCACGCAGCGGATCTGCGCGCCTGCATCCTTGAGCGAAAAATACCAATGGCCGCTGGCCGCGCGCGTGAAGTTGGAAATCTCGCCGCGCACCCAGCCCAGCGGAAAGTTGCGTTCGAGCAGCCCCGCAATGCGTCGATTGACATCGCTGACGGTCAGCACTTCCTGCGAGCCCCGATTCGGTGCAGATGCGGCGGCAGCGGCGGCCGATGTGTCGGGGGCGGATGGGGCTGCGGGCGCGGAGGCATCCATCCAAAAGGGTCGGCGGGAAGACGGCGGCGGGGTCATAAGTGGTGCGAGGAGCGCAAAACGATGAGGCTTCGGGGCGACATCTACCTTGAATAGGGGAGGCAACTCACGCGGAATGGGCTACCTGTCCACAGCATAACGTGCTTGTCAAGCTTGACAGAGGTCAGGTGACGCGCTCTCTGCATTTTGGCGCAACCCATTGATTCTTATGAAAAATCCGCCCATGTCAAAATTTCAGCACCGCAAGTAATTTCGTTCTGCGTCAAGCATTTAGCGCGAGCGCCCCAAGGATGTTCACAAAGTTATCCACAGCATCGCTGGAAAACCGTGGTGTGACGCCTGGGCAGTGGATAAATCGGCCGTCGATTCTCACACGTCCGAGGTGCGTGTCCACAGTTTTTCGCGGGAAACTTCGCTGCTCAATTTTTAAGCGCAACACCGAACACCGTTTTGAATCAGTCACTTAAGGTGCTTGTCCGGGCAATGTCCACAACCCGTCCACAAGACTGTCCCGTGTCGGTGTGGATTTCCTCACGGTTTTTCGAGGCGCACCCTCGTTTTCCACCAGATCAAGGCCAGAACCCTCGGTTGCTTCATTTTTAAGCAGGCCGTCGGACTTCCTTTCGGATCAAGCACTTAGCGTGCTTGTTGAGGCAATGTCCACAACCCATCCACAAGACTGTCCCGCAGCGGTGTGGATTACCCGCCGTTTTGCCGGGCCAGCACACGCTTTTTGATGGATAGACCGCGAAAACGCCCGTTGCACGTTTTTTAAGCAGGAACCCGAACGCCCTTTCACATCAAGCACTTAGTTTGCTTGTTCGGGCAATGTCCACAACCCGTCCACAAGACTGTCCCGCCTGGCTGTGGATTGCGCGGCCAGTCTCTTTCGTGACAGCGCGTTGACCATCGTCTGCGCATGTCGCGATGCTGCGCCATCGTGTTGCCGAGGCAGGTCCGACGCGCTAGAGTGCTGCCTGTTTTTGCCGCAACGGACAGCGTTCGGGGACGCGGACGGCACGAGCACACCATCAGAATCACACTCCTTCCACAACGACAAAACGGGTTGTCCAGTGTTTTCCATCATTCAAGCCGCCGGCTGGCCGATCTGGCCGCTGTTGATCGCCTCGGTGCTCGCACTCGCGCTCATCATCGAACGCTTCGTCGCCCTGCAACGCAAGAAGATCATTCCGCCCAAGGTCTATGACGAGGCGCTGGCCGTCGCGCATCAGCGCCGCGCCACACCGGAAGTGGTGAACACGCTGGAACAGGGCTCGCCGCTGGGCCGCCTGCTGGCTGCTGCGCTGCGCCACGTGGTGCTGCATCCGAACACCTCGCGCGATGCCGCCAAGGAAGTGGTGGAAGAAGCCGGCCAGAACGTTGCCCACCGCCTGGAGCGCTATCTGAACGCGCTCGGCACGATTGCGTCGGTGGCGCCGCTGATGGGCCTGTTCGGCACGGTCGTCGGCATGATCGAGATTTTCGGCAGCCAGACGGCCGCGGGCACGAACCCGCAGGCGCTGGCACACGGTATCTCGGTCGCGCTGTACAACACGGCGCTGGGCCTCGTGGTGGCCATCCCGACGCTGATCTTCTGGCGCTACTTCCGTGGCGTGGTGGACAACTACGTGGTCGAGCTGGAGCACCTCTCCACCACGTACCTCGACGCGATCCTGCCGCCGCGGCGCGGCTGATCCGGGCCACGCCTTACTGGAAACAGCCATGCGCTTCCGCCCGCGCCGTGCCCGCGAAGAGCCGGAGATCAACCTGATCCCGCTGATCGACGTGCTGCTCGTGATCCTCATCTTCCTGATGATCACGACCACGTATTCCCGCTACACCGAACTGAAGGTCAACCTGCCCACCGCAGAGGCTGAGAAAGCCACCGAGCGCCCGGGCCAGATTGTCGTGTCCGTCACCGCCAACGGCGTCTACTCTGTCGACAAGCAGGTGCTCGACACCCGAGATGTCACCAGCCTGGCCGATGCACTGCGCAATGCTGCAGGCAAGGCTGGCGGCCCCGAGCCCATCGTCATCGTCAACGCCGATGCGCAAGCCGCGCACCAGGCGGTGGTCAATGTCATGGAAGCTGCACGTGTGGCGGGTCTTTCGCACCTGACCTTCGCCACGCAAACCGGCAACGCCCGCTAAGAGATCGCTTCTCAACCACCATCACGCATGCCCGTCGCCCAGCACCGTCTCGCCAGCTTCGTCACCCGCCAATGGCAGCAACGCGGCTGGTTTGCGTGGCTGATGTGGCCGCTGTCGTGGCTGTTTGGTGGGATCAGCGCGCTGCGCCGGCTGCTGTTCCGCCTTGGCGTGCTGCGTTCGGTGCGGCTGCCGATGCCGGTGGTGGTGATCGGCAATGTCACCGTGGGCGGCGCCGGCAAGACGCCCGCCGTGATTGCGCTGGCCTCGGCGCTGGCTGAAGCCGGCCTGCGCCCGGGCATCGTCTCGCGCGGCTACGGTGCGCAACTGAAGCATCCGCGCCCTGTGCGAGAACACTCCCGGGCAGAAGACGTCGGCGATGAACCGCTGCTGATCGCCCGCGCCACCGATCTACCGGTGTGGGTCTTTCCCGATCGCGTGCTGTGCGCCCAGACGCTGCTGGCCTCGCACCCGGGCTGCAACGTGATCGTCTGCGACGACGGCCTGCAGCACTACCGCCTGCGCCGCGATATCGAAATCATCGTGTTCGACACGCGCATGGGCGGCAACGGCTTCCTGCTGCCCGCCGGCCCACTGCGCGAACCGATGACGCGCCGCCGTGACGCCACGCTCATCAATGATCCGAACTACCGCGCCACGCCCGACCGCCCGGACGTGTTCGGCATGCACCTCGAGCTGCAGGACGCCTACAACCTGGCCGACCCGGCGCTGCGCCGCCCGCTGGCCCAGTTCGCACGCATCGAGGGCGAGCAATTGCTGGCCGCGGCCGGCATCGGCAACCCCGAGCGCTTCTTCGCCTCGCTGCGCGCCGCCGGCCTCAAGCCGAGCACGCTGCCGCTGCCCGATCACTACGATTTCGCTGACAACCCGTTCACCGACAGCCACGCCGAGGTCATCCTGATCACCGAAAAGGATGCCGTAAAATGCGGCCATCTCGACGATCCGCGCATCTGGGTGGTGCCGACCACACCGGTGGTCGACGCGGCGCTGGTCGAACAGGTCTGCCAGCGCGTGCGCGCCCTGGCCGATCGCGCAACGCTCAAGGCAAGCGCACAATAACGCCACCCTTCCGCTGTACCGGCGCGCCGCCCTCCGTCTTGAGCGGCCGCCACGGAGCCTCTACCGCCATGGACAATCGCCTGCTGGAAATCCTCGTCTGCCCGTTGTGCAAGGGCACGCTGCAACACGACCGCGCCAACAATGAACTGATTTGCCACGTCGACAAGCTGGCCTACCCGATCCGCGACGGCATCCCCGTCATGCTGGCTGACGAAGCGCGCCAGACCGTGGAAGGCACGCCGGTCGATCCGGCCTGATACGAAGGTCGCCGCCATGTCGCACGCGCCGTTCATCGCTGTCATTCCCGCGCGGCTGGCGTCCACGCGGCTGCCCAACAAACCGCTGGCCGACATCGACGGCAAGCCGATGGTGGTGCGCGTGGCTGAACGCGCGCATCAGTCGTCCGCCGCGCGCGTGGTGGTCGCCACCGATGCAGCGTCGGTTGCCGATGCCTGCATGCAGCATCACGTGGAAGCCGTGCTGACGCGCGCCGACCACGCCTCGGGCACCGACCGCCTGGCCGAAGTGGCCACGGTGCTGGGCCTGCCCGACGACGCCATCGTCGTCAACGTGCAAGGCGACGAGCCGCTGATCGCACCGACGCTGATCGACAACGTGGCCGCGCACCTGCGCGATCATCCCGACTGCGCCATCGCCACCGCGGCGCACCCGATCCACGACCCGGCCGACGTGTTCAACCCGAATGTCGTCAAGGTCGTCCTCGACGCTGCCGAACGCGCACTGCTGTTCTCGCGCGCACCGCTGCCCTGGGCGCGCGACACCTGGACGCCCGCCGTCATGGCGCGGTCCGTTGTGGAGCGCCCGTTGCCGGCCATGCCCGTGCTGCGCCATATCGGCATCTACGCGTACCGCGCCGGATTCCTGCGCCGCTTCCCGCAATTGGCCGCCGCCCCCATCGAGCAGACGGAGCAGTTGGAGCAGCTGCGCGCCATGTGGCACGGTGAACGCATTGCCGTGCTGACCACCGAAGACGCCCCCGCCGCCGGCGTCGACACCCCCGAAGACCTCGCACGGGTGCGCGCCGCGTGGGGCGAGCTTCTTGCCCAGGATGGCCCCTGAGGCCGCATTTCTCTGAACTTTGCGTGCGGGGCTGCCAAAACCCCGTCCTCGCCATGGCATAATCGCGAGGACGACAAGCCGCATGACGGCGCCCACGCAGGCGCCACAGCGGCGACAGGGAGACAAATCGAGCCATGGGTGCCGCCGTCCGGCGGACGCCTGATTCCCCAGAGTCCGGTAAGGCTGGCGTCAACTTCGCCCGCTAGGCTGCCTGTTCGCGTCGATTGCGTCGCCATGGCTTTATCCCCAGGCGTATTGGGAATCCGCCCTCTTGGACCGATTCCCAACGCGCTTCACAGAGCCTGACAGCGCGACAGGATTCGAAAACTTGAGGAACTCGTCACCATGCGGTTGATTCTGTTGGGCGCGCCCGGCGCCGGCAAAGGTACGCAAGCCAAATTCATCTGCGAAAAGTTCGGCATTCCGCAGATCTCCACCGGCGACATGCTGCGCGCGGCCGTCAAGGCAGGTACCCCGCTGGGTATCGAAGCAAAGAAGGTGATGGATGCCGGCGGCCTGGTGTCGGATGACATCATCATCGGCCTCGTGAAAGACCGCCTGCAACAACCCGACTGCAAGAACGGCTACCTGTTCGACGGTTTCCCGCGCACCATTCCGCAAGCGGAAGCCATGAAAGACGCCGCTGTGGCGATCGACTACGTGCTGGAAATCGACGTGCCGTTCGACGCCATCATCGAGCGCATGAGCGGCCGCCGCGTGCACGTGGCGTCGGGCCGCACGTACCACGTCAAGTACAACCCGCCCAAGACCGAAGGCGTGGATGACGAAACCGGCGAACCGCTGATCCAGCGCGACGACGACAAGGAAGAGACCGTGCGCAAGCGCCTGGACGTGTATGAAAACCAGACGCGTCCGCTGGTCGACTACTACTCGCAATGGGCCGCCAACGGCAACAGCGCCGCCAAGGTTGCGCCGCCGAAGTACCGCAAGATCAGCGGCGTGGGCAACGTCGATGAAATCACGGCTCGCGTATTCGGCGCGCTGCAGGACTGAGCACACCCCGCAATACCCGCCACGAAAAAAGGCGCCTCGATCATGAGGCGCTTTTTTTTTTGCTCGATCGCCGGCCGCTTCGCGCTAACATATGGCGCTGAACTTGACGCGAACGTAAACGTCAAGTAACTCGCAAACAACACACAAGGAGACACGGCATGGAGATTCGCGATCAGGTATTCATCGTTACCGGCGGCGCGTCGGGACTGGGTGCAGGTACGGCACGGACGCTGGCCGAAGCGGGCGGCAAGGTCGTGATTGCCGACCTGAACGAGGCTGCCGGCAGCGCGCTGGCACAGGAACTGGGCGGCCGCTTCGTGCGCTGTGACGTCACGTCGGAAGCCGACGGCCAGGCGGTGGTGGACGCCGCCACGTCGCTGGGCACGTTGCGCGGGCTGGTGAATTGCGCGGGGATTGCTACGGCGTCGCGCACGGTGGGCAAGACGGGGCCGCACCCGCTGGACCAATTTGCACGCGTGATCAACATCAACCTGATCGGCACATTCAACATGATCCGCCTGGCCGCGACGGCCATGGCGGGCAACACACCCAATGCCGGCGGCGAGCGTGGCGTGATCATCAACACGGCATCGGTGGCCGCCTTTGACGGGCAGATTGGCCAGGCAGCCTATGCAGCGTCCAAGGGTGGCGTGGTGGCGATGACGCTGGCGATTGCGCGTGACCTGTCGCGCGACGGCATCCGGGTGATGACGATTGCACCGGGCATTTTCGAGACGCCGATGCTGCTTGGCATGCCGGCGGAAGTGCAGGACGCGCTGGGCAAGATGGTGCCGTTTCCGCCGCGCCTCGGTAAGCCGGCGGAATATGCGCAGCTCGCGCGTGCGATCGTCGAGAACCCGATGCTCAATGGCGAGACCATCCGCCTGGATGGCGCCATCCGCATGCAGCCGAAATAAGCGCGGTCAGGTCGTCAGGCGGCTGGCAGCGCCATTCGGCGGATCATCTGCCACGCTGCCTCGGCCGCCGGCGAAAGCGACCGGTCGTGCCGCCGCGCCAGCACAATGGCGCGCGTCTCCTTGGGCGACAGCGGCACCGCCACCAATGGCGACGAGGACGGCAGCGGCAACGACAGCGACGGCACCACACCCGCACCGATGCCCGCTTCCACCATCCCGAAGACCGCGCTGCTGTGGCCCATCTCCTGCGTAACGTCAGGATGAACACCGTGGCGCAGGAAGATGCGGTCGATCAGCGGGCGACTGCCCGAGGCATGATCGAGCAGGACGACCGCTGTGCGATGCAGATCTTTCCACCGCACGCTGCTGCGCTGCGCGAACGGGTGATCCTTGCGGCAGACCAGGCAAAACGGATCGATCAGCAGCGGCTCGGTCCAGAGGCCTTCGGTATCGAGCGGCTCCACCACCACACCGAAATCGGCGCCGCCCGTGCGGATCAACTGCAGCGTGTCGACCTGCACGGAGTCGCGCACGATCATGCGGATGTCCGGATAGCGCACCGCGCACTCGGCCACATACACCGGCATCAGCCGTGTCGACACGGTCGGGCTGGACGCCACCACCACGCGCCCGCGCCGTTGCTCGCCGACTTGGCGCGCCTGTTGCAACGTGTCGTCCAGATCGGCCACAAGGCGATCCAGCGCCGTCGCCAGCGAGCGCCCCACTTCCGTCAGCACGACTTCACGGGTGGTGCGATCGAGCAACTTCAGGCCCAGTTCGCCTTCCAGCTCCGAGATCGAACGGCTCACGGCCGGCTGCGTCAGGCCGATGGTGTCGCCCGCCCGGCTGAAGCTGTGCGCGCGTGCCACCGCGAGAAAGACGCGCAACTGGCGCAAGGTCACATTCATGCTGACGACGTATGAATTGATTCGATCAATGCATTTGTATTCTAGATAGGGATGTTGTGCAATAGCGGCTATCCCGCCATCCAATCCGCGCCGTTACGTAATGGTGACCGCGCACGCACATGAAGATCCCGCTGTTGTCTCCGCTGTTGTCCCAGATCGATGGGTTCATTCGCGCCATGCTCGTGATGGTCGCACTGGCCCTCTTCTTCCCGGCGCTTGGCGCGAGCGACGGCCCGCTGCGGCTCGACATCGTCACCATCGTCGGCGTGTCGCTGGTGTTCTTCCTGCACGGCGCGGCGCTCTCGCGCGAGAAGATCGTCGAAGGCGCGCGCAACTGGCGTCTGCATCTGTTCGTGCAGAGCTGCACGTTCATCCTCTTTCCGCTGATCGGCGCGGCCATTCTGTTTGTCTGCAAGCCGTTCATTCCAGCTGAACTGCTGCTCGGCGTGTTCTATCTGTGCGCGCTGCCGTCCACGGTGTCCTCGTCGGTGGCGATGACGGCCATGGCCAAGGGCAATGTGCCGGCCGCCATCTTCAACGCGACCATCTCGGGGCTGATCGGCATGATCGCCACGCCGCTGCTGATGAGCTTCGTGATCCACGCGTCGGGCGCGGACCTGTCGGTCGGTAAGGCGCTGCTGGGCGTGGCCGAGCAACTGCTGCTGCCGTTCGTGCTGGGTCAGTTGCTCCGCCCGGTCATCGGTGGGTTCATCAACAAGCACAAGGCGATCATCAACAAAGTTGACCGCGCGGTGATCCTGCTGATCGTGTTCAACTCGTTTGCCGACTCGACGCACGCGGGTGTGTGGTCGAAGTATCCGTGGGAGACCATCGTGGCCGTGGCCGTGATGAGCGGCGCGCTGCTGTTCGTCGTGCTCGGTGCGACGACATGGCTGTCGCGGCGCGCCGGTTTCAGCCTGGCCGACGAAATCACCGCTGTGTTCTGCGGCTCGAAGAAAAGCCTGGCGAACGGCGTGCCGATGGCGAAGATCCTGTTTGCCGGCAACCCGGCGCTGGGGCTGATCGTGCTGCCGCTGATGATTTATCACCAGCTGCAGCTGATCGTGTGCTCGACGCTGGCGCGCCGATATGCGGATCGCGTTGCCCACGCCGAGGCCAGCGCAGCCGCCCCGGCGAGCCGCGCGGCTTAATCAAGGCAAGCGCGTCAGGCCCGCGAATTTCGCTTCCGGCCAGTGGTAGGTGCGCACCCAAGCGTGGCCGCCATCGGCCGTCTCCAGCCAGTCCCGGCTGACCGACACACCGCCCAGGGCTTCGTAGAAGCCGATCGCGGCGGTGTTCGCCTCGTACACCAGCAGATGCAACTGCGTGATGCCCTGAGCGGCAGCCCAACGCGCTGCTTCGCTCATCAGGCGCTTGCCGACACCATGGCCGCGTGAGGCTGGCAGCAGATGCAGGTTGTCGACGAACGCCCCCCAGGGCGTGCCGTTTTCACGCAGGGCGCACAGAAAACCGATGGTCTGGCCGTCCAGATCGGCGCACCACACCTGCTGTCCGGCCACGGGTGCAGCCATGCGCTCACGCCATTTCGCCTGGATGTCGGTCGCTGCGCGGCTATCGAGATACGCGTCGGACAAAACGCCCAGCCCGCGGTACGCGCTTTGCCAGCTGCGCGTATGGATGTCGGCGATGGTGCCCGCGTCGGACGCACCGCCTTCGCGCAATACGAGCGTTGCCATGCCTCAGACGCCCGGGTTGCGCGACAGCGGCGGGTTCTTGGCGAAGTACGCCCGAATGCCGCGCAGGATGGCGTCGGCAAGCTGGTTCTGGTGACCCAGGTCGTTGAGCTTGGCCTCTTCCTCCGGGTTGGAGATGAAGGCCGTCTCGACCAGGATCGACGGAATGTCCGGCGCCTTGAGCACCGCAAAGCCCGCCTGCTCGACCTGCCCCTTGTGCAGCCGATTGATGCCGCCAATCTGGTCCAGCACCGCCTTGCCGACCTTCATGCTGTCGGTGATCTGCGCGGTGGTCGACAGGTCGAGCAGCACACGCGTGACCTGCGCGTCTTTCGAGCCGAGATTCGCCCCGCCGATCATGTCGGCCGCGTTTTCCTTGTTGGCGAGCCACTTGGCCTGCGCGCTCGAAGCGCCGCGATCGGACAGCACGAACACCGAGGCCCCGCGTGCTTCCGGCGAAAGAAACGCATCGGCATGGATCGAGACAAACAGATCCGCCTGCACGCGGCGCGCCTTCTGCACGCGCACGCCCAGCGGGACGAAGTAGTCGGAATCGCGCGTCATCATGGCGCGCATGTTGGGCTGAGCGTCGATCTTGGCCTTGAGCATGCGGGCGATCGACAGCACCACGTCTTTCTCGTGCGTGCCAGCACCGCCCGTGGCGCCCGGATCTTCTCCGCCATGGCCGGGGTCGATCGCGACGGTAAGCAGGCGGCGCATGCGCGGCCCGTTTGAGGGCGTGCGCGGCACAGGCTGCTCAGGAACGATCTCCAGCGGCGGCGTGTTCGGCGCGTTGGCGAGCGTCGACGGCGGATTCGTCGACGTCGAAGGCGGCGTCTTGCGAGGCGGTGTGCGGCTGGCAAGTGCCGGAGCTTGCGGCTCTTCGATCGCGGGCTTGGTGGGGCTTGCGCCACTGTCGCGGCGTGCCAGCGCGGCGATCGGGTCATCGTCATCCGACGGCGTCGGCATCGGCGTGCCGCCTGACGCGGCAAAGCGCTCCTGCTTGCCCTCGGTGGCCTGCACCAGCTGCATCAGCGGGTCGGGCGGGTTGGTCGGGTACAGGTCAAACACAAGCCGGTTGCGATAGCCGGCAATCGGCAGCAACGTGAACACCTGCGGGTTGACGCTTTCCTTCAGGTCGAACACCAGGCGCACGACGCTCGGCCGGTTCTGGCCCACGCGCACCTGGCGGATGTACGGATCGTTCGGCGCGATCTTGGCCACCAATTCGCGCAAGGTCGGGTTCAGGTCGAGCCCGTCGATGTCGACCATCAGGCGATCCGGATCCTTGATGAGCTGATGCGTGGCCTTGAGCGCGACGTCGGATTCGATCGTCACGCGCGTGTAGTCCTCGGCGGGCCACACGCGCACGGCGACGATGTTGGCGCCGCGTGCGATCTGCGGGCCCACCAGGCTCAGGATGACCGTGCCTGCGCCGGCCTTCGCCATGCGCGTGAGCCATTGGCGGCGGGCCTGGCTCGGCAGGTTGGGATCATCCGGTTGGTCGGTCGGCAGATGCTTGATCAGCATGGGAACAGGTGTTGCAACGACTGTAGAAGTTGAAGGCCGGTCTGCGTGCGTGCGCCCAGACGGGCTGCGCGCGGTGCATGCTCAACGCCGTCATCGTAGGTTTCGTGCACAACGTCGACCGATAAAGCAATGTGCAGGTCAGGCGTACCGAGCAGCGCCTGCGCCTTCTCAGGCCATTCGACCAGGCACAGCGCAGGTTCGGCAAAGCAGTCACGGAACCCGGCATCGGTCCACTCTTCGGGATCGGCAAAGCGGTACAGGTCGAAGTGATAGACCTTCTGCGCGCCAGTGGTTCCGGCCACGTCGTACGGCTCGACCAGCGTATAGGTGGGGCTGCGCACGCGTCCGGTGTGCCCGAGGCCGCGCAGGATGGCCCGCGACAGCGTCGTCTTGCCCGCGCCCAGATCGCCGGAAAGCTGCACCTGCACGGGCCGCGGACCCAATGCCAGCACGGCCTGCGCGAGTCCGGCGCCAAAGGCCGACGTGGCCGCTTCATCGGTGAGCGAAAGTGTGCGCTCGGCGAGCGGAGGGGTCAGACCAGAAGGCGCGTCAGCAGGGAGCACGGTGGGCATTGCGTACAATTTGGGCATGTCCGCCACCCCCACGTCATCACCCGGAACGAACCTCGATGCACGCCTGCCAGCCGATGCGGCCGGCATGCAAACGCTTGTCGCGCAGATTCGCTCCTGGGGTGCCGAACTCGGTTTCGATGCGGTCCGCATCGCCGATGTCGACCTGTCGCATGCTGAAGAAGGGCTCCAGACATGGCTTGCGCAGGGGTTTCACGGTGACATGGATTATATGGCGAACCATGGCATGCTCCGCGCACGCCCGGCCGAACTTGTTGCCGGAACGGTACGCGCCATCGTCGCGCGGATGCCGTATCTGCCACATCTGGCCGATCCGCAAACGCCCGGCAGCGACTGGCGCACCATCGAGTGGGACCGCCTGCGCCGCCCTGAAGACGCCACCATCTCGCTCTACGCGCGCGGCCGCGACTATCACAAGGTACTGCGCCAGCGCCTGCAGAAGCTGGCAGAGAAGATTGCCGGCGCTGTCGGGCCGTACGGCTTTCGCGTATTCACCGATTCGGCGCCGGTCCTGGAAGTCGCACTGGCTACCAACGGCGGCCTCGGCTGGCGCGGCAAACACACGCTGCTGCTCGACCGCGATGCGGGCTCGATGTTCTTTCTCGGAGAGATCCTCGTCGACCTGCCCTTTCCCGTCGACCCGCCCGTGGAGCCCCACTGCGGCAACTGCACGCGCTGCATCGACGTGTGCCCCACGCAGGCCATCGTCGCGCCATACACGGTGGACGCCCGACGCTGCATCTCTTACCTGACGATCGAACACAAGGGCAGCATCCCGGTCGAACTGCGCCCAGCGATGGGCAACCGCGTCTACGGCTGTGACGACTGTCAGCTCGTCTGCCCATGGAACAAATTTGCCGTGCCGGCCAACCTGCCCGACTTCGACGTGCGCAACGGATTGGACGCGGCCACGTTGGCTGACCTGTTCAACTGGACCGACAACAAGTTCAACCAGCGCCTCGAAGGCAGCCCGATCCGCCGCATCGGGCACGAGCGTTGGCTGCGCAACATTGCGGTGGCGATCGGCAACGCGCTGCGCGGGCCGCTGCCAGATGCCACGCGCACGCAACTGACCGCCGCCCTGCGTGCACGCGCTGATGACGCGTCGGAACTCGTGCGCGAACACGTCGCATGGGCGCTCGCCCAATGACGTGAGCACTCCCTGTGGTGCAACGTACCAGCGCATCAACACTGTGACGCGCGCTTAATCTGTTTTTTTCACGCAGCCTGCAGCTTGTTTTAAAAACAAAACAATGCGCGTCTAGCACAAACCCATGAATGCCGCTTAATGCTGCCGCCAGCAGGGCCTTATACCGCCTAGTACGCAAACGCTTGCGCATCAGGGCAGACACTAATTGTTTGTAAATAAAATATCGGGAAAATGGCGGCTTAATCCTAAACCGTCCACTTCGATGTTTTCCGCTCTTGTTGATCTCCGTCGCGCATTGCAGGCTGGTATCCGTGCCCGCTCCTCCCGGATGGCACGCGCGTGGCGCGGTGGCGTCCTGGGCGCGATGTTCTGCGCTGCGTGTATGAGCACGGCATGGGCAGCGGTGAACGTCGAGGGTGTGCCCTTCGACGACGCCGCACGTGTGGCCGGCCGCGAACTGCTGCTCAACGGCACGGGCCTGCGTTCGGTGTTCGTCATCAAGGGCTATGTGGCGGGCCTGTACCTGCCGGAGCGCGCCAAGAACGCGGCAGTCGTCCTCGGCATGAAGGGGCCGAAGCGGCTGCAGATCCATCCGCTGCGCGACGTCGGTGCCGACACGTTCATCCACGCGCTGAACGACGGCATCCACCGCAACCAGACCGAAATTCAAGTGCAGAAGCTGGCCGACCGCCTGACCCAGCTGGAAGACGCAATGCGCCAGATCGGCTCCACCAAGCGCGGCGACACCATCAACTTCGACTACGCCCCCGATGCCGGCACCACCATCAGCATCAACGGCGTGGCACGCACCAAGGCCATCCCCGGCGAAGACTTCTACCAGGCCGTGCTCAGCATCTTCATCGGCAACAGCCCGGTCGACCGCGATCTGAAAAACGGGCTGCTCGGAAGCTGACAAGCTGACGATTGGCTTTTCAGGGTTTCCCCGGTTGCCGTGTGGCTGGCGTTTGCCGTTGTGCTATTCAGCAGTTTCCCCACAAGAACGCAGAACGCACACCAAGCTACAAGGAGGAGACGATGACCAAGGGACGACTGATCGCCAGCCTGATCGGCGCCGCAGGAATGGCGTTGTGCGGGCCCGCGCTGGCCGACACCTACCCCGCCAAGCCGCTCAAGCTGATCATTCCGTTTCCGCCCGGCGGCACCACAGACATCGTGGGGCGCGGCGTGGCCGACCAGCTTTCCAAGGTGCTGGGCCAGGCCGTGGTGGTGGAAAACAAGGGCGGCGGCGGTGGATCGATCGGCGCAGACGCCATCGCCAAGGCGGCGCCGGACGGCTACACGATCGGCATCGCCACCGTCTCCACGCATGCCGTCAACCCGGCGTGCAACCCGAAGCTTTCGTACGACCCGCTCAAGGATTTCAAGCCGATCACCAACCTGGCCACGGTGGCCAACGTGATTGCAGTCAACCCGACCTTTCCGGCCAAGAACTACAAGGAATTTGTTGCGGTGCTGACGGCCAATCCTGGCAAATATTCGTTTGCGACATCCGGCACCTGCGGCATCGGGCACATGCTCGGCGAAGAGTTCAAGGTGCTGACCAAGACGCAGATGGTCCATGTGCCGTATCGCGGCGCGGGGCCTGCGCTGAACGACGTGCTGGCCAACCAGGTGCCGATCATGGTCGACAACCTGCCGTCGTCCATTCAGTTCATCAAGGGCGGCAAGCTGCGGCCGATCGTGGTGGCGTGGAACAAACGCATCGATAGCCTGCCCGATGTGCCGACCTTTGCCGAAGTCGGCCTGAAGGATGCGAATGACCCGGCGTGGTATGGCCTGGTCGCGCCGGCGGGCACGTCCGACGACATCATCCGCAAGCTCAACGAAGCCGCCGTGAAGGCGCTGAAAGACCCGGGCCTGGTGGACCGGTTCCGTGGTGCCGGCGCTGAGCCTGTGGGCAATACGCCGCAGCAATACGCGGCCGAGATCAAACGCGAATTCGACAAGATGCGCACCCTGGTCAAGCAGCAGAACATCAAGCTGGATCAGTAACCCTGCCTCACGTGGGGCCTGTGCTAGATTCGCAGGATTGTTTTCCAGCGCCGGCCCCTGTCATGCCATCCCCTTTCGACGCCGTTCTCGAAGCGCCCTTCGGCAAGCTGGGCGTGCGCGTGGCCGACGGCGCGCTTCGTGAACTCGTCTATCTGCCGGAAGGCACGCCCCGCGTCGATTCATCCGACGCGTTGATCGCAAGACTCGCCCGGCAGCTCGACGCGTACTACAGCGACCCTCGCGCGACATTCGACATCCCGCTCGCACGCGCCGGCACGGATTTCCAGCACCGCGTATGGCAGGCCATCAGCGCCATCCCATGCGGCAGCGTCATCACCTACGGCACCATCGCGCAACAGGTCGGCAGCGTGCCACGCGCGGTGGGGCAGGCCTGCGGCGACAACTGGTTCCCGATTCTCATCCCGTGCCACCGGGTGGTGAGTGCATCCGGCATCGGCGGGTTTTCGCATCACACGGATGGCTATCTGTTGAACATCAAGCACTGGCTGCTGCGCCACGAAGGCGTGATGCTGATATGAGAAAGGCCGCACGGAAAGACGCCGAAGCACCGTCTCTGCCGCCGCAAAGCGCAGACGCGATCCAGCGTTTTTGCGACGCCCTGTGGCTCGAGGACGGCCTCGCCCGCAATACGCTCGATGCGTACCGGCGCGACCTGACCCTCTACGCGCAGTGGCTCGCCGAGCGCAGCAAATCCATCGCCGAAACCGAAGACGGTGACCTGGCCGACTACTTCGCCGCACGCCACGCCGAGAGCCGCGCATCGTCCGCCAACCGGCGCCGTACGGTGTTCAAGCGTTTCTTTCAATGGGCGTTGCGCGAGCATGTGGTGAGCACCGATCCGTCGCGCCTGCTGCCGACCGCCAAGCAGCCGCCGCGCTTTCCGAAGACGCTGTCCGAAACGCAAGTCGAGGCGCTCATCAACGCGCCCGATGTCGACACGCCGCTCGGCCTGCGCGACCGCGCGATGATCGAACTGATGTATGCGAGCGGGCTGCGCGTGTCGGAAATCGTCGCGCTGAAAACGGTGGAAGTCGGCCTGAATGAAGGCGTGGTGCGCGTGGTCGGCGGCAAGGGCGGCAAGGACCGCCTCGTGCCGTTCGGCGCGGAAGCGGGCGACTGGCTGCGGCGTTATCTGCGCGATGGCCGCACGGCGCTGCTCGGCGAGCGCACCGCTGACGCGCTCTTCGTCACCGCGCGCGGCGAAGGCATGACGCGCCAGGCGTTCTGGTATCTCATCAAGCGCTATGCGCTGCTGGCCGACATTCACGCGCCGCTGTCGCCGCACACGTTGCGGCACGCGTTTGCCACGCACCTGCTCAACCACGGCGCAGACTTGCGCGTCGTGCAGATGCTGCTCGGCCACGCAGATATTTCCACCACGCAGATCTACACCCACGTCGCGCGCGAGCGGCTGCGTACGCTGCATGCGCAGCACCATCCGCGCGGATAGCGATCGTTCCCCTGCCCCGTATGAGCAAGTCCAAGCACGTTTCCGAGACGCCCGCCACGCAGTTCCTCAAGGCGCACGGCGTCGCTTTTACCGAACACACCTACGACTATGTCGACAAGGGCGGCACGACCGAGTCGTCGCGCCAGCTTGGCGTCGATGAACATCACGTCGTCAAGACGCTGGTGATGGAAGACGAGCATGCCAAGCCGCTGATCGTGCTGATGCACGGGGATTGCTCCGTCTCCACCAAGAACCTCGCGCGCCAGACCGGCCGCAAGACCGTGCAGCCATGCAAGCCCGAGGTGGCGCAACGGCACAGCGGCTACCTGGTCGGCGGCACGTCGCCGTTTGGCGTGCGCAAGGCGATGCCGGTGTATGTGGAGGCAAGCGTGCTGGAGCTGGAGCGCATCTACATCAATGGCGGGCGGCGCGGCTTTCTCGTCAGCCTCGCGCCCAGCGTGCTGACCACCGTGCTGAATGCGCAGCCCGTCAACTGTGCAAACCCCGATTGAAACGAACGCGGCGGCTGGGGCACCCTACGCGGCGCGCTACAATCCCGCAGCCTGATTTCACCGATTTCCTATGTCCCCAGTCGTCGCAACCGTCATTTTTGCCGTGGCCGCCTACCTGATCGGCTCGATCTCGTTTGCCGTGGTGGTGAGCCGTGCAATGGGCCTGGCAGACCCGCGCACCTACGGCTCGGGCAACCCCGGCGCCACCAATGTGCTGCGCTCGGGCAACAAGAAGGCGGCCATCCTGACGTTGCTCGGCGATGCAGCCAAGGGCTGGCTCGCGGTGTGGCTGGCGCAATGGCTGGCCGCGCGCTTTGGCGTGGACGAAACCGGCATCGCCCTGGTGGTGATCGCTGTGTTCCTGGGCCACCTGTTTCCGGTATTCCACCGCTTTGAGGGCGGTAAGGGCGTGGCCACGGCGGCAGGCATTCTGCTCGCGCTGAACGTGTGGCTCGGGCTGGCCACGCTGGCCACGTGGCTCATCATCGCCGTGTTCTTCCGGTATTCGTCGTTGGCGGCGCTGGTGTCGGCGGTGTTCGCGCCGTTCTTCTACGTGCTGATGAACGGCTTCGACTGGATTGCCGGGGCGGTTGCGCTGATGGCGGTGCTGCTCATCGCGCGCCACCGCGCCAATATCGCCAAGCTGCTCGCCGGCAAGGAAAGCCGCATCGGCGAGAAGAAAAAAGCGGCCTAATTCCGCAGCTCGGCGCGCACCGAATGCGCGCGTCGATGTTCTCCCGGCGGCCGCCCCGTGTGCCGCCGGATCAATCGCCGGAAGGCGGACATGTCCTGATAGCCGCACTGTTCGGCAATCGCCGTCAGGCTCAGCGTGCTGACTTCGAGCAGGTGACAGGCGCGCTCCACGCGCAACCGGTGCAGCAATTGCAACGGCGACATCCCCACTGTTTTCGCGAAATGCCGCAGCAGCGTCCGCTCGCTGGTTGACGCCGCGGCCGCGAGTGCTTCCAGATCAAACGGTTCGTGCAGATGCTGCTGCAGGTAGCGCCGCGCGCGCAGCACAACGCTGTCGCGGATGGCCGGTTTGCTGCGCAGCCAGATGCCGATGGCCTCGCCGCGCGAGGGGTGATCGAGCGCCGTATTGCCCAGCGTGCGCGCAAGCCGTGCATCCGCCAATCGCGCGACCAACCGGTGCGTGAGCGCCACGCCATGCTCCATCGCCCGTGCGGTGATGACGTTGCCACTGGTGACAATCGCCTGTGCCGGCACCACCTTCAGGCTAGGGAAATTGCCCTGTACCCACCCTGCAATCAGCCACGTGACGGTCAGGCGCTGTCCGGGCGGCAGCACGTCGGCCAGCATCGCCACACCCGTGAACGGCGACGCCACGAGCCGCCCTGCATGCAAATAACGGCGGATCGTGGCGCGCTCCGCGTCCAGCAGGGCCAGACGCTGCTCCAGCGTGCCGATGTGATCGAAATGCAGCGGCGGGACGATCAACGCGTCGCCCAGCTGCGTGTCGTCTTGCGGCAGTGCGTCGCAACGGCAAGCGAGCGTTTCTGCAGCCGCCTGCCAACGCGCCGGGTCCCGCGCGATGAGCCGCCAGCCGAACACCGGCGCCTTGGCGACATTGGCCCGCTTGCCGGCCTGCATGGAAGCCAGCGCATTGGCCACGCCGAGCGTGTCGGAAGCCGTGGCCAGCATAGAGAAACCGGCGTCAGGAAAGGTCAGCAAGTCGATTTTCGGCATGCCGCAGTATAGGTCCGGGCGGCAATACGCGTGGCGATATTGCCCCGAATTCTGGCGGGAATACCTCTTTCGAATCAGACCCGCCCGATTGACGATGCCGCGGTGGCTGCGCACAGACGCAACCGCCCATAACAACATCGACATCAGGAGACAACGCACGATGCAGCGATTCATGCAAGGATTCGCGCGCGGCGCGCTTGCCACGGCCGCGCTTGCGGCGCTGGCCGGCTGCGCAAGCACAGGCAGCGGCTGGGCCACGCCTTCGGACACCGGCCTCTCGGCTGACATCAGCCGCACCCGCTTCGGCATTCCGCACGTCCGCGCCCACGACTACGCGAGCCTCGGCTTCGGCATGGCCTACGCCTATGCGCAGGACAACGTCTGCCTGCTGGCCGACCAGGTCGTCACTGTCAACGGCGAACGTTCGAAGACATTCGGGCCGGACGGCACGGTCGTGGTGTCGTTCAAGCCGGTGCCGAACACCCAAGCCGACGCCTTCTTCAAGGGCGCATTCGACGAGGCTGGCCTGCGCGCCGGCTATGCACAGATGTCGCCCGAAGCGCGTGAACTGCTGCGCGGCTACATCGCCGGCTACAACCGCTATCTGAAAGACACGCCCCCCGCCAACCGCCCGGCCGCCTGCCGCAATGCCGACTGGGTGCGCCCGCTCACGGTGGCCGACATGATGCTGATGGGCGAAGAGAAAGCCATTCAGGCGAGCGCGGGCGCCATGCTGCAAAGCATCGTCGCAGCGCAGCCGCCGGGGGGCGCACCGGCATCGATAGTCATTCCACCGCATGCCGTCGACACCGCCGCGCTCGACCGCGATCTGCAGCTGCGCGACATGCCGATCGGCTCCAACGGCTGGGCCTTCGGCAAGACCGCCACGGATACGGGCCGCGGCGTGCTGCTCGGCAATCCACACTTCCCGTGGACGACCACCAACCGCTTCTACCAGGTCCACCTGACCGTGCCGGGCAAGCTGGACGTGATGGGCGCCTCGATCGCCGCCTTCCCTGTCGTCAGCATCGGCTTCAACAAAGACGTGGCGTGGACGCATACCGTCTCCACCGGCCGCCGCTTTACGCTGTTCGAGCTGAAGCTGGCCGAAGGCGACCCGACCACCTACCTCATCGACGGCAAGCCCCACAAGATGACCACGCGCACCGTGGCCTTTGACGTGAAGCTGCCGGACGGTCGCATCGAGCGCCGCACGCACACCTTCTACAACACGGTGTACGGGCCGGTGCTGTCGATGCCCGCCGGTGGCATGCCGTGGACCTCGCAGAAGGCCTACTCGCTGCGCGACGTCAATCGCAACAACACGCGCTCCGTCGATACGTGGCTGCATATCGCGCAGGCCAAGGATGTGGCGGGTATCCGGCAGGCCATCGGCAATCTCGGCATTCCCTGGGTGAACACGATCGCCACAGACCGCAACGGCCGTGCGCTGTTTGCCGATGTGTCGACCACGCCGGACGTGTCGACCGAAGCGCTCAAGCGCTGCGCGCCGTCGCCGCTCGCAGACAAGCTCTTCAAGGGCGTGGGCCTCGTGCTGCTCGACGGTTCACGCAGCGCGTGCAACTGGCAGGTCGACCCCGCATCGCCGGTGCCGGGCCTGGTGGCGCCCGCGCGCATGCCCGTGCTGGAGCGTGATGACTACGTCGCCAACAGCAACGACAGCTCGTGGCTGACCAACCCGGCGCAGAAGCTCACGGGCTTCTCGCCGGTGATGGGCTCGACCGACGTGCCGCAACGCCTGCGCACCCGCATCGGCATCATCGAAATCGAGCGTCGCCTCGCCGGGACAGATGGGCTGCCGGGTAACAAGGTGAACCTGCCGAACCTGCAGGCGATGATCTTCCGCAATGCCAACCTCGCCGGCCACCTCGTGCGCGACGATCTGCTGGCCGCCTGCAAAGCCACGGCAAACCTTGACACCGACGTGCGCGACGGTTGCGCTGCCCTGGCGCAATGGAACCTCACAGACAACGTCGACGCGCGCGCCGCGCATGTGTTCCGCGAGTTCTGGATGCGCGCCAAGGACATCCCCAATGTCTACGCGGTCGACTTCAACCCGGCGGATCCTGTCTACACGCCGCGCAGCCTGCGCATGAGCGACCCCACCGTACGCGCGGCCGTGTTCAAAGCGTTGAAGGACGCCGTGGGCGCCGTCCGCACCGCCGGCTTTGCGCTCGACGCACCGCTGGGTACGGTTCAGGCGGCACACGCACCGGGCGGCGACATCGCCCTGCACGGCGGCGAGGAGTACGAAGGCGTGCTGAACAAGCTGCAAAGCACGCCGATCGGGCCCAGGGGCTTGCAGGTGTATTTCGGCACGAGCTATATCCAGACCGTGACGTTCGACGATCAGGGCCCGGTGGCGGATGCGCTTCTGACCTACGGTGAATCGACCGACCCGGCCTCGCCGCATGCGTTCGACCAGATGCGCGAGTTTTCGGCCAAGCGCTGGAACCGGTTGCCGTTCTCGGAAGCCGCCATCGCCGCCGATCCGGCACTGAAGGTGACCAAGCTGTCGCAATAAAGTGCGTCACCACCAATGCAAACGCCCCGCTCGTGCGGGGCGTTTTGCCTAGAAGCGTGCGGATTCAGTCGCGGAAGTTGTTGAAATCCAGCGGCGTATCGCTCACGTCCTTGCGCAGCATGGCGATCACGCTTTGCAGGTCATCGCGCTTGGCGCCGGTCACGCGCACCGCATCGCCCTGGATGCTCGCCTGCACCTTGATCTTGCTGTCCTTGATCGTCTTGACGATCTTCTTGGCCAGGTCGCCCGAGACGCCCTTCTTGATCTTGACGACCTGCTTCATCTTGTCGCCGCCGATCTTTTGCTTGTCCTGGTAGTCCAGGAAGCGCACGTCGACGTTGCGCTTGGCAAGCTTGTTCATCAGCACGTCGTTGACCTGACCGATCTTGAAATCGTCGTCGGCAAACAGCGTGAGTTCCTGCTCCTTGTGCTCGACGCGGGAGTCGGAGCCCTTGAAGTCGAATCGCGTCGAAATTTCTTTGTTGGCCTGTTCCACGGCGTTCTTCACTTCCACCATGTTGGCTTCGCATACCACGTCAAACGACGGCATCGTGTTCTCCTTGCAGACTTGAATCGGGTTGCTGCGGCGTCTCTGTGCGGGGGCCGCGTGCGCCATGGCTTCTATAATCCCGGCTTTCCCAGCAGATTTGGCGCCATGGCGTTGCTCGACACGCATTATCCCCTAGGCCAGCACAACACGTTCCGTTTCGAGTCCACTGCGCGCTATGCCGCCCACGTTCGCACGCCGGACGACATTCCCGCCGCGCTGGCCGACGCGCGCGTGCAGGGCTTGCCGGTGCTGGTGCTGGGCGGTGGCAGCAATGTCGTGCTCACACGCGATTTCGAAGGCCTGGTGTTGCTGATGGAGATTCCGGGCATCGCCACCGGTCGAAGCATGGTCGATGGCCGCGCAGTCCACACCGTCACCGCAGGCGCCGGCGAATCGTGGCATGGCTTGGTCGCCCACACGGTGGCGCATGGCTTGCCTGGGCTGGAAAACCTCGCGCTGATTCCGGGCACGGTGGGCGCCGCGCCCATCCAGAACATTGGCGCATACGGCGTCGAGATCAAGGACCGGTTCCACTTGCTGCGCGCCTACGACCGCCACGCCGGCGAATTCGTCACCCTCACCGCCACCGATTGCGCCTTCGGCTATCGCGACAGCCTCTTCAAGCGTGCCGGCGCCGATCGCTACGTCATCACCGAGGTCACCTTCGCCCTGCCGGCCGATTGGCAGCCCGACACGCATTACGCCGAACTCGCGCGCGAGCTGTCCGCGCAACACATCGCCAGCCCAACGGCGCAGGACATCTTCGATGCGGTGGTCGCCATCCGCCGCCGCAAGCTGCCCGACCCGGCCGAGATCGGCAACGCCGGCAGCTTCTTCAAGAACCCCATCGTCGATGCCGCCACGCGCGATGCCCTCGCCGAGCGTTTCCCGAATCTGGTCGGATATGTGCAACCCGACGGCACGTACAAGCTCGCCGCCGGCTGGTTGATCGATCAGTGCGGCTTCAAGGGCCGGCAGAGCGGCGCGGTGGGTGTATACGAAAAACAGGCGCTGGTGCTGGTGCACCGTGGCGGCGGCAGCGCGGTCCAGTTGATGACGCTGGCGCGCGAAATCCAGGACGCGGTTCATGCACGCTTTGGCGTGCGCATCGAACCTGAGCCCGTCGTGGTGTAGACAGGCGGCCGGAGGGGCGCGCGGGGCATCTTGCGCCACATGCAGCGTGTCTGGATTCGCGCAGCCCCTGCCAGACGTACCCGCGGTCGATCCAATGGCCTAAAATGGCTGGTTTGACCCCACGACCTCCCTTTTTGCGTTCCATTTCATGACCACCGAAACCTTTGACGGCGTCCGCCTGACCACCAAGGCCAATGTGTACTTTGACGGAAAGTGCGTCAGCCACAGCTTTACCCTGCCCGACGGCACCAAGAAGTCCGTGGGCGTGGTGCTGCCGGCCACGCTGACCTTCGGCACGGCCGCGGCCGAGATCATGGAATGCGTGGGCGGTTCGTGCGAATACAAGCTCGACGGCACCGATGAATGGAAGACGTCCGGCGCAGGCGAAAGCTTCCAGGTTCCGGCCAACTCGAAGTTCGACATTCGGGTGACCGAGGCCTACCACTACATCTGCCACTACGCCTGAACCTGCCCAGGATCCTACTGCGCGGCTCGATCTTGACCTTGTGATGCTCGCCGTACCCGTGTACGGCTGCGCTTCTCAGGCCAACCTCGAACCGCTCGCTACGGATTCTGAACAGGTTCACAGAACTGAAAGACTGAAGAGACACACCATGGAAACCATCCTGCAACACGTTCCCGTCGGCCAGAAGGTCGGCATTGCCTTCTCGGGCGGTCTCGATACCAGCGCTGCGCTGCGCTGGATGAAGAACAAGGGCGCGCTGCCCTATGCCTACACCGCCAATCTCGGCCAGCCCGACGAGGAAGACTACGATGCCATCCCGCGCAAGGCCATGGAGTACGGTGCAGAGAAGGCCCGCCTGATCGACTGCCGCCCGCAACTGGCCAATGAAGGCATTGCCGCTATCCAATCCGGCGCGTTCCACATCAGCACTGGCGGCATTACGTACTTCAACACCACGCCGCTGGGCCGCGCCGTGACCGGCACCATGCTGGTCGCCGCCATGAAGGAAGACGACGTCAACATCTGGGGCGACGGCTCGACCTTCAAGGGCAACGACATCGAGCGCTTCTACCGCTACGGCCTGCTGACCAACCCGGCACTGAAGATCTACAAGCCCTGGCTGGACCAGGCCTTCATCGACGAACTCGGCGGCCGCGCCGAAATGTCGGCGTTCATGACCAAGGAAGGTTTCGGCTACAAGATGAGCGCCGAGAAGGCCTACTCGACGGACAGCAACATGCTTGGGGCTACGCACGAAGCCAAGGATCTGGAGCACCTGAACAGCGGCATCCGCATCGTCAATCCGATCATGGGCGTGGCGTTCTGGAAGCCGGAAGTCGAGGTCAAGGCGGAAGAAGTGTCGGTCACGTTCGACGAAGGCCGCCCGGTCGCCGTCAACGGCCGCGAAATCGCCGACCCGGTGGAGATGTTCCTGGAGCTGAACCGCATCGGCGGCCGTCACGGCCTGGGCATGAGCGACCAGATCGAGAACCGCATCATCGAAGCCAAGAGCCGCGGCATCTACGAAGCCCCGGGGATGGCGCTGCTGCACATCGCCTACGAGCGCCTCGTGACCGGCATCCACAACGAAGACACCATCGAGCAGTACCGCATCAACGGCCTGCGCCTGGGCCGTCTGCTGTACCAGGGCCGCTGGTTCGACCCGCAAGCGATCATGCTGCGCGAAACCGCCCAGCGCTGGGTGGCCCGCGCCGTGACCGGCACCGTCACGCTGGAGCTGCGCCGCGGCAACGACTACTCGATCCTGAACACCGAGTCGCCCAACCTGACCTACGCGCCGGAGCGTCTGTCGATGGAGAAGGTGGAAGACGCGCCGTTCAGCCCGGCCGACCGTATCGGCCAACTGACCATGCGTAACCTCGACCTGATGGACACGCGCGACAAGCTGGCCATCTATTCGAAGGCCGGCTTGCTGTCGCTGGGCACCGCCAACGCGCTGCCCCAACTCGACGGCGGCAAGAAGTAACTGCCTGCCGCATCAAGGCAAAAAGGCCGCTCCGACGTCAATCGGAGCGGCCTTTTTTATGCCTGCAGATTGGGGCGGCTGCGCGCTCAATAACGACCGCAGAGCAGGTATTCCATCAGCGCCTTCTGCACGTGCAGACGGTTTTCCGCCTCGTCCCACACGACGCTCTGCTTGCCGTCGATGACGGCCGCTTCGACTTCCTCGCCGCGGTGTGCGGGCAGGCAGTGCATGAACAGCGCATCGGGTTGTGCGCGCTGCATCATCGCCTCGGTGACCATCCAGTCGCCAAAGGCCTTCTTGCGCGCTTCGTTCTCGGCTTCGTAGCCCATGCTGGTCCACACGTCGGTGGTCACCAGATGCGCGCCGTCGCAGGCCTCGAGCGGGCTTTCGAACACATGGACGAACGGCAAAGCGGAATCGGCCACCATGGCCGGATCCAGCTGATAGCCCTTCGGCGCAGAAAAATGGAAGCGGAAACCGAGGATCTCAGCCGCCTGGATCCACGTGTAGGCCATGTTGTTGGCATCGCCCACCCAAGTGACGGTCTTGCCCTTGATCGGGCCGCGGTGCTCGATGAAGGTGAAGATGTCGGCCAGCACCTGGCACGGGTGGTATTCGTTGGTCAGCCCGTTGATGACCGGCACGCGCGAATGCGCGGCAAAGCGTTCGATGATCTCCTGCCCGAACGTGCGGATCATGATGATGTCGGTCATGCGGGAGATGACCTGCGCTGCGTCTTCGATCGGCTCACCGCGTCCCAACTGGGAATCGCGCGTGTTGAGGAAGACCGCGTGGCCGCCGAGCTGGTGAATGCCAGCTTCGAACGACAGGCGCGTACGCGTGGAATTCTTCTCGAAGATCATGGCCAGCGTGCGGTCGTGCAGCGGGTGCCACGTCTCGTAGTTCTTGAACTTGGCCTTGAGGATCGCGGAACGGTCCAGCAGGTATTCGTACTCTTCCAGCGAAAAGTCCTTGAACTGCAGGTAGTGCTTGATCGAGCTTGGTGGGTTCATAAAACAACGAAGGCGGCCCGCAGAAGACGCACCGGGAACATCCCGTAGCACGTCGCCCTAGCCGCCTTGCCTGTTGAAGATTCAGCCCATCATACGGGATCGCCACCGGTTTGGCGAGTTTCGTGCCTACGCGCGCCCGCTACCATAAAGGCCTGGCTGAAAGGCCGATGAAAGTCTTATATAAGATATAATACTGGCTGCCTCGGATGCCCCAACCGTCCGCACACCGGTACGACAAACCGGTCTGTCCGGTTCACGAATCGGCAACCAGGCAGGCGCATCATCCGCACCACAAGTGCACCCCGTTCGAACGTTGCGGCACCCGCACGGTCGAAGTCGTTTGCAAATCTCCACAGCCCCACGCAGTCCATGGCAGCCAACCCTCGCCAATTCTTTATCCAGGGCGTCACCCGCGACGGAAAAACGTTCCGCCCGAGCGACTGGGCCGATCGGCTGTGCGGTGTGATGGCGCAGTTCCGCCCTGCCGGCGATTCCGGAGATCCCCGCTTCACCTACTCCCCGTATGTGCGCCCCGTCATGTCGGGCGGCATCCGCAGCGTGTTCGTCGACGAGCGCTTGCGCGACATCGAACCCAAGGCGCTGGATTTCGTGCTGAACTTCGCGCACGACAACAATCTCCAGCTCGTGGAAGCCTGCATCCTGCCGGAAGGCGGCGCTGCCGCGAAAAGCTAATTCTCTCCAGTTCGTCCGATGCAGCGCCTCGCACATTGCGGGCGCACAGAACGCAAAAAGCCCGTCCGAAGACGGGCTTTTTTATCGTCGGAGCGCGACGTTGCGTGTCGCGCCATGCCGGCCTGGGCCGGCATCACCCGAACTTAGGCAGCCATTGCCTTGATGGCAGCGGACAGACGCGACTTGGCGCGTGCAGCCTTGTTCTTGTGGACGATCTTCTTGTCAGCGATGCTGTCGATCGTGCTTTGGGCGGTCTTGAATGCAGCAGCAGCGGCAGTCTTGTCGCCAGCAGCCACAGCCTTGCGGACGCCCTTGATTGCGGTACGCAGACGCGAGCGCAGAGCCGAGTTGTGAGCGTTTTGAACGACGGCTTGGCGTGCGCGCTTGCGTGCTTGTGCGGTGTTTGCCATGGAAAAATCCCTGAAGAAACGGTAGCAAGCGCCCCGGGAGACACGGAAGGCCGAAGCGCGCAAATTGGTGAAAGACGGCAATTATACGCAGACTTCGGCCCTCAACGCAAACCCTGTTGTGAAATCGCCCGGATAGCCGCAGTTTGCGGCTTTTGCGGCACTTTTGGGCGCGTGGCGGGCCGGTCCCTATAATACGGCCGCAATTGTGCCTTCCGGTCACGTTCGTCACGCCGGGCGCGAACCCCGCATGGCGCCGTCGGTCAGACCGCCATCGCCGTGTTTGCCTCCCAGGCGGCGCCCAACCACGCATTCATCTTGAATCTCCTCAAAACCCTCGCCACGATCAGCGGCCTGACGATGCTCTCGCGCATCACGGGGCTCGTTCGCGAGACGCTGATCGCCCGCGCCTTCGGTGCCTCGGTCTACACCGACGCCTTCAACGTCGCCTTCCGCATTCCCAACCTGCTGCGTCGGCTGTCCGCCGAGGGCGCGTTCTCGCAAGCGTTCGTGCCGATCCTGGGGGAATTCAAGAACCGCCAGGGCGAAGCCGAAACACGTGCGCTGGTCGACTCCGTGGCCACGGTGATGACGTGGTTCCTGGTGATCATCTCGGCGTTGGGCGTGATTGGCGCGCCGTTGATCGTCACCGCGGTCGCTACCGGCTTCAAGGAGCACGAGAGCCAGGCGTACATCTCGGCGATCTTCATGACGCGCGTGATGTTTCCGTACATCGGGCTGGTGTCGTTGGTGGCGTTGGCATCGGGCATTCTGAATACGTGGCGGCAGTTCGCGGTGCCGGCTTTTACGCCGGTGCTGCTGAACCTGTCGTTCATCGTGGCAGCGGTGTTTGTGGCGCCGCACCTTGAGACGCCGATCTACGCCCAGGCCTACGCGGTGATGGTGGGCGGCATCCTGCAGCTCGCCATTCAGATCCCGTCGCTGCGCAAGATCGAGATGCTGCCGCGCGTGTCGTTCAACGTGCGGGCGGCGTGGCATCACCCGGGCGTGCGGCGCGTGCTCAAGCAGATGTTGCCGGCAACGCTATCGGTGTCCGTCGCGCAGATCAGCCTGATCATCAACACCAACATTGCGTCGCGCCTGCCCACGGGCAGCGTCTCGTGGCTGAACTACGCAGACCGGCTGATGGAATTCCCGACCGCGCTGCTTGGCGTGGCGCTCGGGACGATCCTGCTGCCCAGCCTGTCGAAGGCCAGCGCCGAGAACAACCGTGAAGAGTACTCATCGCTGCTCGACTGGGGCCTGCGGCTCACCGTGCTGCTGGCGGTGCCGTCTGCGGTGGGGCTGTTCGTGTTTGGCGCACCGCTCACGGCCACGCTATTCCACTACGGCAAATTCACCGGCATGGACGTCGAGATGACGCGCCAGGCGCTGACGTCGTACGGCGTGGGCCTGATCGGACTGATCGTCATCAAGATCCTGGCGCCGGGCTTCTATGCGCGGCAGGACATTCGCACGCCGGTGAAGATTGCGCTGGTGGTGCTGGTGGCGACGCAGTTGTCCAACTATGTCTTTGTGCCGATTTTCGGGCACGCGGGGCTGGCGCTGTCGATCAGCTTTGGCGCGACTATCAATGCGGCGCTGCTGTTCTTCGGCCTGCGCCGGCGCGGTTATTACCATCCGCTGCCGGGCTGGGGGCTGTTCATCGCGCAGGTGATGGCGGCGGTATTGCTGCTGGCCGGGGCGCTGCTGTGGCTCGCCCACAATTTCGATTGGGTGGGACTGGGCGCCAAGCCGCTTGTGCGCATCGCGCTGCTCGGGGCAAGCCTGGTCCTGTGCGCGGTGGTCTATTTCGGTACACTGTGGCTCACCGGATTGAAGTTCTCCACGTTCCGAAAAAAGGCCATCTGATGACCACTAAAGTCCTCGATTATTTTTCGGCCCTGGTCGCGGACGACGACAGCATCCCCCTCACAGAAACCGCCCTGTCGATTGCGCAGGACGCGTATCCGGATCTGGACCTGCAAGCCGAGCTGGCCGCCATTGACGTGCTCGTCGCGCGGATCAAAAACCGCATCGCCGACGGCACGCCGGCCATCCAGCGCCTGCGCCTGCTCAATCAGTTCTTCTATCGCGAGCTGGGCTTCGGGCCCAATGCAAACGATTACTACGATCCCGAGAACTCCTATCTGAATGCCGTGCTGCAAAGCCGGCGCGGCATTCCGATCTCGTTGGCGGTGCTGCTGATGGAGATCGGCCAGCAGATCGGCCTGCCGCTCAAGGGCGTGTCTTTCCCCAACCACTTCCTGGTGCGCATGAGCATTCCTGCGGGCGAGGTGGTGCTCGATCCGCTGACGGGGCAGACGCTGTCGAAGGAAGAGTTGCAGGACATGCTCGACCCGTACCTGGAAAAGGAAGGCATCGAAGATCCGAACACGGTGCCGCTCGGGGTGTTCCTGCAAGTGGCCACGCACCGCGAGATCATCGCGCGCATGCTGCGCAATCTGAAGGCGATCTACCTGCAGGAATCGCGCTGGCAGCGCCTGCTGGCGGTGCAGCAGCGGCTGGTGATTTTGCTGCCCGATTCAATCGAGGAAGTGCGCGACCGGGGGTTGGCCTACGCCAACCTGGAGTGCTTCCGGCCCGCGCTGGAAGATCTGGAAGCCTACGTGGATGCCCGGCCGGACGCAGCCGACACGGCCAAGCTCAAGGAGCGCATGCCGACGCTGCGCGCCATGAGCAAGCACTTGAATTGACGCCTACTTCGGCGCCACGCCGCGACGGCGCTTGAGCAGCTTCCACAGCCCGCCCAGCGCCAGCGGCACGATCGCCGCGCCCAGGCCGATCAGCACGATCGTGTTCAGGTGATCACGAATCACCGGCACATTACCGAAGGCCTCGCCTGACAGCACCAGGATCGCGACCCACAGCACGGCGCCGATCATGTTGAAGAGCTGGAACTTCGCGAACGTCATCTTCGACACGCCCGCCACAAACGGCGCGAACGTGCGCACCACCGGGATGAAGCGCGCCATCACCAGCGTCTTGCCGCCGTGGCGCTCATAGAAGCCGTGGGTCTTCATCAGCGCTTCGTGATCGAGGAAGCGGATGTGACCGTCGAATACCTTGGGACCGATCCAGGAGCCGACGAAATAGTTGACGGTGTTGCCCGTCGTCGCGGCAATCACCAGCAGCACGATGAGCAGCCAGGCGTCCATCTGGCCCGTGGCGCACATGGCGCCAGCAATGAACAGCAGCGTGTCGCCCGGCAGAAAAGGCAGCACCACGAGGCCGGTTTCGGCAAACACGATGGCGAACAGCAGCACGTAGACCCACGCGCCGTATTGCTGAATCAGCAAGCCCAACGACTTGTCGACATGCAACACGATGTCGACCAATTGCATCACGATATCCAAACCTTCCCCCTGAACGAGCGGGAAATGATACCGGATGTGACTTAGATTTCCCCTTGCCCTTGGCGGGGCTTGCGGCAGTGCGCCGCACAGGGCGTGACATTTATAATGCCGCGATGACTTCCGCCTCGACTTCCCGCCGCCCCATCCGCCCCCTTCCCGACCAGCTGATCAGCCAGATCGCAGCCGGCGAGGTGGTCGAACGGCCTGCGTCCGTGGTCAAGGAGCTGCTGGAAAACGCGCTGGATGCCGGCGCCACGCAGCTGCAGATCAAGCTGGAGGAAGGCGGCGTGCGGCGCATTGCCATTACCGACAACGGCGGCGGCATTCCGGCCGACGAACTGCCCGTCGCGCTGATGCGGCATGCGACGAGCAAGATCGGCTCGCTGGAAGAGCTGGAATCGGTGGCGACGCTCGGCTTCCGGGGCGAGGCGCTGGCCTCGATTGCCTCGGTGGCGGAATTGACGCTCACGTCGCGCACGGCCAACGATGCCCACGCCACGCAGATCATTGCGCAAACGGGGCGAGCGCAGCCCGCCTCGGGCGGTGTCGGCACCACGGTCGACGTGCAGCATCTGTACTTCAACACGCCGGCGCGCCGCAAATTCCTGAAGACCGAGCAGACCGAGCTGGGCCACTGCATGGAGGTGATCCGCCGCACCGCGCTGGCGCGGCCCGACGTGGCCATCTCCGTGCATCACAACGGCAAGCCGCTGGAGCATTGGAACGCCACGCAGGCGGATTCCCGATCGGCGGCCGTGCTCGGCACCGAATTCGCCCGCGCGCGCCTGCCGTTCGAAGAATCCGCCGGCGAGCTGCGCCTGTTCGGCTTTGCCGGCCTGCCGACCGCGTCGCGCGGCCGGGCCGATCATCAGTTCTTCTACGTCAACGGCCGCTTCGTGCGCGATCGCTTGCTCACGCACGCCGTGCGCAGCGCCTATGAAGATGTGCTGCACGGCGACCGCTTCCCCGCCTACGTGCTGTGCCTCGAGTTGCCGCCCGAAGCGGTGGACGTCAACGTGCATCCGTCCAAGATCGAGGTGCGCTTCCGCGACAGCCGCGCGGTGCACCAGTTCGTCTATCACGCGGTGCAACGCGCCCTCTCCCGCCACGCCGGCGAACAGGGCGACAGCCTGCGCACCGACATCGCCGATGCGCCGGAGGTTGCGGGCGTCACGACGGCGCCCTCGCCCGCCGACAACACCACGCGCTGGATCAACCAGATGGCCGCGCGACAGACGTCGCTCGGCATTGCGCAGCCGCGTGCGGAATACCTGTCGATGATGCGCGGCGATAGCGCGCCCATGCCGTCGAGCCGCCCGGCCTGGATGACCGATGTGGCGAGCGCCGCGACGTTGTTCGACGGCGGTACCGCAACTGCGCAAGCGCCTGTCGCCGTTGCGGAGCCGGCCGCTGTGCAGCACGCCGATGACGATGGCGACGATGCGCACCCGCTCGGCTTTGCCGTCGCTCAGTTGCACGGCATCTACGTGCTGGCGCAGAACACGCGCGGCATGGTGCTCGTCGACATGCATGCCGCACACGAACGCATCCTCTACGAACAGCTCAAGACCGCGCTGGAAGCCAGGCGCGTGGAAGTGCAGCCGCTGCTGATTCCGGTGACGTTTGCCGCGAGCCCGGTAGAGATCGGCACCGCAGAGGAGTTCCGCGACACGCTCACGCTCCTCGGCTTCGACATCTCCGCCGTGTCGCCGACCACGCTGGCCGTGCGATCGGTGCCCACGCTGCTGCAGAAGGCCGATGCGCAGGCGTTGGCCCGCGACGTGCTCCGCGATCTGCAGGCCTATGGCGGCTCGCGCGTGCTGGCCGAACGTCAGAACGAACTGCTGGCCACGCTGGCGTGCCACTCCGCCGTGCGTGCCAACCGCAGGTTGAATCTCGATGAGATGAACGCGCTGCTGCGCCAGATGGAAGCCACCGAACGCGCCGACCAATGCAACCACGGTCGCCCGACGTGGATCCAGCTCACCGTGGCTGACCTGGATCGCCTCTTCCTGCGTGGCCAGTAAGTTCCGATGACTGCGTCCGCTGCAAGCGCCCCGCGCGCGATTTGCCTGCTGGGCCCGACCGCGTCTGGCAAGACCGCCGCGGCATTGAAGCTGGCCGAGCGCTGGCCGGTCGAGATCATCAGCATGGATTCCGCGCTGGTGTATCGCGGCATGGACATCGGCACCGCCAAGCCCAGCGCCGAAGAACAAGCCATCGCGCCGCATCACCTGATCGACATCATCGATCCGCTCGATGCCTATTCCGCCGCGCAGTTTGCCAATGATGCGAATGCGCTGATCGACGCCATCCGCGCGCGCGGCCGGCTGCCGCTGATCGTCGGCGGCACGATGCTGTATTACAAGGCACTCACGCAAGGTCTCTCCGATTTGCCCGGCGCCGATCCCGCCATCCGCGCGGAGATCGATGCCGAAGCCGCCCGCGATGGCTGGCCGGCGCTGCACGCGAAACTGGCGCAGGTCGATCCGGTGACGGCTGCGCGACTGCACGCGACCGACGCACAGCGCATCCAGCGCGCGTTGGAGCTGTATCGGCTGACAGGCCAGCCGATGTCTGCCCTGCTCGCACGCGAGGTCGGCGCAAATGCATTCCAGCAACACGATGCGGCTGCGCCGTATCTGACGATTGCGCTGGAACCGTCCGACCGCCTCGTGCTGCATGCGCGCATCGCACAGCGCTTTGACGCGATGCTCGCCGGCGGCCTGCTCGACGAGGTGGAGGCCTTGCGCCGCCGCGGCGATCTTTCGCCCACGCTGCCGTCCATCCGCTGCGTCGGTTATCGCCAGGCGTGGGCGTACCTCGACGGCGAAATCGACATGACCGCCCTGCGCGAACAAGGCATCGCAGCCACGCGCCAGCTCTGCAAGCGCCAGATCACGTGGCTGCGCAGCACGCCCGAGCGGCACGTTGTCGACTGCCTCGCGCCCGATTACGTCGACCAGGTCGCGCGCCTGGTCCAAACCTCACTGGAATCGCAATGACGACGACTGACACCGCCACCACGTTCACGCTGCGCCCTGCCACGCCAGACGACTGCGCCTCGCTCGTTCGCCTGATCTCTGCGCTGGCCGAGTATGAAAAGCTCACGCACCTCGTGCAGACCACGCCCGAAGCGCTGGCGACGATGTTGTTCGGGCCGCGCCCGTATTGCGAGGCGGTGATGGCGGAAGTCGACGGCCGGGCCGTGGGCTTTGCGCTGTTCTTCCACAACTTCTCGACCTTCCTGTGCAAGCCGGGCCTGTACCTGGAAGACCTGTTCGTGGAGCCCGAATACCGCGGCCTGGGCATCGGCAAGGCACTCCTGATCCACCTGGCGCGCTTGGCGCAGGAGCGGGACTGCGGCCGCTTCGAATGGAGCGTGCTCGACTGGAATGCGCCCTCGATTGCTTTCTACGAAGCCATGGGCGCCGATGTGCTGCCCGAGTGGCGCATCTGCCGCGCCACCGGCGATGCGCTGACCAAGCTGGCCGCCACGACCATGCCCGCCAGCTTGGCCGCACAAGCCTGAATTTGACCGCAAGCTCCGGAGTGTCACGCGCACGCCGGTGAGCGTAGGCTTGGCATATCGAATCTCCGAAGGAGCGCATATGCCGCCTTCCACGGCCGCCGCGCATGTCAGCGCGGGGCACCGTCCCGATCTAGAGGGCGTCGACTGGCACGCCGTTGAAGACGCGCTCAACGATGTCGGCAGCGCCGTCTTGCCGAGCCTGCTGGACCACGACGCCTGTGACGTCCTGACCGCGCTGTACCCGCAGGACCGCCTGTACCGCTCGCGCGTGGTGATGGAGCGCCATGGCTTCGGGCGTGGCGAATACCAGTACTTTGCCTATCCGCTGCCGGACCTCATCGCGCAACTGCGCACGTCGCTTTATCCGCCGCTGGCGACCATCGCCAACCGCTGGAACCAAGCCATGGATATCGACGTGCGCTATCCGGCCAAACACGCCGATTTCCTGCGCCGCTGCCACGAAGCCGGCCAGCTGCGCCCCACGCCGCTGATCCTGCGATACGGCCCCAGCGACTACAACTGCCTGCATCAAGACCTCTATGGCGAGCACGTCTTCCCGCTGCAGGTCGCCATCCTCTTGTCGGAACCGGGCGTCGATTTCAGCGGCGGCGAGTTCGTCATGACGGAGCAGCGCCCGCGAATGCAGTCGCGGCCCGAGGTGGTGCCGTTGCGCAAAGGCGATGCGGTGGTCTTTGCGGTACACCATCGCCCCGTGCAGGGCACGCGCGGCACATACCGGGTGAACATGCGCCACGGCGTGAGCCGCCTGCGCTCGGGCCAACGGCATACTGTGGGGATCATCTTCCACGACGCGCTGTAGAGGCTTGACCATGACCACCGGCGATCTGTTTGCCGATCACGCACCCGCTGACGACGCGCGCATTGCGCTCGGCGAGGCGGCCTTTGTCCTGCGCGGCTTTGCGCTGTCGGAAGCGCCGGGCCTGATCACGGCTGTGGACGCCATCGCGCAGCAAGCCGCGTTTCGCCACATGGTCACGCCGGGCGGCTTCGAGATGTCGGTCGCACTCACCAACAGCGGCACACTGGGCTGGACCTCAGACCGCCGCGGCTACCGCTATGCCACGCTCGATCCGCTCACGGGAAACCCGTGGCCGCCGCTGCCCGACGCATTCGTGCGGCTGGCGCGCCACGCGGCCGCAGAAGCAGGCTTTCCGGGCTTTACGCCGGACGCCTGCCTCATCAACCGCTATGTGCCGGGCGCGCGCATGTCGCTGCATCAGGACAAAGACGAGCAGGACTACAGCGCTCCCATCGTCTCCGTGTCGCTCGGCATGCCGGCCGTCTTCCTGTTTGGCGGCCATCGCCGTGCCGACAAGGCGCAGCGCATTCCCCTGTTTCACGGTGATGTTGTCGTCTGGGGCGGCCCGGATCGCCTGCGCTACCACGGCGTCGCACCGCTCAAAGACCATCCGCACGCATCGCTGGGCAGCCAGCGCATCAACCTAACGTTCCGCAAGGCCGGCTGACCGACAATCCCGCGCATGACCATCACCGCAGACCTGTCCGAGAGCGCCTACCGGCAAGCCGAAACGTTTCTGGCGACGCTGGACGAAGACTGGGCGCGCCATGTCGCCGCCGTCGGGCCCTGCGGCCACGCCGCCAAGCCTGCGCGCGAGCCTTATGAAGCGCTGGTCCGCGCCATCGCCTATCAGCAGCTGCACGCCAAGGCGGGTGACGCTATCCTCGGCCGTTTCCTCGCGCTCTATCCGGCTGCTGCGTTTCCCGCGCCGCAACAGGTGCTCGACACGGACGAGGCAGCGCTGCGCGCGTGCGGCTTCTCTGCGACCAAACTGGCGACCATTCGCGGCATCGCCCAAGCCGCGCTCGACGGCGTCGTGCCCACGCGCGCGCAAGCGCTGGCCATGCGCGACGAAGCGCTCATCGAGCGGCTGGTGACACTGCGCGGAGTTGGCCGGTGGACGGTCGAAATGCTGCTGATCTACACGCTGGAGCGCTCCGACATCCTGCCCGCAGACGACTTCGGCGTACGCGATGGCTACCGCCGCCTGAAGCGGCTCGATGCCACGCCCACACGCCGGCAGATGGAGGCCATTGGTCTGGCGTGGAGCCCATATCGGACCATCGCGGCCTGGTATTTATGGCGGGTGCCCGCGAATGCCGCCCGCCCGTGAACGCGCAGAGGCGGGTGACGCCTGCGGCGTTTCGAATTTGACCGCAAGACCCGGAGTGTCCCGCCAGGGGGCCGCACCTACAGTACAGTCATCGCAGTCCACTGGATGACGCCATGCAAACCTCCGCCCGTACCGTACCGGACACCACCTCCGTCGAACATGACCCGCGCTGGGCTCGCGTGCTGGCGCGCGATGCTTCTGCCGACGGGCAATTCGTCTATGCCGTAAAGACCACCGGCGTGTATTGCCAGCCGAGCAGCCCGTCGCGCTTGCCGCGCCCGGAAAACGTCGAGTTCTTCGACACGCCCGCCGACGCAGAAGCCGCCGGTTACCGCCCGAGCCGCCGCGCCGGCCCGGATCAGACCACCGTCCGGGCGCAGCAAGCGGCGCTTGTCGCGCAAGCGTGCCGCCGCATCGAAGCAGCTGACACGCCGCCCACGCTCGATGCGCTGGCGCAAGACGCCGGCCTGAGTCCGTATCACTTTCATCGCCTGTTCAAAAGCGTCACGGGCCTCACGCCCAAGGCCTACGCCGATGCGCATCGCGCCCGCAAGCTGCGCGCGCAGCTGGGGCGCGGCAGCTCCGTCACCGAGGCCATCTACGACGCCGGATTCAACGCCAGCAGCCGCTTCTACGAGGCGTCGGACAACGTGCTCGGCATGACGGCCAGCCGCTACCGCGCCGGCGGCGTACAAACGACGATCCGCTTTGCCGTGGGCGAGTGCTCGCTCGGTTCGATCCTGGTGGCGCAAAGCGATCGCGGCATCTGCGCGATCCTGATGGGCGACGACCCCGACGCCCTCGCGCGCGATCTGCAGGACACCTTCCCGAAGGCCGAACTCATCGGCGGCGACGCGGGCTTCGAAGATCTGGTGGCGAAAGTGGTGGGTTTTGTCGAAGCGCCGTCCATCGGCCTGGACCTACCGCTGGACGTGCGCGGCACCGCGTTCCAGGAGCGCGTGTGGCAGGCGCTGCGCGAAGTGCCGCCCGGCAGCACCACCAGCTACACCGAGATTGCCGCGCGCATCGGCGCGCCCCAGGCCGTCCGCGCCGTCGCGCAGGCCTGCGCGGCCAATCACATCGCGGTGGCCATTCCGTGCCACCGCGTGATCCGCCGGGACGGCAACACCTCCGGTTATCGCTGGGGCGTGGAGCGCAAGCTGGCGCTGCTGGAGCGCGAGTCGCAATCCGCCGCATGAAAGCGCGTGAGAACGTGGACGCTCATCGGCGCCAGCGGCCAGCCTTATGAGAGCGCCCTGCCCGGCACGCTGGGCGGGCATCGGCGTGCTCGCATCTATGGCCGCCTCGATTGCGCCGCCGCACGCCGGGCCATCGCGCGCGGCGGTTATGTGCGCCACCGGGTGTTTTTCCTGAACGAAGCCGATGCGCGCGCCGCCGGCTACCGGCCCTGCGCCGTGTGCATGCCACAGGCGTATGCAGCATGGAAAAGATCGGCCGGTTGCGGGTAAAGTCGTGGGCTGATCATCGCAGACACGCTTCGCCCATCATGACCAAACCTTTGCTGCTTGCCGCGCTGACGGTGCTTGCGCTCGCCGGCTGCGGCCGCTCCGACGACGCGCACAAGCCTGCCGCGCCCGCTCCGGCTTCCGCACCTGCGGCCCCCGCCCCTGGCGCGTCCAACGCGGCCAATTCGGCCAATGCGCCGACCGCCAGCGCCCCCGCCGTCAGCGAAGCCGAACAGGCCAAGGCCGTCGACCTGGCCCGCGCCGCCATCGCAAAGTACAAGCTGACCTCCCTGTCGCAGGAATGCCTGTCTTTCGTGGTGGACCGGGCCGACGACACGCACAACAGCGTTGAAGTGCTGGAGAACCACACCCCGGCCTGCGGCGGCGACCCGAACGCGGCACCGCGCGTCGTCACGCTGCTCATCGACAAGAACACCGGCGCCCTGCAGAAGGACGACCCCGCCAGCGGCGAATACGTCCCGCTCAAATAAGCGCCCGCCAGACGACGCGCATAAAAAAACCGCCGAACGCATCGGCGGTTTTTTGTGGGGGCGAGCCTCGCGTCAGACCACGATCGTCTGCGCTTCGCCTGCCTGGCGGGCGCGGATTTCGCCGATCTGGTAGACCGTTTCGCCTGCGTCCTTCAGGTGGGCGATGGCAGCCGGTGCATCGGCTGCCGACACGATCACCACCATGCCGATGCCGCAGTTGAACACGCGGTGCATTTCGTCATCGGCCACGTTGCCAGCCTTTTGCAGCCACTGGAACAGCGGCGGCAGCGTCCAGGCGTCCTTGTGCAGCACGGCGGTCAGGTTGTCTCGCAGCACGCGCGGCACGTTTTCGGTCAAACCGCCACCGGTGATGTGCGCCATGCCCTTGACGGTCAGCTTCTCCATCAGCGCCAGCAGCGGCTTCACGTAGATGCGCGTCGGCGCCATGATGGCGTCCTGCAGGCGCTGGCCGTGGAAGTCGGCGTTCAGGTCCGGGCGCGACACCTCGATGATCTTGCGCACCAGCGAGTAGCCGTTCGAATGCGCGCCCGACGAAGCCAGGCCCAGCACCACGTCGCCCTCGGCAATGGTGGTGCCGTCGATGATCTTGCGCTTTTCGACCGCGCCGACAGCAAAGCCGGCCAGGTCGTATTCGCCGTCCGGGTACATGCTCGGCATTTCAGCGGTTTCGCCGCCGATCAGCGCGCAGCCAGCCAGCTCGCAACCCTGTGCGATGCCCTTGACCACGGTGGCAGCGGTGTCGACGTCGAGCTTGCCGCAGGCAAAGTAATCCAGGAAGAACAGCGGTTCGGCACCCTGCACGAGGATGTCGTTCACGCTCATGGCGACCAGATCCTGGCCCACCGTGTCGTGGCGGTTGAGCGCAAAGGCCAGCTTGAGCTTGGTGCCCACGCCGTCGGTGCCGGACACCAGCACCGGTTCCTGATACTTCTTGGACAGCTCGAACAGCGCGCCGAAGCCGCCGATGCCGCCCAGCACGCCTTCGCGCATGGTGCGCTTGGCAAACGGCTTGATGCGGTCGACAAGGGCGTCACCCGCCTCGATGTCGACGCCCGCGTCGCGGTAAGACAGGCCGGTCGATGCGGATGGGGTTTCGGAAGCGCTCATACAATCGTCTGAATTGAAAAAACCGGGAAAGAAAGCGAGACGGCGGCGGGGAGTCACAAAAATCGGACCCGCCGGTCCAGTAAAATCGCGATTTTACCGGATGCGGCCGTCCCGATGGCCGCTTTTCCGACTCCTCCACCCCGCCATCGGAACCGTCGCCCCCCATGAACGCCCCCGTGCTGTCGCAGGAAACCAAGCGCACGCTCGCCTGGATCGCCGTGGCGCTTGTCTTCCTGGCCCTGCTCAAGGCGCTGGCGCCGACGCTCACGCCCTTCGTCTTCGCGTTCATCCTGTCGTACATCCTGCACCCGGGCGTGGAATGGCTGCAGCGTCATCGCGTACCGCGCGTGCTGGGCGTGTTTCTGATGATCCTGGTGCTGACGGTGGTGGGCGTGGCGCTGATGCTGCTGATCCTGGCGGTGCTGCAGCGGGAGATTCCGGCCATCCGCGATCAATTGCCCGGGATGCTTGCCAAGCTCAACGCGTTTCTGTCGCCCAAGCTGGACGAATTGGGTCTGCATGTCAGCTTCGATTTTCCCGGCCTGCGCGCCCTGCTCACGGAACAGCTCGCCGCCAGCCCGGACGACGTGGTGGCTCGGGTACTGACCTATCTGCGTGTGTCGGGCTCGGCGGCCATCCAGGTGCTGGGCATCTTCTTTCTCGTGCCCATCGTGATGTTCTACCTGCTGATGGACTGGAACATGCTCATGCGCCGGATCGAAACCGCCGTCCCGCGCCGCTGGCTGGCAAAAACACGTGAACTGGCCGCCGAAACCGACGGCCTGCTCTCCCAATACCTGCGCGGGCAGATCATCGTGATGCTGGTGCTGGCGGTGTATTACTCGGCGGGGCTGGCGCTGGCGGGTTTTGACGTGGCGCTGCCGGTGGGCATTTTTACGGGGCTGGCCGTGTTCATCCCGTATATCGGCTTTGGCGTGGGGCTCACGCTGGCCATCCTGGCCGCACTGTTGCAGTTCGGCAACCTCTACGGCCTGCTGGCGGTGGCCGTGGTGTACGGCATCGGCCAATTCCTGGAAGGCTTCTACCTGACGCCCCGGCTGGTAGGCGAACGCATCGGCCTGCATCCGCTGGCGGTCATCCTCGCCTTGCTGGCTTTTGGCCAATTGTTCGGTTTTTTCGGTATCCTCCTCGCCCTACCGATGAGTGCTGTGCTGCTGGTCGGTTTGCGGCAGATTCGGAAGCTTTACCTGGGCAGCCGGCTCTACCAGGATTGAAAGCCACTGAAGGCGACTGAAGGCAACTGAAAAGTACGGCGACTCCACTCCACGTTTCATGGCCACACCCGAACAGCTCCCGCTCGAACTCGGTGCGACACCCGCCCCGACCTTCGACAACTTCGTCGCCACCGGCAACGAAGAGGCGGTGCTGCGCCTGCGCGCCCTGATTCCGCAAGTGGTGGACGGCACCGCCACCGACCGCCTGGTCTACCTCTGGGGCGAGGAAGGCAGCGGCCGCAGCCACCTGCTACAGGCCATTTGCGCCCAGACCGAAGCCGGCGGCTACGAAGTCCGCACGCTGGAGCCGGACGCCCCGCCCGAAGCCTTCGAATTCGACCCGACCATCACCGTCTGGACCATCGATGACGCCGAGCGCCTGGACGAATGGGCGCAGATCGCCGTGTTCAACCTCGTCAATGAAGTGCGCGCGCATCCGCATGCCGCCATCGCCATCTCCGGGGCGGCCGCGCCGATGGCGATGCCGCTGCGTGAAGACCTGCGCACCCGCCTGGGCTGGGGACTCGTCTACTGGCTGCGCCCGTTGTCCGACGCCGACAAAGTCGAAGCCCTGCGCCAAGCCGCTCGCGAACGCGGCATGCAGCTCTCGGCGGACGTGCCGCAGTGGCTCGTGACGCACTCCTACCGCGACATGCCGAGCCTGATGGCTTTGCTGGACGCCCTCGACACCTATTCGCTCGCCCGCAAGCGCGCCGTCACCCTGCCGCTCGTGCGCGACATGCTCGCGCTGATGAAGTGAAACCAGGGCTGGCGCGGCCGGTTATGTAACGTTCGGGTAAAATCGCGCCCCATGAATCTGGCCCTCTTCGACCTCGATCACACCCTCATCCCCACCGACAGCGACCACGAGTGGGGACGCTTCCTCATCCGCCGCGGCGTGGTGGATGAAGCCGAATACCAGCGCAAGAACGATCAGTTCTATGCCGACTACAAAGCCGGCACGCTGGATATCCATGCCTTTCTGCGCTTTGCCTTGGCACCGCTCGCCGCCCACCCGCGCGACACGCTCGCCCAGTGGCACGCCGAGTTCATGCACGACGTGATCCGTCCGAAGATCACACCGCAGGCGCAGGCACTGGTCTACAAGCACCTGGACGCCGGCGACCTGTGCTGCGTGGTCACCGCCACCAACAGCTTCGTCACGCGCCCGATTGCCGAGGCCTTCGGCATCGACCACCTCATCGCCACCGAACCGGCCACCGCCGACGGCAACCCGGACAGCGCCTTCACCGGCGACGTGGCGGGCACACCGAGCTTCCGCGAAGGCAAGGTCGCGCGCGTGCATGAGTGGCTGGCCAACATGGGCCACGGCTGGAGCGATTTCGAGCGCAGCACCTTCTACAGCGATTCGGCCAACGACGTGCCGCTGCTGGAGGAAGTGACCGACCCCGTCGCCACCAATCCGGACGACACGCTGCGCAACCTCGCAGCCGCGCGCAACTGGCGCATCATGGATCTCTTCTAAGCAGGCGCGGCGTGATCAAGAAACTCATCAATCGCCTGCTGGGCAAAACCTCCGCAGAGCCCACCGTTCCCGCTGAACCGGGCGCGCCCGCCGCCAGGAAAACCCGCACGCCCAAGGCAGCCAAAACCGTCAAGGCGCGCACCAAGTCCGCCGGTGGCGTGCCGCGCCAGGCGCGCGTGTGGAGCGTGGACGAGCACGGTATCGACCCGAAGCTGCTCTCGCGCAACGCGGTCAAGGTCACGTCCACGCTGCAGGACGCCGGCTATGCCGCCTTCATCGTGGGCGGCGCCGTGCGCGACTTGCTGCTCGGTATCAAGCCGAAGGACTTTGATGTGGCGACCAACGCCACGCCCGACCAAGTCCAGGCGCTGTTCCGCCGCTCGCGCATCATCGGACGCCGCTTCCAGATCGTGCACGTCACGTTCTACGGCGGACGCGACCAGGAAATCATCGAAGTCTCGACCTTCCGTGCGCTCGTCGACGCGGTGGACGCCGAGCAGGTGCCCGCCGGCAAGCGCGTGAAGCGCACCGAGCTGGACCACCACACGCACGCCGTCGACGCCAGCGGCCGCGTGCTGCGCGACAACGTCTGGGGCACCCAGGCCGAAGACGCCACCCGCCGCGACTTCACCGTCAACGCGATGTACTACAACCCCGCCGACGAAACCGTGCATGACTACCATCACGGCATGGAAGACATGCGCGCCCGCACGCTGCGCATGATCGGCGATCCGCACACCCGCTACCGCGAAGACCCGGTGCGCATGCTGCGCGTGGTGCGCTTCGCGGCCAAGACCGGCTTCGACATCGACCCGGACACGCGCGCGCCGATCGCGGAGCTGGGCCCGCTGATCCACAACGTGCCGGCCGCCCGCCTGTTCGACGAGATGTTGAAGCTGCTGATGTCGGGCCACGCCTGGGCATCGCTGCAGGAACTGCGCAAGGCGGGCCTGCACCGCGGCCTGCTGCCATTGCTGGACGTCGCGCTGGAGCAGCCGATGGGCCAGCGCTTCGTGCAGCTCGCGCTCGACAACACCGACGATCGCGTGAAGGCCGGCAAGCCGGTCTCGCCGGGCTTCCTGTTTGCCTCGCTGCTGTGGCATCACGTGGTCGAGCACTGGAACCGCCGCCGCGCCGCCGGCGAGCCGCTGATCCCTGCGCTGCATACCGCCATGGACGAAGTGCTCGACCGCCAGACCGAGCAGCTCGCCATCCAGCGCCGCTTCACCTCCGACATGAAGGAAATCTGGAGCATGCAGCCGCGCTTTGAGAAGCGCTCGGGCCGCATGCCGTATCGCTTGCTGGAATCGCCGCGCTTCCGCGCCGGATATGACTTCCTGGTCCTGCGCTGCGCCTCGGGCGAATTGCCGCAGGAACTCGCCGACTGGTGGACCGACTTCCAGAACGGTGACGGCGAAGCCCGCGAAGCCCTCATGGCACAAGCGAAGCACGCCCCGAGCCCCTCGGCAAATGCCGGCCCGGCCAGCCCGGGCAAGCGCCGTCGCCGCCGACGTGGTCCGGCAAAATCGGATACAGTCGGTGACGTCAATCCGGGAAGTTCGGAGGAAACGTGAAGACAGTGGCGTACATCGGCATCGGCGCCAACCTGGGCGACGCGCGCCAGGCAGTGAAAGACGCCGTGGTCTGCCTCGCACAGCAGGTCGGCATCACCGTCACCGGCAAATCGAGCCTGTATCGCAGCGCGCCCGTCGAATCCAGCGGCGACGATTACATCAACGCCGTGGTGCGCATCGATACGCATTTCACCGCCGACCAGCTGCTCCGCATCTGTCACCACATCGAAGACCAGTTCGGCCGCGAGCGTCCGTTCCACAACGCGCCGCGCACGCTCGATCTGGACTTGCTGCTCTACGGGGACCACGTCCTCACCTCACCCGAGCTGACGGTGCCGCACCCCCGCGTGGGCCAGCGCGCCTTCACCCTGCTGCCCCTGCATGAACTGGCGCCCGACCTCGTGATTCCGGGCATTGGCGCCGTGGCTGCACTGCTGCCCGGCGTGGCCGACCAGCGCATCGAAAAGACCACGATGTGTCAGTGCATGCGCGCCAAGCAGTCCGCCGCCTGATCATCCGCACCACGCACAAACACCTGCCGATGGCCCTGGACCACCTGCGCCGTATCGTTGTCGAGGGACCCATTGGCGTGGGCAAGACCGCGCTGGCCCAGCGTCTGGCCGATCACCTGCGCGCGTCGACGTTATTCGAGACGCCCGCCGACAACACCTTCATCGCCCGCTTTTACGAAGACCCCGCGCGCTATGCGCTGCCGGTGCAGCTGCGCTTCCTGCTGCAACGTGCCGAGCGTCTGAAGGCGTGGCACAAGGCAACGCTCGCCGGCGAGCGCATCGTCGCCGACAGTTTCCTGCCGCGCGACCGGCTGTTCGCCCAGCTCACGCTGCCCGCCGATGAACTCGCGTTGTACGACGCAATGGCGAATGCGCTGGCCCTGCCGCAACAGCGCATCGATCTCGTCATCTGTCTGCAGGCGCGTGCAGAAGACCTGCTACCACGCGTCACCCGTCGTGCCGTTCCTTACGAAACAGGCATCGATGCGGAGTATCTCGAACGCATCTGCGCCGCGTACGGCGAGCTGTTTCTGTATTACGATGCCGCACCGACGATGATCGTCGACACCGCTGCCTTCGACCCCGCAGGCAACGACGACGATTTCCGCACCTTGCTCGCCCGCATCGACGCGATGCGCGGACCCAAGGAATTCATCAAGCTGGCAACGCGCTAGTCAGTCGACGCACCGCATGGTCTGCGTGGGCGCTCGCGATGCCCCAATGAGTCTCAGTCCATGAGCTATCTCCAGGAATCGAACCGCAAGGCCGTCACGGTGACTTCGCTGCAGGCCATGCGTGCCGCCGGCGAGCGCATCGCCATGCTGACCGCCTACGACTCCAGTTTCGCCGCCCTGATGGACCGCAACGGCACCGACGTGCTGCTCGTCGGCGATTCGCTCGGCAACGTGATGCAGGGCCAGAAGACCACGCTGCCGGTCACGCTCGATCACGTCGTCTATCACACCGAATGCGTATCGCGCGGCATCGACAAGGCGTTGCTCGTATCCGACCTGCCGTTCGGCACCTATGGCACGCCCGAACAGGCTTTCCACAGCGCGGTGCGCGTGATGCAGGCCGGCGCGCAGATGGTCAAGCTCGAAGGCGGCGTGTGGCTCGCGCCGACCATCAAGTTCCTCGTTGAACGCAGCATTCCGGTGTGTGCGCACATCGGCCTGACGCCGCAATCGGTGCATGCGTTCGGCGGCTTCAAGGTGCAGGGTCGCGGCGATGAAGCGGCCGCGCAACTGAAAGCCGACGCGCTGGCCGTGCAGGACGCCGGCGCGCAACTCGTCGTGATGGAAGCGATTCCTGCCGCGCTGGCCGGCGAGGTGACGCGTCTGCTGGCCATTCCGACCATCGGCATCGGCGCGGGGTTGGAATGCTCGGGCCAGGTGCTCGTCATGCACGACATGCTGGGCGTGTTCCCCGGCCATCGCCCGAAGTTCGTGCGCAACTTCATGGACGGGCAAGCCACCATCGACGGCGCCGTGGCGGCCTATGTGGCCGCCGTCAAGGACGGCACGTTCCCCGGCCCGGAACACACCTTCGCCTGAGCGGCCTCCGCATGGAAATCTGGTCGGCCACCGTCGACGCCTTCGCCCTGCTTGCCGGCGGCGATGCGGCGTTGTGGCGGATCGTCTGGGTGTCGTTGAAGGTGGCGATCGCGGGGCTGCTGGTGGCGGCGCCTCCCGGCCTGCTCATCGCCTATCTCATCGCCATGCATCGGTTTGCAGGGCGCCGTGCGCTCGTGGTGCTGGCGCAGGCGTCGCTGTCGTTTCCGACCGTGCTGATCGGGCTGTTGCTGTATCTGCTGCTGTCGCGCCAGGGGCCGCTGGGCGGCTTCGGACTGCTGTTCACGCAGGGCGGGATGATCCTTGGGCAAGCGGTGCTTGGCCTGCCGGTGATCGTCGCATTTGCGCTGACGACACTGGAGCGCGCGGATCCGCGTCTCGCCGAAACCGCACGCGTGCTGGGCGCCGGGCGCGTCCGGCTGCTGCTGACGGTGTTTCGTGAATTGCGCTTCGGCCTCATGGCGGCGGTGGTGGCCGGCTTCGGGCGCGTCATCGCCGAAGTGGGCTCGGCGCTGATGGTCGGCGGCAACATCGAAGGCGTCACGCGCACCATGACCACCGCGATTGCGCTGGAAACCAGCAAGGGTGAGTTCGCACAGGGCATCGCACTGGGCATCGTGCTGATCGTGCTGGCACTGCTCGTCAACCTGGTGCTGGCGTGGTTGCAAGGGGCTGGCAACTATCGCAGGGAGCCGGCATGAGCGCGCCGTCGCAGCCCACGATGGTGTTTGAAGGCTTGCGCTGCCAGCACGGCGCGCGCGTTCTGTTCGAGATTCCGCGCCTGGCGCTGTCCGCGGGGCACGCGATCGTCATCACCGGCGCAAACGGTGTCGGGAAGACAACGCTGCTGCGCATGCTGGCCGGGCTTGCACCCGCCCATGGTGCGACCGTCGACATGGGCCAGGGGCGGCAAGCGCTGTCGCCCTACCCAGCCGAGCTGCGCGCGCGGCTGACCTACGTGCACCAGCATCCGTATCTGTTTCGCACGTCGGTACGCGCGAATCTCGCTTATGGGCTGACCACGGGCCCACACCGCGCGGCGCCTACGGCGTTGGCTGCGCGCGTCGACGATGCGCTGCGCTGGGCGGGGCTGCAGCACGTGGTGGATGTGCCGCCCGAACGGCTGTCCGGCGGAGAGACGCAACGTCTTGCGTTGGCGCGGGCGCGCGCGCTGCACACGGATGTGCTGCTGCTCGACGAACCGACGTCGAACCTGGACGGCGCTGCGCGCGAGCAAGTCATTGCGCTGGTCGGCGAGCTGGCAGCGGAGGGCCGCACACTGCTGATGGTCTGCCACGACCGCGAACTCATCAACCTGCCCGGCGTGGCGCGCTGGAAGCTAGAGCACGTCGACGGTCAGGGCCGGCTCGAAATGCGCGGGCACCACGCCGCGTAGGGCATTGCATACGGCGACGGCCTCGGCGCGGGCAACATCGGCCCGGGTGAGCAAACGCTCTTGCAGCGGCCCGCCCAGCCACGGCGCAGCATCTTTCAACAGCACGGCGCGCATCACGCCCGGCAAGACCCCCGCCGACAGCGGCGGCGTCCACCACGCACCATCGAGCTTGACCAGCAACGTGCTGCGCCCGCCCTCGGCCAAGGTGCCGTCGGCGTTGAAGAACACGGCATCGAACGCACCTTCGCCCTCGGCGGCCTGCCACGCGGCGTCGTAGCCTTCGCGCAACGTGGTCTTGTGCGTCGGCAGACTGTGCGTGATCTCGCGCGATTGCGGTGCGACGAGCAGGCGGACCGGCGCATCCCAGCTCGCATGCAGCGGCGACAAGGGCACGGCCGATACGTTGGCCGCACCGTCCGGTGTGAGCAATAGGCGCATGCGATAGGCGCCATCACCGTCCAGCGTTGCGCAGGCACGTGCCACCTCGTTCGTCAGGGCAGCCCGGTCGAATGGAAAACCAAAGGCAGCCGCTGAACGCTCCAGCCGCGCCAGATGCCAATCCAGCAGTGGCACGCCGTCGCGCGTCGCGCGCATCGTCTCGAACAACGACAACCCCGGGTCAAGCGCCGTCACGAAGCGCGCTTTCAGTTGGCACTCCGCGTATTCCTCATGGGCGACGCTGTCGTGCACGATGCCGGAGCCGATGCCGAGTTCGCCGCAGCGCAGGCCATCGGTGCCGGGCGCGCTCAGCACCAGCGTGCGGATCGCCACCGAGAAGCAGGCGTCGCCCATCGCGCGATCATCGGCAGGCGCATCGATCCAGCCGATCGCGCCGGTGTAGAGGCCCCGCGGCTCAGACTCCAGCGCCTTGATGATTTCCATCGTCCGCCGCTTGGGCGCCCCCGTGATGGAGCCACACGGAAACAGCGCACGCAGGCAATCGGCCAGGCCAGTGGCAGGCGGAATCTCGGCCTCCACGGTCGACGTCATCTGCAGCACGCTGCCGAACGGCGTCACCTCGAACAACGCCGGCACGCGCACCGACCCCGCACGCGCGAGACGGCCCAGATCGTTGCGCAACAGGTCGACGATCATCAGGTTCTCGGCGCGGTTCTTCTCGTCTGCGGCCAGTGCGATGGCGCGGGCTTCATCGACTTCAGCGTCGCCGGAGGCTGGCGCGGTGCCCTTCATCGGCCGCGCAACAAGCTTGCCGGCGTGATGCGAGAAGAACAGCTCCGGCGAGCACGACAGAATCGCGCCGCCCTCCGGCAGCCCGATGAAGGCACCGTACGGCACCGGCTGGCGCGCACGCAGGCGCCGATACAACGCCGCCGGCGCGCCGAACGCCGTCATGCGCAGGCGGTACGTGTAGTTGACTTCGTAGGTGTCGCCCGCCGCAATCCAGTCGTGGATGCGCGCGATGGCGTTGGTATAGGTGGCGTGATCAACGCTGGCAGCACAGTCGAACAGACCGGCGGCCCCGGCCGCTTCAGGCCAAGCTCCGAACAGCGTGTCGACCTCGGCGGGCGACAGCACCTGCATCGTGCGGAACAGCAGCACGCGCAGGCGGCCATCGTGGCCGGGCAAGGACGAAGAGATTTCCGTGGAAGCCGGCAGACCGACCAGCGGCTCGCCAAACTCGTACGGCGCAACGATCAGGGCATGCAAGCCCTGGCGCCAGGCGGCACGAAGGTCATCGTCCAGTCCATCCAGGATGCCCGCCGGCCGGAAGAACTCGCCGGCATAACCCGTGTACCAGCGCGAGCACGGCGCGCCGCCCGAGGTGGCATCGTCCAGCAGCGCGAACGGCGCGCCGGCTTCTGGCGCTTGGAGCGGCTGCATGACGATGTCCTTGATTGAAAAGGTGGTGTTTAAGAAGCCTCGAAAAGCGTAGCGAGCGCCCCGAGGTTGGTTCGAGAAGCCCAGCCGTACATGGGTACGGCGAGCATCGCAGGACCAAGATCGGGGCGCGCAGTAGCTTTGCGGAGTTTACGAGGAGAAGAAGTTCTTTACCTTGTCTAGCCACGACTGCTCTTGCGGGCTGTGCCGCGAGCCGCCTTCGTGCACGGACTTGTCGAACTGCTTGAGCAGCTCCTTCTGGTGCTCCGTCAGCTTGACAGGCGTCTCGATGTTGATGTGCACATAGAGATCGCCCGCATAGCCCGAACGCACGCCCTTGATGCCCTTGCCGCGCAGGCGGAACGTCTTGCCGGCCTGCGTGCCTTCCGGCACCGTGAACGAGGCGCGGCCGCCCAGCGTCGGCACTTCGATGTCGCCGCCAATGGCTGCCGTCGCAAACGAAATCGGCATCTGGCAGTGCAGATCATCGCCGTCGCGCTCGAATACCGGATGCGGCTTGATGTGGATTTCCACATACAGATCGCCCGGCGGCCCACCGTTGATGCCCGGCTCGCCATTACCCGACGAACGGATGCGCATGCCTTCATCGATGCCGGCCGGAATCTTCACTTCCAGCGTCTTCTGGCTCTTCAGCTTGCCCTGGCCGTGGCACTTGGTGCACGGCTTGGGGATGTACTTGCCGCTGCCGTGGCACTTCGGGCACGTCTGCTGCATCGTGAAGAAGCCCTGCGACACACGCACCTGACCGGCGCCGTGGCAGGTCGGGCACGTCTCCACGCTGGAGCCGGGCTCGGCGCCCTTGCCGTGACAGTGGTCGCACTCGTCCCAGTGCGGCACACGGATCTGCGTATCGTAGCCATGCGCGGCCTGCTCCAGCGTAATTTCCATGCTGTAGCGCAGGTCAGCGCCGCGATACATCTGCGGGCCGCCACCGCGGCGCCCGCCCTGGCCCTGGGCTTGGCCAAAGATATCGCCAAAGATGTCGCCGAAGGCTTCGGCAAAGCCCCCGCCAAAGCCTGCACCGCCCGCGCCAAAGCCGCCGGCCATGTTCGGGTCGACACCCGCGTGGCCGTACTGGTCGTAGGCCGCCTTCTTCTCGGCGTCGGAGAGCATCTCGTAGGCCTCTTTGGCCTCCTTGAATTTCTCTTCTGCTTCCTTGCTGTCCGGATTGCGGTCCGGGTGGTACTTCATCGCGAGCTTGCGATACGCCTTCTTGATCTCGTCGTCGCTCGCGTTCTTGCCCACCCCGAGCACTTCGTAGTAATCACGTTTTGCCATGGTGGCTTCAGTCGTCGCCTGTTTTTACTGCGTGTCGAATAGCAAAAAAGCCGAGCGTGACATCAGGTGCGTCCCGCACAACCCGATGACCACTGCCCGGCGTACCGTAACGTCCGCCTGGCGGACGAGTTGGCTTACTTCTTGTCGTTCACTTCCTTGAACTCGGCGTCGACGACGTTATCGTCGTGCGGAGCGCCTTGTCCGGCTTGCGCGCCTGCCTGGGCACCGGCAGCGTGTTCAGCGCCGCCTGCCTCGCCCTTGGCCTGCATGTCGGCATAGACCTTCTCGCCGAGCTTCTGCGAGGCGGTTGCCAGCGCTTCGGTCTTGGCGTCGATCGCGGCCTTGTCGGTGCCCTTCAGGGTCTCTTCAAGTTCCTTGATCGCGGCTTCGATCTTGTCCTTCTCGCCAGCTTCCAGCTTGTCGCCGTATTCGCCCAGTGCCTTCTTGGTCGAGTGCACCAGCGCTTCACCCTGGTTACGGGAGTCGACCAGTTCGCGCAGCTTCTTGTCTTCCTCGGCGTTGGCCTCGGCATCCTTCACCATGCGCTCGATCTCGGCTTCCGACAGGCCGGAGCTTGCCTTGATCGTGATCTTGTTTTCCTTGCCGGTCGCCTTGTCCTTGGCGCCCACGTGCAGGATGCCGTTGGCGTCGATGTCGAACGACACTTCAATCTGCGGCGTGCCGCGCGGTGCCGGCGGAATGCCTTCCAGGTTGAATTCGCCCAGCAGCTTGTTGCCGGAGGCCATCTCGCGCTCGCCCTGATAGACCTTGATCGTCACGGCCGGCTGATTGTCGTCCGCGGTCGAGAACGTCTGCGAGAACTTGGTCGGGATGGTCGTGTTCTTGCCGATCATCTTGGTCATCACGCCACCCAGCGTTTCGATGCCCAGCGACAGCGGCGTCACGTCCAGCAGCAGCACGTCGGTACGGTCACCGCCCAGCACCTGGCCCTGGATGGCAGCGCCCACGGCAACGGCCTCGTCCGGGTTCACGTCCTTGCGGGCTTCCTTGCCGAAGAACTCCTTCACCTTTTCCTGCACCTTCGGCATACGCGTCATGCCGCCGACCAGGATCACGTCGTGGATGTCCGACACCTTCACGCCAGCATCCTTGATGGCGGTGCGGCACGGATCGATCGTACGGGCGATCAGGTCTTCGACCAGCGCTTCCAACTTGGCGCGCGTGATCTTCAGGTTCAAGTGCTTCGGACCCGAGGCATCCGCCGTGATGTACGGCAGGTTGATCTCGGTCTGTTGCGTGCTCGACAGCTCGATCTTGGCCTTTTCAGCGGCTTCCTTCAGGCGTTGCAGCGCGAGGACGTCCTTCGACAGGTCGACGCCCTGCTCCTTCTTGAACTCGCCGATGATGTAATCGATGATGCGCTGGTCGAAATCTTCGCCGCCCAGGAACGTATCGCCATTGGTCGACAGCACTTCGAACTGCTTCTCGCCGTCCACGTCGGCAATCTCGATGATCGAGATGTCGAACGTACCGCCGCCGAGGTCATACACGGCGATCTTGCGGTCGCCCTTCTCGTTCTTGTCCAGGCCGAATGCCAGCGCAGCCGCAGTCGGCTCGTTGATGATGCGCTTGACGTCCAGACCGGCGATGCGGCCGGCATCCTTGGTGGCTTGGCGCTGCGAATCGTTGAAGTAGGCCGGCACTGTGATCACGGCTTCGGTCACTTCCTCGCCCAGGTAGTCCTCGGCGGTCTTCTTCATCTTGCGCAGGACTTCAGCCGAAATCTGCGGCGGCGCCATCTTCTTGTCGCGCACTTCCACCCAGGCGTCGCCATTGTCGGCCTTGGTGATGGTGTACGGCATCAGGCCGATGTCCTTCTGGACTTCCTTCTCTTCAAACTTGCGGCCGATCAGGCGCTTGACGGCGTACAGCGTGTTCTTCGGGTTGGTCACCGCCTGGCGCTTGGCCGGGGCACCGACCAGGATCTCGCCGTCTTCCATGTAGGCGATGATCGACGGGGTGGTGCGAGCGCCTTCGGCGTTCTCGATCACCTTGGGGGTGTTGCCCTCCATGATGGCGACGCAACTATTGGTGGTACCAAGGTCGATACCGATGATTTTGCCCATGTTCTTGCTCCTCGAATCTGGTGTCAGGACTGCACTGAATACAAACTTGGATCGGATGTGGGAGTGCCGTCCGGCTTTTCAAGGCCGAATTTTGAAAAGTTGAGCATTTTGGCCGGTTTTTCTTGGGAAAGCACCCGAAAACGTGCGCTACCAGGCAAAAACGTCCGTTTCGAACGTTCACCGCCGCAAACCGGGCACAAAAGGTCTGGGTGTTACCCTTGCGCGCATTGCCACTCGCCGGACGCCAACCCGGCTTTTGCGCCCATGCCTTTGCATCCGCTTCGATCCATTCTTGGCGCTGCGCTCCTTGCCGCATGCGCCGTGCCCTCCGCCGATGCCGCTGTGGCCCTGCTGCAGCCTTCCCGCCGCATCGATGCCAACCAGCCTTTCACCCTGACCCTCGTCATTTCTGGCGATGCCGCCCAGCGCAGCTATGCCGTGCCGGCCAAGCTGCGTGCAACGGCCACCGCCGATCTGCAAGGCGCGGTGGAAGTGATTCTCAATCGACATAACGCCGGGGCGGAGACCCTGCACCTGCGCCCGGGGCAGGTCCGCACCGTCGCCTATACGGGCACGCTGCCCGAGGTGCTGCGCGGTACCGTCCGGATCGATGTTCCCGATCTGGATGCGGCGCCCGTTCTGGTCACGCTCGTGCGCGGCCCCGACGCCCCGCAGATCGCTGCGGAAGGTGCGCCCAATGGCGCCGTCCGCAACGCCGCCGCCGAGGCGACCAGGCCCGGCGGTGCGCTGGGCGCCAACCCGAGCGCCCCCGCGGCCAATGCAACGGCGACGCCTGCCGTTCCCATCGCCGTGGCCGGCAACGGCGAAGCCGTCCGCCCGCCTGAAGAGACCGCGCGCCTGACGTTCCACGAACCGATGTTCGCCGCCATCGGGGCGCACGAAGGCCTGAACGCCAAGTTCCAGCTGAGCTTCAAGTTCCGGATTTTTCAGCCGGAGAATCCCGCATCGGCAGCGCTGCTCGATAACCTGTATTTCGGTTACACGCAGTTCTCGCTGTGGGATCTGGGCAAGGAATCGGCGCCGTTCCGCGATACGAATTACCGGCCCAGCCTCTTCTATTACCGCCCCGACACGGGCATCCACGGCGGCGCGCTCACCCGGCTGTCGTTCGCGGGCGGCATCGAGCACGAATCGAACGGCCGCGACGGCGATGCCTCACGCGCCATCAACACCGTCTTCGTCCGGCCGACGTTCCACTTTGGTGACCTGAACGATTACCACTGGAAGTTCGAGCCGAAGCTCTACGCCTACCTCACGCGCACGGGCAACACCGATATCGCGCACTACCGCGGCTTTGGGGATTTCCGCGTGTCGTACGGCGCGCCCAACGGCTGGGAATTGGCCGCCACGCTGCGCAAGGGCACGCGCAAGGCCTATGGCAGCGTCGACGCGCAATTGACGTATCCGATGAGCCGGATCTTCACTGGCACGGCGGGCTATCTGTTCATCCAGTATTTCACCGGCTACGGCGAGAGCCTGCTCGACTACAACCACAAGCTGGGCTCGCAGTTGCGCGTCGGTTACAGCCTCTCGCGATAGGACGCAGCCGGCTTACAGCGTATGCTGGCCGGCGGCCTCGGGCTGGAACGCCACGCGATCGATGCGCAACGAACGCTGTGCACCATTGGGCGCGGAGTATTTGACCGACTTGCCTGCCCGCGCGCCCAGCAGCGCCGCGCCCATCGGCGAAAGCACCGACAGCTTGGCCGACGCAACGTTGGCCTCTTCGGGGTAGACGAGCGTCCACTCCTGCTCCACGCCGGAATCGTCCACCACGCAGACGACGGAGTTCATGGTGACCACATCGGCCGGAATCTTGTTGCCGGGGACCACGTTGGCGCGCGCAATCAGGTCATCGACGAGATCGGCCAGCGGCGAATTGCTGCCCGCGCGTGTGGCAGCGTTTTCCAGGCGGGTGAGGTCCAGCTCGGTCAAGTAGATGGCGGCTGCCTTGGACATGACGATCTCCTACAAGTCTGTGTTCAACACGAAGCAAAGCCGCTGCCGGTAGCCTGACGGGCCAACGCAAAGCAGCGACGAGGAAACCAGCGGGCACACAGGCCGGCCGGCAGTAATACGCACTAAAACTGCTGGTGAAAGAGAGCGAGCCCGGCGGCAACGTGCCGCAGGGGCACTAGAACGACCGCCGGGCGGCGGCAAGGGCCGCGGTCATCGCCTGAGCGGCGCGCGGCAAGGTGCGCGCCATGCGCTTGGGGCGCACAGCACGGGAAGGCGAGGCAAGAAAGAGGGCCGCAGCCATGGGCGTCGACGTCATCATGGTCGCAGCCTCAGACGAGCGGCTTGCCGGCCAGCTTGTTGCGCGCATTGGCAACGGCGGCGGCAAACTGCGCGTGGCCGTGCCAGCCGGTCGCCCGGCCCAGCTTCTTGCCACGGTGGAAGAACATGAACACCGGAATACCGTGCAGACCAAAGCGCTGGCCCAGCTCCGGGTGGGCATAGACGTCGGCATGCAGCCAGGTCAGCCCCAGTTCACGCACGGCGGCCGGTTGCGCGAGCATGGCCTTCTTGGCCATCTCGCAGTTGAAGCAATCGACGCCCCAGAAGAACACGCACACGAGCGCATCGCCCGCGGCCGCAATGGCCGCGTCGAAGGTCTCGGTGTTCACCTCGCGCATACCGAACGCCGCGAACGCGGTCTTATCGACCGGGAGCGCGCCGTGGGCGTCGTGCGAAGTGACTGTGCTTTGGATCATGGGGCGCGTCAGCTTACTTGGGCGCTGCCACCGTCACCAGGGCCGGCCGCAGCACGCGATCGGCCAGCGTGTAGCCGCGCTGCAGGACGGCGACGACGGTGTTGGCCTCTTGATCGGCCGGCACCATCGAAATGGCTTGATGGCGATGCGGGTCAAACTTTTCCCCCACCGGGTTCAGCTCGGTGACGCGGCCCTTTTCGAATGCGGCGTACAGCTGCTTGAGCGTCAGTTCAACGCCCTCGCGCAGCTTGGTGGCGTCGCCCGACGTGTCAGCCAAGGCGGCCTGCAGGCTGTCCATCACGGGCAGCAGGTATTCGGCAAAGCCCTCGATGGCGAATTTGTGGGCCTTGGCCACGTCTTCCTGACCACGGCGGCGGATGTTCTCGCCTTCGGCCGTGGCGCGGGCCCAGTTTTCGTAGTTCTGGCGTGCCTTTTCCTCGGCAGCTTCGAGCTGGCGGCGCAGTTCGGCGACGTCCACGTCGGCCACGGCTTCCGCCACGGCGGCTTCGTCACCGGCCACAGCCTGCGCATCTGCGCTAGCGTGCTGGGCCTGGCTCGAATAGGCATGGGCCGCTTGGCCCGTCGCCGATGCGTTCGGCTGGGTGGCTTGGCTGTCCGCTGACATGTCCGAGTTCGATTGGGTGTCCGAAGTGTGTTTCATAGCGCTGGATAAACGGGATCGACGCACGGTATGTGCCCGGAATCGATCCGCTGGATTTTTACAAACGATTTGTCCCCGTTATGGGGCAATTGGCGCGCTTTTCAAGGGCGCCGGATGCGCGACAACTGTGCGGCGTGCATCACGAAATATGGGGTTACAACTTTCATCAGACTGCAACGGCACAGCAATTGCGACGCCCCAATTGGCCGCCTATGATGCAAGAAAAAATTGGGGGGCGCGAGCTTCTTTGAGGGTTCGTACCATGCACAACAAATTGCCCGTTCTGACCGTGCTCCTGCTGTTGACCCTGACCGCAGCCACAACGTTCATCTGCCTGTCTGGCGCCGTCACGCCCCGTTATACGGAGTACGGCAGCGGCAAGGCATTCTTCAAGCACTACATCATCAAGCCGGCACAGATGCAGCAAATGCCGCGCGGCTTGATGAGCGTATCAAGTTAGCACACACTCGCGCGGATTGCGTCATTCTCCGCCGAGTTTGTCGATACGTCGCCGGTCCCGCTTGGTCGGCCGGCCGGCGATTTGTGTGGCCGGTTCCCGATACAGCCGGCGTTTGTCCGCACTCTCTTCGCGTTTTAAGCGGCTGATGTCCGTCTCGGCGTAGAGGGTTTGCGCGATCGAGGCTGGGCCGCGCACTTCCGCCAGCGCCAACACTTCCACTTCCCATTGCTGTTCATGCGCGTGCACACGCACGCGGTCTCCGATCTTGACATCCTTGGCGGGACGAACCGCCTGATCGTTGATCTGCACGCGGCCGCGCTCCACTGCATCCGTCGCCTGCGAGCGCGTCTTGAAGAAGCGCGCCGCCCACAGCCATTTGTCGATGCGCACGCGTTCGGCCGCGTCGGTGCTCACCTTCATGCGGCCGCTCCCTTGCTCTGCGCACGCGTTCGGCTCGCCTCCAGCACATGCGGATGTGTGAGCGTGAGCGGCCAGCCCTGCAGATGCGCCAGCGCGATGTCAGCGATGCCGGCAATCCACGCTTCGCTGTCGTTCAGGCACGGGATGTAATGGAATGCATTGCCGCCGGCGACACGGAAGGTCGACTGCCCTTCCATGGCGATCTCTTCCAGCGTTTCCAGGCAATCGGCCGGAAAACCCGGGCAGAACACGTCGACGCGATGGGTGCCGACGCGGCCCAGCTCTTCCAGCGTGGGGGCGGTGTACGGCTGCAACCATTCGGCGCGGCCAAAGCGTGACTGGAACGTGACCAAGTACTGACCCGGCTGCAGGCCGAGCGCTTCGCCGAGCAAGCGGCCGGTCTTCAGGCACTCGCAGTGATACGGATCGCCCAATTCCAGCGTCCGTCGCGGCACACCATGGAAGGACAGCACCAGCTTGTCGCCGTGCGCAAAATCTGGAGCGCCGTGCTGTGCCCAATACGCCCCCACCTGCTGGTGCAGCGCATTGATGTAGGCAGGGTCATCGTGGAAATGCTTGACCAGCCGCAACTCCGGCTGATTGCGCAATTCGCCCAGCACACGGAAGACCTCATCGAAGGCCGTGGCGGTGGTGGTGCCGGAATACTGCGGATACATCGGCAACACGAGGATGCGCTCCACGCCCTGCTTGCGCAGCGCCTGCATGACGGACGGAATCGACGGATTGCCATAGCGCATTGCACAGGCGACCACCACATCGTGGCCCTGCGCGTTCAGCAGCTGCTGCAGCGCATGCGCCTGGCGCTCGCTGTAGACGAGCAGCGGCGAGCCGGTCATGTTGGCCTCGCGCAGCCAGATACTTTCGTATTTGTGCGCCGACGTGCGCGAACGCAGCGGCACGATCAGTCCGTTAAGGATGAACCACCACACCGCGCGCGGAATTTCCACAACGCGGGGGTCGGACAGGAACTGACGCAGGTAGCGGCCGACCTCGCGCGGCGATGTGCCGTCGGGCGTACCGAGATTGACGAGCAGGATCGCCGTGCGATCGGGCTGGCCGTGCTGGAACAGGGGTTCGGGCAAGAAGGGCATGGGCGCGGGTTCGCGATAGACCGGCCGATTATACGAGCCGCGTCATCGCGTGTTCCTTACGCCACCACGGTGCCGTCCTTAACCACGCCCACACACGGGTTGAGCCCCATCGCGTACGCCAGATCGGCGGGCCGGTCGATGCGCCACAGCGCGAAGTCGGCCGCGCAGCCCGGAGCCAGCACGCCACACGTGCCGGACAGGCCCAGCGCTGCGGCAGCATGACGCGTGGCGCCGGTCAGCGCTTCCAGCGGCGTCAGGCGGAACAGCGTGCACGCCATGTTCATCGCCAGCAGCAGCGACGACAACGGCGAGGTACCAGGGTTGCAGTCGGTCGACACGGCCATGGGCACGCCGGCGGCACGCAGCGCGGCCATCGGCGGGAGGCGCGTCTCCCGCAGGCAGTAGAACGCGCCAGGCAGCAGCACGGCCACCGTGCCGGCTTGCGCCATGGCTGCGATGCCGGCCTCGGTCAGGCATTCGAGATGATCTGCTGACAGGCCGCCGTAGCGAGCCACCAGCGCCGCGCCGCCCTGGTCGGAGAGCTGCTCGGCGTGCAGCTTGACCGGCAAGCCGTGGCGCTGCGCCGCGTCGAACATGCGCGCCGTCTGCGCGGGCGTGAAGCCAATGGTTTCGCAGAAGGCGTCAACGGCATCGACCAGACCCTCCGCAGCGAGCGCGGGCAGCACATCGGCGCAGAGATGATCGATGTAGTCATCCGCACGGCCGGCGAATTCGGGCGGCACGGCATGCGCGCCGAGGAATGTTGTCCGCACGCGCACCGGCAATGACTGACCGAAGCGCCGTGCAACGCGCAGCATGCGGCGCTCGGTTTCCAGGTTCAGGCCGTAGCCGGACTTGATTTCGACGGTGGTGACACCTTCGGCGCGCAGGGCATTCAGGCGCGGCAGGCTGGCTTCGGCCAACGCGTCTTCGCTGGCCGCCCGCGTGGCGCGAACGGTGGAGAGGATGCCGCCGCCCGCCCGCGCGATCTCTTCGTATGGCACGCCGTTCAGGCGCGCTTCGAATTCATTGCTGCGGTTGCCGGCGTAGACGAGGTGTGTGTGGCAATCGATCAGGCCGGGCGTGAGCCACGCGCCGCCGCCATCGTGTTCGCGTGTGGCGCGGGCGTTGACGGGCACATCAGCGCGGTAGCCAAGCCACGCAATGCGGCCATCCTTGACGGCGATGGCCCCGTCGCGGATCTCGCCGTAGCCGTCGGCATCGGCGGCGAGCGTGGCGAGGTGGACGTTGGTCCAGAGCGCGTCCCAGTGCGGGTTGGCCGGATCAGTCATGTGCGGCTCCCTGCAGGCCAATGCCGTCTGCTACGCGCGCCACGAGACGGGCGGCGACACGCGCCGTGTGGTTGTCGATGTCGAGCGACGGGTTCAGTTCCGCCACATCCGCCAGCCGCAGCTTGCCCGAGCTGACCACGCGATCGACGATGGGTTCGATCACGTCCATCCCCACGCCGCGTGCGGACGGCGCGCTCACGCCGGGGGCCACAGCGGCCGGCAGCACGTCCAGGCACATCGTCAGATAGACGTGGTCGACCTGGCTCAGGAACACCTCGACCACCTTCAGCACGTGCGCGAGTTGCATGACGTCCATCTCATCGTCGTGCATCCAGCGCACGCCGAGCTGGCGCGCACGCGCGAACAGCGCTTCGGTGTTGGCGTAGGTGCTCACGCCGAGGCAGGCGTAGTGGAACGGCCATCCGCGCCGCGCGCAGTCTTCGGCGATCTGGCGGAATGGCGTGCCCGAGCTGCCGCGCTCGCCGGCGCGCAAATCGAAATGCGCGTCCAGATTGAGAATGCCGATACGCGGAGGCTGGTCGGATTTCGCCGCCAGATGCCGCGCCAAGCCGCCGAACGAAGCCCATGCGATCTCGTGCCCGCCGCCGAGCGCGATCGGAAACGCACCGCGGTCAAGCAGATCGTGGAGCACACTGGACAATTCGCTCTGCGCGTCTTCCAGCGCATCGCCCTGGCAAGTTACGTCGCCCGCGTCGACGACCACACGGCCTGCACGCGCAGGCAAGTTCGCGAGCATCTTGCGGATGGCGGCGGGGCCCGCCTGTGCACCGGTTCGCCCGTGATTGCGTGCGACACCCGCATCGCAGGCAAAGCCCGCCAGGGCGACGGTGTTGGCCAGCGGCGTCGATGCATCGATGCGGCGCACCGTCTGGTGCCAACGCAAGCCCAGCGGGCCTTCCTCCGCATCGACGCGGCCTTGCCAGACGTTCGGTTCGGCTTGGGCGAGCATGGTCAGACGAGTGCGAGTTCGCCGACGTGCGCCCGGCACGAATCGCCGAGGGCACCGTCGAGCACGAGGCGGCGGGCGGCTTCGATGTCGGGGGCGAACAGGCGATCTTCACCGTAGTACGCCACGCGCGCGCGGATGCAGCCATGTGCCTTCTGCAGCGTGTCGGACGTCGCCAATGGCTTGTGGAAGTCGATGCCCTGCGCCGCCGCCAGTGCTTCGATGCCGACGATGGTGGCGGTGTTCTCGGCCATGTCCTGCAGACGGCGGCCGGCGAAGGTCGCCATGCTGACGTGGTCTTCCTGGTTGGCCGAAGTCGGCAGGCTGTCGACGCTGGCCGGGTGGGCGAACGTCTTGTTTTCCGAGGCCAGCGCCGCGGCCGTGACGTGCGCGATCATGAAACCCGAGTTCAGGCCCGGCTGTTCGACCAGGAACGGCGGCAGGCCCGACAGCGTGGAGTCGATCAGCAGCGCGATGCGGCGCTCCGACAGCGCACCGATCTCGGCAATCGCCAGCGCAAGCATGTCGGCGGCAAACGCCACCGGCTCGGCGTGGAAGTTGCCGCCCGAGATCACTTCACCGGCATCGGCGTAGACCAGCGGGTTGTCGGTGACTGCGTTGGCTTCGGTGAGCAGCGTGGCGCCGGCCTGACGGATCAGATCTAAACATGCGCCCATGACTTGCGGCTGGCAGCGCAGGCTGTACGGGTCTTGCACGCGCTTGTCGCCCACGAGGTGCGACTGGCGGATGGCGCTGCCGGCCAGCAGGTTGCGGTACACGGCCGCGGTGGCGATCTGCCCGGCTTGGCCACGCACGGTGTGCACGCGCGGGTCGAACGGCGCATCGCTGCCCTTGGCGGCATCCACTGACAACGCGCCGGAGACGGTGGCAGCCTGCAGCAGGCGCTCTGCCAGGAACAGACCGTTGAGCGCCAGCGCGGTCGACACCTGCGTGCCGTTGATGAGCGCCAGGCCTTCCTTAGCGGCCAGCGCGATCGGCTCGATGCCGGCGGCGGCCAATGCGGCACGCGCCGGCGTGCGCACGCCGTTCACACGCACGTCGCCCTCGCCCAGCAGGGCGAGCGTCATGTGCGCGAGCGGCGCCAGATCGCCCGACGCGCCCACCGAACCCTTGGACGGAATGCACGGCACGATGCCGGCGTTCAGCAGTGCCAGCAGCGTGTCGATCACGACACGGCGCACGCCCGAATAGCCTCGGGCCAGGCTGGCGGCCTTCATCAGCAGCACCAGTCGCGCGACGTTGTCGCTCAGGTCTTCACCCGTGCCGACGGCGTGCGAGAGGATCAGGTTGCGTTGCAGGCGCTCCAGCTCGTGCGTGGGGATCTGCGTCTTGGCCAGCAGGCCGAATCCGGTATTGATGCCGTAGGCCGGGTCGCCCTTGGCAACGATCGCCTGCACGGTGGCCGCAGACGCTTCGATGGCGGCCGCGCAGTCGCCCGACAGCGCAACAGGCGTCGGGGCCAGCCAGACGCGGCGCAGGTCGGCGAAGGACATTGCGCCCGGCTGCAACGTGATGATGGGGGGCGTGGTCATGGTGTTCATAGCAATGCGAGAGGATGTCTTTAACTTAGCCGATCATCGGCAGGTTCAAACCGTTGCGCTTGGCGCAGGCGATGGCGCTTTCGTAACCGGCATCGGCATGGCGCATGACGCCCGAGCCCGAATCGTTGACGAGCACACGGCCCAGGCGCTTGGCTGCAGCGTCGGTGCCGTCGGCGACGATCACCACGCCCGAGTGCTGCGAATAGCCCATGCCGACACCGCCGCCATGGTGCAGCGACACCCACGTCGCACCGCCGGCCGTGTTGAGCAGCGCGTTGAGCAGCGGCCAGTCCGACACGGCGTCGGTGCCGTCGCGCATGGCTTCGGTTTCGCGGTTGGGGCTGGCCACCGAGCCCGTGTCGAGGTGATCGCGGCCGATCACGATCGGCGCCTTCAGCTCGCCATTCTTGACCATCTCGTTGAAAGCCAGACCGGCCAGGTGACGCTCGCCCAGGCCCAGCCAGCAAATACGTGCGGGCAGGCCCTGGAAGGCGATGCGATCACGCGCCATGTCGAGCCAGCGATGCACGTGCGTGTTGTGCGGGAAGAGTTCCTTGATCTTGGCGTCGGTCTTGTAGATGTCTTCCGGATCGCCCGACAGCGCCACCCAGCGGAACGGGCCCTTGCCCTCGCAGAACAGCGGACGGATGTAGGCCGGCACGAAGCCCGGGAAGTCGAAGGCGTTCTTCACGCCCTGGTCAAACGCAACTTGGCGGATGTTGTTGCCGTAGTCGACCGTCGGGATGCCCATGGCCTGGAAATCCAGCATGGCCTGCACGTGCACGGCGCAGGACTTGGCGGCCTCGTCGGTCAGGCGGGCGTGCTGCGACGGGTCGCGTTGCGCAGCACGCCATTGCTCGACCGTCCAGCCAATCGGCAGATAGCCGTTGACCAGATCATGCGCCGAGGTCTGGTCGGTCACCAGATCCGGCTTCAGGCCACCGGCGCGGGCACGCTTGACCAGCTCCGGCAGGATTTCCGCCGCATTGCCGAGCAGGCCGATGGACACGGCCTCGCCGCGCTCGCAATGGTGGCGAATCAGGTTGAATGCGTCGTCGATGTCCTTGGCCTGCTTGTCGAGGTAGCGCGTACGCAGGCGGAAATCGATGCTCGATTGCTGGCATTCGATGTTCAGCGACACGGCGCCGGCCAGCGTGGCGGCCAGCGGCTGGGCGCCGCCCATGCCGCCCAGGCCTGCGGTCAGGATCCACTTGCCGGCCAGCTTGCCGTCGTAATGCTGGCGACCGGCTTCGGCAAACGTCTCGTACGTGCCCTGCACGATGCCCTGGCTGCCGATGTAGATCCAGCTGCCGGCAGTCATCTGCCCGTACATGAACAGGCCCTTGCGGTCCAGCTCGTTGAAGTGCTCCCAGTTCGCCCACTTGGGCACGAGATTGGAGTTGGCGATCAAGACACGCGGCGCATCCGGATGCGTCTTGAACACGCCCACCGGCTTGCCCGATTGCACGAGCAGCGATTCGTCGTCGTTCAGCTCGCGCAGCGTTTCCAGGATCTTGTCGAAGCAGGCCCAGTCGCGCGCGGCGCGGCCAATGCCGCCATACACGACGAGGTGCTTGGGGTTCTCGGCCACATCCGGGTCGAGGTTGTTCTGCAGCATCCGGTAAGCCGCTTCGGTCAGCCAGCTCTTGCAGTGCAGCTCGGTGCCGCGCGGGGCGCGGATTTCACGCGAAGCGTCGTAGCGCGGATCGTTGGTCAGGTGGGCAGCGTGGGTCGGGGCGTTCATGTGAGGTCTCCTGCGAACTCCTTTGTCATGGAGCGCATCTTATGTTGTATATACAACTTAGGCAAGAAAACTTTACAAGCTAAGAGCAAACCCTGATGATGACCGCCATCCGCACATCACATCCGCGGCCACCACCGCACTGCAAGCCACGCCCATGTCACACGACCCGTCCGCCAGCACGCCCGCCTTCCAGCGCATCAAGGAAGACATCCTCACGCGCATTCGCAGCGGGGAGTGGCAGGAAGGGGAAATGATTCCGGGGGAGACGACGCTCGCGCAGACCTTTGGCGTGTCGCGCATGACGGTCAATCGCGCGCTGCGGGAGTTGACCGCCGAGCAGATCCTCACGCGCGTGCAGGGGCTGGGAACATTCGTCGCGCAGCAGAAATACCAGGCGACGCTGGTGGCGATCCGCAACATCGCCGAGGAAATTGCCGCGCGCGGCCACCGGCACCGCGCCGAACTGCACAAGCTGGAACGCGCCCGCGCCAACGAAGCGATGGCGACTGCGTTTGGCGTGCCGGCCGGCCGCGTGCTCTTTCATTCACTGATCGTGCACTTCGAAAACGACCTGCCGATCCAGGTGGAAGACCGCTGGGTGAACGCGGCGTTGGCGCCCGAATACATGGAGCAGGATTTCACGCAGACCACGCCCAACGCCTACCTGATGCGTGCCGCCCCATTGCAAGGCGTGGATTACGGCATCGAGGCGCGCCTGCCCACCCGCGAGATCGCCGAAATGCTGCACATGGACGTGCGCGAGCCCTGCCTGATGCTGCGGCGAAAAACGTTGTCGCAGGGACAGGTCGCCTCGGTGGCGACCATGTGGCATCCGGGCGGGCGTTATCAGTTCACGGGCAGCTTCTGAGTCGCAGCTAGCTGCGGCCCTTCCAGGGCACCACGCGCGCTTCGATGGCGCGCATGGCCAAGTCGAACGCCCATGCAATCGCGCCGATCAGCACGATGCCCATCACCACGAGGTCGGTGCGCAGAAAGCTCGACGCATTGAGCACCATCTGCCCCACGCCCACGGTGGCCGCCACCATTTCCGCCGCCACCAGCGTGGTCCAGCCGAAGCCGATGGCGATGCGCAAGCCGGTCAGGATCTCGGGCAGCGCCGCCGGCAGGATCACATGTCGCACCACCTGCGTGAAGCTCGCGCCAAGCGCATACGCGGCGTTGATCTGCTCAAGCGTGGCGCTGCGCACGCCGGCACGCGCGGCCATGGCAATCGGTGCGAAGCAGGCAAGATAGATGACGACAATCTTCGCGCGCTCGTCAATACCCAGCCAGATGACCACGAGCGGCAGGTATGCCAGCGGCGGCAGCGGGCGATAAAACTCGATGGGCGGATCCAGCAAGCCGCGCGCGGTGCGGGAAACGCCCATCGCAAGGCCGATCGGTATGGCCGTCACGGCAGCCAGCGCAAACGCACCGAACACGCGCAACGCGCTCCAGCCCAGATGCGACGCCAGCGGCTGGCCGCCTTGAATATCGCCATGCCAGGCATCGATGAACGCGCGCCCCACGGCCTGCGGTGAAGGCAGGAACAACGGCGGCACCCAATGGAAGGTGGTCGCCGCCCACCAAAGCAGGAGCAACGCCGTCACCGACAACACGCTGAGCCCCAATGCGCTGCCCTCGCCCGGCAGACGATAGCCGCGCAGCCTGCGCGCCGGCCTGCTGGAAGGCGGCGCTGCATCGACGGAGGCGCGCTGCAGCACGGGAGTTTCGAGCGCGCTCATGCGAGCAGCTCCTCGGGGGCATGGTGGATCAGCGCCAGTACACGCTCGCGCCAGGCAATGAACTCCGGCGACGATTTCACCGCGCGGGCGTCGCCGCCTGCCAGCGCCTGCCGCGAGAACGGCAGATCGAATGTCTGCACGATGCGCCCCGGCGATGGCGACATCACGATCAGGCGCGTTGCCAGGAACAGCGCCTCCTCCACGTCGTGCGTGATGAAGAAAACGGTCGTGCCGGTGCGCTGCCAGACATCGAGCACCAGCGTCTGCATGGTCTCGCGCGTGAACGCGTCGAGCGCGCCCATCGGTTCGTCCATCAACAGCACGCGGGGCTCCGTCGCCAGCGCACGGGCAATGCCAACGCGTTGCTGCATGCCGCCGGACAGGGCATAGACGGGCGATGCGGCATGCGCTTCAAGGCCGACCAGCCGGAGCAACTCCAGCGCACGCGCATAGCGCGTCTTGCGGTCGACACCGCGCAGCTTGAGGCCAAGCGCCACGTTGTCGCGCACGTTCAGCCACGGCATGAGCCCATAGCGCTGGAACACCACGCCGCGGTCCGCGCCCGGCCCATCGATTTCGCGGCCATCCAGGAGAATCTGCCCCGCCGTGGGCGCCACAAAACCCGCGAGGCAGTTCAGCAGCGTGGTCTTGCCGCAGCCCGAGGCCCCCAGGGCCACGACGAATTCGCCGGCGTTGATCGACAAATCCACCCCGGCCAGGGCGCGGGCGGTGCGGCCGTGCGCGTCGATGTAGTCGACGCCCAGGCCGCGCACATCGATGCGGCTCATCGCGCTGCGGTGGCGACGGCCTTGTTGCCAGCATTGGCCGTGCGCTGGACAAAGCGCGAGTCGATGGTGGCACCGTAATCCGGCAGCACCGTCTGGATCGTGCCCTGCGTCTTCAGGAATTGCGCCGTGGCCAGCAGCGATTGCGCTGCGCCGGACTGCGCGCCGCCGCCCAGCCAGCGCTTGGAAGCCTGCTCCGCCGCATCCGGGAAGGCATACAGCGCAAGACTTGCTGGCACATCCGCCGCCGTCGCGCCCGACGTCTTGGCCACGGCTGCCACCTGCGGCGACGTCGCCGTCCACGCGGCCTTGTTGTCGCGATAGGCCGCATCGGCCTTGGCCAGCACTTCGACAAACTTGGCGATGAACTCGGCATGGTCGCGCGCGAACTTGCGGTCTGCCACGAAGCCATCAAAGGTCGACTTGCCAGTGGCGGCGGCGATCTTGCCGGAGGTGGTCAGCACGGTGCCGTTCTTCTTCACCTTGGCGAGCACCGGATCCCAGATGAAGGCCGCATCGACATCGCCCCGGTCCCACGCGGCCGACAACTCCTGCGGCCGCAGGTTGACGACCTTCACGTCGCGCGGCTCGAGCCCGGCTTGCTGCAGCGCCACCAGCGCATGGAAATGCGAGGTCGAGACATACGGCACGCCCAAGGTCTTGCCCTTCAGATCAGCCACGCGCGACACGCCGCTGCCGTTGCGGGCAACCAGCGCTTCTGCATCGTTGATGTTGTCGAGAATCCAGAACAGCGACAGGTCCACGCCCTGCGACACGCCGGCCGCAATCGGGCTGGAGCCGGCTTCGCCGATCTGCACGGAACCCGATGCGATGGCGCGCACCACGTCGGCGCCGCTGGCGAGTTGGCGGTACGTCACCTTATAGCCGGTGGCACGCTCGACCTCGCCCGTGGCCTGGGCGTAGCGCCAGGGCAGCACCATGTCCTGATAAGCGATGACAACCTCGCGGTCGGCCGCGCGTGCAGGAGCAGCGCCAAACAAGGCGAATGAAATGGCCGCAGACATTGCTGCGGCCAGCAAACGGGAGAAGGAAGGACCAGCCATGAAAGACTCCGGCAGAAAAGAATCGCGCACATGCGCCGGAGTCGATTGTGAGAGACGGCAGCGTGGGCTGTCGTCGAAGAAAATCGGCTGAGCTTATGCAGCTCGCAGACAGAACAACCGGGAGATCAATATTGGCTGAGCGTGCTGGACAGCAGCTTGGCCGTGATATCCACAATCGGGATCACGCGCTCATATGCCATGCGCATCGGCCCGATCACGCCGAGCGTGCCGACGATCTTGCCGTCCACCTCGTACGGTGCGGTGATGACCGCCATGTCTTCGTGCGGGACGAGGCTGCTTTCGCCGCCGATGAAGATCTGCACGCCCTCGGCGCGGCTCGATACGTCGAGCAGTTGCAGCAGGCCGGTCTTCTGCTCGAACACGGCAAAGAGCCGGCGCAGCTTGTCCATGGACGACGACAGGTCTTCCACATCCAGCAGCTTGCGCTCGCCCGAGATGACGACTGGTTCTTCTTCCGACACGGCGCTGCTGCCCGCCTCCACGGCCGCCTGCATCAGCGCCGTCATGTCGGCCTGCAGCGCAGAGAGTTCACCCCGCAGGCTTTCGCGCACCGCGTCGAACGTCTGGCCGCCGTAGTGCGCGTTGATGTAGTTGGCCGCTTCCACCAGCTGCGACGGGGTGTAGGGCGTATCGGTATGGATGATGCGGTTCTGCACGTCGCCTTCGGGCGTGACGACGATCAGCAGGATGCGCGACTCCGACAGCCGCAGGAATTCGATCTGCCGAAACGCATGCGTGCGGCGCGGCGTCATCACGATGCCGGCAAACTGCGAAAGGTTGGACAAGGTTTGCGCCGCCGCCGCAATCACCCGCTGCGACGATTCCGACCCATGCGAGGCCAGCTGCGTGCGGACCTGCTCCGCAATCGCCCCCACCATCTGCTGCGCCATGCGGTCTTGCGTGCTCAACACGTCCAGCGGGCTGGCGGTCAGCATCGTGTCGACAAAGAGCCGGTAGCCACGCGGCGTCGGCACGCGGCCGGCCGAGGTGTGCGGGCTGGCAATGAAGCCCATTTCCTCCAGGTCCGACATCACATTTCGGATGGTGGCCGGCGACAGATCGAGCCCCGAATATTTCGACAAGGTGCGGGAGCCCACGGGCTGGCCCTCGGCGATATACCGTTCGATCAGGGTCTTGAGGAGGATGGTTGCGCGCTTGTCCATGATTCGTCAATTTTACGCAAATTCGGCGCCCGTCTGCGGGTGATGTCGGCGTTTCTCCACGAAACACGCGCTAACGTGGCGACGGTCATATCGATATGGTGTAATGCGCGCATGTCGACTTCCCCGTCCGCCGTGGCCCCGCAAGCTCCCGCCGCCTCGCCTGTCTCGCCTTTCAAGACCGTTGCGCTGGTCGGCCGGTATTCGGCCGCCAACATTGCCGGCCCGCTCATGGAGCTGGCATCGTGCATCGCCGGGCGCGGGCATGACATTGTGTTCGAGCGAGAAACGGCGCTCAACATCGGCGTCCAGGACTACCCGGCCCTGCCGCCCGAAGAAATGGCGCGCCACGCCGATGTGGCCGTCGTGCTCGGCGGCGACGGCACGCTGCTCGGCATCGGGCGCCACCTGGCCGGCGCCAGCGTCCCCGTGATCGGCGTCAACCACGGGCGGCTCGGCTTCATGACCGACATCCCGTTCGACGACGTGCACACCGTGCTGCCCGACATGTTGGCGGGCCGCTACGAGGCCGAAACCCGCACGCTGCTGCAGGCCCAGGTCGTGCGCGACGACGAGGTCATCTTCTCCGCCCTCGCCTTCAACGATGTGGTGGTCAACCGCTCGGGCACTTCGGGGATGGTGGAACTGGCCGTGTCGGTCGACGGCTTCTTCATGTACAACCAGCGTTCGGACGGCTTGATCGTTTCCACGCCGACCGGCTCGACGGCGTATGCGCTGTCTGCGGGCGGCCCGATCCTGCATCCGGCGCTGTCGGGTCTGGTGCTGGTGCCCATCGCGCCGCACTCGCTGTCGAACCGGCCGATCGTCATTCCGCACGACGCCGAGGTGGTCATCCAGGTCACCAGCGGGCGTGATGCCAGCGTCAACTTCGACATGCAGTCGCTCACGTCCCTGCTGCCCGGCGACCGCATCGTGGTGCGCCGCTCCGAGCGTACGGTGCGGCTGCTGCACCCGATCGGCTACAACTACTACGCCACGCTGCGCAAGAAGCTGCACTGGCACGAGTACCCGACCGAAGACAACCGGCTCTAAGAACTTGCCCATGATCCTGCTGCGCGGCCCGATCTTGAACCTGCGATGCCCGCCGTACGCATGTACGGCTGCGCTTCTCGCTTCAACCTCGCGCCGCTCGCTACGAATCATGAGCAGGTTCTAAAAACTTTTCGCTCACCGCTTCCATGCTGCGCAGCCTCACCATCCGCGATTTCGTCATCGTTCACGCGCTGGATCTCGATCTGGCCGACGGCTTTACCGTATTCACGGGCGAAACCGGCGCGGGCAAATCCATCCTGATCGATGCGCTTGCCCTGACGCTGGGCGAGCGCGCCGATGCGGCCGTCGTCCGCGAAGGGGCGCCGCGCGCCGACATCACCGCCGAGTTCGACGTGCATCCGCACGTGGCCGCATGGCTCGAAGCGCATGAACTGCACGACGACGAAGGGGTCATCCTGCTACGCCGCACGGTCGATGCCGCCGGCCGCAGCAAGGCCTTCATCAACGGGGCGGCCGTCACGCTGGCGCAACTTCGCGAAGTGGGTGAGCAACTGGTCGACATCCACGGCCAGCACGCGCATCAACTGCTGCTCAAGACGGATGCCCAGCGCAGCCTGCTCGATGCCCATGCGGGCCTGGAAAGCGCCGTGCGCGTGGTGGGCGAGCGCTACCGCGAGTGGCACGCCGTGGTGCGCGCACGCGAAGCTGCCGAGCAGCAGTCGCGCGAAGCCCAGCTCGAACGCGAGCGCATCGAATGGCAGGTCAACGAATTGCAGAAGCTTGGCCCCCAACCCGGCGAGTGGGAAGAGATACAGGCCGAGCATCACCGCCTGTCGCACGCGGCCAGCCTGATCGAAGGCACGCGCGCGGCGCTGGACGGTTTGTCCGAATCCGAAGGCGCGGTGCTCACGCAACTGGGCGCGACGCTCCATACGCTTCGCGAACTGGCCGAGATCGACCCCGCGCTTGCCGATGTGCTGGCTGCGCTTGAGCCGGCCGAAGTGCAGATCCAGGAAGCCGTGCACACGCTCGCGCGCTATGCCGACCGCGCGGAGCTGGATCCGGACCGGCTGGCCGAAGTCGATGCGCGCATGCAGGCGCTGCACACCATGGCGCGCAAATATCGCGTCGCCCCCGAAACGCTGCCTGCCGAACTGGCTGAACGCCAGGCGCAACTGGCGGCGCTGCAAGCCGCATCCGATCTGGATGCGCTGCAAGCTCAGGAAGCGCAAACCCACGCTGCCTATATGACGGTGGCGCAATCGCTGTCGCGCGACCGCGCCAAGGCCGCACGCGAGCTGGCCGATGCCGTGACCGGCGCCATGCAAGGCCTGTCGATGGCCGGCGGGCGCTTCGACATCGCGCTGCACGCGCTGGAACACGGCGGCGCGGCGGGGCTGGAACAGGTCGAATTCCTCGTTGCCGGGCATGCGGGTGTTTCGCCGCGGCCGTTGGCGAAGGTCGCCTCGGGCGGCGAGCTGGCGCGCATCAGCCTGGCCATCTCGGTGATTGCCAGCGAGGCCAGCCCAACCCCCACGCTGATCTTCGACGAAGTGGATTCCGGCATCGGCGGTGCGGTGGCGGAAGTCGTGGGACGACGCCTGCGCGAACTCGGCATGCGCCGCCAGGTGCTGTGCGTCACGCACCTGCCCCAAGTGGCCGCGCTGGCCAATCACCACATTCAGGTCGCCAAGCAAACCGTGGCCGGCAGCACGCGGTCCGACCTCGTGGTGCTGGACGCCACGGGCCGCGTGGACGAGATCGCCCGCATGCTGGGCGGGGCTTCGCTGACGGACACCACGCGCCGCCATGCGGACGAAATGCTCGCTGCCGGCCGCGCGCAATCGGCGCCGGAAGCCTCCACGCGGAAATCCCGCCGCGTGGCGCAGTGATCGCCTATACCGGAACCATGGCTGCCGTCATTGGCACGAAGGTTCCGGCTGCAACCGACGCAAACGTCGTCTACCGAATCCAAGGAGAACTTCATGGCCCGCATGATCCAATCGGCCGCCCGCCCTCGATCGCTGTTGTCGTCTGCCAAACCTGCGCTGGTGGTGGCTCTTGGCTTGTGCCTGCTGGCCGCATGCAAGTCCGTGCCGGCGATTGATCCGGGCAAGCCGCCTGCCATGGACCCTGCATCGACCAACACCCAGCCGCCGGCTTCGGTGTCGGCCGCACACAGCGTGGGCGATGTCATCATCGGGTTGAGCACGCCGACCACGTCATCGGCCACCGTGCAAGGTCTGTTGGATGCCGCGGGCGCGCGCGCAACGCCGCGACTGGCCTTTGCGGTGGTACGCCCGATGTCGGGTGGGTTCTGGTTGGTGCGTGCCACCTCGGGCGATGCATCGGCCACGCTGGACGGCGCGGTGACCGCGTTGCGCAACACGCCAGGTGTTGCTTCGGCCGATCCGGACCGCGTCGTGAAGATCCAACGCTGAACCACCGCAACACCGCTCCACACTGTGAATCATCGGGTGCCACGTGGCGCCCGATTTCCGGTTGTTCGTCGCAGCCGGGTCCGTATTCTGCTGCGATGGCGGCGCACTGGCAGGCCCATTCCCCGCGCAAACGTCATCGCCCTTCGCCACCACACCAAGCGGACGAGTCGCGTGCTACCTTTGTTTTTGTGTAACGGTCTGTCAACGACCACATCCTGACGACGTTTCTCATCACAACGAGACACCACGGAGCCCGCGCTGATGACCCCCTCCCTCTTCCGGTTGAAGTCTTGGCGCCGCGCAGGCGCCAGCCTTGCCTGTCTTGCCTGGATGGTGGGCGGCCAAGTCGCCACAGCGGCCGCAGCAGCCACGCCGCAACCGCAGTACACCGGTGACCTGATCATCAAATGGCGCGACGACACGAGCGGCACGCGCAAGACGCTCTCGGCCAGCGAGGCAAGCAACCGCTTGCTGTCGGTGGCGCAAGCGGCGGGCAGCACGCTGCAGGTCAAGCGCACGCTGGCGACGAACGCGCAGCTCATGCACACCGGCCTGACCGATGCCGCCAGCATCCAGGCCACCGTCAACAAGATCGCGCAGGACGCCCGCGTGGCCTACGTGGTGCCTGACCGCATCCTGCGGCCCAACACCGTTCCGAACGACCCGCTGTTCGCCACGCAAAACAACCTCGCCGCGCCGGCGCTGGTGCCGGGCGGCATCAACGCGGCAGCGGCTTGGAACATCACGCAGGGCTCGACGGGCATCGTGGTAGCGGTGGTCGATACCGGCTACACGGATCACCCCGACCTGTCGAGCAAGATCCTGCCGGGCTACAACTTCATTTCGGATCCGGCGCGCGCGGGCAACTCTTTCGGCCGGGGAACGGATGCGCATGACCTTGGCGACGGCGTGACCAGCACGCAATGGCAGAACATTCCAGGCTGCACCAGCAACGACGTCGGCAACAGCAGCTGGCACGGCACCGAGGTCAGCAGCGTGCTCGCCGCCCAGACAAACAACGGGCTCTATATCGCCGGGGTAGGCTGGAACACGCCGATCGTGCCAGTGCGCGTGTCGGGCAAATGCGGCGCGCTGCTGTCGGACACGGTCGACGGCATGTTGTGGGCGGGCGGCATCAACGTGTCTGGCGTGCCGGCCAACGCCAACCCGGCGCGGGTGGTCAACGTGAGCCTGGGCAGCACCACGCAGTGCTCTGCGGCAGAACAGGATGCGGTGAACCAGTTGGCCGCACGCGGCGCCATCGTGGTGGCCGCCGCCGGCAATGAAGCCGCGCAGACCGTTGACGCACCGGCCAATTGCACGGGCGCGATCGCTGTCACCGCGCACGTCGACAGCGGCGAGAACGCCAGCTACGCGAACGTGGGGCCGCAGGTGGCGTTGTCCGCGCCCGGCGGTGGCTGCGGCAACTCAAAGGTCGTCACAGGTACTAATCCGGCGACTTGCTCGGAGCCAGTTTCAATCATCCAGGCCGACTCCAACGACGGTACGCAGAGCGTTGGCAACCCCACGGTCAAGTCGGTCGCTGGGACAAGTTTCTCGACGCCGGAAACAGCCGGCACCATCGCGCTGATGTTGAGCGTGCAGCCACAGTTGTCGAACGCGCAGGTGCTCGCCGGGCTGAAGCAGACTGCGCGACCGCATCCGGGCGGCACGTTTTGCGCTGTGAACACAGGCGTCTGTGGCGCGGGCCTGCTGGACGCCGCCGGGGCCGTCAGCTATGCGCAGAACACGGCGCCGGCAGGCGCGGGCAGCGGCACCTCGGGGTCGACCGGCTCCACTGGGTCGTCCGGCGGTACCAGCAGCAGCGGCGGTGGCGGAGGTGGTGGGGCCGTGCCGCTGATTGGGGCTGCCCTGCTGTTGGCGGTTGGGCTGGCCAGCCGCAAACGACGTCCGCTTTCGCGTTGAGACCGTCATCCGGTGCACGAAACCGCCTCCCTGCGAGGCGGTTTTTTTATGGCTCAACGCAAACGTGCGTGGCCTTTCAGCGGGCGTTGCCCGGTCCATAGCTGCCCAGGCTCGCGATACTAGGGTTTCTACTTAAACCTAACGAACATTCGCGACATGGAAATCCTTTAGGAAAATGCCTCGGCAAATTTCGCAATCCTCACAAAAACAATCGAGGCGATTCGCATGAAGACAGGGGTCTCAGGGGGTGTGGCTCGCGCGCTGGTGGCGCTCGGGCTGTTGTCGTATCACGCAATGCCGGCGCTGGCAGTGGGCAAAACCACCACGCCGGCACCGCAGTTGCAATGGGTGACGCAGCTCATCGTTAAAGAGAAAAACAGCGGCCTGAAGACGCAATCGGTTGCGCCGGGAACGCCCATTGCGCGCGCTGACGTTGCGGCGGTGCAACGTTGGTCGGTCGCAGCACAACTGCCGGTGATGTACAAGCGCGCCATGTCAGGCGGTGCCCACGTGGTCACCCTGCCTAACGGGATGTCGCTGGCCGATGCACAAACGGTTGCGCAGCGGATGGAAGCCAGTGGCCAGTTCGAGTATGTGTCGCCCGACCGCATCATGCGGCCGACCTCCGTGCCGAACGATCCGAAATTCACTCAGCAGTGGAGCCTGTGGCCGAGCACCGTGGTCGCCAACGGCCCCTCGACCCCATCTGCAGGTGGCGCCAATATCACCACCGCTTGGGATAGCACCAAGGGCGCACCCTCGGTCAATGTGGCTGTCATCGACACGGGCCTGCTGACCAATCACGAGGATTTCGTGGGCGCGAATATCCGCCCGGGTTACGACTTCATCAGCAGCGACGCGTACCACGGCACACCCGACCCCGCCACCAACAAAACGGTGCCGTTGGGCTTCGTCGAAAACGACCCGCTGGACACACCCGCCGGCCGCGACACTAACCCGTCTGATCCGGGTGACTGGGTGTCGGCACAAGACACCACCAACTACCCCAGCTACTGCGGTACCGCAGGGACTCACAGCGACAGTAGTTGGCACGGCACCTTCGTCACGGGCCAGATCGTCGCGCAGCACAACTCGGTCGGCATCGCGGGCATTGCGCCCAACGTGACGATCCAGATGGCTCGCGCACTGGGCAAATGCGGCGGCACCACATCGGACATCCTCGACGCTCTGGCCTGGGTCACTGGCGCCAGCGGCGTCCCCGGTGCCGGCGGCACGGCCTTGACCGCAAATTCGCCGATGGCGCAGGTGGTCAACATGAGCCTGGGCGGCGCGGGCGCGTGCTCCTCGGCGGAACAGGCGGTCATTACCGCCGCCCGCAACCGAGGCGCCACCATCGTGGTGGCAACCGGCAACGACGGCGCACCGTTCATTGGCTCACCAGCCAACTGCAACGGCGTGATTGCCGTGACAGCCCACACGATCGATGGCGACAACGCGTTCTACGCCAACGTCGGTACCGGTACAACGATCAGCGCACCGGGCGGCGGCCCGGGTCAGGTCGTCACAGGCACAGGTGACAAGATCGTCTCGCTGTCCAACGCCAGCTTGACCACCCCGGACACCGGCACCAGCTACTACACCACCGAGATGGGCACCTCGATGGCGACGCCGCACGTGGCCGGGGTTGCGGCCCTGTTGCTGTCCCACAAGCCAACGCTGAGCGTGGACGACATCAAGGCGATCCTGACGCAATCGGCACGTGCCTTCCCGGCCGGTACGTTCTGCGCGCAGAACCCGGGCGCTTGCGGAGCCGGCATGCTGGATGCCGGCGCGGCCATCGCGCTGTCGGTCGGCACGCCGACGGTCACCGTGTCGAGTTCGGCGAGCACGGTTGTAGCCAACAACGCAGTCACGCTGACGGCCGTGGTCGGCGCGGGTTTTGGTAACACGCTGTCTGGCGGTGGCGTCCAGTGGGCACAGACTGCCGGCCCCGGTGTGACCCCCACTACCGCTGGACCGGACAGCAACGGCAACGTCACCGCCACCTTCACCCCCAGCGCCGCCGGCACCTACAGCTTCACGGTTACGGTCACGAATAACTTGGGCGGCACGGCCTCGGCATCGACTTCCGTCACAGTGACGGCGCCGCCGACGACCACGCCCGGCACCGGCACGGGCACGCTGCCCTTCAGTGGCGGCACCAGCGGAACGGGCTCGCTGAACCAGAGCGGTGGCGGTGGCGCCCTCCCCCTGGAGCTGGCGGCCCTGCTATTCATCAGCGGTGCACTGACCTTCCGCCGTCGCAAGAGCTGATCGAGCCATCTCGCGATCGTCTCAACGCAAAACGGACACGCTGGCCCGCCAGCATGTCCGTTTTTTTTATCAGCACGTGACTCTCTGCCGATCAGCGCGGCGCCTGCCTGCTTCCTTGCGCACGCCACTCTCCAAGCACCCAGATCAGCAATCCGCTCGCCGCGCCAAAGGCATGCGCAATGCGTACCACGCCAAACCCCCAGTGCGGGTCATAGGCGATGGGCGACAGCCACGATTGCTCGAGCCACACCTTCACCAGCACGCCCACGCACAGCGCCACGCCAATCCAGCGCGAGAAGCGATCCTCGGCATCGCTCACAGACGGCTTCAGCAGCCGCAGCCCGCCCCATGCCGCCAGGCCATGGAGCGCGCCGGACAGCCCGCCGTACCACTGCACCGCCGGCTGACTGAGCAGCGCCACCTGCACGAGCACCCCACACACCACCAGCGCTCCAACAATGACCTGCGGCCGCACCACGCGCGCGAGCAGCAAGATGAGCCCTGCCGCTGCCATTGCATCGGCCAGCCAATGCCACGCATCCAGATGCACCCACATGGCGGTCACGATGCGCCACCATTGCCCTGCGCGCACCGCATCGCGTTGATACATCCCGACCGCGTACAGCCACGGCACGAACGAGAAAGCGGCCGCCAGCGCAGCCACACCCACGCACACGCTCCACGTGTACAACGTGTGCCGCTGTGCCGTCATTGCTCGGGCCCGAACACCTGCGTCCAGAGCGCACGCACGTGGGCGGCCTCGTGCGCGCAGGTATCAACCGGAACGCGCGCGGCCGAGTGTCCATCGAGCCGCAACTTGTGCTGGCGGGCGCGGAAATCACGGTAGGCATCGGCGACCTGCACGGCCGCCGTCGCATCGATCAGGCCCAACTCGCCGGCCATGTGCAGCAGTGCGATGTTGCCCTTGTTGCGGGTCAGCTCGGCGTGCGCGGCGCTATGCAAAAGCACCAGGAATTGCACGGTGAATTCGATATCGACCATGCCGCCGCGGTCGTGCTTGAGATCAAACAGCCCCGTCGGATTCGCATGGCCCTCCGCCACGCGCTCGCGCATCGCCACGATCTCGTCGCGCAGCGGGCCGCGTTCGCGCTGCTGGCGCAACACGGCCGTACGCAGCGCCTCGAAGCGCTCGCCGATTTCCGCATCGCCCGCACAGAAGCGTGCCCGCGTGAGCGCCTGGTGCTCCCACACCCACGCGGCGTTGTCGCCTTCGCGCATCTGATAGCGGCGGAAGGCCTCGAAGTGCGTGACCATCAGACCTGCCGCACCGTTCGGCCGCAAGCGCGTATCAACGTCGAACAGCGTGCCGGCGGCGGTATGGCTGGTCAGCCAGGTAATGAGCTTGCGTGCGAATGACGCGTACACGTCCGGCGCGCGCTCGTCATCGTCGTCGTAGAGGAAGATGATGTCGAGGTCCGACGCATAGCCGAGTTCCTTGCCGCCCAGCCGCCCGTAGGCAACCACGGCAAAGCGCGGCACCTCCCGGTGGCGCGTGGCGACCTGCTTCCAGACCGTTTCCAGCGTGAGGTCCAGCATGGCGTCGGCCAGGTCCGAAAGCCGGTCGCTGATGTGCTCGACGCTCAGCATGCCCTGCAGATCTTGCAGCAGCACGCGGAAGGTTTCCGCATGGTGCTCCTGACGCAGGATGTCCATCTGCATCTCGACATGGTCGGACGCGGCTTCCAGGCGTTCGCGCACGCGCGCCCTGAACGCCGGCCAGTCAGGCTCGGCTGACAGCGCCTCCACGTCGAGCAGTTCGTCGAGCAGTTGCGGATGGCGCGTGAGGTAGTCCGCCGCCCAGCGCGATGCATGCAGCGTGTGGGCCACGCGCTCCATGGCCTGCGGGTATTCGCTCAGCAGCGACAGATACGACGAACGCCGGCTGATGGCATCAAAGAAATCGAGAAAGCGCGCGATGGTGACATCGGCATCGGTCTGCCGCGAAGCCTGGTCCAGCGCGCGGTTGATCAGCAAGTCGAAACGCTGGCGGCTGACTTCGGACAACGCGCGGTAACGCGGCGAATTGCGCGTCGCACGCAGCCGCTCCAGCACGCTCTCCGGATTTGCATAGCCGAGTTCGGCGAGTTGTGCGCGCGCGGTTTCCGTGTGCTCGTCGTCGAGCAGGTCGGCGTGCCAGACGGCGGCGCACGGCGGCTGGCTGTCCTGCTTGTCGGAGAAGGTCTGCTCGAAATGGTGGGCGACTTCGTCCTGATACGCCTCGAGCCTGGTGACGAGCGCCGCGTAATCGTCAAAACCCATCATGCGCGCCACGCGCAGCTGATCTTCGGGCGAGCCCGGCAGGTTGTGCGTCTGCGCATCTTCGATGTACTGCAGGCGATGTTCCAGCTGGCGCAGGAAGCAGTAGGCCTCCGTCAGGCGCGCCACGGCTTCGGCGTCGATCAGGCCGCGCTCGGACGCCGCCCGAAGCACCTCCAGCGTGGGCCGCACGCGCAGGCCGAAGTCCTGCCCGCCGCGAATGAGCTGAAACACCTGCGCCACGAATTCGATCTCGCGAATGCCGCCGCGCCCGAGCTTGATGTTGGGCGAGCGCGCCTGCAGGTGGCCCTCGCCGTCGCGCTGCTGGTTGGCACCGTTGCTGCGCTTGGCCGCTTCGCTGCGGATCTGCGCATGCAGCGCGCGAATGGCCGAGATCACGCCGTAATCCAGATAGCGCCGGAACACGAACGGCCCCGTCACGCGCTCCAACTGCTGAATCACGCGGCCGGCATACGGGCTGGTCGGGTCGGTGATGACGCGGCCCTTGATCCAGGCGTAGCGCTCCCACTCCCGGCCCTGCACGACGAAGTACTCCTCCAGCATGCCCAGGCTGCAGGCGAGCGGCCCCGCATCGCCGTTTGGGCGCAGGCGCATGTCGACGCGGAAGACGTAGCCGTCCTCCGTCACATCGGCCAGCGCGTTGATCAGCCGCCGGCCAAGCTTCGTGAAATATTCATGATTGGAGAGCGGGCGCGGGCCACCCTGGGTGTCGCCGTCGTCGTCGTAGAGAAAGATCAGGTCGATATCGGACGAGACGTTCAACTCGCGCCCGCCCAGCTTGCCCATGCCGACCACCACCAGTTCCTGCACCTCGCCGGTGGATTGCCCGATCGGCTGGCCGTGCAGTGCGCTCAGCTCCTGGCCGATCACGGAAATGGCTGTGCGCACGGCAAATTCGGCCAGGTCGGTCATCGTGCCCGTAACCTCATCGAGCGTCGCGGCACCGGACAAATCGCGCTCAACCAGTGCGCCGAACACTTCATTGCGCAGCAGGCGCAACGCCCGCTTGAGCGCGACCTCGACCTCCACGGCCTTCGTGTCGAACAGCTCGGCAAAGCGCGCCGACAGCCACGCCGCGTCAACCGGACGGTCGGCGCTGGCCTGCACGCGCTCGGCCCAACCTTGGCGCGCTTGCGCCTGGCGCTGGAGGTAGCGGGAATACGCCAGCGCGAAGGGCAGCGCAGGCGCAGGCGTCTCAGGCCGGCGGGCCGGGGCTTTCAGAAAGGGCTGGGCGGACAAGGCGGAATCGGTCATGCGAACCCATCGGGCATTGGCGGAAGCATCCATTCTCGCTGAAATGCATGCAAAGCCGGCGAGCGGTCTCCGGCGTCGCGGGCATCGGGCGTGCTTGCCCGTGCTTGCCGCTCAGCAAGCGCGGCGCCCGGCCTCCAAATGTGGCGCCGCCTCCTGAATATCGGATAATCCGCATCATGCCCCGCCCGTCCCAGCCCCCAGAATCGCCGAAGTCCGATGGTGGACACGCCAGCACCCTGTCCACACGCGGGGTGAGCCGGCCCTCGGCCTGGGCGCGGTCGGTCCGGCTCGTCAGCCGTATCGGCGCCGCCATCGGAGCCGTTTTCCGCGCCCCGATCTGGCGCAAGCTGTGGCGCGTGCTGTGGAAGACTGCGGCGGTGCTGGCCATTCTGGCCGTCGTGGGCATGCTGGCAGTGCGCTTCATTCTGTGGCCGCGCGCGAGCGTGGCACGCGAGTGGATGGAGCGCGAGGCGTCCAGCGCACTGCACGCCAAGGTCGAAATCGGCTCGCTCGAAACCTACTGGGAAGGCTGGCACCCGGCCTTCCGCGCCCAGCGTATCGACGCGCGCGACACCGCAGGCCGCCGCACCTTCGCGGTACAGGACGTGCAGGCGCGGCTGTCGTGGCGCTCGTTGCTGCGCGTGCAGATCACCTTTGCCGCGCTGCACGCCAGCCAGGCCGACGTGCTGGTACGGCGCGACCCGCAAGGCGCCCTCTCCGTCGCCGGCATGCCGCTCAACCCCGACGCCGGCGGCGACAGCAATTTCCTCGACCAGCTGCTTTCCCAGGGCAACATCGACTTTCAGCAAGGCGAGGTCCGCTGGCTCGACGAACAGCAGAAGCTGCCCGAAGTCGCCCTGGGCAACGTGCGCGTGCAGCTGCGCAGCGGACCGACGCGCCACCGGCTGGAGGCCAGCGGCACATCGCCCACGCTGTTCAGCGGCCCCATCAAGCTGCATGCCGATTTCCGCCACGACCTGCTCGCCCGCCCCGGCGACTGGCACCACTGGCATGGCCAGGCGTCCTGGCAGGTCGATACGCTGCAATTGGCGTCCGTGCAGCGCTACGTGCCCGTGCTGGCCGCGGCCAAAAGCGGCACGCTCACGTCCGATGGTTCGGTGGAGTTTGCGGACGGCGTATTCACGCGCAGCCAGGCACGGCTGACGGGGCAGCAGCTCGATCTGCAGGTCCGCAAGGATCTTGACCCGCTGCAGCTGCGCAGCCTCCAGGCGCTGGCGACCCATCAGCGCAATGCGCGTGGCGAGCACACCTTGCGCGTCGACACGCTGCTCTGGCAACCGCTGAACCTGCCCGCCCAGCCGCCGTCGGTCCCCGAGCTGGCAGGCCCCGGTATCCAGACGCCGGCCAACCCGGCGGGCACGCCGCGCGGCTTGCGCAACGTCACCGTGGGGTGGGCGCTGGATTCGCGCGACGCCCTGCGCAACCTGCAAGTCAAGGCCACGACACTGGATTTGGCCGACCTGCGCAACATCGCCACCGCGCTGCCGCTGCCCAGCGGCGTGCTGGAACCCCTGCGCACAAAGCAACCGTCCGGCCGCATCGACGATCTGGACATCAACTGGCAGCGCGATGTCTCCCGCTGGCGGCCCAATACACCCGCGCCCGTGCACTTCACTGGCCGCGCCACGATGCGCCAGGTGTCGTTCGGCCCTGGCGCGCTGCCTGCAGTGCCGCCGGGCCAGCATCCCGAGCCGGCCGTGCCCGGCGTTGAGAACCTCTCCGGCAACGCCGTCTTCTCCGACGACAAGGGGACGCTGCGCATCGAGTCCAACGACACCGCGCTGCTGCTGCCCGGCACCTTCGCCGATGCCCGCGTGCCGCTGGACCGGCTGCAAGGCACGTTCAGCTGGACGTATCGCAAGCAGGAGCTGGTCGTCACGAGCGACAACCTTGCGTTCTCCAACGACGACCTGTCGGCGCGCATCACGGGCAGCTATCGTCACGCGGCAGACACCAGCCACCTCGGCACCATCGACCTGAAGGGCACGCTGGAACGCGCGAACGTGCCGCGTGTGCCGCGCTATCTGCCGCTGTCGATCGGGCAGCATCTGCGCGACTACCTCGGCGGGGCACTGCAGGCAGGCACGGCCAACAATGTGAATTTCGCGTTGGCGGGCGATCTGCACGACTTTCCGTTCCGTCCGCCGCACAAGGGTGTTTTCCGCGTGGAAGTGCCGATCCAGGATGTGACGTACCAATCGGCGCCGGCCGAAGCCGCGCACATCCCGCCCGGCCAGGCGCCGACGCACCCCGGCGGCTGGCCGGCGTTCACCAACATCGACGGCACAGTGATCTTCGATCGCGCATCGCTCGCGTTCAAGGTGGCGCGCGCCAAGGTGATGGGCGTGAATCTACAGGACGTGAGCGGCAGCCTGCCCGACATGGGCGACCACAGCCCGCTGCTCACCATCGAGGGCCGCGGCGACGGGGCTACGCAAAACTTCCTGCAATACATCGAGGCCAGCCCGATCAGCCAGTGGATCGGCCACTTCACCAAGGACGCGCGCGCCCAGGGCAACGCGACGCTGGCGCTCAAGCTGGACTTGCCGCTGCACGAGATGCACTCGACGCGCGCCCAGGGCAGCGTCACGTTCCTGCGCAATGACGTCACGCTGGTTCCGCAGGCACCGCCGCTTACCGATGTGACCGGCGCGCTGACCTTCACGCAAAAGGGCATCGGTTTCGACAACCTGCGCGCGCGCTTTGCCGGCGGCGAAATCCGCCCCACCGGCGGCACCGCGCCCGACGGCACGATCCGCATCCAGGTGGCGGGCACCGCTTCCGCGCAAGGGTTGCGCGAGACGACGCCGGAAAACAGCCCGGTGGCCGCCGTCGCCCGCTCGCTGGAGGGCAGCGCCCCGTACAGCGCGACCATCAGCGTCAAGCAGCATCGACCGCTCATCCAAGTGCAGTCTGATCTCACGCCAATGACGGTGCGTCTGCCGGCACCGCTCAACAAGGCGGCGGGGCAGCCGCTGCCGGTGCGTTTCGAGATGCAGCCACTGGCGTCCAACAACGCTGTCGACGAAATCGTTCTGCAGGTCGGCAACATCGTCAGCGCGCGCTACGAGCAACGCAACACAGGCAACGGCGTCGAGGTGCTGCGCGGCGGCATCGGCGTACGGCAACCGGTGCCGCAGCCGCAGGAAGGCGTGCAGGCGAATCTTGCGCTGGATCAGTTGGACGTCGACGCCTGGCGCCATGCCTTTGCTGCACCCGCCCCTGACAAGAGCGCCTCGCAGATTGCCGCCGAACATGCCGCGAATGCAGCCAATGCGGCCAACGCCTCCAGCAACCACAGCGCGTATCTGCCCAGCCACCTGAATGCCCGCGCACAAACGCTGCGCATCCTGGGCCGCGACTTCAACGCCGTGCGCATCGACGCCACGCGCGATGGCGCCAACTGGCAATCGACCATCGATTCGCGCGAAATTGCCGGCAGCGCGCGCTGGCACGCCGAAAGCGCCGCCGTGCCCTTCGGCGAGCTGACGATGCGCCTGTCGCGCATGAGCATCCCCGACGCCAAGGAAGAGACGGCGCTCACCGAATCGCTGGCCAGCAGCTCGCAGGAAATTCCCTCGCTCGACCTCGTCGCCGACAAGTTCGACCTGCGCGGCAAGGCGCTCGGCAAGCTGGAGATCAAGGCGCGCAGCCAGATCACTGACGGCGCGCCGGTGTGGACGCTCGAAACGCTGAAGATCGAGCAGCCGGCCGCCACGCTCACAGCGCACGGCACGTGGCGCATCCCGCGACGCCTGCGCGGCGGCGGCGATGATCCCGAGCGCCGGACGCTGCTCGACTTCAACCTCGACCTGCGCGACACCGGCGACCTGCTGCAGAAGATGGGCTTCGCCAAGGTCATCGACGGGGCCAAGGGCAAGCTGGAAGGCCGTGTGGTGTGGCGCGGCTCGCCCATGTCGATCGACTACCCGACGCTCAACGGCCGCATGGCGCTGAACCTGGAGCGCGGCCAGTTCCTGCCCGTCGATCCGGGGCTGGCCAAGCTGGCCGGTGTGCTGAGCCTGCAGGGGCTGCTGCATTTCGCCACCGACCTGCGCAGCGCCACCGGGCGCGGCACGCCGTTCGAGAGCGTGGCCGCCACCGGCACCATCGCCAGCGGCATCGCCCACACCGAAGATTTCGCCGTGAAGGGCCCGCAGTTCCAGGTCGCCATGCAGGGCTCGGCCAACATCCTCGATGAAACGCAGGACCTGCGCGTCAAGGTCACGCCCAAGGTGGACGCCACATCGGCCTCGCTGGCGGCGGCGTTCATCAACCCGGCCATCGGGCTGGGCACCCTGGCCGCGCAACTGGTCCTGGGCGATCAGTTGTCGAAGGCCTTCGTCACGCAATACCACGTGACCGGCAGCTGGGCCGATCCGAAGATCGAAAAAGTGGCCTCCAACGGTAATTCGGGCAGCCAATCGCAAACCTCGGCAAAATAGGCGCCATGACCTCGACCACCGTTGCTCCGGCCCCCGTCGCATCCGGTATGGATGCGCCTTTCGATGCACCTTTTCGCGTCGCCGCCATCCAGACCGTGACGGCCATCGACGTGGACGCCAACCTGGCGCGGGCAGACGCCCTGCTCGCCGAGGCCGCCGCCCAAGGTGCGCAACTCGCGCTGCTGCCCGAGTACTTCTGCATGATGGGCCGCAAGGACACCGACAAGGTCGCCATCCGCGAAGGCGACGAAGACGGCCCGATCCAGACCTTTCTCGCCGATGCCGCGCGCCGCCACAAGCTGTGGCTCGTCGGCGGCACGTTGCCGATGTGGTGCGACGACGAACAGCGCGTGCGCAATACGTCGCTCGCATTCAACCCGGCCGGATTGCGGGTCGCACGCTACGACAAGATCCACCTGTTCAACTTCGTGCGCGGTGAAGAGCGCTACGACGAAGCCCGCACCATCGAACCCGGCGCCACGCCGGTCGCATTCGATGCGCCGTGCGGCCGCGTGGGCATGTCGGTGTGCTACGACCTGCGCTTTCCGGAGCTGTACCGGGCGTTGGCGGCACAGGGCAACCTGAACTTGATTCTGATGCCGGCGGCCTTCACCTATGTGACGGGCGCCGCCCACTGGGAAATCCTGCTGCGCGCCCGCGCCATCGAGAACCAGTGTTATGTGCTCGCCGCCGCGCAGGGCGGGCGCCATGAAAACGGCCGCCGCACGTGGGGCCATTCCATGCTGGTCGATCCGTGGGGCGAGATCATCGCCTCCGTGCCCGAGGGCGAAGGCGTCGCCATCGGCGACATGGACCCCGCACGCATCGCACAAGTGCGCCGGGACCTGCCCGCGCTCAAGCACCGCGTGATGTAAGCCAATCGAATTTTTTTACGAGAACCGATCATGAACGCAGGCGACATCGCCATCCAGAATCTGTCCATCGCGCGCCGCGTGCTGCTCGATCCGTACGGCCTTGATGAAGCGCACCTGCAGCGCGCACTAGCCGACATCTTCACGCACCGCGTGAACTACGCCGACCTCTACTTCCAGTACACCCGCAACGAGGCATGGAGCCTGGAAGAAGGCATCGTCAAATCCGGCAGCTTCAGCATCGACCAGGGCGTGGGCGTGCGCGCCGTGTCGGGCGACCGCACGGCGTTCGCGTATTCCGACGACATCAGCCTGCCCGCGCTGATGCAGGCCGCCGGTGCCACGCGCACGATCGGCAAAGCCGGCGCCGGTCGCGTGAAGGTCGCCAGCAGTCTGGCCAGCACCCCGGGCAGCCACTCGCTGTATGCACCGAACGACCCGCTCGATTCGATGACGGCCTCCGAAAAGGTTGCCTTGCTCGAGCGGATCGAAAAGCTCGCCCGCGCCAAAGACCCGCGCGTGGTGCAGGTGATGGCCGGCCTGGCCGGTGAATACGACGTGATGCTCGTTGCGCGCAGCGACGGCGTGATCGCTGCGGACGTGCGCCCGCTCGTGCGCATCTCTGTCACCGTCATTGCCGAGCAGAACGGTCGCCGCGAAATGGGCAGCTCCGGCGGCGGCGGCCGCTATGCCTACGGCTACTTCACCGACGAACTGCTGCGCGAATACGTGGACGAGGCGGTCTCCTCCGCGCTCGTCAACCTGGAAGCCAAGCCGGCACCGGCCGGCACGATGACGGTGGTGCTCGGTCCGGGCTGGCCCGGCGTGCTGCTGCACGAGGCCATCGGTCACGGCCTGGAGGGCGACTTCAACCGCAAGGGCTCGTCGGCGTTTTCCGGCCGCATGGGCGAGCGCGTGGCGGCCAAGGGCGTCACCGTGGTGGATGACGGCACGCTGGCCAACCGCCGCGGCTCGCTCAACCTCGACGACGAGGGCAACCCCACGCAGTGCAACACGCTCATCGAAGACGGCATCCTCACCGGCTACATGCAGGACACGCTCAACGCGCGCCTGATGAAGATGCCCGTGACCGGCAACGCCCGCCGCGAGAGCTACGCCGCCTTGCCGATGCCGCGCATGACCAACACCTACATGCTCGGCGGCGACAAGGACCCGCAAGAGATCATCGCCAGCGTTAAGAAAGGCCTGTATGCGGTCAACTTCGGCGGTGGCCAGGTCGACATCACCAACGGCAAGTTCGTGTTCTCGGCCAGCGAGGCCTACCTGATCGAAGACGGCAAGATCACCGCGCCGGTCAAGGGCGCGACGCTGGTGGGCAGTGGCCCGGAATCGCTCAAGCACGTGACCATGATCGGCAACGACATGCGCCTCGATTCGGGGATCGGCGTGTGCGGCAAGGAAGGTCAGAGCGTGCCGGTGGGTGTCGGTCAGCCGACCCTGCGCATGGAGAACATGACCGTGGGCGGCACCGCCTGATTGCCCTGGAACCGTCGTTTTGACGCCGCAGGCCCGGAAAATCCGCGCTTGCGGCCCTCAAAAAAAGGGTTTATAAAGACGGTTCGATTGGTGCGGCGCAGTAGGTTCAAGCTAACTGAGCGCCACAATTTTTCCTGCATTGCCTCGTTTTCCTCTCATGTCCTTCGCCAAGTTTTTTTACTTTTACTTTTGGCATCTCGCACCGCTGGCGGAAGGAGAGGGGCGCTTGCAGCAAAAATAAAAGCACCCAGCAGATACCGAAAACCGCCAGCGACCCTGGCGGTTTTTTTTTCGCCCTGTCACCTGCCCCACCCCGGCACCGACGCGAAACATGATCCGAACACAGTAGACGTTTCCAATAGAACTCAAGACACATCCCCGGAGCTTTCCATGCCGAAGAACACCGACGATTTGCGCATTCGCGAACTCAAAGAGCTGACGCCGCCGTCGCATCTGATCCGCGAATTCCCGTGCAGCGATACCGTGTCCGACCTGATCTACCAGAGCCGGAACGCGATGCACCGCATCCTGCACGGCATGGACGACCGCCTGATCGTCATCATCGGCCCCTGCTCCATCCACGACACCAAGGCAGCGATGGACTACGCCCGCCGCCTGGTCGAGCAGCGCGAGCGCTTCAAGAACGAGCTGGAAATCGTGATGCGCGTGTACTTCGAGAAGCCTCGCACCACGGTCGGCTGGAAGGGTCTGATCAACGACCCGCACATGGACGGCAGCTTCAAGATCAACGACGGCCTGCGCACCGCGCGCGAACTGCTGATGAACATCAACGAACTGGGCCTGCCGGCCGGCACCGAATACCTCGACGTGATCAGCCCGCAGTACATCGCCGATCTGGTGAGCTGGGGCGCCATCGGCGCGCGCACCACCGAAAGCCAGGTGCACCGCGAGCTGGCGTCCGGCCTGTCGTGCCCGGTCGGTTTCAAGAACGGCACCGACGGCAACGTGAAGATCGCCGTGGACGCCATCAAGGCCGCATCGCAGCCGCACCACTTCCTGTCGGTCACCAAGGGCGGCCACTCGGCCATCGTGTCGACGGCCGGCAACGAGGATTGCCACATCATCCTGCGCGGCGGCAAGGCGCCCAACTATGACGCCGCCAGCGTGCAGGAAGCCTGCGACGCCATCTCCAAGTCGGGCCTGGCCGCGCGCCTGATGATCGACGCCTCGCACGCCAACAGCAGCAAGAAACACGAGAACCAGATTCCGGTGTGCGAAGACATCGGCCGCCAGATGGTTGCCGGCGACAACCGCATCGTCGGGGTGATGGTGGAATCGCACATCAACGCCGGGCGCCAGGACCACGTGCAAGGCACGCCCGTATCCGACCTGGCCTATGGCCAGAGCGTGACCGACGCCTGCATCGGCTGGGACGATTCGGTGAAGGTGCTGGAAACGCTGGCCGACGCCGTGCGCAAGCGCCGTCTCGTACCGGGCAGCGGCAACTAAGACGCCATCAGCGTGATTTGGGAAGGACGCCTGCGGGCGTCCTTTTTCTTTGCGCGCGCATCAACGCGCAGATCTATAACAAATGTGAGCGAAACGTATCAAAGTCACACAAGTGCGTTGTCTTTGACATATCGTAGGTGGGTTCCCCCCTGCTCTTTCGGAGGCACCCATGGCAGACAACCTGGCGGACACCGCCGTCAACACCGCAAGCAAGTACCAGGCAATCGTGGCGCAGTATGCCACCGACGTCGGCATGAAGATCCTCGCCGCCATCGTCTTCTGGGTGGTCGGCCGCTGGCTGATCAACCTGGCCGTGCGCATGGTGGAAGGTTCGCTGAGTCGACAGAAGGTCGATCCGACCGTGCTGCGGTATGTCGGCTCCATCATCACCGTCACGCTGAATGTGCTGCTGGTGATCGGCATCCTCGGCTATTTCGGCATCCAGACGACGACGTTCGCGGCGCTGATTGCTGCAGCCGGTGTGGCGATCGGCATGGCGTGGTCGGGCCTGCTGTCCAACTTTGCGGCGGGCGCGTTCCTGATCGTGCTGCGGCCGTTCAAGGTGGGCGACTTCGTGACGGCCGGTGGCGTGACGGGCACGATCAAGGAGATCGGCCTGTTTGCCACGACCATCAACACGCCGGACAACGTGGTCACGATTGTCGGCAACGGCAAGATCTTCGCCGACACGATCCAGAACTACACCTCCAACCCGTTCCGCCGCGTCGAGCTGAAGGCGCAACTGGCCGGCAGCGCCGATCACCGCGCCGCCATCGCGCTACTCAAGGAAAAGGTGGCCGCCATTCCGAACGTGCTGACCGATCCGGCGGTCGATGTTGAGATTCTCGAGTTCAACCTGGTCGGGCCTGTGCTGGCCGTGCGCCCGTACACGCACAACGACAACTACTGGCAGGTCTATTTCGACACCAACCGCACCATCAAGGAAGCGCTGGCCGAAGCCGGCTTCCCGGCGCCGACGCCATCGCAGGCGCTGACGATCACCACGCCGGGGCAACTGGCGGGGCTGGCCGCCGTGGCGCAAAGCACGACGACGCCGACAAGCGTGAACTAAGTCAGCGCACCGCACAAGCAAACGGCCCGGCGAGGTAACGTCACCTCGCCGGGCCGTTTTGTTTGATGCGGACGGCGATTACGCCGGCTTGTGCTCGTCGCGCCTCCAGAGGACGTCCGTGCCGCCATCTGCGCGATTCAGCACGCGCGCCAGCACGAACAGCAGGTCCGAGAGGCGGTTGACGTATTGGCGCGGCGCCTCGCCAATGGCCTCTGCGCGGCCGAGTGCGACGATGCTGCGCTCCGCGCGGCGCGCAACGGTGCGGCACACATGCGCCTGTGCCGCGGCGCGGCTGCCGCCGGGCAGGATGAATTCGGCCAGCCGCGGAAGATCGGCGTTGTAATCGGCCAGCCATTGGTCGAGCCGCAGCACGTGCGCGGTCGTCACCATCGTGTAGCCCGGAATGCAGAGTTCGCCACCCAGATCGAACAGGTCGTGCTGGATGGCGGTGAGCGCCGCGCGCACGCCGTCGGGCAGCGTTTCCGTCAGCAGCACGCCGATGTGCGAGTTCAACTCGTCGACGTCGCCGATGGCAGCGATGCGCAGGCTGTCCTTGGCCGTGCGGCTGCCGTCGCCAAGGCCAGTGGTGCCGTCGTCGCCGGTGCGGGTGGCGATTTTGGATAGGCGGTTGCCCAAGGTGCGTCTCCTGTTCCTGTATTGGCGCGTTGCAAGCCGCCATTATCGCAAGCGGCGTGCAACCCCGGCGTTAGAATGATCCATTGGCCCGCCGAGAGCCGCACAACATTGCGAGACCCCCATGAACCACCCGATTCCCCATCCCGGATTGGTGCGCAAGCCGATCCCCCCGGTCATGCTCGACGCGCTGCGGGCCCGCTTCGGCGACCGCGTCTCCACCACCGAAGCCGTGCGCGCCCACCACGGCCGCGATGAATCCGCCTACGACCCGATGCTGCCCGACGCCGTCGTCTTCGCGCAGACCACCGAGGAAGTCGCTGCCGTCGCCAAGCTCTGCTTCGAGCACGAAATTCCGCTGATCCCGTATGGCGCCGGCTCGTCGCTCGAAGGCCATCTGCTGGCCGTGGCCGGCGGCGTGAGCCTCGATCTCTCGCAGATGAACCACGTGCTGTCGGTGCACCCGGAAGACCTGACGGTGACGGTCGAACCGGGCGTCACGCGCAAGCAGCTCAATACCGAGATTCGCGATACCGGGTTGTTCTTCCCGATCGATCCGGGCGCGGATGCGTCCATCGGCGGCATGTGTGCGACGCGTGCGTCCGGCACCAACGCCGTGCGCTACGGCACGATGCGCGAAAACGTACTGAACCTGACGGTCGTCACCGCCGACGGCCGCATCGTCAAGACCGCCAACCGTGCACGCAAATCGTCGGCGGGCTACGACCTCACGCGCCTGTTCATCGGCAGCGAGGGGACGCTCGGCATCATCACCGAGATCACGCTGAAGCTGTATCCGCAACCGGAAGCCGTGTCCGCAGCCGTGTGCGCCTTCCCGAGCATGGGCGATGCGGTGTCCGCCGTGATCGACACCATCCAGATGGGCGTGCCGATTGCGCGCGTGGAGTTTGTCGATGCGCTGGCCATCCGGGCGATCAACCAGTACGACAAGCTGACGCTGCCCGAGATGCCGACGCTGTTCTTCGAGTTTCACGGCTCGGAGCATGGCGTGCAGGAACAGGCCGAGACCGTCCAGCAGATCGCCGCTGAACATAAAGGCCAGGGCTTCGAATGGGCCACGCGCCCCGAAGACCGCAGCCGCCTGTGGAACGCCCGCCACAACGCCTACTTTGCGTTCCTGCAGCTCAAGCCAGGCTGCCGCGCCGTCACCACCGACGTGTGCGTGCCGATCTCGCGCCTGGCTGAATGCGTGGTCGAGACCGAGAAGGACCTGCTGGCCAGCGCGCTGCAACTGCCCGCCCCCATCGTCGGCCACGTCGGCGACGGCAACTTCCACGTCGCGCTGCTGATCGATCCGAACAAGCCGGAAGAACTGGAAGAAGCCGAGCGCATCAACCAGCGCATCGTCGCGCGGGCGATTGCCATGGACGGCACCTGCACAGGCGAACATGGCGTGGGCCTGCACAAGATGGACTTCCTCATCGCCGAACACGGCAACGATGCGATCGACCTGATGCGCAGCGTCAAGCTCGCGCTGGACCCGAAGCACATCCTCAACCCCGGCAAGATCTTCCACCTGTAATGGCCTCCGTCTTCAAGCGCGTTCCTCCGCTGCACCTGCTGATTGCCTTTGAAGCGGGCGCACGCCATGCGAGCTTCGCGCGCGCGGCCGAGGAGCTGTCCGTTACGCCCAGCGCGGTCTCGCACCGCATCAAGAACCTCGAAGAGCTGTGGGGCGAAGACCTGTTCGTGCGCACCGGCACGGCATTGCGGCTGACCGCCGCCGGCACGCGCTACCTGCGCAGCGTGCAGGACGCGCTCAAGAGCCTGCATGAGCTGGCTCGCCCGGAATTCAGCAAACAGCGCGCGCGGCTGCGTGTGGCAATCCCGCCCACGTTCGGGCGTCAGCACCTGGTGCCACGCATTCCGGAGTTCAACGCGCTGTATCCGCACATCGACGTGGAGCTGCACCTCGCCATCCCGTTCCTCGACGTGAAGGCCGAAGACACCGACGTCGAAATCCGCTACGGCACCGGCCGCTACCCCGACCTGAAGACCACGCTCCTGCTCAACGAGCCGGTGTTTCCCGCATGCGGGCGCGGCTACTTCGAGCAGATCAGCGGCAGCACCATCACCGAGGCATCGCAACTGCTGAACCTCACGCTGCTGCGCAGCCCGCTGGAGCCGTGGCGCCCGTGGTTCGAGGCAGCGGGGCTGGATGCGCCGGAGCCTGCCACCGGTTCGCTCTTCAACGACATCGGGCTCATGCTGGAAGCCGTCGCCTCCAACCAGGGCGTGGCGCTGGTGCGGCAGGCGATGGCGCGCAACTGGCTGGCCTCGGGGCAGATCGTGCGGCTGCTGGACATCGAATCGACGTCGCCACATGCTTATTACATCGTGCAGCGCGAGCAGGCACCGATGAAGCCCGAGGCGCAGCATTTTGTGGACTGGTTGCTCGGGCTGGATTGGTAAGCGGCCTGCCGTGGGCAGTGGAGGCGCGTCGCCGGGCCTCAAACCACCGGATTCGAAACTTTTAGTATCGACGTTGACGTTCGGAACCTCAGCGTTGATGAAAAAAGCAGCAACGTCGGAGCAAAAAGCGTCATCGGTCGACCCTCTGAGCCTCGAAGTTGGCGTTCTGAACCTCATCGTTGCTGCTTTTTTCATCAACGGCGACTGTATTTGCCTCACGCGTGAGGTATCCGAACCTCGGATTCGAAACTTTTAGTGTGAAGCTCGGTGATCGGAGGTCCATCGTCGACGGTCGGAGGCTCGATCGTGAAGGTCGGACCTCCACCAACGGGCGGCGAACCCTTGCTGCACCGCGATGAACCGCATTGGCCGCCCCGGCGAGCCAAATTCATCGCAGCAAAAGTCCTTAACACGCCGCGCGGCGCGGCGGCCGGGATATAGTGCCTCCCACCCCGGCCACCGCTGGCGGGCAGAACCATGAGAGACACCCCATGAATGCGCCATCGTCGTTGTCCGCCACCGCCCGCGACCTGACCGCCCTGCAGGCCGAGCTGACCGCCGCGCTGTCCCGGATCGTGTCCGACGACGCGTTGCTCTGGGAGCGCGAAGACACCACCCCGTATGAATGCGATGGCCTGGCCGCCTACCGGCAGGTGCCGCTGGCCGTGGTGCTGCCGGATACCGAGGCGCAGGTCGTCGAAATCCTGCGCGTATGCCACCGCCTGGGCGTGCCCGTGGTGCCGCGCGGCGCAGGGACGAGCCTGTCGGGCGGCGCGATGCCCACGCCGGGCGGGCTGGTCCTCTCGCTGGCCAAGTTCAAGCGCATCCTCAAGGTCGACCCCTACACGCGCACGGCGGTGGTCCAGCCGGGCGTGCGCAACCTTGCCATCTCGGAAGCCGCCAACCCGCACGGGCTGTACTACGCGCCCGATCCGTCGTCGCAGATTGCCTGCACCATCGGCGGCAACGTGAATGAAAACTCGGGCGGCGTGCACTGCCTGAAATACGGCCTGACCGTGCACAACGTGCTGCGCGTGCGCGCCGTGATGATGGACGGCGAGGTCGTCGAATTCGGCAGCGAAGCGCCCGACGCCCCCGGCCTCGACCTGCTGGCCACGGTGATCGGCTCCGAAGGCATGCTGGCCGTGGTGACCGAAGTGACCGTGCGCCTGATCCCCAAGCCGCAACTGGCGCAGGTGATCATGGCCAGCTTTGACGATGTGGAATCGGGCGGCAACGCCGTCGCCGACGTGATTGCCGCGGGCATCATCCCGGCCGGGCTGGAGATGATGGACAAGCCCGCCACCGCGGCCGTGGAGGAATTCGTCTGCGCGGGCTACGACCTGGATGCCGCCGCCATCCTGCTGTGCGAATCCGACGGCACGCCCGAAGAAGTGGCCGAAGAAATCGCGCGCATGAGCGAAGTGCTGCGCGCCTCGGGTGCCACGCGGATCCAGGTCTCGCAAAGCGAGGCCGAGCGCCTGAAGTTCTGGAGCGGACGCAAGAATGCCTTCCCGGCAGCCGGGCGCATCTCGCCGGACTACTACTGCATGGACGGCACCATCCCCCGCAAGCACATCGGCACGCTGCTGCGACGCATCCAGCAGATGGAGCAGAAGTACGCCCTGCGCTGCATCAACGTGTTCCACGCCGGCGACGGCAACATGCATCCGCTCATCCTCTTCAACGGCGAAGACCAGGACGAATGGCACCGCGCCGAACTGTTCGGCTCCGACATCCTCGAGACCTGCGTGGAGCTGGGCGGCACCGTGACGGGCGAGCACGGCGTAGGCGTGGAAAAGCTCAGTTCGATGTGCGTGCAGTTCTCGACGGAAGAGCGTGATGCCTTCCTGCGCGTGAAGGCAGCCTTTGACCCGGCGCGTTTGCTGAACCCCGACAAGGCCATCCCGACGCTCGCACGCTGCGCCGAATACGGCAAGCTGCACGTGCGCAACGGCCTGCTGCCGCATCCGGATCTGCCGCGCTTCTGAAGCCCGCAGCCATGAAGAATCCGCCCCGTACCACCCGGAACCGCTGGCACGCCCACAACGCGCGCCTTGGCGAGTATCTCGGCAAGCCCGAGAGCGGTTGGCGCCTGCGTTGGTACACCGTCATCTTCGAAGCCGAGACACGCGCCGGCCGGCTGTTCGACCTGACCCTGCTGGGCGCCATCCTCGCCAGCGTGCTGGTGGTGATGCTCGACAGCCTGCCGAGCGTAAGCGGCCGCGCGGGCACGCTCTTCACGGTGCTCGAGTGGCTCTTCACGCTGCTGTTTACGGCGGAATACGTCATGCGCATCCTGGTGGTGCGCAGGCCCTGGCGCTACGTGCTGAGCTTTTACGGCGTCATCGATTTCATCTCGATCCTGCCGACGTGGCTGGCGATCTTTGTGCCCGAGCTGGCCTATCTGCTCGATGTGCGGCTGCTGCGCCTGCTGCGGATCTTCCGGATCCTGAAGATCACGGTGTACTTTGAAGAAGCGCAGATCCTCCTGCGTGCGCTGCTGAACGCGCGGCACAAGATCTTCGTGTTCCTGGGCACCGTCTTCATCATCACCATCATCCTGGGCACGGTGATGTACGTGGTGGAGGGGCCGCAGCATGGCTTCACCAGCATTCCGGTCAGCATGTACTGGGCGGTCGTCACGCTCACCACCACGGGCTTTGGCGACCTCGTGCCGAAGACCCCGCTGGGCCAGTTCATCACGTCGATGACCATCCTGCTCGGCTACAGCATCATCGCGTTCCCCACCGGCATCATCGGTGCCGAACTCGTGAACACCATGCGCGACGGTTCCTCCTCGACCACGCCACCCACTGCGCCATCGACGCGCGCCTGCACAGGCTGCACGTTCGACCGTCACGACACCGACGCCGCATTCTGCAAGCGCTGCGGCACCAGGCTTCCGCTTCACCCCACCGAGACCGCGCCCAGCCAGTGAGCTGCGCACCCGAAGGTTCGCCATGCCAAGCACGCCAGACACCGCCCTTTCGCCCACGCTCGCACGTTTTCGCGACGCCATCGCCCATGCGGGCGACAGCCATACGCCGCTGACCTTGCGCGGCGGCGGCACGAAGGATTTCTACGGCCGCGCCCCGCAGCCCAACGGCACGGTGCTCGACACACGCGAATGGTCCGGCATCGTCGACTACGACTGCGCTGAACTCGTCGTCACCGCGCGCAGCGGCACGCCGCTCGTCGAAATCGAAGCCGCACTGGCCGAGCACAAACAGATGCTGGCGTTCGAGCCGCCGCACTTTGCTGCGAATGGCCAACAGGCAACCGTGGGCGGTGCGTTTGCATCGGGCCTGTCCGGGCCGCGCCGGCAATCGGTGGGGGCATTGCGCGACTTCGTGCTCGGCGCCGTCGTCATGGATGGCCGCGGCGACCTGCTGAACTTCGGGGGCCAGGTCATGAAGAACGTGGCCGGCTACGACGTTTCGCGCCTGATGGCCGGCGCGCTCGGCACGCTGGGCCTGATCGTGCAGGTGTCGCTCAAGGTGCTGCCGATGCCGTTCTGCGATGCAACGCTGCGCTTTGCCATGGCGCAAGGCGAGGCCATCGATACCCTCAACCGCTGGGGCGGCCAGCCGCTGCCGATTGCGGCGTCTGCGTGGATCGACGGTGCGCTGTGGGTGCGCCTGAGCGGGGCCGATGCGGCGGTGCGTGCGGCCATCGCCAAGCTTGGCGGCGAGCGTGTTGATGACGCAGAAGCGGCGGCGTTCTGGCGCGACCTGCGCGAGCAATCGCATGCGTTCTTCGCGCGCGCCGTGCAAGGCGGCCTGCCGCTGTGGCGCATCGCGCTGCCCCCCGCCACGCCGCCGCTGGCGCTGGGCCATGCGTCCGCTGATGAGCAACTCGTTGAATGGGGCGGCGGCCAGCGCTGGTGGATCGACACCGCCAACACCTCCGCGGATGTCATCCGCGATGCAGCACGCAAGGCCGGCGGCCACGCCACGCTGTTCCGCAACGGCGACCGCGCCAGCGACATCTTCACGCCCGTCGCCGCGCCGTTGATGGCCGTGCACAAACGCCTGAAAGACAGCTTCGACCCGCACGGCATCTTCAACCCGGGCCGTCTGTATTCAGCGTTCTGACTGCCGACTTCTAACGCAAGCCCATCATGCAAATCACGCTCGCGGCGTTCCTGCGCAACACCCCCGACGGCGAAGAAGCCCAAAGCATCGTGCAGAAGTGCGTGCACTGCGGTTTCTGCACCGCCACCTGCCCGACCTACCAACTGCTTGGCGACGAACTGGACGGCCCGCGCGGGCGCATCTACCTGATGAAGCAGGTGCTGGAAGGCCAGCCCGCCGGCGAGGCCACACGCCTGCACCTGGACCGCTGTCTGACCTGCCGCAACTGCGAATCGACCTGCCCGTCCGGCGTGACCTACGGGCGCCTCGTCGAGATCGGCCGCAAGATCGTCGATGACCAGCTCGACGCGAAAGGCGAATCACGCCCGCTCGGCGAACGCGCCGTGCGCTGGGCGCTGCGCGAGGGCCTGACGCGGCCGGCGCTGTTCGGCTCCGCGCTCAAGCTCGGACAAGCCGTGCGGCCGATGCTGCCGCCGGTGCTGCGCAACAAGGTCCCGGCGAAGCAACCCCACGCCGGCGTGCGGCCAAGCACCGCGCACGCACGCAAGATGCTGCTGCTGGAAGGCTGCGTACAACCCGCCATGTCGCCCAACATCAACGCGGCCACTGCACGCGTCTTCGACAAGCTGGGCGTGCAGCTCATCAGCGCAGACCGTGCCGGCTGCTGCGGGGCGATCCGCTATCACATGAACGACCACGCAGGCGGCCTGGGCAACATGCGCGCCAACATCGACGCGTGGTGGCCGCATATCGAGGCCGGCGCCGAGGCCATCGTCATGACGGCCTCCGGCTGCGGCGCGATGGTCAAGGAATACGGCCACCTGCTGCGCGACGACCCGGCCTATGCCGAGCGCGCGGCGCGTGTGTCCGCCATGACGCGCGATCTGTGCGAGGTGCTGCCTGCGTTTTCACAGCAGCTTCTTCAGAAAGCCAAACCGGAAGCGCAACGGCCGCGCGTGGCATGGCACCCGCCCTGCACACTGCAACACGGCCAGCAGATTCGCGGCGCGGTGGAAACACTGCTCGGCTCGCTGGGTGTGGACGTCAAGCTCTGCGCCGACAGCCATCTGTGCTGCGGCTCGGCGGGGACGTATTCGGTGCTGCAACCGGAACTTGCCTACCGCCTGCGCGACGACAAGCTCGCCAAGCTGCAAGCTACGCAGCCCGAGCGCATCGTCACCGCCAACATCGGCTGCGTCACGCATCTGCAAAGCGGCACCGACACGCCGGTCGAACACTGGATCGAGCTGGTCGACCGCATGCTGGCCTGAAACGAACGCAGCCCGGTTCTATACTTGGCGCTTCGTTTTACCCGGAGGCCCCATGCTGCAAACCTTCGCGATCCTGTTGACGTTCCAGTCGGTGGGAGAGCTGTTGACGTATTCGATGCACCTGCCGGTGCCCGGTCCGGTGATCGGCATGGTGCTGCTGGTCATCTACCTGCTGGTGGACAAGGGCCGCGTGCTCGAAGTCATGCACGGCACCGTGAGTGAACTGCTGCGGCACCTGACCATCCTGTTCGTGCCGGCCGGCGTGGGTGTCATGACGCAACTGAACCGCATCGGGCAGGAATGGCTGCCGATCGTGGTGGCGACTGTCGTATCGACGTGGCTGTCGATTGCCGCCGGTGCACTTGTCACCCGCGCGCTGATGCGCCGCATGGGTGACCACGGCGAAGCCCACGAGGAGCTGGCCCCATGAACGCGATGGCTCCGAACCTGCATCAACTCTGGGTCTACCTGGCCGCCAGCCCGCTGCTCGGGCTGACTGCCACGCTCATCGCCTACCTGATCGGCGTGCGTCTGCATGAGCGCAGCCGCTTCAATCCGATGGTCAATCCGCTGCTGATTGCGGTGGTCATTTTGGGCACGCTGCTGACCGTGACAGGCACGCCTTACAAGACCTACTTTGACGGCGCGCAGTTCGTGCACTTCCTGCTGGGGCCGGCCACGGTGGCGCTGGCGGTGCCGCTGTTTCAGCAATGGGCGAAGCTGCGCCGCCACGCGTTACCGCTCATGGCCGGGCTGCTTGCGGGGTCGGTCGTGGCGGTGGTGTCAGCGGTGGGCATCGCGTGGCTGTTGGGCGCATCGCCGGAAACGCTGCGCTCGATGGCGCCGAAATCGGTGACGATCCCGATCGCCATGGGTATCTCGGAGAAGATCGGCGGCGCGCCGACCATCACGGCAGTACTGGTGCTCATTACCGGCATTGTCGGCGCGACGACCACGACGCGGCTGCTGAACCTGCTGCGCGTGCGTGAGTACAGCGTGCGGGGCTTCGCCACCGGCATTGCGGCGCATGGCATTGGCACCGCGCGCGCGTTTCAGGTCAATCCGGAAGCGGGTGCGTTCTCGGCGCTGGGCATGGGCCTGAACGGCGTGCTGACAGCGGTGCTGGTGCCGCTGCTGGCGGGCTGGATTCCCCACTGAGCTGCCTCCCCCCTCCGCCCGGCATTCACTGCCTGAGCAACCTGAGACACGATCCTCAGTCCTCCTGAATGCTCCTGACAGAACGCTGTCAGGAGCCCCCCGCCAGAATCGCTCCACCTTAACCGGCAACGGCACTCCCCACCGCCTGAGCCACCTACCGGAGCGAACACCATGGCAAGCGTCATCAACTGGTTTGAAATCCCCGCCAACGATTTCCCGCGCGCGGTGAAGTTTTACGAGAACGTCTTCGACACGCAGCTCAAGCAGGAAGACATGGGCGACCTGACCATGGGCGTGTTTCCGGCGGGTGAGACGACCATCCACGGCGCGCTGGTCAAGGGCGAGGGCTTTGCGCCGTCCGACAAGGGCAGCGTGGTCTACCTGAACGCGCCCAACCTGGATGCCGTGCTCGAGCGCGTGAACGGCAGCGGTGGCCAATGCGTATTCGGCCCGATGACGCTGCCCGACCACATGGGTCGCATCGCCCACATCGTCGACACCGAAGGCAACCGCGTCGGCCTGCACGAGCCGGATGCCAAGACGCAGGCGTACCTGCTGCAGCAGTAACGGCAGCAACGCTCCCCAAGGCCGGTGCGCGGGCGCCGGCCTTCACCATGAGACAGAGAAGAACACCATGCCGAGCCAATCCCCGTATCTCATGCGTGCCGCGGATGTCACCGCGCGCACGCAGTCGTTTTCGCACCCCTGGAACAGCCTGTCGGAAATTCACGGCACGATGATGGGCCGGCTGCTCGGGCTCAAGCGCACCGGCGTGAACTTCGCGCGCGTGCCGCCGGGCAAGGAGTCGTTCGTCTATCACGCGCACCAGCGCGAAGAGGAATGGATCTACATCCTTTCCGGCGAAGCGCAGGCCGAGATCGACGACAACATCTTCACCGTGCGCAGCGGCGATTTCATGGCCTTCCCCACAGGCGTCGCGCACCACCTGCGCAACTGCGGCAAGGAAGATCTCGTCTACCTGTGCGGCGGCGAACATCTCAACATCGAGATTGCCGATTTCCCGCGACTGGGCAAGCGCATGCTGCGCCGTGGCGAGCAGGTCGACGTGGTGGATATCCACCCGCAACGTGAACTGACGCCCTTCGGCGCGTAGGGGAAAGATTGTGCGGATTGCGCGCGGCAAGAAGCCCACTACAATGCCGCGCATGACCCGCCGCGCCGACCGCCTGTTCCAGATTGCCCAGATCCTGCGAGGCCGCCGTTTGACCACGGCGGCGATGCTGGCCGACCGCCTCGGCGTGTCGGAGCGCACGGTGTATCGCGATATCCGCGATCTGTCTGTCTCGGGCGTGCCGATCGAAGGAGAAGCCGGCATCGGCTACCGCATGCGTGCCGGCTACGACCTGGCGCCGCTCATGTTCACCGCCGATGAAGTGGAAGCGCTGGTGGCCGGCGCGCGGATGATCAAGGCGTGGAGCGGCGGCACCATGGCCGACTCCGTGGAAGCGGCGCTGGAAAAGCTGATGGGCGCCCTGCCCGCCGAACGCCGCGCCGAGGCCGAGACCACACGCATCTTCGCGCCCGGCTACGGCATGGGCAGCGAGGTCAAGCAGGTGTTCGATACGCTGCATGCCGCCCTGGGCCGCCACGCTGTTGCGCGGCTGTCTTACCGCGACGCGCAGGGCCAGTTGACCGAACGCTGCATCCAGCCGCTCGGCCTGTTCTTCTGGGGACAAGTCTGGCTGGTGGCCGCCTGGTGCGAGCACCGTCAGGACTACCGCACTTTCCGCCTCGACCGCTGCGTCAAAGTGGACATTCTGGAGCGCCACTTTGCCGAATCCGCCGAGCGCTCGCTGGCGGACTTCATGCGCAAGGTGCGAGGCTCGTCGGATTAACGACCGTAACCGACGAACGCAACGTCAGGCGGGATCCGGCTCCGCCAGCAGCCGCTCGATATCGCCGGCAATCTCTTCCGGCTTGGTCATCGGCGCGTAGCGCTTGTACACCGTGCCGTCGCGGCGCAGCAGGAACTTGGTGAAGTTCCATTTGATGGCTCCGATGCCGAGCACGCCGGGCTTTTCCGAGGTCAGCCACTTGTAGAGCGGATGCGCATTGGAGCCGTTCACGTCGATCTTGCCGAACATCGGGAAGGAGACGCCGTAGTTCTTTTCGCAGAACGCGCCGATTTCGTCTTCGCCGCCCGGTTCCTGCTTGCCGAACTGGTTGCACGGAAAGCCGAGCACTTCCAGCCCCTTGTCGTGCAGCCGCTTGTATACCGCCTCCAGCCCCGCGTATTGCGGCGTGAATCCGCACTTGCTGGCCGTGTTCACGATCAGCAGGACCTTGCCCTTGTACTGCGACAGCGGCACGCGCTGGCCGGTCAGCGAATCGGCCTCGAATGCATAAACGTCAGTCATGGCTACTCTCCGGATGGTTGCGGGAACGGGAGTGCTCCGGCATCTGGCCGGAATTGTAACGGCCCGCGCTGGGCGGGCCGTTTGGGAGCGATGCGGGACGATGCGGGTCAGTGCTTGTCGGTTTCGGAGAACCAGAACGTGCGCTTGCGTTTGCCGAGGCCCGTCGGCGAGACCTTGATCGGAGCGAGTGACGATCCACCACCCGTACCCGTTTGGTTGCCACAGCCAAAACACACCGGCACCGGCGTTGTGCCGCCATTGCCGTTGTTGACCAGCACCACGCCATACACCGACGACGGCGGAAAGCCACCGCCATCGAGCATGACGGACCGGTCGGGGTTCTGACCCGCACCGGTGAGGAAGCTGACGGAGTAGGTACGCGCCACGCCGAGGTTCGGATAGCACATGCCGGCCTTCGGCACTGCCGGCGTGTTGGTGCCGAACGTCGTGTAGCCCGCGACGGTCAGCGGCGCATTCACCACCTTCTCGCCTGCATTCGGCAACGTGATGAAGAAGCCGGAGCCCGTGCCGTTGTACGCGCCCGAGGTCGCGTCGACGAGGTTGGCCTCGGTCAGCGGCGTCCAGCCGGCGGGCACCGGGCCGAGGTTCGGATCCTTGAGCATGTAGAACCGGTTGACCACGTTGTATGCGGTACCGGGCGCGTTCGACGCCGAATACAGCGGATGCTCGCGATCGCCGGTGCCGGCGAGGATCGCATTGAAGCCAGCCGTGGGCACCACATCGGGCGCATAGAAGAACTTGCGCGCATTGTTGGTGTTGGCTGCGCCGCCCAGCGTCGCGAATTGGGTCAGTGCCCAGTTGGCGGGGGTGTTGCCGGCCGCGCTTTGGAAATCGACGCGCCAGATGTTGCCACCCACATCGCCCACGTAGGCCATCTGGATGTAGCCGCTGCCCGTGCGGTCCACCGTGGTGACATCGGAGGCAATCGAGCGCGTGAGGCTGGTGTTCTTCACGCACACGCCCGCGACGCCACTGCAATTGGCCAACGCGCTCCACACCGGCACGCCGCTGTACGCATCGAGCACGACAATGCCGCGGCCGACGGTGTCGGTGCCGGGTGCCGGGTCGCTGTCTTCGGAGGCGGCATCGTAGCCTGCGCCCATGATCAGCACCGGGTTGGTATAGCCTGCCACGCGCATCAGGCGAGGCTTCGACCAGGTCTGGCCCAGCTCCGGAATGTCAGTGTTGCTGCGCGACCAGAGGTAGCGCGGGTTGACGGGGTCGGTCACGTCCAGCGCATAAATGAGGCTGCCACCACGACGCGCTGTCAGGTAGATGACGGTGCGCGGGCTGCCGGTCACACGCTGATCCTGCATGACGGTCGTGCTGCCGTCGAAAAAGTCGTCGCGTGGTGTCGGCTTGGGCGTGATGCCGCCCGGCGTGGTGGAGAGCGCAACCTCCGGCGTGTTGGCATAGAGCCGGCTCAGCTTGCCGATGAACTCGGGCGGGATGAAGCCCCACAGCTCGCCGCCCGGACGCACGATGTTCGTCGACGAGGTCTTGATGCCGGTTGCCTGGTTGCCGTTGACGGCATGGAACACGCCGTCATTGGTGCCGTAATAGACGACGACGTTGGGCGCGGTCGATGTTCCGTAGTTGATCACCACGGGGCGCGAGTGCAGCACGTCGCCGTGGATCGACGGACGGATCGTCACCGGAGAGCCCGGGCCTGTCTCGGCTTCCTGCCCCACCGTCGGCGCCTTCGTGGTGCCGTCCATCGCGTAGACGTCGCGGCCGCGCACCCAATTGATGAAGTAGTTCTGCTCGGTCGAAGTGATGGCCGGGGCGCCGTTGACGCTGTTGTAGGAGTTGATGGCGTCCAGCCCTTTCCCTGCACCGCCGGTCAGCCACGTGTTCGACGTGTCGAACGTCGGCATGGCACCGCTGGTCGGGCACGTGCCGACGCCGTTGCAGGTATAGAGCACACGGGTGCTTTGATCGGTCAGGAACTGGGCGCGCAGCATTTCACCGGCGCCGCCCTTCTCGACCACCTCGCCGTCAGGGGAGTCACTTGCGCCTCCGACGCCGGAAGGGCTGTTGATCCAGAATCCGTTCTTCGGCCAGTTCGTTACGCCCGACCCGTAGCCGCTGGTGCCAAAAGCCAGCGGGGGATCGGCCGACCAGAAACTGACGGCGTTGGGCGAAATGAAGCCGGTGCCTGCGCTGCTGAGCGCCGGTTTGCCGACGGAGTCCAGCAACTGCAGGGTGCCGTTGGCGTCGTAGCCCACCTGGTATTGCTTGAGGTTCCCCATCCAGCGCGGCGCGGCGCTCGCGTCCGGACGGAACATGCCGACATAGACCTGGTTCAGGAACTGGCCCTGCGCATTCACGGCGGCCGGCAAGCTGACCGAGGCGAACACGCTGTTCACAGCCTGAATTTCGTTGAAGATCTGCAGCAGGATGTCCTTCAGCTGGTCCGGTTTGCCAAGCTGCGCAACATACGCCTTGCCGCCGCCGTTCGTGGCCATGCTCTGGTCGAAGGCCACGTAGTCGGGGTTGTTTCCGTCCGTGACGGAAATCGTGTAGGTGATGATGTTCTGCGGCGGATGATCCTTGGGGATCGTCTTCGTCTGCAGGTCATAGCGGTACATGAACTGCGCCCACTCGTCGCCCCAGTTGGCCTGGTACTTGTTGTAGGGCGATGGGATGACGATCTGCGGCGGCGTCGTGTTGGCAGAAAGGCCGAGCGCAGATGCCAGATCGCTCTGGATGTTCTTGCCGGTGTCCTGCGGTTTGCCGTTGTTGACGGCATTGCCGATGTAGATGACGTAATTCCGCTGACACGGGTTGTTGATCGGATTGGCCGACTTGTATGACGTTCCGGATGGCCCGGTTCCGCTGTTGAAGTAGGCCCATGCCTCCTCCATGCCGCCGCCCACCTGCGAGTTGTTCGAGTTGTTTGCCTGACGGTCGATCGTCAACACGTAGTTGAGAAAGCTGTTGATCCCATTGAGATCCATCAGCGGCAATTGCGCGGGCGGCGTTGCCGGAAACTGGAACTGCGCACCGACGTTGTTGCCGGAGCCGAACATCATCAGGCCCAGATTCAGGTTGCCCAGCAGCGACGGGGAATTCTTGAACGCGTTCACCGCGTCATAGAGCGCGCACTGCTCGGCACCGACATCGGTGTTCGCATTGTTGCTCGACACGACGCCGCTGGTGTCGCAGGTGAACGTTGCGGATGCATTCCATGTGGACGCGTTGTCCATGATGATCAGCACGTTGGGCTTGCCTGCCTGCGGTTGCAGCCCGGTGTACAGATCAATATCCTCGGCCCCGGCAGGCTGGACACACGCCAGCGCGAGCGCGGCGGTGGCCGTCGCGGCAAACGCAAATCGTTGAGCAAATGAGCGCATATGAGTTGTTCCTTGCTTGCGCGTTGGCTTACGGACACGCGGCGCCGGTCAGCACGCGAACGGCCACGCCCTGATGCAGCGTGGTGCTCACGGCCGTGCCATTGGCATCGTTGACGGTGGCAGCGACATCCCACTGCGTCGCACTGCAGTTCGACATGCCGCCCGGCGTGCCGGCAGCGGTCAGGATGCCGGTGTCGGAGTTGTTGTTCACGCCGCTGAAGCAGGACGAGTCGGCAGCAAAGTTGGGGCTGGTCGTATCTGTCGTCAGCTGCGTATTGGCGATGGGCTTGGTGGCCACGCAGGCGGGGGCGGCCACCTGCGCGGTGTAGTCCGCCTTGCCATCGCCGTTCACATCGACCGGCACGCTGGTCGCGACCGGATTGGAAGTGAAATCCACGCTGATGACCTGCTCGATACCCTGCTGCGCCGCGCTGCGTGCTTCGAGGCCGTATTGCTGGTTAGCGGCGATCTTGGTGTTGATCACGCCCGAGTTCATCATCATCACGACGATGCCCATGAAGATCGCCAGGAAGATCAGCGTGACAACGAGGGTCACGCCCGACTGACGTGCCGATTGGCGAACCGATAAGCGCCGCATGGCTACTCCCGAGGGCCGGCCACATTGGCGACGCGCGCGAGTTCCGCGTAGACGTGCCGCTTGTAGCCATCGTTGAAAGGGGCGGTGAGCGTGCCGCGGCCGAGGTCGTAAGACCGCGTATCCGTCCAGCCCGGTGACACGCCCAGCGTGCGCGCGAGCACGTTGATGCGCACGGCCGTCACGTTGCTCCAGTTGGTCGCGGCGGATGCGAGCCAGTTGTAGCCGCCCACGTTGGTACACGCAGCGCTGTTGTCGATGCCGGGATTGGCGACGTAGCAATCGGGCGAACCATTGCCGTCCATGTCCACGCCATAGGCGAAATGCACGTCGTCGATGCCCTGGGCGATCGAGTTGGGCGGCTGCATTGCACCGCTGGAAAACTCGACCATCTTGAGCGTCGGAATGCTGTCGCCGCCCGTGCCGCAACGGTCGCACGTGGCCAGATAGAACGCACGCACGCTGACCTGGCGCAGGTCTGCCAGATTGGTGCAGGTCTTGTCCTTGAGCGTGAAATCCGTTGCCGTAGCGCTGAACACAAAGGGCGACGTGTCAGTGCTGCAGAAGGAGTCCTGCAGATAGGCCTGCCCCGCCGCGACGGCACTCGCCGAGGTGACGGTGCTCGACACGCGGCGCACCACCAGGATTTCCGAGTTGGGGGACAGGTTGGGCAAGCACGGCGCCGCATTCGCGCCGGGCACGTAGCCGTAGATGGCCACCGGCACCGTTGCCGGGCCGGTGCTGAAGCCGAGCGCATTGATGGCCGCGGCGCAGACATCAGGCGTGGCAACGGCGGAGGTGCCCAGCAGGTTCAGGTCGCCGAGAAAGCCGCCCAGCCCGACTTCCTGGCTGATGATGTCGAGCGCATAGCGTCCGTTCTCGATCTGCGTGGCGCTGTTGCCGAGTTGCACGCGCGATTGCGAGGTCGATGCATACAAGCTCGCCAACGCGGTCAGCAGCAGCAGCCCGAGCGCCATGCCGACCATCAATTCGACCAGCGACATCCCGCGCTGCAGAGACCGCAGCGTGCGATGTGTGCGATGTGCAGGACGTTTGGAAGGCGTCGTCATGACAGCACCCCCATGCGCACCTGCACGCTGATGGCGCGCCGGTAAGCGTCGTTTCCGTAATTGCCGCTGCCGCTGCCGCAGGGCAAGGCCGGCGCCACGGTCTGCACCAGGCCCTGCCACGCGACAGTCACGCGGTAGATCTGGTTGACGGTGTCGACGGCTTCGATGCAGCCGCGCGCGCCGATCATGGCGCCCACAGCGACGGCCCCACTCGCAGCGGTTTCGGTATTGCCGAGAAGCGCGTTGTTCCACGCCGCAAGATCGGTGGTGACCGTGGCTTGCTGCGCGGCTGTGCCCATCGTGCAGCTGGGCGCCGAGACACCGCCCGTGCCCACGGTGGTGATCGCACCGGCCACGGCGTAGCAGGCGGCCACCTGGCGGTTGGCATTGAGCCGCGCGGCCATGTCCTGCAACAACGTCAGGGCCTGCACGCGCTGGTAGGACTCCATCTCCGACTGGTTGGAGCGAACCATCATCCCCGCCGCGCCCAGCAGCGCGACCAGCAGAATCACGACCGAAATCAGGATTTCGATCAGGGTCGACCCACGCTGCGCGGCCTTGCGCGACCTGCGATGGCGAAAGCGTGCGGCGCCGCTCATGAGCACGTCCCCGACACCACGGCGACGCGGCCGGTGCCGCCCACCTGCACGCAGCTCGAGGAAACGGATTGCGAGGCGCTCGTCGGCGTGACCTGGAACGTGACGCCGCCTGCAGTGGGTCGGCCATCGTTGCCGAACGACAGCGTGTTGCCGCTGCTCGCCGCGATGGTCACGCCGCTGTAGGGGCCGAATGTGCGAATGACGGTGGCGGGCGAGCCCACCGTCAGCGTCCAGCCGGTCGCCCAGTTGCTGGTGGTCGAGACGGTGGCCACGGCGTTTTGCTTGACCGCCTCGGCACGCGCCAACGACACGGCAGACGACAGGTCGAACGATGCATTGCGTGTGGCCTGTGTCGCGATCATGCCGGAGAACGACGGCACGGCAATCGTCACCAGGACGGCGAGCACGGCCAGCGTGACCATCAGCTCGGTGAGCGTGAAACCACGGATGGGCTTTCGCAGGGTGTTCATGGCGCGCCTCACTTCCAGCAGTTGGAGGCGCCGCCGGAAGCCGCCTTGGCACCGGTGTTCGTCAGCGTGAGCGTGCCGCAGGCGGCGTCGTTCGCCTGCTGCGAGCCCAGCGGCGTCGCCGCCAGTTGGTAAGACGGCGGCACGCTGCTGGCACTCAGCGTGAAGGTGTAATTGGGCGAAACGTTGGCCGGGACGTTGCTGGCGTATTGCAGCGTTGTCAGGTCAGGCGCATAGGCGCGGTTGTCGAGCAGGAAGCGCTCCTGCGCGGCCGCCACTTCCTGCATGAAGGATTCCGCCGCTGCCCGATTGGAGCGGACGATGTATTTGACGTAGCTGGGATAAGCAATGATCGCCAAGATGCCAACAATGGCCACCGTGATCATCAACTCAATCAGCGTAAAGCCCCGCGCGGCTTGCGCGCGCTGGCGTATCGGCCTGCTTGCCACGTTTCCACCCACCCGTATTTGCTAAGGCAATTCTTTTATTCACGCCCGTCAAGTGACTCGACAGGCGTGCTCGCCGGTTTATACGGCAATTCTCAGCAAATATTAAGGAAAGTTAATGACGACAGGTGGGTGCAGGAAGAGGCGCAAACGTTATGCGCCGCAAATTACCTCAAATGGTGTAGCGCATCAGCCACATCAGACGACATTCAGATGCTCGGTGCCGGCCGACAGGTCGGTCTGGCCGCCCCGCTTGCTGTGCAGCTTGATCTGCAAGCGCAGATCGTTGAGCGAGTCCGCATTGCGCAGCGCATCCTCGTAGGTGATCTTGTTCTGTTCGTACAACTCGAACAGCGCCTGGTCGAACGAGATCATTCCCTGCTCGCGGGATTTCTTCATGACCTCCTTCAGCTCATGCACCTCGCCCTTGAAGATGAGGTCTTGCACCAGCGGGGTCGCCAGCATGATCTCGACGGCCGGTACGCGCCCCTTCTTGCCCTGACGCGGCAGCAGGCGCTGCGCGATCATTGCGCGAAGGTTCAGCGACAGGTCGATCAGCAGCTGCTGACGCTTCTCTTCCGGGAAGAAGTTGATGATCCGGTCGATCGCCTGGTTCGAGCTGTTGGCGTGCAGCGTGGCGAGGCACAGGTGGCCGGTTTCCGCATACTGGATGGCGTATTCCATCGTGTCGCGATCCCGGATTTCGCCGATCAGGATCACATCCGGCGCCTGGCGCAGCGTGTTCTTCAGCGCCACGTGCCACGACTCGGTATCCACGCCCACCTCGCGCTGCGTCACCACGCAGTTCTGGTGCGCATGCACGTATTCCACCGGGTCTTCAATGGTGATGATGTGGCCGTACGAATTCGCATTGCGATAGCCCACCATCGCCGCCAGCGAGGTCGACTTGCCCGAGCCCGTGGCGCCCACGACGATCACGAGGCCGCGCTTGCTCATCACGATCTCGTTCAGGATCGGCGGCAGGTCCAGCTCGCCCAGCGTCGGGATCTTCGTGTTGATGGTCCGCAGCACCATGCCGGCGCGGCCCTGCTGCATGAACGCCGACACGCGGAAACGCCCCGCACCCGGCGCCGTGATGGCGAAGTTGCATTCCGAGCTGTCTTCGTACTCGCGCAGCTGCTTCTCGTTCATGATCGACTTGACCAGACCGAGGGCCTGCTGGGCATTCAGCGGCTGCTGAGAGATCGGCGTGACCTTGCCGTCCACTTTGATCGCGGGCGGAAATTCTGCCGTGATGAACAAGTCCGAGCCACGGCTGTTCACCATCAACTGCAAGAGTTCGTGGATGTATTTGGTGGCGGCTTCGCGGTCCAGCATGGCGTGCCCCTCCTGGAAAGAATTGGAAAGCGCGCTGACGGTTCGGTCAGCGTATCAGTTCGCGTATCAGTTCGCGAACGCGTCCGGGTTCTTGGCGATGGCGCGCGCGTCTGCGTAGTTGATCGCCGAGCGCTTGATCAGCTCCGACAGGCACTGGTCAAGCGTCTGCATGCCCATGCCGCTGCTTGTCTGCATCATCGAGTACATCTGCGAGATCTTGTTCTCGCGGATCAAGTGACGGATGGCCGGCGTGGCAATCATGATTTCGTGCGCCGCAATCCGGCCCGACCCGTCGCGCGTCTTGAGCAGCGTCTGCGAGATCACCGCCTCCAGCGATTCGGAAAGCATGGTCCGGACCATCTCCTTTTCGTCCGACGGGAACACGTCGACGACCCGGTCGATGGTCTTGGCTGCCGAGCTGGTGTGCAGCGTGCCGAACACCAAGTGGCCGGTTTCTGCTGCGGTGAGCGCCAGGCGAATGGTTTCAAGGTCACGCAATTCGCCGACCAGCACCACGTCCGGATCTTCACGCAGTGCCGACTTCAACGCATTGGCGAACGAGTGCGTATGGGGCCCGAGTTCACGCTGGTTGATCAGGCTCTTCTTCGATTCGTGCACGAATTCGATCGGGTCTTCCACCGTGAGGATGTGGCCCAAGTCGTTTTCGTTGCGGTGGTTGACCATCGCGGCGAGCGTGGTCGACTTGCCCGAGCCGGTCGGGCCCGTGACGAGCACCAGGCCGCGCGGCTTCATCGCCAGATCGGCAAACACGGCCGGCGCCTTCAGGTCATCCAGGGAAAGCACCTTCGACGGAATCGTCCGGAACACCGCCGAAGCGCCGCGGTTCTGGTTGAACGCGTTGACCCGGAAACGCGAGAGGCCGGGGATCTCAAACGAGAAGTCGACTTCCAGGTTTTCTTCGTAGACCTTGCGCTGCCCGTCGCTCATGATGTCGTACACCATGGAGTGCACATCCTGGTGCGTGAGCGGGGGCACGTTGATCCGGCGCATGTCGCCGTGGATCCGGATCATCGGCGGCAGTCCGGCCGACAGGTGCAAGTCCGACGCCTTGTTCTTGGCGGAAAACGCCAGAAGCTGCGCGATGTCCATCTTATAATGACCCCCGACTTTTTTATGTCGCCCGGCGTCGCAATGGCGCCTCCAGACGCGCTCCGAGCCGTTGTTTTGACGTGCCGGAACCTTGTTTATTTGTAACAAACGTCGCCGGATTATGTCTGTAATCGCCGCCAACTTGCAAGCCGTGCGTCAACGGATCACAACGGCCTGCACACTGGCTTCGCGCGATGCTGCGGGTGTCACATTGCTGGCGGTTTCGAAGACGTTCGACGCCGATGCCGTACGCACCGCGCATGCCGCCGGGCAACGCCTCTTCGGCGAAAACTACGTGCAGGAAGGCATCGCCAAGATCGACGCGCTGGCCGACCTGCGCACGGGCCCCGACCCGATCCGCTGGCACTTCATCGGCCCCCTGCAGAGCAACAAGACGCGCGCCGTGGCCGAACAATTCGACTGGGTGCACAGCGTCGATCGCCTGAAGATCGCCGAGCGCCTGTCGGCCCAGCGCCCGGACACCCTGCCGCCGCTGCAGGTCTGTCTCGAGATCAACATCAGCCGCCAGGCCAGCAAACATGGCCTGCTGCCCGATTTCGATGAGGTGGTTGCCGTGGCACGAGCCGTCTCGTCCCTGCCCCGCTTGCAGTTGCGCGGCCTGATGGCCGTGCCCGAGCCCAGCGATGACCCCGTGGCGCAGCGCAAGCCGTTTGCTGATCTGCGTGCCCTGGCGGGCCGGTTGCGCGAGGCCGGCATCCCGCTCGATACGCTTTCGATGGGCATGTCCGCCGACCTGGAAGACGCAATTGCCGAAGGCGCCACGATTGTGCGTGTCGGCAGCGCCATCTTTGGCGCGCGGCAGTATGCCAACGCCTGACTTCCTGTTTCCTCTCACACCACCACTCTCATGCTCGACACTCTGAAACTCGGCTTCATCGGCGGCGGCAACATGGCGGCGGCCCTCATCGGCGGCCTGATCGCCAAGGGCGCGCACGGCGCCAACATCGTGGTGGTAGACCCGACCGAACCCGCCCGCAGCCGCGCCGAGCAGACCTGGGGCGCCCGCACAGCTGCCGCGCCGGGCGCCGAACTGGCCGACCGCGACGTGATCGTCCTGGCCGTCAAACCGCAGCAGATGCGCGAGGTCTGTGCGCAACTGGCACCGCATCTGCGCGACAGCCTGGTGCTGTCGGTGGCGGCGGGCATCCGGATCCAGGATCTGTCGCGCTGGCTGAATGGCCACGCGCGTGTGGTTCGGGCGATGCCGAATACGCCTGCGCTCTCCGGTCTGGGTATGACCGGCTTGGCTGCCAATGCGGGCTTGTCCGACGCCGACCGCGCGACCGCCAGCGCCATCGCCAATGCCGTCGGCAAGAGCGTTTGGGTGCCCGCCGAAGCGCAGATTGATGCAGTGACCGCCATCTCGGGCAGCGGCCCCGCGTACGTGTTCTATTTCATCGAAGCGATGCAGCAGGCGGCGCAGGAGCTGGGGCTGTCGGCGGAAGATGGGCGCACGCTGGCAGTCGAGACGTTTATTGGCGCGGCCACGCTGGCGGGCCAATCGACCGAGCCGGTGGAGGTGCTGCGCGAGCGTGTGACGTCCAAGGGCGGGACGACTTATGCGGCGCTCACTTCGATGGAAGGCGCAGGTATTAAGGCTGCGTTTGTGCGGGCCATGCAGGCTGCTGCTGCCCGTGGCAAAGAAATGGGCGAGGAGTTTGGGCGGGATTGACGGCTTGGTGGTGCATCCCTTGTTTCATCCCCTGCCGGGGCTGACTCACTTTCTTTGGTCTTGCCCAAAGAAAGTAAGCAAAGAAATGCGCGCCCGAGATGGCGACTTCCCCTTGAATTTATGTCGCAGGGAGGGAGGGGAGGCAAACTCGCTGCGCTCAGACAGGCCTCCCCTCTTTTTCCTCCCTGCAACAGAAATTCAAGGCGCCATCTAGGGCAGGAAAGTCAAAGACCAAACCAACGCAGCGCCAGCGCAAACGACAAGGCCAACCTCACGACGGGTTGGCCTTTTTCTTTTGACGTTAGGCCCTTGATGGCGCCTTGAATTTTCGTAAGCGGGCGGAAAAAAGGTGGGGAACTGTCTGAGCGCAGCGAGTTTTCCCCACCTCCGCCCGGTTACGCAAATTCAAGGAATCTTTCGCCATCTCGGGCGCGCCTTTCTTTTGCTTACTTTTCTTTGGCAAGACAAAGAAAAGTGAGTCGGTCCCGGCAGGGAACGAAAGGAGGGTGGACCAACAGCACAAGAACTCAGCGCATCAAATACCCCCCCACCACCCCGCCAAACAAACAAGCCCCCAACCAATTGTTATGCCGAAAAACAAAAAAACACTTCATCCGATCCCGCGTCTGCAGCATCGGGTAATACCAAAGCGACAACGCCACGGCGGCGGCAAATCCAATCCAGTACGCCACGCCTAACGCCATCACATGGCCAGCCCAGGCCATGATCCCGAAGAAGCCGACGTAGCACAGCATGATCGCCGCCACGTCGTAGCGTCCGAACGTGATGGCCGACGTTTTGATGCCGATGAGCAAATCGTCATCGCGGTCGACCATCGCATACGCGGTATCGTAGGCGACGGCCCAGAACACATTGCCGGCGAGCATCAGCCACGCCAGCATCGGCACCTGATCCTGCACCGCGGCGTACGCCATCGGAATCCCAAACCCGAACGCAATACCGAGGTACGCCTGCGGAATCGCGAAGAACCGCTTGAAGAACGGATACGTGCCGGCAATCACGATGGCGGCAACCGACATCCACTTCGTCAGCGCATTGAGCGGCAGGATCAGCGTGAAGGCGATGAGCGAGAGCACCGCCGCAACCGCGAGCGCTTCCCACGGGGCGATCAGTCCCGCGGTGATCGGTCGCTCCTTGGTGCGTTTGACGTGCTTGTCAAAGTCGCGATCGGCCCAGTCGTTGACGGCGCAGCCGGCCGAGCGCATCAGGAACGTGCCGACGGTAAAAATCACCACCAGCGAGACCGGCGGATGACCATCAGCCGCCATCCATAGCGCCCACAGCGTCGGCCACAGCAGCAGCAGCGTGCCGATCGGTTTGTCCATCCGCATCAGGCGCGCATAGAGCACGAGGCGGCTGGGTTGGGCAGCGGACGATTGCATGGAAATCACCAAAGAAAAATGGCGCCTGCACGAGGCAAGGCGCCATTTTAGTCCCGCCGAAAGCAGCTTAGGCGGCGGCCAAATCGAACCGGTCGAGATTCATCACCTTGACCCATGCGGCCACGAACTCGCTGATGAAGCGCTCCTTACCGTCGGCGCTGCCGAACACCTCGGCCAGCGCACGCAGGATCGAGTTCGAGCCGAACACCAGATCGACGCGCGTGCCCGTCCACTTGCGCTCGCCCGTCTTGCGGTCATAGCCCTCGTAGATGTCGCCGGCAGGCTTCCACTCGGTGTTCATGTCGAGCAGGTTGACGAAGAAGTCGTTCGTCAGTGCGCCCGGCGTGCGGGTAAAGACGCCGTGTTGGCTGCCATCCGCGTTGATGTTGATGGCGCGCAGGCCACCGATCAGCACGGTCAGCTCGGGCGCCGTCAGCGTCAGCAGCTGCGCCTTGTCGAGCAGGAGCACTTCGGCCGGCACCGCGAACTTCGACTTCTGGTAGTTGCGGAAGCCATCGGCCACGGGCTCGAGCACCGAGAAGGATGCAGCATCGGTCTGCTCGGCCGTCGCATCGACACGGCCCGGCGTGAACGGCACGGTGATCGTCGTGCCGGCTGCCTTCGCGGCCAGCTCGATACCAACGCTGCCTGCCAGTACAATCACGTCCGCCAGCGAAGCCTTGCCCGAGGCGCGTTGAATGTCCTCCAGCTTGGCCAGCGTGCCGGCCACCGGCTGGTTGACCGCCCAATCGTTCTGCGGCGCCAGGCGAATGCGCGCGCCGTTGGCGCCGCCGCGCTTGTCCGACCCGCGGAAGGTCGAGGCAGACGCCCACGCCACGGCAACCAGTTCCGATGCCGACAGGCCGGAAGCGGCAATCGTTGCCTTGAGGTCGGCGATATCGGCCTCGGTCGGCTTGTGCGTGGCGGCCGGCAGCGGATCTTGCCAGATCAGGTCTTCACGCGGCACTTCGGGGCCGAGGTAACGCGACTTCGGGCCGAGGTCACGGTGCGTGAGCTTGAACCAGGCGCGGGCGAAGGCCTCGGCAAAGGCCTGCGGGTTGTCCAGGAAGCGGCGCGAAATCTTTTCGTATGCCGGATCGAAACGCAGCGACAGGTCGGTCGTCAGCATCGTCGGCTTGCGCTTGGGCGAGTCGGGTGTCGGGCCCGGAATGATCGCCTCGGCGTCTTTGGCCACCCATTGCAGGGCGCCGGCGGGGCTCTTTTCCTGCACCCATTCGTACTTGAACAGGTTCTCGAAGAAGTAGTTGCTCCATTGCGCGGGCGTCTGCGTCCAGGTGACTTCAAGCCCGCTGGTGATCGCATCCGCGCCCTTGCCGGTGCCAAAGGTGCTGGCCCAGCCCAGGCCTTGCGCTTCCAGCGGCGCGGCCTCGACATCGGCGCCAACGTGGCTTGCCGCACCGGCGCCATGGGTCTTGCCGAAGGTGTGACCACCGGCGATCAGCGCGACGGTTTCTTCGTCGTCCATCGCCATGCGGGCGAAGGTTTCGCGGATGTCTTTTGCGGCAGCCAGCGGATCGCCATGAGCATGTTCCGGGCCTTCCGGGTTCACGTAGATCAAGCCCATCTGTACAGCGGCGAGCGGGTTCGCGAGGTTGCGCTCGCCCGAATAGCGCGTGGCTTCCAGCCACTTGGTCTCGTTGCCCCAGTAGACGTCGTTGTCCGGTTCCCACGTGTCTTCACGGCCGGCGGCAAAGCCGAACGTGCGGAAGCCCATGGTTTCAAGCGCAACGTTGCCGGTCAGGATCAGCAGGTCGGCCCACGAGATAGCCTGGCCGTATTTCTGCTTGATGGGCCACAGCAGGCGGCGCGACTTGTCGATGTTGACGTTGTCAGGCCAGGAGTTGAGCGGTGCAAAACGTTGCTGGCCGCGGCCGGCACCACCACGGCCATCGCCCGTGCGATACGTGCCGGCGGCGTGCCACGCCATGCGGATGAACTGCGGACCGTAGTGGCCAAAGTCTGCCGGCCACCAGTCTTGCGAGTCCGTCATCAGGCGGCGCAGATCGGCCTTGAGCGCGTCGTAGTCGATCGCATTGAACGACTTGCGGTAGTTGAAGCTCGACCCGAGCGGATCGGACTTCTCGGAATGCTGGTTCAGCAGATCAACACGCAGCTGATTGGGCCACCAATCCTTGTTGGCCGTACCGCCACCGAAGGTGTGCGAAGCAGCGGGAGCATGGCCGGAAAACGGGCATTTGGCTTCAGTCGTCATGATTCTCTCGTCTAGGTCATGGGGTTGATGCCGCCCCACCCGCAACACAACGGGCTCGCGGGTGGGGCGCAATTCGCTGCTGTCGAAACGCCTGTCGCAAACGTGGCGAACGGCCGTCAGGTCAGCCTTAAGCCAGGAGCGAACGCAGCATCCACGCGGTCTTTTCGTGAATGTCCATGCGTTGCGTCAGCAGGTCGGCGGTCGGTTCGTCGGCGGCCTTGTCGACGTCGGGGAACAGGCTGCGGGCGGTGCGCGTCACGGCTTCGTGGCCGGCCACCAGTTCACGCACCATGTCCATCGCCTCGGGAATGCCCTTCGACTCCGGAATCGACGACAGCTTGGCGAACTCCGAATACGAGCCCGGTGCCGGATAGCCCAGCGCGCGGATGCGTTCGGCCACGGGGTCGACGGCATTCCACAGCTCGTTGTACTGCGTCTCGAACATCAGATGCAGCGTGTTGAACATCGGGCCGGTGACGTTCCAGTGGAAGTAATGCGTCTTCAGATAGAGCGAGTAGGTATCGGCCAGCAGGCGCGACAGGCCTTCTGCGATCTTCTTGCGATCCTTGTCAGCAATGCCGATGTTGATCTGGGCTGCGGCAGGCGCGCCGCTGTTCTTCTTTGCCATCTGGATTCCCCTATGAAGTGGTGTGCAAAAACGCGATGCCGTCCGCTGGATTCAGCGTCGGGCCACGCGTGCTTGGAGCCTTCTTTCGGTTGCCGCTCGCGCAGCAAGTTCCGATCGTCGCATCGTCCTATGACGAAACACAGAGCGGCTGGCAACCGAGCATCCGGCCGGTCGTCAGACCGTGAACTGCACCATACCGTGCAGGAGCACGATCATAGCGCCGGCAGCCACGATGGACAGACCGATCTGCTTGCGCACCCACTTGCGTTGCAGGCGGGCGGATTCAGCCGCGCGTGGGCCGCGGCCACCGGCTGCACTGCCCGGCATGCCGGACAGCGTCGGCACCTCCGCGTGCGAGGCGCGCACTGTGCCCGCAAATCCCTGCCACTCCGAAACGAACATCCGCACCATTGCCATGTTTTCTTCTCCTTGCGACCCTGCGCCCTCCTGATGCCCGCACCATTCGCGCGAGCAACTTCGTGCATCCGTCAGGTCAGTGCGATTCACCATAGGCAGCGAGCCATTCCAGCACGGTCGCAACGGTGTTCGAGGCAAGCGGCAAGGACATGACGGGCTCCACGGTGATCGGGCGGTGAGCGATGCGCTCACCATGGAACACAGTCTATCTTTACGCTATTGATCCGTATATTTGATTGTTTTTATCTATCAATTAGACGTGCGCTATGGCCGTCATGCGGTGACGGCCAACTGACAACTCAGCGGATCAGTGAATCAATGAATCAGTGAATCAGCGGCGTGGGCGGCAGCAGCTTGATGCCGGGCAGATCGCATTGCGCGACCGCCTTGGCCACCGCCTCGATTGCGGCGATGCGGGTGAAGCTCTTGCGCCAGGCCAGCACAACGCGGCGGTCAGGCACGGGCTCTTGGAATGGCACGTAGGTCAGCAGATCGGTGGCGGCGGGCTGCATGTTCGGCACCGACGTACGCGGCAGCACGGTAATGCCCACGCCGCTGGCCACCATATGTCGGATCGTTTCGAGCGACGAACCTTCGAAAGTCTTCTGGATGCCGTCTGCGTTCTGCGAGAAGCGCGACAGCTCCGGGCACACGCCCAGCACATGGTCGCGGAAGCAATGGCCGTTGCCGAGCAGCAGCATGGTCTGCTGCTTGAGCGCCTCCGGGTCCACCGACGATGCCTTGGCCAGCTCATGGCCGCGCGGCACCGCCACCACAAAGGGCTCGTCGTACAGCGGCACCGTCATCAGGCCGGCTTCGGGAAACGGCTCGGCCATGATGGCGCAGTCGATCTCGCCCTGCTTGAGCAGCTCCACCAGCCGCACGGTGAAGTTCTCCTGCAGCATCAGCGGCATCTGCGGGACGGTGTCGATCATCTGCTTGACCAGCGCAGGCAGCAGGTACGGGCCGATCGTATAAATCACCCCGAGCCGCAGCGGCCCGGCCAGCGGGTCCATCCCCTGCTTGGCGATCTCGCGGATCGCCATGGTCTGCTCGAGCACGCGCTGCGCCTGCGTGACGATCTGCTCGCCGACGGGCGTGACGCTCACTTCCGACGCACCGCGCTCGAAGATCTGCACGGCCAGTTCGTCTTCCAGCTTCTTGATGGCGACCGACAGCGTCGGCTGCGAGACGAAGCAGGCCTCCGCGGCACGCCCAAAGTGGCGTTCCCGCGCGACGGCGACGATGTATTTGAGTTCGGTGAGCGTCATGACGATCAATCGGCTTGAGGATATCGATAGATTTTACCAAGGGACGTGCGATGTTGCTTGCCGTTCGAACGGGTGCCCGGCATTGACAACGCTGCCAGTCGCCCCATCTTCCGTGGACACGCCCCACCGAGACCCAAAGGAGCCGCCCCAGCATGCGTGACGAACCTAACGGCAGCCGATCCCTGCCCCGCGGCAGGCGCCGCTTTCTAACGACGGCCGTGGCGCTCATCGCGGCGCTGCATCTCTATATCGGATGGCGGCTGCTGCCCGACCTGGGCTGGAATGGCGCCGGCTGGGCCGCGGGCATCGTCTTCCTGCTCGTATCGACGGTGATGATCCCCACGGGGATGGCGGCCCGCTTTGTGATCCGGCCCATCTCGCTGGCGGATCGCGTGACGTGGTTCGGGGCGTTGCTGATGGGCCTGTTCTCGTCGCTGCTGGTGCTGACGCTGCTGCGTGACATCGCGCTGATCGTGCTTCCAGACGCCTACCGCCATGATTCGGCCCTGCTTGTCGTCGGCCTCACCGTGCTCGTCACCTTGATCGGCTATATCAATGCGCGCCGCATTCCCCGCGTGGCGCGGGTGACGGTACCCATTGCGGGCCTGCCGGCAGCGCTGCACGGTTTCACCATCGCGCAGATCACCGATCTGCATGTCGGCCCCACCATCAAGCGCGCCTATGTGGCCGGCGTGGTCGAACGGCTCAATGCACTGCGACCCGATGTGATTGCCGTGACGGGCGATCTGGTGGACGGCGAGGTGGAGGTGCTGCGTCCGCACATCGCGCCGCTGGCAGGCATGTCGGCAAGGCACGGCGTCTTTGCGGTGACGGGCAATCACGAGTACTACTCGGGCGTGGGCCCCTGGGTCTCGGAGTTCGAGCGGCTCGGCATGCGGGTCTTGATGAACGAGCATGCGGTGCTGGAACACGACGGCGCGCCGCTGGTGATTGCGGGCGTGACTGATTTCAGCGCGGGCAAGTTCGACGCCGCGCACACCAGCGATCCGGCCCGGGCGCTGGCAGGTTCGCCGCCTGGGGTGACGCCGACCGTCCTGCTCGCGCATCAACCGCGCACCGCTCCCGCCGCTGCGGAGGCGGGCTTCGATCTGCAGCTTTCCGGGCACACACATGGCGGCCAGTTCTGGCCGTGGAGCCTGTTTGTTCCGCTGCAGCAGCCTTTTACGGCGGGGTTGCACAAACTGGGGCGCCTGTGGATCTACACCAGCCGCGGCACCGGATATTGGGGCCCGCCCAAGCGATTCGGTGCGCCGTCGGAGATCACGCTGCTGCGCCTGGAGCCGGCCGGGAACTGAACCGCCAAAGGGACGCATCGACCGGAAACCCGCACCGTATTGACGTCTCGCGCGCTGTCGAGGCCGCCCGCACCGCCAGGGTGCATACGAAAGTTGTAACGCCGCCTCACACCGGCGACATTTCGATCTATGTCATTCGGTTGACCGGGCTAGAATCGCCCGAACCACAGTTCCGCCCGCACTGCGCTCCATGTCGTTCGATCACCCACCACTGCAAAATCCCGCGACGCTCCTCGAAATCGTGCGAGCGCAGTCAGAGATCGCCAAGCTTGGCACTGATCTCGGGGCGATCATGGCGCTGGTCACCGAGCGAGCACAGCATCTGACATGCGCGACGGGCGCGGTGATCGAATTGGCCGAAGGCGATGAGATGGTCTATCGCGCCACCTCGGGTCTGACTGAAACGCTGCTGGGCCTGCGCCTGGCGCGCAAGGGCAGCCTGTCTGGCCTGTGTGTGCAGACCGGCGAAATCCTGCAATGCACGGACTCCGAAACCGACGCACGCGTCGACCGCGAAGCCTGCCGCCGCGTGGGTTTGCGCTCGATGGTGGTCACGCCGCTGCGGCATCTCGACACCACGGTCGGCGTGCTCAAGCTGGTGGCGCCGGAAGTCGACGCTTTCAGCGAAAGCGATATCGGCGTGCTGGCGTTGATGTCTGAACTGATTGCCGCGGCCATGTTCCACGCCGCCAACGCCGAGCGCGACCAGCTGTACCTGCGCGCCACACACGACGCGCTTACCGACCTCCCTAACCGCGCGTTGTTCTATGACCGCCTGCGCCAGTCGATCCATCTGGCACAACGTGCGCAGGGCAGCCTGGGCGTGCTCAATATCGACATGGACAATCTCAAGCTGATCAATGATCGTCATGGCCACCGCGCCGGCGATGCGGCGATCCGCGAGACCGCACAGCGCATGGGCCGCACGGCACGGCGCTCCGACACGGTGGCGCGCGTCGGCGGCGACGAGTTTGCCGTGATCCTGCCCGGCATTGGCGCACGGGCCGATGCACAAGCGCAATGCGAGCGGCTCGTCGAAGAGGTGCAGCAGCCGTACGTGTTCGAAGGTCAGCCGCTGGACCTGCGTGTGAGCGTTGGGGTGGCCGTCATGCCCGAGGACGGCACCGAGATCACCGCCTTGCTCGATCAGGCAGATCGCCAGATGTACACCGTCAAGCGGTTGCGCAAGCAGGCACAGCCGGCGCACTGACGCTCGGGCCGCCGTCCTTAGACGCGCAGGTAGTGCTCGCGCTCGCCCAGCCAGCGCTTGAGGTGGGTGTCCACCGCTTCGGGAAAGCGCGCGAGCATCGCGTCCGCCGCGCCCTGCGCGAACTCGACGAGCCACGCATCGTGGTTCAGATCGGCAAAACGCAGCATCGCTTCGCCTGATTGCCGCGCGCCGAGAAATTCACCGGGCCCCCGGATCTCCAGATCGCGCCGGGCGATTTCGAAACCATCGGTGGTCTCGCGCATGGTCTGCAGGCGCTGCTTGGCCGTCGGCGACAGCGGCGCCTGATACAGCAGCACGCACACCGATTCCGCCGTACCGCGCCCAACTCGCCCGCGCAACTGATGCAACTGCGCAAGGCCAAAGCGCTCGGCGTGCTCGATCACCATCAGCGAGGCATTGGGCACATCCACACCGACCTCGATGACGGTCGTGGCAACCAGCACGTGCAGGTCGCCGCCGGCGAAGGCGCTCATCACGGCGGCCTTCTCGGCGGATGGCAGGCGTCCGTGCACAAGGCCCACTTTCAGGCCCTCCAGACTTTGCGAAAGCGTCTCGAAGGTTTCAACGGCGGTCTGCAATTGCAGCGCTTCGCTTTCCTCGATCAGCGGGCAAACCCAGTAGACCTGTCGCCCTTCGCGTGCGGCGGCGTAGATGCGTTCAATCACTTCGTCGCGGCGCGCATCGTTGACCAGGCGCGTCACGATGGGCGTGCGGCCGGGCGGCAACTCGTCGATGGCGGAGACGTCGAGGTCGGCGTAGTACGTCATCGCGAGCGTGCGCGGGATCGGCGTGGCGGACATCATCAGCTGGTGCGGCACCTGGGCGTTGGCGGCAGGTGCATCGCCGTTGCTTGCCTTGCCGCGCAGGGCGAGCCGCTGCGCCACGCCAAAGCGATGCTGTTCGTCCACCACCGCCAGGCCGAGCCGCGCGAACGTGACGGCATCCTGGATCAGCGCGTGCGTACCGATCACAAGTTGGGCCGTGCCAGCGGCCACGCGCGCGGCCGCCTCGTCCTTCTGCTTGCGCTTGAGGCTGCCGGCCAGCCAGACGATGTCCACGCCCAGCGGTTCGAGCCACGCAGAAAGCTTGCGATAGTGCTGCTCGGCCAGCAATTCGGTCGGCGCCATCAGCGCCGCCTGCCACGCCGCATCGATGGCCTGGCAGGCGGCCAGCGCGGCAATGACGGTCTTGCCGCTGCCCACATCGCCCTGCAGCAACCGCTGCATCGGGTACGGGTGCGCGAGGTCGGCGCGGATCTCTTCCCACACGCGGGCCTGCGCGCCGGTCAGCTTGAACGGCAACGCGTTCATGAAGCGCGCGAGCAGCCCATCCTTGCCGCTGTCGCGCAGGACAGGCGCGTTGCGCATACGGCGCGCGGCCTGCGCACGCTTGAGCGAGAGCTGCTGGGAGAGCAGTTCATCAAACTTGATGCGAAGCCACGCCGGGTGCGTGCGCTCGATAAGGCTGTGCTCATCGACATCGGGCGTCGGCTGATGCAACAGGCGCACGGCATCGGCCGGCGTCATCAGCTTGAGCGGAGCGAGCGAGCCGTTGACGAGGCTGTTCGGCAGCGTTTCCGGCAGCGGCGTGCGCGTGAGCGCGTTCAGGATCGCCTTGCGCAGATAGGCCTGCGCCACGCCAGCCGTGCTCGGATACACCGGCGTCAGGCGATCGGGCAGCGGTTCATCGTCCGCCACCGCGCGCACGGTCGGGTGCACCATCTCGGCGCCGAAAAAGCCGCCGCGCACTTCGCCGCGCACGCGCAAGCGCACACCCTCGGCCATCTGCTTGACCTGGCTGCCGTAGAAATTGAGAAAACGCAGAACCAGTTCGCCCGAGTCATCGGCGATATGCACGACCAGCTGCCGGCGCGGCCGGAACGCCACTTCATTGCGCGTGACCGTGCCTTCGACTTGCGCAGCCCACCCGGTGTTGGCGCGGGCCGTGGCCTCGGCAATGGTCAGCAGCGTGGTTTCATCCTCGTAGCGCATCGGCAGATGCAGGACGAGATCGACGTCGCGGTGCAGGCCAAGCTTGGCGAGCTTGTCTGCCGGGCGGGCGGTTTTGGCCGTTGCCTTGGCCGCCTTATCTGCCGTGGCCGCGCGTTTTGGCTTCGGCGCCGGCGCAGTATCAGCGTCGGGCATAGGAGCAGCATCAGTGGCGGAACGGGCGCGAGACGGCACAGGGCGTTTACAATGGCGAACTTTGCGAGTCGCCCGATTGTACCGGCGCCCGCGACCATCACTTGGCGCAATCCACGTCTGCGCCACTTTTCATGCTGACGCTGTCCGATTTCGATTTCGATCTGCCGCCCGAGCTGATCGCGCAAACCGCCCTGCCCGACCGCACCGCGAGCCGCCTGCTGGCCGTACGCCCCGCGGATGACGCCGTGCACTTTGAAGACCGCCAATTTGCCGACCTGGTCGACTACCTGCGCCCCGGCGACCTGCTGGTCTTTAACGACACGCGCGTCATCAAGGCACGCTTTTTTGGCCACAAAGCCAGCGGCGGCAAGGTGGAAGTGCTCGTCGAGCGCCTGCTGGACGAACACACGGTGCTGGCGCAGATCCGCTCCAGCAAGTCGCCCGTCGAGGGCACCACGCTGCGCCTGGCCGACGCCTTTGACGTGACGGTCGGGCCGCGCGCCGAGCCGTTCTTCACGCTGCGTTTCCCGCAGCCGGCGCTGGACCTGATCGAACAATACGGCCGCCTGCCGCTGCCGCCCTACATCGAGCACGACCCGGACAGCTTTGACGAGACGCGCTACCAGACTGTCTATGCGCGCAACCCGGGCGCCGTCGCGGCACCCACGGCGGGCCTGCACTTCGACGATGCGCTGTTCGCCAAGCTGGACGCCATGGGCATCCGGCGCGGTTTTCTCACGCTGCACGTCGGTGCGGGCACGTTCCAGCCGGTGCGCGTGGAAAACATCGCCGAACACCGCATGCACAGCGAGTGGTACGAAATTACGGCTGAACTGGCCGACGCCATTCGGGCCACGCGAGCTGCCGGCGGCCGCATCATCGCGGTCGGCACCACGTCGATGCGGGCGCTGGAGTCGGCCGCGCAGCCGGACGGCACGCTCAACGCCTGCAGCGGCGAGACCGACATCTTCATCACCCCCGGCTACCGTTTCCGCGCCGTCGACCTGCTGGTGACGAACTTCCATCTGCCCAAGTCGACCTTGCTGATGCTGGTATCGGCGTTTGCCGGCATGAGCGCCATCCGTGAGGCGTATCAGCACGCCATCGCCCAGCGCTACCGCTTCTTCAGTTACGGCGACGCCATGCTGCTCACGCGCGCGCCCGCCGAACCCAGCGAAACCCAATCGCTCTGACCATGCTCAAGTACGAACTGCTCACCACCGATGGCCTCGCTCGACGCGGCCGCATGACCCTGAACCACGGCGTGGTCGAAACGCCCATCTTCATGCCGGTGGGCACCTATGGTGCGGTCAAGGCGATGTCGCCGGCGGAGCTGAAGGACATCGGCGCACAGATCATCCTGGGCAACACGTTCCACCTGTGGCTGCGCCCGGGTCTGGAAGTGATGGACGCGCACAAAGGCCTGCACGGTTTCAATGGCTGGGATAAGCCCATCCTGACCGATTCTGGCGGTTTTCAGGTGTTTTCGTTGGGTGATCTGCGCAAGATCACCGAAGAAGGCGTGACGTTTGCATCGCCCATCAATGGCGACAAGCTGTTCCTCTCGCCCGAAATCTCGATGCAGATCCAGCGCCGGCTGAACTCCGACATCGTCATGCAGTTCGACGAATGCACGCCGTACAAGATGGGCGATCGCCCGGCCACCGAGGCCGAAGCCGCCGCCTCCATGCGCATGAGCCTGCGCTGGGCACAGCGCTCCCGCAACGAATTTGCGCGCGAGAACAACCCGAACGCGCTGTTCGGCATCGTCCAGGGCGGCATGTTCGAGCATCTGCGCGACGAATCGCTGGCCGGTTTGCAAGCGATTGACGCCGATGCGGGCGGCGAAGGTTTCGGCGGCTATGCCATCGGCGGCCTGTCGGTCGGCGAGCCCAAGGAAGACATGATGCGCGTGCTGCAGCACGTGGCGCCGCGTCTGCCGGCCAACAAGCCGCATTACCTGATGGGCGTCGGTACGCCAGAAGACCTGGTGGCGGGCGTCGCCAGCGGCGTCGACATGTTCGACTGCGTGATGCCCACCCGCAACGCGCGCAACGGCTGGCTCTTCACCCGCTTTGGCGACATCAAGATCAAGAACGCGGTACACCGCAACGATCCGCGCCCGCTGGACGAGACCTGCGGCTGCTACACCTGCAGCAATTTCTCGCGCGCCTACCTGCACCACCTTCAGCGCGTCGGCGAGATCCTGGGTGCCCGCCTGAACACCATCCACAATCTCTATTACTACCTGGAATTGATGGCCGAAATGCGCGCTGCCATTGAATCCCACGGCTTTGCCGCCTTCCAGGCGCGCTTCGCCGCAGACCGCGCGCGCGGGGCCCTGTAAGCCGCCTTCGCAGGGCGCCGGGCGCGCCCATTTGCCGCAGCATCGCAATGGTAGAATGTCCGGTCCGATTTTTGACCGATTGACGAACCATTACGGAGTTCTGACGTGTTCCTGATTTCCGACGCTTACGCGCAAACCGCACCGGCAGCCGGTGGTGCCGCGGGTGGCCTGATGAGCTTCCTGCCCATCATCCTGATGTTCGTGGTGCTGTGGTTCATCATGATCCGCCCGCAAATGAAGCGCCAGAAAGAAACCAAGGCGATGCTCGAAGCCCTGGCCAAGGGCGACGAAGTGGTCACCGCCGGCGGCATCCTCGGTAAGGTCAGCAAGGTGGCCGAGCAGTACGTCACCGTGGAAATCGCTGCCAACACCGAAATCACTGTCCAGAAGAGCGCCGTGACGACCGTGCTGCCCAAGGGCACGCTCAAGGCGCTGTAATCGCCCCATCCAGGCGCCGCGCACGATTGCGCCGGCGCCGGAACCCCAGGCAGCGCCTATTCTAAGAATCCGCGCCCGCGCCCCTCGGCGTCGCCTCTCTGCATTCCAAGATGAATCGCTATCCGCTCTGGAAATACATTGTGATCCTGGTGGCGCTTGCCATTGGGTTCCTCTATACGCTGCCGAACTTCTTCGGTGAGGCGCCTGCCGTGCAGGTGTCTTCTGGCAAGGCCACCGTCAAGGTCGATCTGAACGTGCAAAAGCAGGTCGAGAGCCTGCTGGCTGCGGCCAGCATTCGGCCCGACGGCGTGTTCTTCGACAACAACGGCACCTCCGCCAGCGTGCGCGTGCGCTTTGCCGACACCGACACGCAGCTCAAGGCCAAGGACGTCCTGGCCCGCGGCCTGAACACCGATCAAGCCGATCCGACCTACATCGTCGCGTTGAACCTGCTGCCGGGCTCCCCGCAGTGGCTCAGCGGCGCGCCGTTCTTCGCCAAGCCGATGTTCCTCGGCCTGGACTTGCGCGGCGGCGTGCACTTCCTGCTGCAGGTCGACATGAACGGCGCTGTGACGAAGAAGCTCGACTCGCTGGCTGGCGACATCCGCACGCAACTGCGTGACAAGGGCATCCGCCACAGCGGCATCGACCGCAACGGCAACACCATCACGATCAAGTTCAGCAACCCGGACGACGCCGATCGCGCCCGCGGGCTGCTGGCCGACTCCACCCGCGAACTGGCCTACACCGTGGACAAGAGCGCCGACGGCGCCACGCTCACCGGCACCTTCACCGCCGCCGCGATGAAGGAAGTGCAGGACAACGCGGTGAAGCAGAACATCGTTACGCTGCACAACCGCGTGAACGAACTCGGCGTGGCTGAGCCGGTGATCCAGCAACAGGGCCCGGACCGCATCGTCGTGCAATTGCCCGGCGTGCAGGACACCGCCAAGGCCAAGGACATCATCGGCCGCACGGCAACGCTGGAAGCGCGCCTGGCCGATCCGAACGCGCCGCTCGTGCCGCGTGCCGGCGATCCGGTACCGCTGGGCGACGAGCTGTTCACGCAAGGGCGCAGCGCTCCCGTCCTGCTGCAGAAGCAGGTGATCTTCACGGGCGATCGCATCACGAGCGCCTCGGCGGGCTTCGACCAGAACCACAATTCGTCGGTCGACATCACGCTCGACGGCCAGGGTGGCCGCATGCTGCGCGATGTCTCGCGTGACAACATCGGCAAGCGCATGGGCATCGTGCTCTTTGAAAAGGGCAAGGGCGAAGTGCTGACGGTGGCGACCATCCAGTCCGAACTGGGCTCGCGCTTCCAGATCACCGGCATGGGCTCGACCGAGGCGGCTTCCGACCTGGCGCTGCTGCTGCGTGCAGGCTCGCTGGCCGCGCCGATGGAGATCATCGAAGAACGCACCATCGGCCCGTCGCTGGGTGCCGACAACATCAAGAAGGGCTTCGATTCGGCGCTGTACGGCTTCCTCGCCATCTCGGTGTTCATGGTGCTGTACTACATGCTGTTCGGCGCATTCTCGGTCGCGGCCCTCGGCGTCAACGTGTTCCTGCTGATCGCGCTGCTCTCCATGCTGCAGGCCACGCTCACGCTGCCCGGTATTGCGGCTATCGCGCTGGCGCTCGGTATGGCCATTGACGCGAACGTGCTGATCAACGAGCGCGTGCGTGAAGAGCTGCGCAACGGCGCATCGGCACAGATGGCCATCTCCGCCGGCTTTGACCGCGCCTGGGCGACCATCCTCGATTCGAACGTGACGACGCTCATCGCCGGCCTGGCGCTGATCGCCTTCGGTTCGGGCCCGGTACGCGGCTTCGCGATCGTGCACTGCCTGGGGATCGGCACGTCCATGTTCTCGGCGGTGTTCTTCAACCGCGGTCTCGTGAACCTCTGGTACGGCCGCAAGAAGAAACTGCAGAGCGTCGCCATCGGGCAGGTGTGGAAGCCGGGCAATACGAACACGGAATCGCCCGCCAAGTAATCACGCCACCCACCACGAATCTCGCATAACCGGCACCGCCCCCGATACGAAGGGGCGGTCGCCACAAAGGGCAGACCATGGAGTTTTTCCGCATCCGCCGCGACATTCCGTTCATGAAGCACGCGTTGATCCTCAACGCGCTGTCGTTCCTGACGTTTATCGCCGCCGTCTTCTTCCTGTTCCACAAGGGGCTGCACCTGTCGGTGGAGTTCACCGGCGGTACGGTGATGGAAGTCGCTTACACCCAGGCCGCCGATCTGCCGAAGATCCGCGGCGACATTGAGAAGCTCGGCTACGCCGACGCCCAGGTGCAGAACTTCGGCACCTCGCGCGACGTGATGATCCGCCTGCCGCTCAAGACCGGCCCGGACGGCAAGCCCATCGCCTCGGCCGTGCAAAGCGAGCAGGTGATGACAGCCCTGAACGCCGCCAACCCCGACGCCAAGCTCCAGCGCGTCGAGTTCGTCGGGCCGCAGGTCGGCAAGGAACTGGCCACCGACGGCCTCCTGGCGCTGCTGTTCGTGGTGGTCGGCATCGTCATCTATCTGTCGATCCGCTTCGAATGGAAGTTTGCCGTGGCGGGCGTGATCGCCAACCTGCACGACGTCGTGATCATCCTGGGCTTCTTCGCCTTCTTCCAGTGGGAGTTCTCGCTGTCGGTGCTGGCGGGGGTGCTAGCGGTGCTGGGCTATTCGGTCAACGAATCCGTGGTGATTTTCGACCGGATCCGCGAAGCGTTCCGCAAGTACCGCAAGATGAACACGCACGAGGTGATCGACCACGCGATTACCAGCACCATCTCGCGCACGATCATCACCCACGGCTCGACCGAAATGATGGTGCTGTCGATGCTGGTGTTCGGCGGCCCGACGCTGCACTACTTTGCCCTGGCCCTGACGATCGGTATTCTGTTCGGCATCTACTCGTCGGTGTTCGTGGCGGCTGCGCTGTGCATGTGGCTGGGCGTCAAGCGCGAAGATCTCGTCAAGGCCGACAAAAAGGCCGGTGGCCCGAAGGAAGACGATCCGAACTTCGGCGCGCAAGTCTGAAGGCTCGGTCGTCCAATGCCCAGAGGACGCATTCCTCGGGCCACAAAAAAGCCCCGCAATTGCGGGGCTTTTTCTTTGGCTGTGCCGTGTTGCCAGGCTTACTGCTGTGCAACGTTGGCGTCTTGCTTGATGCCTTCCACCTGAATCTTCAGCTTGGTTTCCATGTTGAAACCGTAGGCCTTGCCGTAGTCGACACCGAAGTCGTCGCGCTTGAACTTCATCTCGGCATCAGCGCCGCAGACTTCACGCTTGAGCATCGGGTGCGGCATGCACTTGAACGCGTCGATTTCAAGCTTGGCCGGCTTGGTCACGCCGTGCAGCGTCAGTTGGCCTTCGGCTTCGGTCGGCACGTCGCCCTTGAACTTCGTGAAGTTGCCCTTGAACGTGGCGGTCGGGTACTTGGCCACGTCGAAAATCTCGGCGCTCTTGGCGTGCTCGTTCATCTTGGCGTGACCGAAGTCGATGCTGTCGGTCTGCACGGTCACGTCGATGCTGCCGGTCTTGGCGGCGCGATCGAGCGTCACGGTGCCGCTGGACTTTTCGAACTTGCCGCGCCACTTCGACAGACCGCCCATGTGGTCGGCTTCAAAGCTCGGGTACGTATGGCTCGGGTCGAGCTGGTACGTAGCGGGGGCGGCAAATGCGGCGGTGGCAGCAACGGCCGACAGTGCGGCAACGAGGGTACGCAATTTCATGAGAACTCCTGCGGATAAAAGCGGCACACGAGGGCCGGAAAAACGTTGGGGTGAGACTTCCGATTACTTCTTGGCAATGACGACGCGGAACTTGATCGTCACGTCGTCCGAGACGACCGACGTATCCTTCCACTCGCCGTCACCCACCTTGAATGCGTTGCGCTTGACCGGGAATGCGCCTTCAAAGACCTGATTGGCGCCTTCTTGCTTGAACGTGACGGGTGCAGTCACATCCTGCGTGATGCCCTTGATGGTCAGCTTGCCGACCACGTCCACCTTGCCGCCCGCGCCCGGCTTGAACGCCGACGAGACGAACGTTGCCTTCGGGTACTTGGCGGTGTCGAACCAATCCTTCTTCTTCAGTTCGTCGTTGTATTCCTTGCTGCCAACGTCGACGCTGGTGACATCGATGTCGACCTTCGCCGTCGAGGCGGCCACGTTGGCCGGGTTGTAATTGACGGCGGCATCGAACTTGCCGAACTTGATGTCCATCGGCACGCCGAGCTGCTTGCCGGTGGCGGTGACGCTGCTCTTGGCGGCATCCACCTGGGCGATGGCCGATACCGATACGGCAGCGATCGACAGCGCGCCGGCGGCAACCAGGGCGATGGCGCGGGGGCGCACAACACGTTTCATCATCAGACTCCTTCAGTCAGGCCGGATCATGCCGGCAGTCTTGGTCAGGATGGACAGGCAGGAGCACCGGCACACACCGCGCACCGGCGCATTTGGAAATCAGCGGAGGAAAGGCACCATGCGGCGCAGCGTGCCGTCACGATCGACGACGTGGTGCTTCAGCGCAGCTAGGATGTGCACCACGACGATGGCCGCCATGGTCCAGTTCAGCCATTCGTGCGCCATGCCGAAGATGTCTTTCAGCGCGTCGCTCTTGTCGAACGGCATCGGCAGTTCCCACAGGCCAAGGTAGACAACCTTGACGCCGGCCGCGACGCTGAGCAGATAGCCGGTCAGCGGCACCGCCAAAATCAACAGATACAAGCCGACGTGCGCGGCTTCGGCGGCGGCGTGTTGCCACTTCGGCATACCGGGCACGGGCGCCGGCGCCGGATGCGTCAGGCGCCACAGCACGCGCAGCGCCGCAAAAATTAGCACCGTGATGCCGATCCATTTGTGATACGAGAACAGCTTCAGCTTGGTGGGCGTAAAGCCCGGGATATCGGTCATGTACAGACCGAGCCCGAAGGCTGCGAAGATCAGCAGCGCGATGATCCAGTGCATCGCAATCGCCGGCTTGGTATAGACGCCGTGGTCAGCGGCGCCGCGCATGGCCGGATTCGAGTGGGCAGCTTGAGACATCGGTTCCCTCGGTATTTTGAAGCGCTCAGTTGGCGGCGCCTGTGGGTCAGACCACGGCGCCAAACGATTGTGCATTATTTGCGCGATCCGACCCGTCAAGTCGGCGCGAAGTTCACGAAGCGATTCAAATTTTTTGATTGACCAGGCAGCTTTATAGACGTGGCGCGACAGCCCGTTCTGCGGAGTACACCAAACAAAACGGCCCGCCTCGAATTCGAGAGCGGGCCGTTTTTCAAGACGGTACCACCAAATTTTTGCAACAATCAGGCGATACGACGCGCCAGTTCTTCTGCCTTGCCGATGTAGCTACCGGGCGTCATGTCCAGCAGCAGCTTGCGCGCGTCTTGGGGAATGGCCAGCGTGGCGATGAATTCACGCAGCGCCTCGCGCGAAATGCCCTTGCCGCGCGTCAGTTCCTTCAACTGCTCGTACGGGTTGGCGATGCCATAGCGGCGCATCACGGTCTGCACCGGCTCGGCCAGCACTTCCCAGCAGTTGTCCAAGTCTTCGGCCAGGCGGGCCGGGTTGGTTTCGAGCTTGCCCAAGCCGCGCAGGCAGGCGTCGTAGGCCAACAGGCTGTAGCCGAACGCCACGCCGATATTGCGCAGCACGGTCGAATCGGTCAGGTCACGCTGCCAGCGCGACACGGGCAGCTTTTCCGACAGATGGCGCAGCACCGCGTTGGCCAGGCCGACGTTGCCTTCCGAATTTTCAAAGTCGATCGGGTTGACCTTGTGCGGCATGGTCGACGAGCCGATCTCGCCCGCCTTGGTCTTCTGCTTGAAGTAGCCCTGCGAGATGTAGCCCCAGACGTCTCGGTCCAGGTCCAGGATGATCGTGTTGGCGCGCGCCACGGCGTCGAACAGCTCCGCCATGTAGTCGTGCGGCTCGATCTGGATGGTGTACGGGTTGAACGTCAGGCCCAGGCGCGTCTCGATCACGTTCTTCGAGAACGCCTCCCAGTCCAGCGACGGATACGCCGACAGGTGCGCGTTGTAGTTACCCACCGCGCCGTTCATCTTGCCCAGCAGTTCCACGGCTTCGATGCGGCGGATGGCGCGGTCCAGGCGCGCGGCCACGTTGGCCATTTCCTTGCCCAGCGTGGTCGGGCTGGCCGGCTGGCCGTGCGTGCGCGAGAGCATCGGCACGTCGGCGTTGGCATGAGCCAGCTCCACAAGGCGCGCCTGAACGCGGCGCAGCGTCGGCACGATGACCGTGTCGCGCGCGCCCTTGAGCATCATCCCGTGCGAGGTGTTGTTGATGTCTTCGGACGTGCAGGCGAAGTGGATGAATTCGCTGGCGGCTTCCAGCTCGGCGTTACCCTTCACGCGCTCCTTCATCCAGTATTCGACGGCCTTCACGTCATGGTTGGTGACGGCTTCGATCTCTTTGATGCGGACGGCGTCTGCCTCGGCAAAGTTCTCGACCAGCGCCAGCAGTGCGCCCTCGGCGGCGGCCGAGAAACGCGGGATCTCGGCCAGCCCGGCCTGCGACAGGGCGATCAGCCAATGCACCTCCACCTTCACGCGGTTGCGCATGAAAGCGGCTTCCGACAGCCACTCGCGCAGCGGATCGGCCTTGGCAGCGTAGCGGCCATCGATGGGAGACAGAGCGGTCAGGGCAGAAAGCGACGACATGGCAGGCGGGGAAAAATGTGAAGGGAATCTCAATCCGGACAACCCGGACGCGGCGTTGCGCGTTGAACCCAGGTGCATACCCGCACCCAAGCGAGCCCGCGATTTTACCACCCGGCACCTGCCTTTCACGGCCAATCCGGCCGAAAGCAAGCCTCCGTTTGGTTGAGTTGGGTTCAGGCGCCGCGCAGCGCACTCGGGAAAGTGCGCGGCTATACTTCCGCCTCCAACATGACATGCCTATGAAACTGATCGGATCGCACGCCAGCCCGTACACCCGCAAGGTGCGCGTGGTCCTGGCTGAAAAGAAAATCGACTACCAGTTCGTGCTGGAAGACGTGTGGAGCGCAGGTACGCAGATCCACCAGTTCAACCCGCTCGGCAAGGTCCCCTGCCTGGTGATGGACGACGGCGGCGCGCTGTTCGACTCGCGCGTGATTGCGGAATACGCCGACACGCTGTCGCCGGTGGCGCGCCTCATTCCGCCGTCGAGCCGTGAACGCGTGGAAGTGCGCTGCTGGGAAGCGCTGGCCGACGGCCTGCTCGACGCCGCGCTCATGCTGCGCATCGAACATACGCAGCGCACGCCGGAGCAGCGCAGCGAAACGTGGCTCGCGCGCCAGAGCCACAAGATCGATCAGGCCCTGCAAGCCATGTCGCAAGGCCTGGCCGACAAGACCTGGTGCAACGGCAACCACCTGACGCTGGCCGACATCGCCGTCGGCTGCGCACTTGCCTACCTGGATTTCCGCCAGCCGCAGATCGACTGGCGCGAGCGTCACGCGAACCTCGCCACGTTCTACGCGCGCATTGAAAAGCGGCCGAGTTTCATGGAAACCCAGCCGCAGTAATCCAGGGAAATTATCGAGCGTTACACGGCCACCGGATCAAACCGTTCGGCCTGGGCCATCGGCCAGTAGCGCTCATACAGTTGATAACGGTACCGCCCGGCCAGCAGATCGCCGGGTTCCAGGTACTTGAGCAGCGTCGAGAGCAACTGCACCTCGTTGCCCGACACGCGCCGCACGATGTGGTGCGCGCGGAAATCCGCCGGATGCTGCAGGCCGGCGGCCTGCGTCAGCTCCAGCAGCGCATGCAGGGTATGCGCGTGATATTGATGCACGCGCTCGGCCTTGTCCGGCACCACCAGCGCCTTCTGACGAGATGGGTCTTGTGTCGCCACGCCGGTCGGGCAGCGGTCGGTGTGGCACTTCTGCGCCTGGATGCAGCCCAGCGCAAACATGAAGCCACGCGCCGCGTTGCACCAGTCGGCACCCATTGCCAGCGTGCGAGCCACATCGAACGCGGTGACGATCTTGCCCGACGCGCCAATCTTGATCTTGTCGCGCAGGTTGGTGCCGACCAGCGTGTTGTGCACCAGCAGCAACCCTTCCTGCAGCGGCGTGCCAACGTGGTCGGTAAATTCCAGCGGCGCCGCGCCCGTGCCCCCTTCCGCGCCGTCAACGACGATGAAATCCGGGAGGATGCCGGACTCCAGCATCGCCTTGGAGATGCCGAAGAACTCCCACGGATGCCCGATGCACAGCTTGAAGCCGGTCGGCTTGCCGCCCGACAGCGTACGCAGGCGATCCACAAACTGCAGCAAACCCAGCGGCGAGTTGAACTCCGAATGCGCGGCCGGCGAGATGCAATCCTTGCCGATCTGGATGCCGCGCGTGGCAGCAATCTCGGGCGTGACCTTGGCCGCTGGCAAGACGCCGCCGTGGCCCGGCTTGGCCCCTTGCGAGAGCTTCACCTCGATCATCTTCACCTGCGGGCTGCGTGCCTGCTCGGCAAAGCGGTCCGGATCAAAGCGGCCATTGGCGTCGCGGCAGCCGAAGTAGCCCGAGGCGACTTCCCAGATCAGGTCACCGCCCTCTTCGCGGTGGTACGGCGAGATCGAACCTTCGCCCGTGTCATGGACGAAGTTGCCGAGTTTGGCGCCGCGATTGAGCGCGCGAATGGCATTGCCCGACAGCGCCCCGAAGCTCATCGCCGAGATGTTGAACACCGACATCGAATACGGCTTGGCGCGGCCCTCGCCGACCATCACGCGGAAGTCCGACGAGGCAATGCGCGTTGGCGCCAACGAATGGCCGATCCATTCGTGACCGGCCACCTTTACGTCGACTTCCGTGCCGAACGGACGGCTATCGACCTCACCTTTGGCACGCTGATAAACGATGCTGCGCTGGGCGCGCGAGAACGGCTTTTCGTCGGTGTCGTCTTCAACGAAATACTGGCGGATTTCCGGACGAATGAACTCGAACAGGAAGCGGAAATGGCCCCAGAGAGGGTAGTTGCGCAACACCGAGTGGCGCGTCTGCGTGATGTCGTGCACGCCCAGGATGACGAACATGCCCGGAATGACCGCGCACACCCAATGCAGGCGCCCCGCTACCGCAAACCCGGCGGTAACGGCAAACAACAGCACAACGCCCGCAAAGGCCCAGTAGCGACGTGGCAGCATGACCAACCCTGTGTGAAGACAAATCAGGGCGCAAGCTTAAACGAGTGCCGCAACAGCCGCAGCCGTCACAACGCCGTGTTGCAGAAACCGCTTAAGCGACTGCCTTTTCGATGACTGCAGGCTCGACTGCCGAAATAATGCCGCCGCCCAAGCAGATTTCACCGTCGTACAGCACGGCAGATTGACCCGGCGTGACGGCCCACTGCGCCTCTGGGAAGGCCAACGTCAGTGCGCCGTCGGCCGCGCGTGCGACCGTGCAAGGCGCGTCCGCCTGGCGGTAACGCGTCTTGGCGCCAAGGTGCGTGCCTTCGGCGGGCGCGTGCCCGGCAACCCAGCTCAGATCGTCGGCGTGCACGGTATGCGCCAGCAGCCACGGGTGGTCGTGACCCTGCACCACATACAACGTGTTGGCCGCCATGTCCTTGCGGGCCACGTACCAGGCATCGCCGTTGCCGTCGCGGCTGCCGCCGATGCCGATGCCCTTGCGCTGCCCCAGCGTGTAGAACGCCAGGCCGATGTGTTCGCCGATGGTCTTGCCGTCCGGCGTCTTGATCGGGCCGGGCTTGGTCGGCAGGTAGCGATTCAGGAAATCGCGGAACGGCCGCTCGCCGATAAAGCAGATCCCCGTGGAATCCTTCTTCTTGGCATTCGGCAGACCGATCTCGGCGGCGATTTCCCGCACCTTCGTCTTGGGCATCTCGCCCAGCGGGAAGAGCGTGCGCGACAGCTGTGCTTGGTTCAACCGGTGCAGAAAGTAGCTCTGATCCTTCGTGTGGTCGAACGCCTTCAGCAGCTCGAAGCGGCCGTCGACCTCGCGCACGCGGGCGTAGTGCCCGGTCGCAATCGTGTCGGCGCCAAGCGCCATCGCGTGGTCGAGGAAGGCCTTGAACTTGATCTCGGCGTTGCACAGCACGTCGGGATTGGGCGTGCGGCCGGCGGAGTATTCGCGCAGGAAGTCTGCAAACACGCGGTCTTTGTACTCGGCGGCAAAGTTGACGGCTTCGACATCGACGCCGATCAGGTCGGCCACCGACACCACGTCGATCCAGTCCTGCCGGGTCGAGCAGTATTCGCTGTCGTCATCGTCTTCCCAGTTCTTCATGAACAGGCCGACGACGTCGTAGCCTTGCTGTTTGAGCAGCCAGGCAGTGACGGACGAATCCACGCCGCCGGACATCCCGACGACGATCCGCTTCTTGCTCATGACTGCGCTCCCAGGCCGTACACGCTCGCATGTGTGTGGATGACATCGAGCGGATAGCGTTTGCCGGCCAGGTAGTCCTCCACGCAGGCGAGCAGCAGCGGGCTGCGATGGCGCTCGCGGCTGGCGCGGATTTCATCCGCCGTCATCCACACGGTGCGGACGATGCCGTCGTCCAGCGTGCGGCGCGGGTCTTGGGGGCCCAGCTCGCCAGTAAAGGCCATCCGCACGTAGGTGACCGGATCGCCCTGCGGCGGCTGGAACTGTGCCATGTAGCAGCCCAGAAACGCGGTCGGCACAAAGCTGTGCGCGGTTTCTTCCAGTGCCTCGCGCGCGACGGCGTCGACCAGGCTTTCGTCCGGGTCGAGATGGCCGGCGGGCTGGTTCAGGCGCAAGCCGACATCGGTGTGCTCCTCCACCAGCAGAAAGCGCCCGTCCTGTTCAATGACGGCGGCAACGGTAACGCTGGGTTTCCAGCGGACAGCTTGGTTCATGGCAAAAAGGCAACAAAAACAAGGCGTTATTGTAGCTGGAGGCTGCCCTCCCCGCTTGCATGGGGCGCTGAAACCACGGCATGTCGCGCCAGCGCAGAGTTGTGAGCAATTGAGCACACGTTTGCGCAGAATGGGCCCGCATTCCCTGTCGGTTCGGATATTCGACATGGCATTCGACGAGCGTCCGTGCGCCAAAAAGTTCGGGTAAGCTGCACGTCGATCCTGATCCAGCGCGCCTTCGTTCACTTCGCGCGCATCCTAACCATAATCAGCGAGGAGAGAACACGATGCACATCGGCATCCCGCAGGAGACGCGGGCGGACGAGACGCGCGTTGCCGCGACCCCGGAAACGGTGAAAAAGTACGTGGCGCTTGGCCATCAGGTGACGGTGCAATCGGGTGCCGGTGTCGCCGCTGCCCAGCCCGACGACGCCTACGTGGCAGCCGGCGCCAAGATCGGCACCGCCGCCGAGGCGCTGGGCGCGCAGATTGTGTTGAAGGTGCGCTCGCCGGAAGCGGCCGAGCTGGCGCAGATGCAGCCGGGCGCCGTGCTGGTCGGCATGCTGAACCCGTTCGACGACGAGAACACGGCCCGCCTCGCCGCCGCCAACGTCACCGCGTTCGCACTGGAAGCCGCGCCGCGCACCACACGCGCGCAAAGCATGGACGTGCTGTCCTCCCAGGCCAACATCGCCGGGTATAAGGCCGTGATGGTCGCTGCCAACCATTACCAACGCTTCATGCCGATGCTGATGACCGCAGCCGGCACCGTGAAAGCCGCGCGCGTGCTGATCCTCGGCGCTGGGGTGGCCGGCCTGCAGGCCATCGCCACGGCCAAGCGTCTGGGTGCCGTCATTGAGGCATCCGATGTGCGGCCGGCGGTGAAAGAGCAGATCGAATCGCTGGGTGCCAAGTTCCTGGACGTGCCGTTCCTGACGGACGAAGAGCGCGAAATCGCCCAGGGCGTGGGCGGCTATGCCCGCCCGATGCCGCCCGACTGGATGCGCCGCCAGGCGGAACTGGTGCACACGCGCGCAACCCAGGCCGACATCGTCATCACGACGGCGCTGATCCCGGGCCGCCGCGCGCCGACGCTGTTGTCCGAAGCCACCGTGCAAGCCATGAAGCCCGGCTCGGTCGTCGTTGATCTGGCGGCAGCGCAAGGCGGTAACTGCCCACTGACCGAAGCCGACCGCGTGGTCGTCAAACACGGCGTCACGCTGGTGGGCTACACCAACCTCGCGTCGATGGTGGCGGCCGACGCCTCTGCCCTCTACGCCCGTAACGTGCTCGATTTCCTCAAGCTGATCATCGACAAGGATGGCGTCCTGAACATCAACCGCGAAGACGACATCGTGGCCGCCTGCCTGCTCAGCCAGGCCGGCCAGGTGGAGCGCGCTCCCGCAGCCACGAGCGCCGCCAAATAAGAACGGAGACGGCGGCCTGCCGGGCGTCACAACCCGGCGCGGTCGCCAGTGGCGATTTCATTTCTGTTTCAAGGAAAGCTTCATGCAACGCAACATGCTTCGCGCCAAGCTGCACCGCGCGACGGTCACCCAGGCCGATCTGGACTACGAAGGTTCGTGCGGCATCGACGAGGACCTCCTCGACGCCGCCGACATGCGCGAATACGAAAAGATCGAGCTGTACAACGTCAACAACGGCGAGCGTTTCTCCACCTACATCATCAAGGGCAAGCGCGGCTCGGGCGAAATCTCGCTCAACGGTGCCGCAGCGCGCCGTGCGCACGTGGGTGATCTGCTGATCATCTGCACCTATGCACCGATGAACGAAGAAGAAGTCGCTAGCTACAAGCCCAAGGTCGTGCTGCTGGGCGAGGGCAACAAGATCAAGGCCATCAAGGCAACCTGACGCGCCGGGCGGCCGGGCCTGAACGGCCTGGCCGCTTCGCACATCGACCAAGAAGCGAGGAGGAGCAAATGGAGCTGGTCAATCACACGGTGATCAATCTGATCATCTTCGTGCTGGCGATCTACGTCGGCTACCACGTGGTCTGGACGGTCACGCCGGCGCTGCATACGCCGCTGATGGCCGTGACGAACGCCATCTCGGCCATCATCATCGTCGGCGCCATGCTGGCGGCGGGCCTCACGGAAACGGGCCTGGGCCGCACGATGGGCGTGGTGGCGGTGGCACTGGCGGCGGTGAATGTGTTTGGCGGCTTCCTGGTCACCCAGCGCATGCTTGAGATGTTCAAGAAGAAAGAGCCGAAGGCCAAGGGCGGTCAGAGCGAGGGAGCCAAGCAATGAGCATGAACCTCGTCACCCTGCTGTATCTGCTGGCTTCGGTCTGCTTCATCCAGGCGCTCAAGGGGCTTTCGCACCCGACCACGGCGCGGCGCGGCAACGCGTTCGGCATGACGGGCATGGCGATCGCCGCCGTCACGACCGTCGCGCTCATCTACAAGCTCAAGGCCGAGATGTTTGCGGGCACCGAGAGCGGCGCCTCCACGGGTTTCATCCTGATCTTCGCGGGCCTGGTGGTCGGGGGCGGCATCGGCGCTTACGTGGCGCGCACGGTCGAGATGACCAAGATGCCGGAGCTGGTGGCTGCCATGCACTCGCTGATCGGTCTGGCCGCGGTGTGTATTGCGGTCGCCGCGGTGGCAGAACCGTCGGCCTTCGGCATCACCGTGGCGGGCGACAACGTGCTGCCGCTGGGCAACCGGGTGGAGCTGTTCATCGGCACCTTCGTCGGCGCCATCACGTTCTCGGGCTCGGTGATCGCCTTCGGCAAGCTGTCGGGCAAATACAAGTTCCGCCTGTTCCAGGGCGCGCCGGTGCAGTTTGCCGGTCAACACATGCTGAACCTGCTGCTGGCGGTCGCCATGCTCGGCTTCGGCATCCTGTTCTTCCTGAGCCAGAGCTGGCTGCCGTTCATCATCATGACGGCCATCGCCTTTGTGCTGGGCGTGCTGATCATCATCCCGATCGGCGGCGCCGATATGCCGGTCGTGGTGTCGATGCTGAACTCGTACTCGGGCTGGGCAGCGGCCGGCATCGGCTTTTCGCTCAACAACCCGATGCTGATCATCGCCGGTTCGCTGGTGGGTTCATCCGGTGCAATTCTGTCTTACATCATGTGCAAGGCGATGAACCGGTCGTTCTTCAACGTGATCCTGGGCGGCTTTGGTTCCGAAGCGTCCGCCGGAGCGGCAGCGGGTGGCGGCGGGCAGCAGCGCCCGGTCAAATCGGGTTCGCCCGATGATGCGGCCTTCCTCATGGGCAACGCCGAAACCGTCATCATCGTCCCGGGCTACGGCCTCGCGGTGGCGCGCGCGCAGCACGCCCTGAAGGAGCTGACCGAAAAGCTGTCGGACAAGGGCGTGACCGTCAAATACGCGATCCACCCCGTCGCAGGCCGCATGCCGGGCCACATGAACGTGCTGCTGGCCGAAGCCGAAGTGCCTTACGACCAGGTCTTCGAGATGGAAGACATCAACGGCGAGTTCGGCCAGGCCGACGTGGTGCTGGTGCTGGGCGCCAACGACGTGGTCAACCCGGCGGCCAAGAACGATCCGAAGTCGCCCATTGCCGGCATGCCGATCCTGGAGGCCTACAAGGCCAAGACGATCATCGTGAACAAGCGCTCGATGAACGCCGGGTACGCCGGGCTCGACAACGAGCTGTTCTACATGGACAAGACGATGATGGTGTTTGGCGACGCCAAGAAGGTTGTCGAAGACATGGTGAAATCCGTCGAGTAAAGCGGCGCACTGGCGGCCCCACTGACGGCCGTCAACGGTCCGTCAGGTCAGACGGGTTCCGCTTGCTCCCGGCGGCGGCAGACAGTAACGTAGTGGAAACGGGCAGCGCCGGCCACACCGGCCGTGCGCTGCACCCAGCCCTCTTCCGACTCTTCCCGACGTATGCAACAGGACAGCGCCCTGCCGGTCTATTTCCACCCGACCCTGACGGTGGTGGTCGACGACAGCCAATCGTTCGTGGAAAGCCTTGGGTTCCAGATGGACCCATCGCGTGCGCTGTTGGCCTTCAATGACCCGGAAGAGGCGCTGGCGTGGCTGCGCCAGTGGCATTCGCTGCGCATGCCGGGTTTTCTGCCGGTGCGCGTCACCCACGACGATCTGACGTTCTCGACCGAACGCCGCACGATCCAGCTCGACGTCGACCGCGTCTACCGCCAGATCCACGAGGTCAACCGCTTCCTGCAGCCGTCCGTCATCGTGGTGGATTACTCCATGCCGCGCATGAACGGGCTGGAATTCTGCGCCAAGCTCAAAGACCTGCCGTGCATGACGATCCTGCTCACCGGCATGGCCGACGAGAACATCGCCGTGCAGGGTTTCAACGACGGCCTGATCGACCGTTACATCAAGAAAGACAATCCGGCGATGGCCGAGCGGCTCAGCGCGGAAATCGAAGCACTGCAGGTGCGCTACTTCAGCAACCTGTCGAGCACACTGCGCGATCTGCTGTCGCGCCACTCGTTCAGCTTTCTCTCAGACCCGGCGATCACACGGCTCGTGCGCGAGCTGTCGACGCGGTACCGCTTCATCGAGTACTACCTGTATCCGCACCCCGCCGGCGTGCTGCTGCTCACAGCCGACGGTCGGGCAACGCTGATGGTCATCGAGACCAACGCAAGCATGTTGACGCACCTGGAAAACGCCGAGGCCTACAACGCGCCCGACGCGCTGCTCAAGGGGCTGCACGACAAGCAGATCGTCCCGTTCTTCTGGCCCGGCGACGGCATGTACACCCCGGCCTGTGTGGAGTGGGAACAATATTGCCTGCCCGCAGAGGTGTGTCAGGGGCGCGAGCCGTACTACTACGCACTGTTCGACATGCCCAGCCACCTGCTGCCGGCACAGGTCTACAGCTACACCCAGTTCCTCACCAACTACAAGCAGGATCCGGACGCGCTCACCGGCCGTAAATCACGCTGAGATGGTGGTTCAGCTTTGCTCTGCACTGCGGGTTTCCGCATTGTGTGGGTCACATTCGGCAAGTACAATCGATTGGGTCATTCGGCAGCCATGACGTCAGAGCATGGCCCGGTTGAATCGCCCTGATGCATGCGTGGCATAGCTGCGGCATCATGGCGAACACGGGCGCCGGCACGCAACATACGATACGGCGCCCCGAGTTCATTACTGTGCGGGATTCTCCTTGAGAGACGATTTGGGATGCAGCAGCGGGCCGCGCGTTCAAGCAGCGCGCGTTGCGGATGTCAGGGGAGTGCATCGTTCCAGTCTGGTCATGGTTCACGGTTGCACGATTCCCGTTGCCACGCTGTTGATCGGCAGGCAGTAAAGGTGCCGTCGTTGTAGGACTGAAGGCACCGGCTGCAGTCGATCGTCTTCCCCGATCTTCTCGGAGCGGGTTTGGGCGAGAGACGCCCGGGCTGGCGCGTATTGCGCATGGCCAGCGGACGGCTTCAAGCACGCTTTCACGACTGATGCGGCGGCATGCCCGGCAGTGTCGGCGGGGCGCGCCGTGTTCGCGGTGCCCGGATTCGCGGTGCGACGCCGGGTGCGCGGTTGTTGGAGTGAGCGTCCCGCTTGGCAGACGTTTTCCCTGAAGTCTCCGGCAAATTCGCACCGTGTACTCACCCAACCAAATCGATCCCGCGGTCAGCTTCCGCAACTCACAGGGTCAGCAGGTCCGCGGCACCATCATCACGCTGCAGCGGCGTGCCCTGGTGATGGAGATCTACAACCCCTACTCGATCGTGCAGGTGAGCGAGGTGCTGTCCGAACTCGCGATCAAGATGGGGACCCGGCAGGCCTATCTCGGCAAGGCGGTGGTGATCAGCCTGGTGAACACGGGTCTGACCGCCGTCGTCTCGCTCACGCTGATCGACGAATGGCGCGAGCTGTCGGAAGTGGCCGACACGCCCGCCTCGGTGGGCGAAGAAGCGCGAACGTTCGTGCAGGAATGGCAGGAGCGTTTCCGCATCCATCGCGACTATCAGATCGTCGTCAACGAGATGCGCGCGTTCCTCGCCGAAGTGTCGCGCTGGGTGGAACAGGTGGATCTGTCGAAGACATTGCCGCGCGAGGACAACAAGCTGCGCATGGATGTCTTCCAGGAGCTGGCCGAGCCGATCATGCTCAAGCTCAAGGGCTACATGGACGGGCTGGAATCGGAAGCCGGCAAGGTCGAGGCGGAGCTTGCACCCGCACACCGCACGTTCGCGCAGGCGGCGCTGCATCCGCTGCTGCTGCGCGCGCCGTTCATCTATCGCACGTACACCAAGCCGCTCGGCTACGCAGGCGATTATGAGATGGTCAACCAGATCCTCTCCGACCCGCGCGAGGGGCCGAACACCTATTTCCAGATCGTCAACGCCGCTTTCCTTCGTACCGACGTGGCCGAGGCGCACCGCAACCGCATCGACATTCTTGTGCAGTATCTGAGCGACCTGGCTGCACAGGCGAAGGCGGCAGGCCGAACGTTCAAGGTGCTGAACGTGGGCTGCGGGCCAGCCGTGGAAATCCAGCGCTTCATTCAGCAGCATCCGGAGCCGTCGCTGCTGTCGTTCGAGCTGGTGGACTTCAGCGAGGAGACGCTCGATTACACCCGCGAGCAGATGCGCCGTGCGATGGACCGCGCGCGCAAGACCGTCACTGTCGATTTCGTGCACGAATCGGTGCACCAGCTGCTCAAGCGCCGCATCACGGCCGACAGCCTGCAAGCCGGCGATTGCGATGCGGTGTATTGCGCCGGCCTGTTCGACTATCTGTCCAACAAGGTCTGCCAGCGCCTGCTCTCGTACTTTGCTGCGCGCACGCGCCGGGGCGGCGCCATTCTTGCGACCAACGTGCACGGCAACAACCCGATGCGCTTTGTGATGGAGCACGTGCTGGAGTGGTATCTCGTCTATCGCGATGAACCGCTGATGGCCGAACTGCTGCCCGAAGGCTCGCACGACGTGCGTGTCTATACCGACGTGACCGGCGTCAACGTATTCGCCCAGGCCAGCGTGGCCGGGCCTGCCACATCCGCCGCCTAATCCGCTGCCCAGGAACACCATGGAGCCCATTACACATCGCGGATACCAAGCCGAGCTGAAGCAGTTCCGGCTCGTCTTCAGCCGCATGGCCGCCATTACCGGCATCGTCCTGGTGCTGGCGGGCGTCGGGCTGGACTACGGCATGTACGTGGACAGGCTCTGGCTGTTCGCTTCGCTGCGGGTCATCACGTCGCTCATCATGCTGGGCGCGCTGCTGGTGCTGTACACGCGCTGGGGCGAGGAGCACGTCCAAAGCCTGACGTTCTTCTGGCTGATCTGCCCGCAGATCATGATCTCGTGGATGATCTACGACACCGAGGGCGCCAGTTCGCCGTATTACTCGGGGCTGAACCTGGCGATCTATGCGGTGGGCATGGTGATGCCGATCGGCTTTCTGCAGGCCGTGCTGTTCGGCACCTGCACGTACATCTTCTGGGTGATCGCGTGCACGCTGCACCCCGGCGGCATCCAGTCGCGCGAAATCTTCATCGTGCATTCGATGTTCATCCTGTTCTCGATTGCGACGAGCACGCTTTACACGTACTTCAATGAGCGCGGGCGCTTCCAGCTCTTCCGGCTCAAGGAAGAAGTGGCGCAGAAGAACGAGCAGCTCGCGCAGACCAATCAGAACCTCACCGACATCAAGGGTCAGCTTCTGCAACAGGAAAAGATGGCCGCCATCGGCACGCTGTCGGCCGGCCTGCTGCATGAGATCAACAACCCGGTTAACTTTTGCCTGATGGCGATTGCAGTGGCGCAGGAAGACCCGACCGCCAAGAGCAGCCCGATGCTGCTCGAATGCCTGACCGATGCCAAGGAAGGCATGCAGCGCGTGCAGCACATCGTGTCGGACCTGAAGACCTTCGCCTACCGCAGCCCCGAGAAAGGCGAAGCCGATGCGCCATTCCTGGTCGAGAAGGCCATCGACTCGGCCGTCCGCCTGACCAGCCACGAGTTGCGCGGCGTGGCGCTCGAACGCAAGCTGCCGGCCGACACGCTCGTGCGCGGCGACGAGGCGGCCATCATTGGCGTACTGATCAACCTGCTGTCGAACGCTGCGCTTGCCATGCAAAAGGTGCAGCGCGAGAACCCGCGCATCGAAATTGCCGGCGAGTGGATCGACAACCGCCTGCATGTGGTGGTGACCGACAACGGCCCCGGCATCTCCGAGAAGAACCTGTCGCGCGTGTTCGAGCCGTTCTTCACCACGCGCGACGTCGGCAAGGGCCTGGGGCTCGGCCTGTCGATCAGCTACAGCGTGATCCAGCGCCACGGCGGCACCCTGGCCGTGACGAGCCAGGAAGGCGAATGGGCGCGCTTCACGTTCGATCTGCCGCGTTCGGAGTAGACGCATCATGGACACCACGCCGGACACCGTCACCATCCTCTACGTCGACGACGAAGTGCAGGCCTGCAAGTGGTTTGCACGCACGATCGGTGTCGGCTACGAGGTGCTCACGGCCAACAGCGTCGAAGAGGCCAAGGCCGTGCTGCGCGATTCGCACGAGCGCATCAGCGTGGTGCTGACCGACTTCCGCATGCCCGGCGGCGACGGCACCGAACTGCTGCGCTTCATCGATGCGGAATACGGCGACATTGCCACCATCCTCGTCACGGCATATGCCGACAAGGACCTGCTGATCCAGGCCGTCAACACCGGGCGCGTGTTCAAGATCCTTGAAAAGCCCTATCAACCCGAAGACGTTCGGCGCTCGCTGCAGGAGGCGCTGGCCCTGCGCCAGGATCGCCTCTTGCGTACGCAGCGCCTCATGGCAATCGACGAAACGCTGGCCTTTCTTGCGCATGAACTGAACACGCCGCTGGCCGCCATCTCGAATTTTGCGCGCGGCATCCGCATGCGCGTGGACCAGACCGAGCCCACGCCAGGCGCGCTGCCCGAGATTGGCCGCGCGGCCGATCGCGTGCAGGACAACGCGCGCTATTGCCTTTCGGTGATCGCCACGTTCCTGAACTCCGTGCGCAACACCTACGGCAAGCCCGGCACGGCCGTCACGCCCAACAGCGCGGGCGGCCTGATCCGCTCGTTGTTCGACACGTATCCGTTCACGAACGCGCAGCGCGAATGGGTGTCGTACCGCGTGGAAGACGACTTCCCGATCCAGACCCTGCCCAACTGCGTGATGCTGGTCCTCTCGTCGCTGACGAGCAACGCCTTGCAGGCGCTGCGGCAAACAAATGCGCCGAAGCTCGAAATCGTCGCCGGCCGTGCGCCGGATGCCGGCAGCGCGCAGCACATGATCCGCATCGAAGACAACGGCCCCGGCATCGCGCCGGACGTTCTCGCGCGGCTGACCATCGACCCCGTAACGACGCGCGCTGAAGAAGGCGGCAACGGCATGGGCATGATTTTTTGTACGCGGATCATGCAATCGTTCGGAGGAGCGATTGCGATTGATTCTGCACCCAGCGCAGGCACGCGCGTGACTCTGACGTTCCCATGACAAGACCACAAGACTTACGAACCAAGCCGCACGTGTTCCGCGCGTTTGCCGTATTGGCTGCATTTGCTATGAGGAGTGACGGATGACCAATCCCGGGGGCAACGAGCCCAAGATCCTGTACGTGGACGACGAGACATTGGCGCTGACTTACTTCGGCCGTGCCATCGGTTCACTGGCGCCGGTCGTCACCGCCACCTCGGTCGAAGAAGGCAAGCGCATGCTCGACCAGCACGCCGCCACGCTGGGCGTGCTCGTGTCGGACCAGCGCATGCCCGGTGAACTCGGCAACGAACTGCTGCGCTATGCACGCGAGCGGTATCCGCACCTCGTGCGCATCCTGACGACCGCCTATTCCGAAATCGAAGACACGGTGGAGGCCGTCAACCAGGGGCAGATTCACCGCTACATCAAGAAGCCGTGGGACATCACGGCGCTGCGCGTGGAGCTGAAGCAGGCGCTGGAGTTCTCTGACCTGCGCCGCGAGCGCGACGCGCTGCTGCGCGAGAAGATGACCGTACGCCAGAGCCAGACGCTCACCCACCGCATCGGGGCGCTGCAGACGCTGTACCTGGCGGTATCGGGGCTGTCGTCGTTCAGCGCCGTCAACGATTACCTCCGTGCGGCCGCGGCCGTGGGGCTGCAATCGCTGGCGCAGCCGGACTGGGCGATGAAGGACTACACCGAGCTGGTGGGCGAAGAAAGCCTGCGCACCGGCGAGTTCAGCCACGCAGTGCGGCAGGCCTATCTCGACTTGTCGTCGCGCTTTGACAGCAAGCCGGCAGCCCAGGCGTTGGAGGTGCTCGCCGAGGTGCTGCACGGCAAGGTCTCGCCGTCGGGCAGCGATGCTGCCGCGGTGGTGGATCTCACCACCCTGACGGAATTCCTGGAAGCCGCGTCCACGCACAAGGTGTCGGACGCGCATGCCAAGTGGCTGGCGTTCCTGCTGTGGCTCGACGGAAAGGGCTGGTCACTCACGGCCGAGCGCGATGACGCAACCGTCAAGCTGCGCCTGCTCGACAACCAGACGCAGCTCACGCCGGATCAACTCGCGGCGTGGATGGAGCATTTCCAAGGTCAGCAGGCCGCCTGAACGGAGCCCGCCGTTGGCACACAACGCCGATGCTTATGCGTCGGCGTTGTCGTTTGAGGCATCGCCTTTTACAGGCCGCTCCGGGCGATCGCGCATGCCGCCCTTCACCATGTCGAAGCGGAACAGACGGCATTCGATGTTGCCGTTGTAGAGCGGTGTGCGCTGCGATTCCTTCAGCCGCATCCGACGCGGCATCGAGAGATCGCCCGTGAAGACGAACGCCTTCCAGCCAGCAAATTCACGCTTGAGCGTGCCCGCAAAGGCCTGTGCAAATTCGTTGGCGGCGGCCTCTTCCTCGGGGTCGATCGGGAGCGGCGGCTCCGGCTGACGCAGTTCGCGCATCGGACGGCGACCATCGTCGCGCGGGGCGCCCATGGCGCGGCTGGCGCGCTCGAACACGGTGCCATCCTCGTCGCCCTCGCCTTCCGGCCGGCGGCGGCGCGAACCGTGGGCACCGCGCACGGCGATACGCTCGCCGTACGGCGGATTCATCAGCAGCACGCCGGCCGCCTCGAACGGCGGCTTACCGAAGCGCGCATCGACCTGCTTGAGCACCGGCTCGCCGGGCAGACCGGCACGCTGCCAGTTGGCGGCAGCATAGGCGAGCATGTCGGTGGAAATGTCGGAGCCAGCCACCAGCGGCGGTGCCCGGCGCATGGATGCGGCCGCCGCATCGGCAGCGGCTTCGCGCAGGCGCTTGAAGCACTTGGCATCGTGGTCCTGCAACCACTCGCAAGCGAAGGCGCGCTGCCCGCCCGGCGCAATACCCAGCGCACGTTGCGCGGCTTCAACGAGGAACGTGCCGCTGCCGCACATCGGATCGTAGAACGGCATGCCGTGTGCGCCCGTCCAGCCCGTCAGGCGCAGGATGCCGGCGGCGAGGTTTTCCTTCAGCGGCGCCTCACCCTTTTCCTGCCGCCAGCCGCGCTTGAACAGCGGTTCGCCGGTGGTGTCGAGATAGATCGTGCAGTCGGTCTCGGTCAGGTATGCGTAGATGCGCACGTCGGGCGAGACCGTATCGACGCTGGGCCGCGCGCCCATGCGCTGGCGGAAGCGGTCACACACGCCGTCCTTCACGCGCAGGCCGACAAACTTCAGGCTCTGCAACGGCGATTTGTGCGCGGTCACGTCCACGCGGATCATCTCGTCGGGCGTGAAATAGTCTTCCCAGCGCTGCGCAGCGGCCAGCGCATAGATGTCGTCTTCCGAGCGATACCCGCGCGAAGCCAGGCGCATCAGCACGCGGCTGGCAATGCGGCTGTGCAGGTTGACCGCATACGCCGCACCCTGCGTGCCGAAGAAATGCACGCCGCCCGGCACGGTGCGGCCCACCTCGAACGCCGCCAGCTCATCGACCTCGGGGCGAATGGCGATTTCGGCCAGTTCATCGGCCAGCGCCTGTTCCAGCCCACGGGGGCATGGCGCGAAGTAAGCAGTTGCCATCGGAAAACCAGAAAAAATCAGAATGGCTTGACGACCACCAGGATCGTGATCGCCAACAACAACAGCACCGGCAGTTCATTGAACCAGCGGTAGAACGTGTGGGAGCGCTTGTTGGCACCCGCCTCGAACTTGCGCAGCAGCACGCCACAGCCATGGTGATACCCGATCGTTACGAGCACCAGCGCGAGCTTCGCATGCATCCAGCCATTGGGCGGATATAGCCCGATGCGATATCCCAGGAACAGCCACAGCCCCAGCAGGATCGCGACAATCGCCAGCATCGTCGTGAAGCGGAACAGCTTGCGCGCCATGATCAGCAGGCGCGTGATGGCCGCGCGCTCGGTTTCCATCGCAAGATTGACGAAGATGCGCGGCAGATAGAACAGCCCCGCAAACCACGACGCAATGAAGACGATGTGAAAGGCTTTGACCCAGAGCATGCGAAGCGTCCCGTGAATGGTGTGAAGCGCGAGCGGTAAAAACAGCGCGCCGCTCGTGGCGGCGCTCAATGTGCAGCAAGCGATGTCAGGTGCGGATCTCGCCGTGCCCGAACACGACGTACTTCAGCGAGGTCAGCCCTTCCAGCCCGACCGGCCCGCGCGCGTGCAGCTTGTCGTTGGAGATGCCGATCTCGGCGCCCAGGCCGTATTCGAATCCGTCGGCAAATCGCGTCGATGCGTTGATCATCACGCTGGCCGAATCGACCTCGCGCAGGAAGCGCATGCCAGTCGAATAGTTCTCGGTGATGATCGAATCGGTGTGCGCCGAGCCGTAGGTGTTGATGTGCTCGATGGCGTCGTCCAGGCCGTCGACGGTGCGGATCGACAGGATCGGCGCGAGATATTCGGTGTGCCAGTCGGCCTCAACGGCGTCTTTCAGGTTGCTGAAGCCGGCCGCTTCCAGCGTGGCGCGCGTGGCCGGGCACACACGCAGTTCCACGCCCTTGTCCTGGTAGATCTTTGCCAGCGGCGGCAGCGCGCGCGCAGCCACATCGCGCGACACGAGCAGCGTTTCCATCGTGTTGCACGGCGCATAGCGCTGGGTCTTGGCGTTATCGCACACGCGCACGGCCTTCTCGATGTCGGCATCGACGTCGATGTAGACGTGGCAGATGCCGTCCAGATGCTTGATCATCGGCACGCGGGCTTCTTCGATCAGTCGCGCGATCAGGCTCTTGCCGCCGCGAGGCACGATCACATCGACGTACTCCGTCATGGTGATGAGCTTGCCGACCGCTGCGCGGTCCGTGGTGGCCACCACCTGCACGGCGTTGGCCGGCAGGCCGGCATCGGCCAGCCCTTCCTCGATGAGCGCCGCCAGCGCGCCGTTCGATTCGATCGCTTCGGAGCCGCCGCGCAGAATGGTCGCGTTGCCCGACTTGATGCACAGCGCCGCGGCATCCACCGTCACGTTCGGCCGCGACTCATAGATGATGCCGATCACGCCAAGCGGCACACGCATCTGGCCGACCTGGATGCCGGTGGGGCGGAACTTCATGTTGCTGATCTCGCCGATCGGGTCGGGCAGCGCGGCGATCTGCTCCAGGCCGGCGGCCATGGTGTCGATGGCACGATCGGTCAGCGTGAGGCGGTCGATGAAGGCGGCGTCCTGGCCGTTGGCGCGAGCGCGTTCGACGTCGCGGGCATTGACCTCTTTGAGCTTGGCGGCATCGCGACGGACGGCGGCGGCAATGTGCAACAACGCGCGGTTCTTCTGCGCGGTGCCGGCCCGGGCCATGCCACGCGAGGCGGTGCGCGCCTGACGGCCGACCAGGGCCATGTATTCGTTCACGTCGAGCTGCTTCATGATGATCGCGACCGGCGAGCTGCCGGCAAATTCAGTGTGAGGACAATTCGGAGGCTTGCGGCCGACGGTGTGGATCAGGCCGGCACCGGAAGACTGCCCGGCCGCGCGACGCGCATCGCCAGTTGCAGCAGGCCGTCCCATGGCTCGGCGGGCAGCGACGGCTCGCGCAACCCCTTGACCTGCCGATCCAGCTTGGCGGCCATGGAGAGCGCACCCTCCAGCTCCCGCTGTGACAGCCGCTGCGCCGCCTGCGGCACCAGCCGCTCGCGCGGGCCCCACACCCGGAGTTCTCGCAGCATGGACGCCACCGGCTTGCCTTGGGCCGCGCCCGAGGCGATTTTTGATAATACGCGAATTTCTTCGGTCAACGTCCAGAGCACCAGGACCGTGGCTTCGCCCTCGCCGCGCAGGCCTTCCAGCATGCGCACCAGACGCGGCACATCGCCGGCCAACATGGCTTCGGACAGCTTGAACACGTCGTAGCGCGCCACGTTGAGCACCGCATCGTGCACATCGTCGAACGTCAGCACACCGGGCGGATGCAGCAAGCCGAGTTTCTGGATTTCCTGATGCGCGGCCAGCAGATTGCCTTCCACACGGTCGGCAATGAACTGCAGCGCGCGGCGGCCAGGCTCACCGGGCTCCACACGTTGCTGCTGGCGCGCGAGGCGCTCCCCAATCCAGCCGGGCAGCTTGGTGCGATCCACCGAATCCACCTTGATCGACACGCCCGCCCCTTCCAGCGCCGCAAACCACGCCGACTTGGCCGTCGCAAAATCCAGACGCGGCAGCGTGATCAGCGTGACGGTATCGGTGGCGGGGCCAGACGGTGTGCCCGCCGCCAATGCGCGCAATGCCTCGCCGCCATCCTTGCCGGGCTTGCCAGACGGAATGCGCAGCTCGACGATCTTGCGATCTCCGAACAGCGACATCGACTGCTGCGCCTCGGTCACGCGCGACCACGAGAAACCCCGCTCGACGCTCATCACCTCGCGTTCGGTAAAGCCCTGCGCACGAGCGGCCTGCCGCAGCGCATCGACCGCCTCAAGTGCGAGCAGATGCTCGTCGCCATGCACCACGTACAGCGGGGCGAGCCCCTTGGCAGTGGCCTGCTTCAGATGACCTTCGAGCGCATCGAGCCGCAATTGCATGGCAAACCCTGCCCTGATCCGCGCTTACGACGGCAGCTTCACGGCGCCCAGGCGCCGCACGAGCTGGTTGATCGTATCGCCCTGCATGTCGCGGTAGAGCGCCGCTTCTTCGTAGTCCTTCGCAAGCACCTGCGTCTCGTTGTACGAGAGATCGCGGAACTGCGTGATTTCCGACGGCGGGATCAGCAGGTTGTCGTGCGCATCGCGCAGCTGGAAGCGGAAGCGGTACGTGATGCGGTACTCGCGCACCACACCCTGCGGCGTGAGCGACGAGATGGTCTTCACGCGGTCTTCGGCCAGCACGTCGAGCAGCGCATCGGCGTCTTTCTTATCCGACACGATGACGGTGTCGGAGCCGTTGTCGATCAGCCGGCGCAACTGCGCGCGCATCTGCGAATTCTGCGGCAAGTTGATGTACAGCCGCTTGAACGCGAAGTCGGTATTGCCCCGCATGTGGAAACCGCAAGCGGACAGCGCCGGCAGCGCAATCGCAAGCGCAAGGACAGAGCGGCCAAAGCGACGGCGGGACAAACCTCGGGACAACGACATAACCATGCGTTCCTTGAGTGGGATGGCCGATCAGGCCACCACGTTCACCAGACGGCCCGGCACCACGATGATCTTCTTGGGCGGCTTGCCTTCAGCAAATTTCTGGACCGCTTCATCCTTGGCGGCAATCGCTTCGATGGCGGCGCGATCGGCATCGGCCGGCACGACGATGCTGCCGCGCACCTTACCGTTGACCTGCAGCACGAGTTCGATCTCGCTCTGCACCAGCGCGCCTTCGTCGACCTGCGGCCACGGGGCGTCGAGCAAGTCGCCATATACGCCGGTGTAGCCCAGTTCGGTCCACAGCACGTGCGTGATGTGCGGCACCACCGGGTACAGCACGCGCAGCAGCAACCCCAAGCCTTCGCGGCGCGCATCGGCACCGGCGTCCTTGGCGCCTTCCAGCGCGTTGAGCATCTTCATCGTCGCCGAGACGACGGTGTTGTACTGCAGGCGCTCGTAGTCGTAATTCGCTTGCTTGAGCACGGTGTACAGCTCGCGGCGCAGTGCGCGATCGGCATCCGTGGCACCGGCCACAACGCCATTGCCGTGACCGGCGCGAATGGCGTCGGCGTGCGCCACGCCAAAGTTCCACAGACGGCGCAGGAACCGTGAGGCGCCTTCCACGCCGGCGTCGTTCCACTCGAGCTGTTGCTCGGGCGGCGCGGCGAACATCGTGAACAGGCGCGCCGTGTCGGCACCGTACTGGTCGATCAGGGCTTGCGGGTCGATGCCGTTGTTCTTCGACTTCGACATCTTTTCCACGCCGCCGATCACCACCGGCTGGCCGTCGGCCTTGAGTGTGGCGCCCACCGGGCGGCCGCGTTCGTCGGTCTGTACGTCGACGTCGGCGGGGTTGATCCACTGCTTCTTGCCTGCGGCATCTTCCCGGTAGTACGTCTCGTTGAGCACCATGCCCTGCGTGAGCAGGTTGGTGAACGGCTCATCGAATTTGACGAGGCCCAGGTCACGCATGACCTTGGTCCAGAAGCGTGCGTACAACAGATGCAGGATCGCGTGCTCGATGCCGCCGATGTACTGGTCCATCGGCATCCAGTAATCGTTGCGGGCATCGACCATGGTCTCGCCGTCCGGGCACGTATAGCGCATGTAGTACCAGCACGAATCGATGAAGGTATCCATCGTGTCGGTCTCGCGGCGCGCGGGCTTGCCGCACGACGGGCACGTGCAATTCAGGAAGCGCGGATCCTTAGCGAGCGGGTTGCCCGTGCCATCCGGAACGAGGTCTTCGGGCAGGCGCACCGGCAGGTCCTGCTCGGGCACGGACACGACGCCACAGCTCTCGCAATGGATCAGCGGGATCGGCGTGCCCCAGTAGCGCTGGCGCGAGATGCCCCAGTCGCGCAGGCGCCAGGTGGTCTTCTTCTCGCCCAGGCCTTGTGCGGCCAGATCGGCAGCCACGGCGTCGACGGCCTGTTGATAGTTCAGGCCATCGTACTTGCCGCTGTGGAATAGCACGCCGTGTTCCTTGTCGCCGTACCAGTCGGCCCAGGTGGTCGTGTCGTACGGCTGGCCCTTCACGTCGATCACCTGCTTGATGGGCAGGTGGTACTTGTTGGCAAAGGCAAAGTCGCGCTCGTCGTGCGCGGGCACGCCCATCACGGCGCCGTCGCCGTAGGTCATCAGCACGTAGTTGCCCACCCACACCGGCACGGATTCGCCCGTAAGCGGGTGCGTGACCGTCAGGCCGGTCGGCATGCCCTTCTTTTCCATGGTGGCCATGTCGGCTTCCATGACGCTGCCGTGCTTGCACTCTTCGATGAACGCGGCGAGTGCCGGGTTGCTCTGCGCGGCATGCGCGGCAATGGGATGCTCCGCGGCCACGGCGCAGAACGTCACGCCCATGATCGTGTCGGCACGCGTGGTGAAGACGTACAGCTTGCCGTCGTTGATCAGCTTGCCGTCGTCACCGGCAATGTTGTGCGGGAATGCAAAGCGCACACCCTCGCTCTTGCCGATCCAGTTCTGCTGCATCAGCTTGACGCGCTCGGGCCAGCCCAGCGGGTCAAGGTCGGAGAGCAGTTCCTGCGCATACTTGGTGATGCCCAGGTAGTACATCGGGATCTCGCGCTTTTCCACCACCGCGCCCGAACGCCAGCCGCGCCCGTCGATCACCTGCTCGTTGGCGAGCACGGTCTGGTCGACCGGGTCCCAGTTCACGGTACCGGTCTTGCGGTAGGCGATGCCCTTTTCGAGCATCTTCAGGAACAGCCACTGGTTCCAGCGGTAGTAGTCGGGGCTGCAGGTCGCCACTTCGCGCGACCAGTCGATCGCCAGGCCCATCGACTGCATCTGCTTCTTCATGTAAGCGATGTTGTCGTAGGTCCATGCAGCCGGTGCCACGCCGTTGTTGAGCGCCGCGTTTTCCGCCGGCATGCCGAAGGCGTCCCAGCCCATCGGCATCAGCACGTTATATCCCTTCATGCGCAGCTGACGCGTCATCACGTCGTTGATCGTGTAGTTGCGCACGTGGCCCATGTGCAGCTTGCCCGACGGATACGGCAGCATCGAGCAGGCGTAGAACTTGGGCTTGTCCGAGCCGTCAGCAGCGCGCGCGTGTTCGGTCACGCGGTAGGCATCCAGGGCCTGCCAGTGTTGCTGCGCTTGCTGTTCGACGTCGGACGGGGAATATTTGTCTTGCATGGTGATGGGTCGCCCGGATGCCCCGGCGATTGCAGCCGCGCCGCCAACGCGCGCAGCCGGATTGAATAACGGAAAAGGCCCGATTATACCGTCGCCACCCGCCCCATCCGGGCGATCGCGAGCAGTGAAAAAAGGCGCCGGACAGGCCTGCCAGCGCCTTCTGCCGCCAGCCTGATTACAGGCCGAGCACGTCGTTCATGTCGTACAAACCCTTCTTGCCAGCCACATAGACCGCAGCGCGCACGGCGCCTTCGGCATACGACTGGCGGGTGTTGGAGCGATGCGTGATTTCGATGCGCTCGCCGTCGCCAGCAAACAGCACGGTGTGGTCGCCGACGATGTCGCCGCCGCGCACGGTGGCAAAGCCGATGGTGCCAAGCTCGCGCGGGCCGGTCTCGCCTTCGCGCGCATAGACCGCGCGATCGGCCAGCTTGGTGCCCTGCGCCTCGGCCACGATCTCGCCCATCTTGAGCGCGGTGCCCGACGGGGCGTCGATCTTGTGCTTGTGATGCGCCTCGATGATCTCGACGTCGTAGCCCTGCGCCAGGATCTTCGCGGCGACTTCGATCAGCTTGAAGGTCGCGTTGACGCCCACGCTCATGTTGGGCGCCCACACCACGCCGATCGACTCGCCGTAGGTCTTGAAGCTGGCTTTTTGCTCAGCCGTGAAGCCGGTCGTGCCGATGACCACCGCGGTGCCCAGCTCACGGGCCACGTTCAGGTGATTCAGCGTTGCGTCAGGACGCGTGAAGTCGATCAGCACGTCGGCTTGCGAGAGACCCGCGCGCACGTCCTCGGTCACAATCACGCCGGTCGTCTTGCCCAGCTTGATGCCGGCGTCCTGGCCCACGGCATCGCTGCCTGGGCGGTCCAGCGCTGCGCCCAGCGTCACGCCGGGCGTGCGCAGTACGGTGTCGATCAGCATCTGGCCCATACGGCCCGAGGCGCCTGCAATCGCGATTTTCATGTCGGTGGAAGCGAAAAGCTGCAAAAGAAAAACGGTCTGTAAAACGCACAAGCGGCGGAACCCGTCCGCCGCTCGCTCGAAGTCGTGATGCCGGCGCGCTGGCTATGCGCGCTTCACGGCGTTCACTGCGATTGGGTGGCCGGCGGCGGAACGCTGGTGTCAGTACCACCACCGCCAGTGCGGCGCTCCGGCAGCGTCACGTCAACGTTGTTTTTGGAGCCTGCGGTCGACTGCACGCGGTCCGTCACCTCAGCCGACGGAATCGACGGTGCACGCGCTGCCGGCGCGGCGCCCGCAGCTGCGGCGGCCTGCGCGGCATCCTTTTTCGGACGCTTGATGCCGTCGATCTCGGAGATCAGTTCCGACTCGGACGGCAGCTCATCGGCGCCGACCCACTTGGCAAGGCGGTCGCCGTCAAACCACACCGTCAGCCTGCGCTCCTGCACAACCGACGTGTTGCCACGCTTGAACGAGAAGATGTAGTCCCAGCGGTTGGCGTGGAACATGTCCGTCAGCAGCGGCGTGCCGAGTACGAAGCGGACCTGGTCGCGCGTCATGCCTTCCTTGAGCTGCGCTGCCTGTTCGCGCGAGACGAAGTTGCCCTGCACGATATCGATGCGATACGGCGTGATGGCATTGGCGATCTTGCGCGTGGTGCTGTCATAGGTGCCGCATCCGGCCAGCAACGCCGACGCGGCGAGCATGGCACCCACCAACAGGCCGCCGCGACGGGCGACGTGGGCAAAACGGACAGGACTGCGCGCAAAAGAAAAGGTCATGAGCGATCGGCCTTCAAACGGTTCCGGACATGCCGGTACGGGAGGAATCGGCGACGGCCCAGGCACATCGTGCAGGCCCGTCAATAGGACTTTTGCCGCCAAAACCCTTATGATTGGAATATCCGAACATTGTACTCTAGGGAGCCTGGCGCATGCCGAGTCCTGCAGACCTCAAGAACATCGGTCTGAAAGCCACGGTGCCGCGGTTGAAGATCCTCGAGATCTTTCAGACCAGCGAAGAGCGCCACATGAGCGCCGAAGACGTGTACCGCATCCTGCTCGCCGAGCACATGGACATTGGCCTGGCCACCGTCTATCGCGTGCTGACGCAGTTCGAACAGGCGGGCCTGCTGTCACGCAACAACTTCGAATCCGGCAAGGCCATCTACGAACTCAACGAAGGCAAACACCACGATCACCTGGTGTGCCTCGATTGCGGCCGCGTGGAAGAATTTTTCGATGCCGAGATCGAGCAGCGCCAGCAAAGCATTGCACGTGCGCGCGGCTTTGCGTTGCAGGAGCATGCGCTGTCGCTCTATGGCAATTGCACGAAGGAAGCCTGCCCGCATCGGCCGAAGCGCTGAAGCGTCGTCGCCAAAAGGAAACGGCCGCATCGTCTGCGGCCGTTTTTCATTGGAGCGGCGAGAGGGCGGATGTCAGGCGGACAGCCGCGTCTCGTCCTCCTTTTCTGCGTCGCCCTGGCCGCCCTTTTCGGCCTTGCCATGTTCATTGGCCTGCACGGGCGAATGCGCCGGCGCGCCCGACGCCTGCCCCGTGTACTCAGCCACGACCTGCTTGAAGAGCTGACGCGCCCACACCAGCATCGGGTGCGTATTGCGGCTGCGGTGCCACAGCATGTTCAGGCCCAGCACGGTTTCCAGCTCGGTCGGCAGCGGGAACGCGTTGAGGTCGTACATCTTGCAGACCATATCCTTCATCAGCGAATTGACCGTGAAGATCATGTCGGTCTGGGCGGCGACTTCGCCCTGGGTGCGCCAGCTATGCACCGTCATGGTCGAATTGCGCTTGAGGCCGCGCTGCTGCAAGGCGTAGTCCAGCGGAATGAGCGACGGCGCGACACGGCTGCCGGGGCTGCCCTGCGCGATGAAGATGTGCTCGCAGTCGAGGTATTGCTCGAGCGTGCAGCGATCACCGAGGATCGGGTGATCCTTGCGCGCGCAGACCCACATGTTGAAGGAGGTCACGACCTCTTCCATGATCTCGGGATGGCGCGTGGGGAACGGCGAGAACGCCAGATCCAGCTCGTTCGCGCGCATGGCGGCCACATCGGCTTCCCACGAAGACGATTCGGTCAGGCGCACCTGCAATGCCGGCGCCAGGCGCTTGATGCGCAGCAGGAAGCGATCGAACAGCGCATCGCCCAGCGTGCCGGCAAAGCTGACGTTGAACGTGCCGGTGGCTTCGGCCGGATCGAACGTGGCGATATCGCCCTCGTTGATGGCCGCCCACAGGTCGAGCATCTCGCGCACCTTCGGGCCCAGCTCAAGCGCCTTGGGCGTAGGCGTCAGGCCGTGCGGCACGCGAATGAAGAGGGGATCGTCAAAGATCTCGCGCAGACGGCCCAGCGAATGCGAAACAGCCGGTGCGGTCATGTGCATCTTTTCGGCCACGTAGGTGGCGTTGCGCTTGCTGAGCAGCTCAACAAAAATCACCAGCAGCTTGGTATCGACGTTGACCATGGGACGCCTTGGCTCGAACACGTTGGAAAACTGGAAAGGCAACCATTGCCAAGGCAATGGGCCGGATGCGACGTAAAAGCCCGCCACATCACAATGTAGTATTTGTTCAGTGTACGGACTGCAACCCAATTTTCAAAGCGAATTCCTGTAGCCCGAATCCGAAATTTGCTAATCCGCAAACGTTTTCGTTTCAGTCCATAACAAACGCCGATCTGCGCCCAACCCGCAGCGTTTTAGTGAGATCGGCTCGCCCTAGACCGACGTGCCCATGAAAAAAACGCGCCCGAAGGCGCGTTCTCTTGGCAGCAAGGTGGATTACTTGCCCACCACACGTGCCATTTCCAGGCACTTGTTCGAGTAGCCCCACTCGTTGTCGTACCAGCTCACGACCTTGATGAAGGTGCCATCCAGTGCGATGCCGGCTTCGGCGTCGAAGATCGAGGTGCGTGCATCGCCGCGGAAATCCGTAGCAACAACCTTGTCTTCGGTGTAGCCGAGCACGCCCTTCAGCGCGCCTTCGCTCTGCGCCTTCATTTCGGCGCAGATTTCAGCGTACGTGGCGGCGCTTTCCAGCTCGACAGTCAGGTCGACGACCGACACATCGGAGGTCGGCACGCGGAACGACATGCCGGTCAGCTTCTTGTTCAGCTGCGGAATCACCACGCCCACGGCCTTGGCGGCGCCGGTCGACGACGGGATGATGTTTTCCAGGATGCCGCGGCCGCCGCGCCAGTCCTTGTTGGACGGGCCGTCAACGGTCTTCTGCGTGGCGGTGGCAGCGTGCACGGTCGTCATCAGGCCGCGCTTGATGCCCCACTTGTCGTTCAGCACCTTGGCAACCGGTGCCAGGCAGTTGGTCGTGCACGAAGCGTTGGAGATGATCGCCTCGCCCTTGTACGTTTCGTGGTTCACGCCGTACACGAACATCGGGGTGTCGTCCTTCGACGGGGCCGACATGATCACCTTCTTGGCGCCCGCGTCGATGTGCTTTTGCGCGCCTTCCTTGGTCAGGAAGATGCCGGTCGATTCGATCACCACGTCGGCGCCGACTTCGCCCCACTTCAGCTCGGACGGGTCCTTCACGGCGGTCAGGCGGATCTTCTTGCCGTTGACGACGAGCGTGTTGCCGTCGACCGACACTTCACCGTCGAAGCGGCCGTGCACCGAGTCGTACTTCAGCATGTACGCCAGGTAGTCGGGCTCCAGCAGGTCGTTGATGGCAACAACTTCGATGTCCTTGAAGTTGGCGGCGGCGGCGCGGAACACCATGCGTCCGATGCGGCCGAAGCCGTTGATGCCGATCTTGATGGTCATGGTCAGTCTCCTGATAGCAGAAAAGAAATCGACGATGCGATAAAAACCAGCGCGGCACCTCGTGGGTGCCGCGTACGCAAATTCAGTTAAGCAATGACGCTCTTGGCGGTGTTCACCACGTTCTCGACGGTGAAGCCGAAGTGCTTGAACAGCACGCCCGCCGGGGCCGATTCACCGAAGGTGTCGATACCGACCACGGCTTGCACCTGGTACTTCCACCAGAAATCGGTCACGCCCGCTTCCACGGCGATGCGCGGCACGCCGGCCGGGAGCACGCTCGCCTTGTAGGCCGAGTCCTGCTTGTCGAACACGGTCGTGGCGGGCACCGAAACCACGCGCGCGTGGATGCCCTCGGCGGCGAGCTGGTCTGCTGCACCGACCGCCAGGCCAACTTCCGAGCCGGTGGCGATGATGACCACGTCCGGCTTGCCGTTGGCGGCATCGCGCAGCACATAGCCGCCGCGCGCAATGGCTTCGCGCGTGGCCGGATTGCGTGCCTGGAACGGCAGGTTCTGGCGGCTGAAGATCAGGCAGCTCGGGCCGTTCTGGCGCTCGATGGCCGCGGCCCAGGCGACGGCGGTTTCGGTGGTGTCGGCAGTACGCCAGACGTCCATGTTCGGGATCAGGCGCAGGCTGGCAACGTGCTCGATCGACTGGTGCGTCGGGCCGTCTTCGCCCAGGCCGATGGAATCGTGCGTGAAGACGAAGATCGAGCGGATCTTCATCAGCGCGGCCATGCGCAGCGCGTTGCGGCTGTAGTCGGAGAACGTCAGGAACGTGCCGCCGTACGGAATGTAGCCGCCGTGCAGCGCGATGCCGTTCATGATGGCGCTCATGCCGAACTCGCGCACGCCGTAGTTGATGTGGTTGCCCCAGGCATCCACACGCACGGCCTTGCTGCCGCTCCAGTTGGTCAGGTTCGAGCCGGTCAGGTCGGCCGAGCCGCCCAGCAGCTCGCCCAGCACCGGGCCGTAGGCTTCCAGCGTGTTCTGGCTGGCCTTGCGCGTGGCAATGGTCTCGGCCTTTTGCTCGCACTTCTCGATGAACTCGGCGACGGCCTTGTCGAAGGCTTCCGGCAGTTCGCCACGCATGCGGCGCTCGAACTGCGCGGCCTCGGCCGGGTAGCGCTCGGAATACGCGTCGAACAGCGCGTTCCAGGCCTTTTCCAGCGCCTGGCCCTGGCCCTTGGCATCCCACGCGTCGTACACGGCTTGCGGAATTTCAAACGGTGCGTGCGGCCAAGCCAGCGCTTCGCGCGCGGCAGCGATTTCCACGCCGCCCAGCGGTGCGCCGTGCACGTCGTGGCCACCTTCCTTGTTGGGCGCGCCCTTGCCGATGAGCGTACGGCAGCAGATCAGCGTCGGCTTGTCGGACTTCTTGGCTTCGGCAATCGCGGCCTCCACGGCGGCAACGTTATGGCCGTCGACGGCGCGGATCACGTTCCAGCCGTAGGCTTCGAAGCGCTTCGGGGTGTCGTCGTTGAACCAGTGGACGACGTCGCCGTCGATCGAGATGCCGTTGTCGTCCCACAGCGCGATCAGCTTGTTCAGGCCCAGCGTGCCGGCCAGCGAGCAGGCTTCGTGGCTGATGCCTTCCATCAGGCAGCCGTCGCCCAGGAAGACGTAGGTGTGATGATTGACGATGTCAAAGCCCGGGCGATTGAATTCCTGACCCAGCAGACGCTCAGCAAGGGCCATGCCGACGGCGTTGGTGATGCCCTGGCCCAGCGGGCCGGTGGTGGTTTCCACGCCCGGGGTGATGCCGTATTCCGGGTGGCCGGCGGTCTTGCTGTGCAGCTGGCGGAAGTTCTTCAGTTCCGACATCGGCAGGTCATAGCCGGTCAGGTGCAGCAGCGCGTAGATCAGCATCGAGCCGTGCCCGTTGGACAGCACGAAGCGGTCGCGGTCGGGCCAGCGCGGGTTGAGCGGGTTGTGACGCAGGTGGCGGCTCCACAGTGCCACGGCGATATCCGCCATGCCCATCGGCGCGCCGGGGTGGCCGGAGTTGGCTTGCTGGACGGCGTCCATGGCGAGCACGCGAATGGCGCTGGCCATCAACTGGGTAGGCTGGGTGGTATTCGAGTGGAGGGCGGGGGCGGTCATGCGAACCTGCGGCAGGAGATAGGCGGGAAAACCGCGATTTTACCAGACGGGAATGACCCGGCTGGGGTGATCGCGGTCAGTAAAACGTGCTACGACGTCCCCTCCCCCGCCCGGCTTACCACTCCGCGACGGAACCGTCGGCGTGGCGCCACACCGGGTTGCGCCAGTCGGGTGCTTCCTTGCTCCGTTCGATGACCAGCGCCTCGTCGATGTCCACGCCCAGGCCGGGCAGGCGCGGCGGGCGGATATAGCCGCCTTCCAGTGCGAAATCGGCCTTGTTCCGCACGTAATCGAGCAGTTCGGCGCCCTTGTTGTAGTGGATGCCCATGCTCTGTTCCTGCAACGTGGCGTTCCAGCTGACGAAATCGACGTGCAGGCAGGCCGCCAGCGCGATCGGGCCCAGCGGGCAATGCGGCGCCAACGCCACATCGTAAGCCTCGGCCATGGCGGCGATCTTCACGCATTCGGTAATGCCGCCGGCGTGAGACAGGTCCGGCTGCAGGATCGACACCCCGCCCGCCTCCAGCACCCGCTTGAAGTCGAAGCGCGAGAACATGCGCTCGCCAGCGGCGATCGGCAGATGGGTGTGGGCGGCCAGGCGGGCATAGGTTTCGGCCTGCTCGGCCAGCACGGGCTCTTCGATAAAGAGCGGGCGATACGGCTCCAGCTCCTTGATGAGCACCTTGGCCATCGGCGCAGACACGCGGCCGTGAAAATCGAGCCCGAATTCGACGGTGTTGCCAAACGCGGAGCGAATCTCTGCAACCTTGGCGACCGCCGCGTCCACCGCGCGGGACGTGTCGATGATGCCCATCTCTTCGCAGCCGTTGAGCTTGAAGTGATCGAAGCCGCCGGCCTGCAGGGCCTTCATGCCGGCAATCACGTCGGCCGGGCGGTCGCCGCCGACCCAGCTGTAGGTGCGCATCTTGTCGCGCACGAGGCCGCCGAGCAGTTCATACACCGGCACGCCCAGCACCTTGCCCTTGATGTCCCACAGCGCCTGGTCGATGCCGGCGATGGCGCTCATCAGGATCGGGCCGCCGCGGTAGAAGCCGGCGCGGTACATGGTCTGCCAGAGGTCGTTGATGCGGCGCGGGTCCTGGCCGACGAGGTAATCGGACAGCTCGTGCACCGCCGCCTCCACCGTGCGCGCACGGCCTTCGATGACGGGTTCGCCCCAGCCGGTGACGCCCTCGTCGGTCTCGACTTTCAGGAACATCCAGCGCGGAGGCAGGCGGTACGTGGTCAGGCGGGTGATTTTCATGGATCGAATCGAAGGTGCGTTCAGGTGCGGACAGATTGGACGGCGCGGTAGGCCGCGACAAAGGCGCGCGCGCGTTCGGCGGTGCGCTCGATGGGCTGGCCCGGGCGATACAGGTCGCTGCCGAGCCCGGCGCCGATGCAGCCGGCGGCAAGGTAATCGGCAAGGTTCTCCGGCGTGATGCCGCCGACGGCAAATACCGGCACGTCAGCGGGCAGCACGGCCTTGAGCGCCCGGACATAACCAGTCCCGAGATTGCCGGCCGGGAAGATCTTCAGCGCCTGCGCACCTGCGTCGAGCGCGGCAAAAGCCTCGGTGGCGGTCATGCAGCCGATGCAGGTGACGAGCTTGCGTGCAGCGGCGGCACGGATCACGTCTGCATTCGTATTGGGCGTCACGACGAGCTTGCCGCCGGCCGCGACCATCAGGTCAACGTCTTCGGGGCGCAGCACGGTGCCCGCGCCGATCAGCGCGCGGTCGCCAAAAGCACGCGCGGCGAGTAGCACGCTCTGCGCCCAGTCGGGCGAGTTCAGCGGAATTTCGATGGCATCGAAACCGGCATCGACCAGCGCCTGCGTGTGCGCGAGCACCTCGTCAGGCCGGATGCCGCGCAGGATGGCGATCAGCGGAAGGTGGGTTGTCCAGGTCATTCGTGATAGAGCTGCGAGCGGCCGCCATCGATCAGGATGTCGGTCGCGTTGATGAAGCGCGCCTCGTCGGAGGCGAGGAACAGCGCGGTGTAGGCCACTTCTTCGGGCTCGCCGATGCGCTTGCACGGCAGCAGTTCGGCCTGGCGGCGGCGTTCGGCCTCCGGATCGGGCGCGGCGGCAAAGCCGGCCTCGGCAATCGGCGTGAGGATCAGTCCCGGCGAAATCGAATTGACGCGGATACCGCGCGCTGCATATTCGATCCCCAGCGCACGCGTGAGCCCGATCAGCCCATGCTTGGCCACCGGATACGGAAACGCGCCCGGAATGATCTTGTGTCCATGCACCGACGCGATGTTGACGATGCTGCCCGCCCCGCGCGCCAGCATGTGCGGCAGCACGGCGCGCGCGCAATGCCACGCGCCTTCCAGATCGACGGAAAGGCAGCGCGCCCAGTCGTCCTCGCTCAACGTGAGCGGATCGGAAAACACGTTGATGCCGGCGTTGTTGACCAGCACGTCGATGCCGCCAAAGCGCTCGACGCCGGCAGCGACCATCGCGTCGATCTGCGCGCGGTCGCGCACGTCGGCTTGCACGAGGAGGATGTTGTCGTTGCCAACGCTGTCGCCAATTTCGGCGGCAAAGGCTTCGGCGCACGCGTCACGCACCAGCGCGTTGACGATCACGCGCGCGCCGTGCTGCGCGAACAGCCTGGCAATCGCGCCGCCAATGCCTTGCGTGGCGCCCGTGACCAAGGCGACCTTGCCGGCAAGACGCGGCGGGAAAGACATCGGAGAAACAGTCATGCGTCAGTTCGGTTCACGGTGAATTGATAGCTGCGCTGCAGGCTCTGACCGGTGCCGAGAACCGTCAGCCCGTGGTCTTGCGCCAGGCCGGATAAGTTGTGCGCGTTGATGGCGTGGTCGACCGGCTCGAAGCAGAAGAAGTCGTACCCGGCTGGGGTGTACAGCACATAGCGCGCCGTGTCGGCCGTGATCTGCACAGACAGGCGGCGGCTGGGCCAGACGATCTCGGCGTGGCCATCCCAGCCTTCAAAGCTGTGATTGATGGCGGCGTTGGCTTCGAGCTTCCGGAGCTCGCGAAAGTCTGCATCTGCATGTGGCGCCTGCAGAACCGTCGGCAGATGGTCAGATGCGGATTCCCACATGGCCGTTGCGCTGGCGAGCAACCGAACATCCGGCGTGCGCGGAAAGAACGGATGCACGCCCAGGCCAAAGGGCAGCGGCGCACCTTCGTTGCGTACCGTCAGCGAGATTTCCAGCGTGTTGCCCGCGAGCGTGTAGCGCTGCGTCGTCAGGTAGCGGAAGGGAGGGCCGTGGTGGACCGTTGCGGCGAGTTCGACTGACGTGTCTGTTTGTGAGACCACCTCCCACGGCATCAGCCAGCCGTGACCGTGCAGCGGATAGGCTTCGTCGTCACGCGTGCCCGGCACGTCGATGGTCCGCCCTTCGAACTGGAAGCGCCCACCGCCGATGCGGTTGGACCACGGCACGAGCGGAAAACAGGCGAGCGCTCTCGGATCGTGCAGCGCGGCTTCTGCTACCGCCGGCCGGAAGATCGGCGCGACATCGCCGTCACGCAGCAGATCGAAACGCAGCAAGCCGCCACCGGCTTCGGGCAATACCTCGGCGCGTAGCGTGCCGTTTTCAAGCTGCAACGTAGGCATGGCCGAACCGGCCCTCCGGCAATCCGCGTGCGTCCGGCACGGCAAGCTGCAACGTCGCGCCGGCATGCACGTCTTCTGCCAGGCGGCGCGCTGACAAGCCGTCTCGTGCCGTCGTCAGATACAGCGTATCGAGCGCCGCGCCGCCAAATGCCGGGCATGTGGGCTGCGATGCCGGCACGGACACGCGCGCCAGCACGCGGCCGTCCGGTGCGTAGCGCGTCAGGCGGTTACCGCCCCACTCGGCATTCCACAGGCAGCCGTCTGCATCGACGGTCGAGCCATCGGGCGAGCCCTTGTGGGCGCCATCGGCATCCTGGTCGCGCAGATCGGCGAAGACGCGAATATTGGCGACTGCGCCGGTCTGCCCGTCGTAATCGCACGCGTGGATGCGCCGGCTGTTGGTATCGCACCAATACATGGTCTCGCCGTCGGGGCTGAAGGCGATGCTGTTGGCGATGGCGATGTGCGGCAGCGCCAGGCGTTGCAACGTGCCCATCGGCGTGAAGCGATAGAAGCTGCCGGTGGGTTCGGGGCCGCCCTCGTGCAGCGTGCCGAAGACGTAGTTGCCGGAGCGGTCTGCGCGGCCGTCATTGACCCGCGTGGTCGGGTTGTCCGGCTCGACGTCAGCCAGCAGCGTGAGCGCGCCGGTGCGCGTATCGAAGCGGGCGATGTTCTTCGCGAGGCCGAGGATCAACACGCCGGGCTCGTCCGTCAGCACGAAAGAGCCGACGCGTTGCGGCAGCGGCCATTGACGCTCCTGCCCCGTCGTCGGATCGTGCTGCCACAGCAGCGATTCCTGGATGTCGGTCCACCAGAGCACGCGCAGGGCGTCGTCCCAGACGATGCCTTCGCCCAGCGTGCAGCGCAGATCGGACAGCGTGGTTGCGGTTGTCATCTGCACGGCCTCACTCACGGCCGCCACGGTTCTTCAACTGGTCGACCAGCACCGCCGCCAGCAGAATCGCACCGCGCACCAGGTACTGATAGAACGCGTCGATGTTCAGCAGGTTCATCGCGTTCTGCACGGTGCCCATGATCAGCACGCCGACCAGCACCCCGCTGATGGTCGCGCGGCCGCCGAGCAGCGACACGCCGCCCAGCACGCAGGCCGAAATCACGTTCAGCTCAAAGCCTTGCGCCGCATTCGGCTGGCCGCTGGTGATGCGCGCCGCCAGGATCACGCCGGCCAACGCAGCAATCACGCCCTGGATCAGGAAGATCACGATGCGCGTCATGTTGACGTTCACGCCGGCCAGCCGCGCGGCTTCCGGGTTGCCGCCGATCGCCAGCGTATTGCGGCCGTAGATCGTCTTGTTGAGCAGCACACCAAACACGACAAAGCACAGCGCCGCGACCCACACCGGCGTCGGCACGCCAAAAAGGATCGTGTTGCCGAGGTCGAAGAAATCCATGTCCGACACGCCCACCGCCTGCCCATGTGAGGCGATGAAAGCGAGGCCACGCACGATTTCCATCGTGGCCAGCGTCGTGATCAGCGCATTGATCTTCAGCTTGGCGATCACGAAACCATTGATGCCGCCGATGATCGCGCCCGCCACCAGGCTCGCGCCGATGCCGAGTGCGATGCTGCCGGTGGCGTTGATGATCATGGCGCAGAGCACGCCGGCAAACGCCACCGTGGAGCCGATCGACAGATCGAAATCACGCGAGGCCAGACAGAACATCATCGTGCAGGCAACCATGCCGATCTGCGAGACGGACAGCGCAAGGCCGACCATGTTCTGCCACGAGAAGAAATACTCGACCGAGAACGACAGCGCGGCAAAGAGAATGGCGAAGATCAGCGGCAGGCTGAAATCGTCCAGCAGGCTAAGCAGGCGCGTCTTGTTCATGGCAGAGCGTGCCGATGCGGCGAGCGCATCGGAATGTTGCAGGGGTTGAGACTGAGACATCTTGGACTCCGGGGTTCTCATGCCGCCAGCGGCGGCAAAGGTGCGGACGGCAACGGCGCGGACTCTGGCCGCAGTGCGAGCTTGAGCACCGCTTGCTCGTTCGCCAGTTCGCGCGGCAATTCGCCGGCGATGCGGCCTTCGCTCATCACGAGCACGCGGTCGGCCACACCGAGGATTTCCGGCAGCTCGCTGGAGATCATCAGCACGGCCACGCCGCGTTCGGCCAACTCGTACAGCACCTGGTAGATCTCGTTCTTGGCACCCACGTCGATGCCGCGCGTGGGCTCGTCGATGATCAGCACGCGCATGTCGTCTTCGGCCAGCCAGCGCGCCAGAATCGCCTTCTGCTGGTTGCCGCCCGACAGCAGGCGAATCGGCTGCTCGCGGTTGGGCGTCTTGATGCGCAGGCGCGTGATGTAGTGATCGGCCGTCTTCGCTTCCTGCCGGTCATTGACGAACAGGCCGAAGCGACGCTGGTTGCGCCGGCAGCTGATGTTGATGTTTTCCGACACCGAGCGGCAGCCGATGATGCCCTCTTCCTTGCGGTCCTCCGGGCACAGCACGATGCCCTGGCGGATGGCGTCGGCCACGTCTCGGATGCGGATCGGCGCGCCGTCGAGCGTGATGCTGCCCGCCGTTTTGCGATCGGCCCCGTAGATCAATCGCGCCAGTTCCGAGCGCCCCGCGCCCACCAGCCCGAACAGGCCGACAATCTCGCCGCGGCGTACGGACAGGCTTGCCGGCTCGGCCAGCTTCGGGCCCATCAGGCCATCCACCTGCAAGCGCACGTCACCCAGCGGGCGCGCACGGTAGTCGAAGATGTCGTCGATCTGGCGGCCGACCATCTGCGCCACCAGCTCGTCGCGCGTGACGTTGGCCATCGACGGGAAATCCGCCACCTTGCGGCCGTCGCGGAAGATCGTGCAGCCATCGCACAGCTCGAAAATCTCATCGAGCCGGTGCGAGATGTAGATCAGCGCACGGCCCTGCGCGCGCAGGTCTTTCACGAGGCGGAACAGGATGTCGGTCTCGCGGATCGACAGCGAACTCGTCGGCTCGTCCAGCGCAATCACGCGCGCATCGCGCAGGATCGCCTTGCAGATCTCGACCATCTGGCGCTGGCCGATCGACAGGTGCTTCAGCTTGGCGCGCGGGTCCAGGTCGACGCCGATGCGGCCGAGCTGCTCGCGCGTCCACGCCATCGCCTCGCGCTGTCGGATGAACCCGCCGCTGGCCGGCAGGTGGCCGAGCAGCAGGTTGTCCATCACGGTCAGCTCGGGCACCGTCTGCAGCTCCTGATGGATGACGGCAATGCCGGCATCCAGCGCCGCGCGCGTGGTCGGAAACGTCGTCGGCGTTCCCTCGACGACGATCTGCCCGCCATCGGGCTGATAGTCGCCGCCCAGGATCTTCAACAGCGTCGACTTGCCCGCGCCGTTCTCGCCCAGCAAGCCGTGCACGCGACCGCACTCGATGCCGAACGACACATCGGACAGCGCCCGCACACCCGGAAACACCTTGCTGATGCCACGAAACTCAAGAAACGCCGACATGGCAAGTCTCCTTCAACAACGTCATCCGCAAGATCACAGACCCATCTCTTGGCGGACGGCCTTTTCGTTGTCGCGCGTCATCAGGCGGCCGCTGGTCAGGATGAGCGGGTCCGGCGCCTTGTTGTTCTTGATCCACTCGTACATGTTGACCGAGGTTTCGTAGCCGTGACGCTTCGGGCTGATCAGCACGGTGCCGAAGAAGCCGGTCTTCTCGGGCTTGGCGAACTCGTTGAGTGCCGACTGGCTGCCGCCGATACCCACCCCGATGATGTCGGCCGGCTTCACGCCGTGGCCTTCCGCTGCGCGCACAGCGCCGAGCACCGCTTCGTCATTCAGGCCGAAGGCAATCCAGTGCTTGAACTTCGGGTTCTTGGTCAGCGTGATGTTGGCGGCGTTGAAGGCCGCTTCGGTATCCGTCTTGGCCTGCGGGCTGGTCAGCACGTTGGCGGCCGGGAAGCCCGCCTTGGTGAGCGCGGCGACGGCGCCGTCGGTACGTTCCTTGGCGGTCGGCAGCTGGTCATAGGCGATACGGATAGCACCGACTTCCGACAGGTTCCAGCCGCGCTTCTTCATCTCCTGCGCGATGGCGTCGCCCACCTGTTCGCCGATCTTCGTGGCCGAGATGCCCATGTGCGGCACAGACTCGATCGGCTTGCCTGCGCCGTCGACCAACCGGTCATCCACCGTCATCAGCTTGAGGTTGTTCTGCTTGGCCTTGGCGACGACCGCCGGTCCGAGCTTCACGTCGGGCACGCAGATCACGAAACCCTGCGCGTGCTGCGCGCCCAGGTTGTCGATGGCGGTGAGCACTTCGCCGCCGCTGGGCACACCGATCTTCACGAGCTTGAAGCCTTTCTCCTTGGCAGCCTGGTCTGCGAACTTCCATTCGTCCTGGAACCACGGCTCTTCGGGCTGCTTGACCAGGAAGCCAATCTTCACGTCATCGGCGGCATGGGCAAACACCGAAAGGCCGCCGGCCATGGCAAACAGCGTGGCGGCCGCAATGGCCTTGAATGTCCCGCGTCGTTGTTGTTGCATGTTGTCTCCTTGCGATGCCGTCGTTGCGGCATCTGTTCTGCGTTGGATGAAAGAGGAGTGGCGTGTGCGCCAGGCTCACGCCACCTTCAAGGTTTTGACCAGGCCGCGCTCGCGTGCGATGGCGATCGCGCCGCTGCCGGCCAGGTGTTCCTGCTGTTCACTGCTGGTGACGGTGACCTTGCCCGAGAAGAAATCGTCGTCCGACACCAGCACGGCCAGCGCTTCACGCAGCAGCGGCTTGCCCGTGATGACGAACTGCGTGCCCGGATTCATGCGGATCGCGCTGCTGTTCTTGAGCGTGAGCAGATCCGCGCCCAGCACCGCGCCCAGCAGGAAGTTGGCCCGCGCATTGCGCTCGTAGATCGTGAACTGTCCCAGCGTGCGCACCATGAAGCAGGCACGCCCCAGCCCGATGCTGCTGGCGCTGCGCGCGCCGGAGAGCAACATTTCCGGATCGACCTCGGTGGCAAAGTCGGAGTCGAGCGCGTCGGCCAGGATGGTGTTGTGCGTGATCACGTGGAGCAGTTCGCCAGCCAGCGTCGTCACACAGCCGGTGATGCGCTGGTCGGCGTCCAGATGCACGAACTTCGAGTGCGACCCCGGCAGCACGATCACCGCCGGTTCCGTGATGCCCAGACGCGAGACCAGACCCATGGTCTCGACCTCCTCGCCGCGCATCATGTCCATCGACTCGATGTTGTGCAGGCCGAGGTTGTCCACCGGATTGCGCACGCCCGGCACGAACCAGATCGGCTGGGCGCACACCTCGGGGATGCTTGCCTGCACCATCCCGGCCGCCAGGTCGCGCAGGCCGGCCGGCGCCATCAGGTGCGGGACTTCGTGCAGGCCGACGTTGGAGGTGATCATGCCGGACGCCAGCACCAAGTCGACCTGGCTCATGCCGAACCCGGCCTTCTGCAGCGCAGCTTCAATCGTGTCTTGCACGCCGCGCTGCAGCGTCGTCCGGTTGCCGGTGATGGCGGTGTCGCGCACGCCAACCTGGCGCGCAGCCTGGCAAAGCGCAACGTCATCGCGCCAGACCGTAACGCGTGTGTTGGTGGTACCGGTATCGATGGTGAGGATGTTCATGCGTGGCATTGCTTGGTGTGACTTGGGACACGGCCCGGGTTAAAACCATCCATGAGCCGCAGCGGGCGGCCCCAGGTTGACTTGAGAACTGCCGCCGCTCATGAGGACGTCGTCCGGAAACGGCAGCATCGCGGGGTCAATCTTGGGGGTGCGCACCACGATCATGAGCGGTTTTTAGAACGAGTGAACGATACCCGTATAGGCACCCAGCTGGTTCTTGCCCGGGGCCGGGTTGTTGTTGGTCGCTTCCACCGAGAAATTGGCGGTGGAGCTGTTCTGCACCGTGCCCACGCTCGCGTACAGCATCGTGCGCTTGGACAGGTTGTAGTTCGCGCCGGCCATGAACAGGTTGGCGTTGCCGCCGCCGTGGTTCACGTTGACGCGGTAGGCCGCGCCGATCAGCGTCAGCGCCGGCGTGACTTCATAGTTGATGCCCAGCCAGTAGTGGTTCGCCTTGGTCGGCGCACCCGCCGCGGCATCCGGCGCCGACAGGTTTTCATACGCCGCAAACAGCTTGGCCTTGCCGATGGTGTATGTGCCGCCGATCGTCGCTTCCTTCGAGAAGTTGAAGATGTCGCTGAACTTGCCGTTGCCATCGCGGATCACGTCATAGATCGCGCGCACTTCCAGCGGGCCGGCCGTGTAGACGGCGGATACGCCATCGCGGCGGCTGTTCGTGAACGAGCCCGGCTGTTCGCCCAGGCCCGTCTGCAGGCCGATCTGGAAGCCGCCCCAGGTCGGGCTTTGATATTCGACGATGTTGTTCGCGCCCGGCCAGTTGCGCCCGCGCACGAGCGTGGCCGAGCCGATGAACTGCTGGCCGGTCGGGTCGAGGAACCAGACGTCGTTGCTGATGAAGAGGTTCTTGCCGGCCGTCAACGTGCCCCAGGTGGGGCTGGACAGGCCGACGTACGAACGGCGGTTGAAGAGCGCATCGCCGTTGGTTTTGCCCTGGGCTGCACCGAAGCCGGATTCAAGCCGGAACACGGCCTGCAGGCCACCGCCGAGATCCTCCTTGCCCATGAACCCGAACATGCTGGTCCCCCACTGGTTGTCGGCGGCGCGCCAGAGGCTGCCGCCGGGCGACGTCGCGGTGGGGGCGACGTTGTTCTGGTAGTCGATGCCGCTGGCGACGCGGCCGTACAGCGTGACGTTGGTTTGTGCGAGGGCGGGAGCGGTCCAGCCAGCGAGCGCGAAGGTGAGCCCAAGCGCGCACGCCAGCGTCCCGCGAACAGCGGTGGTTCGATTCATGACGTCTCCTGGAATGTTTTTGTAGGCGGGGTCCGGTCCGTCGCGTGGTTTGAGATCGCTGGAGGCACACACCAGGCATCGTCACCGTCCCCAGGCGCATTTGTAGTCGGGGCCGCCTTAACGTGGCAAACTACAAATTCTTCGCGAGACGTTAAATTTTTCTTAACGAGAACGCATGCCACGGCGCCTCCCTCCCCTTAATGCATTGCGCGTCTTTGAAGTCGCGGGCCGTCACCTGAGTTTCAGCCGAGCCGCGGACGAGCTTTGCGTCACCAATGCCGCCGTCAGCCACCAGATCAAGCAGCTCGAAGATCATCTGGGCAAAAAGCTCTTCGCGCGCCGCAACAACCAGCTCACGCTCACAGACGCCGGCGAGAACTACCTGCCCCGCGTGCGCGATGCGCTGCGCGCGCTCGAACAGGCCACCGACCTATTGATGGACACCGCCGACGCGCCCCTGCGCGTGGCCGTGCCGCCAACCTTCGGCGCCAAGTGGCTGGTGCCGCGGCTGTACCGCTTCTTCAACCAGCACCCGCACGTGCGCGTCGAGGTGTCGACCGCCGACGTGCAGGACCACGGCCAGTTCGATCTGTGCATCGACGACCGGCAAGTCAATGCACCCAACCTGCGCGTCGAGTGGTTCACCTCCACCGATTTCTTTCCGGTATGCAACGCCACGCTGCAGGCCGCGATCCGGATGCCGCAGGACCTGGCCACACAGACGCTGCTGCACGAGCGCGGCGGACGCCATCTCGCGCACCATCCGACGTGGCGGCAATGGCTGGACGAAGTCGGCGTCGCGCACATCGACGCCACGCGCGGGCCCGCGTTTTCCGAGGCGCTGATGGCCCTGCAGGCCGCCATTGACGGCCAAGGCGTGGCGCTCGGCCAGGGCATCCTCGTCGAATACGACATCGCCGCCGGGCGCCTGATGCGGCCGCTGGCGACTGAGGCGTCGCTGCGCCTGTCGTACTACCTGATCCACCCGCACCAGGCGGCCGAGCACGCAGGTTTTGCGCTGTTCCGCCAATGGCTCGTCGATGAAGTGGCGCGCAGCGGCGGGCGGCCGCGCAACCAGTCGGCGGCAGGCGAGGTGTTTTGATTTCTTTTTGATTGTGGTGCGGCCGGCGCTCTACACTACTCGTCCCTGTTTGCATCGCGCCGAAGAAGGAGCCCGCCATGAGCTTCCCCCGCCCCGCCAACACGCCGTGGCTCGTCCCGTACCTGACCGTGCGCGACGCCTCGGCCGCCATCGCCTTCTATCGCAACGCGTTCGGTTTTGGTGTGCAGGATGAGGTGCACGACCATGGCCGCCCGATCCACGTCGAGATGACGTACCAGGGCCAGCTCATGCTGATGTTCGCGCCCGAAGGCGTCTTCGGCTCCACCGCCAAAGCCCCCGCGGGCGCCGGCTTTGAATGCCCGCAGAGTTTCCACCTGTATTGCGACGACGTCGACACCGTGTACCAGCACGCGCTCGACCAGGGCGCCGCGTCCATCATGGCGCCGCACGATGCTTTCTGGGGCGAACGCTACGCCGCCGTGCGCGACCCCGATGGCTACCGCTGGGGCCTCGCCTGCCGCCCCGCCGCGGCCTGATCGCGCCATCGTCTGCTCGCCTGACCGATTCACCACAAGGATTGCTGTAATGGGGCTTCCCCGTTTTTTCGTCGACACGCCGCTCGCCCCCAACACCAGCGTCACGCTGCCCGAGGCCGTTACGCGCCACATCCACGTGCTGCGCCTGGCTGCCGGCGATGACGTCTGCCTGTTCGATGGCTCCGGCCACGAATTCCGTGCGCGGCTCGATGCCATCAACAAGCGCGATGCCACTGCCAGCCTTGCCGACGCCACGCAGCCCGACACCGAAGCGCGCTACGCCATCACGCTCGCGCAAGGCATTGCCGGTGGCGACAAGATGGATTGGCTGATCGAGAAGGCCGTCGAACTGGGCGTCAATGCCGTCGCGCCGCTGCAGACCGAACGCGGCGTGGTGCGACTCTCCGGCGAGCGTGCCGCCAAGCGCGTGCAGCACTGGCAAGCACTGGTGCAAGCCGCCTGCGAGCAATGCGGCCGCGCCCGCGTGCCGGTGGTCGCGCCGGTCGCCACGCTGCGCGAGTGGCTTGCCGCCGCCAAGTCGACCGACGCGCCGCGCGTGTTGCTGTCACCGCGCGGCACACAGTCGCTCACGCAGTGGGCGGTGCAGTCGCGCACGCACATCGAAGGCAACGGCATCGTCCTGCTGATCGGGCCCGAGGGTGGCCTCTCCCCCGACGAAGAAGCGCTTGCCGAGGCTGCCGGTTTCTTACCACTGACACTCGGGCGACGTATTCTGAGAACGGAATCGGCGGCGCTTGTTGCCGTCTCCGCGCTGCACGCCGTGCTCGGCGAGTTCTAAGTTCTGACGACGAAACACTGACCGTTTGATCCCCCGGCGGGCCTTTCCCCCGTGCCCGCCATTGACCAAAGGAGCTTCATCATGGGTCTACTCGATTCGATTCTCGGCGGCGGCAATGACGCCAGCGGCGCGCAATCGTCCTTGCTGGGCAACAAGAAGGTGCTGCTGGCCGTGGGCGTGCTGGCCTACCTGGCAATGAAGCACAAGTCGCAAGGCGCGGGCGATGCAGCCGCGCCGCAGGGGCAGGAAGATCAGGGCGGCGGCCTGTTCGGCTCGCTGGGTGGCTTGCTCGGTGCGGCAGGCGGTGCAGGCGCGCTGGGCAGTCTGCTCGGCGGTGCAGGCGGAGCCGGTGGCCTGGGCGGTCTGCTCGGCGGTTTGCTGGGCGGCGGCAGCGTCAATGCGGATCAGGCGGCGGTCAGTGGCCTTGGGCCGCTGCAGCAAATCCTGGAACAAGCCGGTCTGGGCGAACAGGTCAAATCGTGGATCGGCAATGGTCAGAACCTGCCGGTGTCGGGCGAACAGATCACGCAGGCACTGAGCGGCACGGGCGCGCTGGAGGAGGTGTCGAAACTGGCCGCCAACTTCGGCATCAACGAGGGCGATCTCGCCAGCCAGCTTGCCGAAGGCCTGCCCGAAGCGGTCAATCACCTCACGCCGCAGGGCGCCGTACCGGCAGCCTGAACGTCATCGCTGCACAGAGAAAAGCCCGCAATTGCGGGCTTTTTTTACGAGGGCGATCAAGCCGCGCCGTAGGCTGTTCGGCCCGCATCGCGCAGCGCCTGCACCACATGCAGGGCCGCCGGCGACAACAAGCGGTCCGTGCGCGTGATGATGCCGAAATCGTCCATCTGGCACGGCATGGCCAGCGGAAGAATCGCCAGCATGCGGTACGACGCGTAGTACTGCGCGACATCGGTGCCGATCACGGCGAGCATGTCGCTCTGCTCGAGGATGCGCGTCAGGAAAAGCAGCGCGGAGGTTTCGACCACGCTGGACGGCGCCGTCAGGCTCTCCCGCTGGAACATCAGATCGAACCGGTGACGCAACACACTGCCGATGGGCGGCACCACCCAGGTGGCGGGCTGCACATCGGCCAGCGTCAGCGACGGTTCTGCCAGCAGCGGATGCCCAGGTCGCGCCACCGCAACCACCGGTTCGTCGGCCAGCGGCTCGTAGCGCAGGTGCAGCTTGTCGTGCTCGGCAAACAGCCTGCCGACCACCAGGTCGAGCTTGTCCTGCGCGAGGCGTTCGAGCAGCACGTTGCTGCTTTCGATTTCAAGCGACACCCGCAGCCCCGGATGCTCGCGCGTGATCTGCGCCACCACCGGCGGCAACAGCCGCACGCCCGGCGAGGTGATGGTGCCCACTGCCACATGCCCCAAGTGGCCGGCCTTCAGTCCAAGCACTTCCTCCTGCGCTTGGTCCAGGCTGCCGACGACTGCGCGCGCGTGCCGGATCAGCGCGTCGCCATAGCGCGTGGGCCGCATGCCGCGCGGCATGCGCTCGAACAACTGCACATCGAGCATGGCCTCTAGCTCGCGCAGCAGCTTGGAGGCGGCGGGTTGCGTCATGTTGAGCGCGGCGGCCGCCCGGTGGATGTTGCCCTCCTCGGCCAGGGCGATCAGCAACAGCAGTTGTCGCGTCTTCAGGCGCGCACGGACATACCAGGGGCTGTTCGACATCGGGTCTTCCTCGGGATATCAAATCGGATATCGGTCAGGGCCAATATTTCATTGGAAGGATATCAGGGCGCTCCGTACACTCGGTCCGATCAAAAAACCACAACCACACCGGAGACAACGGACGTGCCGCGCGGCCTGCAAGTGCCGCGCTGCCGGTCGACGCGCGCGCCTCGACAACCACGTCCGTGACACACGCACCCATGTCGGAATCGAAACCCAAGCTGCGCTCGGCCCAATGGTTCGGCACTGCCGATAAGAACGGCTTCATGTATCGAAGCTGGATGAAGAACCAGGGCATCCCCGACCACGAATTCGACGGCCGCCCGATCATCGGCATCTGCAATACCTGGTCGGAACTGACGCCGTGCAACGCGCATTTCCGCAAGCTGGCCGAACACGTCAAGCGCGGCATCTACGAGGCGGGCGGGTTTCCGGTGGAGTTTCCGGTGTTCTCCAACGGCGAATCGAACCTGCGCCCGACCGCCATGCTCACGCGCAACCTCGCGGCCATGGACGTGGAAGAGGCGATTCGCGGCAACCCGATCGACGCGGTGGTGCTGCTCACGGGCTGCGACAAGACCACGCCCGCCCTGCTGATGGGCGCGGCCAGTTGCGACGTGCCGGCGATCGTCGTGACGGGCGGGCCGATGCTCAACGGCAAGCTCGACGGCAAGAACATCGGCTCGGGCACGGCGGTGTGGCAGCTGCACGAATCGCTCAAGGCGGGTGAGATCGACCTGCATCATTTCCTGTCCGCCGAGGCGGGGATGTCGCGCTCGGCCGGCACGTGCAACACGATGGGCACGGCGTCCACCATGGCCTGCATGGCCGAAGCGCTCGGCACCTCGCTGCCGCACAACGCCGCCATTCCGGCAGTGGACGCGCGGCGCTACGTGCTGGCGCACATGTCCGGCATCCGCATCGTCGAGATGGCGCTGCAAGGGCTGACGCTGTCCAAGATCCTCACGCGCGCTGCATTCGAGAACGCCATCCGCGTCAACGCGGCGATTGGCGGCTCGACCAACGCGGTGATCCACCTCAAGGCGATTGCGGGGCGCATCGGCGTGCCGCTTGAGCTGGAAGACTGGTCGCGCATCGGCCGGGACACCCCGACCATCGTCGACCTGATGCCCTCCGGGCGCTTCCTGATGGAGGAGTTCTATTACGCCGGCGGTCTGCCCGCCGTGCTGCGGCGCCTTGGCGAGGCCAAGCTTCTGCCGCACCCCGATGCGCTGACGGTCAACGGCAAGACGCTGTGGGAGAACGTCAAGAACGCGCCCATCACCGACGACGAAGTCATCCGGCCGCTCACCAAGCCGCTGATCGACGATGGCGGCATTCGCGTGCTGCGCGGCAATCTCGCGCCGCGCGGTGCGGTGCTCAAGCCGTCGGCGGCCAGTCCGGAATTGCTCAGGCATCGCGGCCGTGCGGTCGTGTTCGAGAACCTCGAGCACTACAAGGAACGCATCGTCGACGAGACCTTGGAGGTGGACGCCAGCTCCGTGCTGGTGATGAAGAACTGCGGACCGAAGGGCTATCCGGGCATGGCCGAGGTCGGCAACATGGGCCTCCCGCCCAAGCTGCTGCGCCAGGGTGTGAAGGACATGGTCCGCATTTCCGACGCGCGCATGAGCGGCACCGCCTACGGAACGGTCGTGCTGCACGTCGCGCCCGAAGCTGCCGCTGGCGGGCCGTTGGCCGCGGTGCAGGACGGCGACTGGATCGAACTCGACTGCGAGGCCGGTACGCTGCACCTGGACATCGACGACGCCGAACTTGCACGCCGCATGGCGGCTTATCAGGCGCCGCGCTCCCATGGTGAAGGCGGCGGCTACCAGCGCCTGTACGTCAATCACGTGCTCCAGGCCGACGAGGGCTGCGACCTCGATTTCCTGGTCGGCTGCCGTGGCGCCGCCGTGCCGCGCCACTCGCACTGAGCGGGGGAAAGACCGATGGACATCTCTCAAACCGCAGGCGCCGTTCCGGCTTCGGCCGATGCATCGGAGGAGCAGCGCATCATCCGCCTGCTCGCGCGCAAGCTGATGCCGTTCCTCGCGTTGATCTACGTGGTGGCGTATATCGATCGCTCCGTAGTCGGCTTCGCCAAGCTGCACATGAACGCGGCAGTGGGCATCGGCGATGCTGCCTACGGGCTTGGGGCGGGCCTGTTCTTCATCGGCTATTTCCTGTGCGAGGTGCCGAGCAACCTGGCACTCGAACGCTTTGGCGCACGCCGCTGGTTCGCGCGCATTCTGTTCACCTGGGGCGTCATCACCATGGCCATGGCGCTGGTCAGCGGCCCGGTCAGTTTCTACGTGCTGCGCTTCCTGCTCGGTGCGGCCGAGGCCGGCCTGTACCCCGGCATTCTGTATTTCCTGACCAAGTGGTTTCCGATGCGCCATCGTGCGCGCATCGTCGGCTTGCTGGTGCTGGCACAACCCGTCGCGCTCATCATCACCGGGCCGATGGCGGGGTGGCTGCTGTCGGTGCCGGGGCTCTTTGGCATGTCGAGCTGGCAAACGCTGTTCGTGGTCAGCGGCCTGCCGGCCACGCTGCTGTGTGTGCCGACGCTGCGTATCCTGCCGGAATCCCCCGCGCATGCGCGCTGGCTGCCCGCTGCAGACCGCGCGTGGATCGAACGTGAGCTGGCCGCAGACCAGGCCGCCTATGCGCTGAAGTCGCACGGCAGCCCGCTCAAGGCGCTCAAGGATGTGCGCGTGCTGATGCTGGCGCTGCTGTTTCTGCCGTTTCCGCTGAGCATCTACGGCCTCTCGCTGTGGCTGCCGACGATCATCAAGCAGTTTGGCGTGAGCGATGTCGCCACCGGTCTGCTGTCGGCGGTGCCCTATCTGTTTGCCGTGCTGGGCTTGTACCTGGTGCCGCGTCATTCGGACCGCACGGGCGAGCGCTACTGGCACATCGCCATTCTGTCGGCGCTGGCCGCGCTCGGCATGGCGGCCAGCGCTTGGGTTCAAGCGCCCGCGCTGCAACTGGCCTGCCTCTGCCTGTTCGCGTTTTGCGCCTATGCAATCCAGGCCGTGCTGTGGACGCTGCCGGGACACTTCCTGACCGGCACGAGCGCCGCCGTGGGCATCGCGACCATCAACTCGCTGTCCAACCTGGGCGGTTACCTTGGGCCCTATGGCATGGGCATCATCAAGAACGCCACAGGCAGCCTGTCTGCCGGCCTGTACTTCCTTGCCGCCGCGCTGACATTTGCCGTGGTGATGACGTTCGTCGTTCGCACCGTGCTGGGCGCACGCCAGCACCTCTCCTGACACCCGTTCCCGACTTCACGACTTCACGACTTCATGACCCGCAACAGCAAGCCACGCTACCGAGGCATCTTTCCGGTGGTGCCCACCACGTTCACGGAAACTGGCGAACTCGACCTGGCCAGCCAGAAGCGGGCCATCGATTTCATGATCGACGCCGGCTCCGATGGCCTGTGCATCCTGGCGAATTTCTCCGAGCAGTTCTCGCTGTCGGACGACGAACGCGAAGTGCTCACCCGCACCGCGCTGGAACACGTGGCAGGCCGCGTACCGGTGATCGTCACCACGTCGCACTACAGCACGCAGGTCTGCGCACAACGCAGCCGCCGGGCGCAGGACATGGGCGCCGCCATGCTGATGGTGATGCCGCCCTACCACGGTGCCACCTTCCGCGTGCCCGAAACGCAGATCTACGAGTTCTTTGCGCGCGTGTCGGATGCGGTGGGTATTCCGATCATGATCCAGGATGCGCCGGCCAGCGGCACGGTGCTGTCTGCGGCGTTCCTCGCGCGCGTGGCCCGCGAGATCGAGCAAGTGGCCTACTTCAAGATCGAAACGCCCGGGGCGGCGGCCAAGCTGCGCGAGCTGATCCGCCTTGGCGGCGACGCCATCGAAGGCCCCTGGGACGGCGAAGAAGCCATCACGCTGCTGGCCGATCTCGATGCCGGCGCGACGGGCAGCATGACTGGCGGCGCATATCCCGACGGCATCCGGCCGATCATCGAGGCGCACGCGCAAGGGCAGCAGGATCTGGCGTTCGATTTGTATCAACGCTGGCTGCCGCTCATCAATCACGAGAATCGGCAGGCCGGCATCCTGGCCGCCAAGGCGCTGATGAAGGAAGGCGGCGTGATTGCCTGCGAGGCATCACGGCATCCGTTGCCGGCCATGCATCCCGACACGCGCCGGGGCTTGATCGACATTGCCCGGCGGCTTGACCCGCTGGTCTTGCGTTGGGGGCGATAGCCATGCACGGTGAACTCCATCCGGTTTCGATCGGGATCGTCGGCGTTGGCAAGATCGCGCGTGACCAGCATCTGCCTGCGCTCGCCGCGCAGCCGGGTTTTACGCTTGCGGCCTGCGCCAGCCCGCATTCGCGCGTTGAGGGCCTGCCGCATTACACGACGCTCGAGGCCATGCTGGCAGACGAACGCGCGCTGCAGGCAGTGTCGCTGTGCACGCCGCCGCAGGTGCGGTTTGCCCAGGCCCGCGCGGCGCTCGCCGCAGGCAAGCACGTGATGCTGGAGAAGCCTCCCGGCGCCAGCGTGTCGGAAGTGACGATCCTCGCTGATCTGGCGCGGCAGCACCGCTGCACGTTGTTCGCCTCCTGGCACTCGCGCCACGCGCCCGGTGTCGAGGCCGCTCGGGCGTGGCTGGCAAGCCGAGACATCGTCTCCGTCAACGTGCAATGGAAAGAAGACGTGCGCCGCTGGCACCCGAACCAGGCATGGATCTGGGAACCCGGCGGCCTGGGCGTATTCGACCCGGGCATCAACGCGCTGTCGATCCTGACCCGCGTGCTGCCGCATGCGTTCTTTCTGACGGCGGCCGACCTGTGGGTGCCCGCCAATCAGCAGACGCCGATTGCCGCCCACCTCGCCTTCACCGATGAACGCGGCACGGCCATCGCGGCGGAATTCGACTGGCGCCATGACGCGGGCGAACTCTGGCAGATCGACGTGACCACGCGCGACGGCACCCTGCGGCTCGCCCAGGGCGGCAAGCAGTTGACCATCGACGGCGCAGAAATCGACGTCGGCCCCGAACGCGAATACCCGAGTCTCTACGCGCGCTTTCTCGAGCTGATCGCCCGTGGTGAAAGCGATGTGGATGTCCGCCCGTTGCAGCACGTCGCCGACGCCATGCTGCTCGGCCGGCGCCATCTGATTGACCCGTTCGTGCCATGAAGCGCGCCCGACTTACGTAGTGCCATCAGAGCCATTCCAACGAGGAGACAACCATGCAACGCAAACTTCGCCGGCTGACCCTGTCCGCCCTGGCAGCCACCCTGTGCCTGGCGCCGCTGGCCGCCAGCCTGCCCGCCCACGCCGACGAGCCGCTCAAGATCGGCTTCCTGGTCAAGATGCCGGAGCAGGCGTGGTTCATCAACGAGCAGAAAGCCGCCACCGAGCTTGGTCAGAAGAACGGCTTTTCGGTGGTGAACATCGGCACGCCCGATGGCGAAAAAGTGCTGTCCGCCATCGACAACCTGGGCGCGCAAGGTGCCAAGGGCTTCGTGATCTGCGCACCCGACGTGCGCCTGGGGCCGGCCATCTCGGCACGCGCCAAGCACTACAACATGAAGTTCGTCACGGTCGACGATCAGCTCGTCGACTCGTCTGGCAAGCCGCTGGCCAACGTGCCGCACCTGGGCATGTCGGCCTTCAAGATCGGCAACCAGGTCGGCCAGGCCATCTCCGACGAGATGAAGCGCCGCGGCTGGAAGCCCGAGGAAGTGGGCGCGCTGCGCATCACCAACTACGAGTTGCCCACCGCCAAGCTGCGCACCGACGGCGCTACGCAGACGCTGCTGGCCGGCGGCTTCAAGAAGGAGAACATCTTCGACGCGCCGCAAAAGACGACCGACGACGCAGGCGGCTTCAATGCGGCATCGCCGGTGCTGGCCCAGCATGCCAACATCAAGAAGTGGGTGATCTTCGCGCTCAATGAAGAGAGCGTGCTGGGCGGCGTCCGTGCCACCGAGCAACTTCACATTCCCGCAGCCGATGTGATCGGCGTCGGCATCAACGGTGCCGGCGAGGCGTTTGCCGAATTCCAGAAGAAGGAGCAGACGGGCTTCTTTGGCACGATTGCCGTCAGCTCCACCAGCCACGGCAAGGAGAGTGCTGCAAACCTCGTCAATTGGATCAAGACCGGCAAGCAGCCCCCGGCCGATACGCAGACCACCGGCAAGCTGATGGTGCGCAGCAATTGGCAAGAGGTGCGCAAGGAACTGGGCATTTGAGAACCGGCTCACGATCCTACTGCGCGGCTCGAACTTGACCTTGCGATGCTCGCCGTACCCATGTACGACTGCGCTTCTCAGGCCAACCTCGGGCCGCTCGCTACGGACCGTGAACCGGTTCAGCGCCAAGGGCAGCGAAAAAAAGGCAATCGATGACAGTCCAATCACTTGATGCGAGCGGTCCTCCCGACGCTTCCGCTGGCGCGTATCTGAAGCTCGACGGCATCACCGTGCGCTTTCCTGGCGTGCTGGCGCTCGACCACGTCTCGCTCGACATCCGCCGCGGCGAAGTGCACGGCCTGATGGGCGAGAACGGCGCGGGCAAGTCGACGCTGCTCAAGGTGCTATCGGGCGTCAACCAACCGGAGAACGGCACGCTGTCGCTCGACGGCGTGCCGCAGCAGTTCACGAACACGCGCGCGGCCATTGCGGCGGGCATCGCGATCATCTATCAGGAACTGCACCTCGTACCTGAACTGACGGTGGCAGAAAACCTGATGCTCGGCGCGCTGCCCAACCGCTTTGGCGTGCTCGACGAGAAGACGCTGATCGCCCGCGCGCTGCGCGAACTGGAACGGCTGGGCGAGAAGCTCGATCCGACCCAGGCCGTCAAGCATCTGTCGATCGGCCAGCGCCAGATGATCGAAATCGGCAAGGCGCTGATGCGCGACGCGCGCGTGATCGCCTTCGACGAACCCACGAGTTCGCTCTCCTCACGCGAGACGACGCAGTTGTTCCGCATCATTCGCGCACTCAAGGCCGAGGGCCGCGCGGTCATCTACGTCACGCACCGCATGGAAGAGGTGTACGAACTGTGCGATCGCGTAACCGTGTTCCGCGACGGCCGGCACATCGACACGTTCAACGCCGGCGCGAACCTCGATCGCGAACGGCTCATCCGCTGCATGGTCGGCCGCTCGATCCAGGACGTGTACGGCTACAAGCCGCGCCCACTCGGCGGCGTGAAGGTCGACGTGCGCGGCCTGATGGGGCCCGGCTTGAGCGAACCCGCATCGTTCCGGGCGCATGCAGGCGAAATCGTCGGCTTCTTCGGGCTGGTGGGCGCAGGGCGCTCGGAGCTGATGAAGCTGCTCTACGGCGCGGTCAAGCCCACGGCAGGCGAGATTCGCCTGAACGGCAAGCGCGTCCAGTTCAACTCGCCGCGCGATGCGGTCCGCGCGGGTGTCGCGCTCTGCCCGGAAGACCGCAAGCAGGAAGGCATCGTCGCCATCGCTTCGGTCTCGGACAACCTGAACATCAGTTGCCGGCGCCACTTCAGCCGCTTCAGCGTGCTGAACAACCGGCAGGAAGCGCGGACCACCCAGTCGTTCATCGACAAGCTCGCCATCAAGACGCGCAACGGTGAAACACCCATCGGCAAGCTGTCGGGCGGCAATCAGCAGAAGGTGATCCTCTCGCGCTGGCTTGCCGAAGACATCGACGTCTTCCTGATGGACGAGCCCACGCGCGGCATCGACGTCGGTGCCCGCAGCGAAATCTACAGCCTGCTCTACGGCCTGGCCGAGGCGGGCCGCACCGTCATCGTCGTGTCGAGCGACCTGGCGGAAGTCATCGGCGTGGCCGACCGCGTGCTCGTGATGAAGCAAGGCCGCATCGTCGGCGATCTGCCCAGAGAGCACGCCTCGCCCGACACCCTCATCAAACTTGCGCTGCCGCGCTAGCGCGCGCTTCACGCCTTCATGGAAACCGACCCTATGCAAACGCCATCCACCGAATCCGTGCCGGGCGGCGCGCCGTTGGCTGCCCCGGGCATGCCCAGCCGTGCCGCGCTCACGTGGGAACTGGTCAACCGTTCCGGCATCGTCGTGGTGTTCCTCCTGCTGTTCACCGCGCTGGCCTTCACGGTGCCGGGCTTCGTCAGCAGTCGCAACATCCAGGGCCTGCTGCTCTCCGTCACCTTGATCGGTTCCATCTCGGTCACGATGATGTTCGTCCTCGCACTCGGCGAAGTGGACTTGTCCGTCGCCTCCATCGTCGCGTTCGCGGGCGTGGTGGCATCGACGCTCATCACCGCAACCCATAGCGTGGTGCTTGGCGTCGGAGCCGGCGTGCTGGCGGGCGGCCTGGTCGGGCTCGTCAACGGCGTGCTGGTGGCGCGCTACCAGATCAACTCGCTGATCGTCACGCTGGCCATGATGGAAGTCGTGCGCGGCCTCGCCTTCATCACGTCCAACGGCGACGCGGTGATGATTTCCGAAGAGAGCTTCTTCGACCTGGGCGGCGGATCCTTCCTCGGCATTTCCTACCCCATCTGGAGCAACATCGTCGGGTTCGCCCTGTTCGGCTTCCTGCTCAAGAAGACGGTGTTCGGCAAGAACGTGCTCGCCGTCGGCGGCAACGAAGAAGCCGCACTGCTTGCCGGCCTGCCCGTCACGCGCATCAAGATCGCCGTGTTCGTCCTGCAGGGTCTGGTGACGGGCTTTGCCGGCGTGATGCTGGCCTCGCGCATGAGCCTGGGCGATCCTAAAACGTCGGTCGGGCTTGAGCTGGGCGTGATCTCGGCCTGCGTGCTGGGCGGGGTGTCGCTCACGGGCGGGGTGGCGACCGTATCCGGTGTGCTGGTCGGCGTTCTCATCATGGGCTCGGTGCAGAACGCAATGAGCCTGATGAACGTGCCGACGTTCTATCAGTACCTGATCCGCGGCGGCATTCTGCTGCTGGCGGTGTGGTTTGACCGGATTCGCCGCAACAAGCGGGCAAGCTGACACGCCCCACTGGGCTTTCGCACGGCAACAAAAAAGCCCGCATGTGCGGGCTTTTTTGTTGCAACGCCGATCAACCGGCGGGCGGGCAAATTCACGCGAACGAGTAGAACACGCGGAACTGAACTTTGCGCTCGGCCCAGAATTCGGCCGCGTCGCGGAACACGTCAAGCAGCACTTCACGCGCTTCCTTGTCGAACTTGGGCTGGCACGGCAGACCCTCCAGCACGATCACAAAACCCGGTTGCGGGCCGGCCTTGTAGATCATGTCGGTCAGGCAGTCGGCCAGAGCATCGAAGTTCTTGCCGAAATGCTTCGGGAACAGGAACTCACGCGCAATCACGTCAAGCACTTCGCTCTTGGTGGTCGCGGCCGCGCAGTTGGCGTACAGGAAATGCTGGCCAAGGCTGGCCGCCGATTCGGCCAGATCCGCCACACGAAACGCGCGGATCGACTGCACGATATTCGGACGCACCGTCTTGAAGAGGTTCATGGCGTCTTCGCGGCCTCCGTCGTCGTCCGTCTGGGTGTTGTCCTGCGTCATGATGTTCTGCGGTGCGCTTTGAGGCAACTTGGCCGCCCCCCCGACGCGTGCGCCCAGGGCTTGCATCCCGACCACACCGTCGTACAGATTTTGCGCCTTGTGCCACGCCTCGCGGGCCACGCGCTCATCGCGTGCGGTGAGCGAGTCGTCCAGCCCAAACATGTTGGTCGTCATCGCTGTATCCGTTGAAAACTGTTGTAGTGATCTTCCGTGTAGTAGCAGTCGTTGGCCGCTTGCTGATCGCCGCCGCAAATGATGCGCCGGGCGCCGCGGTTACGAGCGCCCCGCGTCTTCACGGTGTACTCGTGGTAATAGCCACGCCGCTGCGCAGGCAAACGTCGTTCATAGTTGCCAAACGTGGTGCCATCTTTTGCATAGGGGAACGGACCGCCCTGCTCGATCAGTGCCAGCGTGCGCTGCGCCTCATTGGGCAGGTCTGCCACGCGAATGGTTCCCACCGCGGCAGTCATGCCGGAGGTGTCCCGGGCGACCGCATTGGCCGGCAAGCCAGCCACCGACACCACAAGCGTCGCCGCCAGCGCGCCACGTGCCATCGCCTGAGATACGGAGCGGCCGATCCACGCTCCAAGTCGCTTTGTCATCAGCAGGCCCTAACGGGAGAATCGCGCCGACCGAAGCCCGGCGCAGGTCACAAGCGCAGGTGGCCGTCCAATAACGATCCGGACAGCCGTTTGCAGCTGAAAGCGAAGCGGCTCAATGCCTGAGAGGCTTGGCAGGGAATGACAAGTCGGGCGACTGCCGAAGACTTGGGGAATCCTTCCGCCTGCAAAAACCAACCCATTGCGCGCACTGAATCAGGCGAACCCGTCAGACGTGTCTACGGAAAACCGCATTTTTCGACGCCGTCGGCCCGGTTCAGACCTCATGTGCTCAGAAGCACCCCTTCAGCCCGTAAGGGTACGCTCATCGATGACAACAATCAACCGACGGTAAAAGTCTGAAGGGTTTTTTCATGCAGCCATTAAGTTTGCACAAATGTAAGCGCACGCAAACTTAACGTACAAAAAAAGGGAGCGCAGCATCGTGCGCTCCCTTTCGTGGTGCAGTGGCGATCAGCGTTGCGCTTGTGCGGCGGCATCCACAACGGTCAACGCCGTCATGTTGAGAATGCGTCGCACCGTAGCCGATGGCGTCAGGATGTGCACCGGCTTCTTGGCGCCGAGCAGGATCGGGCCGATGGCAATGTTGTTGCCGGCAGCCGCTTTCAGGAGGTTGTAAGCGATGTTCGCGGCGTCGATGTTGGGCATGACCAACAGGTTCGCCTCGCCCTTCAGGGTCGAGTCCGGCACCAGCGAGGCGCGCAGCTTCTCGTCGAGCGCGGCGTCGCCGTGCATTTCACCGTCCACTTCCAGGTTCGGCGCACGTTCGCGCAGGATGGCCAGCGTTTCGCGCATCTTGACGGCCGAAGGCGCCTCCGACGAGCCGAAGTTCGAATGCGACATCAGCGCGACCTTCGGCTTGATGCCGAAGCGGCACAGCTCCTCGGCGGCCATGATGGTGATCTCGGCCAACTGCTCGGCGGTCGGGTCGACGTTGACATGCGTGTCGGTCAGGAAGACCTGGCGACCCGGCAGAACCAGACCGTTCATGGCGGCGTACACGCAGTTCGTGCCGCCCAGGATCTGGTCGATGTAGCGTAGATGCGCAGCCGTATTGCTGATGGTGCCGCAGATCATGCCGTCCGCTTCGCCCTTGTGGATCATGAGCGCGCCGATCAGCGTATTGCGGCGACGCATTTCCAGCTTGGCGTACTGCGGCGTCACGCCCTTGCGCGCCATCAGCTTGTAGTACGTCTCCCAGTAATCACGGAAGCGTTCGTCGTGCTCGGGGTTGACCACCGTGAAGTCCACGCCTTCACGCAGGCGCAGGCCGAAACGCTCGATGCGGTGGGCGATCACGCTCGGGCGGCCGATCAGGATCGGGCTGGCGAGCTTTTCGTCCACGACGATCTGCACGGCACGCAGGACGCGCTCTTCTTCGCCCTCGGCAAAGACGATGCGCTTGTTCTCCATCGGCACCTTGCGGGCGGCCGAGAAGATCGGCTTCATCAGCGTGCCCGAGTGGTAGACGAACTGCTGCAGATGCTGGCGGTAGGCGTCCATGTCTTCGATCGGACGCTGTGCCACGCCCGAGAGCATGGCCGCTTGCGCCACGGCCGGCGCGATCTTGACGATCAGGCGCGGGTCGAAGGGCTTCGGGATCAGGTATTCCGGGCCGAACGACAGATCCTGAATGCCGTAGGCGGAAGCCACGATGTCGCTTTGCTCCTGGCGGGCCAGTTCAGCCACGGCGTGCACGGCGGCAACTTCCATCTCGCGCGTGATGGTGGTCGCGCCCACGTCCAGCGCGCCGCGGAAGATGAACGGGAAGCACAGGACGTTGTTGACCTGGTTCGGATAATCCGTACGGCCGGTGCCCATGATGACGTCGGGGCGCACTTCCTTGGCCAGCTCCGGCAGGATTTCCGGGTTCGGGTTGGCCAGCGCGAAGATGATCGGCTTGTCGGCCATGCGCTTGACCATGTCCTGCTTGAGCACGCCGGCGGCGGACAGCCCCAGGAAAATGTCGGCGCCGTCGATGACTTCGGCCAGCGTACGCAGATCGGTCTTCTGTGCGAAGTGCGCCTTGTCCGGATCCATCAGTTCGGTTCGGCCTTCGTAGACAACGCCCGCCAGGTCCGTCACCCAGATGTTTTCGCGCGGCAGGCCCAGATCGACCAGCAGGTCGAGGCAGGCCAGCGCCGCAGCGCCCGCGCCCGAAGCCACCAGCTTGACCTTCTTGATGTCCTTGCCGACGACCTTCAGTGCGTTTGTGATGCCTGCGCCCACGACGATGGCGGTACCGTGCTGGTCATCGTGGAAGACGGGGATCTTCATGCGCTTGCGCAGTTCGCGCTCGACGAAGAAGCACTCCGGGGCCTTGATGTCTTCCAGGTTGATGCCGCCGAAGGTCGGTTCCAGCGAGGCGATGATATCGACCAGCTTCTGGGGGTCTTTTTCGTTGATCTCGATGTCAAACACATCGATACCGGCAAATTTCTTGAAGAGGCCTGCCTTGCCTTCCATGACCGGCTTCGAGGCTTCCGGGCCGATGTCGCCCAGGCCGAGCACGGCCGTGCCGTTGGTCACCACGCCGACGAGGTTGCCGCGGGCGGTGTAGCGGAACGAGTTGGCGACGTCTTCGACGATCTCTTCGCAGGCGGCGGCAACGCCGGGCGAATACGCCAGGGCCAAGTCGCGCTGGTTCGACAGCGGCTTGGTCGGCGTGACCGAAATTTTGCCCGGGGTGGGAAACTCGTGGTACTCCAGCGCGGCCTTGCGCAAGGCGGCGCGCTGCTGCGCCTTGAGTTCTTCATCCGTGCGGGCGGGCTGCTGAGGCTGGGTATCCACCGTGGTCATGGGTCTCTCGTATCGGGTGGCCAGCGCGCGCGCCGGCCGTCGCATCTAGCGGGCCACCGGGATACCCTCACGAGCGCCACGGGAATACGGTCCGCCTCCTTGGGCCCGTCATTTTATATAGTGAAAAGCGATCTCACAACGGGATTTTGGGTGGGAGTGCTATGCGCATTCGCTACAATATTCCACCGTCCTGTCACGGCACCATCGGGCTTGCCCCATATTCTTCCATCGCCGCTGCCGTGTCCAAGCCCGCCCACCCCTCCAACTCCAGCGATCCGGCGGAAAATCTGTCCGAATTTGGTCTGATCCGCCGTTATTTCACGCGACCGACCCCGAAAGCGACGTTGGGCGTAGGCGACGACTGCGCCCTGCTTGCGCCGCGCGCGGGACACGAATTGGCGATCTCCACCGACATGCTGGTCGCCGGCCGTCACTTCTTTCCACACGCGGAGCCGCGCGCACTTGGCCACAAAGCGCTGGCTGTCAACCTCTCTGACCTGGCAGCGATGGGCGCCGAGCCTCGCGCCTTTACGCTCGCCGTGGCGCTGCCCCACGCCGATGCGGCGTGGCTCAAACCGTTTTCCGACGGCCTGCTGGCCTTGGCCGATGCGTTCCACTGCGAACTGATCGGCGGCGACACCACGCGAGGGCCGCTCACACTCAGCCTGACCGTCTTCGGGGACGTCCCCGCCACTGCGGCACTACGCCGCGACGCGGCTCGCCCCGGCGATGACCTCTGGGTCTCGGGCGCCGTGGGCGACGCACGACTCGCGCTGGGCGCCTTGCGCGACGAGTGGCCGCTGACGCCCGAGGCGCTCGCTCAGGTGCAACCGCGCATGGACATGCCCTCGCCGCGGGTCGCGCTCGGCCTGGCATTGCGCGGCATCGCCCGGGCAGCACTTGATGTGTCTGACGGCTTGTTGGGCGATCTTGGCCACATCCTCGCGCAATCCCGCGTTGGAGCGACGATCGTGGTGGACGATGTCCCGCGCTCGGCGACGCTGGCTGCGCAGTCGCCGGCGCTCCAGCTGCAATGCACGCTGGCCGGCGGCGACGACTACGAACTTTGCTTCACTGCGCCTGCCGACGCTCGCGACGCCGTTGTCGCCGCAGGGCAGCGCGCCGGCGTGGCTGTGACGCGTGTTGGCCGCATCGACGCCGAAACCGGCTTGCGGCTCGTCGATGCACACGGCGCGCCGGTCACCTTCACGCATGGCAGCTTCGATCATTTCTCTTCCGCCTCATGATGTCTTCCGCTCCCTTCCCGCCTTCCAACCCGCCGGGCCAAGCTGAAACCGTCGTCCTCGACGCGGGCCAGACCGCCCAGGTGCGGCGCCCGACGGCGCGCTTCATGTTCGCGCATCCGGCACGCATCCTGGCGCTGGGCTTCGGCTCGGGCCTGTCGCCCATCCTGCCGGGCACGGTCGGCACGCTCTACGCGTGGCTGATCTACGTGGTGCTGGCTCCCTGGATTTCGGGGCCAATTTGGCTGCTGATCGCAGCGGTGGGTTTCGTGATCGGTATCTGGGCATGCGCCCGCACCGCGCGCGACCTTGGCGTGGCAGACCACGGCGCCATGGTGTGGGACGAAATGGTGGCGTTTTGGATCGTGCTGGCGTTTGTCACGCCCACCACCCTGGGCGGGCAGTTCGCCGCCTTCCTGTGGTTCCGCTTCTTCGACATGGTCAAGCCGGCACCCATCCGCTATTACGACCGCACGCTCAAGGGCTTTGGCGTTCGCGGCGGCTACGGCGTGATGGTCGATGACATTCTGGCGGCGTTCTACACGCTGCTGGTGTTCGCGCTGTGGCGCTCGTTTTGACGTTTGACGACCGAAGCTTCAAAGGTATCGCAATGGCTGAATCCCGCGCCCTGGCCCAACTGGCCGAACTCGTCGCTGACACGCTGCACAAGCGCAGCCTGATGATGGCGTCCGCTGAATCGTGCACAGGCGGGTTGGTGTCCGCCGCCATTACCGACGTATCGGGGTCGTCCGCGTGGTTTGAACGGGGCTTCGTCGTCTATTCCAACGAAGCGAAATCGCAGATGTTGGGCGTGCCGGCGGCGCTGATCCGCGAACATGGCGCCGTCAGCGAACCCGTGGCGCACGCCATGGCCGAAGGCGCGGTGCTCAACAGCCGTGCGCAGGTGGCGGTGGCGATTACCGGCGTGGCGGGCCCGACCGGTGGCACGGCCGACAAGCCCGTCGGCATGGTCTGTTTCGGCTGGAGCAACCGCCTGCAAACCCGCGTGGAAACACGCCACTTCAAAGGCGACCGCAAGCAGGTCCGCCTGCAGGCCGCCGAGCACGCACTGCGCGGCCTGCTCGACTTCCTCGACTCAGCAGAGTCCTGATCTAGATTTCGCTGGGATGATCCGGCCGGCGACGATCTCCGTGATCGTGCTCCGGCTGGTGCTCGTGGTCATGCTCGTGGCGACGGTCGCGATCATGATCGCGCCGCGTCGTCTCGTGCTGGTGGGTGTCGTCGCGCTCTTTCTCGAGCTTGCGGTCCGGGTCCTTGCCGGTCTCTTCCCGATGCGTGCCGGCGACGGGGCGGTGCGGTTGCGTGGTCATGGCGTCCTCGCTCTCGCCGCAACCGGACCGACCGAGCCGATCAGTTGCGGAACTGGTTGATCTGGTTGCGTGTGGCCTCGGCCACGCGGCGGGCCGCATCGGCGAAATCGCTGTCGGTGCTGGCATAGAGAATGGCCCGCGACGAGTTGATCATCATGCCCGTGCCATCGGCGGTGCGGCCTGCGCGCACCGTGGCTTCGACGTCGCCGCCCTGGGCGCCAACGCCCGGAATCAGCAGCGGCATGTCGCCGACAATCTCCCGCACCTTGGCAATCTCTTCGGGGAATGTCGCGCCCACCACGAGGCCCATCTGGCCGCTGGTGTTCCATACGTCGCGCGCACGTTCCGCCACAACCTGGTAGACGGGGCGGCCGTCGGTTTCGAGGAACTGCACATCGCTGCCGCCGGCGTTGGAGGTGCGGCACAGCACGATGACGCCCTTGTCGGCATGCGCCAGATACGGCTGCATCGAGTCGAAACCCATGTATGGGCTGACGGTGATGGCATCGGCCTGGTAGCGCTCGAAGGCTTCCTTGGCGTAGTGCTCGGCGGTCGAGCCGATGTCGCCGCGCTTGGCATCGAGAATGACGGGGATGCCCGGATAGGCTTCGTGGATGTAGCTGATGAGTTGCTCGAGCTGATCTTCGGCGCGCTGCGAGGCGAAGTAGGCGATCTGCGGCTTGAAGGCGCAGACCAGATCGGCGGTGGCGTCCACAATGGCGCGGCAGAACGAGAAGATTGCTCCGCCCGTGCCGGTCAGCGATGCCGGCAGGCGTGCCGGGTCAGGATCGAGGCCAACGCACAGCAAGGAGTTGTTGCGTTGCCAGGCGGCAGCGAGTTGTTCGGTAAATCGCATGGTGTCGGGAATGTGAGGGCGGCCGGATGGCCGCATGACTTGCCTGCATTTTACCCGTCGGGCGGCCCGGTTGCGGCATCTTCCGGACGTGGCGCCGGCCCCACGCGTGCGCACCAAGCCATCGCTTGTGGCTGAACCCGCCGCCTCTTTAGGCTACACTCGGCGCGATTTTTCGCCGCCCGTTCAACGCCTGTTTCAAGGAAACATCCATGATCAACCTGTTCGTCGTGCAAAAAGGCCGTCTCGCGCAGGAACAGGTCGAAGAACGCAGCGAACTGCTGCAGCACAAGCCGATCTGGATCGACGTGATCGACCCCGAGGACGAAGAACTGGCGTGGATCAAGGAAGCCTATGGCGTGGTCCTTCCAGAGCTCGAGCAATTGGGGGACCTGGAGGCGTCCGCCCGCTACTTTGAAGGCGAAGACGGCCACATCCACATCCGCACCGATTTCCTGCTCGACGAAGAAACCACCTCGCGCAACGTGCGCGTGGCGTTCGTGCTGACCAAGGATGTGCTGTTCTCCATCCACGACGAAGACCTGCCGGCGTTCCGGCTGGTGCGCATGCGCGCGCGGCTTCGCCCGGGCTCGGTGCGCAACGCCAAGGACGTGCTGATGGATCTGTACGCCACCGACGCGGAATACTCGGCGGACTCCATCGAAGAAGTCTACGAACGCCTCGAAGATGCCAGCAAGCGCGTGCTGGCCGATGAGGTGACCGATGCCGCCGCCGCCGATGTGCTGGAGATCATCGCCCGCGTGGAAGACTTGAACGGCCGGATCCGCCGCAACGTGATGGATACGCGCCGCGCGGTGTCGTTCCTGCTGCGCAGCCAGTTGCTCTCGGCCGATCAGCAGGACGAAGCGCGCCAGGTGTTGCGCGACATCGATTCCATTGAGAACCACACGGCGTTTCTGTCGGACAAGGTCAACTTCCTGATGGACGCCACGGTCGGCTTCATCAACATCAACCAAAACAAGATCATCAAGCTGTTCTCGGTGGTGTCGGTAGCGCTGATGCCGCCCACGCTGATCGCGTCCATCTACGGCATGAACTTCAAAGTGATGCCCGAGCTGGACTGGGCCGAAGGTTACCCCTATGCGATCGGCCTGATGATCGTGTCGGCGGCCATTCCGCTCATCTATTTCCGCCGCAAGGGCTGGCTGAACTGAGCGTCAGTCGGGAAGCGTCGCCGAGCCCATCCGGTTGGCGATGATGGTGGCCTTGCGCGTGAAGTTGACGTGCACATTGGCGCAATAGCTCTTCTTGTCGAAGCACTTCGGTGCGGGCAGCGCCGCCGCCAGTCGCGCCGCCTGCCCCACGCTGAGTTGCGAGGCCGGGCGCTTGAAGTAATGCTGCGCCGCCGCTTCCGCGCCGAACACGCCCTCACCCCATTCCACCGAGTTCAGATAGATCTCGAGAATGCGTTCCTTATCGAGCCAGAACTCAAGCATCCACGTAATGACCAGTTCTTCGCCCTTGCGCAGGTAGTGGCGTTCGCCCGAGAGGAACAGGTTCTTGGCCAACTGCTGCGTGATGGTCGAACCGCCCGCAACCACGTGGCCGCGCCGCTTGTTCTTCTCCCACGCGTCGAGCATGGCGTCGACTTCCCAGCCGCTGTGCGAGACGAAGTCGGCGTCTTCGCTGGCGATGACCGCGCGTTTGAGGTTTCGGGAGATCTGGTCGTAGTTGACCCAGCGGTGGTCGACCTTGCAAGTGAAGACGTTGGCGCCGCACAGGCGCATGCGCTCGGCGCGCATGAAGCTGGTGGACGACGGATCGAACACCTGCCAGCTCGCGATGGCAGCGAAGAAATACAGGTTGAGTGCGACCACGCCCGCAACGAAGCAGCCGATCACGTAGCCGAACCAACGCATCATCGCAGGGCTGCGCTCCAGGTTCAGCGGGGTGCGCGTGCCGCGACCGCGGCTTCGCCCTGCAGCCCTTCGCGCATGGCGAGCAGCACCGGAGCGGTGTCCGGGCGCACGTCGCGCCAGACGAAGAACGACTCCGCCGCCTGCTCCACCAGCATGCCCAGGCCATCCCATGCGCGGGCGCCGTTGCGCCGGGCAAACTCCATGAACACCGTCGGCCGCGGGCCGTACATCATGTCGTAGGCCAGCGCGTTCGGGCCGAACACGGTGGTCGGAATCGGCGGGACTTCGGCCTGCAGGCTGCTCGCCGTGGCATTGATGATGACGTCGAAAACATCGTCCGCAGCAAGCTCGTCATAGCCGCCGCCCACAAGTTCGACCTCGTGCAGCTTGGCCGAGACCTCGAAGCGATCGACGAGCTTGTTGGCGCGATCCGCCGTGCGGTTGGCGAGAAACACGCGCGCCGGCTTGTGCTCCAGCAACGGCAGCAGCACGCCGCGCGCAGCACCGCCGGCGCCCAGCAGCAGCACGCGTTCGCCTGCGAGCGCGTTGCCGATGTTGTGGGTGATGTCGCGCATCAGGCCGACGCCGTCGGTGTTGTCGCCAAAGATCTCTTCGCCGTCGAACTTCAGCGTGTTGACCGCACCGGCCGATTCCGCCCGCAGCGACAACGACGTCGACATGGCATACGCATCGAGCTTGAACGGCACGGTCACGTTGAGCCCGCGTCCGCCTTCGCGCACGAACGTCATCACGGTTTCGTCAAACGCGATCAACTCCGCATAGATGCGGTCGTAGCGGATGAGCTGCCCCGTCTGCTGCGCAAACGCGGCATGGATGGTGGGCGACTTGCTGTGCGCGATCGGGTTGCCGATCACACCATAGCGATCTGTGGGCGGCGCGCTCGCAGCTGCGAGGATGGCCTCTTGAAACGACGACGGCATGGGCGACGAAATCAGCGGGTCTGCAGGTGGGTTTCCAGACCTGCGCGGGTGAACTTGAACGTGGCGACCACATCCTGGATGTCGACGCGCTTGCGCATCTCGGCCGGGAAGCCGCCAAACGGTGAAGACGAACGCACGATGGCCACGGCCTGGCGATCCAGCGCGGGGTTGCCCGAGCTTTTGGCGATCTCGATGCCTTCGATCTTGTAGCCGTCCTGGTTGTAGCCCAGCTGGCCATCGCGGTTGATGCTGATCACGACAATCAACTCGCCGTACAGCGGGCGGCCGTTCTGGCTTGGGAAGTTTGCGGTGCCGCGGGCTTCGATCTTGCGGCGCACGGCATCGTAGTAGCGGGCGTAATCGACCTGACGCGCGCTGGCGGCCGTCAGCACATTGCGGCGCGGACGCTTGGCGTAGTTCTCGAGGTTGCGATCGATCTCGGCCTGCAGGCGGGCGATTTCGTCTTGCGTGGTGCGGTCGTCGGTGCCGTTGGTGGGCGACGGCTGCGGACGCTCGCCCGGCTTGACCTGACGATCGTTGACCAGCGGCGCCCGCTCGGTCGATTGCGTCAGCAGGCGGCGCTGCTCTTGCTCGAGATACTCGACGCGGCGCTGCGTGAGCTTGATGGCGTCGCCGGTCTGCTCATTGGTGTCGGCGGGCAGCGGCGTGGTGGCGCGCTGCTGGTCGTATTCGCCGCCGCCGTTCAGGTTGACCTGCGCCACGGCCGTCGCCTTGGACGGCGCCGTCGACGATTTGGCGTTGACGAGCACCACATCGAGGCCCGGATCTTCGCGCTTGATATCGAACGCCTCGGGGGCCACCACGCGCACGAACAGCAGCAAGACATGCACGGCCAACGACACCACCAGCGCCTTGGTGAGCGTGCTGCTGCCGGACCAGTCCGGACGGTTTGCGAGGGCGGCCATGGGGCGATTCCTGGTCGGGGTGCTCGAAATGAGGCGAAGAATGAAGTTCAGACTGCGATTGTAGTTAGGCAGCGGTAGGCGTTCCACCGGTCTCGCCGTCCTGCGGCGGCGGCGCCACAGCAGCGTCGGCTTCGGCGCGCGCCTCTTCCCCATCGGCGGCCGGTTGTGGTTCAGCCGGCACATCGGCTTCGGTCTCTGCCTCGGCCAGTTCTTCTTCGATGGCCTCCGCTTCCGATTGCGCGTCCGCAGCGGGGGCGAGGATCTCGACCACACGGCACGACACTTCCAGACTGATCTCGTCGGTGTCCAGGATATCGAGTACGACATGCGTGCCGCGCGGCGTTTGCGCCAACTCCGGCACCTTGGTCACCAGCGGAATGTCGGCGAAGCGCACGGCGCCTTCCTTGAGCACGACAGCCTGCATGCGCGTGCGGTTCTCCTGCTTGAGCCAGCGCAGGCACCAGTAGCGCTCCATGGTCGACTGGTGGTCGGCGTAAGCAGCGTAAGTGGCTTCGAAGTCGGCCACGGCAGCCAGCAGATCGGCATCTTTGGGCTTGAACGGCGCGATCAGCTTGGCCGTCACGCCGTGCTGTGCCACCGCTGCGATCTGCCATTGATTGACCAGATCGACATAGCGGCGCAGCGGCGAGGTGCTCCACGCGTACTGCGCCACGCCCAGACCTTCGTGCGGCGCCGGATACGTCTGCATGCGCGTACGGTGCATGCCCCACGCCTTCTGCGTCCGATAGATGCCCGGCACCCCGGCGTCGGCCAGCATGCGGCCCCACGTGCTGTTGGCCAGGATCATCAGCTCGGCGACGATCTTGTCCAGCGGCGAGCCGCGTTTGCGCTGCTCGATCCGCACGCGCTCGCCACCGCCTTCCGCCTCGGGAATCGGGTCGATGTAGAACGAGTAATCGCCCTTCTGCGCGCCCTCCGGCTTCAGGCCGCTGGCGATGCGGGCCTGCTGGCGGCCGTCATACAACGCGCACACAAACGGCCACAGCACCGCCAGCTCGGCCTTGAACGGATAGTCGCCCGAGCCATCGGCGAGCGCGTCGGCGGTGATCACATCGTCGAGCAGGTTGTGGCGCAGGTTGGCCGCCACGGTCACGGATTCGCAGCGGGTTTCGCTGGCGGTGACCGCCCACGTGGCGCGGTCGACCGTCACATACAGCGACAGCGCCGGGCATGCGCGCCCTTCCTGCAGCGTGTAGCGATCCACCACCGACTCCGGCAGCATCGTGATCTTGTCGCCGGGGAAATACACGGTGGACAAACGCTGGCGCGCAATCACGTCCAGCGGTTCGCCGCGCTGGATGCCGAAACCCGGCGCGGCAATATGGATGCCGATGCGCACGGTGGCGTCGTCAATGGGCGTGACCGAGATGGCGTCGTCGATTTCCGTGGTGGTCACGTCGTCGATCGAGAAGGCGCGCACGTCGGCAGCCGGCAGCTCCATCGCCGGTTCCGGCACGGTCACATCCGGGAAGCCGGTGCCCTTCGGGAAACATTCCGAGAGAAAGCGGGCCTCGTGCAGCGCGCGGGCGTTGGCGATGCCGCCGACCGCCACCATCAGGCGCATCGGCGACAGGCCCAGCGCGGTGCACGCCGCATCGAGCGCCTTGTATTCGAGGCTGTTCTTGTCCGGCTTGAACAGCAGCTGCAGCGTCTTGCCGCGGAAGGCCTCGGGCAGGCGCATCGCTCTCAGCTCGGCTTCGTATTCGGCCTGCAGGGCGGCTTGCTGCTTCTTGCGCTCCAAACCTGCAAGCGCGGCCTTCAGTTGGTCTTCGGGCGCGCGCTGATAGCGGCCGCGGCCCTTGCGGCGGAAGTAGATCGGCGAACCATGCAGCGCGATGGCCAGCGCGGCCTGCTGCGTGGCATTGGCGCCGGCGCCAAAATATTCACCGGCCAGATCGGTAAAGCCGAATTCTTCGGCCGAAGCGCATTCCCAGAGGAAATCCAGGTCGATCTCTGCCGACAGCGCCTGGGCGGCCTGCGACAACTCGCCGGCGGACGGCTGCGCGAATTGCAGCAACACGTCGCGCGACTTGACCTTGGTGCGCTTGGCGCTCGGCAACTCGACCTGATAGGCCTCGCCTTGTTGGGACAAGACGGTGCCCGCGCGGATCTCGCCGCCTTCTTCAAACAGCAACTGCATGGATTTGTATGGATTGCGGCACTCGCACGAGCGAGCGTCACTTTGAATGAGGTGGAATGGCCGCGCCGCCCGACGTTACAACGTCACGCGCGGCGATCAAAAGTTGGGGGCGATGATACCGCACTGGCCCGCCGCCCGGCCCGCGAAAATACGCTTAGCGCAGCGGGTGGAAACCTGCCAGCGCGGGCAGGAAAACCTCCGTCACCAGCATCGCGCTTGCACCGCGCCGGAACACCGACCGGCGGGCCGGTAGCCGTGACGTGCCCGAGACAGGCGCATCGCCCAGCGCGTCGTGCGCGCGGCGCACCAGCGGGTGGCGCGCGTCCAGCAAGGCGAATTCGAAGTCCCCGCGCTGCACACGCGGATCGGCAAACAAAGAATGCCCCAGCGGCTGCGTCCCGAGCGCTTTGAGGAACGGCCAGTCGAGCGCCACGCTGCGCGGGTGGACGATGGTGTGGGCATACACCACCGGAATCTCGTCGCAAATCAGCAAAACTTCGCGGACGAGCGTCTTTGCGGCACGCGACATGCCCAGGCAACGCCACTCGTCGCGCAACGGCATCGCGCGCTGCTGGCCGAGCAATTGGACGCGAAAGCGCGACGATGCCCCTCGAAGACGTGCCGTCAGCGAGTCTGCGCCCAGGGCCCAACGCGCCCAATGCCGGTCATAAACGACAGCCGGAGGCAGCGCGCTTCGCCACAGGCTGCGCGGATACGACGGTGAATCGGTCATGCGGCGTCGAACGGATGTGCGGCCAGCAACTGAGCAGGAATACCGCAAAAGACGAGCACTTCGTCCATGTACTGCGCAAAATCGCCGATGCCGTGGTCACTGCCGTCGATGACGCGCGTGGCGGCTCCCGGGAAATGAGCGAGCATTTCGCGGTAGTCCAACACCTCGTCACCCGTCGTCGCGAGCAGGTAATAACGCTCGGGTTGCGTGATAGCGGGCACGGCGAGCGCGCGCAGCTCGTCCAAATGGTGCGGCTCGACGCGGATCGTGCCGCCGCCATGCCACAGCGGCTGCTCCCCGACATACTTGGCGAGATCCCGCTCCGGGCGGGTGGCTGGATTGAGCATCGCCGCGCGCAGCCCATGGCGCTCCGCCAGCCAAGTCGCATAAAAGCCGCCCAGCGAGGAGCCAATGAGCACCGGTCGCGTGCCGTCGCGCTCGCTCAACTCGGCAATCAGCGCCTCGGTTTCGGCCATTGCCTCGCGCGGTGAGACGGGCAACGCCGGACAAACGTACTGATCCGCCGCCCCGACGGACGCCATCCGCTTGCCCAGCAACTGGGCCTTAAACGAGCGCGGCGACGAACGGAATCCGTGCAGATAGACAATGGATGCCGACATATCGGATCAGTTTGCCGCGTTGACCTGCTCTGCCAGCGCGTCGAGCAGCTTCTGGTGAACGCCCCCGAAGCCGCCATTGCTCATGACAAGCACATGGTCGCCCGGCCGAGCCATCGCCGTGACAGCGTTCACCAAACCGCTCAGGTCAGAGAACGTATTCGCACGCGCGCCCAAAGACGCCAACGCGCCCGCCAAGTCCCAGCCGATGGCGTCACGGCCGTTGGCGGCGCCGTAAGCAAAGACCTGGTCCGCGCCGGACAGACTCTCGGGAAGCGCTTGCTTCATCACACCGAGCTTCATGGTGTTGGAACGGGGCTCCAGCACGGCCAGAATGCGGCCTTGACCGACGCGGCGGCGCAGCCCCTCGATCGTGGTCCGAATGGCCGTGGGGTGGTGGGCGAAATCGTCGTAGACGGTGACGCCGTTGACCGTGCCGCGCACTTCCATCCGGCGTTTCACATTTTCGAAACGGGCCAGGCTTTCAATGGCTTGGGCGGGTGGCACACCAACGTGGCGTGCGGCGGCAATGGCGGCGACGGCGTTCATACGGTTATGGTCGCCCTGCAGCGCCCAGCGGACGCGACCCTGCGCTTGCCCGTTGAAAACAACGTCAAAGCTGTCGTCGTCGCCCAGATTGGCGATTTTCCAGCCCTCGCCGTCTTCTGCGCCGAACCGCTCGACTTCGGACCAGCATCCGCGCTCAAGTACGCGGGTGAGGCTGTCTTCGCGACCATTGACGAGCAGCCGCCCTTGGCCGGGCACAGTACGCACCAGGTGGTGGAATTGCGTTTCGATCGCAGCGAGATCCGGGAAGATGTCGGCGTGATCGAATTCCAGGTTGTTCAATATGGCCGTGCGAGGGCGGTAATGGACGAACTTGCTGCGCTTGTCGAAGAAGGCGGTGTCGTACTCGTCGGCCTCGATGACGAAGTAGTCGGATTCGGTCAGCCGCGCCGACAGCCCGAAGTTGCGCGGCACGCCACCCACCAGGAAGCCCGGGTTGTAGCCGGCGTCCTCCAGAATCCAGGCGAGCATCGACGTGGTTGTCGTCTTGCCGTGCGTGCCGGCGACGGCAAGCACCCATTTCTGGTGCAATACGTTGTCGCCGAGCCATTGCGGGCCGGAAATGTAGGGCAGATTGCGGTCCAGGATGGCTTCCATCAGCGGATTGCCCCGGGAGATCACGTTGCCGATCATGTACAGATCGGCGCCGATGGAGAGCTGTTCCGGGTCGAAGCCTTCAATCAGTTCGATGCCCTGCGCTTCGAGCTGGGTGCTCATCGGCGGGTAGACGTTGGCGTCGCAACCGGTGACGCGGTGACCAGCCTGGCGGGCGATCAGGGCAATGCCGCCCATGAAGGTGCCGCAGATTCCAAGGATGTGGATATGCATGGGTGCCGTCTCAACTTCGTAGCGCCGCATTGTACCTGCGGCTTCAGGCCGGCCCGCGCGCTTCAGTAAAATAGAGCCATGTCAAAACGCCCCACCCTCGATCCCGCCCGCGTGCGGGAGGAAATTGCCGTCACCGCCGCCCGCATGATCGCGGAAGACGGTGCCGATTACGCCACCGCCAAACGCAAGGCCGCACGCCAGGTGCTTGGCACGGAAGCCCGCGCGCCGGGGGAATGGCTGCCGGACAACGAACAGGTCGAGACGGAAGTCCGCGAATACCAGGCACTGTTCCAGGCCGAATCCCAGCCGCGCGTGCTCGCGTTGCTGCGCCGCATTGCGCTGCTCCTGATGGAAGGACTGGCTGTCCACAATCCATATCTGGCGGGCGCCGTCTTCAATGGCACCGCGAGCGAGCACTCGGACATCCACCTGCAGGTCTTCTGTGACAGCCCCAAGGATGTGGCGATCTTCCTGCTCAACGCCGGCGTGGAGTTCGACACCACGGAAAGCGCCCACTTCGCCGGCCGCGACGAGGTGGAGACGCTCAGCTTCCTGTGGCGGGGCCAATGGCCCGCCGGGCCCGAATCCCGCGAACTCGCACGCGAACTGCGCGCTGAAACGGGCACGCCGGTCGGCGTCCATATCGCCCTGTATGACATGAACGATGTACGCGGTGCGCGGCGCGCCGACGCCACCGGCAAGACGCAGCGGGGCGACGCCGCCGCCGTACGTGCCCTCCTGTCGCAGGGGTGATCCGCCGACAGGAGTACAATCCGCCACGCTTCGCCTCTGTCTATATATAGAGACCCCCGCCAACCATGTCGCGCCGCACCACTTTGATTGCCCTGTTGATCGCCGGCCTGATTGCCGCGGCGGCGGGCGTCTATTTCGGGCATCGCGCCACTGAGCCCCAAACACCCGCCAACAGCGCGGTGGCCGCGTTTTACAGCAGCAAGCTGCCTGACGCCAATGGCGCGCCGCTGGATCTGGCGGCGTTTCGCGGCCAGCCGGTGGTGATCAATTTCTGGGCGCCGTGGTGCGGTCCTTGCGTGGAGGAAATGCCTGAACTGTCGGCGCTGGCGCAGGAACAGAAGTCCAAGGCAAAGTTCGTGGGCATCGGCATTGACTCGGCCGCCAATATCCAGACGTTTCTGGGTAAGGTCCACGTCACATATCCGGTCGCCGTGGCAGGCTTTGGCGGGACGGAACTGGGCCGGCAGTTCGGCAACGACGTCGGCGGCCTGCCGTTTACTGTGATCCTTAATTCACAAGGCGAAATCACGTTCCGGAAGATGGGCCGGGTGCACGCCGATGAACTGCGAGCAGCCCTGCAGCGCACGTGAATATGGAAAAACGTCATATGACGTTCATGTGCACGCAACTCCCCTTCTTCTTCGGCAAAAGCGCAGACCCGACGCACAAGATCGGTGAAAACACCGATTTGTTGAGAGTTTTTCAGCAAAAACTAGACAAAGCATTCTAAGTTGCTGTAAATTGCGCCCAACTTCGCTCAAGCGGTCAAACCGTGGCTGATAAATCCATCGCCAAAGCGCTTCGCAACGTGCTCGTGCTGCACGGCCCGAACCTCAATTTGCTGGGGACGCGCGAGCCGGAAGTCTATGGTGCAACGACCCTCGCCGACATCAATGCCGCCTTGGCCGAACGCGCCGCAGCGCGCGGCGTGACGCTGGCGCACTTCCAGTCGAACCACGAAGGGGCGCTGGTGGATCGCATCCATGCCGCCAAGAGCGAAGGCGTTGAATTCATCATCATCAATCCGGCCGCCTACACCCACACGAGTGTGGCGCTGCGCGATGCGCTGGCCGGCGTGGTGATCCCGTATATCGAAGTCCATCTGTCCAACGTGCATCGCCGCGAGCCGTTCCGCCACCATTCGTACCTGGCGGACCAGGCCGTGGGCGTGATTTGCGGGCTGGGCTGGCGCGGCTATCTGGCGGCGCTGGACTTCGCAATCGATCAACACGGCGGCTGATCAGCCGTCTTCTTTCTTTTATTTCAACCACTTAACCAACGCAACGACGCCAGCGCCTGGAGCGCCTTTGACCGATGCGCGGCTGAAGAGCCATTCGCGCGCATCGACCGCCCAGACCGCCGACGCTGCAGGAGAACGCTCATGGATTTGCGCAAGCTGAAAACGCTGATCGACCTGGTGGCCGAATCGGGCATTTCGGAACTCGAAGTGACCGAGGGCGAAGGCAAGGTCCGCATCGTCAAATCGGCACCGCAAGTGGTGGCCCCGATGCAATATGCGCCGATGCAGATGCAGGCCGCACCGACTGTCAGCGCGCCTGCCGCAGCAGCGCCGGCCGCCGTCGGCGCCGAAGCAGCGTCGCCCGCCCTGCCGGCTGGCCACATCGTGACGTCGCCGATGGTCGGTACGTTCTACCGCTCGCCGTCGCCGGGCGCAGCGGAGTTCGTCAAGGTGGGCGACACCGTCAAGGAAGGCCAGACGATCTGCATCATCGAAGCGATGAAGCTGCTCAACGAGATCGAAGCGGACAAGGCCGGCGTCATCAAGGAAATCCTGATCGAAAACGGCCAGGCTGTGGAATACGGCCAACCGCTGTTCGTGATCGGCTGATCTCCCGGCATCCGACCCTCATCGTGCGGCGCGCAGCGTGCCGCATCCGAGCGCGAGCCGGCGCACAAGGGCTGCCACTAGCGCAGCCCGGCCACAGCGCCCTCGCCTCTCCTTTTTGTAGCGAGAACACGATGTTCGACAAGATCCTGATCGCGAATCGCGGCGAGATCGCTCTTCGCATCCAGCGCGCCTGCCGCGAACTCGGCATCAAGACCGTGGTGGTCTATTCCGAGGCGGACAAGGAAGCCAAATACGTCAAGCTGGCCGACGAAGCCGTGTGTATCGGCCCGGCACCGTCGCCGCTGTCGTACCTCAACATGCCGGCCATCATCTCGGCCGCCGAGGTGACCGACGCACAGGCCATCCACCCCGGCTACGGCTTCCTGTCAGAAAACGCCGACTTTGCCGAGCGTGTGGAGCAATCCGGCTTCACTTTCATCGGCCCGACGCCCGAATCGATCCGCCTGATGGGCGACAAGGTCTCGGCCAAGCAGGCGATGATCAAGTCCGGCGTGCCGTGCGTGCCGGGCTCGGAAGGCGCTCTTTCGGAAGATCCGAAGGAAATCCTGGCAACGGCCAAGAAGGTCGGCTATCCGGTGATCATCAAGGCAGCTGGCGGTGGCGGTGGCCGTGGTATGCGCGTGGTGCACACCGAGGCCGCGCTGATCAACGCCGTCAACATGACCCGCGAAGAAGCCGGCCGCGCCTTCGGCAATCCGGAAGTCTATATGGAGAAGTTCCTGGAGCATCCGCGCCACGTGGAAATCCAGGTTCTGGCCGACCAGCACCGCAACGCCATCTGGCTGGGCGAGCGCGACTGCTCCATGCAGCGCCGCCACCAGAAGGTGATCGAGGAAGCGCCGGCACCGCACATTCCGCGCCGCCTGATCGAACGCATTGGCGACCGCTGCGCCGAGGCTTGCAAGAAGATCGGCTACCGCGGCGCCGGCACGTTCGAGTTCCTGTATGAGAACGGCGAGTTCTACTTCATCGAAATGAACACGCGCGTGCAGGTCGAACATCCGGTCACGGAAATGATCACGGGCGTCGACATCGTGCAGGAGCAGATCCGCGTGGCGGCCGGCGAAAAGCTGCGCTTCCGCCAGAAAGACATCACGCTCAAGGGCCACGCCATCGAGTGCCGCATCAACGCGGAAGATCCGTTCAAGTTCACGCCGTCGCCGGGCCGCATCACGTCGTGGCACGTGCCGGGTGGCCCGGGCGTCCGCGTGGATTCGCACGCCTACAACGGCTACTTCGTGCCGCCCAATTACGACTCGATGATCGGCAAGGTCATCACGTATGGCGCCACGCGCGAGCAGGCCATCGCCCGCATGCGCATCGCCCTGTCGGAAATGGTGGTGGAAGGCATCCAGACCAACGTGCCGCTGCACCGCGACCTGATGCTCGATGCCAACTTCGTTGAGGGCGGCACCGACATCCACTACCTGGAGCACCGTCTGGCGCAACAGGAAGTGGCCAAGGGTGGCGGCAAGTGACGTACCGCGAATGCGTGCTCGAAGTGGCGCGTGACGACGCTGAAGCGTTGTCCGAAGCCCTGTTTGATCTCGGCGCGCTGTCGGTCTCGGTGGAAGACGCCGATGCCGACACGCCTGAAGAGCAACCGCTCTTTGGCGAGCCCGGCCACGAACCGACACGCCTGGCGTGGAACCGCTCGCGCGTGGTTGCGCTGCTCGCCGACGATGCCGATCCGGCGTTGCTGGTGGCAGCCGCAGCCAACGAGATCAACCTCTCGCCGCTGCCCGCGTACACCGTGCGTGAAGTCGAAGAGCAGGACTGGGTGCGCGTGACGCAATCGCAGTTCGAGCCGATCCATATTGGTGAGCACATCTGGGTCGTGCCGTCCTGGCACGACGCGCCGGAACCCGACGCCGTGGTGCTGGAGCTGGACCCCGGCCTCGCGTTCGGCACCGGCAGCCACCCGACCACGCGCCTGTGCATGGAATGGCTGGAGCAGCACGTGCAACCCGGCGAACGCACGCTCGACTACGGTTGCGGCTCGGGCATCCTGGCCATCGTCGCCAAGAAGCTCGGCGCCGGAGAAACCGTCGGTGTGGACATCGATCCGAATGCGGTGGAAGCCTCGCGCTACAACGCCGAGCGTAACCGCGTCGAAGCCACGTTTGCCCTGCCCGACGACGCACCGGAAGGCACGTTCGATCTGGTCGTCGCCAACATCCTGTCGAATCCGCTCAAGCTGATGGCAGCCATGCTGTGCGCACGTGTGCGGCCGGGCGGCCGGTTGATTCTGTCAGGTGTGCTCGAGCGCCAAGCCGAAGAAGTGGCGGCCGCGTATGCCTCCGCCATTCCGCTCACGGTGTGGCGTGCACGTGACGGCTGGGTCTGCCTGCATGGTGTGAAGCCCGCGTAATTCCGCGGTATTGCGCGCCAGCGCCACCTGCAAAGGTCGACGCTGGCGCCGCTGTCTGCAATACTCGCGCGGTCGGCTTTTTTCTCCTCGTCCCGCATGGCAACTGCGCCACAAGCTGCGCCACGTTTGGCCGCCCGCTGTCCCAACTGTCAAACCGCGTTCCGCGTTGTCGCCGATCAACTGCGGCTGCGCGGCGGACTTGTGCGTTGCGGGCGCTGCAATCACGTCTTCGATGGCCGCGATCATCTGATCGAACTGGGCGCCGTAGCCACGCCTGCGGCGCCGGCGGCCGAGGCACCGCAGCCTCCGCAATCGCCGGAACCCGCCGCCCGCGTTGCGCCACTCGCGCCGTCAGCCACTCCTGAACCCGAAGCGCCCGCAGTGCCATCTGCCGCAGAGGACGATCACGGCTTCGGCATGACGCTGATCTGGGAAGAAGACGTTCCTGAAGAAGGCGTCGCGGAAGTCCATCTGGGGGAAGTTGAAGGCGCAACGCCGGTGCCTGACGTGCCATCCACCGCACCCGACACGCGTCCACTCCCCGACGAAGTACCAATCGAGCCCGAGGTAGAGCCAGCCGCTGAACCGACGCAGGAAACACGACCGCCGGAACCGCCCGCGCCGCCCGCCGATCCATTCCACGGCCTGCCGCCCATTCGCGACCTCGACGACGAGGAAGACGCGTTCGCGGCAGCCGTACCCAAGCAGCCGTCAGCTGACTTGCCGGTGGAACCGGCAATCACGCCCGCGGCGGCGGCAGCGACGACCGCCGCGGCGGCAGCGGTCTCGGCCCCTGCAAAGCTAGAGGCGGAGAAGCACGATTCGGTCTGGATGCGTCACGAAACCGATCCGCATACGCTTTTTGCACCGGTGCCGCGCCGTCATGGCCTCGCACGCCGCACGCAAGCCGAGCCGGCGGGCCCGACGCCGCAGCGCACGCTGACTGGCGCGCCGCGTCCGCGCAAGGTGCGGGGGCCGAACCACGGTGTCTCTGCCGCGACGCTGGATTTCTTGCGCGCCGCGCAAGCGCGAGAGCAAACACGCAAAACGACGGGACGCCGCGCACTGGCGCGCGTTGCGATCGGCCTGCTCGCGGTGGCGGCCGTGCTGCAACTGCTCTTCCTGGCACGGGCCGAGATCGCCCGACGGGCGCCGTCCACACGCCCGATGTTGGAAGCCCTGTGCCAGCCGTTGCACTGCACGATTGCGCCACCGCGTGACCTCGATGCACTGCAGATCGAATCGTCTCAACTGCAGCGGCAGGAAGGCGACGCGTCCGACCAGTACGTGTTGACCGCGACGCTGCGCAACCGCGCCGGCGGCCCCATCGCCCTGCCCGCCATCGAACTGGTCACGACCGATCTGCAGGACCAGCTGCTCTCGCGCCGCGCGCTGCTGCCCAGCGACTACCTCAACCCGAGCGACAGTGCATACAGCAAGTCAGGGCTGCCCGCCCGCGCTGAACTACCGATTCGGGTACGATTCCAGTCCCAGCGCCCGACGGCCAACTACCGGGTCCTGATTTTTTACCCCTGAGTTTTCATCCTGGCTTAGAGCCGCTAACAAGAACCTGCCGGCCCGGCGTGCCGACGCAGATGCCACGAGGATCTTGTTAGCGGCTTTTCCCCAACACGCATCAAAGGAAGGAGTAACACCATGGCAAACGTGACCCTTGGCGGCAACCCGATCGAAGTCGGCGGCCAATTCCCGACCGCAGGCTCGAAGGCCCCGGCATTCACGCTGGTCGGCGCAGACTTGAAGGACGTGTCGCTCGCGGACTTTGCCGGCAAGCGCAAGGTTCTGAACATCGTGCCGAGCCTGGACACCCCGGTGTGCGCCACCTCCACGCGCAAGTTCAACGAAGCCGCCGCCAAGCTGGATAACACGGTCGTGCTGTCCATCTCTGCCGACCTGCCGTTCGCAGCGGGCCGCTTCTGCACCACCGAAGGCATCGCAAACGTGAAGCCGCTGTCGACCTTCCGCGACAAGGGTTTCAAGCAAGCCTACGGCGTCGACATCACGTCGGGCCCGCTGGCTGGCGTGACCGCCCGCGCCGTGGTCGTGCTCGACGCCAACGACACCGTCCTGTACTCGCAACTCGTGCCGGAGATCAAGGACGAGCCGAACTACGACGCGGCCCTGGCTGCGCTGAAGTAAGCTGAACTGACTGCATCGAGACCGGCTTCCGGTCTCTCGTTCATCACACGGCCGTCCACTGGGCGGCCGTGTCATATCTGGAGTGCTTCAATATGGCCAGCGTGATCTGCGGCTCGGTTGCCTACGACACCATCATGACGTTCGACGGACACTTCCGCGAACACATCCTGCCCGACAAGATCCACATCCTGAATGTCTCCTTTCTGGTGCCGACCATGCGCCGCGAGTTCGGTGGCTGCGCAGGCAACATCGCCTACACGCTGAAGATGCTCGGCGGCGAGCCCATCATTATGGGCACCGTCGGCCAGGATGCGGGCCCGTATCTGGACTACCTGAAAAAGCTCGGCATCTCGACAGCGCATATCACGGAGGTGCCGGACACGTTCACCGCGCAGGCGATGATCACGACCGACCGCGACAACAACCAGATCACCGCCTTCCACCCAGGCGCGATGAGCCATTCGAGCATCAATTCGGTCAAGAATGCCCTGCCGGCAAGGCTCGGCCTGGTGGGCCCAGACAGCCGCGAAGGCATGCTGCACCACGCCACCCAATTTGCCGAATCGGGCGTGCCTTTCATCTTCGATCTGGGCCAGGCAATGCCGCTGTTTGACGGCGCCGACCTGCGCCACTTCGTTGAACTCGCCAGCTACGTGGTGGTCAATGACTACGAAGCGCAGGTCATGCTGTCACGCACGGGCTACAGTGCGGCAGAACTTGCGCAGCGCGTCGAAGCTTACATCGTCACGCGCGGGGAAGAAGGGGCGGAGATTTACGCCGGCGGCAAGCAGTACACTATTCCGGTCGTGCCGGCCGAACGTGTGGTCGACCCGACCGGTTGCGGCGACGCCTTCCGCGGCGGCCTGCTCTACGGCATCGAGAATGGCCTGGACTGGGATACCACCGGCCGCCTCGCCAGCCTGATGGGCTCACTCAAGATCGCTTGCCAAGGCCCGCAGAATCACGGCCTGCCCGTCGACGAGATTGCGCGACGCTTTGAATCCGCTTTCGGGTACCGGTATCAATAAGGAACGAACATGAAACCCATCTATCGCATCGGCGCCGCGACTCTGCTGGTCGCCGCCCTTGGCCTGCAAGGCTGCGCCATGGGCACCAACTCCAACAGCGCCTACACTTCGGGGCAGGCGCAACGTGAGCAGACCGTGCGCTTCGGTACGGTAGATTCCGTGCGCAATGTCGTGATCGATCGTGAGCAGACCGGCGTTGGCACCATTGCCGGCGGCGCGATCGGCGGCATCGGTTCGGCTGCAGCCATCGGGCGCGGCAACGGCTCGGTGGCGGCGGGTGTGCTCGGTGCGATTCTCGGTGGCGTCGCGGGCAGCGCGCTCGAAGGTCAGATGAACAAGCGGCCTGGCCTCGAAATCACCGTCAAGCTCGACAACGGCGAGTACCGCGCCATCACGCAGGACGCCGACGAGGCGTTCCGCCCTGGCGAGCGCGTGCGCCTGCTGTCATCGGGCGGCGTGACGCGCGTCACGCACTAATCAAGCGCGCTCGGCTGATACGCCGAGGGGTTCATCGGAAAACCGCATCGGCACCGCGCCGGTGCGGTTTTTTTATGCTCGCAGGAAACGTATGCGCAACGCGCGGGCAAGAAAAAGCCCGCCGGGGCGTGAGCCGATCGGCGGGCGGTGCAAGACACCAAGGCCTTGCGGACCGGATACGCAGTATCCGATCAGGTGGGCGCGACCTGCGCGCCGCTGTGGTCCCGGAGGATCACCGTCGTCAGAATGACTTACGGACGGTTGCCGGTCGGGAACGGCCATGCCGCAGCCGGGTTCAGCGCGGTCTTGGCAGCGGGTGCAGCAGGTGCAGCGGCCGGAGCAGCAGCGGGCTTGGCGACAGCCTTCTTGGCCGGAGCCTTCTTCGCAGCAGGCTTGGCGGCAGCCTTCTTGGCAGCCGGGGCCTTCTTCGCAGCAGCCTTCTTCGCAGCAGGCTTGGCAGCAGCCTTCTTGGCAGCCGGAGCCTTCTTGGCTGCAACCTTCTTCACCGCGGCTTTCTTGGCCGGAGCCTTCTTGGCTGCAACCTTCTTCACTGCAGCTTTCTTGGCCGGGGCCTTCTTGGCTGCAACCTTCTTCACTGCAGCTTTCTTGGCCGGAGCCTTCTTGGCTGCAACCTTCTTCACTGCGGCCTTCTTGGCGGGTGCCTTCTTGGCAGCGACCTTCTTAGCTGCAACCTTCTTGGCCGGGGCCTTCTTAGCGGCCGGAGCAGCCTTCTTTGCAGCAGCCTTCTTGGCGGCCGGAGCCTTCTTTGCAGCGGCCTTCTTGGCCGGGGCCTTGGCGGCCGGTTTCTTCTTAGCAGCAGTTGCCATGGGAAACTCCTTCAAGATTGGGTATCGAACTATCGAGATTGAGCAACCCGACCGGCCCGATCCCACGATGCATTGGCACCGCCAGACCAACCGAGCGAGCGATTCATCGGCGCGCCACCAAACGGCAGTCGCACGCTAATGAATTCGGTAGGAAGATCTGCGACTTGCGCGGTGAACACACGCAGCAAGTTGCACGCCCCGGTTGCGCGCACGAGCGCAGCCGCAGTCGGCCGGACAGAATGCATCCGGCGAGTCTTCATCAATTGAGAGGACCGGGGCATCGTGGCCACACCGGTCGAAATCTGATCTTGCGCGAATCGCTGCGTAGACCGCAAAGCCGCTTGCAGCGTGACTTTGCGGACAGCGAAAAACTGGAGAGCGCGCGTTTTCTTTTGGGGGTAGTACGCCCATCCCGACGGGGGGATCGCAGAGACGGCACCGAGTTCAAACAGCCCTGTCGGCGTGGCGTGCATCAAAGTGGTTACGCTCCTCGACTACCTTTCACTTGCCGCTTGGAACTTCATCGTCGTTGATCGCGCGAAGGTCCCTTGCATCGAAGTCAACGTCTTGTCAAGGCGAATCATAATTCGTTTGCGCGGTGATGTTAAGAGATTTATGCAAAAAGCGCGGCGAGTTTTGGTGAAGGATTGCGCTGCGTCTGTGCGTCGCTGCGATTCGCATCGCGCATGCGCGCAGATCGCTGTCGCGAATGCGCATTTTCTTGCGTCGTGACATCACGTTGCGACGTTGCTCCGTGTTGACACAAGCGCCCCGCAAACCCAGTGTTCATGCCGGTTTACAGCAACACGCGATGTTGTGCGCGTATGCATCACGAACTCGCGCACGCGCCTCGCGCACGTTCGGCATCGTCGTGCGCGACGACGCGCGAGCTGCGCGATGCGCGTCGAAAAAAACGATGCGTAGATGCGACAACGCGCGCGAATTTTTCGTACTCAACACGTCGATGCGCGGGCGATCGGTGCGATCGACGCGTGCATATCGACGTGCGGAGGATGTCGATCGACGCTGCTGACACATCGCGCTCACCTTCGATCGGCACCGCGCGATGTCGATGCGATTGTGAAGTCCAACTGCATGCGTGCAGCACCCGCAAATCGCGTGCCGCGCATCCGATGCGCGAGGTCGCTGCGATGGGCCAAAGCATCGACGCGTGCATGAGCGCGACATCGATGCGCGCACGCTGGATGGATGCCGATGCATACGACGCTGACACCGGATCGTGACGATGCCGAACTGCATGCGCGCACGACGTCGATAGCGCGACCCGCACGATGCTCATCCGAGCGTCGATCGCGGGAAAACCCCGCTCAGCAACCGCTGAAAACTTCACGCAATCGCGTTTGAAACGACGCTGTTTTACGACGATAGAAGGATTGTTCTACGGCAATCCACGGGCCATTTTTGCTGCGCCCCTGTCGTCCGAAGAATGGCTTGCAGCGACGTTTTATTCGGGATTGATCTCGCAAATTGCTGCAACCGCAAATCCGGGTGTCAGGTTGGCGCTGATTGTCATGCCATTCGGTTTCACTTCACGATCCGCTCACCACATCAGCACGGCATCGATCGCGCGGTGTGGCACGGGCCTGCGCGTGGCCCGTGACAAGACAGGGAGGTCGTCGCCAACCCCGCATGGCTGACGACGACAAACCCGACGAGCAAAGAGCGCAAGACAGAAGGGGTCCAACAAGCGTTCTGTTCTGAGTAGTGGAGGCACAAGATGCGCGATCGAGCGTTCTTGTCGAAATCGAATCCGCCGAAGTGCGGACTGTTCATGCAGTGCATGCTGGCGACGGCATCGCTAGCCATGTTGGCCGGTTGCGCGAATTCGGGCAGCGGCGACATGGGCACCTCGCTTGGCGGCGGCAGCGATTCGCAATCCAAGCCGGCGATCGCGGCATCGAGTTCGCCCACGTGGTCGAACGGCAGCAGCAACGGCAGCAATGCAACGGGTGGCACCGGCTCGACTCGCAACACGCCCATCGCGACGCTGACCGGCCCTGTCGAACAACTGACGACCACCACCATCACCGCCATCGTGCCGCTCACCAGCGCGTTGACTTCCACCACGCAGGCCGTGGGGGCCGCAACAGGATTGGGGGCTCCGGTCAGCAACGTGTTGGCGACGCTGGGCGGTGCGCTCGGCAGCGAGGGACGCACGATCACGACGGCCGGCAAGGGCGATGCGCTGGTGTCGACGCTGGGCAACACGGTGGGCGCGCTCGGATCGCTCACCAGCGGGCTATCGACGGTGGTCGCACCGGCGACGCCATCGGCAACGGGCAGTGCTCCGGCAGGTGCGTTGACCGGTGCGCTCGGTGGTGCGCTGGCGCCGGTCACGACGGCCGTCAGTTCGTTGACGGCGGGGTTGCCTGGTGCTGGTGCGCTCGGCTCCGTTGGCGCAGTCGGCAGCAGCGGCGCCGCGGCAGGTCCGCTGGGCGGATTGAGCGGCGTCAGTACAACGGTGGGCGGTTTGGTTGGCGGTGTGCTGTCGGGTGTGACATCCGGCGCGCATCACTAGCCATCGCTCAGTAGAACTTTCTTTGCATTCGACGGCAAACGCAGGCGGATGCTACCCGCTGGACGCCAGATGCGCGTTCTTCTGACCCGGCGGTGACACGCGGTACGGGCCGCGCTTACAAGGAGACTCACCATGAAGATTCAGAACCCGCTCCACGCTTCTTCCTCCGACTCGCTGTCGATGGTTTCAGCATCGCGCACGCTGCTGGCGGCAGCTGCAGTGGCCGTGCTGACGCTGGCCGGTTGCGCTTCGGGCGGCAACCCGAACGGTGATACGACACCGTCGTCGTCGGCCAACAACGATCCCGGCGCGGTGCCGGTCGGCAACGTCGCGGGCGGCGGCGGCAACGTCGTCACGCAGACCGGCAAGACGGTCAGCGATCTCGGCACGACCATCGGCACGGCGTCGGTGCCCGTCATCGGCGGCACGGCGGCGCAGAAGGATCTGGGTGCGACCGTCACCTCGGCCGGCAACACGGTGCAGACACTGGGCAGCGGCATCAGCAATGGGCTCGGCAAGATCGGCTCGACGCCCGACCCGGTCGGCACCACGGTGCAAAGCTCGGGTGACGTGATCCGCTCCGCCGGGGTGACGGTAGGCAACGCGGGGCAGACCGTCTCGGATCTGGGTGCCGCCGGCAGCCCGCTGGCGCCGCTGAATCCGGTGACGTCGCCGGTGGGCAGCGGTGTGTCTGCGCTGGGTCAGGTGATGCAGGGTGCTGGCGGGCTCGTCACGATTGGCACGTCGAGCGGCCCGGTGCAGCAGATCACGCAGCAGACCAGCAACGCGATCGTGCCGCTGTCGTCGCAGCTCGTGAACGGCACGCAGACGGTCGGCAGCGCGACGATGCTCGGCGGCCCGCTGGCCGGTGCGCTGAATACGGTTGGCGGCGGCCTGCAGAGTGCCGGCGCGCAAGTCGGCGCAGCCGGCGGCAACCCGCTCACGCGTGACGTGGGCGGTGTGGTCGGCGCCGTCGGCGGCACGGTGGCGAGTGCCGGCGGCCTGGTCAACGGCGGCAGCGGCGGCGGCTCGACGAATCCGTTGGCGCCGATCACCGGCGCGCTCGGCGGTGGCCTCGGCGGTGGCAGCAATCCGCTCGCCCCCGTGACGGGTGCGCTGTCGGGTGGCGGCAGCAATCCGCTGGCGCCGGTCACGAGCGCACTGACCGGCGCGGCCGGCAGCGGCAACCCGCTCGCCCCGATCACGAATGCGCTGGGTGGCGTCACGAACGCCGCCGGCGGCTCCGGCAGCAATCCGCTGTCACCCCTGACCGGTGCGTTGAGCGCGCATTGATCCCTGCGCCGGCATCACCGATCAGCCCTCACCGATTCTTTTGACTGACAACAAGGAGACTCCACGATGCAACATACCCCCCACGCTCTCGCGCGCCTGGCTGGCGCACTGGCCCTCGCACTGGCAGCTGGCAGCGCCTTCGCGCAAGCCACCCCCGCCGGCACCTGGAAGACTATCGACGACAACACGGGCAAACAGAAAGGCGAAGTGACGATCGTCGACAACGGCGGCACGTTCACGGGCAAGGTCACCAAGATCCTGGTGCCTGGCGACGAGAACAAGACCTGCACCAAGTGCACGGACGACCGCAAGGACCAGCCGATCAAGGGCCTGACGATCCTGACGGGCCTGAAGGCGAACGGCAACAACAACTGGGATGGCGGTCAGATCCTGGATCCGGAAAACGGCAAGGTCTACAGCGCGAAGATGTCGCTGTCGGAAGACGGTCAGAAACTGAACGTGCGCGGCTTCCTCGGCATCAGCCTGCTGGGCCGTACGCAGACCTGGATTCGCGAGCAGTGATCGCCCGCCGATAGCGAAAGCTAGCAAGACATCCCAACGCGCGGCGGTGCCCTCCCCTCTGGGCGGGCGCCGTCTCTTCAGGCGCCGGTGCAAGCCGGCGCCTTCTTTTTTACGGAAATCCGCACAGCGCGCGCACGGCATCGCCATTAAAGAAGCCCTCTCCATCGCCGTTACACGTGTGTGGAGTCGCAAACCCGCGCGGCCCTGACCGCCGAGATTTCACGCCTGATTCCCCAACGAGGGGAGGGGCGCCGTGCCGTTCTCTGACGTGTCGCATGGTGCTATGCTGCGCGCCAGAGAACCGATAAAACCAAGTTGGAATAGCCATGCCCGAGCGCAACCGGCCGCCATTGAGGGGCCTTTTTGGCGCGATTGCCGGGTCGACCACCAGCGTCTATGCCGGAGCAGGAGACACCGCCGGCGGCGCCCATGAGCCGATGTCCGGCGGCCGCTCCACTGCGGTGCGCGATGTCGCTGCACACGATCTGGCCAGCGATACCGCGCTGTGGCGCTTTGCGCTGGCCGCAGAGCACGGCGGCCGCGCGCCCCACCCCGACGCCACGTTGCGCGACGATCTTTCCGTCCTGCGCATCCTGCGCCACCCCGACGGCCTACGTTTGCTCCGGCAAGGACTGCGCGGTGCGTTCCCGGGATCAGCCCTGCGCCTGACCACCTTTTGGCCTGAAGAGCAACCGCACGCGTATCCCGCGCGCGCGGAATCACGCCCCGCGGAATTCGGCGATCTGCTGGTGCTGATGCGCGTGCGCGGCGCGGTGCCAACGCTCGATTGCCGCGCGCTGTTTCTCACCAGCCGCCGCATCGACCAGCCCGACGATGCGCTCGACAAGCACCACGCCCTGCCGCAGATCAACCTGTATGAAGGCTGGCCCGATTTCAACGTCTATGCGCGCTCGCCGATCAAGTCGCGCAACGCAACCTTCCTCGGCAAGTTCGATTTGTCGGCCGAGCTGGACCCGCTGCGCCGCGTCGGCCGCGACCAGCGCCAATGGCGCTACCTGACGCCCTGCACGGGCCTGCAGCAGCACGCGCAATGGCCGGGCGCACGTCCGGCTTCGCCGCTGCAATGGCGCTGGCCTTCCGGCCCGCAAGCGGCCGGTGCTCCCACCTCTGGTTCGTTCACCGGCCTGCTGCGCCAGCTCGCACGGCCGGAAGGCCCCGGCGAAGACTGCTCCGCCGGCACCGATGTGCCGACGTGGGGCCGCCTCATCAACAAGCTGCTCGACCACAGCTGGGAAGTCGCCCCGAGCCACGCGCTCAAGAGCGGCAACATCAGTTCGCTGGCCTTCTGGACCCGGCTGCGCGGCTTCCTGACGGCGGAATACCTGCTCGGCTCGCACTCGCTGCAGAAGGGCTTTGGCGCGTCGTTGCAGTTCGAGATGGCCAACGGCTTGCAGGACATCGCCCGCGACGACTGGACGGCCACCACCGGCTTCGACCCCGAAGACCTCGACGTGCCCGGCGTGCGCGGCACGCTGCAGCGTATTGCGGCGTCCAAGCTGGCCGTCTTCGGCATGAGCGCCGAAGATCCGGCACCGCTGGCCGCACCGCGCCCGCAGCGCGGCGTGACACCGCGCCCCGATGGCGAACGCGAAGGCCAGCGCGTGTTGCTGATCGACGTGATCCGCCCCAGCGCTGCCGCCCTGTAAGCCTGCCAATTCGATAAAAAGCGACGCCCACGCCGCCGAGAACGCAACGATTTCTCGGCGGTGCGCGGCTATGCTGTGGCGTTCTCTGCTGCGCCTCCGCTGTCGCTCATGTCTTCCGCTGCTTCCGCCTCCGCCACTTCCACGACGACGACCTCCCCCTGGATGCCCATCCTCGCGCTGATGGGCTCGATGGCCTCCGTGTGCCTCGGCAACTCGTTTGCCAAGACGCTGTTTCCGGTGCTGGGCGCCGCGGGCACGGTCACGTATCGGGTGACGATCGGCGCGGTGATCCTGCTGGCGTTCTGGCGGCCTTGGCGCCTACACCTGAGCCGCGCAGATGCCGGCCGCATCGCGCTGTACGGCGTCACGCTGGCGAGCATGAACCTGCTGTTCTACCTGTCGCTGCAGCGGCTGCCGATCGGCATTGCAATCGCCATCGAGTTCACGGGGCCGCTGGTGCTGGCCGTGCTGCTGTCGCGCCGCGCGCTGGATTTCGTGTGGATCGGGCTGGCGGTGGCCGGCTTGCTGATGCTGACGGTGGCCGACAAGTCGGTCGGGCAGGTCGACCACCTGGGCGCTATTTATGCGCTGGCCGCCGGCGTGTGCTGGGCGCTCTACATCCTGACGGGCAAGAACCTCGGTGGCCTGCATGCGGGCCAGGCGACGTCGATCGGCATGGTGGTCGGTGCGCTGTTTGCGATTCCGTTTGGCGTGGCGCAGGCGGGGTCGGCGTTGCTCGCACCTTCGCTCATTCTGGCGGGACTCGGGATCGGACTGCTGTCGAGCGCGATTCCGTATTCGCTCGAGATGGTGGCGCTCAAGCATCTGCCGGGCAAGACGTTTTCCGTGCTGCTGAGCCTCGAGCCCGCCATCGGCGCCCTCGCCGGGGCGATCGTGCTGCAGGAGCAACTGACCGGGCGCCAGTGGGTGGCGATCCTGGCCATCATCGCTGCGTCGGCCGGATGCGCGCTGACGGTGCGGGCTCCCAAGCCCGTCCAAGGCTAGCCGGAACACCGCGCCACGGCTTGCAATACAGCCATGCGCGTCTGCGCGTAGACCATTCCCTTCCACTCCGGCACGTCGCAATAGAACGCATCACGTAGCGCTTGGCGGATGCCGGCCCGCTGCGCGGCGCCCTGCTCCGGATGGCGATGCAGCCAATGGTCGGCACGCAGCGCCTGCAGCACGGCCAGCGGCGCGAGCGTGCCAAACTCCAGCGTGACGCAGGTCTTTTCGATGCCGGGCAGCCGTTCGTAGGCGATGCCGACCAAATCGCCCTTGACCACCGAAGAAACCGAACCGGCGGCGGCAATCGGCCGGACATCGGCGCCCCACGTGCGCATGGCGCGTTCCAGCTCGGCGGAATCTGGGCTGTTGAAGATCTTTTCGCCGTGGCCGTAGTGGCCAAGCCCGGTATGCAGGTCGATCCACACTAGCTGCGACAGGCCAGCCGCATGCCGCGACACGATCCCCCGCATCTGCAGCGTGCTCCAGCACGGCGCGCTGCCGCCGTAGAACATGCCGTCCGGCACGCGGTATTGGCCGCTCGTTGCGGCGTCTTGCAGGGCTTTCTCGCCGCGGGTGACCATGTAGTGCTGCAGCGCTGCCTGGTCGGCCTGGCTGGGCGGCCATGTGTGCGGCAGCAGGAGCGGATCGACTTCCAGGTAGGCCGGATTGGCGGAAGCGGCCTCCGCAAAGTCGACGCTGTTGCGGTTCAAATCAACGTTCTCTTCATTCACGCGCCGCAAGTGCGCAAACCCGTACGGATTGACCGCGTGCACCAGCAGCAGCGCAACCTTGGCAGCTGCCAGCCGCGCGAACAGTTCGTCGTCTTGCAGCAGGCCGGTCTGGCAACCGGAGCCGCAGAACCCCTCCACGCCATGGACGCCGGAGGTGACGATCAGCAGCGCTTCAGCCTGCGCGGGCGCAAACAGCGCAGTGTCGATGGAAAGCTGCTCGCCGGATGGCCCGACCGCATCCGGATGCAGATGGCGCTCGATGCGCAGCCCCCGGGCCCGCGCAGCAGCGAGGAACTTGCCGCGGGCTTCATCGTAGGTCTGCGAGAAGAAGGCTTCGACCGTCATGGCGGGATCCGGTGCAGTGATTGCCGCAGCCTGCCATGTCTGACAGGCGCGGCGCAATCGCACGCACGTGAATCGACCGCCCCAAATGCAAACAGGCGACGCGTGGTGCGTCGCCTGTCTACGTTGATGCCGGGTCGAACGAGCGTCGAGCGGCTAGCTCAGATCACTCCCAGGACAGCGCGCCGCCGGTCTGGTACTCGATCACACGCGTCTCGAAGAAGTTGCGCTCCTTCTTCAGGTCGATCATTTCGCTCATCCACGGGAACGGGTTTTCCTCGTTCGGGAACAGCGCGTCCAGGCCGATCTGCTGGCAGCGGCGGTTGCAGATGAAGCGCAGGTAGCCCTTGAACATCGGTGCGTTCAGGCCCAGCACGCCGCGCGGCATGGTGTCTTCTGCGTAGCGGTATTCCAGGTCGATGGCCTTTTTGAACAGCTCCGTGATCTCGGCCTTGAACTCGGCCGTCCACAGATGCGGGTTCTCCAGCTTGATCTGGTTGATCAGGTCGATACCGAAATTGCAGTGCAGCGACTCGTCGCGCAGGATGTACTGGTACTGCTCGGCAGCGCCGGTCATCTTGTTCTGACGGCCCATCGCCAGGATCTGCGTGAAGCCGACGTAGAAGAACAGGCCTTCCATGATGCAGGCGAAGACGATGAGCGACTTCAGCAGCTTCTGGTCGTTCTCGGGCGTGCCGGTCTTGAACGACGGATCGGTCAGCGTGTCGATGAACGGGATCAGGAACTCGTCCTTGTCGCGGATCGACTGCACTTCGTGGTACGCGTTGAAGATCTCGGCCTCGTTCAGGCCCAGCGATTCAACGATGTACTGGTACGCGTGCGTGTGGATCGCCTCTTCAAACGCCTGGCGCAGCAGGTACTGGCGGCATTCCGGCGCGGTGATCTGGCGGTACGTGCCCAGCACGATGTTGTTGGCGGCCAGCGAGTCGGCCGTCACGAAAAAGCCCAGGTTGCGCTTGATGATGCGGCGCTCGTCTTCGGTCAGACCGTTCGGGTCTTTCCACAGGGCGATGTCGCGCGACATGTTGATTTCCTGCGGCATCCAGTGGTTCGCGCAGCCGGCCAGGTACTTTTCCCAGGCCCACTTGTACTTGAACGGCACCAACTGGTTGACGTCGGTGGCGCCATTGATGACGCGCTTGTCGGCAGCGTTCACACGGCGGTTGCTCTGTGCGGCAGCGGCATTCGGATTGTTGCCGAGGATGCCCGTTCCGGCGGCCTGCGTGGCCGACGGGGGCAGCACGCCGCCCTGATCGGCGGTGGCCGTTTGCAGCTGCGGCTGCGGTTGGTACACCGGCTGCGGCGCAGCCGAAGGTTGTGCGGCAGGTTTGACGTCGTCGTCCCAGCTCAGCATATGTGTTTCTCCTAATTCTTTGCGCGTCGCTCCCGCTCTTTCGGAGCGCGAGTCCAGTGTCGTGCAGATCCCGGCGCCCCCGCTTGCGCGGGAGCAACCTCAGACACTGTTTTGACTTATTGGCAGGCTTCGCATTCCTCGAAACCGGGGTCGCCCGGGCGCATGGTGCACACGGCGCCTTCGGCTTCCGGCATCGCCTGGGCGGTGGCGGCAGCGGCATCCAGCGCACTGGTCGGCGCGGCCGATGTCACGCCGGACGCACCCGCAGCCGACACGCCACCCACATCGCTACCCGACGACACCGCATTGAGCGTGCCGCGCGACACGGTCGACTTCTCGACGTGCGTGGCGCCGATCGTGCGCAGGTAGTACGTGGTCTTCAGGCCACGCAGCCACGCCAGCTTGTACGTGTCGTCCAGCTTCTTGCCCGACGCGCCGGCCATGTAGATGTTCAGCGATTGCGCCTGGTCGATCCACTTCTGGCGGCGCGATGCAGCTTCCACCAGCCATTGCGGTTCCACTTCGAAGGCCGTTGCGTACAGGTCGCGCAGGTCTTGCGGGATGCGGTCGATGCGGGCCAGCGAGCCGTCGAAGTACTTCAGGTCGGCGACCATCACTTCGTCCCACAGGCCGCGCGCCTTCAGGTCGCGCACCAGGTAGTCGTTGACCACCGTGAACTCGCCCGACAGGTTCGACTTGACGTACAGGTTCTGGTACGTCGGCTCGATACAAGCGGAGACGCCGATGATGTTGGAAATCGTTGCCGTCGGGGCGATCGCCACGCAGTTCGAGTTGCGCATGCCGTACTGCTTGATGCGGCCGCGCAGGCTGTCCCAGTCCATGGTCGACGACATGTCGGCTTCGAGGTAGCCGCCGCGCTCTTCGGCCAGCAGCTTGAGCGAGTCCTGCGGCAGGATGCCGCGATCCCACAGCGAGCCCTTGTAGCTGCTGTAGCGGCCACGCTCTTCGGCCAGCTCGGTCGATGCCCAGTAGGCGTAGTAGCACACGGCTTCCATCGACGTGTCGGCAAACTGCACCGCTGCCTCGCTGGCGTACGGCACGCGCAGCACGTGCAGCGCGTCCTGGAAGCCCATGATGCCCATGCCGACCGGGCGGTGGCGCAGGTTCGAGTCCCGTGCCTTCTTGACCGCGTAGTAGTTGATGTCGATCACGTTGTCGAGCATGCGCATGGCAGTGCGCACGGTCTTCTTCAGCTTCTCGTGATCGAGCACCACGCTGCCGTCCGCCTGCTTGACCAGGTGAGCGACCAGGTTGACCGAACCCAGGTTGCACACGGCGATTTCGCTGTCGTTGGTGTTCAGCGTGATTTCCGTGCACAGGTTGGAGCTGTGCACCACGCCCACGTGCTGCTGCGGGCTGCGGATGTTGCACGGATCCTTGAACGTGATCCACGGGTGGCCGGTTTCGAACAGCATGCCCAGCATCTTGCGCCACAGCTGCAGCGCCGGCATCTTCTTGAAGAGCTTGATCTCGCCGCGCGCGACCTTGTCTTCGTAGGCCAGGTAGGCCTGCTCGAATGCCTTGCCGACCTTGTCGTGCAGGTCCGGGCAGGTGGACGGCGAGAACAGCGTCCACTCGCCACCTTCCATCACGCGCTTCATGAACAGGTCCGGAATCCAGTTGGCCGTGTTCATGTCGTGCGTGCGGCGGCGGTCGTCACCGGTGTTCTTGCGCAGCTCCAGGAATTCTTCGATATCCAGGTGCCACGTTTCCAGGTACGCGCAGACAGCGCCCTTGCGCTTGCCGCCCTGGTTCACGGCCACGGCCGTGTCATTGACCACCTTCAGGAACGGCACCACGCCTTGCGACTTGCCGTTCGTACCCTTGATGTGCGAGCCGAGTGCGCGCACGTTGGTCCAGTCGTTACCCAGGCCGCCGGCAAACTTGGAGAGCAGCGCGTTTTCCTTCAGCGCTTCGTAAATGCCGTCCAGGTCATCCGACACGGTGGTCAGGTAGCACGACGACAGTTGCGAGCGACGCGTGCCCGAGTTGAACAGCGTCGGCGTGCTCGACATGAAGTCGAACGACGACAGCAGTTGGTAGAACTCGATGGCGCGGGCTTCGCGGTCGATTTCGTTCAGCGCCAGACCCATCGCCACACGCATGAAGAACGCCTGCGGCATCTCGATGCGGGTTTCGTTGATGTGCAGGAAGTAGCGGTCGTACAGCGTCTGCAGGCCGAGGTAGTTGAACTGGAAGTCGCGCGAGGCGTCCAGCGCCGCGCCCAGCTTGGCCAAGTCGAACTGGGCCAGCTTGTCGTCGAGCAGCTCGGCGTTGATGCCGCGCTTGATGAACTGCGGGAAGTAGTCGACGTAGCGCGTGCTCATTTCCGCTTGCGTGACTTCTTCGCCGAGGATTTCGCGACGGATCGTGTGCAGCAGGATGCGCGCCGTGACCTGGCTGTACGCCGGGTCCTTTTCGATCAGGGTACGCGAGGCCAGGATGGCCGAGTCGTACACCTGCGTCATCGGCACGCCTTCATACAGGTTCTTGACCGTTTCCTTGAGGATCGGCTCCGGGTCCACCGCTTCGCCCAGCCCTTCGCAGGCCGAGACGATCACGTTGCGCAGTGCCGCCATGTCCAGCGGGCGGGTGATGCCGCCGTCGGTCACGTTCAGGCCGATGAAGGCCGGTTGCTGCTGGGTTTCGCCGGCTTGTGCGCGCTCCTGGGCGCGGCGCTCGCGGTACAGCACGTAGGCGCGGGCCACGTCGTGCTCGCCCGAACGCATCAGGGCCAGTTCCACCTGGTCCTGCACGTCTTCGATATGGAACGTGCCGCCGTTCGGGCGGCTGCGCAGCAGTGCGCGCACGACGTTCTGCGTTTGTTGGTCGACCAGCTCGCGCACACGCGCGGAAGCAGCACCCTGACCGCCATTCACGGCGAGGAAAGCCTTGGTCATGGCCACGGCGATCTTCGAAGGCTCGAAGCTGACCACGGCGCCGTTGCGGCGAATGATCTTGTAGTCGGCAAGATTGACGCCGGAAGCGGTGCCGGGGGCCACGGCCGTGCCGCCAGCGCTTTGCGCAAATTGCGAAGGATTGGCGGTGCCGGAGTGGATTTCGGATTGGGCCGTCTGCATGTGGACTCCTGTTGAACCGTTCGTTTTATTGGCTCGCCGATGGTGAAACACCCTGGGCGAATCCTTGCGTTACGCGGAGAAATGAGACGGAAAAGACCCCTGCCTTTCCTCAGCCCCCAAGCGCCGGCTCGACCTGCCGTACGCCCGCCCCCGCGTGGCGCTGAAATAAGAATCCCGGAAAGCGACCACTACATCTAGTGTTCAACTCCGGGATTGACGCTAAGTATAGTGGCCCAATCGAATTTGCCTAGACTTGACAGGTGGGGGCGGAGGGCTATTTTTCACCCGCCAATGCAGTGCCGCAAACCCGCTACGCCAGTCTGCACAAAGGGTCGGCGGGACTGGCGTGCGGCGTCGCAATGACCGTCTCTTCAGAATAATTCTTTCTATCGACGTCGCAAGTTCAATAGACGTCACCTCATCTACGGTAGGGGTATGTGTGCGGCGCACTGCACCGGTGCACGCGTGCCGCGCCCCGGGGCATTTCCCGACATTCCCCGCTCAAGAAATCCGAATAGCCGCATCAGCATTCTTGCCGCGGCTGTCACTTGAGCGACAGGCCCCCACCCTACGCTTCGGTCGCATTGCAGGGAGCGCAATCACCGCGGCGAGACACCGAGCGCCGCGCACAACGACCGAGGAAATCGACATGGCTTGGAATCACCCCGCCGGGCGCCTGCTGAGGGCCGCGCTGAGCACGACCGTGGCAGCGACGTTGGCGACCACATTGACCGCATGCGGCGGGGGCGACAGCGGCCCCATCGCCAACCAGGGCAGCACCGACACACCATCCACCAGCGCCAGCAAGAAGGTGCTGGTGGTCGGCGTGGACGGCGCCACCTATGCGCAGGTACAGAGCGCGCTCTTGCAGCGCAGCCTGCCGAACCTGGGCGCGCTGGCGGTGATGCCGGCTTCGACCGGCGGCACGCTGGGCACCACCACCGCCCAGCCGCCGCTGGACACACCCAGCTGGGCCACCGTGCTGACCGGTGCCTGGCAAAACCGCCACGGCGTGACCGACGACACCGTCACCACCCTGGCCGTCCCAAGCGTGTTCAGCTACGCGCGCAGCGCCGCCAAGGCAGCCGGCACCACGCAACGGCTGGGCGCCGCGGTCAGTTCGGCCATGCTGCCCGCGCTGCTCAAGGCAGATCAGCAAGCCGGCAATCTCGACACGCTCGTCGACTGCGCCCAGGTGGACACCTGCGTGACGCAGAACAGCGTGAAGCTCGTGCAGTCCGGCTACGACGTCGTCTTCGCGCAATACGCCGCGCCGGCCGCCGCCGCGCTGGCTTCCGGCCTGCAAAGCGATGCGTACACCGCTGCGCTGACCAACGTCGACCAGGCGCTCGGCACGCTGCAGGCCGCCATCGCCCAGCGCCGCACCGCCAACCCGAACGAAGACTGGCTCGTGGTCGTCACCACCAGCCACGGCCTGGACGCTACGGGTGCGACCACCTCTGCGCCGACGCTGGAAAACCGCACCGCCTTCATCGCCCTGAACAAGCCGGTCAATACGGTACTCGGCAAGAACGGCATGGCCGCGCCCACGTCGGAAGCCACACTGGCCGCGCTGCCGAGCGAGGCCGACATCGTGCCGACGGTGCTGGCGCAACTGAACGCCGCCGTGCCGGCAACCGCGCATCAGCTCGACGGTGCGGCGCTCACGGCCAGTGCTGTCGGCGTGCGCAATATCCAGAGCACGGTCGGCGCGTACAACGCCTCGCTGGTGCTGAACTGGCAGAACCCGACCCCGGCCAGCGGCCCGATCACCGTGCTGCGCGACGGCAAGCCGGTCGCCACGCTGCCCGCCACGGCCACGCAGTACACCGACAGCAACATCGCTGCCGCCAGCGGCATTTACCGCATCAACTACACGCTGGTGCGCAACAACGTGCCGGTGTCGATGCTCGCGCAAATCGCCTACGTTGCCCCGACGCCGCTGGCCGCCTCGCTCACCAACGGCCTGGCGGCGTATTACAGCTTCGATCCGCTGCCGCCCACCGACCGCAAAGCCGGTTCGACGATCGGCCCGTGGGCGGCGGGCACCGACGGCGGCTCCGCAGCGGCCGACCCGTTTGGTGGCACGGCCCTGTCGGTCGATTCGCGCATCGACGCCTACAAGCTCACGCAGAACGGCGCCGACATCGCACAGAGCCCGCAATTCACCATCGGCTTCTGGTTCAAGTCGGATTGCACGCAGGGCAACGGCACCGGCGAGCCGATCCTCTCCAACAAGAACTACACGTCCGGCGCGAATGCGGGCATCGCGTTCGGCCTGTTCGGCGGCTGCGAGGTGCGCTTCAACCTGGGCAGCGGCGGCAAGCGCGACGACATCCAGGGCATGAAGTTCAGCGCCAACCAGTGGGCGTATCTCGCCCTGTCGGTGGACACGCAGGCCAAGCGCTTCAGCGCCTACATCCTCGACCCGGTGCTCGGCGTGCAGAAGGTGGAAGACAAGGCTATCGCCAATACCGACGTCACGAAGCTCAATGGCCTGGCCACCAAGGTCTGGGGCCTGAACGACGACGCCACGCACAACTACGTGCCCAACAACCCGGGCTCGCTCAAGGGCGTGATGGCCTACGACGACCTCGCCATGTGGACGCGCCGGCTGACGCTGGACGAACTCAAGACGATCAACGGCTCGCACCAGCCGCTGTCGTCGCTGAACCCCTGACCTCCTCCCCCAACCCGAACGAGACCGCTCATGAAGCCCTTCATCCACCCCCTCGCGCGGCCGCACCGGCTGGCCGCCATGCTGCTGTGCGCCGCCACCTTGTCGCTGTCGGCCTGCGGCGGCGATTCGAACGACGGCACGCCCGGTACCGGCACTGGCCCCGGCGCCACTCAGCCCGATCAACCCGGCCAGCCGCCGGCCAACAAGCCGACCCTGCACTGCGCTCCGTAACGCGCGGCTTCCCATCGACTTGCGTTTGAGACCGACATGACTTCCGACACGAACCACGCCAACAACGGCAGCCGCCGCAACTTCCTCAAGATGGCCAGCACGGGGGCGATTTCCGCCGCTGCGCTCGCCGCCTTCCCGCCGTCGATCCGCCGCGCGCTGGCGATTCCCGCCAACAACGCCACCGGCACGATGCGCGACGTTGAACACGTGGTGATCCTGATGCAGGAGAACCGCTCGTTCGACAACTACTTCGGCACGCTGCAAGGTGTGCGCGGCTTTGGCGACCGCTTCCCCATCCCCCTGGCGGGCGGCCTGAACGTCTGGCAGCAGACCTACGTGCCCAGCAGCGGGCCGAGCCGCACGGTGCTGCCGTATTACCTCGACAGCAGCGCCGGCAACGCGCAGCGCGTGTCGGGCACGCCGCACAGCTACCCCGATGCGCAGAACGCGTGGGACCTGGGCCGCATGAGCAAGTGGCCGACGTACAAGCAGACGCAGTCGATGGGCTATTACAAGCAGGCCGAGCTGGACTTCCAGTTCGCGCTCGCCAACGCCTTCACGCTGTGCGATGCGTACCACTGCTCGTTCCACGGCGGCACCAACACCAACCGGCTGTTCCACTGGACAGGCACGAACGATCCGACGGGCGCGGCGGGCGGCCCCGTCATCGACAACAGCGGCGATCACCTCGACGCCAGCGTCACCTACAACTGGACGACCTACCCCGAGCGCCTGCAGGCGGCCGGCGTGTCGTGGAAGGTCTACCAGAACATGCCGGACAATTTCACCGACAACCCGCTCGCCGGTTTCAAGGCCTACCGCGATGCCAACGCCGCGCGCGGCAACCTGGCCGACGGCAGCCCGTTCCCGCCGTACACGCCGGCCGACGAAACCGTCAGCCCGCTCATCAAGGGCGTCGGCAACACCATGCCCGACGGCGGCTTCCTGCAGGCCTTGAAGGACGACATTGCCGCCGGCCAGCTGCCGCAGGTGTCGTGGATCGTCGCGCCGGCCACGTATTCCGAACACCCCGGTCCGTCGAGCCCCGTGCAGGGCGCGTGGTACACGCAGGAAGTGCTCAACGCACTCACCGCCAACCCGGCCGTGTGGAGCAAAACCGTGCTGTTCATCAACTTCGATGAGAACGACGGCTTCTTCGACCACGTGCCGCCGCCCGCAGCCCCCGCCTATGACAACGGCGTGCTGGCCGGCAAGTCGACGGTGAGCACGGCCGGCGAATATCACACGGACCAACACCCCTACGGCCCCGGCCCGCGCGTGCCGATGTACGTCGTTTCGCCGTGGAGCCGCGGCGGCTGGGTCAACTCGCAGGCGTTCGACCACACCTCGGTGCTGCGCTTCCTGGAGCTGCGCTTCAACGTCAAGGAGCCGAACATCAGCGCGTACCGCCGCGCGGTGCTGGGCGACCTGACCAGCGCCTTCAACTTCGTCAACCCGAACACCGAAACGCTGCCGACGCTGCCCAGCCGGGACAAGGCAACCGCCGACTCGATCCGCACCGCGCAAGGGTTGAAGCCGCAAGTGCCGCTGCCCTCCGTCACGGCGCAGCAGATGCCGACGCAAGCCACCGGCACCCGCCCCTCGCGGGCCCTGCCGTACGAACTGCACGTCAGCGCGCGCGAAGACGCCACCAACCGCGCGCTGCGCCTGATCTTCAGCAACACCGGCACGGCGGCCGCCGTCTTCCACGTGTACGACCGCCTGCATCTGGACCGCGTGCCGCGCCGCTATGCGGTCGAGCCCGGCAAGATGCTCGACGACACGTGGGACGTGTTCACCGCTGACAAGGGCAAATACGACCTGTGGGTGCTCGGCCCCAACGGCTTCCACCGCGCGTTCTCGGGCGATGTGAGCGCCGTGTCGACAGCGGGTTCGAGCGCACCGGAAATCCGCGTGTGCTACGACCTGGCCAACGCCGAGGTCTACGTGACGATGATGAACACCGGCACCGCCGGCTGCACCTTCACCGTCAAGCCCAACGCGTACCGCAACGACGGCCCGTGGACGTTCGACATCCCGGCCGGCAAGCAGCTCGACCAGCATTGGCCGATCGCGCGCCAGGGCAACTGGTACGACTTCACGGTGACGGTGCCGCAAGGCGGCTTCACGCGGCGCTTTGCCGGCCGCATGGAAACCGGCAAGGACGGCGTGTCCGACCCGGCGATGGGCACTTGAGGTAGGGCTCTGAAGTAGAAAGATCAGCAGAGGAAAACGCGGGCGGCCTTTGAAAGCGGGCTGCCCGCTTGCGTTTCGTCGTCCGCAGGGAGTGACTTGCGGCATGCCGGCGTCGAAGGGGCGAACGCCACGCTTTCACCCCGACGCTTGAGCCTCACATCCTGACGGTCGAGGCTTTTATCCGCACGCGTGGGGCTCAGACCGCCGTGTTCCGAGGTTCGACCGTCATGCGCGAGCCTCCGACGCTGGAATCGTTCACGGACGGATCGACGAAATGACCCTCGGACGGTCACGCTCCACGGTTTCACACTCGCACGCGAGCCTCGGACCGTGACGCTCCACGGTTTGACCGTCGTGCGTGAGCCTCAAACAGTGGAGATCGACAGTTTTACCCTCGTGCGCGACCCTCGGACTGTGGCGTTCCACGGTTTTAGGCTCGCGTGCGATGCCTGGACATTGACGTTCCACAGTTTCACCCTCGCGCCCGAGTCTTGGAGGGTGACACTCCAGGGTTTTACCGTCGCACGTGAGCCGCAGACGGTGAAGCGTCAGAGGGTTGTCGCGTCAGAGCGCGTGCTGATAGGGGAACAACGCCGCATTGAATCCGCCGAGCGCGCGCAGATGCGCCCAGTCGAAATGCGGTCCTGGGTCCGTCTTGCGGCCCGGGGCAATGTCCGAATGACCGGCGATCGCTGCAATCGGATACGCCGCGCAGATCGCCCGCACAAGCGACGCCGTGGTGGCGTACTGCTCGGGCGTGAAGGGCAGATCGTCGGTGCCCTCGATTTCGATGCCGACCGAGAAATCGTTGCAGCGTGTGCGGCCGAAAAAGTCCGACGCCCCGGCATGCCACGCCCGCGCGTCGCACGACGCAAATTGCACGCATTCGCCCGTGCGGCGGATGAAGAAATGCGCCGACACGCGCACGCCGCGCAGCTGATCGAAATACGGATGCGCGTCGCAGTCGAGCGTGTTGGTGAAGAAGTCGAGCACGTGGTCGGTGCCGAAGTCCGCCGCGGATTGCGCAGGCGGCAGGCTGATGTTGTGCAGCACGATCAGGTCGATCGGCATGCCGTCGGGTCGTGCGTCGATATTCGGCGAGGGATGGCGGCGTGCGCCGTCCGCCCATCCGTCCGCGCCGATGTGCAACCGTTCAGGCATCGCCGTTCAGCCCATTTCCGGCCGGTTCGCCGACGCTGCCCGGCGACGCTTCAACGTCACGCGGATCGCGAATGCCAAGCTGCTGCATGCGATAGCGCAACTGGCGGAATGACAGCCCAAGCAGCTTGGCGGCGGCCGTGCGGTTGAAACCGGTCTGGTCCAGCGCGGCAAGGATCACGTTGCGCTCGACCGACTCCAGGTAAGCCGGCAGATCGATCGGCAGCGCAACGCTCGGCAGGGCGGGCTCGGCCGGCCGCGCAACCGGTGCCGGCTCGGGCGGTGCCAGCGGTTGCGGCGTCCCCATCGGGCTTGGCACGGGCGCCGGCATATAGACGGCATCGGGCCAGCCGGCCATCGGCGACGGGGCCAACGGGTGATTGCCTGCCGCGGCAGCCTGCGCCTCGCGCGTGCGGTGGAACAGCGGCGAGCGCTCGATCTCGGCGCCCAGCGCGCCAAGGTCATCCACGTCGATCGACTCGCCTTCCGCAAATGCGTACGCACGCTCCAGCAGGTTCTCCAGTTCCCGCACATTGCCCGGGAACGGATACGCGCACAGTTGCTGCAGCGCCGGTCGCGTCAGACGTTTTGGGCGCGGATCGCCGTAGCGGCTGGCGAGCTGTTCGAGCAGCACGCCGGCCAGCACGGGCACGTCTTCGGCGCGCTCGCGCAGCGTGGGCATGCGCAGTTCCAGCACGTTCAGGCGGTAGAACAAGTCTTCGCGGAAACGGCCGGCGGCCACCAGCCGCGCGAGGTTCTGGTGGCTAGCGCACACGACGCGCACGTCGACCGGATCTTCGCGGCTTTCGCCGATCTTGCGCACGCGGCGCTCCTGCAACGCGCGCAGCAATTTCACCTGCATCGTGAGCGGCAGGTCGGCCACTTCATCGAGCATGAGCGTGCCGCCGTTGGCGGCCTGGAAGAAACCTTGGCGATCGCTGTCGGCGCCGGTAAAGGCGCCCTTCACGTAGCCGAAAAACTCGGCTTCCATCAGGTTCTCGGGAATCGCGCCGCAGTTGACCGCCACGAACGGCCGCGCCGCGCGCGACGACAACGCATGGATGGCGCGCGCCGCACGCTCCTTGCCGCTGCCCGATTCGCCGCTGATCACCACCGGCGCCATGCTGCGCGCCAGGCGCATCAGCGAGCGGCGCACTTCCTGCATCGCGGCGGAATGGCCCGGCAGCAGATCGTTGGTGCGCTCGGCCAGATCGGCGTTACCCGGATCGGGGTCGCGCTGCTGACGGCCCAGCGCATTCAGCACGAGGCTGCGCAGCTGGTCGAGCGAAAGCGGCTTGGCGATGTAATCGAACGCGCCGGCCTTGAGCGCTTCCACCGCGTTTTCGGCGCTGCCATAGGCGGTGATGACGGCCACGGGCGTGCGGTCGGCCGTAGCAGAAAGCTGGCGCACGAGTTCAATGCCCAGGCCATCGCCCAGGCGCATGTCGGTCAGCACCAGCGCAAAGCGCTGGCGGGAAAGCGCCTCGCGCGCCTCGGCCAGCCCGCTGGCGAGCACGACGTCGTGCCCCATTCGGCGCAGGGAAATTTCCAGCAGCTCGCGCAGGTCGGCTTCGTCATCGACGACGAGAATGGGTTCGCGAACGATGGCGGCTTTGGACATGGATCAGCAGAAGATCGGCGGAAATGCGCGGCCGGCGGACTATTCCGTTACGGCCAAGGCAGGTTGGTCAAACATCAGGGTGATGACGAAGGCGCGGCGCGGCAACGTGCCGCGCGCCTCCATGGTCAACGCTCCGGTGCGATCGAGCAAGGACTCCAGCGCGATGGCACCGTAGCGGATCTGCGCATCGTTGGCGCTACACAACTCGCGCGCCATGTAGAGGCCCAGGCCAGTGCCTTGTGCGTCATTCGTGAAGAACGGCTCGAACAGGCTGCGTTGCTGCTCCGTAGGCACTTCGGGCCCGTCGTTCCAGATCACGAGTTCGGCGTGGGTGTCGTCCAGCGCGTAGGCGGCCAGCTGGATCGAGCCGGGAACGCGGCGGCAATAACGCAGCGCGTTGTCGAGCATGTTGCCCACCACCTGCTGCAACTGCGCCGGGTCGAACAGCACGGGCTTGTCCAGGTCGACCGCCACGCGCACGAGGTTCGGGTTGATCTCGGTGGCTTCGCCGGCGCGGCGCAGGGCCTCGGCACGCCAGCGGTCAACGACCTCCGGCAGCACCTGCGCCAGTTGCACGCGCACGCGTTCGCCGCGCGGGCGGCGCGAGAGCATCAGCACGTCGGCAACCACCTGGTCGAGCCGCCGCACGTTGTCGCGGATGATGCGCAGCAGGCGCGTCTCTACGCCGCCGCTTTCCGGCCGCATGTGTGCGCCGCCGTCCTGGCCGTCGCCCGGATCGTCCAGCAGTTCGGCGGCCTGGCTGATCGCCGCCAGCGGATTGCGGATCTGATGCGCGACGCTCGCCACCAGCCGCCCCATCGACGCCAGCTTTTCCTGCTGCGCCTGCTCCGCCACACGCTCCCAGCTTTCCACGTGGACCAGCACGGTGTCGTGCAACTCGTGTCGCAAGAACGCTTCGTCATCCGCCGACCAGCCCTGCGTGATCGCGTCGGCCGATGGAATGCGCGCACGTATCTCGCCGCCCTCGCCCGGCAGGCCCAGGCCGATCGAGCTAACCAGGCTGTCCATGTAGACGCTGCGCAGGTTGGCCAGGCTCGGCAGGATGAAGCGCAGGCGCAGGCGGGCGCTCAACATGGCGCGGCCTGAGCGGCCGCCCGCTGCGATGGGCAGTAGATCCAGGATGCGCGGTGCATCGTCGTCGCCGGTGCCATCGGTGGGACGGCTCTTGCGGCGCAGCCACTGGCGCAGCGTTTCGAGCAACGGGCGCAGGTGCGGCACGTCCTTCAGGTCGAACAACATCGCGCCGCTGCCGACAAAGGCGCTCTGCGGCACGCCCAGCAACATGGCTGCGGCCGGGTTGGCGGCAACGACGCGGCCATCGGCACGCACGAGCATCACGCCGTCCTGCATGTCGTAGACCATCAGGCGATTGACGAGCTGCTGCAGGCGCAGCTCGCGCTCGCGGGCCATCGTCAACCGTTCCTGCGCGACCTGGCGATGCGACAGGCCGTACATCATCGACGCGGCCATCATGTAGACCAGGCCGTAGAGCCCGGCGGATGCCAGCCCCGGCGCAATCACGCCGTCGTTCAGCATCTGCAGGAACGGATCGGCCAGCACGACGATGGACGCCACGGCCGCCGTGAACAGCGCAAACAGCAGGCTGGTGAGCGCGCCGGCAGCCAGCACCGGCATCAGCAGCACCATCGCCACGCTGGCCGACAGGCGCGAGAGGGTGGCATACGCCAACCCGAGGAACAGCAGGTCGAGCACCACATCCAGCCGCACCCGGAATTGGAAGCGCGTGCGCCACCAGCCGGCTGCGGCCAGGATCAGCAAGGCCATCGCCAGATAGGGCAGCGTCAGGCTGAGGAGCGTGTCGCCATTGGGCAGGCCCACTGCCTCGTTGTGCTCGCGCGGCACCATCACGAAGAGCAACAGCACCAGCGCCACGGCGGCACGGCTGAAGGCGAAATAGCGCAGCAGGCGCCACTGGAATTCAGGCGGATCGGGCTCCAGCCAGACCGATCGCAAGGCGCGCCAGGCGTTCAGGCGCGAGAGCAGGCTGCGCGCGCCGGACGGCGTTGCCCGCGCGGCACCCGACGCTTCGGGCGTCATGCGTTGCCCCGGTCAGCATGCTCGGGGCAGCGATAGCGGCCGCCCGCCAGCGCGATCATGCCGGTGCGCGGCGCGTGCACGCCGCATACGGCGCATTGCTCGATGGGTTGGGAGGTCTGGGGCTCAGGCGCGCGCTTGGCCGTGCGCTGTTCACGCGGGGCGCCCTGCTCCTGCCCCGAAGCGCGGGACGAACGCTTCCCCAGGCGGCTCAACCACCACCAGCCGGCGAGCAGCATCAGGATCAGCAGGACAGGACGGGACATGGAGAACAGGCAGGAACAAGTAACGGCGCAGGCACCAGGATGGCGCTAGGCGCGATGCAGGATGACTTCGAGCACGAACCGGCTGCCGACGTACGCCAGCAGCAGCACCGCGAAGGCGGCCATCACCCAGCGCAGCGCCACGCGGCCGCGCCAGCCGCGGAAACGCCGACCGACCAGGATGCCGCCGAACATGGCCCATGACAACACGGCGAAGATGTTCTTGTGATCGAAATGGAAGGCGCTGTGGAACAGCTGTTCGGAGAACAGCACGCCCGACGCGATCGTCAGCGTCAACAGGACAAACCCCGCGCCGATCAGGCGGAACAGGAGTTTTTCGAGCGTCAGCAGCGGCGGCAGCAGATCCAGCCAGCGGCTGAACCAGCTTGCCTGGGCGGGGCGGTTGATGGTGTGCAGGCGGCGCTCGGCGGCCAGCATGAGGATGGCGTGGAATGCCGCCAGCGTGAACAGGCCGTAGGCGACGTTGGCGATGGCGAAGTGCAGCTTGAACAGCGCGCTGGCCGCATAGCCGAGAATCTGCGTGCCCGGAAAGGCCAAGGGCAACAGGCTGCCGACCAGCGCCACGGGCATCACCAGCAGCCCGAGGCCCGCCAGTGAAAAGAACAGGCTTTCGATCCAGAAAATGCCAACACCAAGCCAGAGCATGGCCGACAGCGCATAGGCAAAGCCGAACACCATGGCGCTGGCCGGGAAAATCGTCTCGTGCAGCAAGAGACCGTGCGCGACCAAGGCGGCCAGCAAGCCCCAACGCCACCAGCTCGGGACGGTATCGGCGGCGCCCGGAGGCGGCGGCACGAGCACCGTGGAGCCGGGCAACTGACCACCCGCCGCCATGGCTCCCGCTGCGGCCTGGGTACCCAACCCACCGCGTCGCGCCCACGCTACCGAAGCGAGGATGCCGTAGAGAAGCGCCGTCAGCGCATACAGTACAATTGCCATTTGCACAGTTTACCGCAGCGCACCCCGGTTTTGGCTGGGGCCCGCCCCCGCCGAAAGCCTCGTCGGGCGGCAACGCAACATGCGCGCATTAAGCACATTCCCAGCCGGTGCGAGCCAAACGCGCGCCGGCCGTCTCTTCATCCCGTCCCCAATTCCGGATTCCTGTCACTGTCATGCTGGATAACCTGACCCAACGGCTCGCGCGCGTGGTCAAGACCATGCGCGGCGAAGCGCGCCTGACCGAAGCCAACACCGCCGAGATGCTGCGCGAAGTTCGCATGGCGCTGCTCGAAGCCGACGTGGCGCTGCCGGTCGTGCGCGAGTTCATTGCCCGCGTCAAGGAAAAGGCGCTCGGCGAAGACGTCATCACCAGCCTTTCGCCGGGCCAGGCGCTGGTCGGCATCGTGCAGCGCGAGCTGACGGCCATCATCGGCGGCCAGGAAGCGCTGGAAGGCGTCGGCAGCAACATCATGGGCGGCCGCGCGGCCGAGCTGAACCTCAACGTCACGCCGCCAGCGATCATCCTGATGGCCGGCCTGCAGGGCGCCGGCAAGACCACCACGGTGGGCAAGCTCGCCAAGTGGCTCAAAGAGAACAAGAAGAAGAAAGTGCTGACGGTGTCGTGCGACGTGTATCGCCCCGCCGCCATCGCGCAGTTGAAGACCGTTTCGGAGCAGGTCGGCGCAGACTTCTTCCCCTCGCAGCCCGACCAGAAGCCGGTCGACATTGCGGCAGCAGCCCTGGACTGGGCCAAGAAGCACTATCACGACGTGCTGATCGTCGATACGGCCGGCCGCCTCGGTATCGACGAGGCGATGATGCAGGAGATCGCCGCGCTGCACGCCCGGCTGAAGCCGGCCGAAACGCTGTTCGTGGTCGACGCGATGCTCGGCCAGGATGCCGTCAACACCGCCAAGGCGTTCAACGACACCCTGCCGCTGACCGGCGTGGTGCTGACCAAGCTCGACGGCGATGCGCGCGGTGGCGCGGCGCTGTCGGTGCGTCACATCACGGGCAAGCCGATCAAGTTCGTCGGCGTGGCCGAAAAGCTCGACGGGCTGGAGCCGTTCTACCCCGACCGCATGGCCCAGCGGATTCTGGGCATGGGCGACATCCTTGCGCTGGTGGAAGAAGCCCAGCGCGGTGTCGACATGGAAGAGGCGCAGAAGCTTGCCGCCAAGATCAAGAAGACCGGCGGCTTCGACCTCGAAGATTTCAAGGCGCAGATCGGCCAGATGAAGAAGATGGGCGGCCTGGGCAGCCTGATGGACAAGCTGCCGGCTCAGCTCGCCCAGCAGGCGCAGGGTGCCAACATGGACCAGGCCGAAAAGCAGGTCCGCCGCATGGAAGGCATCATCAACAGCATGACGGCTGCCGAGCGCGCCAAGCCCGAACTCATCAAGGCGAGCCGCAAGCGCCGCATTGCCGCGGGCGCGGGCGTGCAGGTGCAGGAAGTCAACCGTCTGCTCAACCAGTTCGAGCAGATGCAAGGCATGATGAAAAAGCTCAAAGGCGGCGGCATGATGAAGATGATGCGCGCCATGGGCGGCATGAAAGGCGGCATGAAGGGGCTGTTCGGCGGCCGCTGAGCGGGCTACCCTCCTTCCTGAATCGCACTTTTGATCGACACACCGAACCGTTTCACCGAACTGACACGATGCTGAGCGCAGAACAGGCCCGCGAACTCTGGGCCAACTCCGAAGAAATCGTCAGCGAAGACGCCGTGCGCGGCTCGCTGGACCGCATGGCCGAAGAGATCACCGAGAAGATCGGCGACACGTTCCCGATGGTGCTGTCCGTCATGGGCGGCGCGGCCGTCTTTACCGGCATGCTGCTGCCCAAGCTGGCCTTCCCGCTGGAGTTCGACTACATCCACCTCTCGCGCTACAACAACACGACGGTGGGTGGCGAGATGCAGTGGCGCGTGGCGCCGCGCGAGTCGGTCAAGGGCCGCACGGTGCTGGTGCTCGACGACATCCTCGACGAAGGCGAGACGATGGCCGCCATCCGCTCGCGCATCATCGACATGGGTGCCGCCGAGTTCTACTCCGCCGTGCTGTGCGAGAAGACGCTCAGCAAGTCCAAGCCGCTGTACCCCGACTTCTGCGGCTTCAACGTGCCTGACCGCTACGTGTTCGGCTGCGGCATGGACGCCAAGGGCTACTGGCGCAACCTGCCGACCATCCGCGCGCTCAAGAACACCTGACGCAGCGCGGCGGCAAGCAAAAGGGCGACACCTCAGTCGCCCTTTTTTGTTGCCCGCGCATGGTTCAGAGTTGATGCGCGAAGGTGCGGATGCCCTTCAGGAGCATCTCCACCGAGATCGCGACGAGGATCAGCCCCATCAGCCGCTCGAACGCCATCACCGTGCGCTCCCCCACCAGGCGCTGGATGTGCGTGGCGCTCAGCAACACCAGCGCGCACACGGCCATCGTCGCGCATAACGAGCCGACCCAGGTCCACATGCGGCCCGGCGCCTGCGACACCAGCAGCATCACCGTGGCCATCGCCGACGGCCCGGCGATGGCCGGAATCGCCAGCGGCACGATGAAGGGCTCGCCCGTGGGCTGCGACTCGGCAGCGCCTTCACGCGGAAAGATCATCCGCAGCGCGATCAGGAAGAGCACGATGCCGCCTGCAATCTGCAGCGACATGTCGGTCAGGCTCATCATGCGCAGGAAGCTCTCGCCGAAGAACATGAAGACGAGCAGCAGCACGAACGCAATGCCGACCTCGCGCAGCACGACGCGGTTGCGGCGCTCGGGAGCGACCGGCCGCAGCGCCGAGATGAAGATCGGAATGTTGCCGAGCGGATCGGTGATCAGCACCAGCAGGACGGTCGCCGAGAGAAACGTATACTCCATCGCCGACGTCGATCAGGCGCCGCGACGATAGGGACGTTCACGCAGCCATTTGGTGGCGATCCACTTCTCGCCACGCTCCACCGGCAGGCCGGCGTGCAGCGTGTCTTCATCCAGCGTGCCGTCGGGGCGCTTGTAGACGAAGAAGACGGCGTTGCCCTTGACCGGCGCCACCTCCAGCCCGAGCTTCGGAAAGCCCGTCGCCCCGCCCGCCTGCACGCTGTTGAGGTAGATGACCATGGTCGCCACGCGCTGACCGCCGACTTCGAGCTGGCGCGCCTCGCCGCTGCGGCCCGGGTTGAAGAAATCGAAGTGCGGCTGATATTCGCCGCCGGGCTGGTAGTTCAGCACCTGAAAGCCTTCGCCGTGCTCAACCGGCACGCCCACGGCCTGCGCGATGCGCGCTTCGATCTTGGCAATCAGCGGATGCTCGCCGACCTGGAACATCCCGCCCTGGCTGGTCCGGGCCGAGATCAGGTTTTCCTCGCCCGTATCCGGGTTCACGACGGGCGAACGCTTGAGGCGATTGCGCCCGATCGCGATCAGCTCGTCACACTCCTGGTCCGACAGAAAGTGCTGGAAAAGCACGATGCGCGGCGTCTCGATTGCGAACAGGATCGGAATGTCGCCATCGGCGGTATGCACGGCATTGCTGTTTTCGACCGCCTGATCGGCAGCCGGCGTCGGCGCGGGCGCCACCACGGGGGCGGGTGCGCGAGCAGTCAGCGCCTCATCGACGACACGGCGCGCGAAGGCGCGGTCATAGCCGGATTGCACCATCGAAGCCACCAGGGATTCGGCCTCGAAACCTTCGGTCACGTGACGCTGCAGCCAGTCGCGCAGCGCGTCAGACATGGTCGCGTACGGTTGGGTGGTGGACATGCGGGATGGAGATCAGGCGAGCGAGAGATGGCCCTATTGTAGGCCGACCGCCCGCCGACTGAAGATCACGAACCGCCAGCCGGACCGCCAGCAATACGCAGCGGCGAGAACGGATTGCGCGCCGGCACTTCCGGCAACGCCTTGGCACGCGGAGCGGGCACGGAAGGCTCGGCAGGCACCGGCGCCGACACCGTCATCGCACTCGACTCCTGATATTGCCAGCGCTTCCACGCAGCAAGCACGGCATTCGGATACTGCGGCTGGCCACGGCTACCGTTGTAGCGGCCCAGCGCCAAGTACAGATTGCCGCCTTCCATGTCGAGGTAATGACGCAGGATCGTGCAGCCGTAGCGCAGGTTGCTCTGCAGATGGAAGAGCTTGCGGGAGTCGTTGTCGCCGATGCTGCGCGTCCAGAACGGCATGACCTGCATCAGGCCCATCGCACCGGCGCTGCTGATGGCGTACTTGCGAAAGCCGCTTTCCACCTGGATGAGCCCGAGCACCAGCGCCGGGTCCAGGCCAGCGCGCTTGGCCTCGTAATACGCCGTCTCGATCAGTTCGACGCGTACCGACGCCTGCGGAATCTTGCCCGACATGCGCACCGACATCTCGGCCAGCCAGCGCAGGTAGCCGAGTTGCTCGTCGTTGCTGGCGAATACCGGCCGCAGCGGGCGGCTGTCGGCCACGGCGGCGGACAGCGCGCTGCGCACGGAGTCCGCCAGGTATTCCTCTTTCTGGGCGCCTGCCCACGCCGCCTGCGTGCCCGCGAGCAACGCCCCGGCGCACAGCGCAGCGGCGATCCGGCGGGCAGAGAACAAGCGGCGCATGCAGGTCGGTCCTGTTGTTGCGTTATTGCGCGAGACGCGCCTTCAGCGTGGCCAGCACGTCGGCCGGTGCTACGGCGGTCGCGGCTTCGTCGCGGCGGCCTTGGAATTCCAGCTTGCCTTCCTTGAGGCCGCGGTCGCCCACCACCACGCGGAACGGCACGCCGATCAGTTCCCAGTCGGCAAACATCGCGCCGGGACGCTCGCCTCGGTCGTCCAGCATCACGTCGATGCCGGCCGCAACGAGTTCGGCATGCAGACGGTCGGCTTCTTCTCGCACGGCGTCGGAGCGGTCGTAGCCCACGGGGCAGATCACCACCTGGAACGGCGCGATCGATGCCGGCCAGATGATCCCGCGCGCATCGTAGTTCTGCTCGATGGCCGCCCCCAGGATCCGCGTGATCCCGATACCGTAGCAGCCCATCACCATCGGCTGCGTCTTGCCGTTTTCATCGAGGAACGTCGCGTTCATCGCCTCGGAGTAGCGCGTGCCCAGCATGAAGACATGACCGACTTCGATGCCGCGGCAGATCGCCAGCGTGCCCTTGCCGTCCGGCGAGGGGTCGCCGGCCACCACGTTGCGCAGGTCGTAGACCTCGGGCTCGGGCAGGTCGCGGCCCCAGTTCACGCCAGTGAAGTGGTAATCCTCTTCGTTGGCGCCGACCACGAAATCGCTCATGGCAGCCGCCGTGCGATCGGCCACCACCTTCACGGGCAGCTTGGTGCCGATCGGGCCGAGATAGCCAGGGCGCGTGCCGAACGCGCGCAGGATTTCGCCTTCGGTGGCAAAGCGGAAGTCGGCCAGGCCGGGCACCTTCGATGCCTTGACCTCGTTGAGTTCATGGTCGCCGCGCAGCAGCAGCAGCCAGATCTGGGGCTCGCTGCCCTCGACCTCGGTGGCCAACACAATGGACTTGATCGTGCGCTGCAGCGGAATCCCCAGTTGCTCGGCAACCGCCTCGCACTTTGAGCGACCAGGCGTATGCGTCTTGGTGAGCGCCTCGGCGGCGGCACCACGCGGTGCGGCCGGAGCGACGGCTTCCGCAGCCTCGATGTTGGCGGCGTAGTCCGAATCCGGGCAATAGATGATGGCGTCTTCGCCCGTGTCGGCAATCACGTGGAATTCGTGCGAGCCCGAGCCACCGATGGCGCCGTTGTCGGCCGCCACGGCACGGAATTCCAGGCCGAAGCGCTGGAAGATGCGCGTGTAGGCGTCGTACATCTTCTGGTACGACACCTTCAGGCCTTCGGCGTCGCGGTCGAAGGAGTATGCGTCCTTCATCGTGAATTCGCGGCCGCGCATGATGCCGAAACGCGGACGGCGCTCGTCGCGGAACTTGGTCTGGATCTGGTAGAAATTGACCGGCAGCTGCTTGTACGAGCGGATTTCGGTGCGGGCGATGTCAGTCACCACCTCCTCCGACGTCGGCTGCATGACGAAGTCGCGCTCGTGGCGGTCCTTGAAGCGCAGCAGTTCGTCGCCCATCTTGTCCCAGCGGCCGGTCTCCTGCCACAGCTCGCCCGGCTGCACGACCGGCATCAGCACCTCCACCGCGCCGGCGGCATTCATTTCCTCACGCACGATCTGCTCGACCTTGCGGATCACGCGCAGACCCACGGGCATATACGTATAGAGGCCCGCGCCGAGCTTCTTGATCATGCCGGCACGCATCATCAACTTGTGCGAGACGATCTCCGCGTCAGCGGGCGCTTCCTTGAGCGTGGAAATGAAGAATTGGGACGCTTTCATGCGACTGACAATAAGGGATGACGCGGCCAACCAAAGCCGCGAGAACAAGGGCAAAAGCCACCGGAATCAGGAGATGAGACGAGGCGCCAGGCGCACATTCGCGCAATCGACACCCCTCCCCCAGGAGGCGCGAGTGAGCGGCAACATTTCGGCTTCTGTGACAGCCGAGCGACGGGCCGCTCTATAATCGGCGTAATTCTAAAGTATTCGAGGTGCAGTCATGCTCGATCGTGAAGGCTTCCGCCCGAACGTCGGCATCATCCTCATCAACGCAAGAAACGAGGTGTTCTGGGGCAAGCGCATTGGCGAGCACTCCTGGCAGTTTCCACAAGGCGGCATCAAGTACGGCGAAACGCCCGAACAAGCGATGTTCCGCGAACTGCACGAAGAAGTCGGCCTGTTGCCAGAACACGTCCGGATCGTCGGTCGCACGCGCGACTGGCTGCGGTATGAGGTGCCGGACAAGTTCATCCGCCGCGAAATACGCGGCCACTATCGGGGCCAGAAACAGATCTGGTTCCTGCTGCGCATGGTCGGTCGCGACTGCGACATCCAGCTGCGCGCCACCGAGCATCCGGAATTCGATGCGTGGCGGTGGAGCCAGTACTGGGTGCCGCTCGAGGCCGTCATCGAGTTCAAGCGCGAGGTGTATCAGCTGGCGCTGTCGGAGCTTTCGCGCTTCGTGCAGCGTCAGACCCGCGCGCCGCTCTCGCCCTATGGGCGCGGCGGCCAGCACCGCGAGCGCGACGGACGTGATGGGCGCGATAGCCGTGAACGTTCCGGCCCGGGTGGCCGTAACGAGCAGTACGCCCAGCCGGCCCTGACCGTCACCACCACCACGACGGTCATCGTCGAGACGGTGAGCGTATCCGGGCCGGCCCCCTCCTCTCCCAACCCTGACGACACGGCTTCCAAGGACAATTCGTGAATCTGATGACGACGACACGTGGAGCGCACCGCGCTCTCGTGCCGCTCGCGCTGGCGGCTGCGCTGGCGCTGACGGCATGTGGCCATAACCGCACCGGCGACCTCGAAGACCGGCTGTTGATGGACCCGTTCAACGACAAGCCCTTCAAGGAAGACGCTGTCACGTTCCCGGCCCCGCCGGTCGACCGTGATGCTGTGCCGTTCGATGTGGGCAGCCGCGATGACTCGCCACTGCGCTTTGCGATCGATCCGAAATCGGTGTCGATCGGCAAGGACAACGTGGTGCGCTACACCGTGCTGATCACCAGCAAGACCGGCGCGCGCAACGTGAACTACGAAGGCCTGCGCTGCGACACGGCGGAACGACGCATCTACGCGACATTGCGCAACGACTCCAACCAGTGGGTCGGCAACCGCGCGGTCGACATGAACGAAACGGCGAATGCCGAATCGGCAAGCATGAACGCCTACAAGCCCGCGACGGATTGGCAACGCGTTGGCAATGGCGGGCCGACGGACTATGCGTCGGCGTTGATGCGCTCGTACTTCTGCGACGTGCGGTCCGTTGCCGGCGACGGGAAAGCGTCTACGCTGGTGCGCCGTCTCGGCGGGCAGGGCGGACGTTTTTACGGGCCCTAAGCGGCGCGCACCGGCGTGCCGCATGCGCGCCCCAAACACAAAGGCCAACCTCGCGAGGTTGGCCTTTTGTTTGCATGCTCGCTGAACAGCTGGATCAGAGCAGCACCAGGTTATCCCGGTGCACCAGCTCCGCAGCGCTGACGTAGCCCAGCACCGCCTCGATCTCCGACGATGCCTTGCGTGCGATCAGCCGAGCCTCGGCCGACGAATAGTTCGTGAGCCCGCGCGCCACTTCACGGCCCGCCGCGTCCACGCAAGAAATCACCTCGCCGCGCGCGAATTCGCCCTGCACTTCCGTCACGCCGATCGGCAGCAACGACTTGCCGCCGGCCGTGAGCTTTTCCACCGCACCGGCATCCAGCACCACGCGACCGCGCAGCTGCAGGTGGTCGATCATCCACTGCTTGCGCGCCGCCATCCGCCCGGTCGGTGCGCGGAGTTGCGTGCCGATGGCCTCGCCGCTCGCCAGTCGTGCAAGCACATCAGGCTCGCGACCGGACGCGATGACGGTGTGCGCGCCCGACTTGGCCGCACGCTTGGCCGCCAGAATTTTCGTCAGCATGCCGCCCTTGCCGATGCTCGAACCGGCCCCGCCGGCCATCTGCTCAAGGTCGGGCGTGCCAGCCTGCGCCTCGTCGACAAACCGGGCGCCAGGCTCCTTGCGCGGGTCGGCCGTATACAAGCCGCGCTGGTCTGTCAGGATGATGAGCGCATCGCCTTCGATCAGGTTGGTGACGAGCGCGCCCAGCGTGTCGTTGTCGCCGAACTTGATTTCATCGGTGACGACCGTGTCGTTCTCGTTGATGATCGGCACGACACCGAGGCTCAGCAGCGTGAGCAGTGTGGAACGTGCATTGAGATAGCGCTCGCGATCGGCCAGGTCACCATGCGTGAGCAGCACCTGCGCCGTGCGAATGCTGTGCCGCGCGAACTCGGACTCGTACACCTGCGCGAGCCCCATCTGCCCGACGGCCGCGGCGGCTTGCAGCTCGTGGATTTCCTTCGGGCGCTTGGCCCAGCCCAAGCGCTGCATGCCCTCGGCGATGGCGCCGGAGCTGACCAGCACGACTTCCTTGCCCGCCCCCCGTAACGCCGCGATCTGCGCGGCCCAGCGGGCAATGGCAGCCTGGTCGAGGCCACGGCCGTCGTTGGTAACCAGGCTGGAACCGACCTTGACGACAAGGCGGCGCGCATCGGCAATCAGCGAATGCAGGGCCATGGTGGGCGTGTCTCCGAAGGATGTTTGTTGTGTTTACGTTTGATCGTCGTGGTCGACGTTGTGCAGGCTCGGGTCCAGACGCTGGTCAGGCGCGGCGGCCGCGGCATCCTCTTCGGCGCGCAGCTCGTCGAGATATTCCTGGATCGCGTGGACAAGCGCCTGCGTGCCATCGTGCGTCAACGCAGAAATGCGGTGCACCGGGCCCTTCCACTTGAAGCGCTTCACGAAGTCCTTCACGCGCGCTTCGCGTTCGTCCTCGGGCACCATGTCGAGCTTGTTGAGCACGAGCCAGCGCGGCTTGTCGAAGAGTTCAGCGTCGTATTTCTTCAGCTCGCCGACAATCGCCTTGGCTTCGGCCACCGGGTCGACGCTCTCGTCGAACGGGGCAAGATCGACCACATGCAGCAGCACGCGCGTGCGTTGCAGGTGCCGCAGGAACTGATGCCCCAGACCGGCACCTTCGGCTGCGCCCTCGATCAGGCCAGGAATGTCGGCCACCACGAACGACTTCGACGGGCCTGTCCGCACCACGCCCAGGTTCGGATGCAGCGTCGTGAACGGGTAGTCGGCAATCTTCGGGCGCGCATTGGAAATGGCGGTGATCAGCGTCGACTTGCCGGCATTCGGCATGCCGAGCAGACCCACGTCGGCCAGCACCTTCAACTCAAGGCGCAGGTTGCGGCGCTCACCGGCCTTGCCGTCGGTCTTCTGGCGCGGCGCACGGTTGGTGCTCGACTTGAAATGGATGTTGCCCCAGCCGCCTTCGCCGCCCTGCGCCAGGCACAGGCGCTGGCCGTCGACGGTCAGGTCGGCGATCAGCTCTTCCGTGTCGGCATCGTAGATGGCCGTGCCCACAGGCATGCGCAGCGTGATGTCGTCGCCTGCAGCGCCGTAGCAGTCGGCACCACGGCCGTTTTCGCCGTTGCGCGCGAGATGCTTCTTGGCAAAGCGGTAGTCGATCAGGGTGTTGATGTTGCGGTCAGCCACGGCCCACACGCTGCCGCCCCGCCCACCGTCGCCGCCGTCCGGCCCGCCGAACGGGACGAATTTCTCGCGGCGCATCGAGGCGCTGCCGTTGCCGCCGTCACCAGCGATCACTTCAATCCGGGCTTCGTCGATGAACTTCATGGAGGTCTCCGCCCGTGCGGCGTGCGCACGGCAGGTAAAAAAGAAATCGGCGCCACTCGCGCCATTGCTAACAGAACGCGCCTGGAAACACGCGCCAAGACACAGCGTACCGCCCAGGATCAAGGTCGCGTTTTGTTAGCAGCCAGAAACGAAAAAGCCCCGCACGGGTGCGGGGCCTTTCTACTACAAGGCTGAATCAGGCCGCCGGAACAACGTCGACGAACTGCTTCTTGCCTTCGCCGCGGGTGGCGAACTTCACGTGGCCATCGACCAGCGCGAAGAGGGTGTGGTCCTTGCCCATGCCCACGTTCACACCAGCGTGCGTGCGGGTGCCGCGTTGGCGAACGATGATGCCGCCAGCGTTGATGGCTTGGCCGCCGTACACCTTCACGCCCAGGCGCTTCGACTCGGAATCGCGGCCGTTCCGTGTGGAACCGCCGCCTTTTTTCTGTGCCATGACTGAACTCCTATCCGGTTACGTAGACGACCCAGCCTTAGGCCACGATCGAGTCGATACGCAACTCGGTGTAATTTTGACGATGCCCTTGGCGCTTTTGATAGTGCTTACGACGGCGCATCTTGAAGATGTGCACTTTGTCGTGACGACCGTGGGAGATGACGGTGGCTTTGACGGCAGCCCCGCTCACCAGCGGCGCGCCAACCTTGAGTTGGTCGCCGGCGCCCACTGCGAGCACCTGGTCAAGCGTGATTTCTGCGCCAACGTCCGCCGGTATCTGTTCTACTTTCAGTTTTTCGCCAGCAGCAACCTTGTATTGCTTACCGCCGGTTTTTACGACCGCGTACATTGTCGGACCTCGATAAAAGAACTAAAACGTGACTCTTGTGCCACTCGCCGCCTGCATGCGCAGACAACGGACACAGAGAACTCGCAACTATACAAGAAAACCCAAGCAAATCAAAGACTAATCGCACGAACGGGGTGCGGCGCCCGCGCAACGGCCCGCCCCGCCATGCGCGTTCCAGCCTGTCGGCTGGCAAACCCCTGCTTGCTCTATAATCTCGCGGCTTTTTGCGCAGCAACGATTGCGCGCAAGTCGACTATCAGCCACACGTTTCTGCCGGAACTCGCCTTGACCCAGACCTCCGCCTCCGTCCTGCTCGCCCCTGTCGCTGAAGACATGCGCGCCGTCGATGCCGTGATCCGCCGCCGCCTGGGCTCGGAGGTGGTGCTGATCAACCAGATCGGCGAATACATCATCAGCGCCGGCGGCAAGCGACTGCGCCCCGTGATTCTGTTGCTGGTGGCGAATGCGCTCGGTTACAAGGGCGAGCATCAGCACGAACTGGCCGCCGTGGTCGAGTTCATCCACACCGCCACGCTCCTGCACGACGACGTGGTCGACGAATCCGACCTGCGCCGCGGCCGCAAGACCGCCAACGCCGTGTTCGGCAACGCTGCGAGCGTGCTGGTGGGCGACTTCCTGTATTCGCGCGCCTTCCAGATGATGGTGCAGGCCAACAGCATGCGCATCATGCAGATCCTGGCCGACGCGACCAACATCATCTCCGAAGGCGAAGTTCTGCAGCTGCTGAACATGCACGATCCCGACGTGACGGAAGAGCGCTACCTGCAGGTCATCCGCTACAAGACCGCCAAGCTGTTCGAAGCCGCCGCGCAGATCGGCGCGGTGCTCTCGGGCGCGGACGCCGCGACCGAAGAAGCCGCGGCTGAATACGGACGCCGCATCGGCACCGCGTTCCAGATCGTCGACGACCTGCTCGACTACACGTCCACCGCCGACCAGATGGGCAAGAACGCAGGCGATGACCTGCGCGAAGGCAAACCAACGCTGCCGCTCATCCATCTGCTATCGAACGGCACGGAAGAACAGCGCGCGCTGGTGCGCCAGGCCATCGAGCAAGGCGGCACGGAACATTTCGACGCCATCTTCGCGGCCATCCAGGCTTCCGGCGCGCTGGAGTACACGCGCCAGGCCGCCGAGCGCGAAGCCGCTGCCGCCGAAGCAGCAGCAAACGCATTACCCCCTTCCCTTTTCCGTCAGACGCTGATAGACTTGTGTGCTTTCTCGCTGCAACGTCAGTCCTGACACGCACGAGATCTGCGAAGAAGCATCGGGGTGTAGCTTAGCCTGGTAGAGCGCTACGTTCGGGACGTAGAGGCCGGAGGTTCGAATCCTCTCACCCCGACCAGAAATTCCCTTGTCGATCAAGGACATCAAGCCCAGCAAATTGCTGGGCTTTTTTGTTTCTGAACGGCCATCTGAGGCAGTCTGCGTTAAGGGGCATGCGCAACGGCTGCCCACATCGGCGCGACAAACCCCTCTGTTATAGTGGGCACTTCGCCGCCCCTCCTCTCCTGCCTTGGACTCTTGGCCGCTCTGGGCACAAATCGGCGCCGTCGTGCTGCTGTTGTGCTGCTCCGCCTTCTTCTCGATTTCCGAAACCGCGATGATGGCGCTCAACCGCCATCGCCTGCGGCATCTTGCCAAGTCCAATGTATCGGGCGCGCGCAATACACAGCAGTTGCTCGGTCAGACCGACAAGCTGCTCTCGCTCATCCTGATCGGCAACAACCTGATCAACACCGCCGTGCCGGTGCTGATCACCACGCTGGCAATCCACTACTTCGGCAACAACGGAACGACGCTGTCGATCGCCACGGCCATCGTCGCGTTTCTGATCATCGTGTTCGCCGAGATCGCCCCGAAGATCGTGGGCGCGACCTACCCCGAGCGCGTTGCGTTTCCCGCCAGCTTCATCATCAAGCCGCTGATGCAGATTTCGACGCCGCTGGTCGCGGTGGTCAACGCGTTCGCCATGGGGGTGCTGCGGCTGGTGCGCATCAATACGCGCAAGGCGCCGGAACAACGCATGTCGACCGAGGAACTGCGCACGCTGGTGCTGGAATCGGGCAACTTCATCCCGCACAAGCACCGCAGCATCCTGCTCAACTTGTTCGATCTGGACGCCATCACCGTGGACGACGTGATGACGCCGCGCGCGCGGGTGGAGTCGCTCGACCTGTCGCGCCCGATCGAAGAGGTCATCCAGCAGCTCGAAACCTGCTATCACAACAAGCTGCCCGTCTTCGAGCAGGACAGCGATCAGGTGGTCGGCATCCTGCACGTACGCAAGGCGCTGTCGTTGCTCGGGCACACCGAACTTACGCACGACGATTTTCGCCACCTGCTGGCCGAGCCGTACTTTGTACCGAGCGGCACGCCCGTTTTCCGCCAACTACAGTACTTTCAGGAGAACCGCCGCCGCCTCGGGCTGATCGTCAATGAATACGGCGACATGCTGGGGCTGGTCACGCTGGAAGACATCATCGAAGAGATGATCGGCGAGTTCACCACCACGCTGCCCAACGCCGGCAAGCTGGCCTGGGACAAGGAAGGCACCTATCTTGCGGATGCGGGAATGTCGTTGCGGGACCTGAACCGTCGTCTGGGCCTGAGCCTGCCGACGGACGGTCCAAAGACGCTCAACGGGCTGGTGCTGGAAGTGCTGGAAGAGATTCCGGAGGCGACGGTCAGCGTGAAGATTGCGAACTGCGTGATGGATATCGTCCAGATGGACAGCCAGTCGATCCGCACGGTACGGCTGCATCAGCCGCCGCAACCCAAGCGTAGTTGACGCCACACTCAGGTCCGAGCGCTTCAGTTGCAGCGGTTTTCTGCCGATGTGGCACAAATGCAAGCTGCGCTTTGATGTGCGCTTTACAAATGCAGGGGCGGTCGGCAAACTGCCCCGGTTCCGGGCACCACCCCCCACGAATGGGTGGGGTACCGGCTGCAGAACATAGAACAATCGCCTTGGGGGGCGAGCGAGCGCTGGAGGCGGTGGGGCCCGGCGCGCGCTGAAATGGTCAGCTTCAGCCTGACGGACTGGACTCATGACACTCGGACTCGCTCTAGCGCAGAGCCGGCGGATCGCGCCGACGTTACTCACTCAGCTCGAACAGAGCGCGCGTGAAAAACGCACGCAGTTGATCGACGAACTGGTGGGCAGCGGGATCATGAGTGCGCACGACCTTGCCGTGTTTGTTGCCGGCAAGTACCAGATGCCGCTGCTCGACCTTGCGCAGTACAAGCTCGACACCGTGCCGGCCGTGCTGTCTGCCAACAAGCACTTCGCCCAGCTGCGACTGTTGCCGCTGGGCCGGCGCGAAAACCGCCTCATCCTCGCCACGTCGGACCCGAGCGACCCGAAGCCGATCGAAGAGCTGCGTCAGAAGATGAACGTGGCCATCGAAACGGTGGTCGTCGAGCATGACAAGCTCGTGCGCCAACTGAGCCTCGCCAACGAGGCACCGGCCGAGATCAAATCGCTCTTCCCCAAGCAGGAAGCCACGCAGATCGAGTACGACCCGGGCGCCGCAGCCGCCACGCGTCGCACCACGCCCGACGGCATCGACGATGCGCCCGTGGTGCGCTTTCTGCAGAAGCTCTTTACCGAAGCCCTGCTGCGCGGCGCGTCGGACTTGCATTTCGAGCCGTTTGAAACGTTTTACCGCGTGCGTTTCCGCATCGACGGCATCCTCGCGCAGGTCGCGCAGCCGCCGCTGGATATCCGCGACAAGATCGCGACCCGCATCAAGGTGCTGTCGCGCCTGGACATCTCGGAAAAACGCGTGCCGCAAGACGGCCGCATGAAGCTGCTCATCACGGTCCCGAAAGACCGCAAGGACAAGGACAACAAAGAGACGATCGAACGCGCCATCGACTTCCGGGTGTCGACGCTGCCGACGCTGTTCGGCGAGAAGATCGTGATCCGGATCTTGGAGTCGTCCACCGAGCGGCTCGATATCGACCAGCTCGGCTACGAGCCCGAGCAAAAGCAGCTGCTGCTGGACGTGATCAAGCGCCCGTACGGGATGGTGCTGGTGACCGGCCCGACGGGCTCAGGCAAAACGGTGTCGCTGTATACCTTCCTGAACCGGCTGAACCAGGGCGACATCAACATTTCCACGGCCGAAGACCCGGCGGAAATCCAGTTGCCCGGCATCAACCAGGTCAACGTGAACGACAAGGCAGGGCTGACGTTCGCGGCGGCGCTGAAGTCGTTCCTGCGGCAGGATCCGGACATCATCATGGTGGGCGAAATCCGGGATCTGGAGACGGCCGATATCTCGATCAAGGCCGCGCAGACCGGACACTTGGTGTTCTCCACGCTGCACACCAATGATGCGCCGACCACCCTGACCCGCCTGATGAACATGGGCGTGGCACCGTTCAACATCGCGTCGTCGGTGCTGCTGATCACGGCGCAGCGCTTGGCGCGACGGCTGTGCAAGGAATGCAAGAAGCCTGGTCCGCTGCCCAAGGAAACGCTGCTCGACGCAGGTTTCACCGAAGCCGATCTCGACGGCTCATGGCAGCCGTATCACCCGGTCGGTTGCGAGGTCTGCAACGGCAGCGGTTACAAAGGCCGGGTCGGCATCTACCAGGTCATGCCGATTACCGAGGCGATCCAGGAAATCATTCTCACGCACGGCACGGCGCTGCAGATCGCCGAGCAGGCGCGCAAGGAAGGCGTGCTGTCGCTGCGCGAATCGGGCTTGCGAAAAGTGAAGCAGGGGCTGACTTCCCTTGAGGAAGTGCTGGCCACCACGAACCAATAACCTTCTCGATCAATCGTTCCCATACCGGGGGGTAGGAACCAACCATGGCCACACGAGCACCTGCCGCAAACCGCGCGGCCGCCGCGCCGGCACGAAAGACCGCCAAGACCAAGGCGCCCACGCAGTACATCTTCGAGTGGGAAGGCAAAGATCGGAAGGGCAAGATCTTCAAGGGCGAGATGCGCGCCGAGAGCATCACCGAGGTGAATGCCATCCTGCGCAAGCAAGGCCTGTCGATCACCAAATCGAAACGTCGCCGCGCGGCCCGCGGCAAGAAGATCACGCCGAAGGACGTGGCGTACTTCACGCGCCAGCTCTCGACAATGCTGAAGGCCGGCGTGCCGCTGCTGCAGTCGGTCGACATCATCGCGAAGGGCCATGCCAACCCGAACTTCACGCAGCTGCTAACGGAAATCCGTGTCGATATCGAGTCGGGCAGCAGCATGGCGCAAGCCTTCCGCCGTCATCCGAAGTACTTCGACACGCTGTACTGCAACCTGATCGACGCCGGTGAACAGGGCGGTATTCTGGATGCCCTGCTCGAGCGGCTTTCGCTGTACATGGAAAAGTCGATCGCGCTGAAGGCGCAGATCAAATCCGCGATGATCTACCCGATCTCGGTGCTGACGGTGGCGTTTGCGGTGACCGTGGTCCTGATGATTTTTGTGGTGCCCTCGTTCAAGGGCGTGTTCTCCAGTTTCGGCGCGGACCTGCCCGCTCCAACGCTGTTCGTGATTGCGATTTCCGACTTTTTCGTCAAATGGTGGATACCGATCGTGCTGGGGCCCATCGCCGGCATCGCGCTGTTTTCGCGCGCCTTCAAGCGGTCTGAAAACGTCCAGCGCTCGACACATCGCTTTATCCTGAAGATTCCCATTTTTGGGGACATCATCCGCAAGGCGACCATTGCGCGCTGGACTCGCACGCTGGCTACCATGTTCGCGGCTGGTACCCCGCTCGTGGAATCGATGGAGTCGGTCGCCGGTGCCGCTGGCAACTGGATCTACCACGATGCAACGCTGGAGGTTCAGCAAGCGGTACGTATCGGCACCAGTCTCACCAACGCCATGCAGGCCACGCACGTGTTCGACAACATGGTCCTGCAGATGACGCAGATCGGTGAAGAGTCCGGCGCCCTGGACAACATGCTGCTGAAGGTTGCCGAGTTCTACGAGCGCGAGGTGGACGATGCGGTGGCCAACATCTCGACCCTGATCGAACCAATCATCATCGTCTTCCTCGGCGTGCTGATCGGCGGCATGGTGGTGGCGATGTATCTCCCGATCTTCAAGCTTGGTACGGTGGTCTGACGCAATGCCCGAGATGTTCGTCATCCCCACGCTGGCGCAACTGCCGGCGTGGTTTGTGATTGCGACCGGCGGGCTCGTCGGCTTGCTGGTCGGCAGTTTTCTCAATGTGGTGATTCACCGCCTGCCGCGCATGATCGAGCGGGAAGAAGCCAACTACATCGCCGAATTGCGCGAAGAGCCACTGCCTCACCCCGACGCATACAACCTGGTCGTGCCGCGCTCGGCGTGCCCGTCGTGCGGCCATCAGATCAAGGCGATCGAAAATATTCCCGTATTGAGCTGGCTGGCGCTGCGGGGCCGCTGCAGTGCCTGCAAGACACGCATCTCATGGCGCTATCCCGCAGTGGAGCTGGTCACGGGGCTGCTGACCGCAGCCTGCCTGTGGCACTTCGGTCCCACGTGGGTCGCGGTGGCCTCGGCGGTGCTGCTGTGGTTCCTGATCGCAGGCACGATGATCGACGCAGACACGCAGCTGTTGCCGGACGCCATCACGCAACCGCTGCTCTGGCTCGGCCTGGGCGTGAATCTGTTCGGCATGTTCGCGCACCTGCACGACGCGGTGATTGGCGCGATGGCCGGCTACCTGTTCCTGTGGTCGATCTACTGGGCCTACAAGCTGCTGCGCGGCCGTGAAGGCATGGGCTACGGCGACTTCAAGCTGATGGCCGCGCTGGGCGCGTGGTTCGGTTGGCAGGCGCTGCCGCTGCTCGTGCTGCTGTCGTCGGTCGTCGGACTGGTGTTTGGGCTGGTGCGCATTGCGCGCGGCGCGACGAGCGAATCGCCGTTCTCGTTCGGACCGTTCATTGCCGGGGCCGGCGTGATCGCACTGCTGGCCGGCCCGCAGTTGCTCATGCTGGCAGGCCTCGGCCCCCTGCTTTCGCCATAAGGGCACGATCGGCATGCGCGTGATCGGCCTGACCGGCGGCATCGGCAGCGGCAAGAGCTACGTGGCGGATCGCCTTGCGGAGCGCGGCGCTGCCATTGTGGACACCGACGCCATCGCCCACGAGATCACCGCACCGGGCGGCGCCGCCATCCCAAAGCTGGTCGAGACTTTCGGCGCCGGCATCCTACGCCCGGACGGCGCCATGGACCGCGATGCCATGCGCGCCCTCGCCTTCTCGGACGCCACGGCCAAATCGCGACTGGAGCAGATCACGCATCCGCTCATCCGCGAGATTGCGCTGTCGCGTGGGGGCGCCGCTCAGGCATCGGGCGCGCATCCGTACCTCGTCTACGTCGTCCCCCTGTTGGTGGAATCCTTGGCCGGGCATCACAGCTGGCGCTCGCTCGTCGATCGCATTCTGGTGGTCGACTGTCCCGTTGAGACACAGATTGCCCGGGTGATGGCTCGGAACGGCCTGCCGCGCGCGCAAGTGGAAGCCATCATCGCCCGCCAGGCTTCACGCGAAGCCCGCCTCGCCGCCGCCGACGACGTGATCGACAACAGCGGCACGCTGGCGGACTTGCTGCCGCAGATCGACCGTCTGGACCCAGCCTACCGGTCGAACTGAAACGCACTGAAAGTTGCGGTCACATCCCTTTGCATTGTGATGAGCGAGGGTCTCGCATAGAATGCGGGCAGATCGAGGCCAAATGCGCTTCGGGGCCTCATACGCCAGCAGGCCAGCAAACCGGGCACCAAGTTTTGATCCTGTACGAATATCCCTTCAACGAACGCATTCGGACGCTGCTGCGCCTCGAAGACCTGTTCGAGCGGCTGGATTTCTTTCTCGTGCAGGAGCACCCGCTGCAACACCACGTGGCACTGACCACGCTGTTCGAAGTCGTGGACGTGGCCGGGCGTGCCGACCTCAAATCCGATCTGCTGAAAGAACTCGATCGTCAGCGCCAGACGCTCACCGCGCTGCGCGCCAATCCGCAGATCGACCAGGACGCGCTTGATGCCGTCATCAGCGAGCTGGAAACCGCCTCCGGCAATCTCACTGCCACACATGGCAAGGCCGGCCAGCTCATCGCCGACAACGAGTGGCTGACGAGCATCCGCAGCCGCGCCATCATCCCCGGTGGTACGTGTGAATTTGATCTGCCGGCGTATTTTGCATGGCAGCATCATCCGGCCGAGCGCCGTCGCGCCGACATCATCAAATGGGCCCAACCGCTGGTGCCGCTGCGCGACGCGACGATGATCGTGCTGCGCCTGCTGCGCGAATCGGGTCAGAGTGGCAAGGTGATTGCTAACGCTGGAAGCTATCAGCAGATGCTGTCGGGCCGCGTGTACCAGCTGATGCAGGTGCGCCTGGATGAGACGGCGCTGGGGTTCATTCCCGAGATCAGCGCCAACAAATACATGCTCTGGGTGCGCTTTACCCAGCAGGATGGCGACCTGCGACCCAAGCCGGTCGACGCGGATATCCCGTTCCAGCTGAAGCTCTGTAATTTCTGAGCCGCACCATGAATGTGAAGACCGTCAAATGCCCCAGCTGCGGCAAGCCCGTGCCTTGGGTGCCTGAGAGCCGCTACCGCCCGTTCTGCTCCGAGCGCTGCAAGCAGATCGACCTGGGCGCCTGGGCCGCCGAGCAGTACACCATCCCCGTGGTCGAAGAAGACGACCTGCCCGACGCACCCGGCAACGATACAAGCGGCAGGCTCAACTAGCCGCCGCTTCCTCGCGCATCCATTCGAAGACGGGCAACGTTGCCGGCAGCACCGGATCGACGCTGATCGGCAGCGTCTGCCAAGCGAAATCCTGGCCTTCCAGCGCGCGCAATGTTCCGTCCCATGCCGTCACCTTGCAGAAATGCAGGCGCACGTACGCGTGCGGGTAGTCGTGCTCGATGGTGTGCCAGGGCACACAGGCGCGCAGCGTAACGTCAAGCTCTTCCTTTAGCTCACGCGTGAGCGCGGCTTCCACCGATTCGCCAGCTTCCAGCTTGCCGCCGGGAAATTCCCAGTAGCCCGCGTACGGCTTGCCTTCAGGACGCTGGGCCAGCAAGAACCGGCCGTCCGGCTGCACGAGCACGCCAACGGCCACTTCGGTGATCTTGCGGCCGTCGGGCGTGTGCGTGGGGGGCACTTGCGTCCGATTGTCAGTCGACATGCTGCCGCCCATGCTTGCCGCCCCAGTCGCGGGCGAATTGCCAGGCTACGCGCCCCGAACGTGAACCACGCTCCAGCGCCCAAACCAGCGCGTCGCCACGTGCAGCGGCGATATCCTCGTCGCTGCAACCGAAATGCTTGAGCCAGTGGCCGACGATGGTCAGGTATTCGTCCTGCTTCGGCGGATAGAACGACAACCACAGCCCGAAGCGCTCCGACAGCGAGATCTTCTCTTCCACCACCTCGCCCGGATGGATTTCGCCGTCCGAGGTGTGCTGATAGGTCTCGTTGTCCTTCATGTATTCCGGCAGCAGATGGCGCCGGTTCGACGTTGCGTAGATCAGCACGTTGTCTGATTGCGCGGCGACCGAGCCGTCCAGCGCAGACTTCAGCGCCTTGTAACCCGATTCACCCTCTTCGAACGAAAGGTCGTCGCAGAAGATCGCGAAGCGCTCCGGACGCGTCGAGAGCTGCTCGACGATATCGCCCAGGTCGGCCAGATCGTCCTTGTCGACTTCGACCAGACGCAGGCCTTCCTTCACGAACGCGTTCAGGCACGCCTTGATGAGCGACGACTTGCCGGTGCCCCGCGCGCCCGTCAGCAGCACGTTGTTGGCTGGCAACTTGCGTACAAACTGGCGCGTGTTGGCGACGATGGCGTCTTTCTGGCGCTCGATGTTGTGCAGATCGCTCAGGTGGATCGGCGGCAGCTGGCGGATTGGTGCGAGATAGCCGATGTTGCCGAACAGGCTCTGGCGCTTGCGCCAGCGGAAGGCAACGGCCTCGTTCCAGTCGGCTTCGGTCAGCTCGGGCGGCAGCCATTGCTCGAGCCGCCCGAGAAAGCGGTCGAGGCGTGCGGAAAGGTCGGACGACATGGCGGTGGACTCCGGATTACGAACGGTAATCCGCGTTGATCGAGACGTAGTCGTGCGAGAAGTCGCACGTCCACACGGTGGCGGCGGCGTCACCGCGGCCGAGCGCGATGCGCACGGTGATCTCCGCCTGCTTCATCACGCGCTGGCCGTCTTCTTCGCAGTATTCGGGGTTGCGGCCACCGTCGCGCGCGACCCAGACGTCGTCGAGCCACAGGTTGACGCCGTTCACATCGAGATCCGTCACGCCGGCGTAGCCGACGGCCGCCAGGATGCGTCCCAGGTTGGGGTCCGATGCGTAGAACGCGGTCTTGACCAGCGGCGAATGCGCGACGGCATAGGCGATCAGGCGGCACTCCTCAACGTTGCGGCCGCCCTCAACCTGGATGGCCATGAACTTCGTCGCGCCCTCGCCGTCGCGCACGATCTTCTGCGCCAGCTCTTGTGCGAGGCCCGTCAGCGCATCGCGCAGCGCAGCGTAGTCGGGGTGCGATTCGGAATCGATGCGCGGCGTACCGGCCCGGCCCGTCGCGATGACGACGAACGAGTCGTTGGTGGAGGTATCACCATCCACCGTCACGCTGTTGAACGAATGATCGGCCGCGTGGCGCACCAGCCCCTGAAGCACAGCTTCATCCACATTGGCATCGGTGGCGATGAAGCCGAGCATCGTCGCCATGTTCGGACGGATCATGCCTGCGCCCTTGCTGATGCCCGACATGCGCACCGTCTTGCCCGACAGCGTGCACGTGGCCGACGCTGCCTTGGGTACGGTGTCGGTGGTCATGATGGCCTCGGCGGCGGCCAGCCAGTTGTCCGGCTTGGCGTTCGCCTCAGCAGCAGGCAGTCCGGCAATGATGCGGTCGACCGGCAGCGGCTCCAGGATCACGCCCGTGGAGAACGGCAGCACCTGCTCCGGCGACACGCCCAGCAGCTTGGCCACGGCATCGCAGGTCTGGCGCGCATGCGCAAGGCCAGGCGCGCCGGTGCCGGCATTTGCATTGCCGGTGTTGACGACGATTGCGCGTGCGCCCTTGCCGCTCGCCAGATGCTCGCGGCACACCTGCACGGGCGCCGCGCAGAAACGGTTCTGCGTGAACACACCGGCCACCGTCGAGCCCTCGGCGATACGAACCAGCAGCACGTCCTTGCGATTGGCCTTGCGCACACCGGCCTCGGCCCAACCGAGGTCAACGCCGTCGATCGGCAACAGGGAGTCAGCGGCGGGCGCGACGAGATTCACAGCCATGGAGCACACCTTTCAAATGAGGATGCCCGCAGTGCGGGCATCGTGAATCAACAGAAAACGGAGCGAAACAGCGTCAGACGAGTTTGCCGTGGCACTGCTTGTACTTCTTGCCCGAACCGCATGGGCAGGGGTCGTTGCGGCCAACCTTCGGCACTTCGCCGGCCAGTGCGGCCGCAGCGGCCGATGCCGCCGATCGCGGTGCGGCCATGGCCGGCGTTGCGCCGTGAATTTCGGCATCGCCGGCAGCCACTTCGGCCAGTTCGCTGAACTCGTCGTGCTTGTACTGCACGTTGCTCAGCGCGGAAAGATCTTCTTCGATCTGCTCGGAAGCCTGCTCCAGCTCTTCCTGCGACTGGATGCGCACCGTGAAGACAATACGCGTGACTTCGTTGCGGATGGTATCGAGCAGGCGGCCGAACAGCTCGAACGACTCGCGCTTGTATTCCTGCTTCGGGTCCTTCTGCGCATAGCCGCGCAGGTGGATGCCCTGGCGCAGCATATCGAGCGCAGCGAGGTGCTCGCGCCAGTGCGTATCCAGGCTTTGCAGCATCACCGAACGCTCGAAGCCGGCGAAGGACTCGCGGCCGACCTGCGCCACCTTGCCTTCGTACACCGCTTCGGCGGCATCCAGCACCATCTTGAGCAGGTCTTCGTCTTCGATCGACTGCGCAGCTTCCAGCGTCTTCACCAGCGGCTGATCGACGCCCCAGTCCTCGCGCAGCGTCTTTTCCAGCCCGGCGACATCCCACTGCTCTTCCATGGTCTCGGCCGGCACGTACGTGCGGAACAGCTCGGTGAACACGGATTCACGCAGGTTCTTGACCAAGTCGCCCACATCCTGCGCTTCGAGAATCTCGTTACGCAGCTTGTAGAGTTCCTTGCGCTGGTCGTTGGAGACGTCGTCGTATTGCAGCAGTTGCTTGCGGATGTCGAAGTTGCGGCCTTCGACCTTGCGCTGCGCCGACTCGATCGAGCGCGTGACGATGCCGGCTTCGATCGGTTCGCCTTCGGGCATCTTCAGGCGATCCATGATCGCGCGCACGCGATCGCCCGCGAAAATGCGCAGCAGTTGATCGTCCAGCGACAGATAGAAGCGCGATGAACCCGGGTCGCCCTGACGGCCTGCACGGCCACGCAACTGGTTGTCGATCCGGCGCGACTCGTGGCGCTCGGTGCCGATGATGTGCAGACCGCCTGCCGCTTTCACCTGCTCGTGCAGCGATTGCCATTCGTCCTGCAGTTGCTTCACGCGCGCGGCTTTTTCTTCGTCGGAGAGCGACGCGTCGGCCATCACGAAGCCCGCTTGCTTCTCCACGTTGCCGCCCAGCACGATGTCGGTACCGCGGCCGGCCATGTTCGTCGCAATGGTGATCGCCTTCGGGCGGCCCGCTTCCGCGATGATGGCGGCTTCGCGCTCGTGCTGCTTGGCGTTGAGCACTTGGTGCGGCAACTTGACCTGGTTCAGCAGGTTCGACAGCAGCTCGGAGTTTTCGATGGAGGTCGTGCCCACCAGCACCGGCTGGCCACGCTCGTAGCAATCGCGAATGTCGCGAATGACGGCGTCGTAGCGCTCCTTCGAGGTCTTGTAGATCTGATCCTGCAAGTCCTTGCGCTGCGGCGTGCGGTTCGTCGGGATCACCACGGTTTCCAGGCCGTAGATCTCCTGGAATTCATACGCTTCCGTATCCGCCGTACCGGTCATGCCCGACAGCTTGTTGTACATGCGGAAGTAGTTCTGGAACGTGATGGTCGCCAGCGTCTGGTTTTCCTGCTGGATCTGCACGCCTTCCTTGGCTTCCACGGCCTGGTGCAGACCGTCGGACCAACGGCGGCCCGACATCAGGCGGCCGGTGAATTCATCGACGATCACCACTTCACCGTTCTGCACCACGTAGTGCTGATCGCGGAAGAACAGGCTGTGCGCGCGCAGGGCGGCGTACAGGTGATGCATCAGCGTGATGTTCTGCGGCGCGTAGAGCGACTCGCCCTCGCCGATCAAGCCGGCTTGCAGCAGGATCTGCTCGGCCTTCTCGTGACCGGCTTCGGTCAGGTAGACCTGGTGCGATTTCTCGTCGACGTAGTAGTCGCCCGGCTTCTCGACGCCCGTGCCATCCGACTTCTCTTCGCCGATCTGGCGCGTGAGCTGCGCCGGGATGCCGTTCATGCGGCGGTACAGGTCGGTGTGGTCTTCGGCCTGGCCGGAGATGATCAGCGGGGTACGCGCCTCGTCGATCAGGATCGAGTCAACCTCGTCGACGATCGCGTAGTTCAGCGGACGCTGCACGCGCTGACCGGCGTCGTACACCATGTTGTCGCGCAGGTAGTCGAAGCCGAACTCGTTGTTGGTGCCGTAGGTGATGTCCGACGCGTAGGCGGCCTGCTTCTGGTCGTGATCCATGGTGGTCAGGTTGACCCCCACCGACAGGCCCAGCCAGTTGTACAGGCGCCCCATCCACTCGGCGTCGCGCTGCGCCAGGTAATCGTTGACCGTCACGACGTGCACGCCCTGGCCAGAGATGGCGTTCAGGTACACAGCCAGCGTCGCAGTCAGCGTCTTGCCTTCACCCGTGCGCATTTCGGCGATCTTGCCGTCGTGCAGCACCATGCCGCCGATCAGCTGCACGTCGAAGTGCCGCATCTTCATCACACGCTTGCTGGCCTCGCGGCACACGGCAAACGCTTCGGGCAGCAGCGCGTCGAGCGTCTCGCCCTTGGCAAAGCGTTGGCGGAATTCTTCGGTCTTGGCCTGCAGCTCGGCATCGGAGAGCGCTTCGAACTTGGGCTCGAGCGCATTGATCTGCGCCACCTTGCGGCGGTACTGTTTGATCAGCCGTTCATTACGGCTGCCGAAAATCTTCTTGAGAAGGCCCGTGATCATCGATGGCTAGGGCCGGCGAGCCACCCGGGGAGCGCGTCGAGAGAGACCGCGAAACACAGGCAGCACAACGGCCCGGAAAGGGTTGGCGCAAAGGCGGGAGTTTAGCATGTGCAAAACACCCGCTTGATGGCAGCAGGCCCGCCAGATGTGGCAGGGACGCCGCACTTCTGGGCCGCGCGGAACGTCGTCCGCGCAGGCGCACACTCACGCTGAATTGGGGACGGGCGCCCCTGATTGCAACCCGGGCGGGTTCAATGGCCCGCAGCAGCCATGCTCTTGCCGATATCGGCCGCCGCGACCTTCGCCGGCGCCTTGTTGGCAGCCATCTTGGGCTGGCCGGCGTTCTCCAGGAAGGCCACCGGATTCTGCGGGACGTCGTTGACGTGCACCTCGAAGTGCAGGTGCGGGCCGGTGGCGCGGCCCGTGCGGCCGATCAGCGCGATGCGCTCGCCCGCCTTGACGATGTCACCGACCTTCACGAACACCTTGGACGCATGGGCATAGCGCGTCTTCAAGCCATTGCCGTGATCGATGTCGATCATGTTGCCGTATTCATGGTGGAATTCGCTGGCCACCACCACGCCCCCGGCAGCCGCCACGATCGGCGTGCCAACCGGGCCCACAAAGTCGACGCCGTCATGCTGCGTGCGACGGCCCGTGAACGGATCGATCCGCGTGCCGAAACCGGAGGAGTCGTAACCCGTCGCCACCGGGCGCACGGTCGGCATCATCTTCGCGTGGATCTGGCGGTCCATCAGGGTGCTCTCGAGCACGCTGAGGTAATCGTTGCGCTGATCAGCCGAGCGCGTCAGGCGACTCAACTCGGATTGGATTTCCGGCATCGACATCGGCCGCGAGAACGCGCCCGCGGGCCCGCCCCGGCTCGGCTGCGACTTGAAATCGAACTCGCGCGGCGGCACACCGGCCAAGCCCGACACCCGGGCGCCCAACGCGTCCAGGCGTGCGATCTGCGCCTGCATTTCGCCGATGCGCGCGGCCATCAGGTTGAGGTTTTCGCGGGTGACACGCTGGTCGGCGCCGGCAACTTCGGGCGCGGCTGCCCCCGGCAGCAGGCCCTGCTTGGCCGCCAGCCACGTACCGCCGACGGACAACGCCGCCACGGCCAGCAGCGCCGCGCCAATCGTCACGAAGACGCCGCGTCGCGACAGATGCGTCGCGCCAGCTTTGCGCGGGTGAATCAGGATAATCTGCATCGCTCGTTTTCCGGACAAAAAAGCTGCCCACCAGCACGAAAGCGCGATGAAGCGCCCTACAATGCCGGCATGCGAATCTTTGTTCATCCCGCTCTCAAGACGCCTGTGGCTAAACCCGTCCAGGACTGGCTCTCGGGTGCCGGTTCGGTCGGCCCGCTGATGCAGGCGGCCAGGCAATTGGCGACGTTGGAAGCGGAGGTGTTGTCGCTGCTGCCGCCCGGTTTGGGCGGCGGGGTGGCGGTCGGTGGCATTAAGAACGATGCGCGCGACAGCCGCGAAGCGACTCTGGTGTTGCTCGCCGCACATAGTGCGGCTGCGGCGCGCTTACGGCAGGTGGTACCCACCTTGCTGGAGCGTCTGCAGCGCCGGGGATCGCAGATTACCGCAATTCGTGTACGGGTACAACCGCAGGGCGGCAACGACAGTTTATGGCCACAAGAGACCGAAAAGCCGCCTAAACGCGCCAAGATGACCGCAGTTGGAGTCAACAGCCTGGCGGCCCTCGCCAATGAACTGCCCGATTCGCCGCTTCGGCAGGCCTTGGCCGAAATGATTGCGCGGCACGTTGCACCGGCCGCCAAGCCCAAATAAAAAGCGCCCCACAGGGCGCTTTTTTCATACGAACGACCGCTCAGCGAATCACGAGAATGCCGGTTGCAACTGTGGCAGGAACGCGCGCGGCGCTTCTTCCACCTTGTCGAACGTCACGATCTCGTAAGCCGTTTCGTCGGCCAGCAGCGCGCGCAGCAGCGCGTTGTTCAGGCCATGACCCGACTTGTGCGCGGTGTATGCAGCGATCAGCGGGTGGCCCACCACATACAGGTCGCCAATCGCGTCGAGGATCTTGTGACGGACGAACTCATCGCCGTAGCGCAGTTCGTCGTTGTTCAGCATGCGGTGCTCATCGAGCACGATGGCGTTGTCGAGGCTGCCGCCGCGCGCCAGGCCGACCTCCCGCAGCATCTCGACTTCGTGTGCGAAACCGAACGTACGGGCGCGGGCGATTTCGCGCGTGTAGCTCGTATCGGCAAAGTCGATCTCGAACGTCTGGCCGGTCTTGTCGACGGCCGGGTGGCGGAATTCGATCGTGAACGACAGCTTGAAGCCGAAGTAAGGGTCGAGTCGGGCAAGCTTGTCGCCCTCGCGGATTTCCACCGGCTTCGTCACGCGGATGAACCGCTTGGCCGCGCCCTGCTCTTCGATACCCGCCGATTGCAGCAGAAACACGAACGAGGCCGCGCTGCCGTCCATGATGGGGATTTCTTCGGCGTCGACGTCGACATACAGATTGTCGATACCAAGGCCGGCGCAAGCGGACATCAAATGTTCAACGGTCGACACGCGGGCGCCGTCCTTTTGCAGCACGGACGCCAAGCGGGTGTCGCCGATCGCGCTGGCGGTGGCGGGAATCTCGACGGCCGGGTCGAGGTCAACGCGCGTGAAGACGATGCCGGTGCCTGCGGCTGCCGGGCGCAACGTCAACGTCACCTTGCGGCCCGAGTGCAACCCGATGCCGACGGTCTTGACGAGGGACTTGATGGTGCGTTGTTTCAACATGGCCGCCCTCAACTCACGAAATTTGTACGATTGTTTTTATCTATGCGGTCTGCATAGGTGATAACCCTAAGCATACCATTTTCACATCCCTGCCTTCAAAACGACTTTTGTATCGGGATGTTAGGGGTGCACAGAATTGACTCAACATTAGTGCACGCAGATTCGGCGCCACGGTCGCCTCAGCCTTGAAGCCGGGCGGGATGACGGCGCTACTCCGCCATTCAGGGGAGGGCACGACGTGGCGTCAGAGTATCGCGAGGATCGATTCGGCACTGCTGACGGCGAACTGCCCCGGCGCTTCCACCTGTAGCGCTGTTACCACACCGTCCTTCACGACCATCGCATAGCGCTGTGAACGCACGCCCATGCCGCGCTTCGACAGATCCTGGTCGAGTCCGAGTTTGCTGGTGAACTCTGCACTGCCGTCGCCGAGCATGCGGATCTTGTCGTCGGTGCCCTGCGTGCGGGCCCAGGCGCCCATCACAAAGGCGTCGTTGACGGACACACACCAGATCTCGTCGACACCCTTGGCGCGCAGTGCGTCGAAGTTGGCGAGGTAGCCCGGCACATGCCGCGCGGAGCACGTTGGCGTGAACGCACCGGGCAGCCCGAAGATGACGATCGTCTTGCCTTCTGCCAAATCCCGAACGGAGAAGGCGTTGGGGCCGAGCGCGCAGCCGTCCTTTTCCACTTCAAAGAACTCGTAGAGCGTCGCGTCGGGAAGCGGTTGACCAGGCTGGATCATGATCGTCAGGAAGCGGTTGCGTGGATATCGCGATCATAGAACCTGCCGAGCGACCGCGCAGCCGGTTCGTAAAACGAGACCGCCCGCGTGAACGCATCACGCGGGCGGTCTTGGGAGACAACATCATCAGGCCGCTTGGCTCAGAGCGCAGCGCGCGCGGCACAACGAACGGACACACCCGCCGGGCGGGGTGAACCCTTCCGGGGAGGCGGCCAGAGGCCAACCTGCCCGGCGGCAACGACTGTGTCCGGTTCGTCGAGCGCTGTCGACTGACGGGCGGCCGGCCATCACACAACGGCGATCACGGGAGGGGAGCCGTGAATCGCGCGCGGCGTGCGGTGCCGCAGGCAGTCGGACGTGCGCGAGCGCTATCGAACCAACGCGGGCCCGATCAGTCGGCCTGCTTGCGCAGGAATGCCGGAATGTCGTACGTGTCGACGCCCTTTTCTTGCAGTGCTGCCACGTGAGCCGATGCCGACTCGCGCGAGCTGCGCCACACGGCCGGGGTGTCGAAGTTGCTGTAGTCCGGTGCAGCTGCCACCGAGTGACCGGCGCCGCCGCCGAACGCGACCGGCTGGTTGTCGGTGCCGGTCTTCAGCAGCGTCATCGTCTGCGGCTGTTGTTGCTTGTTGCGAGCAGCGCGGCCCAGACCCGTGGCAACCACGGTCACGCGCAGTGCGTCGCCCATGGCGTCGTCGTAGACCGTACCGAAGATGACGGTGGCATCTTCCGCGGCATAGCTGCGGATGGTGTTCATCACTTCCTTGGTCTCGGACAGCTTGAGCGAGCGGCTTGCCGTGATGTTGACCAGCACGCCACGCGCGCCCGACAGGTCCACGCCTTCCAGCAGCGGGCTCGCAACGGCTTGCTCAGCCGCCAGACGCGCACGGTCGACGCCGGACACGGTAGCCGTGCCCATCATCGCCTTGCCCTGTTCGCCCATCACGGTCTTCACGTCTTCAAAGTCGACGTTCACCAGACCGTCGACGTTGATGATTTCCGCGATGCCGGCGACCGCGTTGTGCAGCACGTCGTCGGCGCACTGGAAGCACTTGTCCATCTCGGCGTCGTCGCCCATGACTTCGAAGAGCTTTTCGTTGAGCACGACGATCAGCGAATCGACGTTGCCTTCGAGGTCATTCGCGCCATGCTCGCCGACCTTCGAGCGGCGTGCGCCTTCGAAGTCGAACGGCTTGGAGACCACGCCCACGGTCAGGATGCCCATTTCCTTGGCGACCTGTGCAACCACCGGCGCTGCGCCCGTGCCCGTGCCGCCGCCCATGCCGGCGGTGATGAAGACCATGTGCGCGCCGCGCAGTGCGTCGGCGATCTGCTCACGGGCTTCTTCTGCGCAGTGCTTGCCCACTTCCGGCTTGGCCCCAGCGCCCAGGCCGGTGCTGCCAAGCTGCAGCACGCGCGATGCGGTCGAGCGCTTGAGCGCCTGCGCATCGGTGTTCATGCAGATGAATTCCACGCCTTGCACGCCGCGGTTGATCATGTGCTGCACGGCATTTCCGCCCGCGCCGCCGACGCCGACCACCTTGATGATGGTGCCGTCCTGCATTTCCGTTTCAATCATGTCGAAGTCCATCATTGCCTCCAGAAGTGATCAGTCCCAGACGATGCAGCCTCCCCGCCGCAACTCCTGGTTCCTGAACAAAAAACATCAAAACAAGAAACTCAACTCGCTCCCCCCAGGGAGCACATCGCCAACACCCGGCACTGACGTGCTCAGAAGTTGCCGATGAACCATTCCTTCATGCGCGTCCAGATCTGCTTGGCCGAACCGGACTGCACCACGACCTTGCGCCCGCGCACACGCTGCACGCGACCTTCCTGCAACAGGCCCATCACCGTCGCGTAACGCGGGCTCTTCACCACCTCGTGCAGATTGCCGCGGTACTCCGGCACGCCCACGCGCACCGGCTTCAAGAACATGTCTTCGCCCAGCTCGACCATGCCGGGCATCATTGCGGTACCGCCGGTGAGGACCACGCCGCTGGAGAGCAGTTCCTCGTAACCGGATTCGCGCACCACCTGATGCACGAGCGAGAACAGCTCTTCCACGCGCGGCTCGATCACGGCAGCCAGCGCCTGGCGGCTCAACGTGCGCGGGCCGCGGTCGCCGACGCCCGGCACATCGATCATCTCGTCCGGATCGGCCAATACCTGCTTGGCGATGCCGTACTGGATCTTGATGTCCTCGGCGTCCGGCGTTGGCGTGCGCAGGGCCATGGCGATGTCGTTGGTGATCTGGTCGCCGGCGATGGGGATCACGGCCGTGTGGCGGATCGCGCCTTCGCTGAAGATCGCGATGTCGGTCGTGCCGCTGCCGATGTCGACCAGCACGACGCCGAGTTCCTTTTCGTCTTCGGTCAGCACGGCGAGGCTCGATGCGAGCGGCTGCAGAATCAGGTCGTGCACTTCGAGCCCGCAACGTCGCACGCACTTGACGATGTTCTGTGCGGCGCTCACCGCGCCAGTCACGATGTGCACCTTCACCTCGAGCCGGATGCCGCTCATGCCGATCGGCTCGCGCACGTCTTCCTGGCCGTCGATGATGAATTCCTGCGTGAGGATGTGCAGGATCTGCTGGTCGGTCGGGATGTTGACGGCCTTCGCGGTCTCGATCACGCGGGCCACGTCGGTGGAGGTGACTTCCTTGTCCTTGATCGCCACCATGCCGCTCGAGTTGAAGCTGCGGATATGGCTGCCGGCGATGCCCGTGAAGACCTCGCCGATCTTGCAGTCGGCCATCAGCTCCGCTTCTTCGAGCGCCTTCTGGATCGACTGGACGGTCGCCTCGATGTTGACGACCACGCCCTTCTTGAGCCCCTTCGATTCGGTCTGGCCCATGCCGATGACCTCGTAGGCGCCGTCAGGACGCAGCTCGGCCACCACCGCCACCACCTTGGAGGTGCCGATATCCAGCCCGACCAGAAGATCCTTGTATTCCTTGCTCATCGCGTTTTCTCTGTGCTTCGCGTTGCTTTGTTGTTGGCCGCCGGCTTACCCCCCAGCGTGGCTTTCGGCTTTGCAGCACCGCTGGTGCCATTCGCGGTGCCGGGCAGCTTGCCCCCCTTGGCCAGCACCGCAGCCTGCGCATCGGTCAGGAAGCGCACACCCGCCGCACGAACTGCGAATCCGTTGGGATACCGCAGATCGGCGTATTCAATCTGACCGCCCCAGCGCTTGGTCACGTCCGGCCACGCGCGCACAAAGCGGCGGGCACGCGCGGCCAGCGCGGCGCGGTCATCGTCGTTCAGTTCGCGGCCCAGCTCGATGACCGTGCCGTTGGACAACCGCGCGCGCCATGCGTAGCGGTCGGTGAGCGTGACGCTCAGCGGCTCGACATTCATCGGCTTGAACCACTCGGTCATGGTCTCCAGCTTGTCGACCACGTCCTGTTCGGTACCTTCGGGGCCGGCCAGCGCCACCAGGTCGGTGTCGTCCTCGGCTTCGGCGAGGTTGGCGACGAACACTTCGCCATACGTGTTGACCAGCTTCCCGGACTCATTGCCACCCCAGGTGCCGAGTGCTTCGTGTTCCTGCACTTCCACCAGCAACCCGTTCGGCCACACGCGGCGCACGCTTGCACGCCGCACCCACGGCACCGATTCGAACGCGGCACGTGCCTCGTCCAGATTCAGCGAGAAGAAATTGCCGCGCAGCTTGGGCAGCGCATTGGCGCGCAGACTCGGCACATTCACGTGGCGCAACTCGCTGCCCGCCATCGGCATCACACGCACCTGCTGCAGCTGGAACATCGGTCGCTGCATCAGCCAGAACGCCCCAACGCCCAACGCGCCGAGCGCGAGCAGCGCATACAGCGCACTCGCGACGGCGTTGAGGAGACGGGTGTTGTGCCACATAACGTTGTGTTGTCCGGTTTCGCTGACGTTGCGTCGATTATTCGGGTTTCCAGTCGGTGCTCGCGTGCAGCTCCAGCGACGCACTCGCCGCCAGTTGCAGCACGAAATCTTCATAACTGATGCCGGCAGCGCGCGCGCCCATCGGCACCAGCGAATGGCCGGTCATGCCCGGCGACGTGTTCATCTCCAGCAGGAACGGCGCGTTGTCGGACTTGCGTAGCATGATGTCGGCGCGGCCCCAGCCACGGCAGCCCAGCCCGCGATATGCCTGCACCACCAGCGCCTGCACGCGCGCGGCCACATCGGCGGGAATCGGTGCCGGGCATTCGTAGCGCGTGTCGTCGGTGAAGTACTTGTTCTGGTAGTCGTAGTTGGCCTGCGGCGCGACGATGCGAATGAGCGGCAGCGCGGTGGCGCTTTCGCCTTCGCCGATGATCGGGCAGGTCAGCTCGTCGCCTTCGATGAACTGCTCGGCCATCACATCGCGGTCCAGGCGCGCGGCCTTTTCGTAGGCGGCGGGCAGCTCGGCGACGCTCGCGACCTTGGTCAGACCGATCGACGAACCTTCGCGCGCGGGCTTGACGATCAGCGGCAGGCCCAGGCGGTCGGCCACGGCTTGCCAGTCGGCGCCGGCGTGCAACATCACGAAATCGGGCGTGGGCAGGCCGTGCGTCTGCCATTGGCGCTTGGTGGCTTCCTTGTCCATCGCCAGCGCAGACGCGAGTACGCCGCTGCCGGTATAGGGAATGCCGAATTGCTCGAGCAGGCCTTGGATCGTGCCGTCTTCGCCAAAGCGGCCGTGCAGCGAGATCACCACGCGGTCGAACCCTTGCTTGGCGAGATCGGCCACGGCCTGCAGGCCCGGATCGAACGGATGTGCATCGACGCCGCGCGCGCGCAGCGCAGCCAGCACGCCGTTGCCGGACATCAGCGAGATCTCGCGCTCGGCGGACCGGCCACCCATGAGCACGCCGACCTTGCCGAGGGACTTCGGATCGATCGTCGGATTTGGAACAAACGGACCGGTCGTCATGCTGCTGCGCCTCCGTTCAGATCCACAATGTTGGCGGTGTGCGCCTGCGCCTGCAACGCAACCACTTGACCGGGCACCTGCCCGATCGACCCTGCGCCCATGGTGATGACCACGTCGCCGTCCTGCGCTGCATCCAGAATCGCTTGCGGCATGTCTTCAATCTGTTCCACGAATACCGGCTCGATCTTGTTGGCCACGCGCAGCGCACGCGTCAGCGCGCGGCCGTCGGCGGCGACGATGGGCGGCTCGCCGGCGGCGTACACCTCGGCCAGCAGCAGCGCGTCTACGGTGCCCAGCACCTTGATGAAATCTTCAAAGCAATCGCGCGTGCGCGTGAAGCGGTGCGGCTGGAACGACAGCACGAGGCGTCGATCAGGGAATGCACCGCGCGCAGCGGCCAGCGTGGCGGCCATCTCGACGGGGTGATGGCCGTAATCGTCGATGAGCGTGAAGCGGCCCTTGCCGTCTGCGGTCGGCACTTCGCCGTAGCGCTGGAAGCGGCGGCCTACGCCGTTGAACTCGGCCAGCGCCTTGACGATCGCCTCGTCCGGCACTTCCAGTTCGGTGGCGATGGCGATGGCGGCCAGCGCGTTCTGCACGTTGTGCAGGCCCGGCAGGTTGAGCGTGATCGACAGCGGCGGCTCGGCATGGCCGTTGAGCTGGCGGATCACGGTGAATTCCATGCGGCCATCGACGGCACGCGCATTGACGGCACGCACCTGCGCGTCTTCGGCAAAACCGTAGCGCACGACGGGCTTGGAGACGAACGGCAGGATTTCGCGCACGTTCGGATCGTCCACGCACAGCACGGCAATGCCGTAGAACGGCAGACGCTGCGTGAACTCGATGAACGCCTGCTTCAGGCGCGAGAAATCGTGCCCGTAGGTCTCCATGTGATCGGCATCGATATTGGTGATGACTTCGATCACGGGGAACAGGTTGAGGAACGACGCATCGGATTCGTCGGCCTCGGCGACGATGAAGTCGCCCGTGCCGAGGCGCGCGTTGGCGCCCGCCGAGTTGAGACGGCCGCCGATCACGAACGTCGGGTCCAGCCCGCCTTCGGCCAGCACGGAGGCGACGAGGCTGGTGGTCGTCGTCTTGCCGTGCGTGCCGGCGATGGCGATGCCCTGCTTCAGGCGCATCAGCTCAGCCAGCATCACCGCACGCGGCACGATGGGAATGCGCTTGGCGCGCGCGGCCAGCACTTCCGGGTTGTCACCGCGCACAGCGGTGGAGACCACCACGGCATTGGCGCCGATCACATGTTCCGGCGCGTGGCCCTGCATGATCGTCGCGCCCAGCGTTGCCAGACGCTGCGTGGTCGCGCTGCTGCCCAGATCCGAGCCCGTCACGCGGTAGCCCAGATTCAGCAGCACCTCCGCGATGCCGCTCATGCCGGCGCCGCCGATGCCTACAAAATGGATGTTCTTGACGATGTGCTTCATATCGATTCGTTCCCTATGCCCGTGCCACCGCTACACACACGTCGGCGACACGCTCGGCCGCTTCGGGCCGTGCCTGCTCACGTGCTTTAGCCGCCATATCGGCCAATTGCGCACGCGTCAGGGACGCGAGTGTATCTGCCAGCGATGCCGGACCCAGTTCCTGCTGCGGCACCAACAGCGCCGCACCGCGTTCGGAGAGGAAGCGCGCATTGGTGGTCTGGTGATCGTCCACGGCATGCGGGAACGGCACGAACAACGCCGCGACACCCGCCGCGGCCACTTCTGAGACGGTCATGGCGCCCGCGCGACAGATCACGAGATCGGCGTGTCCATACGCTGCCGCCATGTCGTCGATAAAGGGCACGGGCTGCGCGTGGGCATCGTCGATGCCGGCAGCGGCATAGTTGGCGCGCAGCGTGTCGATCTGCTTGGCGCCCGCTTGGTGGATGACGATGGGCCGCGTATCGGCCGGCAGCAATGCCAGCGCCTTGGGCACCACGTCGTTGAGCGCCGCCGCGCCGAGGCTGCCACCCACGACCAGCACGCGCAACGGGCCGGTTCGCTCGGCGTAGCGCGCTTGCGGCGAAGCGAGCAGGGCCAGATCGGCGCGGATCGGATTGCCGACCCACTCAGCACCGGCCAGTGCATTCGGAAACGCGCACAGCACGCGATCGGCCACGCGCGCGAGCACACGGTTGGCGAGGCCCGCAATCGAATTCTGTTCGTGCAGCACCAGCGGGCGGCCAAGCAGCACGCTCATCATGCCGCCCGGGAAGGTGATATAGCCGCCCATGCCCAGCACCACGTTCGGACGCACGCGGCGCACCACACCGAGGCTCTGCCAGAAGGCACGCAGCAGATTGAGCGGCAGCAGAAACTTGGTGACGAGGCCCTTGCCGCGCAGACCACCGAACTGCACCGACTCCAGCGGAAAGCCGTGCTTGGGCACGAGTTGGCCTTCCATGCCGTTCGCGTTGCCGAGCCACACCACCTTCCAGCCGCGCGCGGCCAGCAGCTTGGCCACGGACAGCGCGGGGAAGATGTGACCGCCCGTACCGCCGGCCATGACGAGGAGCGTGCGCGGCGCCAGGCCGGCCGAATTGCCCGCCGTCATACCTTGCCCCCACGCATCAGCACGCGGTTTTCATAGTCGATGCGCAGCAGCACCGCGATCGCGACGCAGTTCATCAGGATGCCGGAGCCGCCGTAGCTGACCAGCGGCAGCGTCAGGCCCTTCGTCGGCAGCAGGCCCAGGTTCACACCCATGTTGATGAAGGCCTGCCAGCCGATCCAGATCCCCAGCCCCTTGGCAACGAGGCCGGCGAACGTACGGTCGAGTTGCAGCGCGGTGCGGCCGATCTCGAAGGCGCGGCGCACCATCCAGTAAAAGAGCAGGATCACGATCAGCACGCCGACAAAGCCCAGTTCCTCGCCAATGACGGCGAGGATGAAGTCGGTATGCGCTTCAGGCAGGTAGTGCAGCTTCTCGATGCTGCCGCCCAGGCCGACGCCGGTCCACTCGCCACGGCCGAAAGCGATCAGCGAGTGCGTGAGTTGATATGCCTTGCCCTGTGCGTATTCCTCTTGCCACGGGTTCAGGTAGGCGAAGATCCGCTCACGCCGCCAGGGCGACGCCACGATCAGCAGCGAGAAAGTGGAAACCGCAGTCAGCACGAGGCCGCCGAACAGCTTGCCGTTCACGCCGCCCAGGAACAGGATGCCCATGGCCACCGCCGCGATCACCAGGAACGCGCCCATGTCCGGCTCCAACAGCAGGAGCGAGCCGACAAACGCCACGGCCACGCCCATCGGCAGGAAGCCCTTGCGCACGCTCTGCATCCAGTCCTGCTTGCGCACGGTGTAGTTGGCGGCGTACAGCACGACCGCCAGCTTCATCAGCTCGGACGGCTGGAAGTTCATGACGCCCAGCGGCAGCCAGCGGCGCGCGCCATTCACGCCCTTGCCGACGTGCGGCACGAGCACGATCACCAGCAGGACCAATGCAATGATGAAGAGCTTCGGTGCGTATTTGTCCCAGAACTTGACCGGAATCTGGAAAGCGACGATCGCACCGATCAGCCCGATCACCAGCGAGAAGATGTGGCGAACCAGGAAATGCCCGTTGCTGTAGTTGGCGTACTTGGGTGAATCCGGCAACGCGATGGACGCCGAATACACCATCACCAGCCCGAGGCCGAGCAGCACGATCGCCACCCACATCAGCGGCTGGTCGTACTCCATCATCTTGGAGCGGGTCGGCTTGACCCCTGAAACGGCGTCGCGCAGGCCATCCCACGCATTGCCGATGGTCGCGCCGATGAAGCCGCTGCGCTTGATCTGGGTGTCGCTCATAGGAGGACTCCTCGGTCTGCCGCCAATGCGACCACGGCCTCGTGGAATACCTGGGCGCGGTGTTCGTAATTGCGGAACATGTCGAAGCTTGCGCACGCCGGCGACAACAGCACGGCGTCGCCCGGCTGCGCATGCGCGGCGGCTTCCTGCACGGCCGCTTCCAGCGTCGGCGCATCGATCAGCGCGACACCGGTGTTGGCCAGCGCCTCACGAATCCGCGGTGCATCGCGGCCGATAAGGATCACGGCGCGCGCGTACTGGGCGACCGGCTCGGCCAGCGGCGAGAAGTCCTGGCCCTTGCCATCGCCGCCCGCGATCAGCACGACGTGCTTGGACAAGCCCGACAGCGCTGCCACCGTCGCACCGACGTTGGTGCCCTTGCTGTCGTCGAAGAATTCGATGTCGTCAAATGCGGCGATCAGTTCGACGCGGTGCGGCTCGCCGGCGTAGTCGCGCAGGCCGTGCAGCAGCGCGCTCACGGGCAGGCCGATCGCGCGGCACAGCGCCAGCGCGGCCATCGCGTTGGTGGCGTTGTGCAAGCCGCGGATGCGCAGCGCGTCGGCGGGCATCAGGCGCTTGAGGCGCACCGGCACCGGGGCGGCGGGCGCGTTGTCGCCCTTCTTGCGGCGCGTGGGCTTGGGCAGATCTTCCTCGTCGGCTTCGGCCAGGACGATCCACGGCATGCCGCCATCGCGCAGCAGGCCGAGCGCATCAGGCGTGCCCGGCTCATCGATGCCGAAGGTGATATCGCCGCCGTTCTTGCTCGCGAATGCCATCACGCCCGCGTCCTGGCGGTTCAGCACGCGCACGGTGTTGGTGCCGAAGATGCGGCCCTTCGCAGCGGCATAGGCCTCCAGCGTGCCGTGCCAGTCAAGGTGATCCTGCGTGATGTTGAGCACAGTGGCCGCATCGGCGTCCAGCGTATGCGTGGTTTCGAGCTGAAAGCTGGAAAGCTCCAGCACCCACACGTCAGGCAGCGTGTCGGCATCAACGCATTCGCTCAGCTTGTCGAGGGCAGATGGGCTGATGTTGCCTGCCACGCCCACGGTCTTGCCGCCGCGCTCCACGAGGGCGCCCGTAAGCGCCGTGGTGGTCGTCTTGCCGTTCGTCCCGGTGATGGCCAACACGCGCGGCGCGTAGCCTTGCGCGGTCTTGAGACCCGCCAACGCGCGGGCAAACAGTTCGATTTCGCCCCACACCGGCACGCTCTGCGCCTGGGCGGCGCTCAGCAGCGCTGCAACGTTGGCATCCAGCGGCGACAGGCCCGGGCTGATCGCCACCAACGTCACGCCGTCCAGCAGCGACACAGCAAACGGACCGCTCACGAATTCGGCGTCCGGCACATGGGCGCGCAGCGCCGGCAGGTTGGCCGGTGCCTCGCGCGTGTCGGCCACGCGCACGCGCGCGCCATGACGTGCGCACCAGCGTGCCATGGCGAGGCCGGATTCACCAAGGCCGAGCACCAGCACCACCGGCGCGTCGAACTCGCCGAACATGCGCGGCGCTTGTGCGGTTTCAGCGGCGGGCATCGGCTCGGCCGAATCGAGCGTCGCGACAACGGCGTCCACGGCGGCGTCCGGCGGCGTGGCGGCCATGTCGTCGTCCGGCGTGATGGGGGCGTCGGTCATGGTTGTCATGTCCGTGCTCACCGCAGCTTCAGGGTCGACAGGCCGATCAGCACCAGCATCATGGTGATGACCCAGAAGCGCACGACCACTTGCGTTTCCTTCCAGCCGGACAGCTCGAAATGATGATGCAGCGGCGCCATGCGGAACAGGCGCCGGCCCTCGCCATAACGCTTCTTGGTGAACTTGAACCACGTCACCTGCAGCATCACCGAGACGGTCTCCGCCACGAAGATGCCGCCCATGATGAAGAGCACGATTTCCTGACGCACGATCACGGCGATGGTGCCCAGCGCCCCGCCCAGCGCGAGCGCGCCGACGTCACCCATGAACACCTGTGCCGGATGCGCGTTGAACCACAGGAAGGCAAGCCCCGCACCCGCCATCGCCGAGCAGAAGATCAACAACTCGCCCGCCCCCGGAATGTGCGGGAACAGCAGGTACTTGCTGTAGACCGCGCTACCCATCACGTAGGCGAACACGCCCAGCGCGCTGCCCACCAGCACGACGGGCATGATGACGAGGCCATCGAGGCCGTCGGTCAGGTTCACCGCATTGCTGGAGCCGACGATCACGAGGTACGTCAGGATGATGAAGCCGAACACGCCGAGCGGATAGCTGATCTCTTTGAAGAACGGCACGATCAGGTGCGACTTGGCCGGCAGGTTCAATGACAGGCCGCTGCGCACCCACTCCATGAACAGCTCCAGCACGCGCATGTTGCTCGTCTCGGACACCGAGAACGCCAGATACGCGGCTGCAAACAGGCCGATCACCGTCTGCCAGAAGAACTTCTCACGCGAAGACATGCCCTTCGGATCACGGTGCACGACCTTGCGGTAGTCATCCACCCAGCCAACAGCGCCGTAGCCGAGCGTGACGAGCAGCACGATCCAGATGAAGCGGTTGCCCCAGTCAGCCCACAGCAGCGTCGACACGGCAATGCCGATGAGCACCAGCACGCCGCCCATGGTGGGCGTGCCGGCCTTGACCAGGTGCGTCTGCGGACCATAGCTGCGCACGGCCTGGCCGACTTTCAGTTCCGTCAGGCGACGGATCACCCATGGCCCGAACCCGAGGCCGATCACGAGCGCCGTGAGCGATGCCATCACGGCGCGGAACGTCAGATAGTTGAAGACGCGCAGGAAGCCGTAGTCGTTCTGCAACCATTGCGCCAATGCCAATAACATGGGTTCTTGCTTCCCTTAATGCTGCTGTTGTGTGTTGGAACCGGTCGGCAAATCCGCGACCGGGTCTTTCAAGACCAGCGCTTCCACAATGCGTTCCATCCGCATGAAGCGCGAGCCCTTCACCAATACCGTCGCGGCCGGCGCAATGGCGCCCAGGCCGTGTTCGATCAAGTCTTCCGCCGACGCAAAATGCTGCGCGCCCGCGCCGAATGCATCGACTGTGTGACGCGCAAGCTCGCCGGTTGCGAGCACCGCGTCGATGCCGTGCGTGCGCGCATACGCGCCGATCTCTTCGTGGAATGCCGGGCCCTGCGAGCCCACTTCACCCATGTCGCCCAGCACCAGGCAGCGCGGCGCCGGCAGCGTAACCAGTGCGTCGATCGCCGCGCGCATCGAATCCGGGTTCGCGTTGTATGTGTCGTCGATGACGAGGCCGCCGTGTGCGCCCTGCTTGCGCTGCAACCGCCCCTTGACGGGCGCGAAGTTGTCGAGCGCGTGTGCAATCACCTCCGGGGCGACACCGGCGGCCAGCGCGCACGCCGTCGCCGCCAGCGCATTGCGTGCGTTGTGCAAGCCAAGCAGCGGCAAGGTGATGACGAAGCGTTGGCCAGGGGCCTGCACATCGATGCGTTGCCCGGCGGCGGTGTCCACCACCGTGCCCGTCACAGCCCCGGCCTCGATGCCGAAGTCGAGCACGCGGCGCGAACCGGCCGCGGCTTGCCACACCGGCGCGTATTCGCCCCCGTTGGCCGCATCGCGCGGATACACCGCTACGCCATCGGCCGGCAACGCGGCCAGCACAGCGGCGTGTTCTTCAGCCACCGCTTCCACGCTGACCATGAATTCCTGGTGCTCGCGCTGGGCGTTGTTGATCATCGCGACGGTCGGCTGCGCAATGGCGGCCAATACGGCCGTCTCGCCCGGATGGTTCATGCCGAGTTCGAGCACGGCCAGCTTGTGTTGCGCGTTCAGGCGGAACAGCGTAAGCGGCAGGCCGATGTCGTTGTTGAAATTGCCGGCAGTCGCCAGGCGGGCGTCTTCACCGACGGCCTGCGCAAAGATCGCGGAGATCATCTCCTTGACCGTGGTCTTGCCGTTGCTGCCCGTGACGGCGACGACGGGAATCGGAAACTGGCGGCGCCAGCCGGCGGCAAGCTGGCCGAGCCCGATGCGCGTGTCGGCGACGGTCAGCACGGCCACATTGGTGACATCGAGCGTGGCGGCCGGTGCGCGCGACACCAGCACGGCAGCAGCGCCACGCGCCACCACTTCGGGCAGGAAGTCGTGCGCATCGAAACGCTCGCCAATCAGCGCGACGAACAGGTCGCCGGGTTGCACGGCCCGGCTGTCGGTCGTCACGCGCAGGATCGCTGCGTCGGGGCCGGCAAGATAGGCGCCGGCCATCCAGGCAGCGGCGTCGGTGGCGTGCATCATGACGGTCGCGGCGCTCATGCATTCACCCCGCGGGCGGCGAGCGCCAGACGCACATGTTCCTGATCGGAGAACGGCCGCTTGCGACCGGCAATCTCCTGTGTCGATTCATGTCCCTTGCCGGCCACGACGATCACGTCGTGTGCATCGGCGTGGCGCACGGCGTGCAGGATAGCGGCCGCGCGGTCTTCGATCTGGGTGGCGGCGCGCGGGTTGTCCATGCCGTCGGCGATCTCGTCGAGGATGTGCTGCGGATCTTCGCTGCGCGGGTTGTCGGAGGTCAGCACCACGTGCGGCGCCAGGCGCTCGGCGATGGCGCCCATCTGCGGACGCTTGCCGGGGTCGCGGTCACCGCCGCAGCCGAACACGGCCCACAGCTTGCCGCCGCGCGCTTCGGTAATCGGCGCGAGTGCGCGCAGCGTTTGCTCCAGCGCGTCGGGCGTATGGGCGTAATCGACCACCACGAGGGGGCCGTCTTCGCCGCCGAAACGCTCCATGCGGCCGCTCACGGGCTGCAGCTTTTCCAGGCGCACAATGGCGTCCTGCCACGGCACGCCAGCCGCCAGCAGTGCGCCCAGCACACCCAACAGATTCGATACGTTGAACAGGCCGACGGTGGGCGCATGCACGGTCGCGTGACCGAAGCTGCCGTCCACGTCGAACGTCGTGCCGGTGCGATGCGCGCGCACGTTGCCGGCGCGCAGCCATTGCCTGGCGCCGTGCTGCGCAGCCGCTTCGCCGTCGATGCCGTATTCGATGGTTTCGACTTCGGCACGGGCGTTCTGCAGCAAGCGCACACCGGCCGCATCGTCACGGTTGATGACTGCGGCGCGCAGGCCCGGCCAGCTGAACAGACGCGCCTTGGCGAGTTCGTACTCGGCCATCGTGCCGTGGTAGTCGAGGTGATCCTGCGTCAGGTTGGTGAACACCGCGATGTCGAAGCAGGTGCCATCCACGCGGCCTTGCTCCAACCCATGCGAGGACACTTCCATGGCAATGGCGCGGGCGCCCGCGCGATGCAGATCGGCGAGGCTGCGCTGGAGCTGGATGGCGTCGGGCGTGGTGAAGCCGGTCGCGGCCAGCGCATCGACAAACCCCGTGCCGAGCGTACCCACCACTGCGCAGCGCTCACCATGTTTGGTCAGCGCCTGCGCAATCCATTGCGAACACGAAGTCTTTCCGTTGGTGCCCGTCACGCCGATCACACGCAGCGCTTCCGGGCCCGGCACGCCGTACCACTGCGCGGCCAGCGGCCCGGCCAGTTCCGCCAGGCCGTCCACCGGCAGAATGCGCACGGGGGCGTCGGCGGGCATCGCGTAGCCATGGGCTTCGGCCAGCACGGCGGAAGCCCCGGCCTCGATAGCCTGCGGAATATGCGGACGGCCATCGCCATGCTGGCGCACATTGCCGAGCACGTAGGCGACGAACACATCGCCGGTCTTGAGCTTGCGTGTGTCGCTCGTGAGGTTCGCACCCGCCGGCGCTTGTACGCGCAGCCAGTCCACCACGGGCGCCAGGCGCGCTGCGATGGTCGGACGATCGGAGGTCGGCTTGGCTGTCATTGCAGCCCCCCTACCGGCTCTTCCGGCACGTCCGGCGTCATCACGAGCTGACGGACCGGCGAATCCGGCGGCACGTTCAACGCGCGCAAGGTGCCGCCCACGATCTGCGAAAACACCGGCCCGGCCGCGCCACCACCGTAGCGGTTACCGACCGTGGGCTCGTCCACGCTCACCGCGACGATGATGCGCGGGTTCGACATCGGCGCCAGACCAATAAACGAGGCGCGATACTTGGAGCGGTCATAGCCGCGCCCGGTGTGCTTCCACGCCGTGCCGGTCTTGCCGCCCACGCGATAGCCCATCACCTGCGCCTGGGGCGCGGTGCCGCCGGGTGCCGTCACCGTCTCAAGCATCTGGCGGACCTGCCGCGCCACTTCCGGAGAGATCACGCGCTCGCCCTGCGGCGGCTGCCCATTGGTGCGGTACATCGTGATCGGGATCAGCTCGCCATCGTGCGCGAAGATGGTGTAGGCATGGGCGATCTGGAACAGCGAGACCGACAGGCCATATCCATACGACATCGTCGCCTGCTCAATGCGGCGCCATTTGTTGGCGGGCCGCAGCCGCCCCGCCACCGCACCCGGGAAGCCGATCTTGGGCGCCTGCCCCAGGCCGACGCTCGTGAACATGTCCCACATTTCCTGCGGCTTGAGCGTCATCGCAATCTTGGTCGTGCCGATGTTGCTCGAGTGCTGGATGACCTGGGCGACCGTCAGCGTGCCGTAGTTGCCGGTATCGGAAATGGTCGCGCCTTCAAAACTGTACTTGCCGTTGGTTTGCACCAGCGTGTTAGGCGTCACGCGCTTGAGCTGCAGCGCCAGGCTGATGGTGATCGGCTTCATCATCGAGCCCGGCTCGAAGGTGTCGGTCAGCACGCGGTTGCGCAACTGCTCGCCTGACAGGCGGCTGCGGTCGTTCGGGTTGTAGGTCGGGTAGTTGGCGAGCGCCAGCACCTCGCCGGTCTGGGCATCCAGCACGATGGCGCTGGCGGCCTTGGCGTGGGTACGCTCGATGGCGGCCTTCAGTTCGTTGAAGGTCAGGTACTGGATCTTGGCGTCGATCGACAGCGTCTGGTCATGCCCGTCACGCGGGGCCTTGAGCACGCCCACGTCTTCCACCACGCGGCCCAGCCGGTCCTTGATCACCTGGCGTTGGCCAGCGGCACCCGCGAGATCGGACTCGCGTGCCAGCTCCATGCCTTCCTGGCCCTTGTCCTCAACGTTGGTGAAACCGACGATGTGCGCCATCGCCTCGCCTTCCGGATAGAAGCGCTTGTATTCACGCGTCTGATAGATGCCTTCGATCTTCAGCGAGGCAATCTGATCGGCCACCTCGGGCAGCACCTGACGCTTGAGGTAGACGAAGCCCTTGTCTTCGCCGAGCTTGCCCGACAACTCCTTATTGTTCATGCCGAGCAGCTTGGCGAGCTTCTTCATGTCCTCGCCAGGCACGTTGTTGGGCACGTCTTCGGGCACCGCCCAGATGGCCTTCACCGGCAGGCTCGTCGCCAGCACCAGACCATTACGATCGAGAATCTTGCCGCGCGTGGCGGGCAATTCCAGCGTGCGCTGGAAGCGCTTCTTGCCCTCGGCCTCATAGAAACGGTTGCCGGGGCCTTGAATCCACAGCGCGCGACCGATCAACGCCAGGAAGGCCGCGAACATCAGGAACACGACCAGCTTGGAGCGCCACATCGGCAGGCGCAGGCCCAGCACGGGGCTGGCGGAAAACTGGCCCAGGCGCGCACGCGCCGTGGTGCCGTTGGATTTGCGTGCGCCGCTCATGGCTGGACTCCGGAAGCCGTGGGCGCGCTGCCCTCCACCGAGGACGCCATCGAGGACGTCCCAGCGGCCGGCAAATCGGCAAACCCCTGCAGATACTGCGTGCGGCCCGCCTGTGCGGGCGACATCTTCAATTGCCTGCTCGCGATGTCGGCAATGCGAGCGCTCTTGCCCAGCGCGCTCTGCTCATATTGCAGACGCGACCAGTCGGTGTTGAGTTGCTTCTCTTCCGCCTGCGCGCGATCCAGCGCGACAAACAGTTGCCGCGCCTGATGCTGTGCGTTGACCAGCGACAGCGCACACAGCACCAGCGCGGTCAGCAGGAACATGTTCAGGCGGTTCATGTGGCGGCCTCGTCGGTCAGCAGCGTTCGGCCACGCGCATGATGGCCGAGCGCGCACGCGGGTTGGCCGACACCTCGGCCTCCGACGGCTTCACACGGCCCAGCAGGCGCAACTGCGGCGCCGGCAACTCATGCGCACGCAGCGGCGCCCGACGCAGCTCCGGCGCGGCGGATTGCTCCGGGCGCGCCAGGGCCTGCATGAAGCGCTTGACGATGCGGTCTTCCAGCGAATGGAAGCTGATCACGACGAGACGTCCCCCCTGTTCCAGGCGTTCAAAGGCGGCCTTCAGACCGGTTTCGAGGTCCGCAAGCTCTTGATTGACGTGAATCCGTAAAGCTTGAAAGGTGCGGGTCGCAGGGTCTTGGCCCTTCTCGCGTGTTTTGACGGCTTGCGCCACGAGCGCGGCAAGCTCGGATGTGCGATCGAGAGGACCTCGATCCCCGGATTGGCCCCGGCGAGCAACAATCGCCTTTGCAATCTGTACAGCAAACCGTTCTTCCCCATAGTCCCGTATCACCCTCGCAATGTCGCGCTCATCAGCCTCGGCCAGCCATTGGGCTGCGGTGATGCCGCGCGTGGTGTCCATCCGCATGTCGAGCGGGCCATCCATCCGGAACGAGAAGCCGCGTGCGCCTTCGTCGATCTGCGGCGAACTGATGCCGAGATCGAGCAGGACGCCGGCCACCCGCTCCACGCCGCGCGCGTCCAGGCACTGGGCCATCTGCGCGAAGCTGTCATGCTCAATAGCGAAGCGGGCATCCTCTACGGTGCCCGCTTCGGTGATTGCTGCCGGGTCCTTGTCGAAGGCGACAAGTCTGCCGCCGGGCCCCAGCCGTTCCAGGATGCGCCGGCTGTGCCCGCCCCTCCCGAAGGTTCCATCGATATAGATGCCGTCGTCGCGCCAGATGAGCGCGTCGACCGCTTCGTCTAGGAGCACCGTCTGATGGCGCAGTCCCGTACTGGCTTGGGTTGTCATCGCGCGTCATCAAAAGGAGAAATTCTTGAGGGCGTCGGGCATGCCTTGCGCCATGGCGGCCTGCTCCTTCGCGGTGTACGTGGCGGCGTCCCAGACTTCGAAGTGGCTGCCCATGCCGAGCAGCATCACGTCACGTTCAAGGGAGGCGGCCGCGCGCAGTTCCGGGGTGATGAGGACGCGGCCGGCGGTATCGAGTTCGACATCGGCGGCGCTGCCCAGGAAGATCCGTTTCCACCAGTGGGCTTCCATCGGCAGGGCGGCGATGCGCTCGCGGAAGCGTTCCCACTCCGGGCGCGGAAACAGCATGAGGCAACCGTCCGGGTGCTTGGTCACAGTCACCCGGCCCTCGGCCTGCAGCTGGAGCGCTTCGCGGTGCCGCGACGGAATGGACATCCGCCCTTTGGCATCCAGCGTCAGCGCTGACGCACCCTGGAACACGTTGGTTTCTCTCTCCGCGCGGCGACTTGATCGCCACTCACCTTGTCGTCAACTGGCCCGCAAACGGCCTCTTTAAACCACAAAACTACACTTTCTGACACTGTTTCCCACTTTAGAGGAACGACTTTAGGCGGTCAAGGCTTGCACAGGCCTGCGAGACGGAAAATTTGCAATCAGAACAATGACTTAGCGCACCCGCCCAAGAAGGGTGCGCGACTTTTCCCAATCAAATGAAGGAGATAGCGTGGTTTATGTAGAAACCACGTGAGAGAACGGCAGGCGACAGCGCCCCTTGTGCGGGGGCGCTGATCGCTCGCGGTAACGCTCGGGCGAATGGAGGAGCGTGCGATTTGTCGTCGGCGCGTCAGCCGCGACGTGCGTCAAATGCGGTAGGCGGTGGCCGTCATGACGCGCGACGCAGCGCGCATGGCCTGGCGGATGGGCGCAGGCAACTCGATGCCGCCCGCTTGGCGCGCGTTATCGCCGTGGCGGATTTCGTCGTCGCGCATCTGGGCGACGATGGCACGCGAGCGGGTGTCCTGTTCAGGCAACTTGTCGAGATGGCCGTCGAGGTGATGCTCCACTTGGCGTTCTGTCTCCGCGACGAAACCGAGGCTGATCTTGTCGCCGAGGCGCCCGGCCACCGCGCCGATCGCAAAGGCACCGGCATACCAGAGGGGGTTCAGGAGGCTCGGGCGGTCGTTCAACTCCTGCAGGCGCTGGGCGCACCAGGCGAGGTGGTCTTCTTCTTCGCGGGCGGCTTCGTCGAGCTGGGCGCGGATGGCCGGATCCCGTGCAAACAGGGCTTGCCCCTGATACAGGGCCTGGGCGCACACCTCGCCGACATGGTTCACGCGCATCAGGCCTGCGGCATGGCGGCGGTCAGCCTCGGCAAGCTTGGCGGCGGCATCGGCCGTATCCGCGGAGGCGGCGGAGGCGATGACGGCATCGGCGGGGTTCGGTCGGCTGGCGCGGGTGACGCCCGCCACAGCGCGCAAGGCGCGGTCGAATTCGGAGAGGAAGCGGTCGAGCATAAGTACAGGCGCCGTCGGCAATGGCGTGCGGCGCAATCGCCATTGTAAGGCCGACATGGCGAAGGACTTTGCGCGCAGTCAGAAACCAGCGGACCAAACACTACTGTACGGGATAACCCTGCGGGCGCGCGGATCGCATCTAAAACCGCAAGGAATCGGCGGCGGACATCCTCGATCTATTTCGAATTCGGAAACAGCCTGTTGCCGGGATCAGACAGCAAACGCGCGTTTACGAACATTCGTTCGCAAATTTCGACCGACGCCTGCAACCCGTTGCTACATTAGTCAGCGACTTCGTTTGAAAGTCATGGGGCGGGAAGACGAGAACGGAGGGTCTGCCTGCCACCGAACCCAATAAATAAAGATCTGGAGACCGACCGATGAAGAAATCGCTGCTGGCATTGGCAGTGCTGGGCACATTTGCAGGTGTTGCGCAGGCTCAGTCGAGTGTGACGCTGTATGGCGTGGTCGACGCCAACGTTGAGTACGTCAACCACGCGCAAGCCGTGACGGCTGCGGGGGTGGTCATCCCGGGCAGCAGCGGTTCGCGCCTGGCGATGCAGGCCGGCGGGCTGTCTTCCAATCGCTGGGGCTTGCGCGGCGTTGAAGACATCGGTGGCGGTCTCAAGGGCCTGTTCGTTCTGGAATCGGGCTACGGCATGGACACCGGTACGCTGCAGCAGGGCGGGCGCCTGTTTGGCCGCCAGGCGTTTGTCGGCTTGCAGGGCAACTGGGGCAAGATCACGCTGGGCCGGCAATACACCACGATCTTCGACATGATGGCGAACTTCTCGCCGACCGGTTACGCCACGCAGTACGAGCCGGTGGTCGGCCAGCTGGGCCCGAACTTCCGCGAAGACAACGTCATCAAGTACACGGGCGCATTCGGCCCGCTGACTGTGGAAGGCCACTGGTCGTTCGGCGAGCGCGCCGGCAGCCAGACCGCCAACTCGGCGTACGGCGTGGGCGCAAACTACTTTGGCGGCCCGTTCGGCCTGGGTATCGCCTATGACGAAGTGAAGGTCCTGACGGCAGCCGAAGCCCTGGGCGGCCCCGGCAACGAGTACGCCAAGGACAAGCGCGCCGCCATCGCCGCGAGCTACACGGTGGGCGCGGTCAAGGTCATGGGCGGCTATCGCTACGGCAAGACCGACACGGCTTCGTCTGGCGCCACGCTGGCGCTGCTGCCGCACCGCGACGACTATTACTGGGCGGGCGTGAACTACCAGGTGACGCCTGCCCTGGGCCTGACGCTGGCGTACTACTACGACAACATCAAGGAAGCGACCATCGGCGGCGCAACGGTCAACCCGCGCAACCCGCAGCAGTGGCAGTTCATCGCCGACTACAACTTCTCCAAGCGCACCGACGTGTACCTGAGCGCGGCGTATGCACGCAATGCGTCGCTGAACTGGGATTCGATCGGCTATGTGACGAACCCGGCAACGGGCGCGCAGACCTCGGTGGGCTACCTGCCGGCTGCATCGCAGACGTACTTCATCACGCCGAACTCGGATAACCAGGTCGGTGTGGCGATCGGCGTGCGCCACAAGTTCTGACGCACGCTTTGGTTTTGCCCGCCGCCCCTCTCCTTGGCGGGCGCAGGAAGGCACCTTCGGGTGCCTTTTTGCATGGCCGCGCGCTATGCTGTGCCGACCCAAAAACATCATCGGAGGAGACATGACCGTGCCTTGCACGCTGCGCCGCACCTTGCTGCGCGCAGCCTTTGCCGGTGCTGCTGCCGGCGTCATCGCGTTGCCTGCGGCGGCGCAAACCCCGCCGTATCCAGCCAAGCCGATCACCATCGTCGTGCCGTTCACGCCGGGCGGCACGACCGACATCCTGGCGCGCGCCGTCGCCGCAGAACTCACGCGCGGCGCCGGCTGGAACGTCATCGTGGACAACCGGCCTGGCGCGGGCGGCAACATCGGCTCGACGCTCGTGGCCAAGGCCGCGCCCGACGGCTACACGCTGCTGATGGGCACGGTCGGTACGCACGCCATCAACCAGACCCTGTACTCGCAGAACGGCGTGCGGCTGGGTTTCGATCCGATCAAGGACTTTGCGCCGATCACGCTGGTGGCCTCCGTGCCGAACGTGCTCGTGGTCAACCCGGCCTTTGCGCAGAAGAACAAGATCAACTCGGTGAAGGACCTCATCGACTACGCGAAGGCCAATCCGGGCAAGCTGAACATGGCGTCGTCGGGTAACGGAACGTCGATCCATCTGGCCGGCGAGCTCTTCAAGACGCAGACGGGCACGAGCATGGTCCACGTGCCGTACAAGGGCAGCGGTCCAGCGCTGACCGATCTGATCGGCGGCACGATGGACCTGATGTTCGACAACCTGCCCTCGGCCATGCCGCAGATCAAGGGCGGCAAGCTGAAGGCGCTGGCCGTCACGAGCGCCAAACCCTCGCCGGCGCTGCCCGGTGTGCCAACCGTCGCGCAAGCCGCCGGCCTGCCTCAATACGAGGCGAGTTCGTGGTTCGGGCTGCTGGCGCCAGCCGGCACGCCGCCGGCCATCGTGTCGCGCATCCAGCAGGCGGTGGCGAAATCGCTGGCAAGCCCCGCCGTCAAGGAGAAGCTCGAAGCGCAAGGCGCCGAGCCCGTGGGCGACACGCCCGAGCAGTTCGCCGCGCACATCCGTGCCGAGACGGCGAAGTGGGCCTCGGTCGTGAAGGCCTCGGGCGCCAAGGTGGATTGACCGCGCAGCCATTGAGCACGCCGCCCGCCGCGCGCACAATGGGCGGCCTTCATAACGACAACAACGCAACGTCCCCGGGAGACCTGCATGTCCTCTTCGACTTCCTCCGCCATGGCGGCGCCCGCCGCCGATGCTGCCACGGAGGCCAGCCGCTCGCGCATCGTCTTTGCGAGCTTCATCGGCACGGCCATCGAGTTCTACGATTTCTATGTGTATGCGACGGCCGCGGCGCTGGTGATCGGCCCGGTGTTCTTCCCGCACGGATCGGCCACGGCGCAAGCGCTGTCGGCGTTCGTCACGTTCGGGATCGCATTTATCGCACGGCCGATCGGCTCGTTCCTGTTCGGCCACTTTGGCGATCGCATCGGCCGCAAATCCACGCTGGTGGCATCGTTGCTGGTGATGGGCATTTCGACCACGCTGATCGGGCTGGTGCCGGGCTACGACAGCATCGGCACACTCGCACCGATCCTGCTGTGCATCCTGCGCTTCGGCCAGGGCATCGGCTTGGGTGGCGAATGGGGCGGCGCGGCCTTGCTGGCGACCGAGAACGCGCCGGCGGGCAAGCGCGGCTGGTTTGGCATGTTTCCGCAGTTGGGACCGTCGGTCGGCTTCCTGGCATCGAACGGGCTGTTCTTTGGCCTGGCGATCGCCCTATCGGACGAGCAGTTCCGCAGCTGGGGCTGGCGCGTGCCTTTCCTGGTGAGCGCCGTGCTCGTGGCGCTCGGCCTGTATGTGCGATTGAAGATCGCCGAGACACCGGCCTTCCAGGCGGCCATCGATCGGCACGAACGCGTGAAGGTGCCCGTCGCCGAGTTGCTGGCGCGCCACTGGTGGCCGACGCTCCTGGGCGCGCTCGCCATGGTCGTCTGCTACACGCTGTTCTATATCTCGACGGTGTTTTCGCTGTCGTACGGCGTGGGTACGCTGCACTTCTCGCGCCCGAGCTTCCTGGGGCTGCTGTGCCTGGCCGTGGTGTTCATGGGGCTGGCGACGCCGCTGTCAGCGTGGGCGTCGGATCGCTTTGGCCGCAAGCCGGTGCTGATCGTCGGCATCGTCGCAGCCATCTTGTCGGGCTTCACGATGGCGCCGCTGCTGGGGAGTGGGCAGACGCCGCTGGTGGCGCTATTCCTCATCATCGAGCTGTTCCTGATGGGCGTGACCTTCGCGCCGATGGGCGCGCTGCTGCCGGAACTGTTCCCGACCAACGTGCGGTACACGGGCGCCGGCGTGTCGTACAACCTGGGCGGTATTCTCGGCGCGTCGATTGCGCCGTACATCGCCCAGAAGCTGGCTGAGCAAGGCGGCCTGAGCTGGGTCGGCATGTATGTGTCGGCGGCGGCGGTGGTCAGCCTGATCGGCGTGCTGTGCATGCGCGAGACGCGTGATACGCGGCTGATGTAAGCACCCCGCATAGCGACGCGCTTAATCCCACGAGTGGCGACCCGAGCGACCACGCTTGACGTCGCCACGCGCACGCTTGCCTTCCAGACGGCGCGTCTTGGAAGCGCGCGTAGGCTTGGTGGCGATCCGCGACTTCGGCACCGAAAGCCCCGTCACGATGAACGCGACCAGACGTTCACGCGCATCCTGGCGGTTGCGGTCCTGCGTGCGAAACCGTTGTGCATCAATCACAATCACGCCCTGGTCGGTCAAGCGGCGGTCGCGCTTTCCCAACAGGCGAGCCCGCAATGCCTCCGGCAACGACGGCGATTGGGCGATGTCAAAGCGCAGCTCCACCGCCGTCGATACCTTGTTGATGTTTTGCCCACCCGCCCCGCTTGCGCGCACAAAGCGCTCGACCAGTTCGGACTCCGGAATAGACAATTGGGGGGTGATTTTGAGATCGGTGCCAGGCATTGGGGCATTGTAGGGAGAACCCGTTTTTTCTGGAGATCAGCGTATGTATCGCGGAGAACGTTTCAACGGCTTCAGCCACCTGGCCGGGGCCATCCTTGCCGCCGCTGGCATGGCCGTTCTGGTAACGTCGTCCGCCCTGCACCACGACGCCTGGAAGGTCGTCAGCTCCGTCGTCTACGGCACGACGCTCGTCCTGCTCTACACCATCTCCACGCTGTATCACAGCGTACGCGGGCCGGCCAAAAGCATCTTCCAGCGGCTCGACTACTGCGCCATCTATCTGTTGATCGCCGGCAGCTACACGCCGTTTGCGCTGGTGACGTTGCGCGGCCCCTGGGGGTGGGCGCTGTTCGGCATCAACTGGGCGCTGGCGGCCATCGGCATTGCGCAGGAACTCTGGATCGGCCGCCGCACGCGCTTGTTCTCGCTGCTGATCTACGTGGTGATGGGCTGGCTGGTGCTGATTGCCATGGGGCCGCTGGCAGCGGCGCTCCCTGCCCCGGGCCTGTGGTGGCTGGTGGCGGGTGGCGCGCTTTACACGGCTGGCATCGGCTTCTTCCTCTTTGACGAGAAGGTGCGGCACTTCCACGGCATCTGGCACCTGTTCGTGCTGGCCGGCAGTGCGTGCCAGTTCGTCAGCATCCTGCTGTACGTCGGCTGATACGCATGAAAAAAGCCGCGATTCCTCGCGGCTTTTTTATTGCAGCTACGCAGACTCAGGCACGCTTCTTCATCGCCTCGTCGCGCAGTTCGCGGCGCAGGATCTTGCCGACGTTGGTCTTCGGCAGCTCGTTGCGGAACTCGATGAACTTCGGGCGTTTGTAGCCGGTGAGCTGGTCCTTGCAGAACTCCTGCAGCTTCTGTTCCGTGAGCGACGGATCGCGACGCACCACGAACAGCTTCACCACCTCGCCCGAATGCACGTCGGGCACGCCCACGGCGGCCACTTCCAGCACGCCCGGGCACATCGCCACCACGCCTTCGATCTCGTTCGGGTACACGTTGAAGCCCGACACCAGAATCATGTCCTTCTTGCGATCGACGATCTTGGTATAGCCGCGCTCGTCCATCACGCCCACGTCGCCGGTCTTGAAGAAGCCGTCGGCGTACATGACCTTGGCGGTCTCGTCGGGGCGCTTCCAGTAGCCAGCCATGACCTGCGGGCCGCGGATGCAGATTTCGCCCGCCTGGCCGATCGGCAAGTCGCGGCCTTCGTCGTCGCGAATGGCGATTTCCGTGCCAGGAATCGGCAAACCCACGGTGCCGGAGAACTTGTCGGTATCCGTCGGGTTGCAGATGGCCGACGGCGAGGTTTCCGACAGGCCATAGCCTTCGATGATCGGGCACCCCGTCACCTCGAGCCACTTCTTGGCCACAGCTTCCTGCACCGCCATGCCGCCACCGTTGGCCACGCGCAGATTGGAGCAGTCGACATCCTTGAATTCGGGATTGTTCAGCAGCGCGTTGTACAGCGTATTTACGGCCGGGAACATGTGGAAGCGGTACTGCTTGAGCACCTTGATGAAGCCCGGGATGTCACGCGGATTCGGGATCAGCACCGCCAGGCCGCCCTTGCGCATCGACAGCAAGCAGCACACCGTCAGCGCGAAGATGTGATACAGCGGCAGCGCGGTGATGGTGACGATCTCTTCGTCGGCGGCCAGCATGCGGCCATCGCGACCGGGCTTGGTGAGCGCCGGGTTCATCCACGCTTCCGACTGCAGCACGTTGGCGACGATGTTCCGGTGCAGCAGCGTCGCCCCCTTCGACACGCCGGTCGTGCCACCCGTGTATTGCAGGAAGGCCACGTCGTCGGGGCCGACGGAAGTTGGCTTGAGCGTCTGCTTGGCGCCCTCTTCCAGCGCGGTGTTGAAGCGGATGCAGTTGGGCAGTTCCCACGCCGGCACCATCTTCTTGACGCTGCGCACGACGAAATTGACCAGCATGCCCTTCAGCCCGCCGAGCATGTCGCCCATGCTGGCCACCACGATGTGCTTGACCGGCGTATTGGGCAGCACCTGCTGCAGCGTCGTCGCGAAGTTCTCCAGGATGATGATGGCTTCGGCGCCGCTGTCCTTGAGCTGGTGTTCGAGTTCGCGCGGGGTGTAAAGCGGGTTGACGTTGACGACCACATAGCCGGCACGCAGTACGGCGGCCAGCGCCACCGGATACTGCAGCACGTTCGGCATCATCAGCGCGACGCGTGCGCCAGGTGCGAGACCGCGCGATTGCAGCCACGCCGCCAGTTGGCGCGAGAGCGTATCCAGCTCGCCGTAGGTCAGCACCTTGCCCATGCATTCGAATGCACGGCGGTTGCGGTTCTTCTGGAAAGAATCCTCAAGCAGATGGGCCAGCGATCGATACTGCGACGCATCGATCTCGGCCGGTACCCCGGCGGGATACTGCTTCAGCCACGGCTTATCCATGGGCGTGTCTCCTGGCGATTGTCGATTTTTTTCGAATGGTCGTTCGTTTTTTTCGGCATCCTACGCGGATGTCTGTGTCAAAACAATAACTTAGACGGTTCCCTCAGCCCGCCTGCCCCGCTTGAAACTAGTGCAGAAACCGCTGTTGGCATCACTTTTGCGTGATGCCGGCCGACGTCGCCATCGCGGGCGGCGCCAGCAATCGCAGGGCGGCCTCGCGTTGCGGTTTGGACTCGCGCGCCATGGCTTTGACGTCGGCATAGAAGCGCGCCCAGTCGCCGCCATCACGGTGGTACAGCGCCGTGAACGCCGGCACCCATTCCAGGTAGCTTGCGACAGCGCCCAGATGCGCATTCGACAGCGGCTGCGCGAACCAGCGGTCGTAACCGGTATAACCGCCCCAGCTTGCCTTGAGCTTGGCGTAATCGGCCTGCAGGCTCGCGAAGATGGCGCGTTTTCCGGCGCGCTTCTGGTCGTCCGACACCGGGCTGGCATACAGCGTCTCAAGCCGGTTGCGGTACTCCAGCAGCAGGGCGCGGAATTGTACGCGGCGGGCGTCGTACGTGGCGTATTCCGCGCGAATTTCCGGCGTGGCGGCATCGGCCAGCCAGCGTTCGACGCCGATGGTTTCCACGGCGGTGGCAAACGATTCGTTGAACGCGGTATCGCCCTTGGCGTAGACGACCTGATGCGCCAACTCATGAAAAATCAGCCGCGCCAGCTCGCCTTCCGGCAGGCCGACGAAGGTGTTGAGCAGCGGGTCGTCGAAATAACCCAGTGTGGAATACGCAGGAATGCCGGCCACATCCACGTCCAGGCCTTGGGCGCGCAAGGTGTCGGCGTAGGCCATGGCGGCGTTCCGGTCGTAGTACCCGCGATACGTCACGCAGCCGACGACGAGGAAACACCATTCCTTGAGCTTGACCGACAGCTCCGGCGCGGCAAACACGTTCCACACCGCGAACGGGCGCTTGAGATTGGCGTAGACGCGATAGCTGCCGTTGTCGGGCAGGCCCAGCTCGCGCGACGCATAGATGCGGATGCTGCGCGCATCCTCCAGGCGTTTGGCGAGCTTGTCGTTGTGAGCCTGCCGGGCGTTGTCGATCGCCTGGTCGATCGACTCGCGCTGCGCCATCAGCGAGAGATGTCCGCTGACCGACTGGTAGTAATAACCGACGGTGTCGCAACCGGCGAGCAACGCCGAACCGGCAAACGACAGCGCAAGGCACAGCGCGCGTGCGGCACGCATGATGGTTCCGTCAGGCGGCCTGTGCCAACGGCGCGACCTCGACCAGGCAATCGTAGAAGGTGGGCGCGCGCCCCATGTCGGTCAGGCGCTGGCTGGTCAGCTCGTTGGCGTTGGTGCCGTCCGGCGCGAGCTTCTTCCACCAGATCGACAGGCCGACGACCACGCCGCGCCGCGCACGGTCGGTCACGCGGGCGCGCGCCTGCATGGTGCCGCGATCGTTGAAGATGCGGACAAGCTCGCCATCAATGACGCCGCGCGCATTGGCATCGTCGGGATGGATGTCGAGATGCGGCTCGCCTTCGGTGTTGCGCAGGCTGTCGACGTTGACGAAGGTCGAGTTCAGGAAGTTACGCGCCGGCGGCGAGATCATCGACAGCGGATAACGCTTCGCCAGCTCAGGCGTGCTGATCGCCGACTCATGCGGCGGCACATAGCCGGGCAGCGGGTCAAGACCGTCCTTGGCCATCTGTTCGGAATAGAACTCGCAGCGGCCCGACGGCGTGCGATAGCCGCCATGAGCCAGCGGCGCGGCCGGGTGCGCCAGCTTTTGCCAGCCCTCGCGCTTGAGCGTGGCCCAGTCGATGTGCGCGGCGGCCGGGTCGTCGCGGCGCACGGCCTGGCTGGCGATGTCGTCGTCCGAGTCGGCAAAGCAGGCGTCGTTAAAGCCCATGCGCTTGGCAATGCGGCGGAAGATCTCCGTGTTCGGCAGCGACTGCCCCATGGGCGCGATGGCAGCGTTGTTGGCCAGCACGTAGGTGTGGCCGTACGCCTTGTGCACATCGACATGTTCGAGCTGCGTGGTGGCGGGCAGGAGGATGTCGGCGTAGTCGGCGGTGTCGGTCTGGAAATGCTCCAGCACCACGGTGAAGAGGTCTTCGCGCGCAAAGCCGGCGGCGACCTTGCGCGAGTCCGGCGCCACCGCCACGGGGTTGCTGTTGTAGACGACCACCGCCTCGACCTTCGGGCCGAACGATGCGTCGCCCGCATGCAGCAGCGCATCGCCGATGGTGCTCATGTTGATCGTGCGCGGCAGCGCGGGCCAGCTTGGCAGCAGGTCAGGACGCTGCAGCTTCGCATTGTCGATGGGGAAGAAACCCGACGTCGACAGCTGCAGCCCGCCCGCTGCATCGCGCCACGCGCCCACCAGCGACGGCAGGCATGCGACCGCGCGCACCCCCTGCCCGCCGCCATGCGCACGCTGCATGCCGTAGTTCAGGCGAATGGCCGCGGGCTGCTCGTCGCGCACGACGGTCGTGCCGTACAGCTTGGCGAGCCATTCGATATCCGCCGCGTCCACCCCGCACAGCGTCGCTGCGTATTCCGGCGTGTATTGCTGCGCGCGCTCACGCAGCGCCTCGAAACCGAGCGTGTGATCGGCGATGTAGTCGTGGTCGAGCAGATCATCGCGGATCAACACGTGGATCATCGCCAGCGCCAGCGCTGCATCGGTACCGGGGCGCAGCGCCAGATGGCGATGGCACTTCTCGGCCGTCAGCGAGCGATACGGATCGATGGCAACGAGCGTGGCGCCGCGCCGTTTGGCTTCCTGCGCGCGCGTCCAGAAATGCAGGTTCGACGCGATCGGATTGGCGCCCCAGATCAGGATCAGCTTGGCGTCCTGCACGTGCTCGATGTCCATGCCGAGGCTCGCACCATAGGTGTAGCGCAGGGCTGTCGCACCGGCCGATGCGCAGATTGTGCGATCCAGCAGCGACGCGCCCAGCTTGTGGAAAAAACGCGCAGCCATGCTTTCGCCCTGCACCAGGCCCATCGTCCCGGCGTAGCTGTACGGAAGGATGGCCTCCGGGTTGCGCGCAGCAATGTCGCCCAGGCGCGTGGCGATGGTGTCGATGGCCTCGTCCCACGAAATCGGTTCGAACTTGCCCTCGCCCTTGGCGCCCACACGCTTCATCGGCGTCAACAAGCGGTTTGGGTGGTACGTGCGCTCGGCATACCGATTGACCTTGGTGCACAGCACACCGGCGGTGGTCGGGTGGTCCGGGTCGCCCTGCACGCGGGTGGCACGGCCGTCCTCGACAGTGACGAGCAAGGCGCAGGTGTCGGGGCAGTCGTGCGGGCAGGCAGCACGGATGACTTGGGTGGACATCAGGGGGCTCCGGAGTGGGTGGCGGCGGGTGCATGTCGGCGTTGTCGCACCGCCGCGAGTATCCGGAAATTGTAATCGCCCGCTAGGGGCTTCGCAGCGGCGTGGAGCCGCGCGTGACGAGCCGCCCCGTCAACAGCACGCGGCGCGTCGGCAAGGTGGGTTGCGCGAGGCGCTCCTGCAGCATCGCCATTGCCATGCGACCGATGTCGTAGACCGGTTGCTCGATCACGGTGATGCCCGGGCCGGCGAGTTCTGTCCAGGGCTCGTTGTCGAAGCCCGCCACGGCGATGTCACGCGGCACGTCGAGCGACAGCCGCCGCAACGCACGCAGCACGCCGAGCAGCGATTGCGCGTTACTCGCGACCAGCGCGTCGGGGCGATCACCTTCCGTGCCGGACAGCCACGCCAGCGTCTCAGCCTCCGCGGCCTCGGCGGTCGGCAGGATGAAGCGTGCCTCGGCGGTGATGCCGTGGCGTGCCAGCGCCGTCGCGAATCCGGCTTGACGCTCAGCGCCTGTGCTGCTCGTCCGCCCGAACAGCCCACCGATACGCCGGTAACCCTGCGCGGCGAGGTGCTCGGCCAGCGTTTGTGCGGCTTGCTGGTTGTCGAGCACGACGGCATCGGTGCCGCATGTGGGGCCGGCGCGGTCGATCAGCACGACCGGGTAGCCGAGGTCCACGGGTTGCTGCGCTTCGGCAATGCCGCGCGTCGGCGAGAGGATCACGCCAGTCACGCGCTCCTCTTCCATCAGGCGCAGGTACATCGCTTCCTTCTCGGGGTCTTCGTCGGAATTGCAGAGGATGACGCGCAGGCCAGCCGCGTAGGCTGCGTCTTCCACGGCCCGGCTGACGCCGGTGAAGAACGGATTGCGGATGTCGGAGACGATCAGCCCGACGGTCTGCGCCTGCTGCGAGCGCAGCCGCCGCGCCGACAGGTTCGGCCGATACCCCGACGCCGCCACCGCCGCATCGACACGCCGGCGCAGTTCTGCGCTCACGGGGCCGCCAGCAAGCGCACGCGACACGGTGGCCACCGACACCCCCGCTGCCGCCGCCACGTCCTTGATTCGAACCGTCATACTGAAATCGTTTCCAAAGAAAGCGTCATCATAGCGAAGGAGCGCACCCCCACCAATGCTCGAAGCACCTAGGGAAAACCCCGTAAATACCGGGATAGACGTCACTTTGTGTCGCGACGCACATTGACACCCCAACTGTAATCGATTTCAATTCGCGATCATCGACGACACGCATGCCGGGCCTTGGAGCACGGCAGCCGCAGGAGACCCCGCCGCATGGCTTCCGCCCTGATCTGCGCCGAACGCATCCGTCTGCAACAACGCGCCACCGACAAGGAAAGCGCCATCCGCGCCGCCGGCCAATTGCTGGCCGACGCCGGCTGCATCGACCCCGCCTATATCGACAGCCTTTTGCGCCGCGAAACGGTGGCCAACACGTTTCTCGGCCACGGCGTCGCCATTCCGCACGGCATGGGCGAGGACCGTCACCTGATCCGCCAGACCGGCATTGCGGTGCTGCAGTTTCCTGACGGGCTGGAGTGGCACCCGGGCCAGACGACGCACCTGGTATTTGCCATCGCCGCGCAGTCGGACGAACACATCACGCTGCTGCGCCGGCTGACGCGGCTGCTGAATGACGATGCGCGCCTGCGGCAGCTCTTCACCACGCAGAATGCTGAAGAGCTTGTCGCCGCACTCTCCAGCGACGCGCCCGCGCCCGCCGCCGGCACACCAGGCACCGACCTCGCCGAGCAGCGCACCTTGACGCTGGAATACCCGAGCGGTCTGCACGCGCGTCCGGCCGCGCAGTGGGTCGAAACCGCGCGTCGCTTTGCCGCGCGGGTGCAAGTCCGCCATGGCGACGAAACCGCCGATGCAAAGAATCTCGTGGCGTTGCTGCAATTGGGGCTGGCGGCCGGCGCCAAACTCAGTCTCTCTGCGGAAGGCCCCGACGCCGGGGCCGCGCTCGACGCGCTGCTGCAGACCATCCGAGGCCTGACGGCGCAGGAGCGCGCTCAGGCGGCGCGCGACACGCAGGCGGCTCGCACGCGCCAGACCGCGCACGGCTGGCAAGCCGACACGGCGCTGCCCGCCATCGGCGGCATTGCGGCGAGCCCCGGCTTGGCGATCGGCCCCATCCACGTGTTGCAGCACGGCGCGTCGACCGTGCCCGATCATCCCGTCGCACTCACCACCGGCGGCGACCTGCTGGACCAGGCGCTGGCCAGCACGCGCGCGGAGCTGGAAGCCCTGGCGCGCGACACCGCCGCCCGTCTGGGCGAAGCCGAAGCGGGCATCTTCAAGGCGCAGGCTGAACTGCTGGGCGACACCGATCTCATGACGCTGACATGCCAGGCGATGGTCGAAGGCCACGGGGTGGCGTGGTCCTGGCATCAGGCCGTCGAGCGCCTCGCCGAGCGGCTGGGCGCGCTGGGTAATCCGCTGCTGGCCGCGCGCGCGGCCGACTTGCGCGACGTGGGACGGCGTGTGCTGGGCCATATCGATCCGTCGCTGCGCAGTGCAGCGCAGACCCTGCCCGACACACCCTGCATCCTGGTGGCGGCGGACCTGTCGCCTTCGGATACGGCGGCGCTCGACACGCGACGCATCATCGGCATCGTCACGGCGCAAGGCGGTCCGACCTCGCACACGGCCATCCTGACGCGCACGCTGGGCATCCCGGCCGTCGTGGCCGCCGGCCCGGCCGTGCTCGATGTGGCGACGGGCACGCAGGCCATCATCGACGGCACGGGCGGCCGTCTGGTGCTCGATCCCGATGACGCCAGCATCGCGAGCGCCCGCGCATGGCTGCAGGAAGACGCCGCGCGCACGCAGCGTGAGGAGGCGGAGCGAGGCCTGCCCGCGCGCACGCGTGACGGCCACACGGTGGAGATCGCCGCCAACGTCAACCTGCCGGCACAAGCGGTCGAAGCGCTCACGCTCGGTGCGGAAGGCGTCGGCCTGATGCGCACCGAATTCCTGTTCCTCGAACGCGACCACGCGCCGGACGAAGACACGCAATACGCGGTCTACGCCGACATGCTCAAAGCCCTTGGCGGCCGTCCGCTGATCGTGCGCACGCTGGATATCGGCGGCGACAAGCAGGTCCCGCATCTGAACCTGCCGACGGAAGAGAACCCGTTCCTCGGCGTGCGCGGTGCGCGCCTGCTGCTGCGCCGCGCCGACCTCATGGAGCCGCAACTGCGCGCACTCTATCGGGCGGCCCGCGATGCCGGAAATACCGGCCATAGCGCGGTGCTGTCGATCATGTTCCCGATGATCACGTCATTGGAGGAGGTGACCGCCCTGCGCGCCGCGTGCGAACGCATCCGCGCAGAACTCGACGCGCCGACGGTGCCGCTGGGCATCATGGTGGAAGTGCCAGCCGCCGCACTGCTGGCCGATCGGCTGGCCGAACACGTCGACTTCTTCTCCATCGGAACGAACGACCTCACGCAATACACGCTGGCGATCGATCGCCAGCACCCCGACCTCGCCGCCGAGGCCGACAGCCTGCACCCGAGCGTGCTGCGTCTGATTCAGCAGACGGTGCAAGGCGCCGCGCGCCACGGGCGCTGGGTCGGCGTGTGCGGCGGGCTGGCCGGAGACCCGTTCGGCGCGCTGCTGCTGACAGGGCTTGGCGTGCACGAATTGTCGATGAGCCCGCGCGATATTGCCCCGGTCAAGGCGCGGCTGCGCGAGGCGCACGCCCGCGCGCTGTCGCAGCTCGCAGAACGCGCGCTGGCCTGTGCCTCCGCCCAGGAAGTGCGCGCCCTGGAAACCGCCTTCCCGATGCAGGCTGGTGGCGAGGAGAAGGCCGCATGAGCCGCCAATCGCGCATCGTCACCGTCACGCTCAACCCGGCCATCGACATGACTGTCGGGCTGGAGCGTCTCGAACGCGGCCGCGTCAACATCGGCCGCAGCGTCACGCAACAGGCCGGCGGCAAGGGCGTCAACGTCGCAGCCTGCCTCGCCGACTGGCAGGTTCCGGTGATTGCGACGGGCCTTCTCGGCGACGCCAATGCCGAACTGTTCGAGGCGCTGTTTGCGCGCAAGGGCGTGGTGGACGGCTTCTGCCGCGTGCCCGGCACCAATCGCACCAACATCAAGATCAGCGACCAGGCAGACGGGCAGACCACCGACATCAATCTGCCCGGCATTGACGCCACGCCCGCCGACTTCGACGCGCTGTGCGAACGCATTGACGGGCTCTCCGACATGGCGGGCGCGGCGCTGTGCGGCAGCCTGGCCGGTGGCTTGCCGCCGGATGCCTATGTGACATTGCTGGCACGGCTCAACCGCCGCGGCGTACCGACCTTGGTCGACACGAGCGGCGCCCCGCTCGCACAGGTCTTGGCTGCACCACGCGACGCGCTGCCGACGGCCATCAAGCCCAATCGGCACGAACTGGAACTGTGGGCGGGCACATCGCTGCCGACGCTGGCTGAAACGGCGGACGTGGCGCGCGCCATCCACGCGCGGGGCGTGGCGCAGGTCATCGTCTCGCTCGGCGAAGACGGCGCGCTGTTCGTCACGGCAGACGGCACGTGGCAAGCGAGCCTGCCGCCGGTGCGGGCCGCCAGTACCGTCGGCGCGGGTGACGCCATGGTGGCCGGCGTGCTGGCCGGCTGGCATGCCGGTGCCGGCATGGAAGAGACCGTGCGCCTTTCGGTGGCCTTTGCCGCATGCAAGCTGCAGCGTCTGGGGCCGCACCTCCCCGCCCCTGGCGAAGTGCGCGAATGCGCCGCCGCCGTCCAGATGCAGCGCGTGGCCTGACGCCCCGACCAACCATCGCATCGCCACACGCTCAACGCATTCAAGGAGCCGATCATGGCAAACCTGTTGGCAATTCTCGGTGCGGACGGCCGCACCACCCGCGCGATGCTCGCCGGCGCGGCCCTGCGCCACGCGGCGCGCGAATCCGGCTACAAGCTCGACGTCGACGTGCGCGGCCCGGACATCACCTCCGTGGTTGACACCGCGGCGCTGGCCACCGCCGAGGCCGTCGTCTGGGCCGGCCTGTCGCCCGATGCCGCCGCTCGTCACGCCAATCCGCGCACGCTTGAAGTCACGCTCGACGAGGTGTTGGCCGACGCGCGGGCGGTGCTGGCGCGCGTTATGCATAACGCCTCACCCTCGCCGGAATCGGGTGTGCAAGCTCGGCGCATTGTCGCCATCACGTCGTGCCCGACCGGCATCGCGCACACCTTCATGGCCGCCGAGGCGCTCACGCAGGCCGCCGGCGCGCTCGGCCACACGATCCACGTGGAAACGCAGGGCTCGGTTGGCGCACAGAACACGCTGTCGGCCGATGCCATCGCGAGTGCGGATCTCGTGCTGATCGCCGCAGACACGCAGGTGGACCTGTCGCGCTTTGCCGGCAAGCGCGTCTTCCGCGCCGGCACCAAAGCCGCCATCCATGACGGGCAGGCGCTGATCCGCCGCGCCTTCGATGAGGCCGCCGTGGAATCCTCCGGGGCGGCCCAATCGACGCGGACCGCGGGCGCGGCTGCGGAACAGCAGCGCACCGGCCCGTACAAGCACCTGATGACCGGCGTGTCCTTCATGCTGCCGTTCGTGGTGGCGGGGGGCATCCTGATTGCGCTGGCGTTCGCCCTCGGCGGCATCTACGTGACGGACGCCTCGGCCAGCCACACGCTTGGCGGCGCGCTGTTCCAGATCGGTGCCAAGTCCGCGTTTGCGTTGATGGTGCCCGTGCTCGCCGGATACATCGCGTATTCGATCGCCAGCCGTCCGGGCATCGCACCGGGGATGGTCGGAGGCATGCTGGCCGCCAGCCTGGGGGCCGGGTTTCTTGGCGGCATCGTCGCCGGGTTCGTCGCTGGCTATGGCACCGAGGCGCTCAACCGCTGGCTGAAGCTGCCGCGCAACCTGGAAGGGCTGAAACCCGTGCTGATCCTGCCCGTGCTCGGCTGCCTGCTGACGGGCCTGGTGATGCTGTATGTGGTCGGCGCGCCGGTTGCCGCGCTGTTGGCGTCCCTGACCGCCTGGCTGCGCGGCATGCAAGGCGCCAACGCGGTCCCGCTGGGCGCTCTGCTGGGCGGCATGATGGCCTTCGACATGGGCGGCCCCATCAACAAAGCGGCGTATGCCTTCAGCACCGGGCTGATCGGCGCGCAGGTCTATACGCCCATGGCAGCCACGATGGCCGCGGGCATGACGCCGCCGCTGGGCATCGCGCTGGCGGCGTGGCTGTTCCCGTCGCGGTTCACGCCAGACGAACGCCAGGCGGCGCGCGCCACCGCCGTGCTCGGCCTCGCCTTCATTAGCGAGGGGGCGATCCCGTATGCCGCGCGCGACCCGTTCCGCGTCATTCCCGCGCTCGTGGCGGGTTCAGCCTGCGCAGGCGCGCTGTCGATGCTGTTTGGGGTGGAGCTGCGCGTGCCGCACGGCGGGGCGTTCGTGCTGCCGATCCCGAACGCGGTCACGCACCTGGGCGGCTACGTGGCGGCGCTGGTTGCCGGCACCGTCGTCACGGCCGCGCTGCTGGCGGTGATGAAGCGACGGGTGGCCGAAGGCGCCTGAAACGCCCCCCGCATGAAGGAAAGCGAGCACATCGCGCGCCTTCTCTGTCTCAAAAAGGCTCAAAAGCGACGCAACCCGCCCGATTCTGTTTGCCTCCCCTGCCCGTTTAGCTATGATGCCGGGCAAATCAACTCTCGGGGGAGAGCAATGCAATCTCGCAGAATCACCGCGCTGCTGGCCATGTTCGCAGCGGGCATCGTCGGCATGGCGTCGGGCGGCGCGCACGCCGAAACAGGCGTAACGAACGACGCAATCATCGTCGGCCAATCGGCGCCGATGAGCGGCCCGGCGGCACAGCTCGGTCAGCAGATGAACCGCGGCGCCCAGCTTTACTTCAACGCCGTCAATGCAGCAGGCGGCGTCAACGGTCGCAAGATCGAGCTGAAGGTGCTCGACGATTTCTACGAGCCTGATGCGACGGCCCGCAACACCAAGACGCTGATCGACGACACCAAAGTCTTTGCGCTGTTCGGCTACGTCGGCACACCGACGAGCCTCGCGGCGCTGAAGATCGCCAACCCGGCGGGCGTGCCGTTTTTTGCGCCGTACTCCGGCGCAACAGCACTGCGCGAGCCGTTCGCGCGTAACGTATTTCACGTGCGTGCCGGATACAACGATGAAACCGCCGCCATCGTGCAGCAGATCCGCACGACCGGCCTCAGGCGCATCGCCGTGGTCTACAACGACGATGCGTACGGCAAGGCCGGGCTGGACGGCGTGGAGCACGCGCTGAAGCTTCCCGCCAACCAGGGCGTGTCGCTGGCCGCAAAGGCGAGCGTGGTGCGCAACACCACTGACGTGAAGGGTGCCATTGGGACCGTGCTTGCGCAGAAGCCGGATGCCATCGTCGTCATCAGCGCTTACCAGACCGTGGCGGCGCTGGTGAAAGGCGCCCAGGAACAGGGGTACGCGGGCCAGTTCTACAACGTATCGTTCGTCGGGACCAAGGCGCTGGCCAATACGCTGGGCAAGGCCGGCGGTGGTGTGATCATCTCACAGGTGATGCCGTATCCGTATAGCGGTGCGTCGCCGCTGGTGCGCGACTACCAGAAGCTGCTGAAGTCCGACGGCATTACCGATTTCGACTACGGAAGCATCGAAGGCTACGTCGCCGCGCGCGTCTTCGTCGAAGGTCTCAAGCGTGCCGGCCGGGACCTGACGCGCGAGAAGTTCATCGGGGCGCTCGAGTCGATGGGCAATTACGACGTGGGGGGCTTCAACGTGAACTTCTCGCCATCCAACCATGTCGGCTCGAAATTCGTTGAGATGACGATCATCAATTCGAACGGCCAGGTCATCCGCTGAACGGGCATCGCACAAAAAGAAACCGGGCCATGTGCCCGGTTTTTTTGTTCAGGCCGGCAGCAATTGCGGTTGCCGTTGGGCGAGGCGCCGCATGAACGCTTCACACTGCGCGATCTGCGCGAGTTCGATGTACTCGTTCGGCTTGTGCGCCTGCTCGATATTGCCCGGGCCGCACACGACCGTCGGGATGCCCGCGCGCGAGAACAGACCCGCCTCCGTCCCATAGTCGACCTTGCCGACCGCGGCCCGGCTATCAGCCAGCGCTTGTGCCAGCGCAACCAACTCGTGCGAGGGGGCGATCGACAAGCCGGGCGTATTGGCCTTCATGGCGAAGCTGATGTCAGCGTCAGCGGAAATCTCGCGCATCTGCGGCAGCAGCGTCTGCTGGGCATAGCGCTCCACCTCGCCGAAAAGCCAATCCGGATCGGTGCCCGGCAGATAGCGGAAATCGAAGGTGAATTCGCAATCGCGGGGCACCACGTTGGTGGCAATACCGCCTTTGATCGTGCCCGTATTCAGCGTCGTGTGGGGCACGACAAAGGCGGCGTCGCGCGCCTCTTCCGCCGCCAGACGCGCGGCCAGCGAGCGGATATGCGCGATCAGCAGCGCCGCAAACTCGATCGCATTCACACCCTGCGGCGTCAACGCGGAATGCGCTTCCTTGCCTCGCACGCAGCATCGGTATTCGCGCTTGCCCTTGTGCGCAATGATGGCCCGCATCGACGTGGGTTCGCCGACGATGCAACCGGCCGGCTGAATGCCGCTGGCTTCGAGGTCACGCAGTAGGCTGCGCACGCCCACGCAACCGATCTCTTCGTCATACGACAGCGAGAGATGAAAACTGGCGTCGCCCTCCGCCGCCATGAACGCCGGCACATTTGCGAGCGCCACGGCAATGAAGCTCTTCATGTCGGCCGTGCCACGCCCGTACAGGCGACCGTCGCGGATTTGTGCCTCGAACGGGTTCGTAACCCACGGCTGGCCATCGACGGGCACCACATCGGTATGCCCCGACAGCACGAGCCCCGGCTTGCGGCCCGGCGACAACGTCGCAAACAGGTTCGCCTTACCGCCCGTGGCGTCATACGTCAGCCGGCATTCCGCGCCCTGCGCGCGCAAGCGATCGCGCACCCACTCGATCAATCCGAGGTTCGAATTGCGGCTCACGGTATCGAACGCCACCAGCGTGCGGATCAATTGCAGAACTTCGTCGGAGGGCTGCGATGCAGCAGCGATAACGTCGGCGGACATGATGGGCTCGGAGTCGTTCACAAAGCGGGCAAGACCGCGGCGGGAAGCCGGCATCGGCCGCGCGGTCAATTGGCGAACCTCCAGTGTAGGCGTTTCGGCCGCCCCGCTTCGTCTGTACGCGCGGGCGCACAAACCGTTGTGCGGGCAATCCATACGCAACTGCATGGGCGGATCAAGCAATCGGCTGAGTGCGGGTCGAAAATCGCCCTTCGGCGTATCATCGAACGTGACTCCGAACTTTCAGCCAGAACACGAGCATCCTCATGAAGCTGATCCCAGAAATCCAAGCCGCGCAGCCCGAGATCCAGGCGCTGCGACGCGACATCCACGCGCATCCCGAACTCTGCTTCGAAGAACAGCGCACCTCCGATCTGGTCGCTGCCAAGCTCGCCGAATGGGGCATCGAAGTGCATCGGGGCCTGGGCAAGACCGGCCTGGTCGGTGTCATCCGCAACGGTGAAGGCAAGAGCATCGGCCTGCGCGCCGATATGGACGCCCTGCCGCTTGCGGAGGCCAACGAGTTCGAGCATCGCTCCAAGCACGACGGCAAGATGCACGCGTGCGGTCACGATGGCCACACTGCGATGCTGCTTGGTGCGGCGCATTACTTGGCTAAACATCGCAATTTCAGCGGCACCGTCAACCTCATCTTCCAGCCTGCCGAAGAAGGCGGCGGCGGCGCGCGCGAGATGATCAAGGACGGCCTGTTCGATCGTTTTCCATGCGACGCCGTCTTTGGCCTGCACAACTGGCCGGGCGTTCCGGTCGGTGCATTCGGGACGCGTGCCGGCGCGCTGATGGCGTCGAGCAACGAATTCCGCATCACGATCAAAGGCAAAGGGGCGCACGCAGCGCTACCGCACAACGGCAACGACCCGGTGTTTGTCGGCGCTCAGGTGGTCTCGGCGTTGCAAGGCATCATTACGCGCAACAAGCGGCCAATCGACACGGCCGTCCTTTCCGTCACCCAGTTCCATGCCGGCGATGCGACCAACATCATCCCGAATGAAGCCTGGATCGGCGGCACGGTGCGCACGTTCTCCACTGAAGTGCTCGACCTCATCGAGCGCCGCATGGAAGAAGTCTCCAAAGGCATCGCCTCCGCATACGATTGCACGGTCGACTTCGTCTTTCACCGCAACTACCCGCCGACCGTCAACACGGAAGCCGAAACGCAATTCGCCGCGGCCGTCATGCGCGAACTCGTCGGTGTGGATAACGTTGATTCCAATATCGATCCGACCATGGGTGCAGAAGATTTCTCGTTCATGCTGATCGAGAAGCCTGGCTGCTTCGCCTTCATCGGCAACGGTGATGGCGACCACCGCGAGCAAGGGCATGGGCTCGGCCCTTGCATGCTGCACAACCCCAGCTATGACTTCAACGACGAGTTGCTGCCGCTGGGCGCCACGTATTGGGTTCGTCTCGTTGAGAAATTCCTGACACGCAGCTAATCACTCAGCTACTCGCATAAGCGCAAAAAGCCTCCATTCGGAGGCTTTTTTGTTTGATGCGCACTCGCACTGCAATGAGCCGATCTGATTCACGGCCTAGGATGCGCCAGGAGGAGCTGGATATCGAAGTTGAACGCGCAAAGGCAAACACCCCAGCTCTGTGTTGGAGCTGGGGTGTTTAGATGGAGAGCCTGGCGATGACCTACTTTCACACGGGAATCCGCACTATCATCGGCGCGGAGTCGTTTCACGGTCCTGTTC